>NZ_LGTB01000018.1 GCF_001238275.1 Bradyrhizobium viridifuturi
CATCGTCGGACTTCGAGCCGAAGTTCTTGCTGATGCCGCCGATGTGCCGCTATAGCCCGGCGCGGAGATGCGGATGCAGGACAGCGCGCTGCAATTGCGCGGCGCATCGACATGGATGCGCTGGCCGTCGATCTCAAAGGTGATGCCGGTGCCACCGGCATGCGCCGACGTGGTGGCCATCAGCAGCGCGGCGATCGCAACGAGCTTCTTCATCTGGGTCTCCGTGGCGTTGGGCGGGGGGTTGATCGATTGGTCCGGACGCTACGCGGCCGCGCGGCCGGCTTCTGTGATCCGCATCACGCCGGCGGACATGGCCGAGGGCGCGTCACGCAGGATCGTCACGGTGACGCAGATCACTGCGCCGTGAGCTCCGCATCCTTAAGCGTAATCGGGTGTTCTGGAGGCTTCGATGAAGCGCACCTGCCTGCTCGTCGCGCTGATGCTGTTCGCGTCCTTTGCCCATGCCGGCGAGGGCATCTCGTTTTCGATCGGCGGTCATCGCGTCCATCTCGATTCGACGCGGTGCCGCTCGCTCTCCTGCATCTCGGTATCTGATCGATCGAAGCACGACGGCGGCGCAGACAATGGCCGCACACTGAAGCCGGCGCCCGCACCCGCTGCGCCGGCGGCGACGCCCGTCACACCGGCCGCAAGCCCGCCGCCCGCGACTGCTGCACCACCCGCGCCGCCGCCGATCATCGTGTCCAAGCCCGCTCCGGCCGCGCCGCCGCCTGCTGCTGCGCCATCACCACCACCACCGCCGCCGCGTGTGATGACACCCCAGCCGCCGCCGGTCGTCGCAGCTCCGCCTCCGCCGCCGGCCGCCGTGCCCGCAGCGCCTGTGCGTCCAGCGTCGCCCATGATCCGTGTCTCGCGCGAGACCGACGAGCCGGATGACGGCCCGGTCGGCGACTGGCAGACCGAAGCCAACAATCTGGTGCGCGTTCGTCTCTGCGGCAACGCGCTGTGCGGCTACGCGCTCGACCGGACCACGCGCGATCTCGGCGAAGCGGTGCTGATCAACATGAAGCCGAAGCAGGACGCGCGCTGGACCGGCGGCGTTTACAGCCGGGACAACGGCAACATCCGTTACGGCACGATCGCGTTGACGGGCGCGGACAGACTGCGCGTCGAATCCTGCATGCTCGGCCGCTTCTATTGCACCGGCGTCGACTGGGTCCGCGTCTCGCATGCGCGGGCGCGGGTGATGACGCAAGGGCAGCTCCGGAGTGAGCCGCGCTCCTGAATCGACGTGTCCAATTTGTAACCGGACGCCTTCGAACCTTTTGTCCGAGCGCGCGCGACGGATAGAGGTCAACACCGTCTTCGCAAGCGATGGAGGCAAGCATGAAATGCCTGAGCCTGGCCGCGCTGCTGCTTGCCGGCAGCGTCGCCGCCGCCCATGCCGACAACGACATCTACACCAACATGTTGAAACAGAAGCGCGGCGACGAGGCGCTGCATGCCGACGCCGCGGTCTGCGATGCAGGGGTCGGCGCGCCGCAGAACGGCACGCCGACGTCGCGGCAATACAAGAGCTGCATGCGCGCCCGCGGCTGGCGCTTCAGCCATACCATCCGAGAGCCGCGCCGTCGCGACGACGGCTATCCGGACCCCGACAATCCCGGCCTCGTCTGCCACGATTTCACGATCGGCGGCATCACCGGATCGAGCTGCTCGAATTTTTGAGATGCCTTCGTCACGGTCGTTGCTCGCGATGACGTGGTTGGAGCTGAGGCAAACAGCAAAGCGCCCGGCGGGGGGTGGCCGCCGGGCGCTGAACTCATTGCCTGTCGAATGTTCTAGAACACGCCGAGAATGATGGCGCCGACGAAGGCTAACGCGATGTACGCGGCCACAATGCTCAGCTTGCTCAGCAGAGGACTCGCGAAATCCATTGGGAAGCTCCCTCGGTTCACAACGCTGCCCGCATTAACGCAAAAGCTAGCAAGTGGTTCCCCGCCGATAAAGTCAGCGGTGCTGTCCGGCCGGTGTTCCCACGGCGATGCCGCATCGCGGTGGGAGGCTCAAACAGACGCCGAATCAAGGCGTTGAAGCGGCCACAAATTTATTCCAGGGCATTGCGTAGGATGTATGTGCCACCAGTACCGGGTACCGTCAGTCTGTCCCCGGCCGGTTGTGGTATTGAAAATTGCGATTTAAAGGTGAGACTAGCCCAGCACCGATTTTCGAATGCCAATGCATTCGCCCTCACGATATGAGCGCGACCTCATCGTGCCACTGCGGCGTGATGCGGCGCGTTCGTCAGTTGCCGACCCAACAAGAACTATGTGGCAAGGTGCGCGCGTTGCGTTGCCGGGTTCCAACGCATGGTTAAGAGCGCCTGAAATCATTCCGTCGAAATGCGTTGAAGAGTCTTTAATCAAATTCGCAGAACCTCCGCGCCATGACGCGTGGAGTTCGTTTGTATCTCGTCGGCTCCCTTGTCCTTGTGTCGCTTGCTGGTTGCGGCCGCGGTCTGTTCCAGACCGCCGAGCGCGAACCGTGGCGGGCCGAGGCCGAGGCCGCTTGCCTGAAATCAGGCGCGGTCAAGGAAGGGCCTGACATCGTCCGCATCGATCCGATTTCCGGCCCCGGTGTCTGCGGCGCCGAGTTCCCGCTCAAGGTTGCCGCGCTCGGCGAAGCCAGCTCGGCTTACGGATTTGCCGACGACAGCCTGCGTCCGCCGGCATCGGTCGGCGGCCAGCCGCGTTGGCCGATCAACCGGCAGCCCAGCCCGCCGCCTGCGCAGGCGCCGTATTCCGATCAGGCCGTCAGCCAGCCGCACTATGGCAGCCAGCCGAACGGACCGGTGTCCTTGTCGGCGCCCGGGGTGCCGCCGCAACAGGGTGAGATCGACCTGCCGCCGGAAGGCTCGCCCGATGCAAGCGGCGAGCGGCCATATTATCCGGGTCTGCCGCGCAATCCGCAGCGCGAGGGTGCCGCCGCACCTTATTCACCTGCGCCTTATTCCCAGCAGCCTCAGGACGCGCCGCCGCGGCTCGGCCCGTCGAACGGCAATCAGGTGATGACGGTCGGCCCGGTCGCGGTGAAGCCGGCGGCAACGCTGGCGTGCCCGATCGTCTCGGTGCTCGAACGCTGGCTCGCCGATTCCGTGCAGCCGGCGGCACAGCGCTGGTTCGGCGCGCGCGTCGTCGAGATCAAGCAGATCTCGGCCTATTCGTGCCGCGGCATGAACGGCAATTCGCACGCGCATATTTCCGAGCACGCCTTCGGCAACGCGCTCGATATCGCGGCCTTCATGCTGTCTGACGGCCGCCGCATCTCGGTGAAGGATGGCTGGAAGGGCCTGCCGGAGGAGCAGGGCTTCCTGCGCGATGTCCAGGCCGCCGCCTGCCAGCAATTCACCACCGTGCTGGCGCCGGGTTCCAACGTCTATCACTACGACCACATCCATGTGGACCTGATGCGCCGGGCCAGCCGGCGCCTGATCTGCCAGCCCGCCGCCGTGTCCGGCGAAGAGGTCGCGGCGCGTGCCGGCGGCCGTAACCCCTATGCAACGCGCGAACCTTATGTCACAGGATCGCTTGGCGGCAGAAAGCCGGCTCCGCGGGGTAAGGCGGGGGTCAACGAAGAAGACGAATTCGCCGACGAATAGGGACGCGTCTGATACCCGTATTTTTACTGGGTGACACCGTGCAAACGGTGGCCACTTTTATTCTGCATATGCTTCGGAGCCGGGAGCGCACCCGGCTGATTTCTGGGGGATAGCTTTGCAAGACGCTCCGATCATTCTCGTCATCGAAGACGATCGTGATCTTCAGATGATGGTGGAGGACGCCCTGAGGGATGGCGGCTACGAGCCGGCGATCGCAGGCTCGGGCGAGGAAGCCCTTACGCTGCTGAAGGCCTTCCGCACCAAATACAGTGCACTGGTCACCGACATCCGCCTGCTCGGCCGGCTCGACGGCTGGCGTGTGGCGCGCGGCGCCCGCGAGATCGATCCGTCGTTTCCGGTGCTCTACATCACCGGCGGTGGCGGCGACGAATGGCCGACGCGGGGCGTGCCGGACAGCGTGCTGTTGAACAAGCCGTTCTCGCCGGATGAACTCGTTGCGGCCGTCGCGAAACTGCTGAAGAACGGCGCGGCGGCCTGACGGCTGTTTCGAACGGCTTGCCGCACGCGGTGGGCTGTTCGCGGCAGGCACTTATTCCGTCTTTATAAGATCTCCTCGCGGTTCTTCTCGAATTCATACGTCCTTACGCTCATCTTCGCGGCAGCAGCCGGAGAGCGAAGATGACGACTTATCGCGCGTATATCGTCGGATTGCACAGCCGATCCATCGGCGTGGTCAACATGGATTGCAGCGACGACGATCAGGCCGTCATATCGGCCGGCCGTCTTGTCGACCGCCACGACATCGAGCTGTGGCAGTTGGACCGCCCTGTGGCCAGGTTCGATGCCGGATCGAAGCAGGTGTTCAGGAAGTAGTGCGTCATCGCTCGGGCGCGTCGGGTGTCGCGCCGTCCGATCCCTGATGATAGACCTTGCACCAGCTTCGTCATCAACAGGGATATCAGTCATGGCTTTGGAGAAGGTCGCACTCGTCACCGCGGGCGGCAGCGGCATGGGCGCGGCAGCGGCGCGGCGGTTGGCCGCAGATGGCTATCGAGTGGCGATCCTGTCGTCGTCGGGCAAGGGCGAGGCGCTGGCCAGCGAACTCGGCGGCCTCGGCTTCACCGGCTCGAACCGTTCCAACGACGACCTGAAGCGCACCGTCGACGGCGTGATGGCGCGCTGGGGCCGCATCGACGCGCTGGTCAACAGCGCCGGTCACGGCCCGCGCGCCGGCGTGCTCGAACTGACCGATGAGCAGTGGCACACCGGTCTCGACGTCTATCTGATGAACGTGATCCGCCCGACGCGTCTGGTCGCACCTCACATGCAAGCGCAGAAGTCCGGCGCGATCGTCAACATCTCCACCGCCTGGGCCTTCGAGCCGAGCGCGATGTTTCCGACGTCAGCGGTGTTCCGCGCCGGGCTCGCCGCGTTCACAAAACTGTTCACCGACAGTTACGCCGCCAGCAACGTCCGTATGAACAATGTGCTGCCGGGCTGGATCGACAGCCTGCCGGCGACCGACGAGCGCCGCGAGAACGTGCCGATGAAGCGCTACGGCAAGGCGGAGGAGATCGCGGCAACCATCGCCTTCCTCGTCTCCGACGGCGCCGGCTACATCACCGGCCAGAACATCCGTGTCGATGGCGGTCTGATGCGGTCGATCTGAGGCGACCAGCAAACCCGTCATCCCCGGGGCAGCCAGTCTATGATTCGTTGGCGGCTCCAAACATTCGAAGTCGTTCCGGCCTAGTGCGCAATTGCGCACTAGGCCGGGAGACACGGGGATGTGCGGCGCCGTTCCTGCCGTCACAGGATGTCGGATCTGGCTTCGCGCACTCGCTTCCTTCGCCGTTGTCGCAGCGTCGCCGCAACCTTGCGGCAAGCCACTTGTGTCTAAGCGCTGCGCGTCTCGTTCCAGGCCGCGCGCGTCACAATTGCGGCGACCTCAGATTGCGTTTGTCGTGATGACAAACCGAAAGCACAGGACTAGCCTTCTGCAAAATCAAAACATACGGGAGGAATGGCATGCCAGACGCAGCAGTTGCAGCACGCGCTTCGGACTCCAAGCACAGCGGA
Source organism: Bradyrhizobium viridifuturi (assembly GCF_001238275.1). Lineage (GTDB taxonomy): Bacteria > Pseudomonadota > Alphaproteobacteria > Rhizobiales > Xanthobacteraceae > Bradyrhizobium > Bradyrhizobium viridifuturi. Next base: position 5,660 of record NZ_LGTB01000018.1, read on the forward strand.
ACGACGCAGCAAGTCGACGTCGCGGTCGTCGGCGCCGGTTTCGCCGGTCTTTATTTGCTGCATCGGCTGCGCAAGGCGGGCTTCTCGGCGGTTGCGCTCGAAGAGGGCGCCGATGTCGGCGGCACCTGGTACTGGAACCGGTATCCCGGCGCGCGTTGCGACATCCAGACCATCGACTACAGCTACACGTTCGATCCCGAGCTCGATCAGGCATGGACCTGGTCGGAGAAATACGCCACCCAGCCGGAAATCCTGCGCTATCTCGGCTTCGTCGCCGACCGCTACGATCTGCGCCGCGATATCAGGTTCGGCACCAAGGTCACGCAGGCGACCTGGGACGACGCCACCGCGCGCTGGCAGATCACGACCAACAACGGCGCCAGCGTCTCTTGCCGCTACTACATCATGGCGACCGGCTGCCTGTCGTCGCCGAAGCCGCCGGAGATCGACGGCGTCAAGGACTTCAAGGGCGAGATCTATTTCACCGGCCGCTGGCCGCATCAGGGCGTCAACCTCAAGGGCAAGCGCGTCGCCGTGATCGGCACGGGATCGTCGGGCATCCAGTCGATCCCGCTGATCGCCGAGCAGGCCGCGCAGCTCACCGTGTTCCAGCGCACGCCGAACTTCGCGTTGCCCGCCGGCAACGGTCCGGCGCCGGAAGACCGCAAGACCTATTTCGAAACCGACCGCGCCGCCTATCGCGAGCAGGCGCGCTGGTCGATGGCCGGCGTGCCGTATCCGCAGCAGACCGTGGTGAGCTGGCAATTGAGCGATGCCGAGCGCCGCGAGCGGTTCGAGAAGGCGTGGGCGGCGGGTGACCTCGTCCACATCCTGACCCAGTTGTGGGCGGACCAGGCAGTCGATGTCGACGGCAACAGGCTGGTCGCCGACCTGATCCGCGAGAAGATCGGCGCCGTGGTCAAGGATCCGGAGACCGCCGCGGCGCTGGCCCCGCACGATCATCCGTTCGGCGCCAAGCGGCCCTGCCTCGATACCAATTACTATGCGACCTACAACCGTCCCAACGTGACGCTGGTGAATCTGCGGCAGGAGCCGATCAAGGCGATCACCGCCAGCGGCATCGCGACCGACAAGCGCAGCTTCGATGTCGACGTCATCGTGTTCGCCACCGGCTTCGACGCGATGACCGGCGCGATCATGGCGGTGCATCCGATCACCGGCCGCGGCGGCAAGTCGCTGTCGGATGTCTGGGCGCACGGACCGCAGACCTATCTCGGCGTTACCGTCGCGGGCTTCCCCAATCTGTTCATGATCACCGGTCCCGGCAGCCCGTCGGTGCTGTCGAACATGGCGGTCTCGATCGAGCAGCATGTCGACTGGGTGGTCGAGCGCATCGCCGCGCTGCGCGACGCCGGCTTCACCACGATGGAGGCCACCGACACCGCGCAGGCCGGCTGGGAACGCCACATGGCCGATTGCGCGACGCTGACGCTGCATCGGCTCGCCAACACCTGGTACACGGGCGCCAACGTGCCCGGCAAGCCGCAGGGCGTGATGCCCTATACCGGCGGCGTCGGGCCGTATCGCAGCATCTGCAACGAGGTGGTCGGCCGCGGCATGCTTGGCTTCAGGCTCTCCGGTCCCGGCGTCGCCGAGCAGTGCAATGACGGCGAGGTGGTGCGCCTGCAGCCCGACGTGCGGCTGGTGCTCGGCATGCTGGCCGAGATGAACCTGCCGCCGATCGAGACGATGGGCGCGCAGGGCGCGCGCGACTTCCTCACCGAGTTCAACAAGGGCCGTCCGGCGGGGCGGCCGGTCGGCGAGGTCGGCACCGGCCTGCTGCAGGGCGCAGACGGCCCGCTGCCTTACAAGCTGTACCGGCCGGCGACGCCGGGGCCGCATCCGATCGTGGTGTATTTCCACGGCGGCGGCTGGGTGCTCGGCGACGAGCTGTCGGACGATCCGTTCTGCCGCGATCTGTGCCGGCGCACCGGCATGATCATCGTCAGCGTCGGCTATCGCCACGCGCCCGAGCATCGCTTCCCGGCTGCAGCCGAGGACGGCTATGCGGCGACGCGCTGGATCGCCGCTCATACCGCCGAGCTCGGCGGCAGGGCAGGGCCGGTGCTGGTCGCGGGCTGGAGCGCTGGCGGCAACATCGCGGCCGTCACCTGCCAGCTGGCGCGCGATCGCGGCGGGCCGGAGATCGCAGGCCAGCTCCTGATCTGCCCGGTCACCGACTCCTCGTTCGACCGGCAGTCCTATGTCGACAACGCGGCCGGCTACTTCCTGACCCGCGGCCTGATGTTCTGGTTCTGGGACCTGTACTGCTCTCCGGCCGACCGCACCGATCCGCGCGTCGCGCCGCTGCGCGGCAAGCTCGAAGGCCTGCCGCCGGCGTTCATCGCGACCGCGGAGTTCGATCCGCTGCGTGATGAGGGGAATGCCTATGGCGACGCGCTCGCCAAAGCCGGCGTCAAGGTCGAGCAGCTCAAGGGCAACGGCCACTTCCACTCGTCGTTCGTGATGGTCGATGTCATCATCACCGGCGTCGCCGGCCGCGTGAAGATGGCGAAGGCGCTGCGCCGGTTCGCCGGACTGTCCGAGGAGCTGGAGCAGGACAACGTCACTGCGCCGAAGGTCAACGCGGCGGCGAACTAGACTTGGAAGCGCTGCGGTTCGTTCAGAACCGCAGCGCTAGCCGAGTTCGAACGTCGTAACGCCGAACACGCGATCGATCCGCAACGGCGCGATCGCGCCAGTGTACATCCGTGCTGTCTCGAACACGGGTGAGAGCCCGAGGCCTTGCGCCAGCGCGACGGCGTCGCGATTGACCGCCGGGACATCGAGGAAGATGTCGCCGCCGCCTGCGCTCGCGAGCAAAGCTGCCACAATGGCCTCGGCATCCGCGCGGTCGTCGGCAATGAGCGGACCGATCTTGCGGCCGGTGCGGCACGGACGGACCACGCCCCAGCCGGCCAGCCTGCCGTCGCGCAGCAGCGCGCGTCCGACATGTCCTGGTGTGCTGATCCAGGCGCGCAGGAACGCCGGACGCGACGCCGGAAACACGGTGGCGTCATCGGCCTCGACCAGCGCCATCGGCACGTCGGTCAGCGCGACGACACGCCCGCTTGGTGGTGGGGGCGCTGCGACCGTGCCGCCGTAGCGCACATTGGCGTAAGCGAGCGCGAAGCCGGACTTTTGGTAGTTCGCCTGCTGCGCCACCACGCCATCGAGCCCGATCACGCGCGGGCGCGCATGCGCGATGGCCGCATTCCAGATCTTCAGGCCATGGCCACGACCGCGCAGATCCGGACGCACGATGTAGAAGCCGAGGAAGGAAAATTGCGCGCCGTAATTGACGCAGGAGATCACCGCTGCGGGCCGCCCCTCGAGCTCGCCGATCCTCGGCGGCGAAGCTGGGCGCATCGGCAAGTCCGGGATTCCACCCCTCCGCTGCTGCCCAGTCGATCGCAAGCGGAATCTCGTCCGGCCGCATCTGTCGGATGGTGAGGTCGTTCATGGCGGATGATCACCTCGAATTGGCGTCGCACTCGCCATGGTAGCGCGCCAATGCGTCCCCGTCATTGCGATGAGCGATAGCGACGAAGCATCCATCTCTGCGCGTATGGATTGCTTCGCGGAGCCTGTCATCGGGCGCGCGTTCGCGCGACCCGTTGGCTCGCAATGACGACGGTAGGGATGGCCGCGTCTTCTGCGTTACCGATCAACCTTCGGCCGATACGCTGCAAAGAACACGCGCGTTGCGCTGTCGACGACGGTCGCGATCCGCTCCGGCGAGGGCGACGGATTGGCCTGGAAGATGAATGCCTGGAACAGCGTCGCCTGGCACATCTGCATGAACTGCCAGGCCGCAAGCTGGGTGTCCTCCATGACGAGTTCACCGAGCGCGGCGCGCGCCTCCAGATAGGCGGCGAAGCGGTCGACGGTGTGGGCGATCACGTGAGTGTAGAACCGGCTGCCGAGCTCGGGCATCCGCTCGGCGATCGCCATCACGGTGCGGATCGCCGAGCCGCCGCCCGGCCGGCATAGCAAGGCAACATAGGCGCGGCCGAATTCGGGGAGGGTGGTGTCGACGTCGCGCGCCGGATCGAAGTTGAAGGCGACCTTGCCCTGCTCGAGCTTCTCCTCCTCGACGATCGCCGCGAACAGTCCGGCCTTGTCGGGGAAGTACACGTAGAGCGTGCCCTTGGAGACGGCGGCGGCGCGGGCGATCTCGCCCATGCTGGCGCCATCGAAGCCGAGCTCCAGGAATACCTTACGGGCGCCGTCCAGGATCTGGCGGCGTTTCGACGATTCTTCCTCGCCGACGGCCTGGAGCGAGGTTCGGGGGGCTGCAACCATTGATTTAGCTTCTCGCGAAAGAACTCAACCCGGAATGAACCAACGGGAGAATCGAACCATTATAATCCGCCGGGTGGGAATATAGATTGACCGAACCGTTCGGTCAATGGTATTGGAGGGAGTGACGATGCGCCGCACGGCTCTCTTTCAGCCATTGCGGGCATCAACATTAATTGTGGGGAGCCTCGGCTATGGCCGCAGCACGGGATCAGGCTGCACGCATTGTTCGTTCCGGGCCTGAGGTCGCCGGGGACGCGATGGCGCGCGACGCATTGGCCGATCCCGGCGAGCAGGCGAGGGGCGACGAAGCCAAAGGGCTTGAAGCCAAAGGTCCCGCCGACAAACGTCCCGCTGAAACGCCGCCCGCGTCTGCACCCGAGCAGCCGGCGGCCTCGCCCACCACCGCTGCGCCGAAATCCGGCAAGCGCAGATTCGTGTTGATGGGCATTGTCGGCCTGCTCGCGATCGCGGCCGCAAGCTATGCCGCCTATTACCTGATGGTCGGTCGCTTCTACATCTCGACCGACGACGCCTATGTGCGCGCCAACAACACCATGCTCGGCGCGCGCGTCGCGGGCCACATCGCGGCGATCCTGCCAGGCGACAATGCGCTGGTGCGCGCCGGCGATGTGATCTTCCGGATCGATGACGGCGACTATCGCATCGCGGTCGATGCCGCCCGCACCCGGATCGGGACGCAGCAGGCGACCATCGAGCGCATCGGCCGCCAGGTTGCGGCCGCGGTCAGCTCGGTTGAGCAGGCGCAGGCGCAGCTCGTCTCCGCCCAGGCCGGCCTGAAGCGCGCCGATCTCGATTACGATCGTCAGCAGGCGCTCAGCACCAAGGGCTTTGCCTCGCGTGCCACCTTCGAAGTGTCCGAAGCTGGCCGTGACCAGGGCGCGGCAGCGGTGCGCTCGGCGCAGGCGGCCTATGACGCCGCCAAGGACAATGTCGAGGTGACCAAGGCGCAGCAGGCCGAGGCCCGCGCCCAGCTCGCCGAATTGCAGACCCAGCTCGCCAAGGCCGAGCGCGACCTCGATTTCACCCAGGTGCGCGCGCCGGTCGACGGCACCTTCTCCAACCGCCTGGTCAACACCGGCGATTACATCAATGTCGGTCAGCGGCTCGGCAACGTGGTGCCGCTCGATGGTGTCTTCATCGACGCCAACTATAAAGAGACCCAGCTCAAGCGCATTCGCACCGGGCAGCGGGTGACGATCAAGGTCGACGCCTACGGTTTCCGCAAGTTCACCGGCATCGTCGACAGCATTTCGCCGGCGGCAGGCTCGGTGTTCACGCTGCTGCCGCCCGACAACGCGACCGGCAACTTCACCAAGATCGTGCAGCGCCTGCCGGTCCGCATCCGCGTGCCGAACAGCGTCGCCAGGCAGGGCCTGCTGCGCGCCGGCATGTCGGTCTACACCACGGTCGACACCCGCGAAGGTGCGGCCGATGCCGACGCCGATACCGACCTCGACTCGCCGATGATGATCCATCCGCAGTGATGTCTTGCAGCCTCGGACGCTGTCCAAGGCTCGGAGCCTGATGAGCCCATGGCCGACGCGACCACTGCTTCGCCTTCGATGATGACCGGCGCTTCGGAGACCGAGCGGCTCCAGCCCAAGCGGGTGGTCGCCTTCATCATCATGGTGTTCGGGATGTTCATGTCGATCCTGGACATCCAGATCGTCTCGGCCTCGCTCACCGAGATCCAGGCCGGCCTGTCGGCGTCGTCGACCGAAGTGTCGTGGGTGCAGACCGCCTATCTGATCGCCGAGGTGATCGCGATCCCGCTGTCCGGCTTCCTGTCGCGCGCGCTCGGCACAAGGCTGTTGTTTGCGATCTCTGCGTTCGGTTTTACCGTGTCGAGCCTGCTGTGCGGCTTTGCCTCCTCGATCGAGCAGATGATCCTGTGGCGCGCGCTGCAGGGCTTCCTCGGCGCCGGCATGATCCCGACCGTGTTCGCCTCGGCCTACACCATCTTCCCGCGCTCCAAGTTCTACATCGTGGCGCCGATCATCGGGCTGGTCGCGACGCTGGCGCCGACCGTGGGCCCGACCGTCGGCGGCTACATCACCGATCTGATGTCGTGGCACTGGCTGTTCTTCATCAACATCGTGCCCGGCGTCATCATCACGACCGGTGTGCTGATATTGGTCGATTTCGACCAGCCGAACTTCGCGCTGCTCGATCGCTTCGACTGGTGGGGCCTGATCTTCATGGGCGGCTTCCTCGGCTCGCTCGAATATGTGCTGGAGGAAGGCCCGCAATATGAATGGCTGCAGGACACGTCGGTGGCGGTCTGCGCCGCGATCGGCTTCGTCTCGGCGGTCGCCTTCTTCTGGCGGGTGCTGACCGCGGAGGAGCCGATCGTCGACCTCTATGCCTTCTCCAACCGCAACTTCGCGGTCGGCTGCGTGCTGCAGTTCTGCATCGGCATCGGGTTATATGGCCTGACCTACGTCTATCCGCGCTATCTCGCCGAGATCCGCGGCTACAGCGCGCTGATGATCGGCGAGACCATGTTCATCTCCGGCATGACGATGTTCTTCATGGCGCCGGTGGTCGGCCGGCTGATGCAGAAGGTCGATCTGCGCTACATCATCGCCTTCGGCCTCGTCACCTTCGCGCTCGGCTCCTGGCAGATGACCTGGATCACCCGCGAGTACGATTTCTACGAACTACTGGTGCCGCAGATCCTGCGCGGCATCGGCATGATGTGCGCGATGGTGCCGACCAACAACATCGCACTCGCGACGCTGCCGCAGGACCGCGTCAAGAACGCCTCCGGGCTGTTCAACCTGATGCGCAATCTCGGCGGCGCGGTCGGGCTCGCCGTGATCAACGAAGCGCTCAACAACCGCACCGACCTGCACATCTCGCGGCTGCAGGATCGTGTCACCTGGGGCAATGCGACCGCGGTCGAAACCCTCAACAATTTCGCCCAGCGCCTGCAGGGCATGGGCGATGCCACCACCATGGCAATGAAGCAGCTGTCGCAGCTCGTGCACCGCCAGGCGCAGGTGATGAGCTATGGCGACGCCTTCTTCATGCTGTCGCTGTTCTATGTCGGGCTCAGCCTGCTGGTGCTGTTCGTCAACAAGCCGCCGTCGATGACCGCAGGCGGCGGCGACGCGCATTGAGCCCATCTGCTTCGCCGGTTCGCGTGCAGAGCGTTGCATCGCCGACACATTGCCGCACTCACGCGCTTGTCATCTTGCCAATCGCGCGTGATGCATTTATAAGCAGCGCCATCCTTTCACGAACCGGGGAGATGCACATGATGTCGTTTGTTTCGCAGACCGTGCGCCCGCGTCGATTCTGCTGGGCGCCCTCGCGCATTAGGTCCCAGCGCTGATCGGGCTGAATGCCCGATCATCCAACTTCCCAACACGTTACCGATTGTTTTCAGCGACGTCTGCGGCCGGATTCCGTCCGCGCGTTGCCCCAGATGGAGCCGGCCGGCGCAGCGTATGCGTGGCCGGGATGTGCCATGAGCTCTCTAACGACCAAGCGACCGGCCGCGATCCGGATCGTGCTTCCCTTCGTGTTTCGCCATTGGCTGGAACAGCCGTTCCGCGCGTCGATCGTGACGGCGGGCTTCCTCGGCGCCACCGCGGCCGACCTGTTCATGCCGGTATTTTCAGGCCATCTGGTCGACGCGCTGACCGCGGGCGCCACCGACGCCGTCGCACGCCATGCGGCGATGCTGGCGTTCGGCGCCATCGTCGGCCTCGGTGCGCTATCGGTGCTGCTGCGGCTGATCGGCATCGAGACCATCGTGCCGTTCACGTTGAAGATGATGTCCGATATCGGGCAGCAGGCCTTCATGCGCGTGCAGCGCTTCTCGACCGACTGGCACGCCAATTCGTTCGCCGGCTCCACCGTGCGCAAGATCACGCGCGGCATGTGGGCGCTCGACCTGTTGAACGACACCATCCTGATGGCGCTGTTGCCGTCGCTCGTCGTGCTGGTCGGCTCGATGATCCTGCTGGGGCTGCACTGGCCGCAGCTCGGTGCGGTGATTGCCATCGGTTCAGTGATCTATGTCGCGATGACCATGGTGTTCCAGGTGCGCTACGTCGCGCCGGCCGCGCGTGTCTCCAATGCGTGGGACACCAAGGTCGGCGGCACGCTGGCCGACGCCTTGACCTGCAATGCGGTGGTGAAGTCGTTCGGTGCTGAATCGCGCGAGGACACGCGGCTGGACGGCGTAATCAGCCGCTGGGGCCGGCGGGTGCAGCGCACCTGGTTCCGCTACAACCGCACCTCGACGGCGCAGCTGCTGGTGCTGTTGTGCTTCCGCGCCTCGGTGGTCGGCGGTGCGATCCTGCTGTGGGCGCAGGGTGCCGCCACGCCGGGCGACGTCACCTATGTGCTGACCAGCTACTACATCATCCACGCCTATTTGCGGGATGTCGGGATGCACATCAACAACCTGCAGCGTTCGGTGAACGACATGGAGGAGCTGGTGCAGATCCATGGCGAGCCGCTCGGCATCATCGATGCCGGTGATGCCAGGACGATCGATATCCAGGGCGGCCGCATCGTGTTCGACGACGTCACGTTCCACTATGGCGGCCATCGCCGGCCGCTCTATGACGGACTGTCGATCGACATCGACGCCGGCGAACGCGTCGGCCTGGTCGGGCGCTCCGGCTCCGGGAAGACGACCTTCGTCAAGCTGGTGCAGCGGCTTTACGATGTCTCCGGTGGCAAGATCCTGATCGACGGTCAGGATATCGCCAAGGCGACGCAGCAGTCGCTGCGCAGCCAGATCGCGATCGTGCAGCAGGAGCCGATCCTGTTTCACCGTACGCTGGCGGAGAACATCGCCTATGGCCGGCCCGGTGCCGGCATGGAGGCGATCGAGCAGGCAGCGCGGCTCGCCAATGCGCACGACTTCATCATGCGGCTGCCGAAAGGCTACGGCACGCTGGTGGGCGAGCGCGGCGTCAAGCTGTCGGGCGGCGAGCGGCAGCGCGTGGCGCTGGCGCGCGCCTTCCTGGCGGATGCGCCGATCCTGATCCTGGACGAGGCGACCTCGAGCCTGGATTCGGAATCCGAGGCGCTGATCCAGCAGGCGATGGAGCGGCTGATGAAGGGCCGCACCTCGATCGTGATCGCGCACCGGCTGTCGACCGTGCGCAGCATGGATCGCATCCTGGTGTTCGATCGCGGCGAGATCGTCGAGCAGGGCACGCATGAGGTGCTGGCGGCGCGTCCGGGCGGCATCTACCGCGGCCTGTTCGAGCGGCAGGCGACCGAGTTCGGCGAGGTCGCGGCGGCGGAGTAGAGCGATGGCGCGTGGCTGATGGAGGTGTCTGCCAGCCACGCGCCGGAATCGATACGACAATCGATTTTGAGAATGGAATTGATATGAAGGACCTTACGCGCGGCTCCGTCGTGGGCCACATATTGACCATGGCGCCCCCGATCGTGGTCGGCATGATCACGATCATGATCTGCCAATTGGTCGACCTCTACTTCGTGGCGGGTCTTGGCGATGCCGCCGTTGCGGGCGTGGCGGCAGCGGGCAATGCGGGCTTTCTCGTCAACGCGCTGATGCAGGTGCTGGGCGTCGGCACCGTCGCGCTGATCGCGCATGCCGTCGGCCGCAAGGACCGCGCCGACGCCAACCTGGTGTTCAATCAGTCGATCGTGCTCTCGGTGCTGTGCGGGCTGTTGACGCTCGGCGCCGGCGCTGTGCTGTCGCGCCCCTATATGCGTTCGATCGCGGCCGACCAGGCCACTGTCGATGCGGGCACCACTTATCTGTTGTGGTTCATGCCGGCGCTGGCGCTGCAATTCCTCATTCAGGTGATGGCGTCAGCGCTGCGGGCGACCGGGATCGTGCGGCCCAGCATGCTGGTGCAGGCGGTCGCGGTCATCATCAACATCGCGCTGGCGCCGGTGCTGATCGCGGGCTGGGGCACCGGTCATGCGTTCGGCGTTGCCGGCGCGGGTCTGGCAAGTTCGATCGCCGTCCTCATCGGCGTGCTGATGTTGTTCGCGTATTTCCGCAAGCTGGAGCGCTATGTCGGGTTCGATCCCGCGCAGTGGCGCCCGCGACTCCGCCAGTGGACGCGCATCTTCAATGTCGGCCTGCCCGCCGGCGGCGAGTTCGCACTGATCTTTGCCTGGATGGGCGTGATCTACTACGTGCTGCGCGATTTCGGCCCGGCGGCCCAGGCCGGCTTCGGCATCGGGACGCGCGTGCTCGGCCTGATCCAGATGCCGGCATTGGCGGTCGCGCTCGCCGCCGGCCCGATCGCCGGTCAGAATTTCGGCGCCGGCAATGCTGGGCGCGTGCGGGAGACCTTCATCAAGGCGGTGTCGATTGGCACCGTCGTCATGATCGCGATCACGATCCTCGCGCAGTGGAAGCCGGGGCTGTTGCTCGACGGCTTCTCGAACGATCGCGAGACCATGGCGGTCGCTGCCCAGTTCCTGCACTTCGTCTCCATGAATCTGGTAGCGCAGGGCCTGGTCTTTACTTGCAACAGCATGTTCCAGGGCCTCGGCAACACCCGGCCAGTGCTGCTGAGCTCGTTCGTGCGCCTCTTCGCCTATGCGGTGCCGGTGATCTGGCTCTCGACGCGGCCCGGCTTCCGGATCGAGCACGTGTGGTATCTGTCGATCGTGTCGACGTGGCTGCAGGCTGGTCTGAGCTTGTGGTTGCTGCGTCGCGAATTCAGCAGGCGGCTCGCGCCGCCGGCGCGGGAAGCCACTCCGGAGCGCGTTGGTCTTGAGCCGGTCGGATGACCGGCTCTGTGCGACGGCGGTTGATCATCGCGGCGCCAGCCCATTCCACACCAGCGCCACGCCGGACAGGAACAGCAGCAGCAGCACGACGTCGGAGAAATTGCGGTCGCTGAGCGCGTGATAGAGCCGGGAGCCGAGCCAGGCGCCGAGCAGCGTTCCCGGAAAGGCGCAGGCGACGAGCCAGATCAGCTCTGTTGTCACCAACCCGCTTGCGATCTGGACCAGCAGCGCGGCGGCCAGAATGGTGAAATTGAAGATCTGGAACACGCCGCGGCGCTGCTGCTTGCCCCAGCCGCGTACGCTCGCCCACAGGATCGGCAGCGGGCCGGACAGTCCGGCGAGGCCGCCGAGGATGCCGCCGGCAAATCCGATCGCGCCGTCGGCCCATTTGCCGCCGAACGAAATTGACATCGGCTTGCGTTGCAGGAACAGCAGGGTCGGAAACACCAGCAGGAAGACGCCGATCGTCAGCTTGAACACGTCGGGGTCGGCGCGGGCGATCAGCAGGATGCCGATCGGTACGCCGGCGAGACCGCAGATGACGAACGGCCAGACCAGGCGGAAATCGATCGTCTTCCAGATCGACGGCAGCGTGGAAATCTGCGCGATGACCGAGCACACCAGCACCAGCGGCACCGCAAGCGTCGGCGGCAGCACATAGAGCCAGATGCCGAGCGCCATCAGCGCGGTGCCGAAGCCGGCGAGACCGGAGACGAAACCGCCCGCAAGCGCGCCGAAGAACAGGATGGCGTAGCTCGCCGGGGTCATCCTCATCTCGTTCTTATGATCGTTGCCGGGACGTTTACACGACGATGGCTGTGGGTACACTTCAAAATCGCGGCTCATCAACGATAATCGGAATGGAAGCGTGGCCATGACTGCGAATTCGCGAAAAACCTTTCTGGTCTGTCACGGCGCCTGGTCGGCAGGGTGGGCGTGGAAGAAGATGCATCCCTTGATGCAGGCCGCCGGGCATCGGCTCGTCACGCCGAGCTACACCGGGCTCGGCGATCGCGCGCACCTCGCGCATCAAGGGCTCGACCTGGATGCCCATATCAACGACATGCTCAACGTCATTTCATACGAAGACCTGCGCGACATCGTGCTGGTCGGCCATTCCTATGGCGGCATGGTCGCGACCGGCGTCGCCGACCGGGTGCGCGAGCGCGTCGCGCAGATGATCTACATCGACGCCTTCGTGCCGCGCGACGGCCAGTCGCTGTTCGATCTCAACGAAGTCGCTATCGCGAGCATGCGCGAGGCTGCGCGCACTGGCGATGGCTGGCGCATTCCACCGATGCAGACGCCACCGGATACGTCCCCCGCGGACGTCGAGTGGCTCAGCGCGCGCCGCGTCGCGATGCCGATCAAATGCTTCGAGCAGAAATTGCTGTTGAATCGCGGCGAGACCAATCTGCCGCGCAGCTACATCTACGCCACCCGCATCCCACCGGCGGATACGTTCGGCCAGTTTGCTGAACGCACGAAGCATGAGGCCGGCTGGCGCTACTTTGAGATCGATGCCAGCCACTCGCCGAACGTCACCGCGCCCGAGGCGCTGATGGCGTTGCTGCAAGAGATCGTTTCCTGACGAGCCGCCATTCCGGGACATGCGAAACATCGTCCCGGAATCAATCAGGTCCGCTTGTTCAGGTCATGCCCCCCGCGCGTCGCGCACGGCCTGAGCGACCTTCGTCGACTGCGACACCCGCCCGATTTTCGCGCCTGCAATGATTTTTCTACGGCGTTCGCTCGGCTTCGGCGCCATGCCTTCGCTCGCGGTGGCTCCGGCCGGTGGATGGGTCGTGAAGTTCGCGGCCCGGTGCAGCGCGAGGCTTTTCGGGCCGCTTCGACATGCGCGGTCCGGGCCGCCAGATTGTGCTGACGCCTGAGCTCCGTGTTTACCCGCTTCAGCGCAGCCGCGAAGACCTGCTTTCGCTCGGACGCATGCGCGGCGGTTCCCGGAAAGCTCGTCCCGCGCGCGTCGGCCTTGCCGCGGCTCTCGCGCTGCTTGTGCCGGCCGACCGTTCGCTCCTTGTCACGCATCTTGCGCAAGCGGGGCCGCATCGCCTCGAGCTCAGCCACCTCGACGTCATAGATGGCGGGATGATGCGTCAGGCGGATTGCTTCATATTCTTCGTGGTTGAGAATGCTGCGCTCGAACTTGCAGGCGACCGACATTACCATTCCTCCCTTTGATTTTCTTGAATCCTGGGCAGAAGCACACGTCCGGTTCCAGCGAGCGGCCCTACTTTCCTGCTTCGTCGTCCTTGAGGCGAATCCCCTCAGTCCGCAAAGCCGCAAAGAGAGCCGCGATATCTTCGGGCTCCATATTGTTGGGACACATCCCGTTGAGTTGTTCGGTCGTGATCGTGCCGCTGCTCTTGGCGACGTCTCGGGCCTTCGCCATGATCTTCTGAAGATCCATCTGCGATCCTCCACGAAGCAGCCAGTCTAGCAGATGAGGCGCGATTGTGGTGCCGGATATGGCGAGGGGCCCGGCGTGCTGCGCCGAGCCCCTCATACTCCAAAATATCAGCCGGCCTGTAAGCCGGGTTCTGTAGGGCACCATTCTTTCGAATGGTACGCGACGGCCATTCCTCTGGGACAAGGTTTGCACCTTGCCTCGAGCAACCTACCCGGACAGCGGGCCTGACATCGCCCTGCGGTGTTATCGCGCATGCGCGAACTAACCGCGTTGCCGTCCCTATTCGGTTTTGCTCCCGGTGTGGTTTGCCATGCCGTCTCCGTTGCCGGAAACGCGGTGCGCTCTTACCGCACCTTTTCACCCTTACCTCGCCGAAGCGGGCGGTTCGTTCTCTGTGGCACTTTCCCTGGGGTCGCCCCCGCCGGACGTTATCCGGCACCGCATGTCGATGGAGCCCGGACTTTCCTCCCCCGCGGCCTTTCGGCACCAGCGGGAGCGGCCGTCCGGCCGACTGACGTCCATGGCATGGGCGTTTCGGGCGGTCCCGTCAAGCCGGATTAGCCCCCCGCCAAGCCCGCCAAAATAATTTATCCTGAAGATGTCGTCCCGCCTGCCGCCCGTTCGACTGGGTGTCGGCGATCCAGCCGATCAAGAGGAGAGATGAGATGCAGTACCTTTTGCTGATCTACCGGAGCGACGCGGAATATGGCCGCCTGAATGCCGACGACCGCAAGGCGGTGACGGCGGAGTACGGCGCCTACACCCAGTCCATCATCCAGAGCGGGCACTTCAAGGCCGGCGACGGGCTGCAGCCGGTGTCGACCGCGACCACGGTGCGGGTCCGTGACGGCAAGACGCTGACGACCGACGGGCCGTTCGCCGAAACCCGCGAACAGCTCGGCGGCTACTATCTGGTCGAGGCCAAGGATCTCGACACTGCGCTCGGCCTCGCGGCACGGATTCCCGGCGCCAAGACCGGCTCGATCGAAGTCAGGCCTGTCATGATCTACGATAACCCGCGATAGCGCCGTCATCTCCGATGGACACAGCGGCCGCTGTCGCCCGGCGCGGCCGCTGCGCAACGATCGATGGTCATGACCCCGAGCCAGATCGAAAGAGTGTTTCGCGACGAGGCGGGCCGGGCGCTCGCCACGCTGATCCGCCTCGTCGGCGATTTCGATCTGGCCGAGGATGCGCTTCAGGATGCCTTCGCAGTCGCGTTGCAGCGCTGGCCGATCGGTGATTTCCCAGCCAATCCGCGCGCCTGGCTGGTCAATGTCGGGCGCAACAAGGCGATCGACCGCGTCCGCCGCGCGGTGACGTTTCGCGGCAAGCAGCAGGAGCTTACGCATCAATTGTTGCTGGATGCGGAGGCATCGCCCGAGCCGGCCGATGCGACGCTCGACGACGACATGCTGCGGCTGATCTTCACCTGCTGCCATCCGTCCTTTGCCGCCGAGGTGCAGGTTGCGCTGACCCTGCGCACGGTGTGCGGGCTGACGACGGCTGAGGTCGCGCGCGCCTTCCTGGTGAGCGAGGATGCCATGGCGCAGCGCCTGTTGCGCGCCAAGCAGAAGATCAAGCTCGCCGGCATTCCCTATGAGGTGCCGGAGCGCGAGGCACTAGAGCCGCGCCTCACCGGCGTGCTCGCGGTGATCTATCTCGTCTTCACCGAAGGCTATGCCGCGACCGCCGGCGAGGATCTGATGCGGCCCGATCTTGCGCGCGAGGCGATCCGGCTGGCGCGGCTGCTCGATGGGCTGATTCCGGCGCGCGGCGAGATCAAGGGCCTGTTGGCGCTGATGCTGCTGCACGATGCGCGCCGCGCCGGCCGGCAGACCGCCGGCGGCGACATCGTGCTGCTCGAGGAGCAGAACCGTTCGCTGTGGGATGTAAGGCAGATCGCCGACGGTGTCAGGCTGGTCGAGGAGGCGCTGCAAATGCCGGGCCGGCCGCAATCCTATGCGGTGCAGGCGGCGATCGCCGCGCTGCATGCACGTGCGCCGAGCTATGAGGATACCGATTGGCCGCAGATCGCCGGTCTCTATGAGGTGCTGCTGCGCATCAGCCCGTCGCCGGTGATCGAGCTCAATCACGCCGCTGCGGTGTCGATGGTCGACGGCCCGGCGCGCGCGCTCGATCTGATCGATGCGCTCGACGCGCGCGGAACCCTGAAGGGATACGACCAGCTGCCCGCGGTGCGCGCCGACCTGCTACGCCGCCTCGGCCGCAACGACGAAGCGCGGCAGGCGTATCTTGCGGCCACCGCCGCGACACAACTGGAGCCGCTGCGGCGGCTCTATGCGCGCCGCATCGCCGAGATGGGGTGACGTCACCTCATCTCGTGCGCTGCTTGTAAAGGAACGTGCTCAGTACCCGGTCTTGGCCTTGGCGCCACCGGTCGATTGCCCGGTCGTCGTTCCACTCGACATGCCGGTCGTGGTGCCGGGTGCCATCTTCTTCTGTGCGTGATGGACCTTGTGGGTCTTGTGCATGGACGACGTGGACTTGCCTTGGGTCGTCATAGCGGCTGCCGGCGCGGCGATCAGGCCAACGGCGACAGCTCCCGCGATGAGTGCTTTGAACATGGACGAATCTCCACTCAGAGCGCCCCAACGAAGAAAACCGCACGTGGCGAAAAGTTCCTGTTTGCGCGCTGCAATCAGGGAAAAATCGGCGCTATTTCGATGCGGCCGCGGCAGCCTTCGCTGCGTCCGGCGGCAGGGACTCGAGCAGCGCGTACAACGTCGCCATGGTGGAACGGTCGGCGATCCCGTCGACGCGCTCGGGGCGGAAGTGGCGCTGGAAGGCGGTGACGACCTCCATGGTCGGGCCGTCGAACTTGCCGTTGGTCGGGATGTTGTAGCCGTAACGGCGGAACGCGGCCTGCATGTTGGAGACGGCATCGCTGATCGCACCGAGTTGCAGCGCGTCGCCGCGCACGATCGGCGCCGGCTGCACCCAGTGCCCGACGCCGGAATTGGCCAGCGAGTGCCACGGGAATTTCTCGCCGGGATCCTTCTTGCGCCCCGGCGCCACGTCGGAATGGCCGAGCACGCGATGCGAGACCACATTGCGACGAAGCATGATGCCGCGGCACAGCGCGATGACGGCCGCGATCTGGCGCAGCGGGAAGTCGGGATAACCCCAATCGTGGCCACGATTGACGATCTCGACGCCGATCGAGCAGGAATTGATGTCCTCCTCGCCGGCCCAGGCCGAGACGCCGGCGTGCCAGGCGCGCTTGCTCTCCGGTACGCACTGCACGATGCGGCCGTCCTCGAGCACGATGTAGTGCGCCGAGACCTCGGTGCCGGCGGTGCAGAGCTGGGCGATCGCGCCCTCCACATCGGGCATGCCGGTGTAATGCAGCAAGATCATGTCGGGCTGCCGGTCGCCCGCGCGGTCGCCGAAATTGACCGACGGGATCACGTCGGAGGCAACAGAGGAATCCGGTGTGAACGTCTTCACGTCGGCCACGCCCTTCGGAACAGGAAGGACGCGCTGACGCTTCGGATCAGCGTTGCCGGACGAGGACGAACCAGAAGCCATACGAATCACTCAAACCCAAACCTGGAGAAAGCATTTTGACATATGGATAAACAAATAGGCGTTTACTATTCCTTTACCGTGCGGGGCCGCGCAATCGGCCTCTCGGGTTCCATCGGCTGCAAGATGCCCGTGCGATGATGCCCGAAGCAAAAGCCGAGGCTACCACTCGAAAGCGGATCAAAGTCGCGCGATTCTGCTAACCGATCGTCAACGTTTTCTTAACGTTAAGTGCCGTTACTGAGAGGTGAAGTGCCGAACCGGTTTCGGGGGACGGCCACAGGACGCTGAGCCCCGCTGTTTGCGCGAAATCCCATGGAAACCCTCCAAATTCCGGTCGGATATCAGGATTTGCGGCCGAGGAGGGGAGTTGGCGCTGTCATCACGCGGCGGCATTTTCGCCGGAACGGCACGGGCTCCAGCGAGGATTCGAGACGCAATGGATCGGCGCGCAGCCAGCTTGCATGCCAGTTACGCGGCCCTGCCCGGGGACCGCGCATGAGCGAGCGCGCGCCGCGTCATATTTCGGTGCTGGGCCGCGAGGCGGTCGCGTATCTCGCGCCCCGCGCCGGCGGCATCTATGTCGACGCGACTTTCGGCGCCGGCGGCTACAGCCGCATGATTCTCGATGTCGCTGAGGCGCGCGTGATCGGCATCGACCGCGACCGTACGGCGATTGCGGGCGGCTTCGATCTGGTCGACGGTGCCGGCGGCCGGCTGACGCTGGTCGAGGACCGCTTCTCCGAACTCGCCGAGGTCTGTGCCGCGCAGGGCGTGGATAGGGTCGACGGCGTCGTGATGGATGTCGGCGTCTCTTCGATGCAGCTCGATCAGGCCGAGCGCGGCTTTTCGTTTCGTCTGGGCGGACCGCTCGACATGCGGATGGGCCAGAGCGGCCCGACCGCGGCCGAGGTGGTCGCGACCGCGACCGAAAAGCAGCTCGCCGACATCATCTACATCTTCGGCGAGGAGCGCCATTCGCGCGGCGTTGCGCGTGCCATCGTCGCCGCGCGCAAGGATGCGCCGATCACGACGACGGATGCGCTTGCCGACATCGTTGCGAAAGTCGTGCGCGCCAAGCCGAACGAGATCCATCCGGCGACGCGGACCTTTCAGGCGCTGCGCATCTTCGTCAATGAAGAGCTCGACGAGCTCTATTTGGCGCTCGCGGCGGCCGAGCGCGTGCTGAAGCCGGGCGGCCGGCTCGCCGTGGTCTCGTTCCATTCGCTGGAAGACCGCATCGTGAAGATTTTCCTCGGCGAACGCGGCAAGGTCGCGGCCGGGTCGCGGCATCTGCCCGAGGTCGCGCAGGCCGCGCCGAGCTTTCAAATCCTGACCAAGCGCCCGGTTGTGCCCGGAGAGGCCGAGATATCGGCCAATCCGCGCGCCCGCTCGGCCAAGCTGCGCGCCGCCGAACGCACCGCAGCGCCCGCGCATGCGGAGGACGATTTGCCGTCCTGGCCGCGTCTCGCCGACCTGAAGCGGGGAGGCTGACGATGCGCCTTCTCCATCTCCTCGTCATCGGCATGCTGATCTTCGCGGCGTCCTATGTCTACCGCATCAAGATGGAATCGACCGCGCGGGTCGAGCGCGTGCTGCAGCTCAATGCCGAGATCCGCGAGCAGCGCAACGCGATCGCCACCCTGCGCGCCGAATGGGCCAAGCTCGATGCGCCGCTGCGACTGCAGGGGCTTGCCGAACGCCACCTGCCGCTGAAGCCGCTCAACGCCAATCAGTATGATTCCCTGAAGAACCTGCCGGAGCGGCCGCCGAGCTTCACGCGGCCCGGTTCGCGCGATCCGATCGGCGCGATGATCGACACCATCGAGGCCGCAGCCGCGCCCGACAGCACGACCGGATCGATCGACAAGGCGGCGACCGACCAGCCGGCCGCCGACCAGCCCGCGTCCGACGATTCCGGGCAAGGCGGGGGAGACCAGCAATGACGGGACCAGCCATGACCGATCCGGCGCCCGCCAACAAGCCGGCAGCGAAATCCACCGAGCCGCTGCGCCAGCGGCTGATCCGCTCGCTGTTGTACGGAAGCAATGTCGACCGTGCCGCCAAGGCACGCGCGCGTGTCGGTCTTGCGATCCTCGCGTTCGCCGCGGTCTATTGCGTGCTGGCCGGCCGGCTCGTGCTGTTCGCCGTCGGCGCCGACAGCCACGGCGCGCGGCGCACCGCCTCGCAGGACGCGATCGCAACCGCCAGGCCCGACATCACCGATCGCAACGGCGAAATTCTCGCGACCGACGTCAAGGCGCCGAGCCTGTTCGCCGAGCCGCGCCGCCTGATCGACAAGGACGAGGCAATCGAGCTCTTGACCGGGGCCTTGCCCGATCTCGACACCAGCGAGGTGCGCGACCGCCTGTCGTCGCGCAAGGGCTTCGTCTGGCTGAAGCGCGAGATCACGCCGAAGCAGCAGCTCGATATCCATCGCCTCGGCCTTCCCGGCGTCGGCTTCCTGCGTGAGAACAAGCGTGTCTATCCGACCGGCAACGAGGTCGCCCACCTGATCGGCCTGGTCAATATCGACAACCAGGCATCGCCGGCATGGAGAAGTGGCTGGACAATAACGGTCTGGCCGATCTGCATCGCGCGGCTTCGCCACCGACCGGCTGCAGAAGCCGGTGGAATTGTCGATCGACCTGCGCGTCGAGCACGCGCTGCGCGACGAGCTGATCAAGGCCAAGGAGAAGTTCAAGGCCAAGGCGGCCTCGGGTCTCGTCTCCAACGTGCGCACCGGCGAGATCGTCGCGATGGTATCGCTGCCGGATTTCGATCCGAACAATCCGAAGGAGGCGCACGATCCCGACCGCATCAACCGCCTGACCACCGGCGTCTACGAGATGGGCTCGACCTTCAAGGCGTTCACGCTGGCGATGGCGCTGGATAGCGGCCGGTTCGACCTCAACTCGATGTGGGACGCGCGCGGCCCGCTGCATTACGGCAAGTTCGCGATCCATGACGATCACAACCTGGGCCGCATGATCAACATGAAGGAGGTGTTCTACTATTCCTCCAACATCGGCGCCGGGCGCATTGCGCTGGCGATGGGCGTCGACGCCCACAAGGCCTTCCTGCGCAAGATGGGGCAACTCGAGCGGCTGCGCACCGAATTGCCGGAGAGCGCCTCGCCGATCGTGCCGAAGAAGTGGGGCGAATTGAACACCGTCACCATCTCGTTCGGTCACGGCATCGCGGTGGCGCCGCTGCAGGCGGTGATGGGCATCGACGCGTTGGTCAATGGCGGCTATCTGATCCCGCCGACCTTCCTGAGGCGCACCGAGCAGGAGGCGATGGCGATGGCCAAGCGGGTCATCAAGCCCGAGACCTCGGACAAGATGCGCTATCTGATGCGGCTCAACGCCGAGGTGGGCACCGCGAAGAAGGCCGACGTCAAGGGCTACTATATCGGCGGCAAGACCGGCACCGCGGAAAAGGTGATCAACGGCCGCTATGCCAAGAAGCGTGTGCTCAACGCCTTCACCGCGATCCTGCCCGCCGACAATCCGAAATACCAGCTGCTGATCATGCTCGACGAGCCGCAGCCGCTGAAGGAGACCTATGGTTTCATCACGTCGGGCTGGAACGCGGTGCCGACCGGTGGCAATGTGATCGCCCGAATTGCGCCGCTTTTGGGCGTCGAGCCGCGCTTCGACCTGCCGCCGTCCGACCGCCTTATTCTTGCGGCATCGAGAGCAACCCAGTAAGGCGTATATTCACAGCATGATCCGGAGAAGTGCGCAGCGGTTCTCCGGGCAGATCATGCTCAAATAGCGGCGCCAGAACGGCGCTGGCCAGACTGGAAGATCATGAGACTTCGCGACCTCTTCAGCGCCGATGCGACGATCGATCCAGAAATCGATCCAAGTGTCGATGCCACAGTCGTCGGCGGGCTTGCGGTCGACAGCCGCGCGGTGAAGCCGGGCGACCTGTTCTTCGCGTTGGCCGGCAGCAAGACCGACGGCGCGCGCTTCATCGATGCTGCGATCGCCGCAGGCGCGGTCGCGATTGCCGGCGACCATCCGCCGCAGGTGCCGCTTGGTGTTCCGTTTGTCGCAACGCCCAATCCGCGCCGTGCGCTGGCGCTTGCCGCCGCCAGATTCTACCCACGCCAGCCGGCGACGATCGCGGCGGTGACCGGCACCAGCGGCAAGACCTCGGTCGCCGCCTTCACGCGTCAGATCTGGCAGCGGCTCGATCACTCCTCCGCGAGCATCGGCACCATCGGTCTCGTCTCCGATAAGCGCACCGTCTACGGCTCGCTGACGACACCCGATCCGATCGCGCTGCATCGCCAGCTCGACGAGATCACACGAGACGGCGTCACGCATCTGGCGTTCGAAGCTTCCTCGCATGGGCTCGACCAGTATCGTCTCGATGGCGTGCGCATCGCGGCCGGCGGCTTCACCAACCTGTCGCGCGACCACATGGATTATCATCCCGACGTCGCGCATTACCTGAACGCAAAACTCCGACTGTTCCGCGATCTCGTCGCCGATAGCGGTGCTGCGGTGATCTCCGTCGATCACGACTGCTCGGCCGAAGTGATCGATGCCGCGCGCGTGCGCGGCCTGCGCATCATCACGGTCGGCCGCAAGGGCGACGCGGACGAGGGCATCAAGCTCACCGATGCTGCGATCGAAGGCTTCGCCCAGAAGCTCGTCATCGCGCATCGCGGGCGCAACTACGCGATCCGGCTGCCGCTGGTCGGCGAATTCCAGATCGAAAATGCGCTGGTCGCGGCGGGTCTCGCGATCGGCACCGGCAGCGCTGCCGATGATGTGTTCGGCTCCCTCGAACATCTCGAAGGCGCCAAGGGCCGGCTGGAGTTCGTCGGCGAGCGCAATGGGGCGCCGATCTTCGTCGACTACGCCCACAAGCCGGATGCGCTCGCCAAGGCACTGCAGGCGCTGCGGCCCTATGCGAAGCGCAGGCTGGTCGTGATCTTCGGCGCCGGCGGCGACCGCGACGCCGGCAAGCGTCCGATCATGGGCGCGATCGCGGCCGAGAATGCCGATCAAATCATCGTCACCGACGACAATCCACGCAGCGAGAAGCCCGAGGCGATCCGTGCCGCGATCATGGCGACCGCAAAAGGCGCGCGCGAGATCGGCGACCGCGCCGAAGCGATCCGAGCCGGGATCGCCGGCCTCGAGCCGGGCGATGCGCTGGTCGTGGCCGGCAAGGGCCACGAGGTCGGGCAGATCGTCGGCGGCACGACGCTGCCGTTCAGCGATCATGAAGCGGTCGCTGCCGCGTTAGCAGCGGAGGGCAAATGAGCACGATGTTGTGGACCTCGGATGCGATGGCGTCGGCGATGCGCGCCGCCACGCAGGGCGCGCTGCCGGACGGCGTCACCGGCCTCTCGATCGACAGCCGCACCGTCGCGCCGGGCGAGGCGTATTTCGCGATCAAGGGCGACGTCCATGACGGCCATGCCTTTGTCGAGCTGCGCTGAAGGCCGGCGCCGGACTCGCCGTGGTCGAGGCCGCGCAACGCGACAAGTTTCCCACCGATGCGCCGCTGCTGGTGGTCGACGACGTGCTCGCCGGCCTCGTCGAGCTCGCGCACGCCTCGCGTGCGCGGCTCAATGCGAAGATCATCGCGGTGACCGGTTCGGTCGGCAAGACCTCGACCAAGGAGGCGCTGCGCCGCGTGCTGTCGGTGCAGGGCGAGACCCATGCCTCGGTCGCCTCCTTCAACAATCACTGGGGCGTGCCGCTGTCGCTGGCGCGCTGCCCGGCGAGCACGCGCTTTGCGGTGTTCGAGATCGGCATGAACCATGCCGGCGAGATCACGCCGCTGGTGAAGATGGTGCGGCCGCACGTCGCCATCATCACCACGATCGAGCCGGTACATCTGGAATTCTTCTCCGGTATCGAGGCGATCGCCGACGCCAAGGCGGAGATCTTTTCCGGACTCGAGCCGGATGGCGCCGTCGTGCTCAACCGCGACAATGGACAATTCGCGCGGCTGCAGAAGCAGGCGAAGAAGGCCGGCATCTCGCGCATCGTCTCGTTCGGCGCCGACAAGCGCGCCGAGGCGCGGCTGATCGACCTCTCGCTGCATGCGACCTGCTCGGCGGTGCACGCCGATATTCTGGATCACGACATCACCTACAAGATCGGCATGCCCGGACGCCACATGGCGATGAACTCGCTCGCGGTGCTCGCGGGGGCCTCGCTGCTCGGCGCCGATATCGCGCGCGCGGCGCTGTCGCTGTCGCAGCTCGAGGCGCCGACCGGCCGCGGCCTTCGCCGCACGCTCGAGGTCGGCCATGGCGAGGCGACGCTGATCGACGAGAGCTACAACGCCAATCCGGCTTCGATGGGCGCCGCGCTCAACGTGCTCGGCCAGGCTCCGACAGGGGCGCATGGCCGGCGCATCGCCGTGCTCGGCGACATGCTCGAACTCGGGCCGACCGGGCCCGAACTGCACCGCGGCCTCAACGAGGCCGTGACCGCCAACCGCATCGACCTCGTATATTGTTGTGGTCCGCTGATGCGGAATTTGTGGGATGCCCTTTCCACCGGCAAGCGGGGAGGCTATGCCGAGAGTTCGGCGGCGCTCGAGGCGCAGGCTGTCGCCGCGGTCCGTGCCGGTGACGTGATCATGGTGAAGGGCTCGCTGGGATCGAAGATGAAGCGCATTGTCAGCGCGCTGGAAAAGCGCTTCCCCGACAAGGCCGCGCACGAAGAAGCGGTATAGGACCCTTTGAATGTTCTACTGGTTGATCGAGCTGTCCAACACCGTTCCGGGGTTTGGCGCATTCCGTAGCGCCCTGAACGTGTTCCGCTACATCACTTTCCGCACCGGCGGTGCGATGGTGACCGGCGCGCTGTTCGTGTTCCTGTTCGGGCCCTGGATCATCGATCATTTGAGGCTGCGGCAGGGCAAGGGCCAGCCGATCCGCACCGACGGTCCGCAGTCGCATCTGATCTCCAAGAAGGGCACGCCCACGATGGGCGGGCTGATGATCCTGTCCGGGCTCGTGGTGTCGACGCTGCTCTGGGCCAACCCGCTCAACCCGTATGTCTGGATCGTGCTGGCGGTGACGCTCGGCTTCGGCTTCGTCGGTTTCTATGACGATTATCTGAAGGTCACAAAGCAGTCACACAGCGGCTTCGCCGGCAAGCTCCGCCTGCTGATCGAGGCGGTGATCGGGCTCGCCGCCACCTATGCGCTGGTCCGGCTCGGCCGCGACGTGTCGTCGACCTCGCTCGTGATTCCGTTCTTCAAGGATCTCGTGATCAACTTCGGCTGGTTCTTCGTCATCTTCGGCGCCTTCGTCATGGTCGGCGCCGGCAATGCGGTGAACCTGACCGACGGCCTCGACGGTCTCGCCATCGTGCCGGTCATGATCGCGGCGGCGAGCTTCGGCATGATCTCGTATCTTACCGGCAACGCGGTGTTCTCGGAGTATCTGCAGATCAATTATGTCGCCGGCACCGGCGAACTGGCGGTGTTATGCGGCGCGGTGCTCGGCGCGGGCCTGGGCTTCCTCTGGTTCAACGCGCCGCCGGCCTCGATCTTCATGGGTGACACCGGCTCGCTCGCGCTCGGCGGCATGCTGGGGGCCACCGCGGTTGCGGTGAAGCACGAGATCGTGCTTGCGGTGATCGGTGGCCTGTTCGTGCTGGAGGCGGTTTCGGTCATCGTCCAGGTCACCTCGTTCAAGCTGACCGGCAAGCGCGTGTTCCGGATGGCGCCGCTGCACCATCATTTCGAGCAGAAGGGCTGGACCGAGCCGCAGATCGTGATCCGGTTCTGGATCATCTCGGTGATGCTGGCGCTGGCCGGCCTCTCCACCCTCAAGCTGCGCTGAGCCCCGCCATGATCCCGGTCACCTCCTTCGCAGGCAAGACGGTCGCGGTGTTCGGGCTCGGCGGCTCGGGCCTTGCGAGCTGCCACGCGCTGAAGGCCGGTGGTGCGGAGGTGATCGCGGCCGACGACAATGCCGACAATGTCGCGAGGGCGGCGCAGGCCGGCTTCACCACCGCTGACCTGCGCGCGGTGTCGTGGGCGAATTTCGCCGCGCTGATCCTGACCCCCGGCGCGCCGCTGACCCATCCGGCGCCGCACTGGAGCGTGCTGAAGGCGCGCGAGGCGGGTGTCGAGGTGATCGGCGACGTCGAATTGTTCTGCCGCGAGCGGCGCCGTCACGCGCCGAACGCGCCGTTCGTCGCCATCACCGGCACCAACGGCAAATCGACCACGACGGCGCTGATCGCGCATCTGATGAAGGTCGCCGGCTACGACACCCAGATGGGTGGCAATATCGGCACCGCGATCCTGTCGCTGGAGCCGCCGCGGATGGGCCGTGTCCATGTCATCGAGATGTCGTCCTACCAGATCGATCTCGCACCGTCGCTCGATCCCTCGGTCGGCATCCTGATCAACATCAGCGAGGACCACATCGATCGCCACGGCACGCTGGAGCACTACGCCGCGGTCAAGGAGCGGCTGGTTGCCGGCGTGCAGCAGGGCGGCACCGCGATCACCGGCGTCGACGACATCTGGTGCCGCAACATCGCCGACCGGCTCGATCGCGCCGGCAAGCAGGTGGTGCGCATCTCGGTCAAGAACCCGCTGCCCGACGGCCTCTATGTCGAGCACGAGACCATCGTGCGTGCGTCGGGTGCCGCACGCAGCGAGATCGCGCGGCTCGGGGGCATCGGCTCGCTGCGCGGCCTGCACAATGCGCAGAACGCCGCCTGCGCCTCGGCCTGCGCGCTGGCGATCGGCGTCGCCACCGACGTCTTGCAGGACGGCCTGCGCAGCTTCCCGGGCTTGGCGCACCGCATGGAGCAGGTCGGCCGCCGCGGCAACGTGCTGTTCGTCAACGACTCCAAGGGCACCAACGCGGATGCGGCGGCGCATGCGCTATCGTCCTTCGCCGACATCTACTGGATCGCCGGCGGCAAGCCGAAGGCCGGCGGCATCACGGGCCTGACCGAGTATTTCCCGCGCATCCGCAAGGCCTATCTGATCGGCGAGGCGGCGGCCGAATTCTCCGGCACGCTCGGCGAGCGCGTCCCGCACGAGATGTCCGGCACGCTCGACGTCGCGGTATCGAGCGCCGCGCGCGATGCCGAGGCGTCTGGGTTGAGTGAAGCCGTCGTGCTGCTGTCGCCGGCCTGCGCCTCGTTCGACCAGTACCGCAATTTCGAAATCCGCGGCACCGCCTTCCGCGACATCGTCCAGGCGCTGCCCGGCGTCAAGCCGGTGGTGTGAGCACTATTTCGCCGTCATTCCCCGACGCGCAAATGCGCATCTGAGGTCGCGCGAAGCGCGAGCCCGGAATCCATTGGGCCGCATCCCAATCTGTCATCGCCCGGCTCGACCGGGCGATCCAGTACGCCGCGGGCCTTCGGCTCAAGCACGACCGTCTCTGGAATACTGGACCACCCGCTTTCGCGGGTGATGGCACCGGTCGCTTGACGTCTTGAATCGCGAACCATCCCCACCGTCGTCCCGGCGAAAGCCGGGACCCGTTACCCCGAATGAGAATTGTTGCGCGACGCTGGGGCAGGATCTCGTTCACAACCAAATTCGGTGGTTATGGGTCCCGGCTTTCGCAGGGACGACAGTGTGCTTGGGACGACAAATCCACCTCCCTCAAAAGTTACCCGACCTGTTAACCCCTTGGAAACCATCCTGCGCCACGAATGGACGTTATCTCTGCCATCTGGGGACGCCCATGCTCGCCCGTGACCAACGCACCCCGTTCTCGGACTGGTGGTGGACCGTCGACAAGTTGCTGCTTGTCGCGATCGCCGCGTTGATGCTGGCCGGCGTCATCCTGTCGCTGGCGGCGAGCCCGCCGGTCGCGACCCGGATCGGGCTCGATCCGTTCCATTTCTTCAACCGCCACGTCATGTTCCTGGCGCCGTCGCTGATCGTGCTGATCGGGGTGTCGTTCATGACGCCGCGCCAGATCCGGCGCACCGCGCTGATCGTGTTCGTGGTCTCGATCGCGCTGATCGTGCTGACGCTCTTGGTCGGACCGGAGGTCAAGGGCTCGCGGCGCTGGATCACGCTGCTCGGCGTCAACATCCAGGCCTCAGAGGCCGCCAAGCCCGCCTTCGTGATCGTCGCAGCCTGGCTGTTTGCGGAATCCACCAAGCGGCCGGAGATGCCGGCGACCTCGATGGCGCTGGTGCTACTGCTGATGCTGGTTACGCTCTTGGTGATGGAGCCCGACTTCGGCCAGACCATGCTGATCCTCACCGTGTGGGGCGCGCTGTTCTTCATCGCGGGCATGCGGATGATCTGGGTGTTCGGACTGGCCGGCGCGGCCGGAGCGGGCCTGTTCGGCGCCTATCTGCTGGTGCCGCACGTCGCCGGGCGCATCAAGCGCTTCATGAATCCGGCCTCCGGCGACACCTTCCAGGTCGACACCGCGATGGAGGCGTTCTGGAACGGCGGCTGGTTCGGGCTCGGTCCGGGCGAGGGCATCGCCAAGCGCAGCCTGCCGGACAGCCACACCGACTTCGTGTTCGCGGTGGCGGCGGAGGAGTTCGGCATCATCCTCTGTTTGATGCTGGTCGCACTGTTCGGCTTCATCGTGATCCGCACGCTGACCCGCGCCTATGCCACCGAGGACATGTTCTCGCGCTTTGCGGCCTCCGGGCTCGCGATCCTGTTCGGCGTGCAGGCGACGATCAACATGGCGGTCAATCTGCAACTGATCCCGGCCAAGGGCATGACGCTGCCGTTCATCTCCTATGGCGGTTCCTCGTTCGTCTCGCTCGCCTATGGCGTCGGCATGATGCTGGCGCTGACCCGGCAGCGGCCGCGGACCGAGATCGAATCGATGGAGGGCGCCAGCGCGCAGCGCGCCTACGCGTAGGTGACTGTGACTGCGGCGTCGGTTATCTGGAAACCATGGACAACCCGCCCCTGATTCTGCTGGCGGCCGGCGGCACCGGCGGCCATCTGTTCCCGGCCGAAGCGCTCGCCGTGGAATTGATCAGGCGTGGCCTGCGGGTGCGGCTTGCAACCGACGGCCGCGCGCTGCGCTACTCCGGCCTGTTCGGCAAAGAGAGCATCGAGCTGGTGCCGAGCGCGACCGTGCGCAGCCGCAACCCGATCTCGCTGGCGCGGACCGTGCTGATGCTCGGCTACGGCACGCTGGTCGCCGCCAATGTGGTGCGCCGGCTGAAGCCTGCGGCCGTGGTCGGCTTCGGCGGTTACCCGACCTTGCCGCCGCTGGTGGCGGCGCGGATGCTCGGCGTTCCCGGCATCATTCACGATGCCAATGCGGTGCTTGGCCGCGCCAACCGTTTCCTCTCCAACCGCGTCAACGCGATCGCGACCTCGCTGCCCGGCGTGCTCGATCGCGATCCCGCGCTCGCCGGCAAGGCCACCACCGTCGGCACGCCGATGCGCCCAGCCATCCTTGCAGCAGCCGCGGTGAAATACACGCCGCCCGAGGTGAACGGGCCGCTGCGCCTGCTGGTCGTCGGCGGCAGCCAGGGCGCGCGGGTGATGAGCGACATCGTGCCGCCGGCGATCGAGAAGCTTGCGCCTGCGCTGTGGAGCCGTCTGATCATCACCCAGCAGGTGCGTGAAGAGGACATGGCGCGGGTGCGCGCGGTGTACGATCGGCTCAAGATCAATGCCGAGCTGGCGCCGTTCTTCGCCGACCTGCCGGCGCGCCTGGCCTCGAGCCAGCTCGTGATCTCGCGTTCCGGCGCCGGCACCGTGGCCGAGCTCGCCGCGATCGGCCGGCCCTCGATCCTGGTGCCGTTGCCAGGCGCGATCGATCAGGACCAGTTCGCCAATGCCGGCGTGCTGTCGCAGGCGGGCGGCGCGCTGCGCATTACGCAAAGCGACTTCACGCCGGAGCGGCTCGCGGCCGAAATCTCGGCCTTCGCCGCCGAACCCCAAAAATTGACCGCGATGGCGGACGCCGCGCGCAGCGTCGGGCGGCTCGATGCCGCCGAACGGCTGGCCGATCTGGTTGCCAAGGTGGCAGGGATTTGATGTGCCAATCCGGCAGCAGGCCGGGGGAGACTTGAGCATGACGGGTCTTTTGATTCACTCCGTCTCGGAATTCTCGGACCTGATCCTCGAAGCACTGCGCCTGGCGGATGCGCAAAATATCGTCGAGGTCGGCGCGGAGTATGGCGGCATGTCGGCGCTGCTTGCCGATCACTGCCGGGCCCGCGGCGGCCAGCTCACCAGCGTCGATCCCGCGCCGAAGCGCGAATTCCTTGATTGGGTGGCTGGCAATCAGGACGTGCGCCATGTGGCAAAGCCGAGCCTCGATGCGTTCGGCGAACTCGATGCCGCCGATGCCTGGATCGTCGACGGCGACCACAATTGGTACACGGTCTATCACGAGCTCCGGCAGATCGAGGCCATCAGCCGCCGCGCCGGCAAGCCCGTGCTCGTCTTCCTCCACGATGTCGGCTGGCCCTGCGGGCGACGCGACGCATACTACGCGCCCGAGCAAATTCCCGCCGAGCATCGCCATCCGCACAGTTACGACGCGGGCGCCACGCTGGATCGCGAAAGTCTGGTGCAGGGTCGAGGATTTCGCGGCATGGGGCAGTTCGCGTTTGCAACTCAGGCCGGCGGCGCGCGCAACGGCGTCATGACCGCGATTGACGACTTCCTGGCGGAGGAGCTGGCGCAGGGCAGGGAGTTCGGCTTCGCCGAGATCCCGGCCGTGTTCGGCCTTGGCGTGCTGTTCGACATGAACGCCGCCTGGAGCGCCCGGCTCGCCGAGCTCGTACTGCCCTATCACCAGAACAAGCTGCTGCGCGCGCTCGAGACCAACCGCCTGCGCAATTATCTTCGCGTGATCGACATCCAGGATGAAATTGCCGCGCGCGCTGCGCGATCGGGAGCGGCGTAGCCGCCGGGGCCGACATGGAGAGATCCGCGACCTCAGGGCACCAGCACCGGCCGGTAGCTGACAACAGCGACATTTCCACGGCCGCGGGGCGGAAAAAGCCCTTGTCACGCGGGGGAAAAGCGGGGCATCCAGTGGTCTGCGCCGGCCATGCGAGGCGTACAGCGAAGCTAAATCAGCCGCCCTGCAGCGCAGTTCGCACAGGGCGGATGACGATATCAGGAACCGGATCATGAGACTGCCGCGCGAGATCGGACCCATTCACTTCGTCGGGATCGGCGGCATCGGCATGAGCGGCATCGCCGAGGTGCTGATCAATCTCGGTTACACCGTGCAGGGCTCCGACGCCTCGGATAATTACAACCTCGATCGCCTGCGCAAGAAGGGCGCAAAGATCTCGGTCGGCCACGCCGCCGAGAATGTCGACGGCGCCGACGTCGTCGTGGTTTCGACTGCGATCAAGCGCGACAATCCCGAGCTGATGGCGGCGCGTGAGCGGCGCATTCCGGTGGTGCGGCGCGCCGAGATGCTGGCGGAATTGATGCGGCTGAAGAGCTGCGTCGCGATCGCCGGCACCCATGGCAAGACCACCACGACCACGATGGTGGCGACATTGCTCGATGCCGGCGGGCTCGATCCGACCGTGATCAATGGCGGCATCATCAATGCCTACGGCTCCAACGCGCGGCTCGGGGCCGGCGACTGGATGGTGGTCGAGGCCGACGAGAGCGACGGCACCTTCCTGAAGCTGCCGTCCGACGTCGTCATCATCACCAACATCGACCCCGAGCATCTCGATCACTTCAAGACCTTCGAGGCGATCCAGGATGCGTTCCGCAATTTCGTCGAGAACGTTCCGTTCTACGGCTTTGCCGTGATGTGCACCGATCATCCGGTGGTGCAGAGCCTGGTCGGCAAGATCGAGGATCGCCGCATCATCACTTATGGGCAGAACCCGCAGGCCGATGCGCAGCTGCTGGACCTGACGCCGACGGGCGGCGGCTCGAAATTCAAGGTGGCGATCCGCGATCGCAAGACCGGCGCGACGCATGAGATCAAGGACATCATGCTGCCGATGCCGGGACGCCACAACGCGTCCAACGCGACGGCGGCGATCGCGGTCGCGCATCAGCTCGGCGTGTCCGACGACGTGATCCGCCAGGCGATGGCCGGCTTCGGTGGCGTCAAGCGGCGCTTCACCAAGACCGGCGAGACCAATGGCATCACCGTGATCGACGACTACGGTCATCATCCGGTCGAAATCGCAGCCGTGCTGAAGGCGGCGCGCGAGTCCACCAACGGCAAGATCGTCGCGGTGGTGCAGCCGCATCGCTACACCCGCCTGCAATCGCTGTTCGAGGAATTCTGCACCTGCTTCAACGACGCCGATGCGGTGGTGGTCGCCGAGGTCTATCCGGCCGGCGAGGCGCCGATTGCCGGCATCGACCGCGATCATTTTGCCGCCGGCCTGCGCGCGCATGGCCATCGCAACGTGGTCCCGCTGCCGAACGCGGATGAGCTCGCCAAGATCGTTCACGGCCTTGCCAAGTCCGGCGACCTCGTGGTCTGCCTCGGTGCCGGCAACATCACGCAATGGGCCTACGCGCTGCCCGGCGAATTGAAGGCGTTGGGGTGATCGTGAGCTTCCCTGACATCACGCCCGACCTGAAAGCCGCGATGCCGGAGCTGCGCGGGCGCCTCCTCGCCAACCAGTCGCTGGCCGAGCTGACCTGGTTTCGTGTCGGCGGCCCGGCGCAGGTGCTGTTCACGCCGGCCGATGAAGACGATCTCGCTTACTTCCTGAAACGCCTGCCGCAGGAGCTGCCGGTCTATGTCGTCGGCGTCGGCTCCAATCTGATCGTGCGCGACGGCGGCATGCCGGGTGTGGTGATCCGGCTGGCGCCGCGTGCGTTCGGCGAGACCAGTGCTGACGGTGATGTCGTCACCGCCGGCGCCGCCGCACTCGACAAGCGCGTCGCGGAGACGGCGGCTGCGGCCGGTATCGGCGGCATGGAATTCTTCTTCGGCATCCCCGGTACGGTCGGCGGCGCGCTGCGTATGAATGCCGGCGCTAATGGCGGCGAGACCAAGGATGTGCTGGTGGAGGCGACCGGCGTCAGTCGCGACGGCACCAAGCACACGTTCGGCAATGCCGACATGAAGTTCGTCTATCGCAACAGCGGCGTCGATCCGTCCGTTATCTTCACCTCGGCGCGCTTCCGCGGCCGGATCACCGATGCGGATGCGATCCGCGCTCGCATGAACGAGGTGCAGACCCATCGCGAGACCGCGCAGCCGATCCGCGAAAAGACCGGCGGCTCGACCTTCAAGAATCCGCCCGGCAACAGCGCCTGGAAGCTGATCGATGCCGCGGGCTGCCGCGGCCTCAAGGTCGGTGGCGCGCAGGTGTCGGAGATGCACTGCAATTTCCTGATCAACACCGGCAACGCCACCGGGCACGATATCGAGACGCTCGGCGAGACGGTGCGTGAACGGGTCAAGCAGAGCAGCGGAATCGAGCTGCACTGGGAAATCAAGCGGATCGGAAACAGCTGATGCAGGTGACCATTCTGTTCGGCGGCACCAACAAGGAGCGGCTGGTTTCGGTGGCGAGCGCGCAGGCGCTGCACCGTGCGCTGCCGGGCGCGGAGCTCTGGTTCTGGGACGTCGACGACACCGTGCATGCGGTGACATCCGAACAGTTGCTCGGCCACGCGCGGCCGTTCGAGGTTGATTTCAAGCCGCCCGGTCATGGCATCGCGCTCGACCAGGCGCTCGACAAAGCAAGCGCCGAGCAGCGCGTGCTGGTGCTCGGCCTGCACGGCGGCCGCGCCGAGAATGGCGAATTGCAGGCGATGTGCGAGATGCGCGGCGTCGCGTTCACCGGCTCCGGCTCGGCATCGTCGCACCTGGCGTTCGACAAGCCGTCGGCGAAGCGCTTTGCTGCGATCGCAGGCATCAACGCGCCGCAGGGGATCGCCGTCGAACAGATCGACGAGGCATTCGCGAAATACGGCAAGCTGATCGCAAAGCCCGCCAAGGACGGATCGAGTTACGGGCTGATCTTCGTCAACGCCAGGCAGGATCTCGACGCGGTCCGCAATGCGGCCAAGCATGAAGACTATCTGATCGAGCCGTTCGTCTCGGGTGTCGAGGCGACCTGCGGCGTGCTGGAGCAATCCGACGGCTCAGTGTTCGCGCTGCCGCCGATCGAGATCGTGCCGGCGGAGGGCGGCTTCGACTACACAGCCAAATACCTCCTGAAATCGACCCAGGAGATTTGCCCCGGCCGTTTCGCGCCCGAAATCAGCGCCGCGATCATGGATCATGCATTGCGGGCGCACCGCGCATTGTCCTGCACCGGCTACTCGCGCAGCGATTTCATCGTGTCGGCCAATGGCCCGGTCTACCTCGAAACCAACACGTTGCCCGGGCTGACCGCGGCATCACTTTACCCTAAGGCCTTGAAAGCACAGGGCATCGCCTTTGCCGACTTCCTGCAGGACCAGATCGAGCTGGGCCGCCGCCGCGCCAAGCGTTAAGGCCGTCCAGGTAGGGAACCCGCACGACTCGACCGGATGGAACCCGGCGCTGTTGCTAAAATGCTAATGGGTTCGCGGCAAAGTACTCAAAGCGTTGATCAAAATACACTCCAGGCCGAACTCATTTACCGTTTGTTTACCAGGAAGCCCGAAGGTTAACGCTGGCGGCGCATGTAGCGCTTGGCTGCCGGGGCGTGAGCTGTCGCGGATTACCGCTTCGAGGATCGCAACCAGGGAACAGGGGGCCACTCTAATCCCACCGGTCTAGCCGAGACGTGATTTGTGCCGGGACCCGCGGGGTTTGCGGGCACAACATGTGACGAGCTCGTGCAATGGATGGTGCAGGACGCCTCACTCGATCGGTGCGATCGCTGGGGCCTCAAGCTGACCTGAGAGCAGCCGCTATTGGAGCGGCGGTGCTGCTGCGCGAGTATGTCGCCACCCATCTCGCTCGCCGCCGGCAGCGTCCCGCGAAGCGGCCGCAGGTGATCGATCGCGAGCCGCCGAACCGCTACATCCAGATGGTCGAGCGCTATCTGCCGCGCCGCATCGGGCTGGTCGCGACGCTCGCGATCCTGTTCGGCAGCCTCGGCTTCGGCATCGTCCGGGGCGGCCATGTCGAGGAGTTCACCACCGCGCTCAGCGACACCCGCAACGCGCTCGCCAATTCCGCAGGCTTCCGCATCACCACCGTCGGCATCAACGGCCGCAAGCAGCTGAGCCAGGACGAGGTGCTCGCGATCGGCGGCGTCAATGGCCGCTCCTCGCTGCTGTTCCTCGATGCCGATACCGTGCGCGCCAAGTTGAAGGCCAATCCCTGGATCGCGGATGCCACGATCCTGAAACTCTATCCGGGCCGGCTGCAGATCGACATCGTCGAGCGCACCGCCTTCGCGCTGTGGCAACAGAACGGCCGCCTGTCGGTGATCGCCTCCGACGGCGCGGTGCTCGAGCCTTACGTCACGCGCCGCTTCCTCAATCTGCCGCTGGTGGTGGGCAAGGGGGCCGACACACGCGCTCAGGACTTCCTGGCGCTGCTCGACCGTTATCCGCAAGTGCGCTCGGTGACCAAGGCTGCGATCTTCGTCGGTGAGCGGCGCTGGAACCTGCGGCTCAAGGACGGCCTCGATGTCCGCCTGCCGGAGAACGATGTCGGCAATGCGCTGGCCGCGCTCTCCAAGCTCGACAAGGACGAGAAGCTGTTCTCGCGCGACATCGTTGCCGTCGACATGCGGCTGCCCGATCGGCTGATCGTGCAATTGTCGGAGGAAGCCGGCAAGGCGCGCGACGAGCTGTTCAAGGACAAGAAGTCCAAGAAGAAGGCCGGTGACTCCGCATGACCGGCCTCGATCGCAATTTGACCCCGAAGACCCGCCCGATGCAGAAGCGCACCGCATGGTGGCTTCGCTCGACGTGGGCTCCAGCAAGATCGCCTGCATGATCGCGCGGCTTAAGCCGTCGCCGCCGAACGAGGCGCTGCGCGGCCGCACCCATGCGGTCGAACTGATCGGCTACAGCCAGATCCAGTCGCGCGGCGTCAAGGCCGGCTCCGTCGTCGATCTCGCCGAATGCGAGAAGGCGGTGCGCCATGCCGTGGCGCTGGCCGAGCGCATGGCCAAGGTCCGTGTCGAATCCGTCCTGCTGTCGGTCTCCGGCGGCAGGCAGCATGGCCAGCTGGTCGAGGCCGCGGCGGATATCCGCGGCGGCTCGGTGACCGCGGACGACATCAGCCGCGTCACCTCCGCCGGCATGCGTCATGCCGCCGGCGCCGGCCGCACCGTGCTGCACGCGCTCCCGGTCGGTTACGCGCTCGACGGCGTCAAGGGTATCCGCGATCCCAAGGGCATGGTGGCGCGCCAGTTCGGCGTCGACATGAACGTGGTGACGTCGGACGCGACCGTCGCCAAGAACCTGATGTTGGTGGTCGAGCGCTGCCATCTCAACGTCGAAGCCATGGCGTCGAGCCCCTATGTCGCGGGCCTGTCGGTGCTGACCGATGACGAAGCCGACCTCGGCGCTGCCGTCGTCGAGATGGGCGCGGGCTCGACCACGATCGCGACCTATTCCGGCGGCCGCCTCGTGCACGCATCCGGATTTGCGCTCGGCGGGCAACACATCACGATGGATCTTGCGCGCGGCATCGGCGCGTGCATTGCGGATGCCGAGCGAATCAAGACTTTATACGGCACGGTGCTGACCGGCGGTTCGGACTCGCGCGAGCTGATGTCCGTTCCCACTGCAGGCGATGATCGGGAGACCCCGCAAATCGTATCTCGCGCCACGATTGCGAACATTGTCCGGCATCGCGCCGAGGAGATTTTCGAAATGGTCCGTGACCGGCTCGCGGATTCCCCCTTTGCGGCAGAGCCGAGGGCGCGCGTCGTGCTCAGCGGCGGCGCGTCGCAGCTGACTGGGACCGTCGAGCTTGCCACCCGCATCCTGAACCGCCAGGTCCGCATCGGCCGACCGCTCGGCTTCGGCCGGCTGCCGAACGAGGCGAAGGGCGCCTCGTTCTCGGTGCCGACGGGCCTGCTCGTCTATCCGCAATACGCTCACCTTGAACATGTCGAACCGCGGCGCACGCGGCAGCTCAGGACAGGGACAGACGGTTACTTCGGAAAGGTCGGACGATGGCTTCGCGAGGGCTTCTGATGACCGCACCCCGGCTCATTGCATTTTCACCAGCTCCCGCGGCCAGCGCCGGGACGAACCAACGCGCGCATAATCGAGAGAGGCAACCATGGCACTCAATCTGACACCCCCTGACATCAGCGAGCTGAAACCGCGGATCACCGTCTTTGGCGTCGGCGGCGCGGGTGGTAATGCCGTCAACAACATGATCACCGCCGGGTTGCAGGGCGTCGACTTCGTCGTCGCCAACACCGACGCACAGGCGCTGACGATGTCGAAGGCGCAGCGCATCATCCAGATGGGCACCCAGGTCACCCAGGGCCTCGGCGCCGGTTCGCAGCCCGATGTCGGTGCTGCGGCCGCGCAGGAAGTCATGGACGAGCTTCGCGACCATCTCACCGGTGCCAACATGGTGTTCGTCACCGCAGGCATGGGCGGCGGCACCGGCACGGGCGCTGCGCCCGTGATCGCCAAGGCCGCGCGTGAAATGGGAATCCTCACCGTCGGCGTGGTGACGAAGCCGTTCCACTTCGAAGGTCAGCGCCGCATGCGCACCGCCGAGCACGGCATCTCCGAGCTCCACAAGGTGGTCGATACGCTGCTGATCATCCCGAACCAGAACCTGTTCCGGGTCGCCAACGAGAAGACCACCTTCGCCGACGCGTTCGCGATGGCCGACCAGGTGCTGTACTCGGGCGTCGCCTGCATCACCGACCTGATGGTCAAGGAAGGCCTGATCAACCTCGACTTCGCCGACGTCCGCGCCGTGATGCGCGAGATGGGCAAGGCGATGATGGGCACCGGCGAGGCGACCGGCGAGAAGCGCGCGCTGACCGCCGCCGAAGCTGCGATCGCCAACCCGCTGATCGACGACTCGTCGATGAAGGGCGCCCGCGGCCTGCTGATCTCGATCACGGGCGGTAAGGACCTGACCCTGTTTGAGGTCGACGAAGCCGCAACCCGCATCCGCGAAGAGGTCGACGCCGACGCCAACATCATCGTCGGCGCCACCTTCGACGAATCGCTCGACGGCATCATCCGCGTCTCGGTGGTCGCGACCGGGATCGAGCAGGCCGCGATCGCTTCGCGTGCCCAGGCGCCCGCGCAGCAGCAGGGTGGTTCGCCGGAGAGCCGGCTGGCCGACCTGACCGCCCGCCTGCGTGCCGACAATCAGCGCATGGCCGAGCGTGCCCAGAAGCTGGAGCCGTCGACCGGCGTGACGGTTGCGCCGATTGCGCCGCAGGCCGCGGCGCCGCAGCAGCGTCCGGCGGTCGAGCGCGCCGCACTCGCGGCGATTGCCGCCGCGGTTGCCCCGGACAGCATGCCGGCCGCTCAGGCGCCGATGCAGCCGGCTTCCTACGGTGACGTCACCGTGCGGCCGATCGCCCAGAAGCCGACATTGTTCCCGGACCACGAAGCGGCCCGGGCCGAGCAGCACGAGCCGATGCCGCCCGAGACCTTCATCCCGCAGGCGGCGGAGCGGTCGCCGGTCCGTGCCCCGCGGATGCCGAAGTTCGAGGATCTGCCGATGCCGGCGCAGGCCGAGATTCGCCAGGCCAGCGGCGACGGTGAGGCGGAACATCCGCAGAAGACCCGGCTGTCGCTGCTGCAGCGGCTTGCCAATGTCGGCCTCGGACGCCGCGACGAAGAGACCGAGCCGCCGATCGCGGCCCGTGCCTCCGGTCCGGCGATGCCGACGATGCCCCCGCTGCCCGAGCGCAAGCCGGCCCGTAGCGTCGCCCAGCAGATCTCGGCGAATGAGCAGCCGGTATCGGAATATGCGAAGCGCCCGGCGCCGCAGGGCTTGGACGCCCATGGCCGTCAGGCGCCTGTTGCCCCGGCGCCACAGGGCGACGACCATCTTGATATCCCGGCCTTCCTGCGCCGGCAGGCAAACTGAAGTTTGTTACAACCTTGGCGATGAAGAAGGCCTCGGCGGGGAACCGCCGGGGCCTTCTGCCTTAGACGGGCATGGAATTCTGCTCGGTGAACAAGCAACTGATTTTAAATGATTAATTATTCTTTCGGTGGTCAGATGGCCACTCGCCGTTGGCCGTTTTCGCTGCCGCAATTTGGTTAACCTTGGGCGTGAATGCGGCAGAGATGGGGTAACAATCGGTAAAGAAGCGTGAGTTGGCGCGGATTAGGAAATCACTATGGTCTGCCGTGACTTGGGGAGCTCAAGCGAGTCGGCCTTGGGGAAGTTTGGCCACTTGAATTGAGCGAAGTCGGGTAGTGGGCATTATCGAATGAAGTTCAGCCGTCAAACAACGCTTCGGTCGCAAGCCACCGTGACTGGCGTAGGCGTTCATTCCGGTCTTCCTGTTAGTCTCACGCTGGGACCTGCACCTGTTGATGCGGGTTTTATTTTTGTCCGCACCGGTCTCGATGGTGCTGACCGCGAAGTCACCGCCACCGCTGATGCCGTGATCGCAACCGAATTCGCGACGGTGCTCGGTGACCGCGAAGGGCCGCTGGTTTCGACCGCGGAACATGTTCTCGCCGCGCTGCGCGGGATGGGCGTCGACAACGCCACGATCGAAATTGACGGATCGGAAGTGCCGATCATGGACGGCAGCGCTGCGGCGTTCGTCGCAGCCATCGACCAGGCCGGCATTGTGACCCAGCCCGCCGTCCGCCGTTTCATCCAGGTGCTGAAGCCGGTGCAGGTCAAGATCGGCGATGCGATGGGCGAGCTTCGTCCGTTCGCCGGCGGGTTCCGCGCCGAGGTCGAGATCGACTTCGCCAACCAGGTGATCGGCCACCAGACCTTCTCCTTCGACCTTTCGCCGGAAGGCTTCCGCCGCGACGTCGCGCGCGCCCGGACCTTCGGCTGCATGAATGACGTGGCGCGGCTGTGGGGCGCTGGCTTCGCGCTCGGCGCCAGCTTCGACAA
Source organism: Bradyrhizobium viridifuturi (assembly GCF_001238275.1). Taxonomy (GTDB): domain Bacteria; phylum Pseudomonadota; class Alphaproteobacteria; order Rhizobiales; family Xanthobacteraceae; genus Bradyrhizobium; species Bradyrhizobium viridifuturi. Next base: position 44,665 of record NZ_LGTB01000018.1, read on the forward strand.
CACCGTGGTGTTCGACGAAGCCCGCCTGCTCAACGTCGAAGGCCTGCGCTACGCCAACGAGTGCGCCCGCCACAAGGTGCTCGACGTGATCGGTGATCTCGCGCTGGCCGGCCTGCCGCTGCTCGGTAGCTACCGCTCGGTGCGCGGCGGCCACAAGCTCAACAACGCGGTGCTGAAGGCGCTGCTCGCCGACCGTAGCGCCTGGCGCGTGGTCGAATCGGAGACGGCCCGGCGGCCGGTCCGCGGTCATGTCGAAGCCGGTGCGGGCACCGTGGGTGGCCTCGTCGCCCCGGCCTACGGTCCGGACGTGTCCTGATCGCCGCAGGCGGTCAGCCCCAATTTCCGTAATAACCACAGCAGGCTGTGCGCTTCGCCGGGTCGCCTTATTCCCGGCGGATTGGCTCCGTATTCGGTTGGTCCACGGTCATTTTTCGGTTAAACAGGCCCGCGGTTGCCTTGATCCGGCGCCAACGGCACGAGAGATATTGCATCCATGATCGCGGTTCATGGGTGGAGTGGGGTCTCCGTTAACCGCATCAAAGGCGTCAGGTTTTACAATTCATGTCGGCAATGCGTATGGCGCTCGAACCACGCTCCTCTTCTGACGTCTCCGGCCTGACCAAGGCCGCGCGCACGCTGCGTTTTGCGGCGGGCCTGATCGTGCTCGCACTGCCGCTCTCAGGCTGCGGCACCGGCGCGCTGTGGGACAAGTTCATGTCCAAGGACGATACGTTCGTCGATGAGCCCGCGGACAAGCTCTACAATGAGGGCTTGTATATGATGAACGAGAAGAAGGACCTGAAGGCCGCCTCGAAGAAGTTCGAGGAAGTCGACCGTCAGCACCCCTATTCGGACTGGGCGCGCAAGTCGCTGCTGATGTCGGCCTATTCGTATTATCAAGCCGGCGACTACGACAGCTGCATCGGCTCCGCCACCCGCTACGTCACGCTGCATCCCGGCAGCCCGGACGCTGCCTACGCCCAGTACCTGATCGCGGCATCGCATTTCGACCAGATCCCGGACATCTCGCGCGACCAGGGTCGGACCGAGAAGGCGATCGCGGCGCTCGAAGAGGTGGTGCGGAAATATCCGACCTCGGAATACGCCACTCAGGCCAAGAACAAGATCCAGGCGGCGCGCGACCAGCTCGCCGGCAAGGAAATGGCGGTCGGTCGCTACTACATCGAGAAGCGCGACTTCACCGCCGCGATCAATCGCTTCAAGACCGTGGTCACGCAGTACCAGACCACCCGCCACGTCGAAGAGGCGCTCTACCGGCTCACCGAGGCCTATATGGCGATCGGCATCGTCGGCGAGGCGCAGACCGCAGCCGCGGTGCTCGGCCACAATTTTCCGGACAGCCGCTGGTACAAGGACGCGTATAATCTAGTAAAGTCCGGCGGTCTCGAGCCGAGCGAGAATCAGGGATCCTGGATCAGCAGGACCTTCAAGAAGATAGGTCTCGGCTAGGAATTGTCCTCGCATGCTGGCCCGTCTGTCGATCCGTGACATCGTCCTGATCGAACGGCTTGATATCGAATTTTCCCGTGGCCTTGCGGTGCTGACCGGCGAAACCGGCGCCGGCAAATCGATCCTGCTCGATGCCTTTGCGCTGGCGCTCGGCGGCCGCGGCGATGCTGGCCTCGTGCGCCATGGCGCCGAGCAGGGGCAGGTCACCGCGATGTTCGATGTCCCGAAGGGGCATCCGGCGGCGAGGATCCTCGCCGAGAACGGCCTCGACGACACCGGAGAGATGATCCTGCGCCGGGTGCAACTCGCCGACGGGCGAACCCGCGCCTTCATCAACGATCAGGCGATCAGCGTGCAGACCCTGAAGGCGGTCGGCGCGGTCCTGGTCGAGATCCATGGCCAGCACGACGAGCGCGCGCTGGTCGATGCCTCCACCCATCGCCAGCTGCTCGACGCCTTCGCCGGCCACGAGAAGGACGTCGTGGCGCTGGGAGCGCTGTGGGAAATCAGGCGGACCGCCGGCACCGCGCTCGACGAGCACCGCGCCGGCATGGAGCGCGCCGCGCGCGAGGCCGATTATCTGCGTCACGCCTCCCAGGAACTGAAGGCGTTGGCGCCGAAGGAGGGCGAGGAGACCGAGCTCGCCAACCGCCGCACCACCATGATGCAGGGCGAGAAGGTCGCGACCGATCTGCGCGAGGCGCAGGAGGCGATCGGCGGCCCGCATTCGCCGGTGTCGGCGCTGTCGGCCGCGGTGCGCCGGCTGGAGCGGCGCGCCGCCAATGCGCCCGGACTGATCGAGCCGGCCGTGAAAGCAATCGACATCGCGATCAATGCGCTGGAGGAAGCCGATCAGCATCTGCATGCAGCACTGGCGGCGACCGATTTCGATCCCGCCGAGCTCGAGCGGATCGAGGAGCGGCTGTTCGCGCTGCGCGCCGCTTCGCGCAAATACTCGACGCCGGTGGATTTGCTGGCCGCGTTGGCGGCGCAATACGCCGGCGACGTTGCGCTGATCGATGCCGGCGCCGACCAGCTGAAGAAGCTGGAGGCGGCCGCCGCCGAAGCCGACAAGCGCTATGCTGCTGCGGCCGCAAAACTGTCGGCGGCGCGCAGCAAGGCCGCCGAGAAGCTCAACAAGGCGGTCAATGCCGAGCTCGCGCCGCTCAAGCTTGAGCGCGCGAAATTCATGACCCAGGTCGAGGCCAATGCCGCCGCGCCTGGGCCCGAGGGTATCGACCGCGTCGAGTTCTGGGTCCAGACCAATCCGGGCACCAAGCCGGGGCCGATGATGAAGGTCGCCTCCGGCGGCGAGTTGTCGCGCTTCCTGCTGGCGCTGAAGGTCGTGCTGGCCGATCGCGGCTCGGCCCCGACCCTGGTGTTCGACGAAATCGACACCGGCGTCGGCGGCGCGGTCGCGGACGCGATCGGCTCGCGGCTGGCGCGCCTCGCCGGCAAGGTGCAGGTGATGGCGGTGACCCATGCGCCGCAGGTCGCGGCCCGCGCCAGCCAGCATCTGTTGATCTCCAAGGACGCGCTCGACAAGGGCAAGCGGGTCGCCACCCGCGTCAACGCGCTCGCCGCCGACCATCGCCGCGAGGAGATCGCGCGCATGCTGGCCGGCGCCGAGATCACCGCCGAGGCAAGGGCCGCCGCGGAACGGCTGCTCCGGGCGGCGAGTTAGTTCGCCGATGGCCACCAAAGCGAAGAAGGCGCCGGTCAACGTCGAGAAGCTCACCAAGGCCCAGGCCAAGGTCGAGTTGATGCGGCTTGCGCTCGAGCTCGAAGGCCACGACAAGCGCTATTACCAGGACGACGCGCCCAGCGTCACCGATGCCGAGTACGACGCGCTGCGGCAGCGTTACAACGCGATCGAGAAGCGCTTTCCTGAATTCGTCACCGCGGAATCGCCGTCGCAGAAGGTCGGCGCCGCGCCATCGGGGCGCTTCAAAAAGGTCCGCCATTCCGTCCCGATGCTGTCGCTCGACAACGCGTTTGCGGAAGCCGACGTGGTCGACTTCGTTGGACGCATTACGCGTTTCCTGAAGCTGCCGGACGACAAGATCGATTTCTCCGCCGAGCCGAAGATCGACGGCCTCTCGATGTCGCTGCGCTACGAGGGCGGCGAGCTCATCACCGCGGCCACCCGCGGCGACGGCGCCGAGGGCGAGGACGTTACCGCCAACATTCGTACGCTCGAGGACGTGCCGCAGAAGCTCAAGGGCCGCAATGTGCCCGAGATCTGCGAGGTGCGTGGCGAAGTCTACATGACCAAGAAGGCGTTCCTGGCGCTCAACGAGCGGCAGAAAGCCGCCGGCGACACTATCTTCGCCAATCCGCGCAATTCGGCGGCCGGCTCGTTGCGACAGAAGGATCCAACCATCACCGCCTCGCGTCCGCTCGGGTTCTTCGCCTATGCCTGGGGCGAGATGAGCGCGATGCCGGAGGATACCCAGACCGGCATGATCCAGTGGTTCGAGCGGTGTGGCTTCAAGACGAATCCGCTGACCAAACTGTGCCACTCGGTCGAGCAACTGATCGCATTCCATCGCAAGATCGAGGAGCAGCGCGCCGAGCTCGACTACGACATCGACGGCGTCGTCTACAAGGTCGATCGCATCGACTGGCAGGAGCGGCTCGGCTTCGTGTCACGCACGCCGCGCTGGGCGATCGCGCACAAATTCCCGGCCGAGCGCGCCATGACCGTCTTGCGCGATATCGAGATTCAGGTCGGGCGCACCGGCTCGTTCACGCCGGTCGGCAAGCTCGAGCCGGTCGGGGTCGGCGGCGTGATCGTGCAGAACGTAACGCTGCACAACGAGGATTACATCAAGGGCATCGGCAACAAGGGCGAGGTGCTGCGCGAGGGGCGCGACATCCGGATCGGCGATACCGTGGTGATCCAGCGGGCCGGCGACGTGATCCCGCAGGTCGTTGACGTCGTGATCGACAAGCGGCCGAAGAGCGCCAAGGAATTCCACTTCCCGAAGAAGTGCCCGTGCCCGCTGCACACCGACGTGGTGCGCGAGGAGACCGCGACCGGCGAGGAGGGCTCGCGGCTGCGCTGCAGCGGCGAGTTCGCCTGTCCGTTCCAGAAGGTCGAGCACCTCATTCTGTTCGTGTCGCGCCGCGCCTTCGACATCGACGGCCTGGGAGTGAAGCAGCTGCAATATTTCTTCGACGAAGGCTGGGTCAAGGAGCCCGCCGACATCTTCACGCTGCCGAAGCGCAACGCCAAGCTGAAGCTCGAGGACATCGAAGGCTATGGCGAGACCTCGGTGCGCAATCTGTTCGCCGCGATCGACAGCCGCCGCCGAATCGGGCTGGAGCGCTTCGTCTATGCGCTCGGCATGCGTCATGTCGGCGAGACCACCGCGCTGGCGCTGGCGCGCGGCTACGGCTCGTGGGACGCATTCCACGAGGCCTGCCTGAAGGTCGCCAAGGGCGACGAGGAAGCGATCGCCGAGATGGACGCGCTCGACCAGATCGGCGACACCGTGATCAAGAGCATCGCGGATTATTTCGGTGAGAGCCACAATCGCGGCATCGTCGAACGGCTGACCGGGGAACTCGACGAGATCATCGACGCCGAGAAGCCGAAGAGCAATTCGGCGGTGGCGGGCAAGACCGTGGTGTTCACCGGCTCGCTGGAAAAGATGACGCGCGATGAGGCCAAGGCGACGGCCGAGCGGCTTGGCGCGAAGGCGACCGGTTCGGTGTCGAAGAAGACCGACTATGTCGTCGCGGGACCGGGCGCCGGCTCGAAGCTTGCCGAAGCCCAGAAGCACGGCGTCACCGTGCTGACCGAAGACGAGTGGCTGAAGCTGATCGGAGAGTAAGGCGCGGCGCCGCGCCTCACATCATGCCCTGCTCATCCTCCTCCGCCTGCGCGATCAACTGTTCGCTCACGACCACATTCCGCCTCGGCACGATGAAGATCATGGTGCAGGCGCAGGCGATCGAGATTGCGAAGATTGCCGAGGTCAGCGGCAGCGTGGTGGTGGAGTGGCCGCCGAGATAGGCGCCGAATTGCGAGATCAGTGAGCCGATACCCTGTTGCAGGAAGCCCATCGCGCCTGAAGCAGTGCCGGCGGCCTCGGGGCGAATGCTGATGGCGCCGGCGGCGGAGTTCGCCATGACAAAGGCATTGGCGACCATCACGATCATCTGGGTGCCGAACAGCCAGAGCGGGGCCTGGTTCAGCCCGGCGAAACTCCAGATCAGGTTGAGCAGGCTGCCGCCGAGCTGCAGCGCGAGGCCGAACCAGATCAGCTTTTCGAGGGAATGCCGCGGCGCGAAGCGCACGCACAGCAGATTGCCGATGAAGTAGCCGAACCCCGTCATCGCGAACCACGCGCCATACTCGGCGCTGCTGCGGCCCATCTGGGTCACCACGATATAGGGGCCGCCGCCGGCGAAGGCGAAGATGATCTGGGAGGCCAGCACCTGGCACAAGAGATAGCCGACGAAGGCGCGGCTTCGCATCAACTTGCCGAGGTCGCCGCGGAAGCTGGAGCTGTCGGTGCGGTCGCGGCGGGTTTCGGGCAGCGCCAGCGCGATGAAGATCGTGGTGATCAGCGACGCCGCGGTGATGAAATAGAGGATCGCGCGCCAGCCGAACGTGGTCTCCAGCAGGCCGCCGGTCAGCGGGCTCACCATCTGCGCGATCATCAGCGCGGCCACGACCAGGCTGATCATGGCGCCGACCCGCTCGCGCGGATAGAGGTCGCGGATGATGGCGCGGCTGATCACCATGCCGCTGGCGCCGCCGAGCGCCTGGAAGAAGCGCGCGGCGATCAGCTGCGGCAGGGTCTCGGCGAAGTCAGAGCCGATGCCTGCAACGACCATCAGGCCGAGGCCCGCGAGCAGCACCGGGCGGCGGCCGAACTTGTCGGACAGCGGTCCCATGATGAGCTGCGACAGCGCGATGCCGACCATGTAGAGCGACACGGTCATCTGCGCGATCGAGATGTCGCGGCCGAAATCGGTCGCCAGCACCGGCAGCGCCGGGACCAGCATGTAGAGCGAGATCGGCGCAACGCCCGTCATCACGACGAGCATCAGCAGCATGATCCTCGATGTCGCGATGTTGTTGTCTTTGGTGTTGTCTTGGGCCGCGCCGGGCGGCTTGCCCATCACGCCGTGCATTCAGGTCCGATCCAGCATTGTGTAAAGACTGTAGCGCGCTCCCTCGCGTGGAATACGGGAGTTTCGGCATACGCCCATGCGGTTCGGGAAGAGGCGGCGGTTATGTTTCGCCTCGCGCAATAACCTCACCGTCGTCCCGGCGAAAGCCGGGACCATAACCACAGGCGCGCATCGTTGAAGCGCGCTGTGGCCCAGCGTCATGCAACAGCAGACCGTGGTGGCCATGGGTCCCGGCCTTCGCCGGGACGACGTCGAGTGTGTGGATACAGCGTGCCGCTACTTCAGCGCCGCCGTGGCCTCGTCGAGCCACAGCTTGGTGGCATTGTCGTCGAGGTGCGGGCGCACCGTGCGCGCGACGCGGGCATGGTAGTCGTTGAGCCAGGTCAGTTCGGCCTCGCTCAGCATGCTCACGTCGATCAGGCGGCGATCGATCGGCGCCAGGGTCAGCGTCTCGAACGCGTTGACCGGCTTCTCGGCGCCGGCAATGTCGGTGCCGATCACGAGCTCGAGGTTCTCGATCCGGATGCCGTAGCGTCGGTCTTGTAGTAGCCGGGCTCGTTGGACAGGATCATGCCGCGCTTCAGTGGTGTGGTGCCGAGCTTGGAAATGCGCGCCGGCCCTTCATGGACGCTGAGATAGCTGCCGACGCCGTGGCCGGTGCCGTGCTCGAAATCGATCCCGGCCTGCCAGAGATATTGCCGCGCGAAGCTGTCGAGCTGCGCGCCGGTGGTGCCGTCGGGGAAGATCGCGCGGGCGATCGCGATATGGCCGCGCAGTACGCGGGTGAAGCGGTCGCGCATCTCGTCGGTCGGCTTGCCGATCGCGATGGTGCGGGTGACGTCGGTGGTGCCGTCTTCATATTGCGCGCCGGAATCGATCAACAGGAGGTCGCCGGGCGCGATCCGGCGGTTGCTCTTGCGTGTCACGCGGTAATGCACGATGGCGCCGTTCGGCCCGGTGCCGGCGATGGTCGGGAACGAAACGTCCTTCAGCGCGCCGGTCTGGCGGCGGAACGTCTCCAGCGCTTCGACGGTGTCGATCTCGGTGAGGTGGCCGGAGGGCGCCTCGCGGTCGATCCAGGCGAGGAAGCGCGTCAGCGCCACCGCGTCGCGCTGATGCGCGGTGCGGGTGCCCTCGATCTCGGTGAGGTTCTTGACCGCCTTGAGCAGGCTGACCGGATCGTTGCCGCGCACCGGCTTGCCGCCGGCGCCGGCGATCAGGCGGCTGAGGGCGTCCGCCGCGGTCGCACTATCCAGCGCAATCGAGGCGCCGCGCTTGGCGAGCTCGGTGAGCTTGGCGGTCAGCGCCGCCGGTTCCTCGACATCGGCGGATTGCTCGAGATGGTCGCGCGCAGAGTTGGACAGCTTGCGGTGATCGATGAACACCAGCGGCCGGCCTTCCTTCGGCACCAGCGCGTAGGACAGCGGCAGCGGCGTATGCGAGACGTCGGCGCCGCGGATGTTGAAGGTCCAGGCCACCGCGTGGCTGTCGGAGAGCACCAGCGCATCGACGCCGAGCTTGTTGATCTCGAGCCGGACGCGCTTCAGCTTCTCGGCCTCGATCTCGCCGGAGAATTGCGTGCCATGGATGGCGACCGGACCGAGCGGCGGTGTCGGCCGCTCGTGCCAGATCGTATCGATCGGGTTGCCGTCGACTGCGACCAGTTCGGCGCCGGCCTTGGTGCAGGCCGCGGCCAGCCGTTCGGCTGCCGCAAAAGTGTGCAGCCATGGGTCAAATCCTAGGCGGTCGCCGGCTGCCAGGTGCCGGGTCAGCCAGTGCTCCGGCGGCGGCTCGACCAGCGGCTCGACCTGCCAGGCCTTGGCGTCGACCTGCTTGCCGGCCTGCAACGTGTAGCGCCCGTCGACGAACAGGGCGGCTTCCTTGGCGAGCACGATCGCCAGCCCGGCCGATCCGGTGAAGCCGGTCAGCCAGGCAAGCCGCTCCTCGGACGCCGCAACATATTCATTCTGCTGCTGGTCGGCGCGCGGGACCACAAACCCGGTCAGCTTGCGCCGCGCCAGTTCCTCGCGCAGCGCGCTCAGCCGTGCAGTCAGCGCCACGCCGCCTTCGGGTTCTTCGAACGTCTGGAAATGGGCTTCGAGCATCGCTGTCGCACTCTCTGTCGGATGCAGCATGAGCTTCGCGCAAGCGCAGTCAAGCTGACCATATTTTGGCATAACTTATGCTTGAATCATGGCATAGTAGAACTGACCGGACGATGTCCACTGCACGTCGATGGTCAAGCGTACGGGGGGTGTCCAGGAGTGTCTCAACTCAACGGTGAGGAGATGCACGATGCCTGCATTCACGTTTGAGAAGATCTCGCCGCCGGTCCGCCGTGGCCCGATCGCGCCGATCGAGCAGAAGCAACGTGGCGTCATCGTCCAGATGCTCGACCGCTTTGTCGAGGCACGTGCGCGGCGCGCAGCCGGTCAGGACAAGGTCGAGACCGACGGCCGCGATTCCACAGCGCCGAAATAACCAACCCGCAGATCGCGTTTACTGTTCGAGATCGGACGCCTTGACCACGGTCGCGTTGACGACCCTCGTGCCGTCGAGTTCGCGCACGATCCGCTCGTCGGGCTCGACAACACCGAGATCGAATTCGCACTCCGGCGTCAGCAGCGTCATGCGCTGGCCGACGATGACGACGACGGACATGTCGAGGGTCTCGCCGGATATCGCCCATTTCCGGAGCTCGCTGCGAAACGGCTCCTTGCGCCAGGCATCGGGGAAGCCCGGATCGCAGCGGACCTCGAGGCCGTCCTCGGATGTCGTGAGCACAAGCTTCGATCGCGAGGGCTTCCAGTGCTCCTCCAGCAGCTCGTTGACCAGCCAGACGCAGCTGAACGCGCTGCATTCCGCCGGCCGGCCCGGATAGATCCGGCAGCCGCGCCGGGGCGCGCAGTGCGGACACCATGCGTTGGCGGGCTTTGCCAGTTCCTCGATCGCCATCACCTTGCAGCAGAGCGAGCAGTCGCCGCACTGTCTGCCGGTCGCGGTCACTTCACGGAGCGCAGCAGCAGGCTGCTCCAGCCCTCGATCTTCAGATGCCGCAGCGGCACCAGCCCGCGGGCGCGATAGGCAGCGATCACCGCTGGCGCCTGGTGGGTCAGCAGGCCCGAAAGAATGACCTGCGCGGATGATGCCAGGTGCCGTGCCATCGGGCCCGCCAGCTGGCGCAGCGGATTGGCGAGGATGTTGGCGAGCACCAGATCGAACGGCCCGTCCGCGGCAAAGCGCGGCGCGGCAAAGCCCGTGGCACGGATCACGTCCACCAGATGTCCTGCGCCGTTCAGCCAGGCGTTCTCCTCAGCGACCCGCACCGAGGGGAGGTCGATGTCGCTCGCCAGCACCTTGCCATGCAGTGCCTTGGCGGCGGCAATCCCGAGCACGCCGGTCCCGGTGCCGAGATCGAGCACCCGGCGGGGCTGATACGCCTTCAGGACGTGGTCGAGGAGCAAGAGGCAGCCGCGCGTGGTGCCGTGATGGCCGGTGCCGAAGGCGAGCGCCGCCTCGATCTCGATGCCGAGCTTGTTGGGCGGTATCTTGTGCCGGTCATGCTGGCCGTGGACGACAAAGCGGCCGGCCGCCACCGGGACCAGGTCCTCCAGGCTGGCCTTGACCCAGTCCTTGGCCTCGATGGTGTCAAATACCAAAGTCGATGCGACATCCTGCCGCACCACCTGTCCGACCAGCTCGCGCAGCAAGGCCTGGTCGGGCGGCTCGGCAAAATGGACGGTGACGTCCCAGCGGCCGTCCGGCCGCTCAAAGGCCGCAAAAGCCGCCTGATCCTCGAAGAACAGCTCGGAAAGCGCGTCGACCACGCGCTTTGCGGTCGTTTCGTCTGGGAGGGTGACGCTGGCGCGGTGCGTGGACGGGGTCATCGGAGGCCGTTAGCGCGGTTTTTGTTAAAATTCCAACCCAGATTCAATCGAATATCGCGAGAATTGAGAGGTTCCCGATTCAGACAACCTTAGATGTCGCCGTACTATTACGGTGGCGGAACTCGGGAACTCCCCTCGTTCCAAGGCATCACAACCAAGGGCAGGGCTGCAATGAAGGCTATTTTTGTTAGGTTCTTGCGCAATGAATCCGGCGCAACCGCCATCGAATACGGACTGATCGCGACCGGCATCGCCATCGCCATCATCGCTGCGGTGAACGGCGTCGGCACCAACCTGAGCGGGACGTTCAGCACGATCGCCGGCTCCCTCAAGTAATTTCGCCGACTGTGTTCTCAGGCAAGCACCGGGCAACGACGCCCGGTGTTTTTCTTTTTGACCGGATGTCCACAGAGTTCCGCGCACCTTGTCCACCAGCGATCAAGCGCGTTGTCCCCTCGGTTGTCGGCCTCGGTTCCACAGGCAGTCCACCGGGATGTTCACCGGCTTTTCCCGTGACGGGACACCAGGTCTGACCACGGTCGACCCACAGTTTCTCAACAGACCTTTCCACAGCTTGCCGCGCTCTGGCCGTGACGTCTGATGCGCGCTCCGCGTCAGGCGAACAACGCGCGATGGTCGGCGAGGATGGCCCGCGCGGCGTTGTGGCCGGGCGCGCCGGTGACGCCGCCGCCGGGATGGGCCCCGGAACCGCAATGGTAGAGACCGCGGAGCGGTCCGCGGTAGTCGGCATGGCCGAGCATGGGGCGCGCCGAGAACAACTGGTTCAGCGTCAGCGCGCCGTGGAAGATGTCGCCGCCGAGAAGGCCGAACTGCCGTTCGAGATCGAGCGGCGACAGGATCTGGCGGCCGATCACGGAGCCGGCAAAGCCGGGCGCGTACCGGTCGACGGTTGCGATCATCAGGTCGGCGACCTCGTCGCGATGGTCGTCCCACGATTTGCCGCCGGGCAGTTCCGGCGCGACGTGCTGGCAGAACAGGCTCGCGACATGCTGTCCCGGTGGGCTCAGGCTGTCGTCGAGTGTCGAGGGGATCAGCAGCTCGACGACCGGCACGCGGCTCCAGCCGAACTCGCGCGCATCGTGCCAGGCGCGATCCATGTAACCGAGGCTGGGCGCGATGATGATGCCCGCGGTGAGGTGATCGCCGGGGCCGGGGAGCGCGGTGAACGAGGGCAGGGCGCTCAGTGCCACGTTCATCCTGAATGTGCCGGACCCGTTCTGCCATCGCGAGATGCGCGTGCGGAATTCGCCTGCCAATGCGCCCTCCGGCACCAGGCGCGTGTAGAGTAGCTTCGGGTTGACGTTGGAGACGACGTATTTGCCGCGGACCGTCTCGCCATTGTCGAGGATGACGCCCGTGGCGCGATCCTTCTCGACGATCACCTCGCGGACGGACGCATCGGTCTCGATCTCGACGCCATGGCTGCGCGCGGCACGCGCCATCGCCTGGGTGATCGCGCCCATGCCGCCGATCGCGTGGCCCCAGACACCCTTCTTGCCGTTCACCTCGCCGAACGCATGATGCAGCATCACATAGGCCGAGCCGGCCGCGTAGGGGCTCGCATAATTGCCGACGATGGCATCGAAGCCGAACAGCGCCTTGACGAGGTCGTTCTCGAAGCGCTCGTCGAGCATCTCGCCGGCCGAGCGCGTGAACAGATCGAGCAGATTGCGCTGTTGCTCGAGCGACAGCCGCCGCAGGATGTTGGCGGTGCCGAGCGCGTTGAAGGCCTCGCTCATTGCGCCGATGCCAAAGCCCTCGACGAGGTTCGGCGGCGCGCGCAGCACGAATTGCCGCAGCACGTCGGCGATCGCTTCGAGTTCCCCCGAGAACGCGCCGATGGTGGCCGCGTCCTGCGGGCTGAGCTTTTCGACCGACTGCCGGGTGCGGCCTTCGCCGGTCAACAGGTAGCTGCGGTCGGGCGCGGGAAGGAAGTTCTGCGCGCGGCGCTCGACGATCCTGAGGCCGTGATCGGCAAGCTTCAGGTCCGCGATGATCTGCGGGTTGAGCAGGCTCACCGTGTAGGCGGCGACCGAATTGCGGAAGCCCGGACAAAACTCCTCGGTGACGGCGGCGCCGCCGACCACCTTGCGGCGCTCGACGACCCTGACATTGAGCCCGGCCATCGCGAGATAGGCCGCGCAAGTGAGGCCGTTGTGCCCCGCACCGATGATGACGGCATCAACTTCATGATTGGACATGGCGCCTCTATAGGCCGAATGCCCGCATCTCACCACTGCCGGCCGCCGCGGGTCACAAAACCGTACCGATCCGGATACGATAGTCCGGCTGCGATTGTGCCGGCCGTGGGCCGCCAGCAGGACGAGCACAGCGTCTCGTTCACTGAGTGCGCCGAGCAGTGGAGTGCCAATGCCGTTTGTCTTTGATCAAGCTGAAATTGAGTGGCCCGACGACGAATCCGATCCGCCGCCGCCGCGCGCCGACCAGTTCGTCTACCTGCCGGCGCCGGAATATGGCGGACAACACGAGCCCGTTCGTTTTTCGCTGGACGTCCCGCCCGAACCGCCGGCTCCCGAGAGCGTGCCGTTTCCGCGGCCGAGCTTGTGGGATCGCCTGCGCGGCCGAAAGCCCTCGGCTGCGCAACGGGCACCGGCAGTCGCAGCCTGGCATGACGCGCGCGCCGCGCACGCCGCCTTTGTCCGGCAGCGTCTGCTCGCGGCGGCAGTGCCGGCACTCGGCGAGCTCGGCGTCCGGCAGATCTACTGCCGTTATGACGGTGGCAATGACGAGGGATTTACCTGGCTCGACAGTGCCACGCTTCGCGACGGTACGCGCATCGATCGCGAGGTGCTGGTCGAGCAACTCGTCGCGCACAAGCTGCTCGATCGACTGATCGCCCGCGGCGTGACGCGCCGGTACGACGCCATGAGCGAGCACAAGCAGGTCGCCTCCTTCATGCACGACTGGCTGTGCACGGAGTTTGCGGTCATGCTGCTCGGTAGCGGCTACGGCACTGGCGAACATGTCCTCTACGGCGCGTTCACGGTCGATTTCGATGCTGGCACCGTGGTTGACGACCCCGGCGCCGATCCGGTGACCCGAAACACAGAGATCGCGAGGTAGCCAGACGATGGCGCATCCCTATCATCATGCGGTCCGCTCCGCGCGCCTGTTCGGCGGAACGCCCGAGGACTATCTCGCGATCCACGACTGGTTCGACGAGAGCAAGGCGCATCTCGCCGACGTGCGTCATCGCGCGCTGCGCCACCACAGCGAAGGTATCTTCCTGTGCGAGGCGATCTTCGGCGCGACGCTGACCAACAGCGCCGGCAAGCAGGTGCCGGTGCGCACGGTCGGCGAGCAGCACGTCAAGGACGATCTCGGCTGGATTCCGTCGGTCAAGGATTGGTTGCAGCACATCGAGCTGCAGCCATGGATGGGCCGGACGCCGTTCCGGCCACAAATGGAAACATCCGCGTCGGCCACGAGCGCGGAACAGGAGGCCGGTGACATCAGGATGACGTGAACGGCCCAAGCAATCCGGGGCCCGTGTTGCCCGCTGCGTGGCGCTATGATTCAATGCAATGCATGTGCCCGGTGTTGATCTGCCGGATCGTGACCGGGAGTATCCATGACGTCTGAGCCGTCCGCTTCGCGAAACCGGCTGGTGCTGGTTGTCTACACCGCGGCGATCTTCGTCAGCGCCCTGTTGCTGTTCTCGGTGCAGCCGCTGTTCACCAAGATGGTGCTGCCGCGGCTCGGCGGCTCGCCGGCGGTGTGGTCGGTGGCGATGGTGTTCTTCCAGTCGCTGCTGCTCGGCGGCTATGCTTATGCGCATCTGTTGATGAAGCTGAAGCGCCGTGTCGTGCCGGTTGCGGTGCATCTCGTGCTGCTCGTCGTCGCGCTGCTGACTTTGCCGCTCGCGATCAGGAGCGGCTGGGGCGAGCCACCGACCTCCGGCTATGCGGTCTGGCTGCTCGGCCTGTTCGCGGTCTCGATCGGGCTGCCGTTCTTCGCGCTCGCCGCCAACAACCCGCTGCTGCAGGCCTGGTTCGTGCGCACCGGGCACCCGAACGGGCCCGATCCGTATTTTCTCTATGCGTCGTCGAACATCGGCAGCTTCCTGGCGCTGCTGTCCTATCCGGTGCTGCTCGAGCCGATGTTCACATTGCGCACCCAGAACCTGATCTGGACCGGCGGCTATGGCCTGCTGATCGCTCTGATCGCCGCCTGCGGCGTGCTGCTGTTGCGTTCACCGGCCTATGCCGCCGCACGCGACTCGCAAGCGGATGATGCCAAAGCGCTGGCGCCGTCCTGGCCGCGGCGGGCGCGCTGGATCTTCCTGGCCGCGGTGCCGTCCGGCCTCCTGATCGCGGTGACGGCGCATATCTCGACCGACGTCGCGGCGGCTCCCTTGCTGTGGGTGCTGCCGCTGTCGCTGTATCTGCTGACCTGGGTGCTGGTCTTCCAGTCGCGGCCGCTGTTGCCGCACAAATGGATGTTGCTGGCGCAGCCGCTGGCGATTGCCGGCGTCGTGATCCTGCTCGCGGTCGGCGGCGAGCAGAACCTGCTGCTGACGCTCGGCGGCCATCAGCTCTGCTTCTTCATCATCGCGATGGCCTGCCACGGCGAGCTCGCGCGCACCCGCCCCGCGGCGAAATACCTCACCGGCTTCTACGTCGCGCTGTCGTTCGGCGGCATGGTGGGCGGCCTGTTCGCCGGGCTGATCGCGCCGTTCACCTTCTCATGGATCGCCGAATATCCGATCCTGCTGGCGCTGGCGGCACTGTGCCGTCCGACCGGCGGCGCGGAGCGGCTGCCGCGCTGGAGCGCCTGGTACTGGCCGTTCCTCGCTGTGCTGGCTGTAGCGCTGATCGCGCCGAGCTATTCGGTCGGCGACATCTTCAACTGGTTCGACGACCACCGGGTCTGGGTGATCGGCGCAGTCGGCGTGCTCTCGGCGCTGCTCGCGCTCGCGCTGAACGCCAATCGCTGGAAGATCTTCGCAACCGTCGTCGTCGCTCTGGTCGTGCTGCGCACCTATCCGTCCGACGACGGCCGCGTCGAGACCGTGCGCAGCTTCTTCGGCGTGCACAAGATCGTGGTGACGCCGAACGGGCAGTATCATGTGCTGATGCACGGCACCACGATCCACGCGCCGAGAAGTTCAAGAATGACGACGGCACGCCGGTCACCGGGTGGCCCGAGCCGATCAGCTACTATCACAAGGATGGCGGTATCGGGCGGGCGATTACGGCGATCCGCGAGCGCAAGGGGGCGCCGCTGAAAGTGGCGGTGATCGGTCTCGGCTCGGGCACGCTGACCTGCGCGTCGGAGCCGGGAGAAGATTGGAAGTTCTTCGAGATCGACCAGTCGATGGTCGACACCGCGCGCGATCCGAAATACTTCACCTACATCCAGAACTGCGAACCGAACCTGAAGCCTGTGATCGGCGACGCGCGGCTGACCTTCGCCAAGGAGCCGGACGGTGTCTACGATCTCATCATCGTCGATGCCTATTCGTCGGACGCGATCCCGATCCATCTTGCGACCGAAGAGGCGATGGCGATCTACAAGGAGAAGCTGGCGCCGCAGGGCGCGGTCGTGATGCACGTTTCCAACCGCCATCTCGAACTTGCCAGCGTCGTGGTCGGTATCGCGGACGCCAACGACATGAAGAGCTGGGTCTACAGCGAGGACTCCGGCCGCGACAACGAGTATATCTTCTCGACCTCGGTCGTAGTCTCCGCGCGCGAGGACGCCGATGTCGGCAAGCTCGCATCATCAGATGTCTGGACCGAGACCGATGCCAACGAGAAGCAGCGGGTCTGGACCGATGATTATTCCAACGTGCTGGGGGCGGTCTACCGGCGCCTGCGCGACGGCGAGCAATGAGTCCGATCGGTCTCTAGAGCGTTTTCGAGCGAAGTGGACACCGGTTCGCGTGAAGAAAACGCGAATCCACGCCGGCAGGGAATTTCTCCTCGTGCGTCACCGGATGTATCCTCGTCACGTAACCGGAGTTCCGCTCAAACGGCCGGGTCGGCTTTGGAGGAGTGTAGGGAACAATGTCAAGGCTCCCCGGAGATTGCAGATTTGATTGGTCTCTAGCTTTCCGATACTAGCAGCTTGGCGACCTGCGGCGTGATGATTGCTGCGAACAGCCCCGGATCGTTGAACGCCCTCGCGGAGAGCATCGCTCCATGGACCGATGCCATCAGCATCTGGGCCTCCTCTTCCGGCCGCTTGTCCAGCCGGAGCAGCCGCTGCTCCGCGCCGGCGCGCAGCACCGAGGTGAGCCATGTCGCGAGATGATGGAAATGCGCGCGCACGCGTGATGCGACCTGTTCCGGCAAGATCGGCATCTCGCCGGCAAGCATCGCGCAAACGCAGAACGGCAGCGTCGCATCTCGAATGCACGCCTGCCAGAAGTTCACGTAAGCCTGCAGTTGATCGGCTGGGCTTGCGGACGGCTCCCGAAGCGCCGTCAGGCCCAGTTGGGTCTGCTGCCTGTAGCGATCGACCAGCGCCGAAACCAGCTCGGCCTTGGTCGGAAAGTGATGGTGGATGCTCGCCTTCCTGATGCCGATCGCAGCCGAGATATCGGCATAGCTGAAGCCGTTGTAGCCCCCCGCAACGATGAGAGACTGCGCGACATCGAGAATTTTTTCGGACGTCGAAATCATCGCATTCATGTCAGACCTACCTTCCAGTAGGTAAATTACCAAGACATATCAAGCTTTCCTCGTCTCACACAGAGACGTGTCCAGGCGCCAGATTGACTTGAATTTGCCGGCTACCTACTAGTAGGAAGGTAAATTGGGAGTCTGTCAATGCAAGGCCACCTTTCGACCCAGTCCGCCTGGCTGCGATCCTACTATCTTGGGCGCGCCATCTTCTCGATCGCCTGGGTTGCCGCTGCCGTTCTGTTCAGCAGGCAAGCCGGCGCGGCTGCGTTTCTACTCATGATCTACCCGGCATGGGACGCCGTCGCCAATCTGGCTGACGCTCGGGTCAATGGCGGGCTGATCGCCAATCCATCCCAGACCTTGAATGTCGCGGTCAGCGCGATCACCACGGTCGCCGTCATCGTGGCGATCGGCCACAGCAGCTACGCCGTTCTCGCCGTGTTCGGGGTTTGGGCGATCCTCGCGGGCGTGCTGCAGTTGGTCACCGGCGCCAGGCGCTGGCGCGACTATGGCGCGCAATGGGCGATGATCCTGAGCGGCGCGCAGTCGGCGCTCGCCGGCGGCTACATGATCAGCCGATCGATCGGCACCGCAGCGCCGACGATTCTCGACGTCGCTCCCTATGCGGGCTTCGGCGCGTTCTATTTCCTGCTGTCGGCAATCTGGCTCGTTGCCAGGGCGCAACGCAGCGCGCGTGCGTAGGCGCGGCCTGGCGGCACCGGCGAGCGCGCGTCGACGTCAGCGCGATCGCTATTTCTTCTCCGGTGCCGTCGCCGCTGCTGCGGGCGTCGAAGCGGCGAGCAGCGGCATCGTCGGTGTGGTCTCGCCGGCATCCTCGTCGAGGAATTGCTCGACGCCTGCCTGGATCGACGACTTCGCGCTCTCAGGGCCGCGGTCGCTGAGGTCGTTGTGATGGAATTCGGTCCGGACCACCTTGATGCCGAGCCTGGCGCAGGTCTCCTCGTCAGGCACGACACCCGGATCGGCCTTGAACACCGGGTCCCTGGAACGGAACGACAGGATCTTGATCTTGCTGTCGGTGATGAAGGGGACGCGCAGATTGTCCAGCGTCACGACCTTCTTGACGAGGTCGGGATGCTGCTTGGCAAAGAACATCGAGATGTCGCCGCCGTTGGAGTGACCGATCAGCGTCAGCGCGCGATAGTTTGCGTTCGGATAAAGCTTCTTGAGCTCGTCGATCGCATACATGATGTTGAAGACACCGCGATTATATTGCATGCGGCGGCCGACATATTCCTCGCCGACCTTGGTGACCATCGGCGCATCAGTGTCGAGATCGTGCTGGATGCTGACCACGAGGTAGCCGCGCGATGCGAACACGTTGGTGAGGAACGAGTACTCGGTGTTCCTGACCGTGTTGCCGTGGCTCAGGATCGCGACAGGCAGCTCGATCATCTCGGCCATGGCCTGCATTTGCCGGTCGCGGCGGACCGCCACCTCGACGGTGACGTTGCGGTCGTCGCGCATCACGTCGTGGAACGTCATGGTCGTGTGGCTGATGGCCCATCTGTCCGTGGTGAAGTAGCCGGCCATCGTGACGACGCACAGGCAAAGGACGATGATGCCCCGTTTCATTTCGACCTCTGATCTTGCCTAACTGACCCGCGCTCTGGCCCTGTTCTCATGGGGCATTCCGCGTGAATCGGCCTCCGGAGGCCAGGCGGGCGCTTTTGCCGCCGAATATCGGGCTAATTTTACAATCAGATGACGACGCGACGACGGGCCCTGGCGCACGACGTCGCGTGCCGTTCAAGACGATCACAAGCGGGTGAGGAGGCTTCGGGACCGGTGGCGCGCGATCACGGCGCCGCCGGCGGGCTCAGGCGCGCGTCTCAGTCCTGATAGTTGTTGCCGTAGAAGTCGCGCTGCCGCGGGTAGTACGGCCGCGGCTGATAATAGCCTTGCGGTGCCGCCGCGTAGCCCTGGTTGCCGTAATACTGCTGCTGGCCATAGGCCTGTGCGTCGTAGACGCGGCGGCTTGACGGCGGCGCCGGGTAGCGCTGCGCGGTCGAGCTGCCGTCGGCCGGATAGATGTAGCCGTCGTCGACGCGGGCCTGCGCCGGATATTCGCGCGGCTGCGGGGTCAGGACGACGGGGTCGCCGGCGGCGGCGGTGCCATACTGCTCGTCTTGCTGCGGCGCGCGGCGGGCGACCGCGGTGCCGTTGCGCCCGCGGGGATTACGCGCCAGCGCGACTTGCGCCGAGCCGGTCAGCGTCACGGTGGTGTTGAGCACACCTTCCTTCTGGACCAGTGCGTAGAGCGTCGAGGCGTTGTCGCGCGACAGCCGCACGCAACCATGCGAGGCCGGGGTGCCGAGGCGGCTCACCGAGTCGGTGCCGTGAATCGCGTGGCCGATCTTGGTGAAGAAGATCGAATGCGGCATCGGCGCGTCGTCGAATTCCTTGGAGTAGTGATCCTCTTCCATGCGGAAGGCGCGGAAGGTGCCGTTCGGCGTCTCGCGCGAGGGAATGCCACTCGATACCGGCCAGTGGTAACGGGCGACGCCGTCGACCGCGACGGTCATCTGCTGGTTGTCCTTGTCGATGGTGATATCGACCTTGGCCTGCGCGGCGCCGGCGGTGAAAAGCATTACGGACGTGAACGCAATGAGGAACGAACGCATTTTATTACCCTTGGCCTCCAGGCCTGTCGCAGCAGCGGCTCTCCGTCCCCGCAACCAATATGCACGGAATCCGAATTTGGTTCCAGTCGCGGACCCGGTGCATCGTTAATCCCGCGCGCGGCGCAAACAAGGCCGAAGCCGGGCGGGCCCGTCACGACGTGCTGACTTTTTCGCGAGCAGGGCGCGACAACAGCCCCGATGAACCGCCAACGCAACCATTTGGCCGCATGGGCGTTTCACAATCCCGCCCCGACGACGCATTCGCGTCGCACTTTAAGGAACTCCGATGAACAACAGCAAGGTTAAGACCGCGGCCGTCCACCCAGCCGGCCTCTCCGCGCGGCTCCTGCTTGCGGCCGCTGGCCTCGCTTTGACACTGGCCGCTGTCCCCCATGCCGGCCATGCCCAGGGCATCGTCCGCGGAGCCCACGAGGGTGCCTATGAGGGCAACCGGATCGGCGGGCCCGTAGGTGGCGTGGTCGGCGGAGCTGTCGGTGCCGGCGTGGGCGGCGCGATGGGCGCGGTCAAGGGCGTGTTCGGTATCCCGGATCGCGGCTACCGTCGCGGCCACCGCTGCCGCGGCTATTACCGCCACGGCCATTTCCATTGCTACTGATCGGGATCGTCATTCCGGGTTCGCGGCAAAGCGCGGGCCGGAATGACTTGGTTTCGCGAGTCAGTTCTTCAGCCGGTATCCGGTCCTGAAGATCCACGCCACGATCACCATGCAGGCGATCAGGAACGCCGCGGTCATGCCGAGGCTGAGCCCGACGCTGACGTCGGCGATCTCGTAGAAGCTCCAGCGGAAACCCGAGATCAGGTAGACCACCGGGTTGAACAGGGTGATGGTGCGCCAGCCCGACGGCAGCATGTTCACCGAGTAGAAGCTGCCGCCGAGGAAGGTCAGCGGCGTCACCACCAGCATCGGGATCATCTGCAGCTTCTCGAAGCCGTCGGCCCAGATGCCGATGATGAAGCCGAACAGGCTGAAGGTGACGGCGGTCAGCACCAGGAAGGTCAGCATCCAGACCGGATGCTGGATATGCAGGGGTACGAACAGTCCGGCGGTCGCCAAGATGATCAGGCCGAGGATGATCGACTTGGTCGCAGCCGCGCCGACATAGCCGATCACGATCTCCAAATAGGAGATCGGCGCCGACAGGATCTCGTAGATCGTGCCGGCGAATTTCGGGAAGTAGATGCCGAACGAGGCGTTGGAGATGCTCTGTGTCAGCACCGACAGCATCACGAGGCCCGGCACGATGAAGGTGCCGTAACTGACGCCCTCGACCTCGGTGATGCGCGAGCCGATCGCCGCACCGAACACCACGAAATACAGCGAGGTCGACACCACGGGCGAGACGATGCTCTGCAGCAACGTGCGCCAGGTGCGCGCCATTTCGAACAGATAGATCGCCCGGATTGCGCGATAGTTCATGGCGCCCTCACGATGCTGACGAAGATGTCTTCGAGGGAGCTCTGCCTGGTGTCGAGGTCGGAGATGCGGATGCCGGCATTGCGCAGATCGTTGAGCAGGCTGGTGATCCCGGTGCGATCGCCCTTGGTGTCGTAGTCATAAGTCACTGCGTGGCCGTCGTCGGACAGTTCGAGATTGTAGGCGGCGAGTGCAGGCGGGATGGCGTCGAGCTTGTTCTGCAATTGCAGCGTCAGCTCCTTCTTGCCGAGCTTCTGCATCAAGGTCGCCTTGTCCTCGATCAGGATGATCTCGCCCTTGTTGATGACGCCGATGCGGTCGGCCATCTCCTCGGCTTCTTCGATGTAATGCGTGGTCAGGATGATGGTGACGCCGGACGCCTGCAGCGTGCGGACCACCTCCCACATGCCCTTGCGCAACTCGACGTCGACGCCGGCGGTGGGCTCGTCGAGGAACAGGATCTGCGGCTCGTGCGACAGCGCTTTCGCGATCATGACGCGGCGCTTCATGCCGCCGGACAGGGTGATGATCTTGTTGTCCTTCTTGTCCCACAGCGACAGGTCGCGCAGCACCTTCTCGATATGAGCCGGGTTCTTCGGCTTGCCGAACAGGCCGCGGCTGAAGCTGACGGTCGCCCACACCGACTCGAAGGCGTCGGTGTGCAGTTCCTGCGGAACCAGCCCGATCATCGACCGCGCCGCGCGATAATCCCTGATGATGTCGTGGCCGCCGATCTTGATCGTGCCCTGGCTCGGATTGGCGATGCCGCAGATGATGCTGATCAGCGTGGTCTTGCCGGCACCGTTCGGTCCGAGCAACGCGAAAATCTCGCCTTTGGCGATATCGAGATTGATGCCCTTCAGCGCCTTGAAGCCGGAGCCATAGGTCTTCGAAAGATTGGATACGGAAATGATCGGCGACATGGAGGATCGGAAGCGTGAGAAAGGGAGCACGCGCGCGGATTGCGGTCCGGGCGGCGGCGAGATGCGGGGTCAACCGCAGATAGGGACGCATAATCCGTTCTGCAATCACCCGGCAGGGCGGAAAATTCGTTCTGCGGTGTGGCTGAGAGCCGCCCTCAGCGCTTCTTCATTGATTTCGGCGGCTTCTTGGCCGCAGCCGGGGCAGGGTGCGCGGGCGGCGCGGTGTCGGCGAGCTTGCCGACCAGCATGATCTGCACCTGGTTGTTGACAGGCGCGTTGGGACGGGCGGGGTCGAGCAATTGTTCCTCGCCGAGCCCGACCGACTGCAAGCGCTTCGGCGTGATCTTGAAGGTGTTGACCAGGATGTCGCGGATCGCGTCGGCGCGCCGCTGGCTCAGGATCACGTTGTTCTCGCGCCGGCCGGTCGATTCGATGTGACCGACGATCAGGAAGGTGTACGGCAGCAGCGAGGAGTGGGTCAGCGCATCGGCGATGCGCCCGACGGTCTGGTAGGAATCCGGCAGCACGATCGGCGTGTCGACGTCGAACTGGATGTCGGCATTGAACGCCGGCAGGTTGTTCAGGTCGGGCGCGATCGGCGGCCGCTTCTGCGGCGGGGGCTCGTTCTTCGATCGCGACTTCGATCGTTCGGCCGCCTGCTGGCGCAGCGCGGCGACGTCGATCTCGGCGTCCGTCTGGTAGTGATTCAGCTTGCCGATGATGTCGTCGCGCGTGACGGCGGTTTGCGCGTGTGCGGGCGGCGTCGCCAGCAAAGCGAGCGTGCCGAGCAGGCCCAACAGGCTAACATCACGCAGGCCTCGCCTCGACGCGCGCATCATTGATACCCCGCGTCATTGATCGCCTGTGCGCAATTGCGGCTGAGGCCCTTGGCGGCGACCAGGCAGGGCACCGATTTGCTGGTCTCCTTGGTCGAGCCGCCGCACACCTTGACGATCTCGCGGGTGCAGGCATTGGCAACCGTCACGCGCGCCGCGATCCGCTTCTGGATCGCATCGAGGGTGGAGAAGTAGCTTTCCTTGCACGTCGGCGAGATCACGTCGCGGTTGCGCGACAGGCACTCCTTGAGACGGTTGGAGTCCAGATTGACGCCGCGGCAGTTGGCGGTGATGTCGGCGCCGCAGGCCTTGGCGAGCTGCGCTGCGGAATCACCAAAGCTGATCGTCTCCGCGACCGCCAGCGACGGCGCAGTGAGCGCGACGACAAAAAGGAAAAACCCACCCCGGACCATGCGGCCATCTCAACCCATGAATTCAACTGGGGTCAAGAGCTACGAACAGAGAAGGCGCCGTTCTGTCACGCCCGCTCCACAAAGCTGTCGACCACCTTCTTCTCGCCGGCCTTCTCGAAGGCGATGGTCAGCTTGTTGCCGTCGATCTTCACCACATGGCCGTAGCCGAATTTCTGGTGAAACACCCGATCGTCCAGCGAAAATTCCGACGTCGTGCCGGTGGACTTCGCCACCAGCTCGCCCTCGATCACCATCGGACCGCGCTTGGTGCGACTGAAGCCTTCCGAGGAAAACGAGGATTGCCGCTCATCGAATCCGCCGCCGCCGCTGCGGCCCCCGCCACCGCGGCCGCGGTTGGCCTGGGCGCGCTGCCAGCCCGGGGTCGAATAGCTCGAGCCGAATGATTCGAGGTTGTCGAAGCGCGAGGCGCCGTAGCCGCCGCTGCCGCCCCAGCCCGACCCGCCCTTCGATTCGGTGATCTCGACATTGTGCGCCGGCAGCTCGTCGAGGAAGCGCGAGGGAATCGTGGTCGACCAGGTGCCATGGATGCGGCGGTTGGTGGCGAAGTAGATCTTGGCGCGGCGGCGGGCGCGGGTCAGCCCGACATGGGCGAGGCGGCGCTCTTCCTCGAGCCCGGCGCGGCCCTGCTCGTCCAGCGTGCGCTGGCTCGGAAACAGGCCTTCCTCCCAGCCCGGCAGGAACACGTTGTCGAATTCGAGGCCCTTCGCCGAATGCAGTGTCATCAGCGACACCGCTTCGTCGCCGGCCTCGCCGTCGCGGTCCATCACCAGCGAGATATGTTCGAGAAACCCTTGCAGGTTCTCGAATTCCTCCATCGACCGGATCAGTTCCTTGAGGTTGTCGAGCCGGCCGGCGGCGTCGGCCGAGCGGTCCTTCTGCCACATCTCGGTGTAGCCGCTCTCGTCCAGCACGATCTCGGCAAGCTCGGTATGCGAGGTCACTTCGCGCTGGGCGCGCCAGCGGTCGAACTGCATGACGAGGTCGCGCAACGAGCCGCGCGCCTTCGGCTTCAGCTCGTCGGTCTCGACCACCGCGCGCGCCGCCTCGAACAGCGGAATCCGGCGCTTGCGGGCGTGGTCGTGCAGCAGCTGCACGGTGGCGTCGCCGAGTCCCCGTTTGGGCACGTTGACGATACGTTCGAAGGCGAGATCGTCGGCCGGTGAATTGATGGTGCGCAAATAGGCCAGCGCGTCGCGGATTTCGGCGCGCTCGTAGAACCGGGGACCACCGATCACGCGGTAGGGCAGGCCGAGCGTGACGAAGCGATCCTCGAACTCGCGCATCTGGAACGAGGCGCGGACCAGGATGGCGACGTCATTGAGGTTCTCGCCGGCGCGCTGCAGCTCCTCGAGCTCCTCGCCGATCGCGCGCGCTTCCTCTTCCGAATCCCAGGAGCCGGTGACGGTGACCTTCTCGCCGTCGACATCCTCGGTGCGCAGCGTTTTGCCGAGCCGGCCTTCATTGTGCGCGATCAGATGCGAGGCGGCGGCCAGGATGTGGCCGGTGGAGCGGTAGTTGCGCTCGAGCCGGATCACCTTGGCGCCGGGGAAATCGTGCTCGAAGCGCAGGATGTTGTCGACCTCGGCGCCGCGCCAGCCATAGATCGACTGATCGTCGTCGCCGACGCAGCAGATGTTTCGCGGCGGTGCGGACGGCGGAGCCAGCACCGGTTGCGCGGTGGCGTCTTCCTTCGCCGGTTCGGCGTCGGTCGCTCCGGGAATGATTGCCGAGATCGGAAGACCCTGCCGCGCCGGCGCCTGCGACAGCAGGCGCAGCCACAGATATTGCGCGACGTTGGTGTCCTGATATTCGTCGACCAGGATGAACTTGAAGCGGTTCTGGTACTGCCGCAGCACGTCAGGATTTTCGCGGAACAGCCTGATGTTCTCGAGCAGCAGGTCGCCGAAATCGGCGGCGTTGAGGATCTTCAGCCGCTCCTGATAGGTCGCGTAGATCTTGCCGCCTTTGCCGTTGCCGAACGAGGCGGCTTCGCCCGCCGGCACCTGCGACGGCGACAGCCCGCGGTTCTTCCAGCTGTCGATCAGCCCGGCCAGCATCCGCGCCGGCCAGCGTTTGTCGTCGATGTTCTCGGCCTGCAACAGCTGCTTCAAGAGCCGCACCTGGTCGTCGACGTCGAGCACCGTGAAGTTGGATTTGAGCTGCACCAGCTCGGCGTGGATGCGCAGGATGCGGCCGCCGATCGAGTGGAAGGTGCCGAGCCACGGCATGCCCTCGACCGCCTGGCCGAGCATCTGGCCGAGCCGCAGCTTCATCTCGCGCGCCGCCTTGTTGGTGAAGGTCACCGACAGGATTTCCTGCGGGCGCGCGCGGCCCTGGCTCAGGATATGCGCGATGCGCGTGGTCAGCACGCGCGTCTTGCCGGTGCCGGCGCCGGCGAGCACCAGCACGGGACCGTCGAGCGTCTCGACCGCTTCGCGTTGTTCGGGGTTGAGGCCGTTGAGATATTGCGGACCGGCGGCCGCCCGCGCGCGCGCGGCGATGCCGCCAGCCACAGGCTGGTGCTCGGGAACGCCGTGATGGGGCAATTTGCTCGGCTCGGTCATTGGCGAATCGTCTCGGCCCCACGATGGCACCGTGGGACGGTGAAGGGGAGCCTTCTTAACAGGGATTGAAGGCCATATAGGGCCTGATCGGCCGTTTTGACAGGTTTTATCGTGCGCGGCGGGAACGGTTTTGGCAGCAGTCTGCCGTGATCTTGGTTCCTGAAATCGGCGAAAATATCGCGGTTTCGGGCTCAGGAACCAGCGTTCCGCTGCCGGTTTGTTTCCTCAAGCTATGGCGCCGGGCGAGAGGCGGCGCGAGGAAACCGAGCAGAGGTTCGATCATGCTGAGCTGGGTCGTCACATTCCTGGTCATCGCCCTGATCGCGGGCATTTTGGGTTTCGGCGGCATCGCCGGCGCCTCGATCGAAATCGCCAAGGCGATCTTCTTCATCGCCATCATCCTGTTCCTGGTGTCGGCGGTGGTCGGATTGGCGCGCGGCCGCACGAGGGTTTAGCCAACGGCTGGCTATTTTTTCGACGGCATCGCCACGTTGCGGCCGATGCCCTTGGGACGCGGCACGCCCGCATAGCTGTCCACAATGGCTTGAGTGCGGGCGCGGATGTCAGGCGGAAATGCCGCCACCTTGCGCGCCTCCATGTCGATGTGCAGCGTGAGGTTTTCCGAGGTCGCGGACAGCCAGCCCTCGGTGGCATGGCGCAGCTCCTCGAACGTGTGCAGCCGCTTTTCGTCGGCGCCGAGCAGGAAGACCGAAACCTGCACGGGATCGCCGAGATGGATTTCCCGCAAGTAGCGCACGTGGCATTCGGCCGTGAAGGTCGAGCAGTGCCGCGCCTTCATGTAGGTGGGCCCAATGCCGAGCTGCAGCCACATCTCGTCGATGGCGCGGTCGAACATCACATTGTAGTAGGCCATGTTGAGATGGCCGTTATAGTCGATCCATTGCGGGTCGATCTGCATCACGGACGATTTGAACGGGGCTGACGGAAGCGGCATCTCGCTCGTGGCAGTCTCTGACGTCATCTTCCATCCCCGGTTCGTTGGCGTGCGAGCATGAACTTTTCTGTGACTCCTGCGACCACTTTTTCAAGTCAGGCTCTCTTGACCCCTTATACAAGCTTTGCCACGGTCGGCTAAAGCCGGGAGGAAAATTGACGTGGCGACAACGATTTCGAGCAATGTGACGCGACCTGAACCGCAGGCCCTGAAGCGCGCGATCGACGCGCTGGCGGCGCGGTTCGGCAACCGGCTCGTCACGTCGCAGGCGGTGCGCGAACAGCACGCCCATACCACCACATGGCTGCCGAACCAGCCGCCGGACGCGGTCGTGATGGCGCAGGAAACCGCCGACATCCAGGACGTGGTCCGGATCTGTGCCGCAAACCGCGTGCCCGTCATCGCCTTCGGCACCGGAACCTCGCTGGAGGGCCAGGTCAACGCGCCGGCGGGCGGCGTCTGCATCGATCTGCGCGACATGAACAAGGTGCTGGAGGTGCATGCCGAGGACCTCGACTGCGTGATCCAACCCGGCGTGACGCGGAAGGCGCTGAACGAGCACCTGCGCGACCAGGGCCTGTTCTTCCCGATCGATCCCGGCGCCGATGCCTCGCTCGGCGGCATGACCTCGACCCGCGCCTCCGGCACCAACGCGGTGCGTTACGGCACCATGCGCGAGAACGTGCTGGCGCTGAAGGTGGTCCGCGGCGACGGCGAGATCATCACGACAGGCACGCGCGCCAAGAAGTCGTCGGCCGGCTACGATTTGACGCATCTGTTCGTCGGCGCCGAGGGCACGCTCGGCATCATCTCGGAACTGACCATCCGCCTGCGCGGCATTCCCGACACGATCGCCGCCGCCGCCTGTTCGTTCGAGACCGTCCGCGGCGCCTGCCAGGCGACGATCCTCGCGATCCAGACCGGCATCCCGGTCGCCCGGATCGAGTTGCTCAACGCCGCGCAGGTGAAGGCCTGCAACAGTTATTCCAAGCTGTCGCTGCCCGAGACGCCGCTGCTGCTGCTCGAATTCCACGGCAGCGAGGTCGAGGTCGCCGAGCAGTCGAAGAATTTCCGCGACATCGCCGCTGAATGCGGCGGCGGCGACTTCACCTGGACCACCAAGCCGGAGGACCGCACCAAGCTGTGGCAGGCCCGGCATGACGCCTACTGGTCGGTCAAGGCGCTGCGCCCCGGCGACAGCATCGGCGTCGTCGCCACCGACGTCTGCGTGCCGATCTCGCGGCTGGCCGACTGTGTCACCGAGACTGAAGAGGATCTGAAACGGCTTAATCTGCTGTCGCCGATCGTCGGCCATGTCGGCGACGGCAATTTCCACTGCTCGCTGCTCTGCGACGTCAACGACAAGGACGAGATGGCGCGCGGCGAGGAGTTCATGCACCGGCTGGTCGAGCGTGCGCAATCAATGGACGGCACTTGCACCGGCGAGCATGGCATCGGCCAGGGCAAGCAGAAATATTTGATAGCCGAGCTCGGCCCCGAGGCGCTCGATGCGATGCGGGCGCTGAAGCAGGCGCTCGATCCGCAGAACATTTTCAATCCCGGAAAGATCGTTCCTGCCGTCTAGCCAGTCGGATATTCCTGCCACGGACATTGCGATGTGGTTGTTCAACAAGACAAGGCGAAAGGATATCTGGGACGATCCGGTCGAGCAGCCGCTCGGCGACATCGAAGCTGCGCACAGGATCCGTGAGATCTGCCGCGACGCCGCCGGCTGCGCCGAGGCGGTCGGTTCGCCCGCCAAGCGTTCGCCGAAGAACCAGCAGGTCGAACGCGATCGCTACGAGCGCGCCGCCAAGGCCGCGATGGAGACCGCGATGAAGATCTCCGACGAGCTGGTGCGCGATTCCGCGGTGCGCGAGATCATTGGTCTGTGCATGAAGGCCAACAACATCAAGACGGGGCGGGCGCTGTTTCGTGCCATCCACGCGGGCTCGATCAAGGCCGAAGTCTTGATCGAGCATCCGTCGCTGGATGGCGAGCAGGCTTGAGCCGCTTGACCCGAGCTGCTTGAAATCAGGCTCGATCGGTTTCGCAACGCGCTGCCAAAATATCGAAAACAACCCCATGCAAAGCAGCCGGCCGTGGGCCGGCGTTCGACCAGGCCGCTCGACGCGTCGGGCAACTCACGGATATTCTTCCAGTATTCCGAAATCACCCGGGTGCACGCCCGCCCCCGCGGTGCATATGGCAGTTGCGTGGTTCCGCAACCGACGTTTCCGCGTCGTCATGGCCGCTCTCAGCGGCAATCAAGCCGATCCCTGGTCTCCGCCCAGCGCGCGCACCGCCTCATCGACGCTATGAAACACGTGGTCCCGGCTGAGGACATCGTAAAGGTTGAAGCGCTCGAATGCGTCCTGCGCGCGGGTGGATTCCAGCCGCGCCACGGCCACCGTCAGGCCGTCATCGCGGCATTCGCGGAACAGGTCGCGTAGCGCCTGAGCCGCGGTGAAATCGATCTCGATCATGCCGCTGGCCTCGATCACCAGCAGCCGCGGCTTGGGCGTCGCGGCGCCGACGGTCTTGAGCACGCTGCCGTGGAAGCCTTCTGCGTTGAGGAACGACAGCGGTGCCTGCAGGCCGACGACGGCTATGCCCGGCTTGCGCTCGCCGGTGACATGCGGGCCCGTCGGCCACCAGATCGTGGTGCCGGGGACGTGGACGAATTCGACCAGCTGGCCGCGCGTCGTGGTCCAGATGCCGTGCAGCAGCGACAGCGCGATGCCGACGGCAACACCTTGCTCGATCGGCAACACGATGATCGCGGCTGCCGTCGCCACCACCAGCAGGAATTCATAGAACGACTGGCGGAAGATCGTGACGATCTGCTTGACGCGGATGATGCGCAGCGCCACGAACAACAGGACGCCGCCGAGCGCAGCGTCAGGCACGTGCTGCAGCAAGGTCGCGCCGAACGCCAGCAGCGCGAGCACGATGGCGGCGGCAAACAGCCCCGCGACCTGTGTGCGTCCGCCGGTCTCCGAGACGATCCCTGTGCGCGGCGGACTGGCGTTGACGGGGAAGGCGCCGAACAGCCCCGACAGAACGCTGCCGGCGCCGGCGCCGAGGAAGTCGCGATCGACGTCGGCCGGCTTGTCCGGATCTGACAGGAACGAGCGCGTCGTCGCGGCGGTCTGCACCATCACGACGACGGCGATCAGGATCGCGAGCGACATCAGCTTGATCCATCGCTCCGGCGCGATGTCCGGGAATGCCGGCTTGGGCAGTGTGCCCGGCACGGTGCCGACCACCTTGACGCCCTTGCTCTCGAGATGGCCGGCGATCACGGCGATGGTGGCGACGACGAGTCCGATCAGCGCGCCCGGAATCCGCGCGCTGATCTTCTCCGATCCGGCGACGAGGGCCAGCACGCCGAGGCCGATCACCAGCGTATAGACGTTGGTCTGGCCGATCTTGTCGACGAGAACGCCGAGCTTGTAGAGCGTCGGCCCGTCCGGTGTGGTCAGGCCGAGCACACCCGGCAGCTGCGAGACCAGGATGTGGACCGAGATGCCGGCGAGGAAGCCGACCGTGACCGGCGTCGAGAGCAGATTGGCGATCCAGCCGAGCTTGAACAGGCCACCGGCGATCATGATCGCGCCGACCATCAGCGCCAGTGCCATCGCGAACGCCTGATAGTCCGGCGAGCCTGCCGTCGCCATCAGCGCCAGCCCGCCGGCGAAGATCGGCGTGATCGTGGAATCGGCGCCGCAGGACAGGAAGCGGTTGGCGCCGAACATCGCAAAGCCGAGCGAACCGGCCATGAAGGCGAAGAAGCCGATCTGTGGCGAGAAGCCGCCGAGCCGCGCGGTCGCCATCTGTTCCGGGATCGCGATCGCGGCGAGCGTCAGCCCGGCGATCAGATCACCTGGCAGGTCGCTCGGCCGGAACGCCCTGAGTGAACGGAAGATCGGCCAGTTGGCTGACGTCGCAGGGGTTGGGGCCATCGGTCTCCGACTCAGCTGGCGGCGAAGGAGCGGCAATAGTCCGCCATCGCGTGGCCAAAAGCCAGCGAACGCGCGTGTGCAGGCGCGAAGGGCTAGCCGATATTCTGCAGTGCCGGGAAGGTCTCCAGCAGCCAGACGCTGACGCTGGAGACCGCGCCGGTCAGGAAGCCGATGCCGGTGACCACCATCAGCACGCCCATCACGCGCTCGACGGTGTCGAGATGACGCTTCATCCGTGCGAACAGCGAAGAGAACTGCTCGACCAGGAAGGCTGCGAGCAGGAACGGGATGCCGAGCCCGGCGGAATAGACTGCGAGCAGGCCGGCGCCTTTGGTCACCGTGGCCTGGGAAGCTGCGATCGAGAGGATCGCCGCGAGGATCGGTCCGATGCACGGCGTCCAGCCGAAAGCGAACGCAAGGCCCATGACATAGGCGCCCCACAACCCGACCGGCTTGGGCGCGGTCAGCCGCCCCTCGCGCATCAGCAGGCCGATCCGCGTGACGCCGAGGAAATGCAGGCCCATGATGATGATGACGATGCCGGCCAGGATCGAGAGCTCGGCCGACCACGCGCGCACCAACCCGCCGACGATGGACGCGCTGGCGCCGAGTGCGACGAACACGGTGGAGAAGCCGAGCACGAACATCAGCGCCGCCATCATGACCGCGCGCTTGGAGGCGGCGGTGTCGCCGTCCTGGTTGACCTGCTCGATGGTCGCGCCGGTCAAATAGATCAGATAGGGCGGCACCAGCGGCAGCACGCAGGGCGACAGGAAGCTGACTAGGCCGGCGATCAGGGCTGCCGGGATCGAGACGTCGTGCATCAAAGGACCTTCGCGGAATAACCGTTCTGTCTTGGCGTCTACGCAGCCAACAATCCAGAAGTTTCGTCGCTAAGGCCTTCAACTATGGTCACAGGCCCGTGTCCGGCGCGCTGCCAGGAACGGCACGACGGCGCCGCGCGCGAAATGCGGCCAGGTTTGCCAGCTCGCGGAAAATGGCGCTATCGTTCGCCGATTGCGCGGCCGATCCACGGGAGAGCGGCATGAACGAGCACGATTTCGAAAGGCAATTGAAGGCCGACGGTTTCCAGGAAATCGAGTTTCAGAAGCTCGATCCTCGCCCCGGCAAGGGACGGCACCGGCATCATTTCGAGATCCGCGGCCTGGTGATCTCCGGAACTTTTGTCGTCAGGCAAACCGGTGAACCCGTCGTCTATCGTTCCGGGCAGATATTTTCGGTCGCCGAAGGCGAATTGCACGACGAGTGGATCGAGGCCGAGGGCGCGTACGTCCTGGTCGGCAGGAAGTTCTCCGAGGGCGGGTCGTAACGCGAGAATGCGGACGTCTTAGTCATAGCTCGTGCAACACACTCGGTGTCGTCCCTGCGAAAGCAGGGACCCATAGCCACCGATGGTCATTGTGTTTTGCGCGGCGCGCCTCAACAACGCAACCCTGTGGTTATGGGTCCCTGCTTTCGCAGGGAAGACGTGGGTGAGAGCGGTGTCCCCAGTCTCATACCACTACCGCTTGCGCGGACCCCGCGCCGACGGCGTCTCGAACTCCCGGCCGCGAATTCGCACCAGATCGTCGGCGGAATGCGCGAGCAGCACCACAGTGGCCGCGCGCGCCGCCTCCGCGTCGCCGGCCACGATCGCGTCGAGCACCGCGCGATGCTCGATCAGCGCGCGTGGACGGTGCGAGCCGGTTGCCGCAATCGTGAAGCTCTGGCGCAGCGTGATTTCGAACATCTGGGCGATCGGCCAGAAAAACTCGTTGCGGGTCGCGAAATAGATTGCCTGGTGGAACTTGATGTCGGCAGCGACGAACGCCTCGTTGGTTTGCGCCGCGTCCATCCCGTCGCATCCGGCGCGGATCCGCGCGAAGTCGTCTTCGTGGGCATGGCTGGCTGCAAGCGCCGCGGCGGCCGGTTCAACCGCGGAGCGTAGCTGGAACAGTTTTGCCAGATAGCGATCGATCTCCGCGGTCTCGAGGTGCCAGCGCAGCACGTCGGGATCGAGCTGATTCCATTGCTCGGGCGGCCGCACTCGTGTGCCGCTCTTGGGCCGCGACTCGATCAGGCCCTTGCCGGTGAGGGTGCGGATCGCCTCGCGCACCACCGTGCGGCTGACGTCCATCATCTCGCAGATCCGCATCTCCGGGGGGAGCGCCTCGCCGACGCCGATCTCACCGCGCACGATGCTGCTGCCGACCCGGTCGGTGACCTGACTGTGCACGCTCCGACGCAACGCGTTGGATGTCTGGAACATCGAAAGCCTCGCTGCGGTTGAACCTTGCGCCGCCGCGCCGCGCTCTTGCGCAACCGTACTGCTTTTGTCATACATTATGATAAAAGTGCTGCCAAGCTCGGGCCAACCGGCGGGCAGCCGATAACGATCCGTTCCTGGGGAGGAGCACCATCATGACGTCGATGCGCGTGAGCCGCCGTATTTTGTTGCGGTCATCGGCCGCTGCCGCAGCGTGGCTCGCCGCCGCGCCCGCCATCATTGGCCGCGCCGAGGCCGCGACGATGAAGATGCGGTGTTCGTCGTCGCTTCCGAACGACCCCAAATACGCCAACGGCCGCGTCTATTACGACAACCTCGTCAAGAGCCTGAAGGCGAACGGGCTCGGCGAGCAGATCGAGGTCACCTTCTTCCCCGACAACCAGCTCGGCCAGGAGATCGACGTCATCAACTCGGTGAAGCTCGGGGTGATCGACCTGATGGTCTCGGGCTCGTCGATCTCGGCGAACCTGGTGCCGCTGGTCGGCACGTTCGACCTCGGTTACCTCTTCACCAGCTATCAGCAGCAGACCAAGGCGTTCGATGCCGGTGCGGCGAAGCCGATCGAGGATGCGCTGCTCAAGGGCGCCGGCATCCACATCATCGCCTGGGCCTACAATTTCGGGGCACGCAGCGTGCTGGCGAAGAAGCCGGTGAAGACGCCGGAGGATCTCGCAGGCCTGAAGATCCGCACGCTGCCCAACCCGATCATCACCGAATGCCTGCGGCTGATGGGGGCGGCGGCGACGCCGCTGGCGTTCGGCGAGATCTACACCGCACTGCAGGCCGGCGTGCTCGACGGCCTGGAGCATGATCCGCCGACCATCCTGGCCAGCAAATTCTACGAAACCGCGAAACATTACGCGCTGACCCAGCACATCTTCTCGCCGCTCGCGGTCTATTTCAGCGACACCACCTTCAACCGCATGGCCCCCAAGCTGCGCGAAGGTTTCCTTGATGCCGCAAAGTCGGCCGCGGCCGACACCCGCGTGCACGGGCTCGCGGTGGAGAAGGAGGCGTTGGCTAGCCTGGTGGAGAAGGGCGTCACGGTGGTCGAATGCGACAAGGAGGCGTTCCGCAAGCGCGTGCTGCCGCAGACCGACAATTTCATCAAGGCGCGGCCCGAGGCGAAGGCCGTCGTCGATCTGATCCGCGCCACCCAGGCCTGAGGTCGACGCATGTCGATCGCCGCGATTGCGACGAGAAGCAGCACGGATCGGATCACGGCGCCGCTGCTCGCCATCAGCGACGCCATCGCCGCGATCCTGCTCGCCGCCGATCTCCTGGTGGTCTGCGTCTCGGTGCTGGCCCGCTTCCTGTTCAACGCACCGGTGGAATGGTCCGACGACGTCGCCCGCGGCCTGATGGTCGGGTCGAGCTTCTTCGGCGCGGCCAGTGCGCTGGCGCGCAGCGAGAATCTCGGCGTCGCCTTCTTCGTCAATATGCTGCCTCCAGGCGTGCGGCGGGTCGTCGACGCGGTCGGTGCGCTGCTCGTCACCGTCATTGCCGCCTATGTCGCATTCAACGCCATCAAGATGGGCTGGCTGACCACCGGGCAAACGTCGGGCTCCGGACTGCCGCTGGAGTGGACGTTCTATCCGATGGGCGTCGGTGCCGTGTTCATGACGATCTTCGCCGTCGAGACGTTCTGCGGCCGGCCGTTGCGCGACATGCTGGCCGGGATCGCCGCCACCGCCGTGATCGTTGGGCTCTATCTAGCCTGGGATGCGTTTGCGCCGTCATCTGTGCCGTCATCGCAGACGCTGATGCTGATCGGCTTCTTCCTTACGCTGTTCGGCGGACTGCCGATTGGCTTTGCGCTGGCGCTCGCCGCGCTGATCTTCATCTGGGTCGAAGGCACGCTGCCCGGCGTGATCTTCGCCCAGCAGATGGCGCGCGGCATCGACAATTTCGTGCTGCTGGCGATCCCGTTCTTCATCCTGGTCGGCTATCTGATGGAAGCCAACGGCATGTCGGTGCGGCTGATCGAACTGCTGCAGCGCGCGGTCGGACGGATGCGCGGTGGGCTCAACGTCGTGATGGTGATGTCGATGGTGCTGTTCTCCGGCATCTCCGGCTCCAAGATGGCCGATGTCGCAGCGGTCGGCTCGGTGCTGATCCCGGCGGCGCGCCGCTCGCGGCAGAATCCGGGCGGCGCCGTGGCGCTGCTCGCGGCCTCCGCCGTGATGGCTGAAACCATTCCGCCCTGCATCAACCTGATCATTCTCGGCTTCGTCGCCAATCTGTCGATCGGCGGCCTGTTCGTCGCCGGCATGCTGCCGGCCGCGCTGATGGCACTGGCGTTGATCGCGGTGTCGATCATCTTCGGCAAGCGCCCGGAGGCAGCTGTCGAAGCCGAGCCGCGCGCCGCGGTCTCCGGCTTATGGACCGGCGCGATCGCCTCGTTCGGGCTGATCTTCATGATCTTCTTCGGCTTCAAGAGCGGCTTCGCCACGGCGACCGAGATCTCGGCCTTTGCCGCGGTGTACGCGATTGCGGTCGGCAGCCTCCTGTTCCGCGAACTCGGCGCGAGGAGCCTCGCGCACTGCTTCGTGCAATCGGCTGTCCGCTCGGGGCTGGTCCTGTTCATCGTTGCGGCCGCGCAGTCGCTCGCGTTCATCCTGACGCTGCAGCAGGTGCCGCACGCGGTCGGCGATCTCATGCTGGCGATCTCGGGCAGCCATGGCGTGTGGCTGTTCATGCTGCTGTCGATCCTTGTGCTGGTGGTGATGGGCTCGGTGCTCGAGGGCGCCGCGGCGCTGATCATCTTCGGGCCGCTGCTGCTGCCGGTCGCGGTCAAGCTCGGCATCGATCCTTTGCATTTCGGCGTCGTGCTCGTCATTGCGATGGGGCTCGGGCTGTTTGCGCCGCCGCTTGGTCTTGGGCTCTACGGCGCCTGCCTGATCGGCAACGTACCGATCGAGCAAACCATCAAGCCGATCGCGGGCTATCTCGGCCTGCTGTTGCTGTGCCTGCTGGTGATCGCGTTCGTGCCTGTCATCAGCACGGCGCTGCCGCATGCGCTCGGCTATTAGGGAGACGATCGTGAAGGTGCTTCTGGCCCATACCCCGCAGATGCGCCGCGACTATTACGGCGAGCGCAGCCTGAGCGGCCTGCGCGCGGTTGCCAACGTCAGGCTGCACGACGGGGACGAGGCGCTCGACGCGGCGGCATTGGTCGAGGCTGCGGCCGATGTCGACATCATCGTCGCCGATCGCATGACCGAGGGACCCGGCGAGATCTTCTCGCAGTTGCCAAAGCTGCGCGCCTTCGTGCGCTGTGCGGTCGATATCCGCAACATCGACGTGGCCGCGGCGTCCGCGGCCGGCGTGCTGGTGACACAGGCGAGCGCCGGCTTCATTCAGTCGGTCGCCGAGCTCGCGCTCGGCTTCATGGTCGATCTGTCGCGCGGCGTCTCGCGGGCCACTGCGGACTATCACGCGGGCAGAGCGCCTGAGGTCGTGATGGGCCGCCAGCTTGCGGGCAGCACGGTCGGCATCATCGGCTATGGCAGCATCGGGCGTTATCTCGCCGGGATCGCCAAGCTGCTCGGCATGAACGTGCTGGTCGCCGATCCCTTCGCGATGTCAGATGACCCCGCGATCGCGCATCTGCCGCTCGACGAACTGCTGGCGCGTGCCGACTATGTCGTCTGCCTCGCGATCGCCAACGCGCAGACCGAGAACCTGATCGGGCAGGCCGCATTGGCGCGGATGCAGAAGCACGCATTCTTCATCAACCTGTCGCGCGGCAATCTCGTCGACGAGGCGGCGCTGGCGGAGGCGCTGCGCGCTGGCGGCATCGCCGGCGCCGCATTGGATGTCGCTGCGCGCCCGACCAGATGCCGACGCCGGAACTCGCGAAGCTGCGCAATGTGATCGCAACGCCGCATGTCGGCGGCCTGACGCCACAGGCGATCGAGCATCAGTCGTCGGAGACCGTGCGCCAGGTGGCGAAGATCGTCGCGGGCGAGGTGCCCGTCGGCGCCGTCAATGCCGAGCACTGGACGCGGCGGCCGCGGCTATGAAAGTTCAACAAGGCGCAATGCCGTCCGCGGGGCTGGACAAGAGCTTCGCATCCAGCCCAAACTTGAGCTTGCGATAACCGCGGCCATGAGCGCGCGGACAATCAATCAACGGACGTCCCGCAACAAACGACGGGCGCCGAGAGGGAAACAGGGAGTGCATCACATGGCCATGTCACGCCGTGACGTCTTGTTGGGCAGCGCTGGCGCATTGGGCGCCGCGTCATTTTCCTTCCCGGCTCCGGCCATCGCACAATCGGAACCGATCAAGATCGGCTGCCTTGCGGCGATCACCGGCCCGAGCTCGGCGCCGACCGTCGGCTTCAACCGCGGCGTCAACTTCGCGGTCGATGCCATCAACGGCGCCGGCGGCGTGAAGGGCCGCAAGATCGAGCTCGTGATGCGCGACACCCAGGGCGACCCGACCAAGGCCGTGAACGCCACGCAGGAGCTGATCAGCCAGGCCAAGGTTCACGCGATCTGGGGGCCGCTGAACTCCGGCGAGGCGCTGGCGACGACGCCGATCATGGCGCGTGCCAAGATGCCGGACCTGCACCCCTGCGTGGTCGAGACCCTGATCGATCCGGTCAAGTACCCCAACGCGTTCCGCATCGCACCGTCGAACAATCAGTGGGACGATGCCGTGCGCAATTATTGCCTCAAGATCCTCAAGGTGAAGAAGGTCGCGGTGATCGGCGACACCACCGGGTACGGCGTCACGGCGGTCGGCGCGTCGGTCGCGGCGTTCAAGAAGGACGGCGCCGAGGTGGTCTATCAGGCCAATATCGACGCCACCCAGCCCGACATGACGCCGGACATGCTGCGCGCCAAGAATGCCGGCGCCGAGGCGATCGTGGTGTGGAGCGTCTCGACCGGCATGGAGGCGCGCATGTTCAACACCCGCGCCGCGATGAACTGGGACGTTCCTTTCGTCGGCCACCCATCGATGGCGTCGGGTGAGCTTGCGAGCCTGGTCGCCAAGCCGGAGAACTGGAAGAAGGTCTATGCGATCGGCTACAAGAGCTGCAGCTACGACAGCGCCGGCAAGCTGCCGCCGAAGAGCGAGGACCTGGTCGCGCGGCTGACCAAGGCCAATGTCGCGCTGAACGATACGCTGCTATGGTGGGTCGCGGGCGGCATCGACTGCATCGAGCTGATCGCGAAGGCCGTCGCGGAAAGCGGCTCGACCGACAGCGCCGGGATCATCAAGTACTGGAACTCGCTGTCGACCTATCCCGGCTATTTCGGCAATTATCGCTTCTCGCCCACCGAGCATAATGGCTATCTGACCGAAGAGATCGTGATGTCGGAATCGAGCACCGCGAAGAACGGCACCTTCGCGCTGGCGCCGGGGTACACATAGACGGGCGAGGGCGTAGCCGATGCTTGCCTCGATCCTCGCATCCGGTCTCGCGGCGGGCGCGATCTACGCGCTGGTCGGCGTCACCTACAACACGATGTTCTCGACCTCGCGGGTGATGAGCTTCACCGCCGGCCAGCTCGCGATGCTGGGCGGCGTGTTCGGCTCGATGTTCACGCTGAAGCTCGGCCTGCCGATCGCCGCAGGCTTCGTGCTGACGCTGCTCTGCTGCGCGATCATCGGGATCGTCACCGAATTCGTCGCGGTGCGGCCGGTGCTCAAGAGCCTCGACCAGCATCTCTACGTGCTCTCGACCTTGGCCGTTGCGCTGATGATCCAGCAGGTCACGGCGATCAAATGGGGCACCGAGCCGCAGCCGTTCCCGCGCATCGCGGGATTCGGCGAGGGCGTGCTGGATGAAAAATTCTGGCTGCCGGTGGTGGCCTGCGCGATCACCATCATCGGCCTCGAATATCTCTACCGCCGCACCCTGGTCGGCCGCGCCTTCCTCGCGATCGCTGAGGACAATTTCGCGGCGCGGGCGCTCGGCCTGCCGGAGCGCAATCTGCGTGTCGCAAGCTACGCGCTCGCCGGTGTGGTCGGCGGCATCGCCGGATTTTCCGGCGGGCAGTTGCTGCTCGCCTTCTTCGCCAATGGCGCGCTGCTCAACTTCTACGGCTTCGTGCCGGTGGCGCTCGGCGGGCTCGGCAACAACCGGGGCGCGATCATCGGCGGGCTGGCGCTCGGCCTGTTCCAGCAGGCGGCGAACTTCCTGGTCGGCGGCATCTTCTCCTCGGTCGCGGTGTTCACGCTGTTCATCGTGGTGCTGCTCGCCGCGCCGCAAGGGTTGTTCGGCGCCTCGACCGCGCGGAGGGTGTGATGACGGCGGTCGCCACCACTCAGCCGCAGACCGGAAGCGGCGCATGGCGCGCAACGCTGCCGCACGTTCTGCCCTTCGTCGGCATTTTGCTGGCCGCCGTGCTGCTGCCCTTCGTCAGCAATGATTACTGGGTGCTGATCGGCACCCGGATGGCGATCTACTGGGTGCTGGTGTCCGGCCTCAATCTGGTGGTCGGCTTTGCCGGCCACCTCGCGATCGGCTATGTCGCATTGCTGACGCTCGGGGCCTACGCCACCAGCGTGCTGGTCGCCGGCAATGTGATGCCCGCGCTTCCGGTGTTTGCGGCGCTGCCGATCGCCGGCCTGATCGGCGCGGTGTTCGGCGTGATCGTCGGCCTGCCGGCGTTGCGCCTGCGCACCTTCTACTTCGCGATGTCGACCTTGGGCTTTGCGACCATCGTGACCCAGATCGCGCTGGCCTGGCAGAGCGTGACCGGCGGCGGCATCGGTATATCAGGCCCGGAATTCCCGGCGCCGTTCAACACGCCGTGGGGATTCTACGCGCTGTGCATCGGCTTTGCGGTCGTCACCACCTGGATGAGTGCCAATGTCGCGCGCAGCCGGTTCGGCCGCGCGCTGATCGCGGTGCGGGACGCCGAGGTCGCTGCCGAGGCCAGCGGCATCTCCAAGCCGAAGATGCTGATCGCGATCTTCCTGTTCGCGGGTGCGCTGGCGGCGATCGCCGGCGGCCTGTTCGCGACCCTGCAGACCTACATCACGCCCGACGCGTTCACCTTCGATCTGTCGGTGCTGTTCTTCATCGCGATCCTGATCGGCGGCCGCAGCTCGATCCTCGGGCCGATGCTCGGCACCATTATCCTGACCATCCTGCCCGAGATCGCCGCGCCGCTGGCGGCCTGGTCGACCTTCCTCTACGCGGTGCTGCTGCTCCTGATCGTGCTGGTGATGCCCGGCGGCATCGCGGCGCTGCTCGACTTCCGCAACCGCCGTCCGCTCGCCAGCAACCGCGCCATCGTGCCGCGCCCGGCCGCGCTCGCCGACATCGTGCGGCGGCGCGACGGCGGCAAGACGCTGCAGCTGCGCCGCATCGCGCTGAGCTTCGGCAATGTGAAGGCGATCGACGGCCTCGACCTCGACGTCGCGCCGGGCCAGATCCACGGCCTGATCGGCCCCAACGGCAGCGGCAAGACCACAACGCTGAACGTGATCTCGGGCTATTACGCCGCGAAGGCCGGCACCATGACGCTCGGCGACGAGATGTTGCCCCCGGGCGAGCCGGTCAGGCGCGCGGCCTGCGGCATCGCGCGCACCTTCCAGACGCCGCGCGTGATCGGCGAAGCCTCGGTGCTGGAGAACGTCATGATCGGCGGCTCGATCGAGGGCAGGGCCAATTTCGTCGAGGCGATGCTGGCGCTGCCGCGCAACGGCGCCGACGAACGAATGCTGGCCGCCAAGGCGCGCGCGCTGCTCGGCGTCGTCGGGCTCGAGGCGCTCAGCGATGTGCGCGCCGACCGCCTGCAGCACAGCGAGCTGCGCTTCATCGAGATAGCTCGCGCGCTGATGCTCGATCCGGACTTCCTGCTGCTCGACGAGCCCGCGGCCGGCCTCTCCAACGACGAGATCGAGCGGCTCGCCAGTCTGATCAAGGCGGTCTGCGGCCGCGGCACCGGCGTGCTGCTGGTCGAGCATCATGCCGATCTGATCTTCGATATCTGCCACCAGGTCACCGTGCTCAACCTCGGCCGCACGCTGGCGGCGGGAACGCCGGCGGAGATCCGCGTCCACAAGGAGGTCGTCAGTGCTTACCTCGGCGGCTGAACCTCTGCTCGCGGTGCGCGCGCTGGAATCCGGCTACGGCAAGATCCGCGTGCTGCACGGCATCGACATGACGATCGCCGCCGGCGAGGTCGTCGCGCTGCTCGGTCCCAACGGCGCCGGCAAGACCACGCTGCTGCGCGCGATGTCGGGTTTGTTGCCCGTCACCGCCGGGCAGGTCCGGTTCGGCGGTCGCGACATGACCAACGCCACGCCGCGCGATGCCGCGCGTGCCGGGCTCGTGCATGTGATCGAGGGGCATCGCGTGTTCACGCAGATCTCCGTCACCGACAATCTGCTGCTCGCCGGCTACGACCTGCCGCGCGCCGAGCGCGCCGCACGCGTCGAGGAAGCCCTGTCGTTCTTCCCCGAGATCGCCGAGAAACGGCATGAGCGCGGCGGGGCGCTCTCGGGCGGGCAACAGCAGATGTTGACGGTGGCGCAGGGGCTGGTCCGGCGGCCGCGACTGCTGATGCTCGACGAGCCCTCCGCGGGGCTGTCGCCGGTGCTGGTCGATCGTGTCCTCAACGTCATCGGCCGGCTGCGCGCGCAGGGCACCTCCGTGCTGCTGGTCGAACAATTGCTCGAGAAGGCGCTGGCCTGCGCCGACCGGGTCTACGCGCTGGTGCAGGGGACGATCGCGCTGGAGGCGCCGACCGGGGAAGGCGACCTCGCGCACCGGCTCGAGCGTGCCTATTTCGGCCATGAAAGCCATGCGCTGGGGGCCTGAGGCCGACTTCCCCGCCCGCTCAAAACTCGGGCTTGGCGCGCGGCGCCGTTTCTGGCTTGATTGCCCGGTGGGTCTGGCCTCATGGTCGTGTTAGAGTGCACCGGAATCCGCAAGCGGACAGTGTATCGGGAGGGTAGTGTTCATGCTGTGCCCGGCCTGTCGATCCGAGACCCTGGCAGAGGACGGTGTCTGCCGGTCGTGCGGGCTGAGCTTCTCCGCCGTCTGTCCGAACTGCCAGCATCCAAATCTCGAGACCGCGCGGTTCTGCGGCGCCTGCGGCGAACGTCTGGACCAGGTCCAGCCGCTCGGGGAGCGCAAGGTCGTCACCGTGATGTTCGCCGATATCGTCGGCTCAACGGAGCTCATCGGCGACAATGATCCCGAACTTGCGCTCGACCGCCTTCCGCCCGCGCTGGCGCGGATGGGCAGTGCGGTCCAGCAGTATCACGGCACGATCATGCGCAACATGGGCGACGGGCTGATGGTGATCTTCGGCGTCCCCCACGCCCAGGAGGATCACGCGCTGCGTGCCTGTCAGGCCGCACTCGCCATGGTCCAGTCCTCGCGCGACAACGGCATCGGGTTGCGGGTCGGCATCCACTCCGGAGAGATCGTCGCCGGTGTGCCGGACAAGTTCACGAAAGAGCAGGGCGTCTACGGCGCTGCCGTTCACCTTGCGAGCCGGCTCGAGCACATGGCGCAGCCGGGCGACATCTGCGTCACCGAATCGACGTTCAAGCTCGTGCAGGGATCCTGCGATGGGCGCGCGCTCGGCCATCAGGACGTCAAGGGATTTCCGCGGCCGGTCGCGGTCTACCGCCTGATCGGAATGAAGCCGGCGCGCGCGCCATTCCGCGATGCCGTCGTCGGCGCCTATCGCGGCCGCGATGCCGAGCTGGCCGTCCTGCACGACGCCTTTGCGGGCGCCGAGCGTGGGGAGGGCAAGGCGATCGGCATCTCGGCGGCGCCCGGCCTCGGCAAGAGCCGGTTGTGCTTCGAATTTGCGCGGGTCGCCAGGGAGCGCCTGGTGCCGGTGCAGGAGGCTCGGGCTTCGCCCTACGATCACTCCGGTCCGTTGCAGCCGCTGCTGGAATTCTTCCGCAACTTCTTCCGGATTGCGTCCACCGACGATGCGGAAACTGCGCGCGCCAAGATCGCGACGCGGATCGAATCCTCGGTCCCGCATCTGATGGACGACGTTGCGTTGCTCTCCGATTTCCTCGGCATCCGCGACGCGCAGGCGGCGGCGCCCGCGATGGATCCGAAGGTGCGGCACGCACGGCTCGTCAATCTGGTCGCGAGTCTGGTCCGTGACGGCACTCGCACCCCGTCGGTGATCATCATCGAGGACATTCACTGGCTGGACGAAGCGAGCATCGAGTTCGTTTCGGCGCTGGTGAATGTCGTGCATATCAGCCGCGCCCTGATCATCCTGACCTATCGCCCGACCTACCAGGCACCCTGGACCGACGGCCCCGGATTCCGGGAGCTGCGGCTCGACGAACTCCGCGACGAGGACGTGTCCGCCCTGACGCGCGATCTGGTCGGCGACCACCCGTCGACCGCCCCGGTACGCGACCGCATCGTCGAGCGGAGCGGGGGCAATCCGTTCTTTGCCGAGGAGCTCATCCGCTCGCTGGTCGACAGCGGCGAGCTCGACGGCGGCCGGGTCATTATGAGGCATTCGGCCAATCGCCGACCGAGACCTTGCCGGCGACGGTTCAAACCGTGATCGGCGCGCGCATCGATCGGCTCGCGCCGGCGGACAAGGAGGTCCTGCAGGTTGGCGCCACGATCGGCCGGGAGTTTCCGCTGCCGGTGCTTGCCGAGGTCACGCGGGCCCATGCGCCCAACCTCTCCGACATCCTCGGCCGTCTGCTGGAAGTCGAACTGATTGAGAATGTGCCCGGCGAGACCGGGCAGGAACGCTTCGCTTTCCGCCATCCGCTGATCCAGGAGGTTGCCTACGCCATGCAGCTGCGCAGCCGGCGGGTCGAGCTGCATGCCGCGGTCGCCAGGGCGCTCGAACGCTTCCACCACAACCAGCTCAGCGAATATGCCGACCCGATCGCCCATCATTTCGAGGCTGCAAAGGATTATGGGCCGGCGGCCGCCTACACCGCCCGCGCAGCGGCCTGGATCGGGACCACCAATTCCCGCCTGGCGATGAAGGCATGGGTGAAGGTCCGACTATTGCTGCAATCGCTGCCTCATGCGCCCGAGACCGATCGGCTGCGCATGCACGCGTCGGGGCAGATCGTGAGCCTCGGCTGGCGCGAGGGAATGAGCGCGGAGGAAGCTGCGCCATTCCACACCGAGGCGCTGGATATGGCGCGGCAATTGAAGGACTCGGTTTCGGAAATGCTGATCCTGGCCGGCTATGGCCGGGTCATGGCCTGCACCGGCTCGGCGGACGAATACGTGGGGCAAGTGCTGCACGCGATCGAGGTCTGCGAAGACCCGAGCATCAGGACCATCTTGCATGTGTTCCTGTGTCAGGCCTACGGCTATGCCGGCAAGCTTCGGGAAGCGCTCGCAGCCGGCGAGACCGCGCTCAAGCAAGTCTCGAGCATCGAGGAATCCCACGAAGCGCAGCTTGGCTTCAATGTTGAACGATGGGTTGAGAGCCTGTATGCGCGGTTGCTGGTGCGCACGGGCAGTTTCGATCTTGCGCGGGAGAATATCGCCAAACTGGTTGCCAGCGAGAGTGGACATCCCGATCCGGCTGTCCTGTTCATTCCGCATCATGCCGGAGTCGAAATGGCCTGGCTGACGCGGGACGAAAAGCTCGCCGATCTTCACAGCCAGCGTATCGAGGAGATCGCCAGCAGAAACAACACGCCCTATGTTGCAGTGTATGCGAGCGTCTGCCGCGGACTGGCGTCGTCGCTCGCGGGAGACCACGTTGCGGCGATCCAGAAGCTTGAATCGGCGATCCGGCTCGCGCGGGAGGCTTTCGC
Organism: Bradyrhizobium viridifuturi; assembly: GCF_001238275.1. Taxonomy (GTDB): domain Bacteria; phylum Pseudomonadota; class Alphaproteobacteria; order Rhizobiales; family Xanthobacteraceae; genus Bradyrhizobium; species Bradyrhizobium viridifuturi. Next base: position 89,633 of record NZ_LGTB01000018.1, read on the forward strand.
CGGCCTCGAATATGAAAGCGACATGCTGGCATTCCGCGCCGAAATTCATCTAAGGAGCAACAGTCTGACCGCCGCTTTCGGCGCTGCTGAGCAGGGAATCGCGGTCGCGCGGGAGCGGCAGGCGCGGCTCGCCGAATGTCGCTCGACGCTGGTGCTGGCGCAGATAGTCAGCACGGATCGCTTGCGCTATCCGCAGTATCAGCTGAGCGAGCTGCTTGCGCGCGCCCGGTATCTCATCGAGGAGACCGGCGCGCAGCCTTACGAGAGCCTGTTCCCGGTCGTGCAGTCGGCGGCGGCGTCTTGCGGACAAGAAGCGTGAATTCCCGCAACCCGTAGCCGGTGATCAATTCGACGCGGCCGAACCGTTCGCAGAACGGCGTCCAGCGCTCGGGCACGGTGCGATACAGTCCCGCCTCGGCAGTGGCGTCATCGCGGGGCAGCATGAAATTGACGGCAAAGCCGATCCGGCTGCTGGCCTCGAGGTCGGTGAGGATCGCCTCGACATAGGCTTCCCATTCCGGGACGGGATGGCCGAGCCGGACATTCAAGGTCCCGCTCACGAGCGAGTAGTCGGCCAGCGCGCCGCATTGCGAACCCACGGCGAACACGGCCCGGCGGTTGTTGGCCCAGCGGACGCGCGCGGCATCGACCATCGCCGGCGAGATGTCGATGCCGCGATAGGTCACGACGGCATCGCCATGCCGCATCGCCAGGAACTCGAGCAGCGCGCCGTAACCGCAGCCGAAATCGTTCAGGCTGAACGGTTGCCCGAAATGACAGAGCTTCAGCAGCTGCACGAAGCGCAGATATTGCGACACCACGTTCGGCCAATCGACCCCGAGCGGGGTCGGGCCGTGACGTTGCAACGTTCCCGAATAATAGTTGCGAACCTTGGTCTGCAGTTCGCGCATCGTGCCGGTGTCGCGCTATTTCTTCTTGCGCTTGCCGGCCTTGGGACGGTGGGCGCTGATCGTCGGGACCGAGATCGTCAGAAGCCCTTGCTGGAAAAGCTCAGGACGCGATCGCCGTTCGTGATCTGTACGATTCCCTTCGGGTGCTCCCCGGGATGCCAGGTGAAGAACACCGGCATCGCCCTGCCGCTTTCGAGATTTCCCTGCAGTGACGCGACGATCTGGTCGTGTCCGTTCTTCCGCGAGGCCTTGCCGTCGATCGATGCGCCGGTCTTCTTCAGCAGCTTCAGGTACCGGAAAAATCCGTGGCGATCGGCTTCGCCGACCGGCGCGATGTTGAGAAGGCCAAAGGACATCTGCAGCGTGTGCTGCGACGAGAATACCTTGAACTCCTTCTGAAACTGGATCATCTCGTCCAGTGCTTCGCCAATGAATCGGGAATTCAACTGCTCCTGAACGTGCGGGACGTACCCGTCGGCAACCAATCCGCCCATGGAAATTCCTCCTGAAAAGGACATGATAACCCGCTTCGCGGTCTCCGGCCAGTCGCGAAGTCACAAACTGCCAAACCTACAATCATCGGTTGGTACAATTGTCTATGAATTGCTTCACAAATTTGGCCGTGCATTATGCACGACCACGTGTTTCCCCTTTGCTCGGTCGCACCCGTCCCGGTGCGCCACTTCGATAGTCATGCCATGCGGCTTCCATTCTTCTACGGCTGGGTCATCGTCGCGGTGACATTCGTCACCATGGCGATCGGCGTCAACGCGCGGACGGCATTCTCGCTGTTCTATCCGCCGATCATCTCCGAGTTCGGCTGGGAGCGCGGCGTCACGGCCGGCGCATTCTCGTTCGGCTTTGTCGCCTCCGCGATCGCAAGCCCGCTGATCGGCCGCCTGATGGACCGCCGCGGGCCACGCGCAGTGATGGAGCTTGGTGTCCTGTTGATGGGTTCAGGCCTGCTGCTGGCGCCGCTGACCACGCAACCCTGGCACCTCTATCTCACCATCGGCGTGCTGGTCGGGTCCGGCAGCGTCTGCCTCGGATATTCCGGCCAATCGCTGTTCGTGCCGAACTGGTTCACCCGCCGCCGCGGGCTCGCGATCGGGCTCGCCTTCGCCGGCGTCGGCATCGGATCGGTGACGCTGCTGCCATGGGTGCAGCACATGATCGAGCACACCGGCTGGCGCACCGCCTGCACCGCGATGGGGATCATGGTGCTGGTCGTGCTGGCGCCGATCAACCTGCTGCTGCACAAGCGGCCCGAGGACATCGGGCTGCAGCCGGACGGCGATGCGTCGCCGACCGCCACGTCAGCGAAACCGGCATCGAACATCGTCGATCCGGTATGGGCCGGCACCGACTGGACTCTGCCGCGCGCGCTGCGCACCGCGCGGTTCTGGTGGATCGCAACCGGCTATTTCTGCGGCCTGTACATCTGGTACGCGGTGCAGGTGCACCAGACCAAATTCCTGCTCGACATCGGCTTCAGCTCCAATGTCGGCGTCTGGGCGCTCGGCGTCGTCAGCCTGCTCGGGATTCCCGGCCAGATCTGGCTCGGGCATCTGTCCGATCGCATCGGCCGCGAATGGGTGTGGGCGATCTCCTGCTTCGGCTTCGTGATCTGCTTCGCCGCGCTCGCGGCGCTGAAATACTGGCCGAGCATGACGCTGATCTACCTCATGGTCTTCACCCAGGGCGCGCTCGGCTATGGCCTGACTTCCGTGATGGGACCGGTGGTGCTCGAGATATTCCAGGGCAAGCATTACGGCAGCATCTTCGGCACGGTGATGCTGGCAGCGCTCGCCGGCGGGGCCGCAGGCCCGTGGATCACGGGACAGCTCTATGATCTCTCCGGCAGCTACACCAGCGCGTTCCTGCTCGGCATTGCCGTCAGCCTGCTGTCGGCGCTCGCGATCTGGCAGGCTTCGCCGCGCAAGGTCCGCGCTGTCGCCGGACAGATGCACAAGGTCGCAAGCGCGGCCTAAAGCATGATCCGGAAAAGTGCGAAGCGGTTTTCCGAAAAGATCATGCTTAGACCACGAGCCAAAGCGCGATGATGATCAATCCAATCTCATCGCGCTTTAAGAGATCAGGCGGATGACACGCCGATCGCGCGTTGCAGGTCGGTGATCGCGCGCAGGCAACTGTCGGCGGGCGTGGTCTCCGGATCGATCAGCCGGTGCAGGCGGAAACCGTCTTCCAGCGCCAGCACGATTGCGCCGGTCCAATCCGGGTCGAGCCTGGCGTTCCGGCCGCTGTTCCTTTGCGCGGTCTCGACGATGTCGGCGATCAGCTTGCGCCGCGCGCGCAGGCGCTTGGCGAGTTCGGGACGGCGCTTCTCGGCGCGCGCCACGAACAGGATCATCTCCATGTGCAGGAGAGGCGAGCGGCCGAGCGGATCCTGTTGGCTGCGATCAACCGTCCGCAGCGCCTCAAGGAAGTCGGCGAGGTTGCTGTGCTTGGCGAGCAGATCGAGATTGCGCCGGATCGATTGTTCGACATGATCCTCGAGCATCGCGAAGATCAGCTCGTCCTTGCTCTTGAAGTTCGAATAAAAGGCGCCGCGCGTGAAGCCCGCCGCGGCGGCGATCGCCTCGATGCTGGCGCCGCCGATGCCCTGTTCCTCGAACACCCGCGCCGCCGCCTCGAACAGCTTCTCGCAGGTGTCGTCCCGTGTCGGTCTGGTTCGAACCCTTGACATCGGCACAGTTTAGGGCACAATGCAACTCGATACAATAGTGTATCCAGTTGCATTCGACGAAACCAGAATGACCGTACCCGTGATGGTGCGGTCTTGAGGATGACACCAAGGCGCGCCAGGGTGCAGGCACCGGGGCCGCGAGCGAACGAGGTCACAATGAACGAGCAAGTTCAGCCGGCGAGCGGCGAGCCGCTTTTCAATCCGCTGGCGCCCGAATTCATTCGCAATCCCTATCCGTATTACGAGCGGCTGCGCCGGCTCGATCCGATGCATGTCAACGCGCACGGCGCCTTCGTCGCCAGCCGCCACGCCGAGGCGAGCCTCGTGCTGCGCGACAAGCGGTTCGGCAAGGATTACGTCGATCGTACGATCCGCCGCTACGGTCCCAAGATCATGGAGGAGCCGGTCTTCCGCAGCATGAGTCACTGGATGCTGCAGCAGGATCCGCCCGACCACACCCGCCTGCGCGGCCTCGTCGTTAAGGCGTTCACCGCACGCCGGGTCGAGGACATGCGCCCGCGCATCCAGCACATCGTCGACGAGACGCTCGACCGCATCATTCCGCAAGGGCGGATGGACCTGATCGAGGACTTCGCGTTCCGCCTGCCGGTGACCATCATCTGCGACATGCTCGGCATCCCCGAGGAGCACCGCGAGGCCTTCTACAACGGCTCACGCGACGGCGGCCGCCTGCTCGAGCCGGTGCCGATGACGGCGGAGGAGATCAAGCAGGGCAACGCCGGCAACGCGATGGCCGCGATGTACTTCCATCAGCTGTTCGAGCTGCGCCGCAAGCAGCCCGGCGACGACCTCACCACGCAACTGGTGCAGGCCGAGGAGGACGGCCAGAAGCTCACCAACGAGGAATTGACCGCCAACATCATCCTGCTGTTCGGCGCCGGTCATGAGACGACCGTCAACCTGATCGGCAACGGCCTGCTCGCGCTGTTCCGCAACCCGGACCAGCTCGCGTTGCTGAAGGCCAATCCCGGCCTGATCACCAACGCGATCGAGGAGTTCCTGCGCTACGATTCCTCGGTGCAGCTGACCGGCCGCGTCGCGCTGGAAGACATCGAGGATCTCGGCGGCAAGCGCATCCCGAAGGGGGAGAGCGTGCTGTGCCTGCTGGGCTCGGCCAACCACGACGAGGCGGTCTATCCGGACCATCCGGAAAAGCTCGACATCCAGCGGCCGAACGTGAAGCCGTTGTCGTTCGGCGGCGGCATCCACTTCTGCCTCGGCGCCCAGCTGGCGCGAATCGAGGCCGAGATCGCGATCTCGACGCTGCTGCGCCGGATCCCCGATCTGCGGCTCGATGACGCGGAAAATCCGGAGTGGCGCCCGACCTTCGTGCTGCGCGGGCTGAAGCGGCTCCCGGCGAGCTGGTGACCGCCTTAATTCGTGGCAGGGCAGCGCTCCTGCCGCGGCGGCCGGCGTGCACGCACGCTTGAACGGGAATCCGTAGTCCACCCGACGTCGCAGCGGTAAAGCCGCTGTGACTTCGCCATACTTGCCCCTATATTTGGGTTGCTCCGGCCAAGGTTGGCAAAGCGTTCAGCATGAGGAGGCTGCCGCGGAGCGGGCTCAAAGGGAGACACCGTGCAGACGACGCTGCTCGGCCTGGCAATCGCCTTCATTCTGGCACTGGTAGCTGCGCTGGTCGGTCCGTATTTCGTTGACTGGAACCAGTTCAGGCCGCAGTTCGAGGCGGAGGCGTCCAAGATCATCGGCGCGCCGGTTCGGGTCGCCGGCAATCTCGACGCGCGTCTGCTGCCCGCCCCCTCGCTGCGGTTGAAGACCGTCACCGTCGGCGGCGCCAACGACATGGGCAAGGTTCGCGCCGCCAATCTCGACGTCGAGTTCAGCCTCAGCTCGTTGATGCGCGGCGAGGTGCGCGCCAACGAACTCACCATCAATGGCCTGTCGCTCGATCTCGGGCTCGATCCGAAGGGACGGATCGACTGGTCGCCGTCGAGCGGGAGCTTCAACCTGGCTTCGCTGGCGATCGACCGCCTCAACCTGACCGGCCGCGTCGCGCTGCACGATGCCACGAGCCGCAGCACGCTCGAGCTGAACGACATTGCCTTCAGCGGTGATGTCCGCTCGCTGGCCGGCGCGATCCGCGGCGACGGCAATTTCATGTTCGACGGCAACCGCTACCCGTTTCGGATCTCCTCGGGGCAAAGCGTTGACGGCAGCGGCACCCGCCTGCACTTCAACATCGATCCCGGGCAGCGGCCGGTGTCGGCCGATCTCGACGGCATCCTGACCTTCGAGGCCCGCGCGCCGCGGTTCGACGGCACCGTGACGCTGGCAGGTGCGGCGGGCCAGCGCGGCGGCAGCGAGATGCCGTCCTGGCGGATCGCGGCCAAGGTCAAGTCGGATTATTCGGCGGCGCGCCTCGACCAGGTCGAGGTGAGCTATGGCGCAGAGGACCGTGCGCTGAAGCTCGCGGGCAATGGCGACCTCCGGTTCGGTACGTCGCCGCTGCTGCGCGCCTCGCTCACGGCGCGGCAGCTCGATGGCGACAGGTTCGCCGCCAAAGATGGCGCCAAGGACGGCGCGAAGGATGGTGCCAAGGACGGTGCCAAGGACGGCGGCAACGGCAATGTCGAGCCGGTGCGCGTGCTGCCGGCGATGCGTGCGGTGCTGTCGGGTCTTCCGCAAAGCCCGATACCGGCGCAGGTCGAGCTCACATCCGAGCAGGTCATGCTCGGTGGCCGCCCGTTGCAGGACATCTCGGCCGAGCTGCAATCGGATGCGAAATCATGGACTGTGCGCCGGCTGGAGTTTCGCGCGCCGGGATCCACGCGGGTCTCGATGAGCGGCGCCAGCGCGCAAGCCGGGGCCGCGAACAGCTTCAAGACCGCGCTCAATATCGAATCCTCCGATCCCGATACGCTGATGACCTGGCTACAGGGGCGGAGCGACATCGCCTATCGCAGCCAGAAGCCGCTGCGCCTGCGCGGCGACGTCACGGTGTCGCCATCAGGCTTTTCGATCGACGCGATGAAGGCGGAGATCGAGGGCGGCGCGCTCGAGGGCCGCATCGCGGTCGCGCATCGCGAGGCCGCGAGCGGATCGAAGGTCGAGGCACAGTTGAAGGCAGAGCGGCTCGATCTCGATGCGACCGCAGCCGTCATCCGCTCGCTGGCTGGTCCGCAAGCCGAATGGCCCGATGAGGCGCAGCTGTCGCTCGACGTCGCGCGCGCCATCTCGTCGGGGCAGGAACTGCGCCCGCTGCTGGCGAAGATTGTCTACAACCCGAAGACCATCGTGCTCGAGCGCGTGAAGATCGGTCAGCCCGACAACGTCACGCTGGACGGCAGCGGCAATTTCGACCGTGCCAACTCGACCGGCAAGCTCACGCTCGACGCGACCGCCGCGTCGCTCGCCCGGCTGACTGCCGTCGTTCAGCCGTTCGCGCCGGCGCTTGCCGCGCGGCTCGGCGTGCTCCGCGCGGATGCCGGCCCGGTTCGCGCCAAGCTCGCGCTCGATCTCGCGAAGGGCAAGGCCGCCGATCGCGTCGCGCGCGCGCGACGCTCGATCTCGACACGCCGCAGCTCAAGGGCAATACGGTGATCTCGGCGACGCCGACCGTCACCGCGATCCGTGCGCTGGATTTCGATGCGCTTCGCGCCAGCGAGGTCACAGCCGAGGCGAAAGTCTCCGCCGGCGAGGGCCACGCGCTGCTGGCGCTGCTTGGGCTCGACCATGCGGTCGCAGCGGGCGCGGGCTCGACCCAGTTCGAGGGCACCGTGAGCGGCGCGTGGCGCGCGCCACTCAGGCTGAAGGCGAGGCTCTGGGGCGCCGGGCTCGACGCCGATGCGGAAGGAACTGCCGAGCCGTGGAGCAGGGACGGCGCCAGCGATAGCAAATCGAACGTCAGCCTCCGTGTCCGCAGCGCCGACATCAGTCCACTGCTCAATCTGAAATCATCCGATCCCGCCGCGAACATCCGCCTGTCGTCGAAGCTCACGCTCGCGGGCGACAAACTGACCTTCGACGATCTCGACAGCATCGTTGCCGGTTCGCGGCTGCGCGGCCGTCTGGCGCTGACGCTCGGCGATCAGAAGAGCGTCGACGGCGAAGTCGGCCTCGATCAGATCTCGCTGGCGCCGGTTTTCGCGGCTGCGATCGGCGCGCCGGGCATGATGCGGCGGAGCCGCTCGGCCAGGGGCTGACCAGCGCCTGGCGCGGCAAGGTCACGTTCGAAGCGCTGCACGGTCTGCTGCCCGGCGGCGCCGAGCTGCAGCCGGTCAGCGGCACCATCAGGTCGGACGGGCAGGCGCTAACCTTCGACGGCATCAAGGGCAAGCTCGGCGGCGGCGAGGCGACCGCCTCCATCGACGCGCGACAGGGCGTCAACGGGCTCGCGCTGAACGCCAATGTGCAGCTGTCGGGCGTCGACGCCTCGGCCTTGCGCTATCGCAGTCTGGCGATGCCCAAGGGGCGCGCCTCGATGCAGATGACGTTGTTGACGCAGGGCCGCAGCGCCTCGGCGCTGATCGGCGCGTTGTCCGGCAGCGGCGCCGTGACGCTCGAGGGGCTGAACCTTCCAGGCCTCGATCCGCGCGCGTTCGACGTCGCGATCCGCGCCAGCGATTCCGGGCAGGCGACCGATGATACGCGGTTGAAACAGATCGTCGAACCGGCGCTCGCGGCAGGTCCGCTGCCGGTCGCTTCGGCGCAGATTCCCTTCAACATCCGCGACGGCCGCATTCGGGTCGGTGCCACCACGCTGGCGGCGAGCGGCGCCAACGTCATCCTGTCCGGCGGCTACGACATTCCGGCCGACCAGGCCGACATCCGTGCCGCACTGGCATCGACGCAGGTCGGCGCCACCAACAGCCGCCCGGAGATCCAGCTGCTCGCCGTGGGCACGCCCGACGGATTGTCGCGCAGCATCGACATTGCGGCGTTGTCGTCGTGGCTCGCGGTGCGCGCGATCGACCGGGAGACCAAGCGGCTCGATGCGATCGAACGCGGCGAACCGGTGCCGCCGCCGACCCCGGCGGCGCTTCCGCCGGCCGCCGCGCCGGCGCCCGATGCGTCCAACTCGAATTCGGCGGGAGCGCCTTCCGCCAACTTGCCGGCGCCGGTCCCGATCCGCGCCGCGTACCGCCGAAGCCGAAGATCGTTGCGCCGCGGCCGCCGGCTGTCCCGCCGGTCGCCACCGTGCCCGCGATCGTACCGCCTGCGCCGCTTGCGAGCCAGCCCCAGCTGGCGCCGCTGCCGCCGCCAATCGAGGTCAAGCCCGTGCCCGGAGCCGCGAGGTCGAGGCCGCTGCGGCCGCCATTGTCGCTGACGCCGCAGGTCGCCAATCCGCCGCCGCGGCCACCGATACAGAACTAGAACACGTTCTCGAGCGACGTGGGCACCGGTTCGCGCGAGGAAAACGCGTCAAACGACGCGCTCGATCAAGGCTGGTGCTGCAGAATATTGATCAGCCGGCCGAAGGGATCGCGGACGAAGAAGCGTCGCACGCCCCACGGCTCATCCGCCGGTCCGTATTCGATCGGGATCCGGGCTGCCTTCATCCGGCGCAGGGCCTCGTCGAGGTCGTCGACCTCGATCGAGAGATCAGGCACCGGCGTGCCGGAGCCACCTTCGGAAGCGAAGCTGATTTGAACCTGCATCGTTTCGGATGAGCCGTAAGTCGCAACCCAACCGAAATCCATCAGCGGCGCGAGGCCGAGGATGTCGCGATAGAATGACCTCGCCGCCGCGATGTCGGATGCGGCAACGTTCGCGACGATGCGATTGACCTTCATGCTGAAGTCCGCGCGGCGGAACGACCGTCTGTTGATGCGACGGCCGGTGAGGGCCGTCAGGCCTGCTGGCGCGTGTCGACCTGCTGCGGCCTGACATCCGTCGGCACCGCCGGGGTGGCGCGCGAGCGGAAATAGTCGAGCACGAAAAGCCGGATCGCGGAGGACAGATTGCCCTGCTGACGGTTGCTGTCGATCTCGCCGACCAGCTCAGACAGCGTCATGTTCCGCAGACCGGAAATTTCCTTCATGCCATTCCAGAAGGCTTCTTCGAGGCTGACGCTGGTCTTGTGACCGGCGACGACGATCGAGCGCTTAACGACGGGAGACTTCATGATGCGTCTCCACTTTCGATACGCTTCGGGTCCAGGAGGTGCTGATCGAGTTGCCGTGCATTGCGCTCGCCGAGAAATTCGTCACGCGCGCGTTCGGACTTGGTGCGACCGAATAGCGCACGATTGGCTTCGGCATGCTTCGCCGCTTGTTCGCGCTCACCGCGCTTCTTGAATCGTTTCAGGTTGACCACGTCGCCCATGCTCGTCGTCCTTATCGTCCCCAAAGCGGAATTGGTGATGCATCGTGACGAAAGCAAGAGCGATCGCGCTGCGCGCCCGGCTCGATACCCATCCCGAATCCCCGTTTGATGCTTCTGATAGCATCAAAGAATCCGTTTCGCTCTGCGAAAACTAGACGTCTGTACCATGCGCCAACGCAGAGCTGATAGGCAAACAGCCTTAGTCTTTAGGCGTTATGATCCATAATTATATCACGCGCGCTGACCGTAATTATCCGGACATTGCGCGCGCGTGGCTCAGCCTGGGTGTGTCATTTTGTCCGGCTGCACGAGGCGGTCAAATTCGTCGGCCGTTACGAATCCGAGCCGCAAAGCCTCTTCCTTCAACGTCGTTCCGTGCGCGTGCGCCGACTTCGCGACCTTGGCTGCGTTGTCGTAACCGATCTTCGGCGCGAGCGCCGTCACCAGCATCAGCGAGCGCTGCATCAGCTCGTTGATGCGCTTTTCGTCGGCGCGTATGCCGACAACGCAATGCTCAGTAAATGAGCGGACAACATCAGACAGCAACTGAATGGAATTTATCATACAATATGCCAACACGGGCTTGTACACGTTCAGCTCGAAATGGCCCTGGCTGCCGGCGACGGTGATCGTGGTCTGATTGCCGAACACCTGGCAGCAGACCATCGTCATGGCCTCGCACTGGGTCGGATTGACCTTGCCCGGCATGATCGACGAGCCCGGCTCGTTCTCGGGCAGGATCAATTCGCCGAGGCCAGAGCGCGGGCCCGATCCGAGGAAGCGGATGTCGTTGGCGATCTTGAACAGGCCGGTCGCCACCGAATTGATCGCGCCGTGCACCAGCACATAGGCGTCGTTCGAAGCCAGCGCTTCGAACTTGTTCGCAGCGCTGGTGAACGGCAGCCTGGTGAGCTCGGCGACATGCTTGGCGAAGAGGTTGGCGAATTCCGGCTTCGAGTTGAGGCCGGTGCCGACGGCGGTGCCGCCCTGCGCCAGCGGGAACAACTCCTTCACCGCGACGCGCAGCCGCGCGACGCCGCTCTCGACCTGCGCGGCGTAGCCGGAGAATTCCTGGCCGAGCGTCAGCGGTGTCGCGTCCTGGGTGTGCGTGCGTCCGATCTTCACGATCTTGGCGAACGCCTCCTGCTTCTGGTGCAACGCCTGATGCAACTCGGTGAGGGCAGGGATCAGGTCGGCGATGATGCGGCCCGCCGCCGCGATGTGCATCGCGGTCGGAAACGAGTCGTTCGACGATTGGCTCATGTTGACGTGGTCATTCGGATGGATCGGCTGCTTGGCGCCGAGTTCGCCGCCGAGCATCTGGTTGGCGCGGTTGGCGATCACCTCGTTGACGTTCATGTTGGTCTGCGTGCCCGAGCCGGTCTGAAACACGACCAGCGGGAAATGATCGTCGAGCTTGCCTTCGATCACTTCCCTCGCGGCGCTGACGATGGCGTCGGCGCGGCGTGCATCGAGCTGGCCGAGTTCGCGATTGGTCTCGGCCGCCGCGAGCTTGACCATGGCGAGCGCGTGGATGATCGCAATCGGCATCCGGTCGTGGCCGATCTTGAAATTCTGCCGCGAGCGTTCGGTCTGCGCGCCCCAGTAGCGGTCGGCGGCAACTTCGATCGGACCGAAGCTGTCGGTCTCGCTGCGGGTAGCGGCGCTGGATGGTGTGGTCGATTGAGCCATGGATGCTCTCCGTTGCGTCATCAGCACGTGATCCGGCATGGCGCCGGGCTCTCCGCCGCGGCAACGCGAAAGCGGCCGCGCGAAGACACGTTCATGCAGAAGATAGTCCGGGATGACGATCTGTCATCCCGACCCTCGCATGCATCCTACAAGGTCGAGGAGTGATCCGCGTTTAGATTATTTCTTGCGGAAGCGATCCAGCCGCACGACCTCGGCGCCCTCGCTGGGCTTCGCCGGTTCTTGGTCGGTCTCGGCCGTCTCGGTCTCGACCGCCGCGCGGGCGGCCGGAGCGGGAACGGGAGCCGCCGGTGCCGTCGCGGGAGGAGCTTCCTCGGACAGCGCGTCCGAGACATCGAACCGCAGGTCGAACGGTGCGGAGGGATCGAGGAAACGCGTCACCGCGGCAAACGGCACGTGGAGCCGCTCGGGAATTCCGCCGAACGACAGGCCGACCTCGAAGTGATCCTCGGTCACCACCAAATCCCAGAACTGGTGCTGCAGGATGATGGTCATCTCCTCCGGATACTGCGCGAGCAGCCGCGGCGACAGCTTCACGCCGTCGCCATGCGAGAGGAAGGTGATGTAGAAATGGTGCTCACCCGGCAGGCCATGTTCGGCGGCGTCGGACAACACCCGGCGCAGCACCCCGCGCAGCGCATCGCGCGCCAGCACGTCATATCGGATGTGATCGGTCGCCATGGTGATCCTGTCGCTTCGAAAATAGCCGATGAGGCTCGCCGGATGATCCGACTCGCCCGCTTTGGCCCCATGCTACCTCGCCGGGAGCCGGAAATCAGCAGGGCCGATGGCTGAAATGCGGGCGGACGCCCGATCGATGAATAAAGTGGAGGCTTCTGTTGCCAGGTGCCTCCGAACCCCGCCTAGCGGAGCTTAACCCGCTAGGACTTTAAGATGGTCTTTCAAACTGCGTTACGCAGCCTGAGCAACCGGAGCAAAGTTGTCGTTGGCAACTATTGCATTAGCCCGATAACGGCGGAACCATACCGAGAAAAAACACGCCCTTTACGCCCTCGTCGATCCTATTTCGCCCCCGCCAAAAGCCACCGAAGCACGGGCTGGATGGGTTTTGGTGGAGGCGCCGGGTACCGCCCCCGGGTCCGAATGGTTTATTGCGACGGCCATTTATTTCCATAGCCGGCGAACCGGCACCCCCAATATAGCGGCAAAGCCGTAGAAAAACAGAGCCGATTCAGGCCCTTTCGGTTGTGAAAACACACCAATTTGGCTTGGCTGGCGTCCTGACGCCGTTCTAGATTTTGGCCATGCCCCCGGAATCCCCGCCGGTAGCCGCCCCGGCGCCGGATGCCTCCGCACCGTCTCCGCCCCACCAGCCCGGGCTGCTCGAGTTGTTCCTGGCCTTTGCCAAGATGTCGCTGGCCGGCTTTGGCGGGGTCCTGGTCTGGGCCCGGCGGGCGATCGTCGAGCAGCACCGCTGGATGACGGCGGAGGAGTTCAACGAGACCTTCGCGCTGTGCCATTTCCTGCCAGGTCCGAACATCGTCAACCTGTCGGTCGTATTCGGTTCGCGCTTTCGCGGCATCGCCGGCGGGTTCGCGGCCTTCGCCGGGCTGGTCGGGCCACCGATGGTGATCGCGACCATTCTTGCCGCGCTCTACGCCCGCTACGGCGATGTCGACGTGCTGCGCCGGACCCTTGCCGGCGTGGCCTGTGCCGCGGTCGGTCTGCTGTTCGCCGTCGTCTTCAAGATGATGCTGCCGCTGTTGAAGCGGCGTGATGTCACAGGCCTCGTCATCCTCGCTGCGGTTTTCGTCGCGATCGGACTGATCCGCTGGCCGCTGCAGATCGTGCTGCTGGTGGCGATCCCGCTCAGCCTCGCGATCACGATCCTGACCCGCCGCATGGTGAAGGCATGAATTCGGAGGCCAACCCGATCGCGGCGCTGGTCTGGACCTTCGGCCTGATGTCGCTGTTTGCAGTCGGCGGGGCCAATTCGGCGATCCCCGAAATGCACCGCGCCGCCGTCGACGTGCACCACTGGTTGACCGACAAGCAGTTCGCCGACGTGTTCGCGATTTCGCAGCTTTCGCCGGGACCGAACGTGCTGATCGTGACCCTGATAGGCTATTCTGTCGCAGGCGTCGCCGGGGCGTTGGCCGCGACGGTTGCGATGTGCGGACCGACCGCGCTGCTTGCCTATTATGTCAGCCGTTTCCTCGATCGCTCGCGCGGTGCGCGCTGGCCGGCGATCATTCAGGCGGCATTGGTTCCGCTGTCGATCGGCCTGATGGCTGCCTCCGGCCTGATCGTGGCGCAGACATCAGACCAAAGTTGGATCGCGGTCCTGATCACCATCGTCGCGGCCGCGCTTGCTTTTGCGACGCGGATCAATCCCTTGTGGATGTTGCTTGCCGGAGGTCTCTTGGGTTTTGCTGGCGTTGTCTGACGAAAATCGCTAGCAAGGCTTTCGGTCAACGCACCACAAGCCAAGCCATTCAATCAATACGGGCGGGACAGCCCTGACGGGGGAAGCGAAGTCATGAGCGATACGCCGAGCGACGCGCCGGTCAAATCGAACTTGCCGAAATGGGTGCGCGGCCCGCAGGACTTTGTCGGCGGGCTCGCCATGATGGCGGTTGCGCTGTTTGCGTTGTGGGCCTCCAGCGATTTGCAGGGCATGCACGGATTTTCGTTCGGCGCCGGAACCGCGCCGCGGATGTTCGCCGTGCTGCTGCTGTTGCTCGGCGCCGCCGTGGCGCTGGTGGGAATTCTGAAGGACGGCCCGCAGATCGCGGCCTATTCCTGGCGCGGACCGTTGTTCGTGTCCGCGGCGATCTTGTTCTTTGCGGTCGCGATCCGTCCGCTCGGGCTCGTCGTCTCCGCCTTTGCCGCCTTCATGATCGCGGCGCTCGGCTCGCATGAGACGAGGTGGCTCGAAGCCGTCATCGTCGGTGCCTGCCTGACGCTCGGCTGCGCGCTGTTGTTTCCTTATGTGCTGGGACTTCCGATGCCGATGTTCCCGCGCTTCCTGATCCAGTGAGGGCGTGATGGAACTGTTTGCCAATCTCGCCCACGGTTTCGCAGTCGCATTCTCGCCGATCAACCTTCTGATGTGCCTGATCGGTGCGCTGGTCGGCACGCTGGTCGGCGTGCTGCCGGGCATCGGCACCATCGCCACCGTCGCGATGCTGCTGCCGATCACCTTCGGCCTGCCGCCGGTCGGCGCGCTGATCATGCTCGCCGGCATCTATTACGGTGCGCAGTACGGCGGCTCGACCACCTCGATCCTGGTCAATATCCCGGGTGAGGCGACGTCTGTCGTCACCGCGCTCGACGGCCACCAGATGGCCAAGCAGGGCCGCGCCGGTCCGGCGCTCGCGATTGCCGCGATCGGCTCGTTCTTTGCCGGCTGCGTCGCCACCGTGCTGATCGCGGTGCTCGGCGCGCCGCTGACCAAGCTCGCCCTGGCGTTCGGTCCGGCAGAGTATTTCTCGTTGATGGTGCTCGGCCTGATCTTCGCGGTGGTGCTCGCCAAAGGCTCGGTGCTGAAGGCGATCGCGATGATCGTGTTCGGCCTGTTGCTGTCGATGGTCGGCTCCGACATCGAGACCGGCGCCTCGCGCATGGCCTTCAACATCCCCGAGCTTGCCGACGGCCTCGGCTTTGCCACCGTCGCGATGGGCGTGTTCGGCTTCGCCGAGATCATCCGCAACCTCGACCATGGCGCGGAGATGGACCGCAACCTGGTGCAGCAGAAGATCACCGGCCTGATGCCGACCAGGAAGGACCTGGTGGACTCCACGCCGGCGATCCTGCGCGGCACCGTGCTCGGCTCGATCCTCGGCATCCTGCCGGGCGGCGGCGCGGTGATCGCCTCGTTCGCGGCCTATACGCTGGAGAAGAAGCTGGCGAAGGATCCGTCGCGGTTCGGCCGCGGCGCGATCGAGGGCGTGGCGTCGCCGGAAAGCGCCAACAACGCCGCGGCGCAGACCTCGTTCATCCCGTTGCTCACGCTCGGCATCCCGCCGAATGCGGTGATGGCGCTGATGGTCGGCGCGATGACCATCCATGGCATCGTGCCGGGTCCGCAGGTGATGCAGAAGCAGCCCGACCTGGTCTGGGGCATGATCGCCTCGATGTGGATCGGCAATCTCATGCTGATCATCATCAACCTGCCGCTGGTCGGCATCTGGGTCCGTCTGCTGCGTGTGCCGTACCGGTTGATGTTCCCCTCGATCGTGGTGTTCTGCGCGATCGGCATCTACTCGGTGAACAACGCACCGGTCGATGTCGTGCTCGCAGGCGTGTTTGGCCTCGTCGGCTACTGGCTGATCAAGCACGATTTCGAGCCCGCGCCGCTGCTGCTCGGCATGGTGCTCGGCCCGCTGATGGAAGAGAACCTGCGTCGTGCACTCTTGATCTCGCGCGGCGACTGGAGCGTGTTCGTCTCGCGGCCGCTGTCGGCGGTGCTGCTGGCGATCGCGGCCGGTCTGCTGGTGCTTGCCGTGCTGCCGACCTTGCGGGCGAAGCGCGACGAAGTGTTCGTGGAGTCGGAGGGCTGATCACTCCTGAGCGCCTGCGTCGGCGCGCCGCAGGCGGAAGTCGAATCGACTCGCGCTGTCGTCTCATGAAATGAAAATGCCGGCCGATTTGGCCGGCATTTTTATTTGGTCAAACGTTCCCGGGAGGAATTGAGATGATGTCCATTCGCTCGCTTGCGGGCGCATGCCTTTCGGCATGTGTTGCGCTCGGCGCATTCGCCGTGCCGGCGTCGGCGCAAACCTATCCGACCCGCACCATCACCATGATCGTGCCGTTCGCAGCCGGCGGTCCGACCGACGTCATCTCGCGCATCGTCACCGCGCATATGGCGCAGACGCTGGGCCAGAGCATTGTCATCGAGAACGTGGTCGGCGCCGGCGGCACGACAGCGACGACGCGCGCGGCACGCGCCGCCAATGACGGCTACACGCTGATCACCGGACACATGGGCACGCACGCTGCGTCCGTGCCGCTCTATCCGAAGCTTGCCTATCATCCGGAAAAGGATTTCGAGCCGGTGGCGCTGCTCGCGGGCACCCCGATCCTGATCCTGGCCCGCAAGGATTTCCCGCCGAAGGATCTGAAGGAGTTCGTCGCCTACGTGAAGGCCAATGCCGAGAAGGTCAACGCCGCCCATGCCGGCATCGGCTCGGTTTCGCACGCCTCCTGCGAGTTGTTGAACTCCATCCTCGACATCAAGCCGGTCGGCGTTCCCTTCAACGGCACCGGCCCCGCCATGAACGCGCTGGTCGCCGGCCAGGTCGACTACATGTGCGACCAGATCGTCAACGCGGTGCCGCAGATCAAGGCCGGCACCATCAAGGCCTATGCAGTCGCGACCCCCGAGCGCAATCCGTCGCTGCCCGAGGTGCCGACCACGACCGAGGCCGGCCTGCCGGCGTTCCAGGCCCAGGCCTGGAACGCGGTCTTCGCGCCGAAGGGAACTTCGCCCGCCATCATCGCCACGCTGAACGCTGCCGCGAACAAGGCGCTGGACGACGAGAACGTCCGCAAGCGCCTGCTCGAGCTTGGCAGCGTGATCCCGGCGCCCGCCAACCGGACGCCGGAGGCGCTCGCGACGCTCGTCAAGAATGAGATCGCGAAATGGACCCCGGTGCTCAAGCCGGCAAGTTAATCCAGCGCGATCAAGTGGATAGGCGAGGGGCGGAACGCAAGTTCCGCCTCTTGTTGTTTGCCGGGGGAGTGTTCATTTTTCAGGGTATAATCGGTGCGTTCAGCCGAATCAGCGTGTCGACCGGCGGCCCTGGCCGCTACATTCGCCGTTCTCTCGAAGCTCCGAAAAGACCACCATGAACCAGTATCACGACCTGCTCGAACGCATCCTCGCCGACGGCGCCGAGAAGCATGACCGCACCGGCACCGGCACGCTGTCGATCTTCGGCCATCAGATGCGCTTCAACCTTTCGGCCGGCTTCCCGATGCTGACCACCAAGCGGCTGCCGCTGAAGGCGATCGTGCACGAGCTGCTCTGGTTCCTCGCCGGCGACACCAACATCAAATATCTCAACGACAATGGCGTCACGATCTGGGACGAATGGGCCGACGCCAATGGCGATCTCGGCCCGGTCTATGGTTCGCAGTGGCGCTCCTGGCCCGCGCCGGATGGCCGCAGCATCGACCAGATCAGCAACGTGATCGAGATGATCAAGCGCAATCCGGACTCGCGACGCCTGATCGTCAGCGCCTGGAATCCGGCCGAAGTCGACAAGATGGCGCTGCCGCCGTGCCATTGCCTGTTCCAGTTCTATGTCGCGAACGGCAAATTGTCCTGCCAGCTCTATCAGCGCTCCGGCGACGTCTTCCTCGGCGTGCCCTTCAACATCGCCTCCTACGCGCTGCTGACCATGATGGTCGCGCAGGTGACGGGGTTGAAGCCCGGCGATTTCGTGCACTCGCTCGGCGATGCGCATCTCTACTCGAACCATCTCGAGCAGGCGCGGCTGCAACTGACACGGCCGACGCGGCCGTTGCCGACGATGGCGATCAATCCCGACGTGAAGGACATCTTCGCGTTCCGCTACGAGGATTTCAAACTCGAAGGCTACGACCCGCATCCGCACATCAAGGCCGAAGTCGCGGTCTGATGTCGCTGACGATCCGCCGCGCGCGGCCCGATGAAGCCGGACTGGTGTTCTCGCTGGTCCGCGAGCTCGCCGACTACGAAAAGCTCCTGCACGAGGTCCATGCCAGCGAGGCCGAAATCGCCGAGGCGCTGTTCGGCGAAAGCCCGCGGCTGTTTTGCGACATCGCGGAATGGAACGGCGAGCCGGCCGGCTTTGCGGTCTGGTTCGTCAATTTCTCGACCTTCGCCGGCCGCCACGGCATCTATCTCGAAGACCTCTTCGTGCGCCCGGCGCTGCGCGGCAAGGGGATCGGCAAGGCGCTGCTGGTGCATCTGGCGAAGTACTGCCTCGCCAATGGCTGGTCGCGCCTGCAATGGGCGGTGCTCGACTGGAACGCGCCGTCGATCGCATTCTACAAATCACTGGGTGCTGCGATGATGGACGACTGGACGATCTGCCGCGTTTCCGGCGAGGCGCTGTCGGCGCTCGCGCACGGAACGCGCTGATGGAGATCGTGCTCCTCGTTGCGGTCGCCGAGAACGGCGTGATCGGAAGCGGCAACGCCATTCCGTGGCGGCTGAAATCCGATCAGCAGCGCCTCAAGGCGATGACGATGAACAAGCCCATCGTGATGGGACGCAAGACGTTCGAGTCGCTGCGCCGGCCGCTTCCGGGGCGTACCAACATCGTGGTGACGCGCGATGCGAACTACCGCGCACGCGGGGCCATCGTCACTACGTCGCTCGAAAACGCCCGCGCAATTGCGCTTGGTGACGCGCTGCGGCGTTTCGCCACTGAAATTGCAATCATCGGTGGCGCCGAGATCTACGCGCAGTGGATGGGCATCGCCGATCGTCTCGAGATTACCGAGGTCCACGCCCGGCCGGACGGCGATACACGGTTCGAAAACATCGATGCGAAGGAGTGGGAGGAGGTCGCGCGCGTGCGAAATCCGGCAGGTCCGGACGACAGCGTCGACTTCTCCTATGTGACATATCGTCGGCGCGGCCAACGTTAACCAATGTTTGCATTGACAATTATGGCCCGGCGCATAGCTCGTCCGCTCAGGAAGCTTGCGTTGTAAGGGCCTTGGCGGTCCCCTATAACCGGGCCGGACATTCGAGCCCGGGCGTCCCGTCCGGACTTGTCGAGGAGATGTTTGATGCCGTGGAAAAATCAAGGCGGGGGGCCGTGGGGCTCGGGTCCGAAAGGACCGTGGGGCACCGGTCCGCAGTCGGCCGGGCCGAGGCCGCCGGATCTTGAGGATCTGCTGCGGCGCGGCCAGGACCGGCTGCAGCAGTGGCTGCCCGGCGGGCATTTCAGCGGCATGGGCATCGCGCTGGTGCTGGTTGCTGCGCTGGCGATCTGGTTTGCGACCGGCATCTTCCGCGTCCAGTCCGAAGAGCTCGGCGTCGTCCTGCGCTTCGGCAAGTATGACCGCGATGCGCAGCCGGGCCTGCGCTATCACCTGCCATATCCGATCGAGACGGTGCTGCTGCCGAAGGCGCTGCGCGTCAACACGATCTCGATCGGCATGACCCTGATCGACGATCCCGCACGGCGCGGCCGCTCGATGCGCGACGTGCCGGAAGAGAGCCTGATGCTGACCGGCGACGAAAACATCGTCGACGTCGATTTCACCGTGTTGTGGCGCATCAAGCAGGGCGGGGCCGGCGCCTATCTGTTCAACATCCAGAATCCCGAGGCACCGTGAAGGCGGTTGCCGAAAGCGCGATGCGCGAGGTGATCGGCCGCTCGCAGATCCAGCCGATCCTGACCGGGGCGCGCAACGTCACCGAGCAGAACGTGCAGGAGCTGATGCAGAAGACGCTGGATTCCTACAACGCCGGCATTCAGATCACGCAGGTGCAGATGCAGAAGGTCGATCCGCCGGCGCAGGTGATCGACGCGTTCCGCGACGTGCAGGCGGCGCGCGCCGACCTCGAGCGCAAGCAGAACGAGGCGCAGACCTACGCCAACCGGATCGTGCCGGAAGCACGCGGCCGTGCCGCGCAGATCCAGCAGGCCGCCGAAGGCTACAAGGAGCAGGCGGTCGCCGAAGCCAAGGGCCAGAGCGCCCGCTTCCTGAAAGTCTATGAAGAGTACAAGAAGGCACCCGACGTGACGCGCGAGCGCATCTATCTGGAGACCATGGAACGCGTGCTCGGCGGCTCCGAGAAGCTCGTCTTCGACGGCCAGGGCCAGAACATCGTGCCCTACCTTCCGCTCAGCGAGCTGACGCCGCGGCGTCCGCCGGCGGCAGCGCCGGCCACCACCGGCCAGCAGGGAGCCACCCGATGAGGTCCCCTGTCACCGGCATTCTGGCCCTGATCGTTCTCTTCATCGCTCTCGCCGTCGGCTACAGCTCGGTGTTCACCGTGCAGCAGACCGAGCAGACCATCGTGCTGCGGTTCGGTGAGCCGGTCGACATCGTCACCGACCCCGGCCTGCACTTCAAGGCGCCGTGGAATTCGGTGATCAACGTCGACAAGCGCATCCTCGATCTGGAGAACCCGTCGCAGGAAGTGATCGCTTCCGACCAGAAGCGGCTCGTGGTCGATGCGTTCGCGCGCTACCGCATCAAGAATGCGCTGCGCTACTACACCAGCGTCGGCTCGATCCAGGCGGCCAACCTGCAGCTGACCACGCTGCTCAACGCGGCGCTGCGCCGCGTGCTCGGCGAGGTCAACTTCATCACGGTGGTGCGTGACGAGCGCGAGAAGCTGATGTCGCGGATTCGCGAACAGCTCGACAAGGAAGCCGACGGCTACGGCATCGAGGTCGTCGACGTCCGGATCCGCCGCGCCGACCTGCCGGAGCAGAACAGCCAGGCGGTCTACGACCGGATGAAGACCGAGCGTCAGCGCGAGGCGGCCGAGTTCCGTGCCCAGGGCGACCAGAAGGCGCAGGAAATCCGCTCCAAGGCTGATCGCGAAGCGACCGTGATCGTCGCCGAGGCGAACTCGGCTGCGGATCAGACCCGCGGTGCGGGCGATGCCGAGCGCAACCGCCTGTTCGCCGAGGCCTATGGCAAGGACAAGGACTTCTTCGCGTTCTATCGCTCGATGACGGCCTATGAGAACGGCCTCAAGTCCAGCGACACGCGTTTCCTGTTGCGGCCGGACTCGGAATTCTTCAAATACTTCGGCAGTGCCAGCGGCAAGCCGGCTGAGGCGGCGGCTGCGCCGAAACAGTAAGTTCACGACAGAACGGCGGCGCGGACAACGCGCCGCCGTCACTTAAAGAACAACAATCATCGAGCGGGAGGTTGCCATCCGATGAGGTCAATAGCGTTCGGCGACTTCCTCATCGGTCTGGGAATCCTGTTCGTGCTCGAAGGCATCCTGTTCGCGGCAAGCCCCGCCTGGATGCGCCGGGCAATGAAGAGCGCGCTGGCGACGCCCGACAACATCCTGCGCATCGTCGGCATCGGCTCGGCGGTCGCGGGACTGATCCTGATCTGGGTGGTGCGGCGCTGAGCGTTGCCTGTTCCATCGCGCAGATCGCGCCGTAATGAACATAATCGTGAGCCTGACGCGGCCGGTTTTTCGCCGAAATGCCCGGCTGAGATGCTTGCGCCAAATGCCCGTTCGGGCGCACTCTGCGGCCTCGGGCGCATACCTGCGACCTCGGGCGCAAGCTGCGACCACGGGCGCACACTGCGACCAGCTAATTTGAACCCGTTTGCCTGGAGAAACTCCGACATGATCGCTGCCAGACCAGCCCTGAGCCGTCGCCTCCGCATGATGGGAGCTGCGATCTCGATCGGTGCTGCGAGCATGCTGAGCTCTGCGCCGGCGTTCGCGCGCGGTCCCGAGGGCATCGCCGACATCGCCGAGAAGGTGATCGACGCCGTCGTCAACATCTCGACCTCGCAGACGATCGAGGCCAACAAGGGCGGCGGCGCCATGCCGCAGCTGCCGCCGGGTTCGCCGTTCGAGGAATTCTTCGACGATTTCTTCAAGAACCGCCGCGGACCGGGCGGCAAGGGCGGCGAGAAGGGCGGCGAGTTCCAGCCGCGCAAGACCAACTCGCTCGGCTCGGGCTTCATCGTCGACACCGCGGGTATCGTCGTCACCAACAACCATGTCATCGCCGACGCCGATGAGATCAACGTCATCCTCAACGACGGCACCAAGATCAAGGC
The DNA here is from genome assembly GCF_001238275.1 of Bradyrhizobium viridifuturi. GTDB lineage: Bacteria > Pseudomonadota > Alphaproteobacteria > Rhizobiales > Xanthobacteraceae > Bradyrhizobium > Bradyrhizobium viridifuturi. The sequence continues at coordinate 112,001 of NZ_LGTB01000018.1, forward strand.
CGAGGTGGTCGGCGTCGACAAGAAGACCGACCTCGCGGTCCTGAAATTCAAGCCGCCGAAGCCGCTCACCGCGGTCAAGTTCGGCGACAGCGACAAGATCCGCCTCGGCGACTGGGTGGTCGCGATCGGCAATCCGTTCAGCCTCGGCGGCACGGTGACCGCGGGCATCGTCTCGGCCAAGAACCGCGACATCAGCCAGGGCCCGTATGACAGCTACATCCAGACCGACGCCGCCATCAATCGCGGCAATTCGGGCGGTCCGCTGTTCAACCTCGATGGCGAGGTGATCGGCGTCAACACGCTGATCATCTCTCCGACCGGCGGCTCGATCGGTCTCGGCTTCGCGGTGCCGTCGAAGACGGTCGCCGGTGTCGTCGACCAGTTGCAGAAGTTCGGCGAGCTGCGTCGCGGCTGGCTCGGCGTGCGCATCCAGCAGGTCACCGACGAGATCGCCGACAGCCTCAACATCAAGCCGGCGCGCGGCGCGCTGGTTGCCGGCGTCGACGACAAGGGCCCGGCCAAGCCGGCCGGCATCGAGCCCGGCGACGTCGTCGTCAAGTTCGACGGCAAGGACGTCAAGGACCCCAAGGATCTGTCCCGCATCGTGGCCGATACCGCGGTCGGTAAGGAAGTCGACGTCGTCATCATCCGCAAGGGCAATGAGGAGACCCGCAAGGTCACGCTCGGCCGGCTCGAGGACAACGACAAGGTTCAGCAGGCCAACGCCAAGCCCAAGGACGACACCGCCGAGAAACCGGTGACCCAGAAGGCGCTCGGGCTCGACCTCGCGGCGCTGAGCAAGGACCTGCGCACCAAGTACAAGATCAAGGACAGCGTGAAGGGTGTCGTCGTCACCGGCGTCGACAACGCCTCTGATGCCGCCGAGAAGCGGCTGTCGGCCGGCGACGTCATCGTCGAGGTGGCGCAGGAGGCGGTGTCCAGCGCCGCCGACATCAAGAAGCGCGTCGACCAGCTCAAGAAGGACGGCAAGAAGTCCGTGCTGCTGCTGGTCTCCAACGGCGACGGCGAGCTGCGCTTCGTGGCGCTTGGCGTGCAGTAGGGCGCGTCGGTGCCTCGCTCATAAACTGGCATCCCCCGCGAAAGCGGGGGATGCCGCCGTGTTGCTTGACGTCTTGAATTGCGAACCATCCTCATCGTCGTCCCTGCGAACGCAGGGACCCATAACCACAGATGGTCATTGTTGCGCGATCGTCGAACGACGAGTCCTCGTGACCACATTCGCCACGGAGTATGGGTCTCCGCTTTCGCGGGGACGACAAGCGAGTTATCCCTCGACGAACTCATCCCGCCGATAGCCCTGCGCATACAGCAGTGCGGTGAGATCGCCGTGGTCGATCCGGACCGCGGCAGCGGCCGCGACCGCCGGCTTGGCGTGATAGGCAAACCCGAGGCCGGCGGCCTGGATCATGCCGAGATCATTGGCGCCGTCGCCCACCACCAGCGTGTCGATATCGTCCAAATCGAAGGATTCGGTGAGCTCGATCAGGGTGGCGAGCTTGGTGGCGCGGCCGAGGATCGGCTCGATCACTTCGCCGGTCAGCTTGCCGTTCTCGATCTGCAGCTGGTTGGCGCGGTTCTCCTGGAAGCCGACCTTCTCCGCGACCACCTTGGTGAACAGCGTGAAGCCTCCGGAGATCAGGCAGGTGTAGGCGCCCTGCGCGCGCATGGTCATGACCAGCTGGCGGCCGCCCGGCGTCAACGTGATGCGCTTGTCGAGCACCTCGTCGACCACGCCGACCGGCAGGCCCTTGAGCAGCGCCACCCGTTCGCGCAGCGCCGGCTCGAACGCGATCTCGCCGCGCATCGCGCGCTCGGTGATGGCTGCGACGTGAGCTTTCAGCCCGGCGAAATCGGCGAGCTCGTCGATGCATTCCTGCCCGATCATGGTGGAATCCATGTCGGCCAGAAAAAGCTTCTTGCGTCGGCCGATCCGAGGTTGCACGACAATGTCGATCGGCAGGTCGCCGCGGGCCTGGCGCAGCTGCAGCTCGATCGCCTTGATGTCGTCCCGGCTGGGGTTCTCACGCTCGAACGGAATGTCGACGGCAACCTCGTTGAACAGCCACTGCGCCGGGCCGGGTGAGGGCAGCACGGCCCGTGCCCCGTCGACGATGGTGGAGTCGAGCGCGGGGCTTGCAGGATTGCAGATCAGCGTGGCAACGAGGGACATGCAGGCGCATTCGGGATTGTTGGACAAGGCAGTGCTTATCGCAGGGCCGACCGCCAGCGGCAAGTCGGCCCTGGCGCTCGCGCTGGCGCAGCGCACCGGCGGGGTCGTGATCAACACCGACTCGATGCAGGTCTATCGCGATCTCCGGATCATCACGGCGCGGCCGACCGTGAGCGAGGAGGCCCTGGTTCCGCACCGGCTCTACGGCCATGTCGACGCCGGCGTGAATTTTTCCGCCGCGCCTGGGTCGCCGATGCGGCCAAGGTGCTCGGCGAGGCCCGTGAGCAGGGACGGCTGCCGATCTTCATCGGCGGCTCGGGCCTCTATTTTAAGGCGCTGACGCGCGGTCTGTCGGCGGTGCCGCCGATCCCCCCTGATGTGCGCGACGCCGTCCGCGCAAGGCTCGAGCAGCACGGCGTCGAGGCACTGCATGCCGAGCTTGCGGCGCGCGATCCGGTGTCGGCCGAACGGCTGAAGCCGCGCGATCGCACCCGCGTCGCGCGCGCGCTCGAGGTCGTCGAGGCCACCGGCCGCCCGCTGCCGGACTGGCATCGCGACGCCCTGCCGCCGCTGCTACCCCAAAGCGAATTCCATGCGTTGTTTCTCGCGCCTGACCGGGAGAGCCTTTATGCGCGGATCGACGCCCGGTTCGGCGCGATGCTCGAGGCCGGCGCGCTCGAGGAGGTCGCCGCGCTCGCGGCGCGCCGGCTCGATCCGTTGCTGCCGGCGATGAAGGCCCATGGCGTGCCGGCGCTGATCCGGCATCTGAAAGGGGAGATCAGCCTCGGGGAGGCCGCCGAGACCGGCCGGGCCGACACCCGCCACTACGCCAAGCGCCAGTTCACCTGGTTTCGCCACCAGCTTCCGGAATTCGAATGGGTGGCGCCGGAGGCGGCGACGGAGTGGCTGGAGCGCCGGATTCCGTAGCCAGGATCGAGCGCAGCGATGCCCTTGCCGCCGTACGCCCGTCAGCCATGCGCGTTGCGCCACGCAAAAACACTCGCCGAACGGCAGGAACCCCGTTACAGTTCAAAAATCGCGAAAGTGCTTGCCTTGCCTTGACATTCAGGCTTTGGCCGCTATGGTCGCGCAACCTTTGGGAAGACTGGGTCACCTCGTGCGCAACATTATTACCAAACTCCTTATCGCCGTCGTACCCAGGCACACCGCCGGGGATGGCTAGCGGCCATCCAAATTCGGGCGGTGTGCATGGGGCCTCTGGGGCCCCTTTTTATTGCCCGAAACCGAACTGACGAGAACCGACAAAAGCCGCGCAAAAACAAGCGCATCCGGAGCGAACCATGACCGACAAGAGCCACGATCCCAATCAGATGACCGGCGCCGCGATGATCGTGCGCGCGCTCATCGATCACGGCGTGCAGCATGTCTTCGGCTATCCCGGCGGTGCGGTGCTTCCGATCTATGACGAGATTTTCCAGCAGAGCGAAGTCGAGCACATCCTGGTCCGCCACGAGCAGGGCGCCGGCCATGCCGCGGAAGGCTATGCCCGCTCGACCGGCAAGCCCGGCGTGGTGCTGGTGACCTCGGGCCCGGGCGCGACCAACATGGTGACGCCGCTGACCGACGCGCTGATGGATTCGATCCCGCTGGTCTGCATCACCGGCCAGGTGCCGACCCATCTGATCGGCAACGACGCCTTCCAGGAATGCGACACCGTCGGCATCACGCGGCCTGCCACCAAGCACAACTGGCTGGTCCGCGACGTCAACGACCTCGCCAGGGTGCTGCACGAAGCCTTCTATGTCGCGACCACCGGCCGACCCGGTCCGGTGCTGGTCGACGTGCCGAAGGACGTGCAGTTCGCGACCGGCACCTATCATCCGCCGCGCAAGTCGGACGTTCACATCTCCTACACGCCGCGCGTCAAGGGCGATGCGACCCAGATCCGCAAGGCGGTGGCGATGCTCGCCAATGCCAAACGCCCCGTGATCTATTCCGGCGGCGGCGTCATCAATTCCGGTCCGGAGGCCTCCAAGCTGCTGCGCCAGCTGGTGGAGGCGACCGGCTTCCCGATCACCTCGACCCTGATGGGTCTGGGCGCCTATCCGGCATCCGGGCCGAACTGGCTCGGCATGCTGGGCATGCACGGCACCTATGAGGCCAACATGTCGATGCATGATTGCGACGTCATGCTGTGCGTCGGCGCGCGCTTCGACGACCGCATCACCGGCCGCGTCGATGCGTTCTCGCCGGGCTCGAAGAAGATCCACATCGACATCGACCCGTCCTCGATCAACAAGAACATCCGCGTCGACGTGCCGATCATCGGCGACGCCGGCAACGTGCTCGGCGACCTCTTGCAGGTGTTCAAGGCGGAAGCCAAGAAGCCCGACATCAAGGCGTGGTGGCAGCAGATCGCGCAATGGCGCGCGCGCAACTCGCTGTCCTACCGCAAGAACAACGATATCATCCTGCCGCAATACGCGATCCAGCGCCTGTTCGAGCTGACCCGCGGCAAGGACACCTACATCACGACCGAAGTCGGTCAGCACCAGATGTGGGCCGCGCAGTTCTTCGGCTTCGAGGAACCGCACCGCTGGATGACATCGGGCGGTCTCGGCACCATGGGCTACGGCCTGCCGGCCGCGGTCGGCGTGCAGGTCGCGCATCCGGACAGCCTGGTGATCGACATCGCCGGCGATGCTTCGGTGCAGATGACGATCCAGGAGATGTCGACGGCGGTCCAGTTCGAGCTGCCGATCAAGATCTTCATCCTGAACAACCAGTACATGGGCATGGTGCGGCAGTGGCAGCAGCTGCTGCACGGCAACCGCCTGTCGCATTCGTACTCCGAGGCGCTGCCGGACTTCGTCAAGCTCGCCGACGCCTATGGCTGCGTCGGCTTGCAGGCGACCAAGCCGTCCGATCTCGACGGCGCGATCAAGGAGATGATCGCGATCAAGCGCCCGGTGCTGTTCGACTGCCGCGTCGCCGCGCTCGAAAACTGCTTCCCGATGATCCCGTCGGGCAAGGCGCACAACGAGATGCTGCTTCCGGAAGAAGCCACCGACGAGGCCACCGCGAAGGCCTTCTCCGGCGGCAAGGCGCTGGTGTGAGTTGAGGGTGGATCATGTTTGATCTCGACGAACTCGAGCGCGCGCACAGGATCGTCGGCACCGCGGTGCCGGCGACGCCGGCGTATGCCTGGCCGTTGCTGGCCGAGCGGCTCGGCACCGAGGTCGTGGTCAAGCATGAGAACCACACCCCGACCGGCGCCTTCAAGGTGCGCGGCGGGCTGGTCTATCTCGAGCGGCTGAAGCGCGAGCGGCCCGATGTGCCCGGCATCATCTCGGCGACGCGCGGCAATCACGGCCAGAGTCTCGCCTTCGCCGCGGGGCGTCACGGCGTGCCGGCGGTGATCTACGTGCCATCAGGCAACTCGGTCGAGAAGAACCGCGCCATGCATGCGTTCGGCGCCGAGCTCGTCGAGCACGGCGAAGACTTTCAGGCCGCGCGGGAAGAGGCCGGGCGCCGTGCCCAGTTCGCCGGCCTGCACATGGTGCCCTCGTTCCACACCGACCTGGTGCTGGGCGTTGCGACCTATGCGCTCGAACTGTTCCGGTCAGCGCCCGACCTCGACATTCTCTATGTGCCGATCGGGCAGGGCTCCGGCATCTCCGGCTGCATCATGGCGCGCGACCTGCTCGGGCTGAAGACCGAGATCGTCGGCGTGCAGTCGACCGAAGCGCCGTCCTACGCGCTGTCGTTTGCCGCCGGAAAGATCGTGACCACCGAGACCAGCAACACCCTGGCCGACGGCATGGCGACGCGGATTCCGGACGCGGAAGCGTTCGCGCTGATCCAGAAGGGCGCATCCCGCATCGTGCAGGTTACCGACGATGAAGTCGGCCAGGCGATCCGCGCCTATTGGACCGACACCCACAATCTCGCCGAGGGCGCGGGGGCTGCGGCGCTCGCGGCCGCGCTGCAGGAAAAGAGCAAGCTCGCCGGCAAGCGTGTCGGCCTGATCCTGAGCGGCGGCAATATCGATTTCGATCTGTTCCGGACCTGGATCGGGACGGATGCTGCGCCGGCCGCCCAGCGGGCGGTGGCGTGAAAAGAATGTAAGGGGACGACCATGAACCAGCCCGCATCCGCCTACTTCCTCGAAGAGCGTCACGATCCCAACGAGACGCACACGCTGTCCGTGCTCGTGCAGAACGAGCCCGGCGTGCTCGCGCGCGTGATCGGACTGTTCTCCGGCCGCGGCTACAACATCGAAAGCCTCACCGTCTCGGAGACCGAGAGCCAGAAACATCTCTCGCGGATCACGATCGTCACCACGGGCACGCCGATGGTGATCCAGCAGATCAAGCATCAGCTCGACCGCATGATCCCGGTCTATCGCGTCGTCGACATGACGCTGACCGGCAGCTCGATCGAGCGCGAGCTCGCGATGGTCAAGGTGAGGGGCGGTGGTGACCACCGCGTCGAGGCGCTGCGGCTGGCGGATGCGTTCCGCGCCCGGGTGATCGACGCCACGACCGAGAGCTTCGTATTCGAGATCACGGGCAATTCGTCCAAGATCAGTCAGTTCATCGACCTGATGCGCCCGTTGGGCCTGGTCGAGGTGTCACGAACCGGGGTGGCCGCGATCACGCGTGGGCCGGAAGGGATGTGAGTCATGTTGGCGCGCGACTGGTACTACACGCAACGGCGGCAGGTCGGTCTCGATACCGCGGTTGCCTCGATCTATGACGTCAGCGAGGACAGCGATGTCCGTGCCCGCCAGGCGCTGACCATGCTCGGCGTCAAGCCGGGCTGGCGGATCGCCGATATCGGCTGCGGCAACGGCGTGCTGGCGACCGAGGCGGCGCTGATGGGCGCCGAGGTCGACGCCATCGACATCTCGCCGGCGATGATCGGGCTTGCCGAGATCTATGCGCGCGACCGCAAGGCCAAGATCCGGACCCAGCCGGCCGGCCTGTTGTCCTTTGCCTACCAGCCGAATTCCTACGATCTGATCGTCAGCGAGTTCACGCTGCATCATCTGCCGGACTTCTGGAAGGCGGTGGCGCTGTCGCGGATCTTCAACGCGCTGAAGCCCGGTGCGAATTTCTATCTGCGCGACATGGTGTTCGTCAGTATGCCCGACGGCGTCGACCGCGATGTCGAGGGCTGGGCCGATTTCTCGATCAAGAATCACGATTTCGAGCGCGAGAGCGTGATGACCCATATGCGCGACGAATACTCGACCTTCGGCTGGGTGATGGAGCGCATGCTGACCGAGACCGGCTTCACCCTGGTCGCCGCCGACTATCACGCGCCGTTGCACGGCACCTATCTGCTGCGCAAACCGAAGCCCGACGAACAGATCTAGAGCATGATCCGGAATGGTGGAAACCGGTTTTCCGAACGGATCATGCTCAGATAAAGATCATCCACCACAGCCAGAACGAAACCAAAGAAGAACAATGAAGCCGGCCGATGTTGGCATCGCCGTCATGGTTGCGGTGATCTGGGGGCTTGCGTTCGTCGCAAGCCGGATCGCGCTCAATGAGTTCTCGCCGGAGCTCATGACGACGCTGCGCTTCGCCATCGCCGCGTTGCCCTGCCTGTTCCTGCGCAAGCCCGATGTCCCCTGGCCGCTGTTGATCGCGATCAGCTCCACGCTGTTCCTTGGCCAGTTCCTCGCCCAGGCCTTTGCGATCGCGCATGGCGTCCCGGTCGGACTTTCCAGCGTGGTGGTGCAGAGCCAGGCGCTGTTCACGATCGCGTTCGCCGCGATCGCCTTCGGCGAGATGCCGACGCGGCCGCAGGCGATCGGCGTCGCGATCGCCGCGCTCGGCCTGTTGATGATCTGCGGCACGGTCGGCTACGACTTCAGCGTCGCCGCGTTTAGCATTCTGATGATCTGTCCGATCAGCTTTGCGATCGGCAATCTCCTGCTGCGGCAGGCGCAGGGCGCGCCGATGTTCGACCTGTTCGCCTGGCTGTGCCTGTCGGCCGCGGTGCCGCTGGCGGTGCTGACCCTGATCAGCAACGGGCCGCAGCCGACCTGGCAGGCGCTGAGCCACATGTCGCTGACCGGGCTCGTCTGCGTGCTCTGCCTCGGCGGCATCTCGACCAGCATCGCCTACTGGCTGTGGGGCCGGCTGCTCCGGGATTACCCGGCCGCGCAGGTGGTGCCGTTCGCGCTGCTGGTGCCGTTCGTCGGCTCCGCCGCCTCCAGCATCGTGTTCGGCGAGACGTTCGGGCCGCTGCGGCTCGCCGGCATGCTCACCGTGATCGGCGGCATCGCGGTGATGCTGCTGTCGAAGCGCCCAAAAGCTCTGCCGAAAGTCGCGTGAGGCACCATGTCGAACTCGCTGCTGTTCGCCTTTGTCGTGTTTGCCGTCGTGATGTTCTTCACCCGGCCCAACAACATCATGCTGCTGTCGTCGGGGCTGACCTACGGCTTCCGCCGCACGGTGCCCCACATCGCCGGCATCACGGTCGGTTTCGCCTTCATGGTCGGCGCGGTCGGCGTCGGGCTCGGGGCCGTCTTCATCGCCTATCCGGTGCTGCAGACCATCCTCAAATATGGCGGCGTCGCCTACCTGGTCTATCTCGCCGCGGTCATCGCCATGGCCGAGCCGCCCTCGGCGGACAAGGATGATGGCCCCGGCCGCGGCCCGATGACCTTCTGGGGCGCGGCCATGTTCCAGTGGATCAATGCCAAGGGTTGGGTGATGGTGATCGGCACCATCACGGCCTATGCGGCGATTGCCGCCTTTCCCTGGAACATCGCGATCCAGGTCGGCCTCAGCCTGATCCTGGGGACGGTGTCCTGCATCGTCTGGGCCCTGTTCGGCACCGCGCTGAGGCCGGTCCTGACCTCGCCCCGGGCGATCCGTGCCTTCAATGTCGTCATGGCCATCCTGCTGCTGGCCTCGCTCTACCCGGTCTTCATGGACGCATGATGCCGCACCGCGCCATGCGAGATGAGGGTTTCCCCTGAGAGGAAAAATGCTCTAGACAACGCCGGAAATTCGCGGGCGCCCGGCGGTTCTGACCTTCCGAAAGCCTGATTCATCGGCCGATTTTGGCCCCCTTCAAACGAGGAAACCACGATGCGAGTTTACTACGATCGCGATGCCGACCTGAACCTGATCAAGGGCAAAAAGGTCGCCATCGTCGGCTACGGCAGCCAGGGCCACGCCCACGCGCTCAACCTGAAGGATTCCGGCGTCAAGGAAGTGGCGATCGCGCTGCGCAAGGGTTCGGCCTCGGCCAAGAAGGCCGAGAACGCCGGCTTCAAGGTGATGGAAGTCGCCGAAGCCGCCAAGTGGGCCGACCTCGTCATGATGCTGACCCCGGACGAGCTGCAGGGCGACATCTATCGCGAGCACCTGCACGACAACATGAAGAAGGGCGCGGCGCTCGTGTTCGCCCACGGCCTCAACGTGCACTTCAACCTGCTCGATCCGCGCGCCGACCTCGACGTGCTGATGATCGCGCCGAAGGGCCCCGGCCACACCGTGCGCTCGGAATATCAGCGCGGCGGCGGCGTGCCCTGCCTGATCGCGATCGCCAAGGATTCGTCGGGCAACGCCCATGACCTCGGCCTCAGCTACGCCTCGGCGATCGGCGGCGGCCGTGCCGGCATCATCGAGACCACCTTCAAGGAAGAGTGCGAGACCGACCTGTTCGGTGAGCAGGTGGTGCTCTGCGGCGGCCTGGTCGAGCTGATCAAGGGCGGCTACGAGACGCTGGTCGAGGCCGGCTACGCGCCGGAGATGGCCTATTTCGAGTGCCTGCATGAAGTGAAGCTGATCGTCGACCTGATCTATGAAGGCGGCATCGCCAACATGAACTACTCGATCTCCAACACCGCCGAATATGGCGAGTACGTCACCGGTCCGCGCATCGTCACGGCCGAGACCAAGGCGGAGATGAAGCGCGTGCTCGCCGACATCCAGGGCGGCAAGTTCGCCCGCGACTGGATGCTCGAGAACAAGGTCAACCAGACCTCGTTCAAGGCGACCCGCGCCAAGCTCGCCCAGCACCCGATCGAGGAAGTCGGCGCCAAGCTGCGCGACATGATGCCCTGGATCAAGAAGGGCGCGCTGGTCGACAAGAGCAAGAACTAAGTGCGGTCTTGCGGGGTGGGTTACGCCTGCGGCTAACCCACGCTGCGCATCGACGATAAAAAAGGGTGGGCAGTCAAACTGCCCACCCTTTTTCCTTATCTGCGAATAACGCTGGCGGTCGCTAACCGGCTGCCATCGGCTGCTTCTCGATCCGGTTGTGCAGCTGCCAGAACCGCACCGTGCGCTGGGCGGTTTCCAGCGACAGTCGGCGGTAGTCGCGTTGCGCGATCTCGAGCGTCGCATGGTCGATCGGGTGCGGCAGCGGCCGCTTGCGCAGGATGGTTTCGACTGTCGGCCAGTTCAGCTTTGCCGAACGGCACGGGATCAGGAGCAGGTCGGAGCGCAGCCCGAGCACCAGGCGCTCGATCATCGCGATCGGCATGTCGTTGAGCACGGCGAGCGCGACCGTGACCTCGTCGAACTTGCCGTCCTCGGCGAACTTGTACACCGCCGCATCGTCGAGCTCGTTGAGCTGCTTCATCAGCTTCACCAGCTCTTCGGCGATGCCGTAGTTGCGGCGCGGGGCGGCGGCCTCTTCCTGCGCGATGTCGTTCAGCACCTGGCTGATCTCCTCGCGCGCGCGGGGCGATGCGATCGCGAGCAGGCGGGCGCGCACGGTGTCCTTGGCGCGCTGCAGCAGGTCGCGCAGCAGCTTGGCCGGAATATCGATGCGCAGTCCGAGGATCTCGACCAGCTCGTCGTCGCCTTCGGCGCGGGCGACGATCGCGGAATAGCCGTTGTCGGAGAACTCAGCGCCGGCGTTCTTGGCGAGGCGCCGGATCACCCGGTCCTCGCCGCGGTCGATGATCACGTCGGTGACGAATGCGGGCAGGTTTTCCCGCGCCGAGATCGCGAACAGATGGTCCTGTCCCTTGCTGCTGGCGATCTCGCGCAGTGCGGCGTTTGAGAGGCGGCTGGAGTGGGTCAACACCTCGCCGGCGACGCCGATATCGTCGTCCCAGGCTAGATGGTGAATCACATCAAACGGCGCATAGTCGAGCGGCGCGAGCCGCTTGCTGAGCTCGGCCCGCGCACGCGTCTCGACGCGCGCGACGAGCAGGCAGAGCACGTCGTCGAACACCTTGACCTGTTCATCGTTGAGGCGGTCGCCGTCGTTCAGGAACAGATCGGTGACCTGCCGCAGCGTCTGCACGCGCTTGGCCGATGTCCCGTCCCGGACCGCATCTTCGAGTTCGGCAATAATCGATTGTGACGCCTGTTGCGCCATCGATGGGCAACCTTGTTTTTCTTGGATGACAACGGACTGCACGATATCGCTAGCGATCTTACACCTGCGTTAAGGTGGAACCCGGTGCAAATACGGGTCCATTGCCATCCTTAACGGGCCGCGACCAGACTTGATCAAATTCGTGCTTTCGGCCCAACGGAAGCCGGTGCCGGTGCAGTGTAAGGAATTGTTTAGGACGTTGCGTGCCGCGCGACCGCGAAGACCTCGATCGATGCGGCGCGCCCGCGCAATTGCGTCGAGCCGAGCGGCTCGACGGCAAGATCAAGGTTCAGAGGCAGCAGGCGACGCAATTCGCCCGAGATCAGCAGCGGCCTGCCTGCCTCCTTGCAATGCGCTTGCAGCCGCGCCGTGACGTTCACGGTGTCGCCGAAATAGGCGATCTGTCGCCGAGAGTCCCCGCATTCGGCGATGACGACCGGCCCTGCATGCATCCCGGCACGAAACGTCGGCACCACGCCGAACGCCTTGCGATAGTGATCGGCCCGCTTGGCGAGACGTTTTTCGATGGCGAATACGCAATCGAGCGGGCGCCGGGATGGCGCACCGGCACTAGCCGGCCAGGTCACGATCACTTCGTCGCCCACATAGGCATGAACCTCACCGCCGTGCGCCACGATCGGCCCGTCGATGTCGAAGAAGAAGCGCGTCAACAGCTCCTGCACGCGCAGCTCGCCCATCTGTTCCGCCAGCGTCGTCGAGCCGATCAGGTCGAGAAACAGCAGCACGCGGTCCTCGCGCACCGGGTGGCGATAGCGTCCGAGCATGACATTAAGCAGGGTGCGTCCGCCGATCATCCGGACCAGCTCGTAGATTGCGGTGATAGGGATCGAGAGCAGCAGCGCGACGCCGATGATCTTGAAGAAGGTTTCGCGAAACCACTTCGCCTCGAGCCCATGTCCGTTGAGCGCGACCTCCAGCACGATCGCTGCAACCGCGACAGTGATGGCCAGGATCACGGAGCGCGCAATCAGCTCGACAATGAGCGGCCGCTGCCGCAGCCAGCTGCCACGCGCGACGAGATAAAGGTGCGAGCCCCAGAGGATCAGGGTGATGACGGCGCCCTCGACGGCGCTGCGCAAATAGTTCGCGACGGACGCTTCGTTGGGCTGATCGAAGGCATAGCGAAACAGCCCGCCGACGAGCAGGCCGAACGCGGCCAGAACGATCGCAGGCGTCAGGTTGCGCCGCATGGTCCCTCCATGCCCATGAAATATCCTGCGTGGGCCGGGAACGCCAGCGCGCTGCGAATGAACGGGATGCACCGCGGCTGCACTCATGTAAGGTCCGCCGGCAATATCGAACGAAAGGGAAGACGGCATGAAATCGGCTCTCACGACAGGCGCGTCGAGCCTCGCTCTCCTGATGGCGGCCGCTTTCATCATCGCCGCGTCCTCGGCCCGGGCCGGCGACCAAGGCGATCCCGAACCGTCCTGCGACGGCAGCACTTATCAGATGGTCGAGTGCCTAAAGGCCAAGACCGCGCAATGGGACAAGCGGATGAACGTCGCCTATCAGCAGGCGCTCAAGGATGCCGCCGGCGACAAGCAGCGCGAGCAGTTGCGCACCGCGCAGCGGCTATGGATCCAGTACCGTGACGCCAACTGTCTGTATTACGACCTCGGCGAGGGCACCATTGCCCGGCTCGATGCCGGCGAATGCATGCGCAGCATGACCGAAGCCCGCGCCAAGGAACTGGAGAATCTCGGCCATCAGTGAGCCATCTTCCGGAGTCAGGACCGCGGTCATGACCGATGGAAAGAGCCAGGACGAATTGACCCAGCTTGCGGAGGAGGCGCTGCGCGCCCAGCCCGGCTGCGAGACTGCGCGCGTGCCGGCGGTCACAGCGCTCCCTGATGCGCAGATCGGGCGCAACTGGGAGATTCCGAACGTCGTGCTCGGCGACAGCCTGATCAGCGACGTCGATCGCGCAGTGCTGTCGGTTCACCGCCAACTCGGCCGCAAGTTTCATCTGGTGTGAGCTGGACCGACCTCAGCCCGCTTGCGCCTGATGCGGCGCGGGCCGCGCTGCCATGCTGATCATCCTGAGCGCGAACACCACGGCGAGCGGCACGAGAAACAGCGCGTAGAGCGGCATCTCCGGGATCCGCTTGCCGAACGAGACCGTGAACTGCAGCAGCAGATAGTAGCCGCCGATCAGATGCAGCCTACGCCAGGCGCGTGTACCGAGCAGCGCGGCCGTGCGATCGAACGATGTCGCGGTCAGCGCGATGATGACGAGATAGCCGATGCCGCCGAAGATGTAGGAGACGATGGAGGTCGCGGCCGCGAAGCCGGCCGGATCGAGCATCGCGAACGCGGCGATTGCGACCGCATGGATGGCGTGCGAGGCGGCGAAGGTGACGCCGAGATAACGGCGGTTGCGGCGCTGCCAGTGTGTCCAGGCGCCCGGCCAGAGCCGCGCCAGCGCCGCGGCGGAGAAGGCGAGGCAGAACAACAGCAGCGAGGTCCGTGCCGTGAAGCGGATCACCATCCGCACGCCCTCGACCTCGAACTGCCGCATCGCGGCGATCCAGATCGAAAGCCCGATCAGGGTCAGCGTGAGCAGGCCGAATAGCCGCCAGCCCTCGAACCAGTTTCGACGCGTCGTCATGTCGTGCCTCCTGATGTCTATGTAATCACCAGTTACATTTCGCGATCACACGCGGTCAACCTTTGTAATCGGTGCTTACATTCACGAGTGGGTGATGCTAGAGAGCATGATCCGGAAAAGTGCGAAGCGGTTTTCCGGAAAAGGTCATGCTCAAACAAAAAGCTAAAGCGCCATGCGCCGCCCCGCCAAAACCCCGCCTTCCGGTCGCCGGCCCGCCAAGCCGCGTCCAGCGCGGGCGCCGCGCCCAGGCCCTACCATCACGGCGACCTGCGCCGGGTGCTGATCGATGCCGCCATGCAACTGGTCGGCGAGGGCGGGCCGGAGGCGGTCAGCGTGCGCGAGGCCGCCCGCCGCGCCGGGGTTTCGCCGGGGGCGCCGTTCCGGCATTTCCCGAGCCGGGATGCCCTGATGAACGCGGTGGCCGAGGAGGCGCAGCGCCGCTTCCGCGCCGAGATCGAGGCCGCGCTGACTGACGCGCCGGCTGGCGATCCGCTCGGCCGTTTCCGCTGCCTCGGGATCGCCTATCTGCGCTGGGCCATGAACAACCCGACCCATTTCGAGATCATCTCCAGCCGCCGCTTCTTCGACCACGACCGCTCGGCTGCCGTGTCCAGCGACAATGCCGAGTTGATCGGCCTGACCGAGCGCCTGCTGGCGGAGGCATTTTCCGCCGGTCAGCTCGGGATGCGTGATCTGAAGCAAGTCCAGATCGCCGGCCGCGCGCTGGTCTATGGTTTCGCGCGGATGCACATCGACGGCCATTTGCCGCGCTGGGGCGTCGGCGAAGCGGAGGCCGAGCGGATGGCCGCCGACATCCTCGACCTCTTCATCGCCGGCATCGCAAGGCCCGCGGCGCTGCGGCCAAGGTCTGAGGCGCGCCGCGGCGGCAGCGCGGGCAAATTCATTGCGCGTTCATGACGATTCAATTACGATTTTATGACACGGCGCAGACACCGGCTGTGCCGTACGCCTCCTGGCCGTTGCCAGTCAAGGCCGTGGCATTGCGCCGGGTTGTATTGCGTCCCGTCCATGCGCCCGCGCCTCAGCAAAATTCCTCGGTTGCCGCACTGGCCGGCGGTCTCGCCGCGATCGGCGTCTGGCGGTTGATGGCGGTGGCCGCGCCGCATCTCGGCGCGCTGATCCTGATGCTGCGGACCGAGACCGATTTCGGCTCGCGGCTGTGCTTCCTGCTCACCTGGGGAATCCTCAACTTCCTGTTCATCACGCTGCTGCGCAAGCCGGCGCTGTCGAGCGCGCTGTCGCTGACGCTGGTTGTGGTGCTGGTGCTGCTGTCGCGGTTCAAGCACGACGTGGTGCAGATGACCGCGAACTTCGTCGACCTGATGGTGATCGATCGCGACACCGCAGCGTTCCTGCTCACGATCTTTCCGAACCTGCGCTGGTCGATCATCGGCGCCGGCCTGGTCACGCTGCCCTTGATGTACGCGCTGTGGTGGCTCGATCCGTTCCGCATCCGCCGCCTGCCGGCCGCGGCCGCCTGCCTTGCCTGCACCGCGGCGCTCTCGGGCTATGCCTTTGCCTGGCCTGATGAAGCCTGGCGCGGCTATTACGACGACGGCTATCTGTCGAAATTCGCGCGCTCCGCCGTCACCGCGGCGTCCGACTTCGTCGCCTACGGCTTCATGGAGTCGGATCCTTCTGCGAGCGACCAGCTCAAGATACCTCCGGTCGATGCCTGCCATCCCGCCGGGCGGCGGCCGAACATCATCATGATCCATGATGAATCGAGCTTCGACATCCGTACCGCACCCGGCGTCAAGGTCCCGCTCGGCTATGGCAGCCAGTTCAAGTCCTACGACGGCGTCGAGCGCAAATTCCTCGCCGAGAGCAATGGCGGGCCGAGCTGGTTCACCGAGTACAACGTGCTGGCCGGATTGTCGTCGCGCTCGTTCGGCCGGTTCTCCTATTTCGTCACCCGCATCGCCTCGGGCCGGGTCGAACGCGGCCTGCCGCTGGCGCTGCGCCGCTGCGGCTACGACACGCTGTCGCTGTATCCGGCGTTCGGCGCCTTCATGAGTGCGCGCAGCTTCCAGACCACCACCGGCATCCAGCATTTCTACGACGCGCATGATCTGCATGCGAAGGACGTCGAGCCCGACAGCTTCTTCTACGACAAGGCGCTGAAGCTGATGGCCGAGCAGAAGACGCTCAGCGCGCCGCTGTTCACTTTCGTCTATCTCGCCGCCAATCATTTCCCGTGGGAGACAAGATTCCGTCCGGACCTGCTGCCGGGATGGAAGCGGCCGGGCAACGCGCCGTCGGTCGACGAATATCTGCGCCGGCAGGCGATGAGCGCCAACGACTATGCCGGCTTCGTCGCGGCGCTGAAGAAGAAGTTTCCGGCGCAGCCGTTCCTGATCGTGCGCTACGGCGATCATCAGCCGGAGTTCTCCCCGCAGCTGCTCGATCCCGAGCTCGACGAAGCCGGCATCGGCAAAAAGCTGATGGACTACGATCCGCGCTACTACGCGACATATTACGCGATCGATGCCGTCAACTTCGAGCCGGTGAAGAGCCCCGCGGTGATGGACACGATCGATGCCGCCTATCTGCCGCTGGTGATTCAGGAAGCCGCGGGCATTCCGCTCGATCCCTCGTTCGAGGAGCAGAAGGCGATCATGCTTCGCTGCAATGGCCTGTTCTATTCCTGCAGGGATGGCACAGAGGCGCGCCGCTTCAACCGCCTGTTGATCGACGCGGGGATTATCAAGGGACTCTAGACTAACGTCGTTAGACGAAGGTCGGCTGCGCGAAGTAGCCAGCATTACTCATTTGTAATTGCCTCGCCGAGATTTCGTCACGATTGGATCGATGATCGGTCGCGCCGCTGCCACGGTGTTCATCAGCGCGCAGCGTCAAATCAACCAATCCCGCCCTTCTTGCAGGAGTGTTTGCCCATGCGAGCGCTCGATGTTGCGCGCCTTGTTGCCGCCTTCGGACTTGCTGTTCCCCTTGCCGTTCCCTCAGCCTATGCCGCAGAGCCGCCTCACGATATCAAGGGGCTCTACATGATGACGGACTATCCGGCCGTCACCGTCAGGCCCGGCACCACCTCCAACATCTCGCTGCGTCTGCAGAATTACGATCTCGGTCCGCAGCGCTACAAGCTCTCGGTCGAAGGCGTGCCGAGCGGCTGGACCGCGACGTTGCTCGGCGGTGGCCAGCCCGTCGCGGCCGCGATGCCCGCGCCCGATTCAAGCGTGCCGCTGCAGCTTCGGCTCGATGTGCCCGCCAACGCCTCGCTCGCCGAGCAGACCCTGACGGTGAAGGCCGAAGGGCAGGGCAGCGAAGCAACATTGCCGATCGTGGTCGCGCTCGCCAAGGAATTGCCGGCAAAACTGACGGTGTCCTCGAAGCTTCCCGAATTGCGCGGCAGCCCGAAATCGAACTTCGAATACACGCTGACCATCAAGAACGACTCTGGCCGCAACCTCGTGGCAAGCTTCGCCGCGGCGGCGCCGCAGAACTTCGAGACCTCGTTCACCGAGGCCTACGGCACCCAGGAATTGTCCTCGATTCCGATCGATGCCGGGCAGTCCAAGGACATCAAGCTCAAGGTGCGGCCGCCGAGCGCGATCGATGCCGGGCATTTCCCGGTCAAGGTCAAGGTCAATGCAGAGGATGCGAGCGCGCAGACCGAGGTGGCGCTCGACGTTGCCGGCCAGCCGCAGCTGCAGCTCTCCGGCCGTGACGGCCTGCTCAGTGCGCGTGCGGTCGCCGCCGAGCAGAGCACGATCCCGGTCGTGGTCACCAACAGCGGCACCGCGCCGGCCGACAATATCGATCTCTCCGCGACGGCACCGAGCGGCTGGAAGGTCACGTTCCAGCCCGCCAAGATCGAGCGGCTGGTGCCCGGCAAGGATACCGAGGTGCAGGCGCTGGTGACGCCGAGCGACAAGTCGCTCGCCGGCGACTACCAGCTCGCGATGCGTGCCACCTCGCGCGGCGAGACGGCGTCGAGCCAGTTCCGCGTCACCGTGAGCACGTCCACCGTCTGGGGCATGGCCGGAGCCGGGGTGATCGGCGTCGCGCTGCTGTTGATGCTGGGCGCCGTTGCGAGGTTCGGACGGCGATGAGCGAACAGCAGAACAACAGCGCCGCAAAGCGGCCGGAGGCCGTCATCGCAGCGCGCGACCTCACCAAGCGCTACGGCAAGACCAGTGTCGTCGACGCGATCAACTTCGATATCGCCAAGGGCGAGGTGTTCGGGCTGCTCGGCCCGAACGGCGCCGGCAAGACCACGACCATCCTGATGATGCTCGGCCTCACCGAGATCTCGGCCGGCCGGGTCGCCGTGCTCGGCTTCGATCCCGCGCGGCAGCCGCTGCAGGTCAAGCGGCGGGTCGGCTATCTGCCCGACGCCGTCGGCTTCTACGACCATCTGACCGCGGTGGAGAACCTTGCTTACGCCGCCAAGCTGATGGGGCTCGGGATGGCCGAGCGGTCGCGCCGGATCGCGGCGGCGCTGACTCGGGTGCGTCTGCTCGACGTCGCCGACAAGCGGGTTGCGACCTTCTCGCGCGGCATGCGGCAGCGGCTCGGGCTCGCCGAGATCATCGTCAAGCGCGCCGAGATCGCGATCCTCGACGAGCCGACCTCGGGTCTCGACCCGCAGGCGACGATCGAATTCCTCGACCTGATCCGGGAATTGAAGGCCGAAGGCGTCACCGTATTGTTGTCGTCGCACATGCTCGACCAGGTGCAGCGGGTCTGCGACCGTGTCGCGCTGTTCCGCGCCGGGAAGATCGCGATGATGGGCTCGGTGGCCGAGCTCTCGGTCCAGGTGCTGGGCGCGGGCTTCGTCGTCGAGGTCGAGGCCGACGGCGCGGGTATCGCCCGGCGGCTTGCGGCGATCCCGGGCGTCGGCAATGTCGAGACGCTCGCCGACGACCGCTTCCGAATGACCGCCGACCGCGACGTCCGGGCCGACGCCGCGCGCGCGGTGGTCGCGGCCAACGGCGCGCTGCGGCGGCTCTCGGTCGACGAGCCGAGCCTAGAGGCGATCTACGCTCGTTGCTTCCAGGTCCCCCAGTCAGGAGGCGTGCGCGATGCGGCGTGAAGGTTCAGCATTCCAGGGCGTCGGGGCCGTCTTCGTCAAGGAGCTCTCGGACAATATCTCGAGCGTCCGCATGCTGATGCTCGAGCTATTGATCGTGCTGACCGCGATGGCGGCGCTCTACGAGGCGATCACGGCGCTGCGTCAGAACACGGCGGAGGATCCGTTCCTGCTGCTGCGGCTGTTCACGGTGAGCCAGGCACCGCTGCCGTCCTTTGTCGCCATCCTCGGCTTCCTGATCCCGCTGATGGCGATCGGGCTCGGCTTCGACCTGATCAACAGTGAGCACAACCGCCGGACACTGTCGCGGATCCTGGCGCAGCCGATTTATCGCGATGCGCTGCTGCTCGGCAAATATCTCGCCGGGCTCGCCACCATCGCGATCAGCCTGACCGCGCTGTGGCTGTTGGTGATCGGGCTCGGCCTGATCTTCCTCGGGGTGCCGCCGGGCGGCGAGGAGATCGCCCGCTCGCTCGCCTTCCTGGTGATCGCGATCTTCTATGCCGGGGTCTGGCTGTCGCTCGCGATGCTGCTCTCGATCGTGTTCCGCTCACCGGCGACCGCGGCATTGGTGGCGCTCGGCATCTGGCTGTTCCTCACCGTGCTGTGGCCGATGCTGGCGCCGGCGATCGCGCAGGCCATCGTGCCGCCCGATCCGCGCTTTGCCGCGCTCGGCCTCGATACGCCGGGCACCGCGATCTGGACCCAGCTGCTGCAGCGCTTCTCGCCCAACGATCTGTTCGGCGAGGCGATGCTGGCGGTGCTGTCGCCGACCACGCGCACGCTCGGCCCGGTGTTCCTCGACCAGATCCGCGGCGCGGTGATGGGCGCGCCGCTGCCGTTCGGTCAGAGCGTGATGATCGCCTGGCCGCAGACGGTCGGCCTGATCGCCTGCACCATCGTGCTGTTCGTCGCGGGCTACGTCCTGTTCCAGCGGCAGGAGGTGAGGGCATAAGACGCAAGGCCGCTCAGCGCGGCCCGACCTTCTCCCACAGCCAGCGCGCCACGGCGTCGGGCGACGATGATGCATCGTTGCCCGATGCGCGCAGGTTCGCCTCGCGCATTGCGGCGATGTCGATCTTGCCGAGCAGCGGCCGCAGCGCCGCCTTGAGCGCCTCGTCGTCGCGCCGCTTGGGCGACAGCAGCACGATGGCGTCGTAGGGCGGAATGGCGTGCCTGTCGTCCGCGAGCGTCACCAGGCCGTATTTCGCGATCAGCCCGTCGCTGGTGTAGCCGGCGATGACGTCGATCTCGCCGGAGGCGACCGCGGCATACATGAAATCCGGCTGCATCGTGCGCTGGGCGCGGAATGACAGCCCATAGGCTTTCTGGATGCCGGCCCATTCCGGCCGCGAGAAGAATTCGTAGTCGCCGGCGATCGACATCGTCGCGGCGTGTGAGGCGAGGTCGGCGATCGTATGGATGCCGAGCTGATCGGCGCGGCTCTTCGGCATCACCAGCGCATAGGCATTCTCGAAGCCGAGCTCGCCGAACAGCGTGATGTCCTGCTTGCCCAGCGTCGTCTTGAGCTCGCTCAGGAGCTCGGCGCGGGGCCTGATGTCGCTATGGTGGAACTGGTTGGCCCACAGCGTGCCGGAATAGTCGACATAGACATCGATATCGCCGGCAGCGAGCGCATCGAAGATCACGTTGGAGCCGAGCCCGGCGCGCGTCGTCGTCGGCAGTCCGGCCGCTTGCAGCCGCTGCGCCAGCAGCGCCGACAGGACGTATTGCTCGGTGAACGTCTTGGCGCCGACCACGTAGCGCGCCTGTGGATGCGCAAACGCCGGAACCAGCGTCGCCGCGATCAGCGCGGCAATGCCGAGCCCGCCGAGCGCGGTGCGGACGCGGCTGCGATTGCGCAGCCCGTTCTCGATCAGCGCCAGCAACTGGTCGACGACCAGCGCGAGCACGGCGGCGGCAAAGCAGCCGAACAGCACGAACACCCAGTTCTGGGTTTGCAGACCGGCGAAGATGTAGTTGCCGAGGCTGGTCTGGCCGATCGGCGTCGACAGCGTCGCGGTGCCGATCACCCACACCGCGGCGGTGCGGATCCCCGCCATCATCACCGGCAGCGCCAGCGGCAGCTCCACCATCATGAGCGATTGCCGCGGCGTCATGCCGACGCCTTGCGCGGCCTCCAGCACCGCCGGATCGACGCCCGACAGGCCGGTGATGGTGTTGCGCAGCACCGGCAGCATCGAATAGAGCGCGAGCGCCAGCACTGCTGGCAGGAAGCCGAAGGCGGAGAAACTGAAACCGAGCCATGCCGCGGTCAAAGCCGCGAGCGCCAGCAACAGCGGATAGAACAGCGCGAGCAGCGCCAGACCCGGCACGGTCTGCACGATGCTGGCAAGCCCGAGCAGCGCGCCGCGCAGCACCGGTCGGTTGCGGGCGATGATCGCAAGCGGCAGGCTGATCAGGAGCCCGAGCGCCAGCGCGGCGACGCTCACCCGGACATGGTTGCCAAGATAGTCGGGCAGATGCGCGAGCGCCTCGCTCCAGCGTGGATCACTCATGCGGTGGCGTCCCGCGGCAGCAATGCGCCGAGCCGCTCGGCCTGTCGCCGCGGCGTCCGCAAGAGTTCGCCGACATAGGCGTCGGTGCTGACCGCAAGCTCCGCAGCAGTGCCCAGCGCGAGCAACCTGCCGCCATGCATGACAGCGACGCGATCGGCCAGCAGCAGCGCCTCGGTCATGTCGTGGGTGATCATGACCGTGGTCAGGCCGAGTTCGCGGTGCAACGTTCGATAGTCGTCGCCGAGCGCGTCGCGGGTCAGCGGATCGAGCGCGCCGAACGGCTCGTCCATCAGCACGATGCGCGGCTTCGCAGCCAGCGCACGCGCGACGCCGACGCGCTGGCGCTGGCCGCCGGAGAGCTCGTGCGGCAGGCGGTCGCGATATTGTGAGCGATCGAGCCGCACGAGATCGAGCAGCTCGTCGACCCGCGCTGCGATCTCCGCCTGCGGCCAGCCGAGCAGTCTTGGCGTGATGCCGATGTTGCCGGCGACGGAAAGATGCGGAAACAGTCCGCCGCTCTGGAAAACATAGCCGATGCGGCGCCGCAGCAGGATCGGATCGATGCGGCTGACGTCTTCGCCCTCGACGGAGATCCGGCCGCGGTCGGCTTCGATCAGGCGGTTGGCCAGCCTGAGCAGCGTCGTCTTGCCGGAGCCCGAGCCGCCGACAACAGCCAGGAATTCACCCTCGGCGACGTCAAGCGAGACGTCGTCAACCGCCACCACGCGACCATTGTCAAAACTCTTGCCGACATGCGCGTAGGCAATCAGCGGCGTTGCGGGCATTCTCTGGCCATTCCTGGGCGACCTCACGTCTCTCACCATCGCGGACGACAGTGATAGCCCATAAAATGGACTTTGACTCGAGGTGCACGCGCCTGCATCACGCGGTTTCGCAGGCCGTTCCAGTTGGGCAGGTGAAGCTGGTCAGCCCCTTCGGGGGCTGTGAGCACACATCACACTTCGTTCTTGGGTACGTATTTGCCCATGATGCACTTATAGCTCTGCAAGCGCCAATCGTGATACGGCCCCTTGGCGAGCCAGTCGGCGATGCCGATTTGGGCATTCACGGCGCAGGCGCCCATGGTGATGCCGGACTGGTCGCTGTTGGTGACGACCTTTTCCATGCAGAGCTGAGCATTGCAGAGGATGGCGACGAGCGTAACGAGCATGATGGTGTTTATCCGTAGGATTAACCCGGTCTGAACCGAATCATGCACGGTTCATGCCATTATCAGCGACTTTGGTGCCGCAGCCGGCAAGACCGGGAAAGTACGGCTGAACGAATCACGCGTTCGCCAGCGCGTAGCCGCACGCCCGCAGATACGCTATAATTGCTCCCCAACTACGACGTGAGATCGGGGCGAGTGAGGAACGTTGCGCGGTCGGGGGCTGCATCGATGATGACGTTACCTGAGTTGGCGGCAGGTGCTTTGGAGAAGTTTCTCGCCACCCATGTCAGCCGCACCTTCGGGGCCTCGCAGGCACGCTTTGGCGAACTCCTGCCAGCTGCCGCGCGTATTGCGCTGGAATGCATCGGCAACAGCGATGCGCTCTATCACAATGTCGAGCACACGATGCTGGTCACGCTCGCCGGGCATGACATCATCCGCGGCCGCGCGCTGCACACCCACGTCACCGCGGAAGACTACACCCACACGATCATCGCCTGCCTGACCCACGACATCGGCTATGTGCGCGGCCTGCTGAAGGGCGATGGACCGGATGGCTACGTCATCGATGCCGCGGGCAACAAGGTGGTGCTGCCGCGCGGCTCGTCGGATGCCGGCCTGATGCCGTACCACGTCGACCGCTCGAAGCTGTATGTGCTCGACAGGCTCGAGGCCGTGCTGCCGCTCGATCGCGAGCGCGTCGCGCGCAACATCGAGGGCACGCGGTTTCCATCGCCCGAAGGCCAGCAATATGACGACGAGGCGGCGATCGTCCGGGCGGCCGATTTCATCGGGCAACTCGGCGACCCCAACTACATCAGGAAAGCCAACGCGCTCTATCACGAGTTCGAGGAAGTCGGCATCAACCGCCAGCTCGGCTATGAATCGCCGGCTGATATCGTCGACCGCTACCCGCAATTCTACTGGAATATGGTTGCGCCGCACATCCAGGGCGCCATCAACTGCCTGAACATGACGGCAAGCGGCCGTCAGTGGATCGCAAATCTCTACAGCAACGTGTTCCGCGCCGAGCGCGAGGTCACACTGTCGGGCCCGCAAATCTGACGCAGGGCAGGAGGGCCGCGGCCTTTCAGCACGGCTTGCCCGGCGTTCCCCGATTGATTGCGGGGGCCTCCACATTTAGGCCCGCTTCTTCGTTGCACAGTCCGCGGAAATCGGCGACCTTGCGCCATCGGCCTCTCCAACGAGCGTGTTCTCGACCGTTTCAGCATGATCTCCCGTTTCGCTCAAATGATTGCGGTTGCCGTCGTCTGCTGGCCTGGGCTCGCGGTGGCTGCCGGCCCGGTCTACGACGTCGACCTGTATGCATTGATGTCCGGCACCTGCCGCAATGTCACCGTCGCCGGCCGCAACTACACCTGCAAGGCGGTGGCCTATTTCCACACCCTGCGCGGCCGCTCCGAATTCACCGTGGTGCTCGACGATCCCGCCGACAAGAGCCACATCGTATCGTTCTCCGGGGAGAGCACCGAGCGCACCCAGGACAATCTGTTCGAGCTCGCGGTCGATCGCATGTTGCTGAAGTCGAGCGACCGTCCGCGTGTCGATGGACTGCCGGTGCCGCTGGTCGAGATGTCGACGGGCTCCTGCCGTCAGGTCGGAAGCTTCATCACCCGCCAGGTGTCCACCATCACCTGCGCGGCCACCGACCAGGGCGGCAAGAAGTACGAGCTGAGCTTCGAGTCGGACGGCTCGCCGATGACATTGCGCCGCTTGCGGCAATCAGCACTGCCGTCGGAACGGCAACGGGCTCGCCAGATCGCGCAGCTCGAATGCCGCCTCAAGGCGCGTGCCGCGCAGGTGCTGCCGCGGGACACGACCGCCTTCATGATCCGATGTCTGGGCGAGGACGACGGCAAGCCGGCCGGCGAACAGCGCTAGCCGGCCCCGGCGGTCTGCACCAAGCTTGAGGAGCACGCGATGCGCTTGAAACTCTACCTGTTCGCCGCCATCGGCGTTTGCATCACCGGGCCAGCCGCCGCGCAAATGTACGATCCGAATTATCCGGTATGCTTGGAGGTCTATGGCGGCCGGCTGACGCCCGAGTACATCGATTGCAGCTTCACGTCGCTTCCGCAATGTCAGGCAACGGCCTCGGGACGATCGGCGACGTGCTCGGTCAATCCCTTCTACAAGGGCCCGAGAACGCAGCCCAAGGAGCAGCGCAAGCGACACCGCCAACCTGCCAATTAGCTTGCCATCGGCACTTCGCCTGCCCGTGATGGTCCGTATGGCGGTCGCGCCGCCCGCGATGTTGACTAACTCCGGTGATTGTGAGGAACCTCCCGTCGCGAGAAGGAGACACCGATGCGCCTGAAACTGTTCGCGATCGCCGCAGCAGCGGTCGCCCTGGCCGGACCTGCCGCCGGGCAGGCCTACGATCCGAATTATCCGGTGTGCATGCATGTTTATGAGGGTCGGCTGGGCGGAAACTACATCAGTTGCAGCTTCACCTCGATCCCGCAGTGCCAAGCCACCGCCTCGGGCCGTAGCGCGATCTGCTCGGAGAATCCCTTTTTCGCGCCGCCGCCGCCCCCGACGCGCCGGGCGCACCGCGGCCGGCATCACGCGCGCTGAAGCGAGAGTGCCGGGCACGTCCAACGTCACCGCAAGACCCGCGCCTCGGAGGAGCCGCACCCAGCCGCTGGCCGCGGTGGCGGGCGCCGTATCAGGTGGACGTTAACGAATCTTCACGATGATACGGGTTCCGTTGGTTGACGGCAGCGTTCGGCAAGGTCGACACGCGAGACGAATTCGGTCACAACTAACGCGATAGTTACCTATTCCATTGCTGGATTCGTCCCGACAGGTCGCATGCCATCTCGCCAGGGCCGGCCAGGTCGACGGCAATCTGGTCGCGTCAAGATTTGCGAAGGAATTCCATGACTGCAAGCTGGGTCAATTCCCTGGTCGACAGCGGCGTCAAGTCGGACATGCTGAACTTTGCGGTGGACGGGGTTTTCACCTACGCCGAAGCTTATGACGTGCTGGCTGACGTCGCCAGCCGCGGCAGCGTGACCACGAATGAGCTGAACTCGCTGCAGATGATTGCGGCCAATCTGAACAGCGGTCTGTCCACATCGGACTACGTCTCCCATCTTTTCCTCCAGCTCGTCGATGGGAATCCGGCCAACGCCACCTGGACGGGCGGCAGCACGGTACATGTCACGCTGGGCAATCTGCAGGTCGGCACGACCTCGACGCAGATGTCCGAGCTGATCGGAAAGTGGTTCCTGGGAACCGATCTTCCGGATCCGACCTTGCCGCCGGATGCGAACGGCTGGACATTGCAGGGCTACAGCGCGGTTGCCGGACCGTTGTATTCCTCGGCTGGCGCAGCTCCGTCAACGATATCTGTCAGGGAGCCGATGGCGATTGCGAACTGATGTCGGGATTGATCGACGCCGTCGTCTTTCATCCCCAGGTCATGAGTTCCATGATCGTGGACAACGGAAACGGCACCTACGGCGTGCGCTTCTATGTCAATGGTCAGGAGACATGGGAAACCGTCAATAGCGTGTTTCCGATCGTCAGTGGGACCGAGCTCGACTATGCCCACAACTACAATGAGCAACCCACTGCAATGTGGGTCGCCTTGGTGGAAAAAGCGTACGCGCAGCTCAGTGCAACCGGGCAGATCGGGCACCCGGCGGTCAACAGCTACAACAACATCTCCGCGGATCCTCCGACCGACGTCCTGGAGAATCTGACCGACGCGACCAGCGTCAACTATTACATGAGCAGCGCGTCCAATTGGTATAGCAACAAGTCCGTCTATATCGCTGCGCTCGCCAGCTACGATGACGTCATCCTCGAGATTCCTTCGACGTCGCCGTACACCTATGACAGCGCCGGAAAGATCCAGCTGGTCCCGGATCATGCCTTCGGAGTCGTGGGCTATGACAGCGCGACGGGCAATTTCATCGTTCGCAATCCATGGGGCAACAGCTATCCCGGCCAAAACTGGGATGTGCAATTCGAAGTATCGCTCACCCAGATCGCCAGCGAGGACGGCGACTTCGTCATCGACAATTCCGGCGCCGTCGATGTCGCGCCGACCGTGGTCGTATCCAACATCACCGGCCGCGTGCAAACCTCGCTTGCAGCATCGTCCATCTTCTATGTGACGAGTGGCGGCCTGCCGGTGACCGAGTATGCGCTTTGGGACTCCACCGGTAACGGCCACTTCACCGTGGGCGGAGTGGCGCAGGCGAGTGGAGTCGAGATCGACGTCGCTGCTTCGCAGTGGTCCAGCATCGCCTATCAGTTCGGTCCCGCGAGCGACCAGCTGTGGGTGCGGGCGTTCAATGGCGTACTCTGGAGCGCCTGGACACAATTCACGGCAACTCCGGAAGGGCCCGTCGAGACGGTCGCAAACGTGGCGGCAGCGCACGGCCAGAGCTTTGCCGGGTCGTCGCTGTTCACCTATTACGACCCGTTCGGCCTCGCAGCCACCGAATACGATGTCTGGAACGCCGGGACCGGAGGCGGCCACTTCGTTCTGAACGGGGTGGCGCTTGCCGCCAATCAGGACAACTATCTCACGGCCGCGCAGCTGTCGTCATTGACCTATCAATCGGGCTCGGGCGCGGACACGCTCTGGGTCCGCGCCAACGATTCGACGGTGTGGGGACAGTGGTCGAACTCCTTCACCGTCACCGCTCCGGTCGACAGTGGTCCGGTCGAGGCGGTGTCGAACATCGTCGCGCCCCACGGCCAGAGCTATGCGGGCTCGTCTCTGTTCACCTACAGCGATCCGTTCAATAGCGCTGCGACCCAATATGACGTCTGGGACACCGGTGCCGGAGGCGGCCACTTCGTTCTGAACGGGGTGGCGCTGTCGGCCAACCAGGACAACTACATCACGGCCGCGCAGCTGGCGTCGCTCAGTTATCAATCCGGCTCCGGCACTGACACGCTCTGGATCCGCGCCAATGACGGCACGGTGTGGGGCGCGTGGTCGAGCGCCTTCACCGTTTATGCGCCCTTCGACAGCGGGCCCGTTGAGACGGTGTCGAACATCATCGCGCCGCACGGCCAGAGCTATGCGGGCTCGTCGCTGTTCACCTACAGCGATCCGTTCAATAGCGCTGCGACCCAGTATGACGTCTGGAACACCGGGACCGGAGGCGGCCACTTCGTTCTGAACGGCGCGGCGCTGTCGGCCAATCAGGACAATTACATCACGGCCGCGCAGCTGGCGTCGCTCAGCTATCAATCCGGCTCCGGCATCGACACGCTCTGGATCCGCGCCAATGACGGCACGGTGTGGGGGTCGTGGTCGAGCCCCTTCACCGTCAATGCTCCGGTCGACAGCGGTCCCGTCGAGACGGTATCGAACATCGTCGCGCCCCACGGCCAGAGCTACGCCGTCTCGTCGCTGTTCACCTACAGTGATCCATTCAACAGCGCCGCGACCCAATACGACGTCTGGAACACCGGCACGGGAGGCGGGCACTTCGTTCTCAACGGGGTGGCGCTGTCGGCCAATCAGGGCGACTACATCACGGCCGCCCAACTGGCGTCGCTCAGCTACCAGTCCGGCTCTGGCGCGGACACGCTGTGGGTTCGTGCGAACGACGGCACCGTCTGGGGGGCATGGTCGAGCGCCTTCACCGTGACCGCGCCGCTCGATAGCGGGCCCGTCGAGACGGTGTCGAACGTCATCGCGCCCCACGGCCAGAGCTATGCGGTCTCGTCGCTGTTCACCTACAGCGATCCGTTCAACAGCGCTGCGACTCAATATGATGTCTGGGACACGGGCGCAGGTGGCGGGCACTTCATTCTGAACGGAGTGTCGCTGTCGACCAACCAGGACAATTACGTCACGGCTGCCCAGCTGGCGTCGCTGAGCTATCAATCCGGCTCGGGAGCGGACACGCTGTGGGTCCGCGCCAATGACGGCACCGTCTGGGGAGCATGGTCGAGTGCCTTCTCCGTGACCGCGCCGGTCGATAGCGGTCCGGTCGTGACCCCGACCAATTCAAGCACGCTGTCCGTCCAAGGCCAGACCTTCGCGGTGTCCTCGCTGTTCAGCTATTCGGATCCGTTCGGCAGTTCCGCGACATCGTATGATGTCTGGAACAGCGGCGGCGGCAACGGCTACTTCACGCTAAACGGTGTCACGCTCGGAGCAAATCAAGACAACATGGTCTCGGCCTCGCAGCTCTCGCAGCTTGCGTATCACGTCGGATCAGGCACCGACACGCTGTGGATCAAGGCCAATGACGGGACCGTCTGGGGCGCCTGGTCCAGCGCTTCACGATCAGCGATCCCTCGATCATTCCGGCCGGACAGACCCTCGAGCTTCCATCAGCAAGCTCGGCGCAAATCTCCTTTGCGTCGGACTCCGGGACGCTCAGGCTCGACGACCCCGCCGGCTTCTCCGGCACCGTCGCCGGGATGACGGGCGCCGACGCGATCGATTTCGCCAACATCAATTTTGCGGCCGGGCAAACCGTGGGCTTTACCGGCAACAGCGCGGGCGGATCGGTCACGGTCTCGGACGGCGTTCACGCCGCCAGCATCGCCCTGCTCGGAAACTACATGGCATCCACCTTCGTCGCCGCGAGCGATGGACATGGCGGCACCGCCATCACGGTGCATCCCGATCAGGTCGCCACGCTCGCCCCGCCGCAACATGCGTGAGCGGGGCTGCAGCCGTAACCGGCGGCGGCCTGCCTACGTAGGCGTGCCCATCGCATAGGGCTTCAGCACCGCATAAAGGAAATCGTGCGTCGGGGTCGGCACGCCGAGCTTGCGGCCGAGTTCGACCACCTTGCCGTTCAGCCAGGGCAGTTCGAGCCGGTTGCCGCGCTCCAGATCGAGCGCCATCGATGCCTTCATTGCCGGCGGCGCGTGCCCGATGAAGTCGAGCACTTTCGCAAGCGCATCCGGCGGCAGCTTGATGCCATTGGCGTGGGCGACGGCGATGGTCTCCTCGCAAGCCGACACGAACAGCGGACGCAGGTCGGGATCGTCGCGCAGCCTGCCGATCGGCAGCCGGGTGACCGCGGTCATGCCGGCATTGGTGGCGAGGCCGACGAACTTCATCCACAGCTCGGTATTGATCTGCTCGCTGAGCGTCGCATCGAACCCGGCCTTGAGGCAGAGCTCGAGCAGCGCCCTGCCGCGTGGCGTGATGCGGCCGTCGAGCTCGCCGAAGATCATGCGCATGAAGGTGCCGACCTGGTTGATCACGCCGGGCTTGATGATCGAGGCCGAGATCTGCGCCACACCGCCCATCACGGCGTTGCGGCCGAGGATCGGGATCAGCCGGTCGGGCGCGTCGATGCCGTTCTGCAGCGGGATCACCGCGGTGTCGGGGCCAACCATGGGCTTGATGTGCTGCCCTGCGCTTTCGACGTCCCACAGCTTGACGCAGAACAGCACGATATCGACCGGGCCGACGCTTGCGGGGTCGTCGGTCGCCTGGGTCGGGACCAGATGGGTCTCGCCGCGGCCGCCCTGAACCTTCAGCCCTTCGCTGCGCATGGCGGCGAGGTGGGCGCCGCGCGCGATGAAGGTGACGTCGCGCCGGCATGCGCCAGCGCAGCGCCAAAGCCGCCGCCGACGCCTCCGGCGCCTACCACTGCGATCCGCATGATTGTCTCCTTGTCTACCGCGTTGGCCCGCAGCCTCGACGATGTTGTTGCAATGCGCAACCCGATTTGCCTGAAAACCGCGTGACCAAGGCCTGCGCCATCTTCCTGCGTTGAACTTGCCGGCCCGAACCGGTAAGCCATCTCCGAAATTTTCGGGAGGAATCGTGGCGATGACGGAGCCGACGGCGGTCGCGCTTGACGGTGCGACGGTGGCGTTTCGGTTGGCGGATGGACGCGTCTATACCGCGGTCGAGCAGGCCAATCTTGCAGTTGATCACGGCGAATTCGTCGCCATTGTCGGGCCCACCGGATGCGGGAAGTCGACGCTGCTCAACGTCACTGCGGGGCTGTTGAAGCCCGCCGCAGGAACGGCGCGGATCTTCGACAAGCCGCTGAACGGCCTCAACCGCGACGCCGGCTACCTGTTCCAGGCCGATGCACTGTTCCCCTGGAAGACCGCGATCGACAATGTCGCGATCGGGCTCGAGATCCGGGGCACGCCGCGCGCTGATGCGCTCGCACGCGCGCAGAAGTGGCTGACCTCGGTCGGGCTCGGCGCCTTCGCGGGCCGCTATCCGCACATGCTGTCGGGCGGCCAGCGCAAGCGCGTCGCGCTGGCGCAAGTGCTGATCCGCGATCCGAAGATCCTCTTGATGGACGAGCCATTCGGCCCGCTTGACGCCCAGACACGGCAGATCATGGGCAATCTGCTGCTCGAATTGTGGACCGCCGATCGCAAGGCGGTGCTGTTCGTCACCCACGATCTCGAGGAGGCGATCGCGCTGGCCGACCGCGTCGTGATCATGTCGGCGGGCCCGTCCGCCCGCATCATCGGCGACTGGCGCATCACGCTGCCGCGGCCGCGCGACATCGCCGAGATCAGGATGGAGAAGGATTTCCATGCCCTGCACCGCGAGATCTGGGGTGTGCTGAAGGACGAGGTGATGAAAGGCTATGTGCAGTCGACGCAGGCGGGGGCCGCCTGATGTCGCGGATCACATTGCTGTCGCTGCAGGTCCTGGTCGCCGTCGCCACGCTGGCGTTGTGGCAGTTCTTCTCCACCGTGCCGGTGTTCGGCAAGGTGCTGCTGCCGCCGTTCTTCTTCTCCAATCCGGTCGACGTCTTCAGCCAGATTGTCAAATGGTTCTCGACCGGGGTGATCTGGAAGCATCTTGCGATCACGCTGTGGGAATCCATCCTCGCCTTCGTGATCGGCTCGGCCGGCGGCATCCTGGTCGGCTTCTGGTTCGCGCGGCAGCCGCGCGTCGCCGCGGTGTTCGATCCCTATGTGAAGATGGTCAACGCGCTGCCGCGCGTCGTGCTGGCGCCGATCTTCGCGCTGTGGTTCGGGCTCGGCGTCTGGTCCAAGGTCGCGCTCGGCGTGACCCTGGTGTTCTTCATCGTGTTCTTCAACGTCTATCAGGGCGTCAAGGAAGTGCCGACCACGGTGCTCGACAACGGCCGCATGCTCGGCATGAACGAGCGGCAGCTGATGCGCCACGTCTACTGGCCCTCGGCATTGTCATGGATGTTCTCCTCGCTGCACACCTCGGTCGGCTTTGCCGTGGTCGGCGCGGTGGTCGGCGAATATCTCGGCTCCGCGGCCGCCTTGGCTATCTGATCCAGCAGGCCGAAGGCGTGTTCGATGTCGCCGGCGTGTTCGCCGGAATGTTCGTGCTGTCCGCGTTCGTCATCCTGATCGACATGGCGGTGACGGTCGTGGAGAAGCGGCTCCTGGTGTGGCGCCCGACGCCGGCGACGCAGGATTAGATCGCTGCCGACGTCGCGTCCATCAAGGCGCGGATCTTCTCCTTCACCTCGGGGTCGACAGGATTGTAAACGATCATGCTGAGGTCGAGCCGGCCATCGACGGCGAATGCCGAATACTCGAACCTGATCGGGCCCAGGATCGGGTGCCGGAGCTGCTTGACGGCCTCGCCATGGGCGCGCACGTCGTTGTCGCGCCACAGCGCCGCAAATTCCGGGCTGAGCCGGCAAAGCTCGTCGACGAACGGCTGCACCTCGGCGGCAGCTCCTGCGCGCGCCGCGTCGACCCTGAAGGCGCCGACGACGAAGCGCGCCACGCTGGCCCAGTCGGGTTGCGCGGCGCGGACGCGCGGGTCGAGGAACATGAAGCGCAACACATTGCGCTGGTTCGGCGGCAGCGATCCGTAGTCGGTCAGCATCACGGTCGCGGCCCGATTCCAGGCGACGACGTCCCACGTCGCGGTCCTGATGATGGCAGGCTGCGGCTCCAGCGCATCGAGCACGCGTTGCAGCCGCGGCGTGACGCCTTCGCTTCGCTGATAGCGCACCTCGGGTGTGCGGCCGAGGCCGAGCAGGAACAGATGCTCGCGCTCGACATCGGTCAGCATCAGCGCACGCGCGATGCGGTCGAGCACATCGGCCGACGGCGCGCCGCCGCGGCCCTGTTCGAGCCATGTGTACCAGGTCGCGCTGATATTGGCGCGCTGCGCCACTTCCTCGCGGCGCAGCCCCGGCGTCCGCCGCCGCTCGGGCGGAAAGCCGAACGTCGCCGGATCGAGCTTGCTGCGGCGGTCCTTCAGGTAGGTGCCAAGCAGGTTCTCTTGCGCGAGCGGTTCGCTCATCCTGTTAGCCATTATACCATGATAAGGTCACTACTTTAACATGATAGCGCGGTGCTCCAGATTTGTCTGCAACGAAACCTGGAGACTTGCTCATGCGCGTGTTCGTCACTGGAGCCACCGGTTGGGTCGGCTCGGCCGTCACCAATGATCTGATTGCCGCCGGCCACAAGGTGCTCGGCATGACCCGTTCCGACAGCGGTGCGGAAGCGCTCGCCGCCGCCGGCGCCGAGGTGCACTACGGAACGCTGGAGGATCTCGACAGCTTGCGGAGCGGTGCCGCGCAGGCGGACGCGGTGATCCACTGCGCCTTCAATCATGACTTCTCGAGGTTCGCCCAGAACTGCGCGGATGACCGCCGCGCCATCGAGACATTGGGCGCCGTGCTCGAGGGCACGAAGCGTCCGCTGATTACCACCTCGGGCGTCGCGCGGGTGGCGCAGGGGCGGGTTGCGACCGAGGACGATCCGCCGATTCCCGTTTCCGAGGCCTATCCGCGTGCGTCCGAGGCGACGACGATGGCCGTGGCAGCGCGCGGCGTGCGTGCCGCCGTGGTGCGGTTGCCGCCGTCGGTGCACGGTCATGGCGACCATGGCTTCGTGCCGCGGCTCATCGCCTTCGCGCGCGAGAAGGGCGTCTCCGCCTATATCGGCGAGGGACAGAACCGCTGGCCCGGCGTGCACCGGCTGGATGCGGCGCGCCTCTACCGGCTCGCGCTCGAGCGCGGCGTCGAGGGCGGCCCATTCCATGCGGTGGCCGACGAGGGCGTGCCGTTCAGGGCGATCGCCGAGGTCATCGCGCGCCGGCTCGACGTGCCGCTGGTGTCGAAGTCTCCCGAGGAGGCGGCCGAGCATTTCGGCATGTTCGGCCGGTTCGTCGCCTTCGACGTGCCGACCTCGAGCGCGCGGACGCGGTCGCGGCTCGACTGGCAGCCGCAGCAGGCGGGGCTGCTCGCCGACATCGATCATCCCGCTTATTTCGCGTGAAGTGCGGCGGAGCACGGCCATGACAGACGCCATGATGTCGCTTGCGGGCAAGCGCGTGATCGCAATCGGAGGATCGTCGGGGATCGGCTTCGCCGTCGCCGCGCTCGCGCGGGAGCAGGGCGCGGAGGTGGTGATTGCCTCCAGCAACGCTGCCAATGTCGAGGCTGCGGTCGCGCGGCTGCCGGGATCGTCGGGCCGTGCCGTCGATCTGCGCGACGAAGCCGGCGTGTCGCGCTTCTTCGAACAGGTCGGCAGCTTCGATCACCTTGCGATCACGGCGGGCGATCAGGGCTTGCCTGCGTTCGGCACGGTGCGCGATCTCGATCTCGGTGTTGCGCGCGAAGCGCTCACCCTCCGCTTCTGGGGCTCGCTTGCGGCGGTCAAGTACGCCAGCCGCGCGATTGCTCCGCACGGATCGATCACGCTGACCGGCGGGCTGCTGGCCCATCGCCCGCAGAAAGGCATGCCGTTCGTGACCGCGGCTGCGGGCGCCATGGAGAGCCTGGCCCGCGGCCTTGCCGTCGATCTCGCGCCGGTCCGCGTCAATGCGGTGTGCCCCGGGCTCATTCTCACCGAACGCGTCAGGCAGATGCCGGAAGAGCGGGTGCGCGGTTACGTGGCAGGCCTGCCGCTGCCGCGCGCGGCATCACCGGAGGAGGCGGCCACCGCCTATGTCTATCTGATGCTGAACGGCTACGTCACCGGGCAGACGCTTGCGGTGGATGGCGGTGGCCTGCTGGTGTGAGCAGTTCGCTCAGAGCGGGAAGCACCGCATATAGGCCGCGAACAGCTTTTCGTCGCTATGGCTTACCAGCCCCGCGGCGATCGCCTCGGCAAGATCGAGGTCGCGGTTCTGCACGCGCAGCCATGCCTGGGTGTCGGCGGTGATGTTTAGGTTCGCCTCGCCGACGTGACGCCCCGGCACCACCTGCAGATCCCGGCCCTTGATTGCGACCGTCATGTCGAGCGCGCTCGCCCCGGTGAAGCGCAGATGCGTCACGAAATCGAGGCCGCGCGCCCGGCCGCGCTGGAATCCGAGCGACAGCGAGAAGATGTAGGCCTGGATGCTGCCGGTATGGCGGCCGGAGGTGACGTGCTGGACCTTCTTGTGCGGAAAGCGCCGCGTCACCGTGTCCTCGGCGTCGGTATCCGGGATCACGTAGACGAACTCGTCCTTGTCGATCAGCGGCTGCACCACGTCGGAAAAATGCGCGTCGCGGTCTTGCAGGAAAGGGCCGATCACGTCTTCGCCGGCCGGGCACGCCGAGATGCAGTAGGCCGCCTTGTAGCCCGGCTTGAACGACAGCGATTGCCAGATGTTCAGCGTCTCGGTGCGGGGCACGCGGGCGCGATAATCCCTGGCGTCCTTTGCATCCGCGACCTTCTCGACCCACTGCGTGAAGTTGCCGAGGAAGTCGTGGTAATTGTGGGTGTGGCAGGACAGGAAATCGAATCCGCCATCCGGCTTGATGGCGCCGACCGGGCAGGCGGCGACGCACAGCTTGCATTCCAGGCAGGGATTGTAGTCGATCGGATGGTCATGGGCGTCGACCTCGCAGCCGAGCAGGACGGTGCCGAGCAGGACGAAGCTGCCGAATTTCGGGTGGATCACGCTGCGATGGATGCCCATCCGGCCGAGCCCGGCTTCGACCGCGATCGGCTTGTGCTGCACCATCATGATCCTCGGCAGGTCCATCTCCATCGGGAAGGCGGCGACTGAATTGCAGGCCGGGATGCCGTGCTCGTCGAGCGCGCGAACGATGGCGCGGGCGGTCTCGTTGACGTGATCGTAGGTGCCGTGGAATTCCTCGTTGGCGACCGAACGCGACGGCGAGCGCACTGGCTCGCGGTTCATGTGGCAGGCGATCGCGAGCAGGGAACGCGTCCGGCCATAGACCTTGCGGATGAAGTCGCGCTGCGGCGCGATGGCGGCGCGGTCGAACTCGATGATGCCGACATCGTCGGCGCCGCATTCCCGCGCGATCCGCTTGAGCAGTTCCGAGGACACCGGGGCGTCGTGGACCGGTTGGCTGCTGCGCGCACGCACGGCCCTGACCGTGGGGTGATCATCCAGGCTCATGGGTCACGCTCCATTAAATGACTATTGTCATATTATGGAGCGACCGAAGCCGAGGCAAGTGAATTATCTGTCGATTGTCATATAATGGAACCCGGCGCGCGCTGATCGCGCCTCATCGTCATCGCGAGCGAAGCGAAGCAATCCATCTTTCGGCACATGCGGATCGATGGTTTGCTTCGTCGCTTCAGCGCAAAATTGCTTTGCAATTTTGTCGCGAGCTCCTCGCAATGACGAAGAAAGACCGCCGTTCTCAATCCAGCAGCTTGGTATCGTCAGGCGCCTGCGGCGGCGTCTTGATCGCGATCGCCTTGAACGGGCGGCCGTTCGGCTTGGTGCCGCCATGCGGCGTGCCTTTCGGGATCACGATCAGGTCGCCCGCCTTCACCGGCACTTCCTTGTCGCCGAGCCAGACCGTGCCGGTGCCCTCGAGGATGAACTGCATCTCGTTGGTGTTGGGATGCATGTGCTTCGGCACATTGCCGTCCTGGATCGAGACGGTGGCGCCGTCGGCAGAGACGAATGTCTTGGAGCGGAAGCCGACCTTGTTCGCGTCGCCGAGCTTGTCGCCCTCCATCTCGCCGGTGTGGATCACCTGCGCCGTGATGCTCTCGGCCGCGAGCGCCGGCCGCAGCAGATGGGTGGCGCCACAGCCGGCGGCGAAGGCGGTGGCGAGCGACAGCGCGGTTGCAAAGCGATTCATGAAGGCCTCCCTTGGTGTTTCCTTTGAAGTATTCTTGATGGTTCTATTCTTGGTGCCTGTTCGGCGTTTTCTGCATCCGCGATGCTATGCCGCCGCCGCAGGCTTGACCAGCTACCGGAAAGTCGCCTTCTCAAGGCGCGCCCGCTCCTCTATCTTGCCGGCCAGTCGAACGGAGGACGTCATGAACAAATGGCTTGGCAAGCTTGCCGGAACGCTGCTGGCGCTGACCCTGTCCACGGGCCTTGCGGCGGCGCAAAGCAAGATCACCATCGCGGTCGGGGGCGGCGCCTGCCTGTGCTATCTGCCCACCGTGCTGGCCAAGCAGCTCGGCGAATATGACAAGGCCGGGCTTGCGGTCGAGCTGGTCGACCTGAAGGGCGGCTCGGATGCGCTGAAGGCCGTGCTCGGCGGCAGCGCCGACGTCGTCTCCGGCTATTTTGACCACTGCGTCAACCTCGCGGCCAAGAAGCAGGAGCTGCAGGCCTTCGTGGTCTATGACCGCTATCCCGGCCTGGTGCTGGTGGTGTCGCCGAAGCACACCGGCGAGATCAACTCGATCAAGGATCTCGCCGGCAAGAAGGTCGGCGTCAGCGCCCCGGGTTCCTCGACCGACTTCTTCCTGAAATATCTGTTGAAGAAGAACGGCCTCGATCCGGCGGGCACCGCCGTGATCGGCGTCGGCCTCGGCGCCACCGCGGTGGCCGCGATGGAGCAGGGCCAGATCGATGCCGCCGTGATGCTCGATCCCTCCGTCACCGTGCTGCAGGGCAGCTACAAGGACCTCAAGATCCTCAGCGACACCCGCACCCAGCACGACACGCTTGCGGTGTTCGGCGGCGAGTATCCGGGCGGCGCGCTCTATTCGACCACGGCCTGGGTCAACGGCCATGAGAAGGAGGTGCAGGCGCTGACCAACGCGATCATGGCGACCTTGGCCTGGATCCATTCGCATTCCGCCGAGGAGGTCATGGCCAAGATGCCGGAGGAGCTCGTCGGCAAGAACAAGGACCTCTATCTCGCCGCATTGAAGAACACGATCCCGATGTTCTCGGAAACCGGCAAGATGGATCCCAAGGGCGCGGAGGCCGTGCTCGCGGTGTTCAGCGAAGGCTCGCCTGAGGTCGCGAAGGCCGGTATCGACGTCACCAAGACCTACACCAACAAATTCGTCGATCAGGTCAAGAAGACGACCGGGAACGCGAAGTAGGCGCGCACGGGCGACATGGAGGCTCCACTCATTTGCCGCGTCACCGCGCTCGACCTCGCGTTGCAGCAGCGTCCCTGGCCGTTCGCGGACGAGCGGCGCGCCGAGATCGACGCGTATTTCGTCGAGCAGCAGCGGCTGAACCCGAACCTGTGGAACGGCCGGGTCCTGCTCGGGCGCGATCCGGTGTTTGCCGGCGAGCGGCTCAGCGCGAGCTATTTCGAGACCGACTTCGCAAGCTTCCTGGCCTGGCGCGATTGGGGCTTTCCGGACAAGGAGGTCTTCAACGGCTTCGGCATGGGCGCGCTGCTCTCGAACGACGGCGCCTTCGTGTGCGGGGTGATGGGCGAGCGGACGGCGAATGCGGGACGGATCTATTTTCCCTCCGGCACGCCCGATCTCGACGACATCAGGGGCGACACGGTCGATATCGCCGGCAGCGTGATGCGCGAGCTCGAGGAGGAGACCGGGCTCAAGCCGTCGGATTGCCGCGGCGACGCCGACTGGCACTGCATCTACACAGGCGTTGCGCTCGCGATGATGCAGATCCTGCGCGTGGACATGGCGGGAGACGTGCTGCGCGCCAGGATCGAGTCCAATCTTTCGCGCCAGCAAGATCCGGAGCTCGCCGGCATCCATCTGGTGCGCAGCCGCGCCGATCTCACGGCGGCAATGCCGCGCTTCGTCACCGCGTTCATCGAGACGCAGCTGCCGGCCTAGGCTGGATGCCTCTGGAGTGCACGATA
Source organism: Bradyrhizobium viridifuturi (assembly GCF_001238275.1). Taxonomy (GTDB): domain Bacteria; phylum Pseudomonadota; class Alphaproteobacteria; order Rhizobiales; family Xanthobacteraceae; genus Bradyrhizobium; species Bradyrhizobium viridifuturi. The sequence continues at coordinate 150,859 of NZ_LGTB01000018.1, forward strand.
GCGGCTTGGATCAGAATTCACGGTTGTCCGAGCGCTGCTTAGATAAGTCCGATCATCACGACCCCAGTAGGTAGCGGTGACCGCTAGGTCCGACAAACTGATTGAGCACACAGGCCTCGAAGGCCGCGGCCATCTGTCGTGCGGACAAGTCCGGCGGCATTCTGCCGATCGCCGTACATAGTCCGGGGCACAGTACTGTACGAATGGCAGCTCCGGGGGCTTCGCGATTGCGCAGCTTTACGGCACGGATGGCCGCCCGGAATGCCAGATAGGCATTAGTCGTACTGGAGACGTTCATCGGTACTCGCATGGTCGGCGCGCTTACGAGATAAGGGATCGCCGTGTCGAATGTCTCGATGATTGTTGCTTGGCCAACTGGCAGCTCGCCATCGTGCTCATCCCTGAGATGAGCTTGAAGTCTTGTTTGCAATTCCCAGCCGAAGCGGCGGAGATACACGAGATCAATCCCACCGTCCATGTAACCAAAACTATTGGCAGGGCTCACAATTGCATCAGCCGATGTTTCAAAGATATCGCCCTGCGAGATTCGTACATTGTCGAGGCCCTTGAAGTATTTCTTCCAAGCCTTGACGACGTCGGCATCGATGTCGCGCAGTTCGAAGATGATAGGTTGCATTTTGCATTCCCCAGAACTCAAAGCTTGTTGTCATCACACGCCATCGGAGACTTGGTCGCAAGCCCCTGGTCTGGGGCATACGCGAAGTCCGGACCCATTGCCGCCAGTCCGCTCCGCCGAAACTTTGCGCAAGCCTGCGCCGTGGCGACGCAGCCATCGCGCTTGACATCACCGGCCGCTCCCCCTGTGATAGGGCGGCACGATAACAAAAAATGCAGTGCACAATCTCCGGGGAGGGATTCATGCCGGTCAGGAGGGGTGCCCGCTGGCTCGCGGGTCTGTCAGTCGCGCTCGCCGCGCTGGGCGTGGTTGGCGCCGCGCAGGCGCAGGACAAGAAGATCAAGATCGGCGTGATCTTCGATCTGACCGGCCCGCTGGCCGGCGGCGGCTCCGAGCTGCAATATACCGGCGTCAAGATCATGCTCGACCATTACGCCAAGACCGGCGTCGAGGGTTACAAGGTCGAGGCGGTCTATGCCGACGCGCAGAGCAAGCCCGATATCGCCATCAACGAGGCCGTCCGCCTGCTCGAGCAGGAGAAGGTCGACATGGTGATGGGCTTCTTCTCCTCGGCGCAATGCGTGCCGGTGGCGGCCCGGGTCGACCAGATGAAGAAGTTCATGTGGATCACGACCTGCATCTCCTCGGGCGTGTTCGACGGCAAGAACTACAAATACGTGTTCCGCCCGCAGGCCGCCGGCAACCAATACGGCATGATGACGACCGACTTCATCGCGCAATATTCGCTGTCCAAGTTCGGCAAGGAGCCGAAGGACCTGCGGGTCGCCATCATCCATGAGGACGGCGCCTACGGCGTCGACGTCGCCAAGGGCAACGAGGCCGGCGCGAAGAAGGCCGGCTTCAACATCGTGCTCAAGGAAGGCTATTCGGCGACCGCGCCCGATCTGTCGGCGCTGGTGACCAAGCTGAAGCGTGCCAAGCCCGACGTGATCTTTCACACCGGCTACAATCCGGACATCACCCTGCTGTTCCGCCAGGCCCGCGAGCAGGGCTTGAAGTTCGGCGCCATCGTCGGCCACGGCGCCGGCTACGGCGTCTACGAGAAGCTGAAGGAAGGCCTCGGCGCCGATGCCAACTATCTGTTCAACACCGATCCGATCTCGATCTGGCTCGCCAATCAGAAGACCATGGACCCGAAACTGCCGCCCATCATCAAGATGGTCGGCGAGGAATTCGACAAGCTCAAGCCCGGCGTGTCGATCCGCTCCGCCCATGTCGGCATCGGCGCGGCCAACGCCTATGTGTTCCTCGACGACGTGCTGCCGCGCGCGATCAAGAAATATGGCGGCGTCGATCCCGACGCGCTGCGCAAGGCCGCGCTCGACACCGACATTCCCGAGGGCGGCACCATGCTCGGTTATGGCGTGAAGTTCTACGGCGAGGGCGAGCAGTACGCCGGGCAGAATGCGCGCTCGTTCCCGGTGGTGCTGCAATATATCGACGACAAATCCTATGTGGTGTGGCCGAAGAGCCAGATGCAGCGCGAGACCGAGCTGCCGCTGCCGGCCGGCACCACCTACAGCTACAAATAGCTCAAGCAAGATGAGATCAGGTCGAACAGCAGCCGCGCAGGAACCGCGCTCCCTCTCCCGCTTGCGGGGGAGGGTTGGGGTGGGGGCT
>NZ_LGTB01000019.1 GCF_001238275.1 Bradyrhizobium viridifuturi
AGAACGGGGCGAGGGAGCACACCGCCGTTGCGGTCAAGACACTAGGATTCCGATGACCCGTCACATCGTCGCGCGCACCAGCGAAATCCCGGCCGGCGGCAACAAGGTGTTCGGCCTCGAGGGCCGCGATATCGTCGTGTTCCATGTCAATGGCGAGTTCTTCGCGCTGCTCAACCGGTGTCCGCATGAGGGTGCGCCGCTGGAGAAGGCGGCCTGCGTCGCACGCTTGACTTCGCCGGAGCCCGGCATCTATCAGCGCGACCGCGTCGGCGAGATGCTGCGCTGCCCGTGGCACGGGTGGGAGTTCGACATCCGCAACGGCCAGTCCTGGTTCGACCCGAAGCGGTTCAGGATCCGCTCCTATCCGGTCGCGGTCGAAAGTGGCGCGGAACTGCAGAAGGGGCCTTACGTCGCCGAGACGTTCCCGGTGCACATCGAAGACAATTACGTGATCGTCGAGGTTTGATCGGCGCGTGCCCGCGTTATTGCGATATTTGCAATAATGAAGTTCCCACGACGATAATTATAATTGCAGCTGCAATGAGCCACCTTGAGGTCGCGGTCGGGAATGGCCCCGTCCACGACATCAGGAACGGCACCATGAAGCTCTATCACTTTGCGCTCTCCGGTCACGCACACCGCGCCCGCCTCTTCATCTCCCTGCTCGGAATTCCGCACGAGCTGGTCGAGGTCGACCTCAGGTCCGCCGCGCAGAAGACGCCGGAGTTTCTGGCGCTCAATCCGTTCGGCCAGGTGCCGGTGCTCGACGATGACGGCGTCATCATTCCCGACTCCAACGCGATCCTGGTTTATCTCGCGACCAAGCTCGGCCGCACCGACTGGCTGCCGCAGGATGCGAAGGGCGCTGCCGCCGTACAACGCTGGCTGTCGGTTGCCGCCGGCGATCTCGCGTTCGGACCCGCCGCGGCGCGGCTCGTCACCGTGTTCGGCGCGAAGTTCAACCCGGAAGACGTGATCGCTCGCGCCCATGTCTTGCTGAAGCGGCTCGAGGCTCATCTCGCCGATCGCGACTGGCTGGTCGGCGCGCAGCCGACGATCGCCGACGTCGCACTCTACAGCTATCTGTCGAGCGCGCCGGAAGGCAATGTCGATCTCTCCGCCTATGCCCGCGTCAGCGCGCTCCTGCGCCGGATCGAGGCGCTGCCGGGCTTTGTGCCCTTCGCCAAGACCCGCGTCGGTCTGGCGGCGGCTGCGTGATAGGCTGAGCGGGCGTGCTGCGGGGCGCGCCCCTCGAGGCCCGAGAAGGGAGGGCGAGGCGATGAGCGACAGGCGAACCAAGAGTAAGCTCGCGGCCTGGCATGCCGGCGAGAAGGCGATCCAGCAAAGGGTCGGCGTCGCCGAGAAGATGGAGGCCGTCGGCCAGCGCGCCGTGCGCGACTTCATGCCCGACCAGCATCGCGAATTCTTTGGGCAAATTCCCTTCATCGTGGTCGGCAGCGTGGACCGCAGCGGCGACGCGTGGGCCTCGTTGCTGGCCGGCCGACCCGGCTTCATCGCCTCACCGACATCGCGCAGCCTCGAGATCTCCGCACGGCCTGACCCAAGCGATCCCGTCAGCGACGGCATGCGCGAGGACGACGCCATCGCATTGCTCGGCATCGAGCTGCACACGCGGCGCCGCAACCGCGCCAACGGGCTGCTCCGCGCATCGTCCGGCAACGCGCTGAGCTTCGAACTCGATCAGAGTTTTGGCAATTGCCCGCAATATATCCAGCTCCGCGACTTCGCCTTCGTGCGCGAACCGGATCAGCCGTTCACCGGAGAGATCGAGACGAGCACGACGCTCGACCAGGCTGGGCGCGACATGATCGCGGCGGCGGACACGTTCTTCGTGGCGTCCTACGCCGAGCGCGAGGACCGCCGCCAGGTCGACGTCTCGCATCGCGGCGGCAAGGCAGGCTTCGTTCGCGTCGCCGCCGACGGCACGCTGACCATTCCGGATTTCGCAGGCAACCTGTTCTTCAACACGCTCGGCAACATCCTCGTCAACGGCAAGGCCGGACTGGCCTTCGTCGATTTCGAAACCGGCGACATGCTGCAACTGACCGGCGATGCCGAAGTGATCCTGGACTCGCCCGAGATCGCGGCGTTCCAGGGTGCCGAACGGCTCTGGAGTTTTCGTGCCCGCCGCATGGTGCGCAGGCGCGGCGCGTTGCCGCTGCGCTGGGCGTTCCGGGCCGACGGCTGGTCGCCCAATGCATTGATGACCGGCGACTGGACGCAGACCGCCGACCGCATCCGCGCAACCGAGCTTGCGACGCAGTGGCGTCCGTTTAAGGTCACCAAAATCGTCGATGAGAGCCGCTCGATCCGCTCGTTTCATCTGCAGCCGGATGATGGCGCCGGGCGGCTGCCGCACCAGGCCGGACAGCATTTGCCGATCCGCATCGCGCTCCCCGGCGCCGACAAGCCGATCGTCCGCACCTATACATTGTCGGTCGCGCCGTCGGACGGCATGTATCGCATCAGCGTGAAGCGTGATGGCGCGGTGTCGCAGCATCTGCACGACAACATCCGTGTCGGCGACATCATCGAGGCGCGCGCGCCGGCGGGCGGCTTCACGATCGATGCGCGCGAGAAGCGGCCGGCGGTGCTGCTCGCCGGCGGCGTCGGGATCACGCCGCTGCTCGCGATGCTGCGCCACGTGGTCTATGAGGGGCTGCGGACCCGCGGCATCCGGCCGACCTTCCTGTTCCAGGCCGCCCGTGCCAAGCAAGAGCGTGCGTTCGGCGACGAGTTGCAGCAATTGGCTGTGGCCGCCGGCGGCGCTGTCCGGATCGTCCGCGTGCTGAGTGACGTCGATGGCGCCGAGCAGGGCACCGACTATGACACCGCGGGGCGGATCGACATGGCGCTGCTGTCGCGCGTGCTGCCGTTCAACGACTATGATTTCTATCTGTGCGGCCCGCCGCAGTTCACCCAATCGCTCTATGACGCCTTGCGCGGCTACAACATTGCCGACAGCAGGATTCACGCCGAAGCCTTCGGCCCTTCATCGCTGCTGCGGAAGCCGGACGTCATCACCGCGCCGCCGCCGCGCCGGCCGCCTGCGACCGCGCCGGTCCCGGTCGCCTTCACGGCATCGATGAAGGAAGCGCGCTGGACGCCGGAGTCGGGCACGCTGCTTGACCTTGCGGAAGCGCGCGGCCTCAGTCCTGTGTTCAGTTGCCGGGAAGGCAATTGCGGAACGTGCCGAACGAAATTGCAGGCGGGTGCCGTGACCTATCTGAAGCAGCCGACCGCCGAGGTGGCCGATGACGAAGTGCTGATCTGCTGCGCCGTGCCGGCAAAGCCGGAGGCGGACGGCGAAGACCTGATCCAGCTCGATCTCTGAGCTGGTGCGGCGCGTCTGCTCAGCCCATGCTGCCGGGCATGAAGCAGCGCGGCCTAGGATGACCGTTCAGGTAATACGGCCAGACCACGGTATGGCCGGCGCGATTGGGGCCGCTGACGACCGCCTCATCGGGAACGTCGACCCATTCGCCCTCGAGGCGTACCCGGTAGTGGCCGTCCTTGGTTTCCCAGTCGGCGTCGTCGACACGCGTTGCGTCGCTGCCGTCGCAGCAGGGTCCTTTGCCGCTGTGCAGGCTCTCATACCAGCCGTTGAGTTCGGGATGGTCGTGATCGTGGGCCCGGGCCGGACCGATCGCCGGCATCGATAGCAGGGCGATGAGTACGGTAAGCGTGATACGCCAAGACGATGTGTTCATCTGGTTCCCAGTTCCGGAAGCCCATGTCAGCCAATCCGGAAATGGTCACGAAGTTCAGTTCATCAATAGATGATGATAATCATATAAATCACATTCATGAGAGGCACAGCGCAACGCCAGTGCCGGCGAGCTCAGGCCAGCAGGCTCATCACCTGGTCGATCACGGCCATCACCTGCTTCGAATCCGGTGTCTGGTGCGCGAGCGCCATCAGCCCGGCATGCACCACCATCACCGTGTGCGCGGTGACGTCGGGATCGAAGCCCTTCCTGAACTGGTCGCGGTCGGCACGCAGCCGGCTGCGCAACAGCTCCTCGAGCCGCCGGTTGTAGCGCTCGATGCTCTTGCGGAGCGCGGCCTGATCGAGCGAGCCGTCGGTCGCCGAATTGATCGACAGGCAGCCGCGCTGTCCCTTCTCGCCCGAGCAGTACGGGATGAAGCCGGTCAGCCACTGCCTGATCGCCTCGCGGGCCGGCCCCGGCTGCGCCAGCACGCGCTCGGCCCAGCCGAGGATGCCGTCGTGATAGCGGTCCAGCACGCGCAGGAACAGCGCGTGCTTGTCGCCGAACGCCGCGTAAAGGCTCGGCTTCGCGATCCCGCTCGCCGCGGTGATCTCGTCGAGCGAGGTCGCCTGAAAGCCCTTCTGCCAGAACACCTGGCGGGCGATTTCCAGGACGTCGTCCGGATCGAAGCTGCGCGGCCTTGCCATGGTGCTGTTTTATGTACTCCCGCGTCAGATGTGAAGCCTTCACGTTGCAAGGAAGGCAATTCCAGCCATTGACGTCACGCTTATTCTATACCTATAAGTACAGAATAAAATCGGGAGATGATGCCATGAAGGCGGTTCAGGTGGTTGCGTTCGGACGTCCGGCAGAAGTGGTGAAGCTCAACGAGGTGCCTGATGTCGGCAGCCCCGGGCCGGACGAGGTGGTGGTCGCGGTCGAGGCCGCGCCGATCAACAACTCGGACTTCATGATCATGGCCGGACGCTACGGCTATCTGCCGACGCCGCCGGCGACGCTCGGGATCGAGGGCGTCGGGCGCGTCATCGCCGCGGGGGCGCAGGTCAAGAACCTCAGGGAAGGTGACCGCACGCTGATCCCGTTCACGATCCCGACCTGGACCGAACGGCTCAAGTTCACGCCGTCCTGGCAGCGCCCGCTGCCCGAAGCTGCCGATATCCGGCAGCTATCCATGATCGCGGTCAATCCGGCGACCGCCTATCTGTTGCTGACCGATTTCGTCAAGATCCCGCGCGGCGGCTGGGTGATCCAGAACGGCGCCAATTCGGCGACGGCGCGCGCGGTGATCGGCATCGCCAGGTCGCTTGGGCTGAAGACAGTCAACATTGTCCGCCGCGAGGAGGTCGTGGATGAGGTCAAGGCGGTCGGCGGCGATATCGTGCTAGTCGACGGGCCGGACCTTGCCAAACGCGTCGCCAGGGAGACCGGCAAGGCGCCGATCCAGTTGGCGCTCGACGTCGTCGGCGGCGCGTCCGCCTTGAACCTGATGAACTGCTTGGCGCCGAAGGGCATGCTGGTCATCTACAGCGCGATGAGCGGACAGCCGTTCTCCGGCTCGGCTCTCAGCGTGATCTTCAACGAGGTGTCGGTGCGCGGCTTCTGGCTCGCCCATTGGAGCAAGACCGCAACCGACGAGGCGCTGGCCACGATGTACGACCACCTCGTGCCGATGGTCGCCTCAGGGGCGATCAGCGCGCCGGTGGTCGGGTCTTATCGCCTGGAGGATTTTTCGCAGGCGATCGCGCAGGCGTCGGCGTTCAAGGGCAAGGTCATCTTCACGCCGAACCAGGCTGCGTAGCCGGACAGTCGGTGGCGTAACACGGCGATGCCGTGTCCGCCACCGGATCGCAGCAGGCAGCTAGACGATGGTCGTGAGCGCGAAAGCGTGCCACGAACTCCAGTCAATTCCGTCGAACGCGCGTACGTACATCAAGTCGGTGCCGGTGGCGGCGCGCCCCGCATCCAGACATCGCCGAGGTCGGCGGCGCCGACGTCGATGACGGTGGCGGCCGGCCAGTGCGAATTCGCCGACGTCCAGAAATAGCCGCTGTTCGCGGCCGTGGTGCCATCCCAAAACTGATATTCCGTTGCAGGATTTCCGTCGGCGTCGGAATAGGACACCAGGTTGCTGATCTGGCTCCACTCGTTGACGTGCAAGGTCTGATCGTTGACCGTGGCGACAGGCGCGTGGTTTGGCAGCGACGTCAGGCTAAAGCTGTCCCAGGCGCTCCAGCTGGTTCCGTCGAACGCGCGAACGTACATGGCCTCCGAACCGCCTGCGGTGCCGCCTCGCACCCAAACGTCAGCCAGATCGGACGCCGACACCTCGATCGGCGTGCTCGCCGCCCAGTGTGAATTCGTTGATGTCCAGAAGTAGCCGCTGTTCGCGTCCGTGCCGCCGTCCCAGAACTGGTACTTGGTGATCGGATCGCCATCGACGTCGGATGCCGACGTCCAGTTGACGAGCTGCGCCCATTGCGCGGCGTTCAGCGTATGATCGTTGATCGCAACCGTTGGCGCCGTGTTCGTGGAGGTCAGGGTAAAGCTGTCCCAACTGCTCCAGGCGGTGCCGTCGAAGGCCCGCACATACATGGTCTCGGCGCCGGTCGCCGAGCCACCTTGAATCCAGAGGCTGTCCAGGTCGGACGCCGAGACGTCGATGGGGGTGCTGGCCGCCCAATGCGCATTGGTGGGGGTCCAGAAGTAGGCGCTGGTCGCGGCCGTGCCGCCGTCCCAGAACTGATACTTGGTGATCGTATCGCCCTCGGCATCGCTGGTGCCAAGCCAGCCTTCCGGCTTGACCCATGTATTGACGTGAACCGACTGGTCGTTGATGGTCGCGACCGGCGGCGTGTTGACGGTCGACGTCACCGCGAAACTGTCCCAATTGCCCCACGAGGTGCCGTCGAACGCCCTGACCCACATCGTCTCGGAACCGGTCGCCGAGCCGCCCTGGATCCAGACATTGGCGAGATCGGCGGCCGAAACGTCGATCGTCGTGTTTGCATCCCAGTGCGAATTGGTCGGCGTCCAGAAATACGCGCTGGTCGCGGCGGTGCCGCTGTCCCAGAACTGGTAATTCGTGATCGTGTCATTGTCGGCATCCGACGTCGTCAACCAGTTGCTGACGGTGACCCACTGGCCCATGTGCACCGAATGATCGCCGATCGTCGCGACAGGCGCCGAGTTCGTCGTCGTCAGTCCGAAAGAATCCCAGGAACCCCAGTCCGATCCGTCGAATGCCCTGACCCACATCGTCTCGGTGCCGGTCGTCGAGCCGCCCTGGATCCAGAGGTTGGTCAGGTCGGCGGCCGAAACCTCGATCGTCGTGTTGGCAGCCCAATGCGAATTGGTGGGAGTCCAGAAATAGGCGCTGGTCGCAGACGTGCCGCTGTCCCAGAACTGGTACTTGGTCGCGGGATCTCCGTTGGCATCGGAGTAGCTCAGCCAATTCTCGACCTTCGCCCATGTATTGACGTGCAGCGACTGGTCATTGATCGCAGCGACTGGAGGCGTGTTTGGCGTCGTCGTGAGGGTGAACGACGTCCATGTGCTCCAATCGGTCCCGTCGAAGGCGCGTACCCACATTGTCTCCGAGCCGCTGACCGAACCGGAGCTCAGCCACACGTCGGAGAGGTCGGACGCTGCAACGTCGATGATGGTGTTGGCGGCCCAATGGGTGTTGCTGGGCGTCCAGAAATAACCGCTGGTCGCGGACGTGCCGCTGTCGAAGAACTGGAAGCTTTGCGCGGGATTGCCGTCGGCGTCGGAATAAGTCAGCCAGGGCTGGATTTTTTGCCAGTGATTGGACAACAGGCTGTGGTTACCAATCGAGACGACCGGTGGGGTATTGGCCATGGTTTGCTTCCTCGTGGCGCGCCGGTCGAAGCCGGCAAATTTCCAAGGTGCAAGGCAATCAGCTTCGCCTTCGCGAAGCGGGCTGGTGCTGCTCCCGCGTCATTGGGCGAGAGCGGCGCATTGAAAAAAAACGGCAATATCAAAATCAGGATCGCAGAATTCGGACGCGTCATCTATGACGGGCGTCACGCTCGCTCGCGACGCGGGCTGCGGCAAAACGTCCTAGGCCTCTCTTTGGAACCGGATCACATTGGCAACCGGTCATCGACCGCGCGCGGATCGATTGCGATGCGCCACCTTGCCCGCTCGATGGGAACGATGTCCGGAGCGGGCAAAGGCTCGAGGCTCACGCGTGCTTGCCGGCGCGCTGCGGCAGCATGAAGACCAGGGCCGCGATCGCAACGGCGAGAGCAACCGATGCCGTGTAGCGGCTGAGCGCGAGGCCGCCGTGATCCAGCGGCTTGTCGAGGAAATCGCCGACGGTGGCACCGAGCGGCCTGGTCAGGACGAACGCGATCCAGAACAGCACCGTGTGCGAGACCCGGGTCCACAGATAGGCGGCGGCAACGACGGCGATGCCGGCGGCGAACACGATGGCGCCGCCGCCATAGCCGAGGCCGGTGGAGTCGGCCATCCAGTCGCCGAGTGCGGTGCCGAGCGTCTGCGAGAACAGGATCGTGATCCAGTAGAAGGTTTCGGCCGCCTTGTTGTCGATCGAGGCGATCGAGACCGTTCCCATGGTGCGATACCACGCAGCGAGCGATGCAACGAGCAGACCGGCGAGCAGCGACGAGCCGCCGAGATATCCGATCCCGAGCGAACGGTCGACGAAATCGGCGAAGGTCGTGCCGACGGTCGTGGTCGCGATGATCACCGTCCAGTAGAGCAGCGGGTGAAAGCGCCTTGCGGCCATCTGCGCGGCGACGGCAATTGCGAAGATGACCGCAAAGATCGCGGTGCCGACGAGATAGCCGAGATTCATCGACATCGTGACGGCATCGCCGCCGGTCTCGCCGAGCGTCGTGGCGAGAATCTTGATGATCCAGAAGCCGAGCGTGACGGCGGGAACCTTGCCCGTGCGATCGTCAGTGGCGTTGTCGAGCAGCATATCCATGGGGTGGTCACTCCAAGATTCGTCACTTCAAGAGACATCGCCGACGGTCGGTACCGCCGGCGGGTGGTCAAATGATGGACGACGGGATCAGGCCTTCATCTGGTCCATGATCGACAGCAACTCGGCGAGCGCCTTCCTGCATTTGGCGGCGTCTGGATTGCTCTCACGCACCGCCTCGAGCGCACGATCGATCGCCTTGTCGATCGTGTGCCAGTCCGCGGCCGCGCGCGGCTTCAAACCGGCTTCTGCCTCGTCCCATCTGGTCTCGAGATCCTTGATTCGCGTCTTGGCGCCGGAAAGGTCACCCTTGTCGACCAGTGCGGCGACATCGGCGGCGATGCTGCGGAACGGCGTCAGGTCGCCAAGTCTGGATCCGGCGGCTTGCGCGCGAGGCAGCAGGTTGAGGCCTCCGCTCGCATGCGGAAATGGTGAAGTCACCACGAGAGCGTGGATTGCGGCAAGTGCGACTATCGTTCGGTTCATCGTGGTTCTCCTGTTGGGGGCTTTCCGCCGTTGTCCGTCCGGAAGGGCGGCGAACTCATGCGTGGGGCGATGCTTCGGGGTTTCGCTCGCTGCCGCCTGCGAGCGACAGCCAGCCGACCAGCGCGACGATCACCGCGAGGAAGCCGAGGCTGGTGTAGATCGTGCCGAGGCCGAGACCGCCATAGTCGCGGGATTGCGACAGCATGTCGCCGAACGAGGCGCCGAGCGGCCGGGTCAGGATGTAGGCGATCCAGAACGCCAGCACCTCGTTGGCGCCGAGCGCGTAGGCCGCGGCGACGCCTGCGATCAGCGCCATGAACACCACGACGCCGACGTTGAAGCCGAGGCCCAGCGCTTCGGTGGCAAGGTCGCCGGCGGCGGTGCCGAGCGCGAAGGTGAAGAGGATCGCCGCCCAGTAGAACAATTCGCGCCGCGTGGTCACGATGCTGTGGATCGACAGTGTCCGCTCGACCGCGAACCAGATCGCGAAGGTCGCCGCCAGGGCGATCGCGAACAGCACCGTGCTGACGTAGAGGCTGATCTCGAGCTTGTCGGTCAGCGCATCGGTGATCTGCGTCCCGACGATGCTGACGAGCACGACCGTCAGCCAGTAGACCCATGGCACGTAACGGTCCCTCCGCAGCTGGACAGCCAGCACCGCCGCCAGCAGGGCGGCCATGATCAGGCCGGTCACGCTTGTGCCTAGGCCAACATGGACGGCGAGATAATCGGCGCCGGTCTCGCCGACCGTTGTCGACATGACCTTGATCAGCCAGAAGACGAGGGTGACTTCGGGGACCTTGTTCAGCATGCTGCGGCCGATGCGCCGGGTAACCTGCACGGTGGTGAACTCCGCTGTGAGATTGCCGGCGGTTCCGCCGGGTTCGACACGAAGCGTGCCCCGCGAGACTTAGCTCCGGCTTAGCCGGGCGAAGTGGCGGCCACGGCGGCGCCGAAAGCCCTAAGTTCAGGCTAAGTCGAAGCTGATATGATCGCGCGGGTGTCGCGGGTTGGGCGATACGACGCAGTTTCGCCGGGTGGAGCTCCGGCACGGATCGGGACGGATTGCCAGGCGATGCGCGTGCTCTTGGTCGAAGACGACAGGATGATCGGCGCCGCCGTCGTCGAGGCGCTGCGGGATGCCGCCTATGCCGTCGACTGGGTGCGCGACGGCGAACTTGCCATCGAGGCCAGCCGTAGCGAGACCTACGACATCGCGCTGCTCGATCTCGGACTGCCTTTGACCGATGGCCTCGACGTCCTCAAGGCGATCCGCGCCGGCTCGACGCGCCTTCCCGTGATCATTCTCACCGCGCGCGATGCGCTGAACGATCGCATCCAGGGGCTCGATCTCGGCGCCGACGACTACCTGGTCAAGCCGTTCGAGATCGCGGAATTGCTCGCGCGCATGCGGGCGGTGCTGCGGCGCGAGGGCAGCGGGGCGCCGCCGGTGCTGACCAACGGCGAGCTTCATCTCGACCCGGCGACGCGGGAAGCAGCCCTCGGTGGAGAAAGGGCCGTGCTCAGCGCGCGCGAATTCGCGCTGCTTCAGGCGCTCTTGAATCGGCCGGGAACGATCCTGTCCCGCGCCGAGCTCGAACGCCAGATCTATGGCTGGAGCGAGGAGGTCGAGAGCAACGCGGTCGAATTCCTGATCCACGCGGTGCGCAGAAAGCTCGGCGCGTCAGCGATCCGGAACGTGCGTGGCGTCGGATGGATGGTGGATCGTTCGAGATGATGGGATCGCTGCGCGGGCGCCTGTTCGTCGGACTCACGGCGATCATTCTGCTGACCGGCGCCGTCGGTGGAATCCTGGCGTACCGATGGGCCTACAGCGAAGCGATAGAGATGCAGGACTCGGTCCTGATCCAGATCGGCAGCTTCGCGCTGAGCGCTCCGATCCGGCAGAGCCGCCCGGTCACCGGTGTCGATGCCGATGCCGAGGTTGCCGTCGTCGAACTGGGCGAGGCGCCGCGCGGCGCCACCGATGATCGCCGGCTGTGGGGCCTGACGGATGGGCTGCACAACGACGTCTATCACGGACAGCCGGTCCGCGTGCTGCTTCGGACGCGGCCGGACGGCAGCCGCTTCGCAGTGACGCAGCAGACCGAGATCCGCACCGAGATCGCGGGCGACATGGCCGTGCGCACGCTGTTGCCGATCGCCGCGCTGGTGCCGTGCCTGCTGCTGATGACCGCCTTCGTGATCGCCCGATCGTTCCGGCCGATGTTGCGCCTCGCCGGCGATCTCGACGCGAGCAAGGTGGACGACATCGGCACGCTGCCCGCGACCGGCGCGCCCAGCGAGCTCCAGCCGTTCCTTGGCTCCATCAACGGATTGCTCGGGCGGACGCGCGCCATGATGGACCAGCAACGGCGCTTCATCGCCGACGCGGCCCATGAACTTCGAACGCCGGTCACCGCGCTCAGCCTGCAAGCGGAAAATCTTGCGTCGCTCGACATGCCCGCGGAGACGCGCGACCGGCTCGATGCGTTGAAGAGCGGCATGCGGCGCACCAAGCACCTGCTCGAGCAACTTCTGGCGCTGGCGCGTCAGGACGCCGCGCCGTCCGTCGTGAGCGCGGCGGTGGACCTGGACCAGATCGCAAAGGGTGTGGTCGCCGATCTGCTGCCGGAGGCGGCGGCGCGCAACATCGATCTCGGCTTCACGACCGTCGAGGCGGTCGCCGTGAACGGTGATCCGATGTCCCTCGTCTCGGCAGTCCGGAACCTGGTCGAGAACGCGATCAAGTTCACGTCCAACGGCGGGGCCGTCGATCTCAGCGTCCATCGCGAGGACGGCATGGCGGTCATCCAGGTCGAAGATTCCGGGCCGGGCATTCCGCCGCAGGACCTGGCGCGGATAGGCGAGCCGTTCTTTCGCGGCGGCCAGCCGAGCGGCGAGGGGGCCGGGCTCGGGCTCTCGATCGTGAAGCGAATTGTCGATCGCGCCGAGGGTTCGATCCTGTTCGAGAATGTGACCGGCGCCGGACGCTCGGGCCTGCGCGTGACCGTCAAGCTGCCGGTGGCCGATCCGCAAGGCGAGGCGGCCGCCGCTCATCGCCACATCAGCCCGCCGCTCTGAGGCTCTGTCCCGCGGTGGGTCGGGCCCGGCGCATGCTCAGGGAACGCGACCGGGCCGCTTCCTTCAAGCGCCGCTCCCTTCAAGCATTGGGATCGTTCGCATTGGGATAGAATAGCTGCTGGCCGTTGATCTTGTAGCCGGCGATCGCGCTCTGTCCCTCCGGTGAGATCAGAAAATCGATGAAGCGCTGGCCGGCTTCCTTCTTCACGGTGGGATGCTTGGCCGGATTGACCAGCATCACGCCGTACTGATTGAACAGCCGCTTGTCGCTTTCAACGAGGACTGCCAGGTCGCCGCGATTTTTGAACGCCAGCCATGTACCGCGGTCGGACAGCAAATAGGCGCTCGACGCCGAGGCCATGTTCAGCGCCGCACCCATGCCCTGGCCGATTTCCTTGTACCAGGAGCCGCGGTCGTTCACGATATCGATGCCGGCTTCTTTCCAAAGCCTCAGCTCGGCAATATGGGTGCCGGAATGATCGCCACGGGAGACGAACGGCGCGACTTTGGTCCTGATGGTTTGCAGTGCGGTGAGGACATCCTTGCCCTTGATGCCTGCGGGATCGTCCTTCGGACCGATGACGACGAAGTCGTTATACATCACCGGATAACGCTTCACACCGAAGCCCTCCGCAAGGAACTTCTCCTCAGCTGATCTGGCATGAACGAACACCACGTCGGCATCGCCGCGGCGCGCGGTGTCAAGCGCCTGACCGGTGCCTTGTGCCAGCACCTTCACCTCGATACCTGTCTTCTGCTTGACGATCGGGAGCAGGTAACCGAACAGCCCGGAATCCTGGGTGGACGTCGTCGACGCCACGACAATCGTCTGATCTTCCGCCCAACCCGGATGCGTGAAGGTCTGCCCACCAAGTGCGGCAAGCGCGATGATTGCGAGGATACGAAGTGGGCCGAGGCAGCGCTTCATGCGGGCGATCTCCCTTTGAACGACAATATTGTTTGGGGCTTCAGCGAGCGGTCAAGATGCGTCCGATCAGGAAGCTCAATGCGCTCACGGTCATCGACAGGATGACGAGGATGATGCCAAGCGCAAGTGCAAGGCTTAGCTCTCCCTTGCTCGTCTCCAATGCGATGGCAGTGGTCATGGTGCGCGTATGCCCGCGCACATTGCCGCCGACGATGATGATCGCGCCGACCTCTGCGATTGCCCGGCCGAAAGCAGCGAGAAACGCGGTCAATAGCCCGTCGCGCCCGATAGCCATGAGCGTCGAGGTGGCACGCAAGCGCGAGGCACCGTCGACGAGAAGGGCATCGCCGTAACGAGCCCAGACATCGACCATCGTCCGGTGTACCAGTGCAATGACGATCGGAATACCGAGAATGGTCTGCGCGATCACCATGGCGGTTGGCGTAAACAAGATCCCTAGCGCCCCCAACGGCCCCGATCGGGACAGCAGCAGGTAAACGGCAAGTCCCACCACGACCGGCGGCAACCCCAGGAGCGCATTGACGGCGACGATCAACGCAACTCTGCCCCGGATCCGGTAGATCGCCAGCGCTGTGCCCATCGGCGCCCCGATTGCGAAGGCAAAGAGGCTCGCCGTCAGGCTGACGCCAAGCGACAGGCCGACGATCTGGCGTAGCTCCGGATCAAAACGGCCGATCAGGCTGACAGCCAGTTCAAGCGCTTGGGTGAAATCATTCATGGTCTCTTACTAAGCCGAACCTCGGCAAATAAGCAAAATTATCGGGGTCCGGGTGCGGCAGCCATCGCCGGCTCGCTCGGCGCCGCCGGCCTCACCATCGTCGAGGATGTCGACGGCGCCTACACCGACGGGCCCGAACGGCCTCGACGGCAACAAGGCGCAGCTGTTGCGCGAGGCCAGCCTCGCGGACCTCGCCAAGCTGAAGGGCACGCTGTCGTTCGATCCCGCACTGCTCGAGGTGATGGTCAACGCCCGGTATATCGAGCGCGCGCAGGTCGTGAATGGCCTAGCTCCCGGCCGGCTCACCGCGGCGCTGCGCGGCCGGCATGTCGGCTCGATCATCCGCACCGGCGCGCGCCCGGCGTAGCGCGAAATGCGCAGACATCTTCCGCGCGCCGCGCCCGGTCGGCGCGCGGGGCCATCTACGGCGAGGCCGGCCGATCGTTACCCGTTGGACTCCCCCGTGCCCCGGTTGCGATAATCCGAGCCGGTATCTCCCTTCGACTCCTGCTATGTTGTTCCATCGGCACGACCGACGGTCTCGGGGGCGGAGCAGCCGGTGCTGGCACAATCCGATTCGGTCCGGAATCAGGGTCGATCGGCAGCAGGGGGGTGAGATGACCGCTTGGCTCTCCGGAATGTTCAGCGACGGCAACTACTTGCCTCATGGACTGTGCCTGTTGTGGGAGCCCGCACTGGTTTGGCTCCATGTCGTCTCGGATGGCTTGATCGCCGCATCCTATTATTCGATCCCGGCGGCGCTGATGTACTTTGCATCGAAACGGCAGGACTTGCCGTTTCCGGGCGTGTTCGGTCTTTTCGCGGCCTTTATTATGGCCTGTGGCACGACCCATTTGCTCGGCGCGGTCACGCTCTGGCAGCCTCTCTACTGGGTTGACGGCGCAGTGAAGGGAGCGACCGCGCTGGTCTCGGTGCCGACCGCTGTCGCGCTCTGGTACCTGTTGCCGAGAGCGCTCGCGCTCCCAAGCCCCGCCCAGCTCGAAACCGCGAACCGCAACTTGCTGCGCGAGATCGAAGAGCACAGAAAGACCGAACTGCAGCTTCGCGAGGCGAACCTGCTGCTCGACGAGCGCGTGCGTGCGAGAACCGCTCTGCTGCAATCGATTCTCGACACCGTACCCGATGCCATGGTCGTCATCGATGCAAGCGGCATCATTGAGTCGTTCAGCTCCACCGCTGAACGTCTGTTCGGCTACGGGGCGGACGAAGTCTGCGGCCGCAACGTCGCGATGCTGATGCCGCCCTCCTACAGCGAAGAGCACGATCGATATATCGAACGTTACATTCGGACGCGTGAGCGGCGCATCATCGGCAATGTCCGGGAAGTGTCAGGCCAGCGGCGTGACGGAACCGTTTTTCCGATGGAGCTGTCGATCGGCGAGGTGTTGCACGCCGATCGGCAGCTTTTCACCGGCTTCATTCGCGATCTTTCGGAGCGCCGGAGAGCCAATGATCGTCTGCAGGAGTTGCAAACCGAGCTGATCCACGTCTCGCGCCTGTCCGAGATGGGCCAGATGGCGACGATGGTGGCGCACGAACTCAACCAACCGCTCACGGCGATCACCAACTACATGAATGGTGGCGTTCGGCTACTCGAAAGCGAGGGTGATCCTCGCGCAAGGCTGCGCGAGGCGATGGAGCGCTCGGCGGCGCAGGCTTTGCGTGCAGGCCGGATCATCAAGCGCCTTCGCGATTTCGTGTCGCGGGGTGAGATCGAACGGCGATTTGAACCCGTTTCCGCGCTGATCGCGGAGGCCGCCGAACTTGCCAGCCTCGGCATCCGGCAAAAGGACCTTCTCATCGAGGTTGACCATGTTGCGCCTGACGCGGCAATCCTGGCGGACAGGATCCAACTTCAGCAGGTGCTGTTCAATCTGCTGCGCAACGCCGCGGAGGCCGTGGCCGAGCAGGAGCAGCGGTCCGTTGCCATCAATGCCAGACTTGATGGGAACGATGTCGTCATCAGCGTGATCGACAATGGTCCCGGCATTTCGCCTGAGGTTCAGGACAGGCTGTTTCAGCCCTTCGTGTCCACGAAGGAGAACGGTATGGGCGTGGGATTGTCGATCTGTCAGGCGATCATTGTCGCCCACGATGGTCGCATCTGGGCAGAAGCCAATCCGGCAGGTGGCACGATCTTCCGGATCGTTTTGCCCCGGGTCCAGGATACGGAGAAGACGTAGGCGGGCCGGCGACGGCTACTTGATGGTCGCGTGCACGGTGATGACCGAGGTGCCGGAAGCCTTTGGTCCCTGGCCGGTTGCCTTGATGGCAAACGTATCGTTGCCCTTGTACTTGGCCTTTGCCCGGTACTCGAAGGTCGACGCGTTGATCTTCTTCAATTTGCCATAGGCCGGCTTCTGCGAGATCGACGAATCCGTCACCGTGCCGCGGATCCGATCGGGATCTGGCAGCTTTCGCCTGAGGCGATGTCGATATCGCCGGTCGAGTTCTCGCCCCAATCCGCCAATGTCGCCGACATCGAGCATTCCGGCACGGCTTGCGCCGCGGATGCCGGCATGACGCCTGATGTTGTCAAGATGAGCGCCAGGGCGGCGACCCCGGTCAACCGCGCCGTCAAGATATCCGTTCTCATGAAGGACTCACCGACTGAAGGTTTGCTTGCGCAAGAATCCTGCAACGCGACAGCACGTTAGGCAAGGACTTCGGCCAATCTGTGTTGGCCGCAAGCGGACGTGCCGTCACTCTGCGCCGACACCTTGTTGCGCGCGAAGGGCATCCCCATAGTCATCCGAACGCGATCCGATCGGAACGGCGAGACAAGAAAGGGATGCCAATGGCTGAAGGCAATGACGGTCAGGCGAGCGCGCAGCAGGCCGGGTTTGCCGGGGTCTCGCGCAAGACCCTCGAGCGGCTTGCGCTGCCCGGCGATGATCGCGAGCTTGTCGTTGCCGAAGTGACCTATCCGCCCGGCGGGGTGGCTCCGCTGCACCGCCATCCGGTCGGTGGCGTGGTCTTCATCGTCGAGGGCACGGCCGAGTCGGCCTATGGCGACGAGGCGCCACGAATATACCGGGCCGGCGAGACCTTGCAGGATCGCCCTGATCTTCCGCACACGCTGTTCCGCAATTGCGACCCGGAGCGGCCGCTGCGCTTCCTGACCATCTACGCGCTCGAACCCGGGCGTGCCTACACGATGGAGCCGTGAGATCAGGCAGTCGAAAGTAGAATACTACCTTTGTTTGATGTGCGGCTTTACGGGTGCGCCAGCCAGCGCAGGCGGAACGGCCAAGAGCACGCAAACCGATTCCACCAGGAGCTCATGTGCACGGTCGACGATATCGTCCAACGAACTCGTCTTCGCGAACATGGCGTGGGCTTCCGCCAGCAACCGCTCACGCGTCGGGATGCTGGGCAGATGCAGGTCGGCACGATGCTGCAGCAGCACAAGCGCCTCCCGCACCGACAACCCGGTTTCGTGCACCGACGATCTGATCGCCTGCGCGATGTATTCGGGATTGAAGCGACCAGCGAGCTGCTCGGCGGTTCGCCTGATCACGCGCGATCCCAGGCGCTGCTCGTTGCGGAGAACCTGCGCAGGCGGCGCCTTCAACTCCCAGACGATGCCGAACCAGGACAACGCCACCAAGACATAATAGGTCGCATCAATCTCCCACCACCGGAAGCCCTGCCGCGCACTGCTTTGGTAGGCGTGATGATTGTTGTGCCAACCCTCGCCCATCGTAAACAGGGCGAGCAGCCAATTGTTGCGGGAGTCATCGCCCGTCACATAGCGCTTGCGTCCGTGAACATGCGCAAGGGAGTTGATGCAGAACGTCGCGTGATACAGCAGCACGGTGCTCCAGAAGAAACCGGCGACCAGCCCCGGCCATCCGGCGATGAGGAAGCACAGAATTGCGACCGCGATCGCCGGCAACACCTCCAATTTGTGCAGCCACATCAACTCCGGATACGCGGCAAAATCCGCAACCTTGGTCAGATCCGTCGCATCATGCTGTCGATAGAAGATCCATCCGAGATGACTGTACACGAAGCCCTTGTGCCGCGGTGAATGCACATCGTGCTCGGTATCCGAATGAAGATGGTGGTGCCGGTGTTTCGCAGCCCACCAGAGCACGCTTTTCTGCGCGCTGCTTTGGGCGAGGAATGCAAGGATGAATTGGAACGTCCGGCTCGTCGAGTAAGCCCGATGCGAGAAATATCTATGATACCCGGCGGTGATCGCAAACATGCGCAGCCAGTACAGGGCGACGCAGATTGCCATCGCCTGCCATGAGACGCCGGTCCAGATTGCCGCCAGACACCCTGCGTGCACCAGCAGAAACGGCAGCACCTGCGGGTACATGATGTCGTCGTGTTGCGGCTCTGGATCGATATAGGTGGACAAGCTCGTGACCTCGATTGCTGCAATGTGCCGGACGTCTCGCCGGCGGACGGTTCAAGTCGCTGTCTCGGCGGCCATTGCGCGTGGTGTGACAAAGAGAACCCCGCGCCGGTCGACCAGTCGCGGGGGCGCGAAATCTGAAACTCAGCTAGTAAATCCGTGGTCAAAGCGATATGGCGCAGATTACCGCAGCGTGCGAAGATTTTCCGCAGCGGATTTGCCAGTGCCGCGACTTGACCACAAATCGGGCGCATTGGGCGGTTTGGGCTCCTGCGCTAGTCCTTCTTCGCCGTCAGCCCGTCGACCATCGCGCGCGCAATGTCGCGATCTCGCTGCGCAGCTGGCCGATCGGCACGGCGATCAGCTTGTGCTCCAGCCCGAGCGCGACCATGCCGTGCACGGCGGAGAACAGGCTGCGCGCGGTGACGCCGAGCTGCGTCGGCGAGCGCTGCGGAAACAGTGCTGCGAGCGGCTTGTAGATGTGGCGGAACAATTCCATCTGCTCGGTGATCGCCCATTCCGGCACCGGCTTGCCGGGCTGCATGCGGTGCTCGAACAGCGCGCGCCACAGTTCGAGATTGTCGGCGGCGAAGTCGCAATAGGCGACCGCGATCCGCACCAGCATCTCGCGCGGCGCCGCCGCTCCGCCGATCTCGGCGAGCGACAATGACGCGTCCAGCCGGGCCAGCGTGCGCGAGCGACCCGCAGGATCAGCTCGTCGACATCCTCGACCAGATTGTAGACGCCGCCATTGGCGACACCGATTTCCTGGGCCAATTCGCGGGTTTTCAGGCCGCCGAGACCTTTTGCCGCAATTGCCCGTTCCGCCGCCTCGATCAGCGCTTCGCGCAGTTTTGCCCGTCGTTCCAATGCTTTGGACATGTTTCACCCGTCGTTAACCGCAACCTTGAGCATCGCTCAAATAAATCTTGAGCGGTGCTCATTATGTGGTACAAAAGATTCATGAGCAATGCTCATAACAGGGAGCGATCAAATGTTCAAAACTGTTTTGACAATTTTCCGCGGCGGCGTGGCGGCAGCCGAGGAGGAACTTCAGGACCGGACCGCGCTGGTCGTCCTCGACCAGCAGATGCGCGATGCGGCCGCCGCGGTCGACCGCTCGAAGCGGACGCTGGCACTCGCGATCGCCGGCGACGCGCAGGAGGGCCGGCGGCTCGAGGCCACCAACGCCCGCATCGCCGATCTCGAGGTGCGCGCATCGGCGGCGCTCGAGGGCGGCCGGGAAGACCTCGCCCGCGAAGCCGCGCAGGCGATCGCCAACCTTGAGGCCGAACGCGATGCCGCGATGACCGCGCGCACGCTGTTCGCCACCGAGATCACCCGGCTGAAGCGCCATGTCGCCAATGCCGAGGCGCGCATCGCCGAGCTCGATCGCGGCCGGCGCCTCGCCCGTGCCTCCGAGGCGGTGCGTTCGCTGCGCCGGAGCGGCATCGAGGCGGCGCGGCCCTACGAATCGACGCTGCCGGAAGCGGAAGCGACGCTGAAGCGGCTGCGTGAGCGGCAGATCGAGATCCAGGCGGCCGATGACGCGCTGTTCGAGATCGATACCGCCTCCGGACCGGTCGTCATCGCCGAGAAGCTCGCGGAGCAGGGTTTTGGTCCGCGCATGAAATCGACTGCCGACGACGTGCTGGCGCGGCTGAAAGCCAAGCGCCCGCCCGCCGCCTGAACCTTCAAGCCAGCAACTGAACCGACTTCAAACCTCGCATCATCAAGGAGACGACCATGAACCAGACCATCCAACCCCACAGCAGCGGCTGGGTCACCTTCACCTACGTATCCTTCGCGGCCTCCGCCTTCCTCGTCGCTGTCGGCGTGTTCTTCCTGCCGATCGACCTCTGGATGAAGGGCTACCTCACGATGGGCATCGTGATGCTGGTGCAGACCTGCGTCACGCTGACCAAGACGATCCGCGACAATTACGAGAGCGGCAAGTTCGTCAACCGCATCGAGGACGCCAAGGCCGAGCGCCTGCTGATGGAAGTCTCCAAGGCGGGTTGAGCCTGAATGCGAAACGGCGGGTGTTTTCACCCGCCGCTTTCGCCGTCTCGTCTCCGGCGTATTGCGAGGAGCGCGCGATAATCCGTCATCCTGAGGTGCGAGCGGAGCGAGCCTCGAAGGATGCACGGCCACCAGGGGGCCGTCGACCCTTCGAGACGCGCTACGCGCTCCTCCAGCGACAAAGGCGAAGCCTTTGCGCGGGGGTGACGGTGAAGGAGCTGCACGCTGTCACCATGATGCATTCACCACCGCTTCCACCCAACATTGTTCCGTTTCCGGAAGGCCTTGTTTACCCTGCGGCGAACAGCGTCAGGTTGCGCTCATCGCTCCTTAACAGGGGCCAGTGCAGAGATCGCGCCCGAGGGACAGAGAAATGGCGTCCACCGACAATCCTACGCCGGCTTCGCGCGGCAGCTCGGGCCTTGCGAAGGTGCGCGCGGCCTTCGACGGCCTGCGCAGCCATGCCGGCTTCTGGCTGAAGGCGCTGTCGCAACCGACCATCGATCTCACCTTGCGCACCCAGGCCGGCCAGCGCACCCGGATCATTGAATCGCCGGGGCTGTCGCTGCCCAGGGATGAGCTCGACGCGCTGGTCGAGCAGCTGCGCATCGTCGCCGCCAAGACGCTGCCCGAGGAGAGCCTGACCTACGGCATCTTCTCCGGCGAGCCGGAGCGGCTGTCGCGCGCCGTCGTCACGTTGATCTCGGAAGAGGACACCGGGCGGCCGATCGCGTTCAATGCGCTGTCGGTGATGGACGTGCCGCTCGACGGCGAGCCGGCTGAAGTCACCCATCTCGGCCTCGTCATGGTCGATCCCGATGTGCGCGGGCAGGGGCTGTCCTGGGTGCTCTACGGCCTGACCGCGCTGGTGCTGTTCGCCCGCGACGGCCTGCGGCCGAAATGGATCTCCAACGTCACCCAGGTGCCGGCGGTGGTCGGCATGGTCAGCGACACTTTCTCGGACGTGTTCCCGTCGCCGCTGCCGGGCGCCCGGCAGAGCTTTGCGCATCTGCAGCTTGCGCGCGGCATCATGGCAAAGCACCGCGCGGTGTTCGGCGTCGGCGAGGAGGCCGGTTTCGACGAGGCGCGCTCGGTGATCACCAACGCCTATACCGGCGGCTCGGATGCGCTGAAGAAGACCTTCGAGATCGCACCGAAGCATCGCAATGCCGTCTACAACGAATTCTGCGAACGCGAGCTGGACTACGGCCGCGGCGACGACGTGCTGCAGCTCGGCCGCGTCGATCTCGCCGGCGCGCGCCGCTATCTGATGAGCGAGGTGCCTTCGGGTTCGCTGCCGGCGCTGCTCGCGGCGTCCGCGATGCTGGCGTTGCAGCGGCTGGTGCTGCCGGTGGTGTACTGGATGGACGACAGCCGCGCCTTCGGCACCTTGCGGCCGCGCCGGCAGGACAGCGGGGCCGCGCGATGAATTTCGACTATTACTCCTTCACCGGCCGCAACATCGGCTTCATCGACGAGCACGAGCAGCAGCTGCTGCGCCAGGCGCGGGTGTTCGTCTGCGGCGTCGGCGGCATGGGAGGTGCGGCGTTCATGGCGTTGGCGCGCGCCGGCATCGGCAGGTTCGTGATCGCCGACATCGATCGCTTCGAGGTCTCCAACCTCAACCGCCAGGTGTTCGCCTTCGCCGACGAGGTCGGCCGCGAGAAGGCGGAAGTCGCCGCCGAAGCTGCGAAGCGCATCAATCCGACCATCGAGATCGAGGTGCTCGGCGAGAACTGGACCGGCGAGCTCGCCGGGATCGCCGAACGTTGCCCCGTCATCGTCAACGGCATGGACGACATCGCCGCCGGCGTGCATCTGTACCGGACCGCCCAGCGCGCCGATGCAACCGTGATCGACGCCTATATGTCGCCGCTGCCGTCGGTGATCGTGGTGCGCCCGCGCGATCCTCGGCCCGAACAGCGCCTCGGCTTTCCCACACTCGGCAAGGACTGGACAGATATCACCGACGATGACCGCCGCGCCGCGATGCGCGCCGAGATCGAGCACGTGATGCTGCACTCGTCGTCGCGCAACTATGTCGACCTCGCGATCGCCGGCGAAGTGGCGGCCGGCCGCCGCAGCCGGATGTCGTTCGCGCCGATGGTGATCTCGACCGGCATGCTGATGGCCTATGAAGCGGTCGCGCTGATCCTCGGCCGCACCTCCGGCACCGATTGCCGCGGCTGGTTCCTCAACCCGCACCGGCCCGCGATCGAGAAGCCGCGCAATCCGCTGATCGCCGCCCTGATGCGCCCGCTGGTGCGGCGGGCCATCGATCAACTGACGGGCGCCGCATGACCTCGGGGGTGATCGCCGATTCCATCGTCAATCTCTGCGGCGCCATCGGCGTCGCGGTGGCGATGATGACGTTCTACCGGCGCGATCCAAGGAGTCCACTGACCCGCCGTTTGCTGCTTGCGCTCGGCGTGATCGCGACCCTGTTCCTCGACCGCGGCCTTGCCTGGTGGAGCGGAAGCTTTGTGCTCGATCGCCTCTCGGTGATCCCGGCCGCGCTGATCCCGCTCGGCGCCCTGATCGTCACCGAGGGCATCCTGCGGCGGCACGCGCCGCGCCCGGTCAAGATCGCAGCGCTCGCGGGCGCCATCCTGCTCGGCCTCGGCGGCCTGTTCGGGCTGCAACGCTTTGCGATGCCCTATGCGATCGCGCTGGCGCTGTTCCAACTGCTGGGCTTTGCGACTTGCGCGCTGCTGCTGGCGACGCGTGACCGTTCCGCGCTGATGGCCTCGGAAAACCGCAGCATCGGCCGCATGGCGGTCGGCGCGCTGGTGGTGATCCCGTTCATCCTGACCGATTTCCGCACGCTGTTTCCCGACATTCCGGTCCGGCTCGGCGCGCTCGGGGCGCTGCTCACGGTGACCGTGATGCTGATCGCCGGCGGCGGCGCCGAGACCCGCCGGCACGGCCTTGCGATGATGGCGCTGCGGCTGATCTCGTCGGGCCTGCTCGGGCTCGCCGCCAGCTTCATGGCGCCTGATGTCGATGCCGCCCAGATGGTCCGGTTCGTCGCGGTCGCGATCGCCGGCGTCTTGACCATTGGCCTGATGACGGACGCGCTGCGGGCACTGTTCGAATCCCAGGAGCCGGGCGTGCTCAACTCGGTCGCGGCGTCGCCGGCGCAGACCCGGGAGCAGCTGATCGCCGAGCTGGCGCGGCATCCGATCTTCGAGAGCGCCCAGCGCTTCCGCGAAAGCGATCTTGCACTTTACGATCCGCCGCTGCTGCGCGACTTCCTCTCGGCGCGGCGTGTGCTGCGCCGCTCCGAGGCGCCGTGGGGATTGGCGGCGACGGACCCGGCCGCCGAGCGCATGGTCTCGCTGATCTCGGCCAACAACGCCTCCCATGTCATCGTGCTCGGCCATGATCCGCTCGACCTGATCGTGCTCGCCGTGCCGGTGACCGCGGCCGATCCCGCCACCGAGACCGCGCTGGCGCTGGTGCGGCGGCTGCTGGCGTTGACCCCGGAGGCCAAATGACAACAGAGATCCGGGAGGGCGACCGCAGGGCGGCGTTCGACGCCGCGCTCAATGCCTATGGCTCCGACAGTCTCTACGTGCCGCCGCTGTGGAGCGATTTCGACCGGATGTTCGACGCCGCGAAGAATCCGTTCATCACCGAAGGCCATGGCCGCTACGCGCTGTTTTCCGCGCATCGCGACGGAAAACCGGTCGGCCGCATCGCCGCCTCGATCCATGACGCCTCCAACCGCAAGCACGGCACCCGCCACGGTGCGTTCGGCTTCTTCGACTGTGTCGACGACGGCGAGGTCGCCGATGCGCTGCTGCGCGCCGCCGAGCAATGGCTGTCGGCGCGTGGCATGAGCCGGATCGCCGGCAATTTCAATCTCACGGCGATGCAGCAGATCGGCGTCGTGACCGACGGCTTCGACCATGCGCCGTTCACCGACATGATGTGGTCGCCGCCGCACATCGCGCAGCATCTCGAACGCGCCGGCTACACGGCGACCTTCCCGATGACGACGTTCGAGATCGCGCTCGACGGCGGCAAGCCGGAGCAGCTGCTCGGCGACAAGCAGCGCGCGGTGCTGGCTGACAAAGACTTCGTCTGGCAGCCGATCAAGCGCTCCGCCTTCAAGGCGCGGCTGGAGGATGCGCGGCTGATCCTGAACGACGGCTTTGCCGACAATCCGATGTTCGTGCCGCCGACCGCAGCCGAATATCTGTTCCAGGCCGGCGACATGATGTGGATCATCGACAAGCGGATTTCGACCGTGGTCTATCACCGCGGCCGCCCTGCCGGCGCAATCATCGCGATCCCCGACCTCAATCCGCTGATCAAGGCGATCGGCGGCCGGATCGGGCTGACCGCACCGTTCAAATTCATGCAGCACCGCATGATGAACACGCGCGCGGTGCTGATCTATCAGTCGGTCTGCCGCGACCTGCACAATCGCGGCCTCAACGGCGCGATGCTGTACCGCACCGCGCTGGCGTTGCAGCAGGCCGGTTACCGCACGCTCGGCGGCACCTGGATCGCGGACATCAACGCGCCCTCGCTGCGCCAGGTCGAGAAGGCCGGCGCCACGCCGCTGCACCGGCTGCATCTGTTCACCAAGCGGCTGGCCGCGGCATGAGCGAGCTGACGCCGGATCTGCTGCGTGAGCTGGTCGCGGAGGCGCGGCTGTCGCCGAGCGTCCACAACATCCAGCCGACCCGCTGGCGCCTGCTCGGCGACGGGCGGCTGGCGCTGGTCGACGCCACCGCGGTCCGCGCGCCGATCGCAGACCCCGCGGGGCATGATGTTCTGGTCTCGCACGGCGCGGCGCTGGAGGGCATGAGCCTCGCCCTCAACCGCCGCGGCCTCGCCATCACGGCCATGACCACCATCGAGCAGCCGCTGACGCCGAAATTTGCCGTGCTTTGCAGCTTTGCGGTCAGGCGAGGTGTCGCGCCCGATCCATTGGCCGGCCATGTGGCGCGCCGCATGTCGTGGCGCCGCAGATTCGTGGCGTCGCCGGATGATACCGCGCCGCTGGTGCAGCTTGCCGTCGCGCGTGACGATTTGGTCTGCATCTGTCATCGCCAGGCAATCACGGAGATCGCCGGCTGGGCCGACCAGGCCGAATTCTCCTTTGTGCACGGCGACGACTACCGGGCCGAGTTGCTCGAATGGATGCGACTGTCGCCCGGCCATCCGCACTATCTGTTTGACGGGCTCAATCGCGACGCGCTCGCCATGGGCGCGGTCGAGGCCACCGCCGCCCGCTTCGTGCTCGGCAGCCTGTTCAGGCCGCTCGATCGTCTCGGCCTCGCCGCAGCGCTGCTCGCCGACCGCGCCAAGACCGCCTCGGCCTCGGCGATCGTCCTGTTCTGTCGTCCGGTCGGTGAGGATCCACTCACGACGGGGCGGCATTTCTATCGCAGCTGGCTCGAGATCGACCGCGCCGGGCTCGCGGCGTGCCCGATCTCGGCGCTGGCGGATCATCCTGACTTCAACGAGCGGCTGCGAAAGCTCGGCAAGGTTGGCGCCGACCTGCGGCTCGTCAACGTGTTCCGCGTCGGCCGACCCGCCGAACCGCTGAAACCGCGGCACTACCGGATGCCGGTGGATCGCTTGATTGTCTGATCGGTACCCCCTGTCAAAGCTTCACGCGGCCGTGCTAAGAGGCGGCCCGCAAACCAATGACCGGTGGGATGATGTCGAAGCAATCGTTGCGCGAGGAAGCGGAACGCCTGATCCGCGAAACCATGGAAAAACGGAACCTGGTCGTCAAGCAGGGGACGACCCGGATCGAGGCGGTCTGCGGCAAGTGCGGCGCGCCGAACCGGGTGCAGGCGGAAAAGGGTCAGACCCGCGTCAAGTTCACCTGCAAGAACTGCGACCACAAGCAGGAAACGCTGTAGGCGTTGCTGTCACGCGATCTTAAGCCCGTCATCCTGAGGTGCGAGCGGAGCGAGCCTCGAAGGATGCACGGCCCGGCCGGTGCCCGTCGATCCTTCGAGACGGCCGCTTTGCGGCCTCCTCAGGATGACGGTGATAGTGCATAGGGTGGGTTGGCTAACCCTCCGATTCCGCCTGTGCTGTGAATGCATGGTTCGCAAGCGAGACCAAACGTTCAGCGTCGTCCTGGCGAAAGCCAGGACCCATTACCCCAGTCGCTAGTTGTTGCGCGACGCTGGGGCTACGATCCCGCACACGATCAAATTCGGTGGTTATGGGTCCTGGCTTTCGCCAGGACGACGGGGTGGAGAGTGGATTGGCCGAGCGCAATCTACTTGCAGGCCTCGCACACCGTGGTGTGATCCGGCGCGACCCGGGCGGTGCTTCGCAGCGAGACGTTATGCCACCAGGCGTCCAGCGCGTGGCGATCGCAGGCGAGCTTCACGCTCATGCCGCCGGCGAACTTGATCCAGTCGGCAAAGCTTTGCCGTGACACCGCGATCACGACCGGAATATCGGCATCGAGCGCGCGCTCGATCAGGAAGCCGAGGCCCTTGCCGTCGCGCTCCCGCTTGCCGAAGCGGTTGATGATGACGAGATCGGCGCCGGCCGAAAGCGCGTCGGCGACGCGGATGCCGGCGTCCTGCAACCGCGACAGATCGAGCTTGCAGCCGGTGGCTCCTTTGCTGGGCGGCTGTGCCAGCAGCAGCGTCTCGCCGCTATGCACCAGCACCGCGGACAGGCTGGAATCCGCGCACTGGCCAGTCTGCACCATGCCGACCACGCGCGCGCCGTCCGCCTTCAGGCCGCCGGCGAAGTCGCGCAGGACGGCATCGGGATCGTCGTTGTCGTCATAGACCACGGCGGCAAGGTCGCATTGAGCGTCGAACATGATGGGCTCTGCTCGTTATGGAGGGAGAGGGGCGGCCGCGGCGCCAAGGGGTTCCAAGGTGTCGCAGCCGCATGTTTGTCGGATCAGGCCGGCGGGCCGTTGATGATCTGCAGCTGGGTGAATTCGGCGAGGCCTTCTTCGGCGAATTCGGTGCCGATGCCCGACTGCTTGGCGCCGCCGAACGGAATGTTCGGGGCCATGTCGAGGTGCTTGTTGATCCACACCGTGCCGGCCTCGATCCTGGTCGCGATCTCATGGGCGCGCTTGATGTCGGAAGACCACACCGACGCGCCGAGGCCGTAGGTGGTGGCGTTGGCGCGGCGGATCACGTCGTCCTTGTCGGAGTACTTGATGACAGGCAGCACCGGGCCGAACTGCTCCTCGTCGACCAGCTTGGAGCCTTCCTTGATGTCGCGCACGATGGTCGGCTCGATGAAGTAGCCGGGACGGTCCATCGCCGAGCCGCCGGCGATCACGTTGCCGTTCTTGCGGGCGTCGTCGAGGAACGCCTTCACCTTCTCGTACTGCATCTTGTTCTGCAGCGGCCCGAGTTTTGTTCCTTGCTTTGATCCGTCGTCGACGACGGTGTTCTTGGCAATGGCCACGAGTTCGTTGCAGATCTCGTCATAGACGGATTCGTGCACATAGAGCCGCTTGATGGCGAGGCAGACCTGGCCGGAGTTCTGGAACGCGCCTTCGAAGATGCCGGGCGCGACTTTCTTCGGATCGACGTCGTCGAGCACGATGCCGGCATCGTTGCCGCCGAGCTCGAGCGTGATCCGCTTCAGCGTCTGCGATGCGCTCGCCATCACCCTCTGGCCGGTCGCGGTCGAGCCGGTGAAGGAGATCTTGCGGATGTCGGGGTGCTTGGTCATGTGCTCGCCGAGATCGTTGGCGTCGGTGATGAAGTTGAGCACGCCCTTCGGCAGGATGTCCTTGACCAGCTCGGCAAAGCGCAGTGAGGCCAGCGGCGTGGTCGGCGCCGGCTTCACCACCAGCGTGTTGCCGGCGAGCAGCGCCGAGGGTAGCTTGAACGCTAGGATCAGCAGCGGGTAGTTCCAGGGAATGATGGCGCCGACCACGCCGAGCGGGCGGCGATAGGCCTCGACCTTGCGGTCGCCGGAATTCTCGATCACGCGCATCGGCAGGTCGAGCGAGCCGAGATAGCGGAAGAAGCCGGCCATGCCCAAGACCTCGCCGGTGGCGTCCGCGAGCGGCTTGCCTTGCTCGCTGGTCAGGATATGCGCGAGTTCATTGGTGTTGGCCTCGATCGCCTCGGCCATCTTGATGACGAGCTTGCGGCGCTCTTCCATCGGGGTTGCGGCCCAGGCCGGGTAGGCGGCCTTCGCGGCGGCGACGGCCTGATCGAGCTGGTCCTTGGAGGCGCGCGGACATTGCGCCACCACCTCTTCGGTCGCCGGATTGAGCACCGGCATCGTGCTGTCGCCGGGTACCATCTTGCCGTCGATGAGAAGACTGTAATCACGCATAGGCTTTGCTCTCCCTGGTCAAACGGGCCCTTCGCGGACCTCGCTATATTCATCCGTATATCACGATTGCTGCAAGGAAGCCACGGCCATCCATGGCCCCGCCCTGCGGGGCAGAACCGGGCGATTTCTCCGGAAAATGGCAAAAGAAAATGCGGCTGACGTCCACGGTGATTTATTCGCGGTTGCCGGCCCAGCGTCAACGGGACGGGCGCGAGCTTCAATACATTCTAACGCCGCGGGCGACTGCGCCGGATCGGCCGCCGCTATATTTCAGGGCTGGACGCTGCGTGTCGCAGCGATATATTAGTTGGGATATAACGATGATCCGGAGTGCCGGCATGCAGATCGAAACCCAGGAGCTCACCACCTGCGAAGTCGCGCCTGACGGCTGCGCGATTTCGCTGGGCTTCGTGGACGGCAAGGGTGAACCCGCGACCATCCGGCTGTCGATCAACCAGGTCGGCGCGCTGGTCATGACCTTGCCCGGGCTGATCAGCAAGGCATTGCAGACCCGCTTCGGCGATCAGACCTTGCGCTACGCCTATCCGCTGGATTCATGGGTGATCGAGCAGTCGACCGATCCGGCCCAGGGCATGATGACGCTGAAGACCTCGGACGGTTTCAGCGTCTGCTTCTCGATCCCGCGCGCCCAGCAGAGCGAGCTCGGCGAAGCGCTGGTGGCGCCGCGGGTGACGCCGGTCCGCGTGCGGGCGAATTAATCCGGATGCGGTGATATCCATCCATCGTCATTCCGGGGCGCGCGCAGCGCGAGCCCGGAATCCATTAGGCCGCAGGCTTTGTGGCGCCGATGGATTCCGGGCTCAGCCCTTCGGGCTGACCCGGAATGACGAGAGCGTTTTATTTCCCCTTCACGAACGCGGCGAACGCATCGCCGTAATCCTTGTGCCAGCGCGACAGCGGCGGGCGGTTCTCGACGATGTCGCCGGCGGCCCACAGGATGCGGCGTTCGTCGAGCGCGCGCGGCACGTCGTTGTCGGGGCAGAGGATATAGAAATCGCCGGCTTCGAGCCGCTCGATCATGAAGTCGACGGTCTGTTCCGCGGTCCAGGCGCCGGCCGGCTTCTCGGTGCGGCCGCGCGCGGTCAGCCCGGTGAAGACGAAGCCCGGGATCAACAGATGCGCCGTCAACTTGCAGCCGTCGGTGTTGCGCAGCTCGTGCTGCAGCGCCTCGGTGAACGCCTTCACGCCGGCCTTGGAGACATTGTAGGCGGGATCGCCCGGCGGCGTCGTGATGCCCTGCTTGGAGCCGGTGTTGATGATCAGCCCCGGCCGGCCGCGCTTGATCATGTTGGGACGAGGCCTGGGTGCCGTTGATCACGCCCCACAGATTGACGCCAAGGATGCGCTGCCAATTGTCCGCGGGTCCGAACATCGCGCTGCCGGGCTGGATGCCGGCATTGTTCATCAGGACGTCGGTGCCGCCAAATTTCTTCGTGACGGCGGCTTCGAGGTTCGCGATCTCGTCGGCGCGGCTGACGTCGACGGCCGCGGTCATGATATCGGCCGCGCCGCCCGGCGCCACAGATGACAGTTTTGCCGCAGCCGCCTTCAGCCTGTCATCGCCGAGATCGGCGATGCAGACCTTCATGCCGGCCTGCGCAAACCGCGCTGCGGCAGCAAGCCCGATGCCGGATGCGCCTCCGGTGATCACGGCAACATGATTGGCTGATATCACGGGGTGGGGCATCGGTCGTCTCCGGACACATATGTGGCTGAGGTTAGCATAGCGTTTTCAAGCGAAGTGGTTCCCGGTTCGCGTGAAGAAAACGCGTCAAACAAGAGAACCCTTACCTAGCATATCGCGCGCACGACGCAGGCGCATGGGAGGTTTTCATGCGCGCCGCCCTCGACAACGCCGGCTCCGCTTTACGGTTTCGCGCCTGCGCTGTAGAATCGCCGATATAACGCTTCCAAAAGACCCCAGCCGACAATTTGACAGGGAGTGCAAACATGGCTGTTTCGCAGGCTATTCCGATCACGCGCCATCCTTATGCCGACGGCTCCTACAAGAAGATGCTGATCGACGGCAAATGGGTCGACGCCGCCTCCGGCAAGAAATTCGAAACCCACAATCCCGCCACCGGTGAATTGCTCGCGACCGTCGCCGAGGGCGATGCCGAGGACATCAACCGTGCGGTTGCCGCGGCGCGCCGCGCCTTCGAGGCCCGTGGAGCAAGGTGAAGCCGTTCGAGCGGCAGAACATGCTGCTCAAGCTCGCCGAACTGGTCGAAGCCAATTTCGAGGAATTGTCCCAGCTCGACACGCTCGACATGGGCGCGCCGATCAGCCGCACCCGCGGCAACCGGCTCCGCTCGCTCGGCATGCTGCGCTATTACGCAGGGCAGGCCACCGCGATCCACGGCGAGACCATCGAGAACTCGCTGCCCGGCGAGATCTTCTCCTATACGCTGAAGGAGCCGATCGGCGTGGTCGGCGCCATCATCCCCTGGAACGGACCGCTCACCGCCTCGATCTGGAAGATCGGTCCGGCGATCGCGACCGGTTGCACCGTGGTGCTCAAGCCGGCCGAGGAATCGCCGCTGACCTCGCTGCGCATCGGCGAGTTGTGCATGGAAGCCGGCATTCCGCCCGGCGTCGTCAACGTCGTGCCGGGCTATGGCGAGACCGCGGGTGCCGCGCTGGCCTCGCATCCCGATGTCGACAAGGTCGCCTTCACCGGCTCGCACGTGACGGGGCAGTCGATCATCCGCGCCTCGGCCGGCAACCTCAAGCGCGTCTCGCTCGAGCTTGGCGGCAAGTCGCCGGACATCGTGTTCGCCGACGCCGATCTCGACGCGGCGGTGCCGGGTGCTGCGATGGCGGTATTCGCCAATTCCGGCCAGATCTGCAGCGCCGGCACCCGGCTGTTCGTCGAGCAGAAGGTCTATGACGAATTCGTCGGCCGCGTCGCCGAGTTCGGCAAGAAGCTGCAGGTCGGCAACGGCCTCGATCCCAACACCCAGATCGGTCCGCTGGTGTCGCAGCAGCAGATGGACCGCGTCTCCGACTATCTCGACATCGGCCAGAAGGAAGGCGCCAAGGCGCTGGCCGGCGGCGGCCGCCTCACCGAGGGCGCGCTGTCGAAGGGCTATTTCGTGCAGCCGACGGTGTTTGCCAATGTGCAGGACAACATGCGCATTGCGCAGGAGGAGATCTTCGGCCCGGTGATCTCGGCGATCTCGTTCAAGGATCCGGACGAGCTGATCAAGCGCGCCAACGCCACCACCTTCGGCCTCGGCTCCGGTGTCTGGACCACCAATGTCAGCAAGGCGCACCAGGTCGCGAGAGCGCTGCGCGCCGGCTCGGTCTGGGTCAATTGCTACCAGGCGATGGATCCGGCGGTGCCGTTCGGCGGCTACAAGATGAGCGGCTACGGCCGCGAGTCCGGCAAGCAGCACGTCGAGGAATATCTCAACGTCAAGGCAGTCTGGATCAAGACGGGCTAGCGTCGCGAAGCAACTGCGCTCCCTCTCCTGCTTGCGGACAGTGCAATCGCATATGGCGTCTGCGGAGATAGTCCGCAGGCTCCCTTCGCCTCCCCCGCAAGCGGGAGAGGGAGCCGACCGCCGATGCAACTCGAATTCATATGCAATAGCGCTGCCCCTGCGGGTGAAGGGACGCTTTTGTGATATTTCGGAATATTAGAAATATGCCCCTGATTTGCCCGACACGTCAAGCTGCCGTGTCGAACGCCGGCCCCGCCGGCTCCTTTGCATGGGGTTGTTTTCGATATTTTCGTAACGCGTCCCTGCGACAGCCTTGCGTCTACCGCCCCGCGGCCTTCCTCGGCTTGCCGATGTCGCTGCGCAGGGCCTCGAGCTCCTTGCGCACGGCACTCGCCGCGTCGCGTTCGATCTTGCGGTAGCGCGCCACCAGGGAGAGACCGAACGGGGTCAGCACCGCGCCGCCGCCGTTCTTGCCGCCGGTCTGCCGCTCCACCGCGGCCTGCCGGCAGATGCGGTTGATCTCGTCGACCAGGTCCCAGGCGCGCTTGTAGCTCATGTCCATGGCGCGGCCGGCGGCCGAGATCGAGCCGCATTCCCTGATGTTTTCCAGCAGCAGGATCTTGCCCGGCCCAATCCGGTCCTCGGCATCGAGGTCGATGCGGACGCTCAGGGAGGGGAGCGATGAGGCGCTCGATTTCGACATGGGAGACCTTCTCTCGGCAACAGATTGCCACTACCTCCTTTCATGAACAAGATGAACCCGTTACATAACGGGAAATCGCAAAAGAATATTTGGGGTAGGCATGACTTCTTCGTCGCTGTTTTCGCCGCTCAAGGTCGGTCCCTATGAGCTGAAGCACCGTGTCGTGATGGCGCCGCTGACGCGGATGCGGGCGGCGCGGCCGAGCCTCGCGCCGCGGCCGATGAACGCGGAATATTATGCGCAGCGCGCGACGCCGGGCGGCCTGCTGATCGCGGAAGCCTCGCCCGTCGTCGCCACCGGCTTCGGCAATCCCGGCGTTCCCGGCATCTACAGCGAGGCGCAGATCGCGGGTTGGCGCGAGGTGGTCGATGCCGTGCACGCCAAGGGCGGCTTGATCTTCCTGCAACTCTGGCACGTCGGCCGCGTCTCGCATTCCTCGTTCCAGCCTGACGGTGCGCTGCCCGTGGCGCCGTCGGCCGTCGCGATCTCCGCCGAGTTCAAGTGCATGACGGCGGACGGCAAGGTCGTCGAGTACGAGACGCCGCGTGCGCTCGAGACCGCCGAGGTCGCACTGATGGTGGAGGCTTACAGGCAGGGCGCGAAGAACGCGCTCGCCGCCGGCTTCGACGGCGTCGAGATCCATGGCGCCAATGGCTATCTGATCGAGCAGTTCCTGCAATCGAAGAGCAATGTGCGGACCGATCAGTATGGCGGCTCGATCGAGAACCGCGTCAGCTTCCTGCTGGAGGTGACGCAGGCGGTGACCGAGGTGTGGGGCGCCAACCGTGTCGGCGTGCGGCTTTCGCCCTACGGCATTGCCAATGGCAGCGGCGAGGCCGATCCGATGCCGCTCTACAGCCACGCCATCAAGGCACTGGACAAGTTCGGGCTCGCCTATCTGCATTTCATCGAGCCGCGTGCCTCGGGCACCGGCCGTGCCGACGTCGACTGGCAGAACGTGCCGTCCGCGATGGTGCTGTACCGGCCGATGTGGAGCGGCGTGCTCATCACCGCCGGCAATTTCGTGGGCGACAGCGCAGAGCGCGCACTTGCCGAGGGCCATGCCGATGCGATCGCGTTCGGCCGCTATTTCATCTCCAACCCGGATCTGCCGCGCCGCCTGCAGCGCGGCTATCCGCTGACCAAGTACAACCGCGCCACCTTCTATGCCGGCGAGGAGAAGGGCTACACGGACTATCCCGTGCACGACGAGCTGGCGCAGGCGTAAGTCTTTAGCAGGCCTCGTAGCCCGGATTTCGCTGCACTGCATCCGGGCTACAATGCCTCCATCTTCGTCATTGCGAGCGAAGCGAAGCAATCCATATCTCCGGTATGCGGAGAGATGGATTGCGTCGTCACTTCGCTCCTCGCAATGACGCCGAGCAATGGAGCGCCTCCGATGCTTCCGGACGACGAATTCGAGCCGACCAAGAAGCCAAGGCCCGTGGCGCTGGCGAAGCCCGCGGCGGGGCAATGTTTGTGCGGCAAGGTGCGGTTCGAGATCGACGTGCCTGCGCGCTGGGCCTGGCACGATCACACCGCCGCCAGCCGCCGTGCGCATGGCGCGGTCTATGCGACCTATGTCGGCAGCTGGAAGAAGCGCTTCCGCATCACGCAGGGCGAAAGCGAGCTGTCGCGTTACGAGGATGCGAAGAGCAAGACCGCGCGCAGCTTCTGCGCCAATTGCGGCACGCCGATCATCTATGAGCGCGCGCGGTCGCCGCACATGGTCAACATCCCGCGCGCGCTGTTCTCGGGGCGCACCGGCCGGCAGCCGCTCTACCACATTGCGATCGAGGAATTGCAGGAATGGGCCTACACCGGCGAGCCGCTGGTGCCGCTGAAGGGCTATCCCGGCGTGGTCTGGCAGCGGTCGAAAAAGAAGAAGCGCAGTGAGCGCGAGGGGATGTTCTGATGCATGATCCGGAAAAGTGCGAAGCGGTTTTCCGAAAAGATCATGCACAAACAAGCGACGCGAACAGCGCTCGTCAGCTTCCGGGCGGGGCGGTCGCACCAACGCCGCGTCAGTGCTTCACGTAGATGACCTCGTCCGTTCCGGCGTATTCCTCGGTCCATCCCCTCTTGTCGACGAGGAACCTCTTCAGAGGTTCATGCGCCTTCACCCAGAGCACCGTATCGATCTTGTACTTGTCGAGCACGGCATCCCAGGCGGTCTCGTCGATCTCCCATTTGATCAGGCTGAAATAGTCGCGCAAGAGCTCGTCGGGATAGGCGGTGGCGGACCGGCCGTCGATGAACACGGGCACCGTACCGCGCGTGTAGAAGATCAGGAGTCCGCCGACGTTCCAGTGGTTCAGGAGCCGTGCATGCGGAAAATGCGTTTGAAGATAGCGCGCATCCTGTTCCGACAGCAGCTGTGGAAGCGCGAGCGCCGGTTTGACGTATATCAGGGTCAGCGGCAGCGCGCACATTCCAACGATGCCGGCCACCAGCAACGAGCTCTGCACCTTGAGCTCATTCAGCTGCTTGGGCAGCAGCCGGTCCAGGTGCAGCGCCAGCGGCACCGCCGCGAACATGAAGAAGAACGACATGTATCTGTATTGATAGAATCCCAACAGCAGGAACAGCCAGGCCAGCAGTCGCGACTCCAGAGGAGCGGTCGAAGCCGCCGGATGGCGGAGCTCGAACGCAACGAACATGGCGACATAGACGATACCGGGAACGCTTCCCGGCATGGTGAAGTTCGCAGCATAAGACCACCACTCGGTGATGTGCGCCTGTGCAAAATGGCCCAGCGTGGTCGCGACGCCGTTGTAGATGTGCCAGCCGAGAGGATTGACGAGGATGGCGACAAGGCAGCCGGCCGCTGCGAAGCTGTAGATCCTAAGGCCTGCCCAGTCTCGCTTGAGCACGGACACCGCGCCGAAAAAACCGATGAGGAGTAGCCCGAGCATGAAGCCGCCATGCAGATTGGCCCAAAGCACCATCATCACGGGCAGCAGGAACCATCGGGTTCGTTTCAAGCACTCCGCGTAGAAGATGACGCAGAACACCATGGTGGGGGTGTTTGGCGACGCCGAGAGATAGGAGTTCGGGGCTGTCGCAAAAGCCGGGTAAAGCAGGCAGGCGGTCAGAACGGAAATACCGACCGCGAGCGCCGAGGCGCCGCTGCCGAGGCAGATCGATGTGAGATATCCGGCGATCACCGCGCCACATGCAACGACCGCCAATGTGAGGCCGGTGTATCCCGTGTATTGAAACACCACGCTGGCGATCACGTCCCAAAGCCAGGAGAGATTATACCATTGCCTGTTGCCGAGGGTGAATGACCACGGATCCTGGAACGGGACGCTGCCGCGTTCTCTGATCAGGTCTCCGGCGGCGAGGTGCCATCCGAGGTCGAGGTGGCCAAGCAGAAGCGGCCCGTTTGCCAGGTAGTACACCGATGAGAACGCGATCACGAAGAGATAGATTCCCGGCTTCGCGAGCTTGATCGTTCCTGGTCCTCTCTCAAGCCTGGTGCCGTTCCAAGCCGCCAGCGCGTCCATGAATCAGTCCTGCGATCGAAGCGGGGCCTGCGGGCTTTCGGCCTGCCTGGTGGAGACAAACAACCGCCGCTTTAGGACACTCTCGCTAAAGTAGCGTTAATCTCGGCGGCGCAATTCGACGCTGCCCGCCGAGGGAGTTTCCCGGAACTCGCGATCATCATGGTGCTCGCATGGGTACGCCAGGCGCGCGCCTGCGGAATGCGGCCATGACCGGCCGCTCGATTGCTCCCAAAGCGCAAGTTTGGTCATCTCTTTCGGTGCCGTCGGCCAACGTGCTGGCAGGCTGGAGGGAACATGAAGAATCGCATCACCGGCCGCTCGGCATTCTTGGCATTGCTGAAGGATGAAGGCGTCACCCATCTGTTCGGCAATCCCGGCACCACCGAGCTGCCGATCATGCATGCGCTCAAGGACCATCCCGATCTCACCTATGTGATGGCGATGCAGGAGAGCCTGGTCGTCGCGATGGCCGATGGCTTCAGCCGCGCCTCCGGCAAGCTCGTTGCCTGCAACGTCCATGTCGCGCCCGGCCTCGGCAATGCGATGGGCTCGCTCTACAACGCGAGCTTCACCGGTACGCCGCTGATCCTCACCGCCGGCCAGCAGGAGCAGGGCCACGGCTTGACCGAGCCGGTGCTGTTCGGTCCGCTGGTGCAGATGGCCACTCCCCTGGTGAAATGGGCGGTCGAGGTGACGCGGCTGGAAGATCTGCCGCGCATCGTGCGCCGCGCCGCCAAGATCGCGACCACGCCGCCCACCGGGCCGGTGTTCATCTCGCTGCCCGGCGACATCCTCAACGCTGAAGCCGGCATCGAGCTCGGCCGCTCTACCCGGGTCGACACCCGCGTCCGGCCGTCGGAGGATTCGCTGAAAGCACTGGCCGCGCGCATCCTCAAGGCGGAGCGTCCGGTGATCGTCGTCGGCGACGAGATCGTCAAGAGCGATGCGCTGCGCGAAGCCGCCGACCTCGCCGAGACGCTGGGCTGCCCGGCCTGGCAATCGTCGACGCCCTATGGCGCGCATTTCCTGTCGGAAAGCCCGAGCTTCATGGGCGCGATCGCGCGGCTGCAGAAGGTCGCGCGCGACGTGCTGGCGCCGCATGATCTTTTGATCGCGCTCGGCGGCGATCCCTTGCGGATGTCGGTCTACAGCGAGGTCGATCCGCTGCCGGACGGGCTCTCGATCGTGCAGGTCGGGCTGGTCGACAGCGACCTCGCCCGCAACTATGGCGCCGAGATCGCGGTCAAGGCCGACGTCAAGGAAACGCTGCGTGCGCTGGTCCCGGCATTGAAGGAGCTCGGCGGCAGCGCGCTGGAGACGCGCGCGAAGCAGGGGCTTGCGGCGCTCGCATCGAAGAACTGGGCGGCGAAGCGCAGGGCGCTGGTCGAGCAGATCTCCAAGGCGAGCCAGACTTCGCCGATCGATCCGGACTGGCTCGCGTTGCAGGTCGTGGAAGCGATGCCCGACAATGCGATCCTGGTCGACGAGGGCCTGACCTCGTCGCGCCAGATCATCGCGCTGCGCGCGCATCGCGACCGCTATGGTTATCACGCGCTGGCTTCCGGTGGTATCGGCTGGGGTCTGCCGGCCGCGGTCGGCGCCAGCCTCGCCAATCCGCAGCGCCCGGTAGTGTGCTATTCCGGCGACGGCTCGTCGATGTATTCGATCCAGTCGTTGTGGACCGCAGCTAACCACAAGCTGCCGCTCAACTTCGTCATCGTGAACAATGGCGGCTATCGCATCATCAAACAGCGCCTGCTCGCCTTCCATGGCGACGACAACTACGTCGGCATGGACTTCATCGATCCGCCCGTCGATTTCACCGGCATCGCGCGCTCGCTCGGGCTCGAGGCGATCAAGGTGACGGATCCGCGGGAGCTGAAGGCCACGCTGAAATCCGCGTTCAGCCGCCCGGGTGCGAAGCTGATCGAAGTGGTGGTTAGCAACTCGGTGAATTAGTTGGGACGTCATTTCCGGGGTCGGTCCTGCGGACCGCCCGGAATGACGGCGTCTACCCCGCCGCAGCGCTCCGCTTCACGCGATACCGGCTTGCCGGATGCGTGTCGTCGACCTTGGCGCGCCCGGCGCCGAACAGCTTCTCGCGCAAGGTGCCCTTGGCATAGTCCTGCTTGTAGCGCCCGCGCTTGACGAGCTCCGGCACCAGCATGTCGGCGATGTCTTCGAAGTCGCCGGGCGAGATCGCGAACGCGACATTGAGGCCATCGACATCGGTGTCCTCGAACCATTGCTCGATCTTGTCGGCGACCTGCTCGGGCGTTCCGACGACCACGGGGCCAGCGCCGCCGATGCCGACATGCTCGGCGACCTCGCGCACGGTCCAGACCCGGTCGGGATCGGCGCGGGTGACATTGTCCATCGCGGAGCGGCCGGCATCGTTCTGCACGTGCCGCACCTCCTGGTCGAGCGAATAGGTCGAGAAGTCCACCCCGGTCCAACCCGACATCAGCGCCAGCGCGCCTTCGTGGCTGATATGGCTGCGGTACTCCGCGTACTTCGCCTTGGCCTCGGCCTCGGTCGGCGCCACGACGATGCACATCATCGAGAACATCAGGATCTCGGCTGCGTTGCGGCCCTTCGCTGCCGCGAGTTCGCGGATCGCCGACACCCGCGGGCCGATCACCTTGGCTGACGGGCCCGACATGAACACGCATTCGGCGTGCTCGGCGGCGAATTGCCGGCCGCGTGGCGAGGTGCCGGCCTGATAGAGCACCGGCGTGCGCTGAGGCGACGGCTCCGACAGATGGATCGCGTTGAGCCGGTAGTTGGCGCCCTCGTGCTGCACACGGTGCACCTTCGACGGATCCGTGAAGATGCCGCGCGCGACGTCGCGGATCGCAGCGTCGTCCTCCCAGCTGCCTTCCCAGAGCTTGTAGACCAGCTCCATATATTCGTCAGCGAGCTCGTAGCGGTCGTCATGCGCGGTCTGCTTGTCCTTGCCGGCGCCGCGCGCCGCCGAATCGAGATAGCCGGTCACCACGTTCCAGCCGACGCGGCCATTGGTCAGGTGGTCGAGCGTCGACATCCGCCGGGCGAACGGGTAGGGCGGCTCGAACGAGAGATTGCTGGTGACGCCGAAGCCGAGATTTTCGGTCACCGCGGCCATCGCGGGGATCAGCATCAGCGGTTCGTTGGCCGGGGTCTGCGCCGCGTTGCGCAGCGCCGCATCCGGATTGCCGGCATAGACGTCGTAGACCCCGAGCACGTCGGCGAGGAACAGTCCGTCGAACCGGCCGCGCTCCAGCGTCTTTGCGAGGTCGGTCCAGTAGGACAGCTTGTTGTAGTCCTTGGTACGGTCGCGCGGATGGGTCCATAGCCCCGGCGACTGATGCGCCACGCAGTTCATGGCAAAGGCGTTGAGCCGGATTTGCTTTGTCATTGTCGAGAACCTTGGTCGAAACCTTGAGCGCCGCTTCGATTGCTGCCCGGTTGGGCGTCCCGCATCAAATTGGTGCGACTTCCCACGTTTTGGCAAGGCCCCTTCGCGATTCACACCCTTCCGGTGGCGGGCCGATCCCGATAGGTTGCCGGCCTCCAGAAGCATGATCCGGATGTGCGACGCAGCGATCCGACGGGATCATGCCAAGACGCGACCGGACGAAGGAACAATCATGGCGACACGGGAAGACGCAATCGCAAACGTGCGAGAGCATTTTCAATCGGGACAGTTCCTGAAGGAGCTGGATCGCAGGGTCGGCTACCAGACCGAGAGCCTGAATGCCGACAAGGCCGACGCGTTGCGCGCCTATCTGGTGGAGAATTTGCAGCCGGCCTTCGCCGAGCTCGATTTCAAGACCAGGCTGATCGAATCGCCGACCGGCCGCGGCCCCTATCTGATTGCCGACTACCAGGAAGATGCCGCGCGGCCGACCGTGCTGACCTACGGCCATGGCGACGTCGTCGACGGCATGGTCGGCGAATGGCGCGACGGGCTCAATCCCTGGCAGATCACGGTCAGGGGCGATCGCGCCTATGGCCGCGGTACCGCCGACAACAAGGGCCAGCATTCGATCAACATGGCCGCGCTCCGTGCGGTGAAGCAGGCGCGCGGCGGCAAGCTCGGCTTCAACGCCAAGTTCATCATCGAGACCGGCGAGGAAATCGGCTCGCCCGACCTGCGCGAGGTCTGCGAGGCGCATCGCGAGGAGCTGAAGGCCGATCTGTTCATTGCCTCGGATGGGCCACGGCTGTCGGTGGAACGTCCCACCATCTTCCTCGGCTGCCGCGGCGGCAACCGCATCCATCTCGACGTCAATCTGCGCGAAGGCGGCAACCATTCCGGCAACTGGGGCGGCGTGCTGGCCAATCCCGCGACCATCCTGGCCAATGCGATCGCGAGCCTGGTCGACGGTAAGGGCCGCATGAAGCTCGATATCCTCAAACCGCCGCCGATCTCGAACCGCGTCCGCGCTGCGCTCGCCGACGTCGAGATCAAGCCGACAGCGGACGAGCCTCAGCTTGCGGAAGATTGGGGCGAGGAGGGCCTGACCGCAGCCGAGCGGCTCTATGCCTGGAACACGCTGGAAGTGCTGGCGATGTCGGCGGGCAATATCGACAAGCCCGCCAACGCGATTCCCGGCAAGGCGAATGCGGTGCTGCAGCTCCGCTTCGTGGTCGGCACGAAATATCTCGAAGTGATCGATGGGGTCCGCGACTACCTGCACAAGAACGGCTTCCCGATGGTCGAGGTCTCCGGCGCGCAGCGCTTCGGCGCCTCGCGCACCGACATGGACAGCCCGTGGATCGACTGGGCCGCGAACTCGATCCGCACCACCACCGGCAAGGCGCCTGCGGTGCTGCCGAACTTCGGCGGCTCGCTGCCGAACGACGTGTTCTCCGAAGGCCTCGGCCTGCCGACGATCTGGGTGCCGCATTCCTACCCGGGCTGCTCGCAGCACGCGCCGGACGAGCACATCCTGCTGCCGGTGACCGAGGAGGCGCTGACCATCATGGCCGGCCTGTTCTGGGACCTCGGCGAGACGCCGCGCAAGTGACGCACGACTGGATGGCTCCCTCACCCCGCGCTTGCGGGGAGAGGAGAAGAGAAGCAGCGAGAAAGCCTGAGTTCGCCAAGGAATCTAGATGACGCTATCGACGCCGATTAACTCTCAGGCCGACGTGACGACCAAGAAAAACATCACCCGCCTGATCGTCGCGACCTCGATTGGCAATGCGCTCGAATGGTACGACATCTCGGTCTACGCCTATTTCGCGGTCTACCTCTCCAAGGCGTTCTTCCCGGCCAATGATCCGACCACCTCGCTGCTGCTGACCTTCGGCAGCTTCGGCCTGTCGTTCCTGATCCGCCCGATCGGCGGCGTCGTGCTCGGCGCCTATGCCGACCGTCACGGCCGCAAGGCCTCGCTGATGCTGTCGATCGTGTTGATGACGTTCGGCACGCTGGTGCTGGCGCTGATGCCGACCTTTGAGACCATCGGCATCCTGGCGCCGATCGCGGTGATGCTGGCGCGGCTGGTGCAGGGCTTTTCCGCCGGCGGCGAGTTCGGCTCCTCGACCGCGTTCCTCGTCGAGCACATGCCGGAGCGGCGCGGTTTTGTCGCCAGCTGGCAGTTCGCGAGCCAAGGCGTCAGCGGCCTGCTCGGCGCGGGGTTTGGTGCGCTCCTGACCTCGCTGATGAGCCCGGAGGACCTGCAATCCTGGGGCTGGCGGCTGCCGTTCCTGTTCGGCGTGCTGATCGGCCCGGTCGGCATCTATATCCGCAACCATGTCGACGATGCCACCCCGCCGCCTGCGGCGGGACAACAGGACTCGCCGGTCAAGGAAGTGTTCGCGCGGCAGATGCTCCCCACGATCCTTGCGATCGGCGCGCTCGCGGTCTCGACCGCCGTCAACTATCTGATCGTCTACATGCCGACCTATGTGGTGAAGACGCTCAACCTCGCGCCATCGATCGGCTTCACCGCCGCATTCGCTGCGCAGACCGCGGTCGCGCTGCTGGCGCCGATCGCAGGCTTCGTCTCCGACAAGATCGGACGCACCACGCACATGAT
Organism: Bradyrhizobium viridifuturi; assembly: GCF_001238275.1. GTDB lineage: Bacteria > Pseudomonadota > Alphaproteobacteria > Rhizobiales > Xanthobacteraceae > Bradyrhizobium > Bradyrhizobium viridifuturi. Next base: position 42,380 of record NZ_LGTB01000019.1, read on the forward strand.
CCTGTTTGCGCTGCTGCTGCTGGTGTCGATCTTCCCGGCCTTCCTGCTGCTCACGGGCAAGCCGACGCCTGCGATCATCCTGCTCGGCGTGCTCTGGCTCGGCGTGCTCAAGGCGCTGTATTACGGGCCGCTGGCCGCGCTGATGTCGGAGCTGTTTCCGCCGGCGACGCGCGCGACCGGCCTCGGCCTGAGCTACAATATCGGCGTCACGCTGTTCGGCGGCATGGGGCCGGCGATCATGACCTGGATGGGAAGCTTTGCGCTGATCGGCGAGCTTGCGCCGGGCTATTATCTCACCGCGGTCTGCATCCTCAGCCTTGCTGCACTCTTCACGATCCGCAGGCTGCGGCTCGCATGATCCGGAAAAGTGCGAAGCGGCTTTTCGAGATGATCATGCGCAAACCGTACCTGATTTCGTGAAACGAAATTCGAATATCCAGATTGTTGCAAAGCAGCGTAGATAGTCGAAATCAAAGTTTCATCTGACGAAAGTATACGGTGTGCGGCGCGCGTCATCCGTCTTAGGATGCCGCCGCCGGGCGCGTTGCTTCATCGTGCCCGCTTCACGATCTTGGAATTGAAGGCAAGGAAGGCCAGGGCATGAACGCCTCCACGACTGCGACCGCACGGACCAGCCGCAAGAGGCCATCACCGGATCCGGGCCAACCCGACAAGTTCAACGCAATCCAGAAGGTCTGCGCGATCCTGCGCGTGCTCGCGCAGCGCTCGCCGTTGCGGCTGACCGACATCGCCGACACCACCTCGCTCAACAAGGCGACCGCGCTGCGCATCCTCAATTCGCTGATCGAGGAAGGTTTTGTCTCCAGGGTCACCGGTGCCAAGACCTATGAGCTCGGCCAGGAGGCGCGGGTGATGGCGGTCGGCGCGCGCCGCTCGGTCGACATCGCGGAGCTGGCGCAGCCGAGCCTGTTGCGGCTGTCGGAGCGCTCGGCGGACACGGCGCTGTTGTCGGTACGATCCGGCGTCGAGGCGCTGTATCTGGCGCGCTCGGTCGGCAGCCACCCGTTGCAGCCGAATTATCTGCAGATCGGCAGCCGCCGTCCGCTCGGTGTCGGCGCCGGCGCGCTGGCGCTGCTGGTCTGGCTGCCGGACGCCGAGATCGAGGCCGTGATCGAGGTGATCGTGCCGCGGCTGGCGAAATCGCCGCGCATCACGCCAAAATTCCTGCGCGAGCGGATCGCGGTGGCGCGCAAGGCCGGCCACACCGTGCTGCTCGACGCTGCGTTCCCCGGCATGGGCGGCGTCGGCGTTCCGGTCCGCGATGATGCCGGCGAGGTGGTCGCTGCGCTGTCGATCGGCGCCGCCACCGACCGCATCCGCCGCCGCGAGGGCGAACTCGCCGACATGCTGAAGAAGGAAGCCCAGGTGCTTGCCCGCGCGATGGCACAGGCGCCGAAGAACGGGCGGTCCGCAAAGGTCACGAGCTGACCGGATCGGGCGTCGGGATTTGGCAGTTCCTGGCAGCAGGAATTCGGCTGTTCCAGCCCGCGCACTGACCGGGCGGGTCGGTTTAATCAAGCGATTAATCTGAGGAACCCAAGGGTGTCAGCGGCTTGCGAGAACGGGCGGTTGCCGTCATCATGGCCGCGCTCGCCGAGGAAACCTGCCCAACAACATGACGCTATCGCCTGACGCCACCGACGACGCTGTGACGACGGCGTTTGCCGGCCTTCCCGCATTGCTCGACCGGGCGCCTCGGCTGGTCTCGCGCGGGCGGCTGCTCGATTGCGACTGCCTGATCGGCCCGATGGCGCGGCCATCTCATGCCGTGATCCGCGCTGGGCGCATCGTCGAGCTGGTGCCTGCGCCAGTCCTAATGCGCTCGTGGCGTTTCGCCTATCGCGCGACGCCGCAGGCCTGGGCCGCCTACTGGCAGGCCGAGCCGAAACCCGGCTGGCACGACCTGCTGGCGCTGACCAAGCGCGGCGAGGCTGTGCTGGAGGGTGACCTGCATCCCTTCATGGCGCATCTGCAATACTTCAAGGACCTGCTGGCGCTGCCGCGGCAGCATTTCGCGGCGACCGCCTCATGAACGGCTACATCGAGCCGATGGTCGGCCGCTACGTTCACGTCGAGATCGGCGGCGAGCTGCACCGCATTTATTTCGAGGAGAACGGCACGGGCATCCCGCTGGTCTGCCTGCACACCGCGGGATCCGACGCGCGGCAGTGGCGGCATCTGCTCGCGGACGCGCAATTTGCCGAAAATTTCCGCATCATTGCCTTCGATATGCCCTGGCATGGCAAGTCGAATCCGCCGATGAGCTGGACCGGCGATGAATACCAACTCACCACCGCGCGCTATACCGAAACGATCCGCGCCTTCTGCCGCGCGCTGCGGTTGGAGAAGCCGGTCGTGATGGGCTGCTCGATCGGCGGCCGCATCGTTCTCAACCTTGCGATCGAACATGCCGCCGAGTTCCGCGCATTGATCGGGCTCGAGGCCGCCGATTTCCAGGCGCCGTGGTATGACACCGACTGGCTCAATCGTCCGGACGTCCATGGCGGCGAAGTCTGCGCGGCGCTGGTGTCGGGGCTGATTGCGCCACAGAGCCCCGAAGCGGCGCGGATGGAAACGCTGTGGGGCTACAAGCAGGGCGGCCCCGGCGTGTTCAAGGGCGACCTGTATTTCTACCGTGTCGATGGCGACCTGCGCGGCCGCGTCGCGTCAATCGATACTAAAGTATGCAAGCTCTATCTGCTCACGGGCGAGTATGATTTCTCCTGCACGCCTGAGGACACGAGGCGGACGGCAGCGGCTATAGGGGGCGCCAGCGTCACGATCATGGAGCATCTCGGTCATTTTCCAATGAGCGAGAATCCCGGACAGTTTCGCCGCTACATCGCACCCGTCCTCGCCGACATTCTCACGCAGTAAATCGACCGTTTTCACGCAAGGAGTAGACGTATGACACGCAAATATCTCATCGGCTTCGCGCTCGCCGCCGCGCTCGGCGCGAGCCAGGCGCAGGCCGAGGAGCTGACCGGAACGCTGAAGAACATCAAGGACACCGGCGCGATCACGCTCGGCTACCGCGATTCCTCGATTCCGTTCTCCTACCTCGACGACAACCAGAAGCCCGTCGGCTACGCCATGGACATCTGCTACAAGATCGTCGATGCGATCAAGAAGGAGCTCAAGCTCGACAAGCTCGAGGTCAAGCTCAACCCGGTCACCTCGGCGACGCGCATTCCGCTGATGGCCAACGGCACCGTCGACCTCGAATGCGGCTCGACCACCAACAATGCCGAGCGCCAGAAGCAAGTCTGGTTCACCAACACCCACTTCCTGACCGCCAGCCGCTACGTCTTCAAGAAGTCGAGCGGGCTCAAGTCGATCGACGACCTGAAGGGCAAGTCGGTGGTCTCGACCGCCGGTACCACCAACATCAAGCAGCTCACCGAAGCCAATGTCGCGCGCGGCCTCGGCGCCAACATCATTCCGGCCAAGGATCACGCCGAAGCCTTCCTGATGGTCGAGACCGACCGCGCGGTCGCTTTCGTGATGGACGACATCCTGCTCGCCAGCCTCGTCGCCGGTTCGAAGTCGCCGGGCGACTACGTCATCTCCAAGGATGCGTTCTCCAAGCCGGAACCTTACGGCATCATGCTGCGCAAGGATGACGCGCCGTTCAAGAAGGTCGTCGACGCCGCCACCGCGGCGCTCTACACCAGCGGCGAAGGCGAGAAGATCTACGACAAGTGGTTCATGCAGAAGATTCCGCCGAAGGGCCTGACCCTCAATGTCGAGCTCGGGCCGGAGCTGAAGCACGAGTTCGCCAAGCCGTCGGACTCGCCGGATCCGGATTCGTACAAGTAAGCTGCCGAGACCTCATGGTTCGAGGCGGCGCAAAGCGCCGCCCCGCCAGGGGGACCAAAGAACCAAGCGTGTCCGGCCATTTTTGGAGGAGAATGGCCGGACATTTGCATATCGTCGGCGCATCGCGTTTGGATGCGCAGACGTTGCCGTTGAGCGTGACCGGCGCGGCCGCGTGGGGGACCCGTGAACTATAATTGGAACTGGCACATCTTTCTCGAGCCGAACCCGATGGGGACCGGCACCTATCTCGACCTGTTGCTGTCGGGACTGGTGGTCACCATCAAGGTGTCGGTGCTCGCCTGGATCATCGCGCTGGCGTCCGGCTCGGTGATCGGCGTGCTGCGCACGCTGCCGTCGCGGACGGCGTCATGGATCGGCTTCTGCTGGGTCGAGTTCTTCCGCAACATGCCGCTGCTGGTGCAGCTGTTCCTGTGGTTCTTCGTGCTGCCCGAGCTGCTGCCGAGGTCCGCCGGGCTGTGGCTGAAGCAGTTGCCGAACGCGCCGTTCTGGACCGCCGCGATCGGCGTCGGCCTGTTCATGTCGGCGCGTGTCGCCGTGCAGTTGCAGGCCGGCATCACCTCGCTGCCGCGCGGCCAGAAGCAGGCCTCGACCGCGCTCGGCCTCACCACGGTGCAGACCTATCGCTATGTGCTGCTGCCGATGGCATTCCGCATCATCCTGCCGCCGCTGACCTCCGAATTCCTCAACACCATCAAGAACAGCGCGGTCGCCATCACCATCGGCTTGATCGAGCTGACGGGCGAGGCGCGCTCGATGCAGGAGTTCTCGTTCCAGGTGTTCGAGCCTTCACGGCGGCGACCGTGCTCTATCTCCTCCTCAATTTCGTCGTGGTCACCGCGATGCGCTTCCTCGAGCGCTATGTCGCGATCCCCGGCTACATCACGGGCAAATAACGATGCTCGGCAATTTCGATTTCGACGTCATCCGCCGCGCGCTGCCCTATCTTTTCTTCGAGGGCATGCGCTTCACGTTGACCCTGACGGCGCTCGCCGCGTTCGGCGGCCTGGTGTTCGGCACCCTGATCGCCTTGATGCGGTTGTCGAGCTACAAGTGGCTCGGGCGCATCGCCGGCTTCTATGTCGACTTCATCCGCTCGCTGCCGCTGGTGCTGGTGATCTTCTGGTTCTACTTTCTGGTGCCCTATATCGGACAGTGGCTGACCGGCGCGTCGCGGCCGATCACGGTCGGCGCCTTCGCCTCCTCGCTGATCACCTTCATCGCATTCGAGGCGGCCTATTTCTCCGAGATCATGCGCGCCGGCATCCAGTCGATCTCGAAGGGCCAGCCGGCCGCGGCCAGCGCGCTCGGCCTGACCTACGCGCAGTCGATGCGCTACGTCGTGCTGCCGCAGGCGTTCCGCAACATGCTGCCGGTGCTGCTGACGCAAACCATCGTGCTGTTCCAGGACACCTCGCTGGTCTACGTGCTGTCGATCCCGGACTTCCTCGGCGCCGCCAGCAAGGTCGCGCAGCGCGACGGCCGTCTGGTCGAAATGTACCTGTTCGCCGCGCTGGTCTACTTCGTCATTTCCTGTGTCGCGTCGTTCGGCGTCCGCCGCCTGCAGTCGCGCATTGCCATTGTTCGCTAAGGCATGACCCGGAAAAGTGGGAACCGGTTTTCCGATAAGGTCATGCCTAAACAAAAAGCTGAGCCATCATGATCGAGATCAATCACGTCAATAAATGGTACGGGCCGACCTTCCAGGTGCTGAAGGACTGCACCACCAGCGTCGCCAAGGGCGAGGTGGTGGTGGTCTGCGGCCCGTCCGGCTCGGGCAAGTCGACGCTGATCAAATGCGTCAACGCGCTGGAGCCGATCCAGGGTGGCGACATCACGCTCGACGGCGTCAAGGTCAACGATCCCAAGACCGACCTGCCGAAGCTGCGCTCGCGCGTCGGCATGGTGTTCCAGCACTTCGAGCTGTTCCCGCATCTGCGGATCATCGACAATCTCTGCCTCGCGCAGGAGAAGGTCTTGGGCCGCAAGCATAGCGACGCCATGGCCAAGGGCATGAAGCTTTTGGAGCGCGTCGGGCTGAAGGATCATGCCAAGAAGTATCCCGCCGAGCTGTCAGGCGGTCAGCAGCAGCGCGTCGCGATCGCCCGGGCGCTGGCGATGGACCCGATCGCGATGCTGTTCGACGAGCCGACCTCGGCGCTCGATCCAGAGATGATCAGCGAGGTGCTCGACGTCATGGTCGACCTCGCCCGCGAAGGCATGACCATGATGGTGGTGACCCACGAAATGGGCTTTGCCAACAAGGTCGCCGACCGCGTCATCTTCATGGACCGCGGCGAGATCGTCGAGGACGCCAAGAAGGCCGACTTCTTCGGGACGCCGCGCAGCGACCGCGCGCAGAAGTTCTTGTCGAAGATCCTGCAGCATTAGGGCAGGACCTTTCCCCTCGTCATTCCGGGGCGCGCGTAGCGCGAGCCCGGTATCCATTGGGCCGCATCGCCGGTTGTGAAATGGATTCCGGGCTCGCGCCAAGTGGCGCGCCCCGGAATGACGGCGCGGAAGGGTTTTCCCCCGTTAACAATTTGCGTATAGGAAGGCCTGAAACTTCGCCTTCCGTCCGCAGGAGAACTCGCGTGGAAAAGATCGCTTACGTCAACGGCTCGTACGTGCCGCATTCCGAGGCCAAGGTCTCGGTGTTCGACCGCGGATTCCTGTTCGCCGACGGGATCTACGAGGTGGCGGCGGTGCTCGAGGGCAAGCTGATCGACAACGCCTCGCATCTGGCCAGGCTGAAGCGCTCGGTTGGCGAGATCCAGCTGGCGCTGCCGGAGACGCTGGAGCGGATCGAGGAGATCCAGAAGGAGCTGGTCAAGCGCAACGACCTGGTCAACGGCATGGTCTATCTCGAGGTCACCCGCGGCGCCGACTCGGGACGTGACTTCGCCTTCCCGAAGGCGGAGGCGAACGTCAAGCCGACCCTCGTGATGTTCACCTCGGAAAAGGACATCATCAACGCGCCCTCGGCCAAGACCGGCATCAACGTCATCACGGTGCCGGACATCCGTTGGGAGCGGCGCGACATCAAGAGCGTGGCGCTGTTGGCGCAGGTGCTGGCCAAGCAGGCCGCGGCTGCGGCCGGCGCCGGCGAAGCCTGGATGATCGAAGACGGCAAGGTCACCGAGGGCGGTTCGTCCTCGTCCTTCATCGTCACCCAGGACGATGTCATCGTGACCCGGCACAACGGCAACGAGATCCTGCCCGGCTGCACCCGCAAGGCGGTGGTCAAGCTCGCCGAGGAGCGCCAGCTCCGCATCGAGGAGCGCGCCTTCACGGTCGCGGAAGCGCTTGCCGCCAAGGAAGCCTTCATCACCAGCGCCTCGGTGTTCGTGCAGGGCGTGGTCGCGATCGACGGCAAGACCGTGGGCAGCGGCAAGGTCGGCCCGATCACCGACCGCCTGCGCGAGATCTACGTCGAGTTCGCGAAGGCGACCGCGGTTTAGCGCGGGACCCTCCGCTTGTCATTCCGGGGCGCGCCGCTTGGCGCGAGCCCGGAATGACGGCGGGAGGAATCTACGCCGCCACTTTCACCTTCACCGGGTGCACTGCGCGGAAGCCGATCGCGATCCGGTTCCACGCGTTGATGGCGCCGATCAGCGTGGTCAGGTTGACCAGCTCGCTATCCGAAAACTCGGCACGCACCGCCTCGTAGTCGGCGTCAGGTGCGTGCGTTTCCGACACCAGCGTCAATGCCTCGGTCCAGGCCAGCGCCGCGCGCTCGCGCTCGGAGTAGAGCGGCGACTCGCGCCAGGCGTTGAGCAGATAGAGCCGCTGCTCGGTCTCGCCATGCTTGCGGGCGTCCTCGGTGTGCATGTTGATGCAGTAGGCGCAGCCGTTGATCTGGGAGGCGCGGGTCTTGACCAACTCGATCAGCGACTGCTCGAGGCCGCTCGCGCTGATCTGGCTCTCCACGGCTACCAGCGCTTTGATCGTCTCGGGGGCAGCCTGATAGAAGTTCATCCGGGGTTTCATGGTCGTTCTCCTTGGTTGGGTCTGGGATTGCTAGTGTGCGCCGCCGCCGCCAGCGAACTGGCCCGGTTTCTTCAGGACCAGGGTCGCGACCAGCGCGATGATCAGCGCCACGCCGAGCAGATAGAAGGTGTCGCTGAAGGCCAGGATGTAGGCCTGCTTCTGCACGACCTTGCCGATCGCGGCGGTCGCGCGATGAGCGGCTTCGGCCTGGTCGGCGACGCCGTGGTTCATGAAATACTGCGTCAGCTGCGCGATCCGGTTGCGGGTTGCCTCCTCCAGCAGCGAGACCGACTGCATCAGCACGTTGGAATGATACTGCTCGCGCTTGGTCAGCAGTGTCTGCAGCGCGGCGATGCCGATCGCGCCGCCGAGGTTGCGCATCATGTTGAACAGCGCTGACGCCGATCCGGCGTTCTCCGCTTCGATTCCGGCCGTTGCAACCGCCGACAGCGGAGCGAAGGCAAGCGCCTGACCGACGGCACGGACGACGTTCGGCCAAAGCAGCTGATCGGCGGCATAGTCGTTGGTCATGTAGATGTTCATGAAGTTGGAGCCGGCGAACAGTGCAAATCCGACACCGATGACGATGCGGGGGTCGAAGCGCTGCATCAGTTTCGGCACCAGCGGGATCAGTACGAGCTGGGGCAGGCCGGTCCATGCCAGCACCATGCCGATCTGCTCGGAGTTGTAGCCCTGGATGCGCGCCAGATACTGCGGCAGGATGAACACCGAGCCATACAGCGCAATGCCCATCAGGAAGTTCGCCAGCATGCCGAAGCCGAAATTGCGGCGGGCGAGCAGGCGCAGATTGAGCAGCGGCTTCTCGACGGTGAATTCGACGATCAGGAAGGCGACCAGCGCGACGGCCGCGATGACAGACAGGCGGACGATGAAGGGCGAGCCGAACCAGTCGTCCTTGTTGCCTTCTTCCAGCACGGTCTGCAGCGCGGCGAGGCCGATCGCCATGGAGATGATGCCGAGCCAGTCGCCCTGGCGCAGCAACGACAGCTTCATCGGGCTCGGCTCGAGCGAGACGAACAGCATCGCGATCATCACGCGCCGGGCACCAGGTTGACGTAGAAGATGTACTGCCAGCCCCAGTTCTCGGTGAGATAGCCGCCGATGGTCGGGCCGATCGCGGGAGCGAACGTCGCCGACAGCGCGAACAGCGCAAGCCCGATCGGCTGCTTTGCCTTTGGCAGCAGCGTGATGATCAGCGTGAACGCCATCGGGATCAGCACGCCGCCGGTGAAGCCCTGCACGGCCCGCAACGCGATCATCTGCGGCAGGTCCTGCGCCAGCGCGCAGGCCGCCGAGAACACCAGGAACAGGAGCGCGTTGGTGAGCAGATAGATGCGCACCGAGAACACCCGCGCGAGCCAGCCGGAGAGCGGGATCACCACGATCTCGGCGATCAGATAGGAGGTCGAGATCCAGCCGCCATCGTCGATGCCGGCGCCGATGCCGCCCTGAATGTCGGCGAGCGAGGCGTTGACGATCTGGATGTTGAGCACCGCCATGAACGCCCCGAGCGTGGCGCCGATCACCGCGATCCAGGTCCTGGTCGGGACCGCCGGTGTTGCAGGCGCGGCGGGGTTGGGAATGGGGACGGCGTTAGCTGTGGGCTGAAGTGTGGTCATCGGGGTCGTCCTTACTGGCCCCCACAACATGTATTAGGCGGCCGGTTTCGATAATCCGGGAAGGAGTGGAAGGATTGTCCGGCAGAGGTTGATAATCGGGATGCCTAGCGCCTCCGGCATTCGTGGCGGCCAGCAGCTCGACACGATGGCTGATCTCAGCCCTGTCGATAGGTGAGGTGAGCACGCTGGATTGGCTCCCTCCTCCGGAAGGGGGAGGGAGCCCTGCCGTCGGCGGCTGCGGCACGAAGGAGAAGCGAGCAGGATGGAGAACACAAAAAACGCGATCGACCACCGTTGCGGTGATCGATCGCGTCAAGCTAGTTGAAGAAGTGCTTTGCGCTAACCGCCGTTTGCCCGCATCGCCGACGCCAGCCGCCGCTTCTCCTCGCGCTCGGCCAGCACCGTCGCCTTGGTGTTGACGGTCGGGATCGCCGACATGCCCGGCCGCAGCAGGCCGGTCAGGCTGTGATCGTCGAGCACGATCTTGACCGGCACGCGCTGCACGATCTTGGTGAAGTTGCCGGTGGCGTTGTCGGGCGGCAGCAGCGCGAATTCGAGGCCGCTCGCCGGCGACAGGCTGTCGACATGGCCCTTCAGCGTGGTGCCGTGGAAACTGTCGACGGTGAGCTCGACCGGCTGGCCGTTGCGCACATGGGTCAGCTGCGTCTCCTTGAAATTGGCGACTACATAGACCGCATCCAGCGGCACCACCGCCATCAGCTGGGTGCCGGCCTGCACATATTGTCCGACGCGCAGCGTGCGGGCGCCGACCGTGCCGTCGACCGGCGCGGTGATCCCCGCGTAGGACAGGTTCAACTCGGCCTGCTGCTTGACCGCACGGGCGCGGTCGACCTGCGCCACCGCCTGAGCACGCTGCGTGGTCAGCACGTCGACCTTGCGCTGCGCCGCCGACAGCGCCGACTTCGCATGCTGCAATTGCGCCGTGTTGGCGCGCAACGCCGCGTCGGTCTGCTGCGCGCGTTGAATGGTGCCGGAGCCGGATTTCATCAGCCCGTCGTAGCGGGTTTGCTCCTCCTGGGCGAATTTCAGATTGGCCTCGGCGGCGGTGACGTCGGCGGTGCCCTGGTCGATGATCGGCTGCTGCAATTCGAGCTGCGCATCGAGGTTGCGCACCGCGGCTTCCGCGGCGTTCACGTCGGCCTTGGCCTGGCCGAGCGCGGTGCGGTAGTCGCGGTCGTCGATTTGAGCCAGCAGCTGGCCGGCCTTCACCGGCTGGTTGTCGGTGACCAGCACCTGGGCGATGTAGCCCGACACCTTCGGCGCGATGATGGTGGAGTCCGCCTTCACATAGGCGTCGTCGGTAGACTCCAGATAACGGCCGGTGGTGAAGTAGTCGTAGCCGAAGTCACTGGCGACGGCGATGCCGAGCAGGGCGGCGAGTCCGAGGCTCACCCGCTTGACCGTCTGCCGCGACGGGCGGAGACCGATTTTGGTTGCTTCTTCAGGGGGATAGGTGGTGGTCGACATGGTCGTCTCCTGGCCGAACATCTTGCGTCCTTCCAGAAAGGGCGCCGGTTACGGCCTTAGATGCAATGTCCTCCCCGCTGTGATAATCCCGATAAAACTGGAAGCATTATCAAGCCAGCGCTGATAATCCGGACCCTGCCGCATGGATCGCCTGACCAGTTTGACCGCGTTCGTCCGGGTCGTGGATTCCGGCGGCTTTTCCGCGGCCGGCCGCAAGCTCAACATGTCCACGACGATGGTGAGCAACCACGTGCAGTCGCTGGAGGACCGGCTCGGCGCCCGGCTGCTCAACCGCACCACGCGCAAGGTCAGCCTGACCGAGGTCGGCCAGGCCTACTACGACCGCTGCATCCAGATCCTCGCCGACATCGAACAGGCCGACGAGGTCGCCGGCGCGCAGCAATCGGTGCCGCGCGGCACGCTGCGGATTTTCACCAACACCCATCTGGTCCAATTCCTGTCGCCCGCGGTGGCCGAGTTCCTCGCGACCTATCCCGAGGTCAAAGTCGATCTCACCATCGGCGAGCGCAACGCCGACCTGATCGACGAGAATTACGATCTCGCGGTGCGCATGACCCCGCCGCCGGACTCCAGCCTGATCGTGCGCACCATCGCGACCTGGCGCCACGTGCTGTGCGCGTCGCACGGCTATATCGCGCAACACGGCAAGCCCGACCAGCTCGCCGATCTCGCGGCGCGCAACTGCATGCGCCACGCCAACTACCCCTATGGCGACGACTGGCACTTCACCGATCGCAGGGGCACACCGGCTGCGGTGCGGGTTACGGGCAACCTCGTCTCCAACAGCGGCGAGACGCTGAAGCTCGCTGCGCTCGCCGGCGTCGGTGTCTTCCTCGCGGCGGGCTTCCTGGTCCGCGACGAGCTGGAGTCCGGACAATTGGTGCGGCTGCTGCCCGAGTACCGGCCGGTTGAGCTCACCATGAACGCGATCTATCCGCATCGCCATCATCTCTCGGCCAAGGTGCGCACCTTCATCGATCTCCTGGTGCGCCACGCGACCGAGCAGCAGAAGCTGATCAATCCGTATTCGTGAGACGGTGTAACCGTCTTTGTGCGAAGGACGTACTCCGATCTCTCCCCGTCATCCTTCGAGGCTCGCAAGAGCTTGCTCCGCAGGATGACGGGTCTAGCGGGGCACCGCTCATCCGCTGGTCATGACCGCCCGGCATCCCTTGCATGGCATGTGCGTGTATCAAGAATGCACCGTCTGCCGCCGGGGCCTGCCATGCCGCTTCGTCTCCTCGCATCGTTTCTGTTCGCGCTCGCAGCATCCGTGCTGCTGCACACGCCTGCACGCGCCGCCTATCCCGACCACGTCGTCAAGATCGTGGTGCCGTTCGCGCCGGGCGGCGGCACCGACGTCGTGGCGCGCACGCTGGCGCAGGAAATGCAGAAGGATCTCGGCGTCACGGTCATCATCGAGAACAAGCCGGGCGCGGGCACCATCATCGGCACGCAGAGCGTCGCCGCGAGCCCACCCGACGGCTACACGCTGCTGATGGCGACCTTCGCCAACGCGGTCAACCCGAGTCTCTACCGCAAGCTGCCCTATGATCCGCACAAGGACCTTGCGCCGGTGGCGCTGGTGGCGCGCTCGTTCAACGTCGTGGTGGTCAATCCGTCCTCGCCGATCAAGTCGATCGCGGACCTGATCGCAGTCGCCAAGGCCGATCCGGAAAAGCTGTCCTACGGAACCTACGGCACCGGCACCTCGGCGCATCTCGCCGGTGAGTTGTTCAAGCACATGGCCGGCGTCAACCTGACCACCGTGCCCTACAAGGGCGCCGCGCCAGGGATCACCGACCTGTTGGGCGGCCAGATCCAGGTGATGTTCACGACCGTCGCAAGCTGCGCGTCGCTGGTCGAGGCCGGGCAGCTGCGCGCGATCGCCGTGACCTCGACCGAGCGCTCGCCGTCGTTCCCGAAATTGCCAACCGTGTCGGAAGCCGGTGTACCCGGCTACGCGGCGGAATCCTGGTACGGGCTTTACGCACCTGCGAACACGCCTCCCGACATCATCGACCGCCTCAACAAATCAGCCGCCAGGGCGGTGCAGGCGGCGGCCTTCAGGAAGCTCAGCGTCAATGAGGGCCTCGTGATGGTCGCTGCACCGCCCGCAGACCTCGACCGCTATTTTGCTGGCGAGGAGGTGCGCTGGCGCAAGGTGATTGAGGACGCCGGTATCAAGGCGGACTAGACTGCCGCCCGGGACGCCGATCACATCTTTTTGCATCGCCATGCCGCAACCGTGATTCTAGACGCAACGAATGGTTCCTGGGGTCGTTGATGACGGGACGCCGGCAACACCGCCGGTTTGGATCAGGCCTCGGGCTGGGGAGTGAACCATGTGGATTCTGTTGCTGCTGCCGTTCATCGGCTTGCTATGGGTGCCGTTCTATAATTTTGCCGAGCCGTCGCTGTTCGGCTTTCCCTTCTTCTACTGGTACCAGCTCGCCTGGGTGCCGATCTCCTCGCTCTTGATCTGGCTGGTCTATCGCAGCCGCCGGCCCGATGCCGACGAGCAGCGGTGAGGGGGCAGCCATGACCGATCATATCGCCTGGGTGGCGCTTTCCGTCTTCATCTTCTTCTTCGCGCTCGTCACCGTGATGGGCTTCTTCGCCGCGCGCTGGAAATCCGGCCCGGTGAACGAGCATCTCGACGAATGGGGCCTCGGCGGCCGCCAGTTCGGCACCTGGATCACCTGGTTCCTGGTCGGCGGCGATTTCTACACCGCCTACACCGTGATCGCGGTGCCGGCGCTGGTCTATGCGGTCGGCGCCTACGGCTTCTTCGCGCTGCCCTACACCATCATCGTGTATCCCTTCGTGTTCGCCGTGATGCCGGTGCTGTGGAAGAAGGCGCATGCCAACGGCTATGTCACCGCCGCGGATGTGGTCCACGGCGCCTACGGTTCGCGTGCGCTCGAGCTCGCGGTGGCGCTGACCGGCCTGGTCGCGACCATGCCCTATATCGCGTTGCAGCTGATCGGCATGGAGGTCGTGATCAAGGCGATGGGCCTGACCGGCGAGCTGCCGATCATCGCCGCCTTCGTGATCCTCGCGCTCTATACCTACAGTTCCGGCCTGCGTGCACCGGCGCTGATCGCCTTCGTCAAGGACATCATGATCTACATCGTGGTGCTGACGGCGGTGGTGGTGGTGCCCTCGAAGCTCGGCGGCTATGGCGCGGTGTTCTCGGCCGCCAACGACGCCTTCACAGCCAAGGGCGGCGCCACTGGCTTGACGCTGAAGGGCGCGCAATATCTGCCCTATGCGACGCTGGCGCTCGGCTCGGCGCTGGCCGCCTTCATGTATCCGCACACGCTGACCGGCATCTTCGCTTCGAAGTCGGCGGATACCATCCGCAAGAACGCGATCCTGCTGCCGGCCTATACACTGCTGCTCGGCCTGATCGCGCTGCTCGGCTACATGGCCTATGCCGCAGGGATCAAGGTGACGTCGCCGAACGACGTGGTGCCGACGCTGTTCAAGACGTTGTTCCCGGAATGGTTCGCAGGCTTCGCGTTCTCGGCGATCGCGATCGGCGCGCTGGTGCCGGCGGCGGTGATGAGCATCGGCGCCGCCAACCTGTTCACCCGCAATGTCTGGAAGCACTATGTCAATCCCGGCATCTCGCATGCCGGTGAGGCGTCGGTGGCGAAGATCACCTCGCTGGTGGTGAAGGTCGGCGCGCTCGCCTTCATCCTGTTCTTGCCGACGCAATATGCACTCGACCTGCAACTGCTCGGCGGCCTCTGGATCGTGCAGACACTGCCGGCGCTGGTGTTCGGCCTGTTCACCGTCTGGTTCCGCGCCGAGGGCCTGCTGCTCGGCTGGGCGGTCGGCATCGGCTGGGGCACCTACACGGCGTGGAGCAACGGGCTGAAGCCGCTGGCCAGCATCTCGCTCGGCGATACCAGCTATACCTTCTATGTCGGGCTCGGCGCGCTCTTGCTCAACATCGTGGTGGCGGTGATCGCGACCGTCCTGGCCGGGTTGATCTCACCCGCCAAGCGCGGCGCGGCGGCCTGAGCCATCGTGCGTATCTGACGGGGCGGAGGCAAGAAGCGCGGTGAGCCGCGCCACCTCCGCCCTGGTCTTGTCGATCGCGGCGTCCTTCACCGGCCCATAGCCGCGGATCTCCATCGGCGCCTTTGCGATTGCGACCAGGTCGGGCAGGCGCGCCGCATCGAGCTTGCCGAGCAGTGTTTCGATCAGCGCCTCGTACCACGTGATCAGCTCACGCTCGGCGCGGCGCTCCGCGGTGTAGCCGAATACGTCGAACGGCGTGCCGCGCAGCACCTTCAGTCGCGCGAGCAGACGCAACGGCGTCTGGATCCACTGCCCGAACGCGCGCTTCCTCGGCCGTCCGCGCGCGTCGCGCCGCGCCGGCAGCAACGGCGGCGCAAGGTGGTATTGCACCGTGAAGTCGCCGTCGAACTTATGCTTGAGCTCGTCGAGGAAGCCGGTCTGCATATGGAGCCGCGCCACCTCATATTCGTCCTTGTAGGCCATCAGCTTGAACAGCGAGCGGGCAACGGCGTCGGCGAGAGTGTCGCTCCCGAACGACGCCTCGGCGCGGCGCACGCGATCGACCGTTGCGCGGTAGCGCGCGGCATACGCGTCGTCCTGGTAATCGCGCAGGAAATCGGCGCGGCGCGCGATCATCTGCTCCAGCGTCTCGGGAACATTGGCCGCAACATCGTCTGGCTTCGGTAGGAAGTCCGGATCGGCAAGCGCGAGCCGTCCCCAGGCCAGCGCCTGCTTGTTGCGCTCGACGGCGACGCCGTTCAGCTCGATCGCGCGCGTCACCGCGTCCAGCGACACCGGCACCAGGCCCTGTTGCCAGGCGAAGCCGAGCATCATGATGTTGGCGAACACGCTGTCGCCGAGCAGTCGTTCGGCCAGAGCATTCGCGTCGATGGTGGTGAGGTTGCCGGAGCCGATCACCCGCTCGATGGCGCGCAAGCGAACAGGCGAGGCGAGGTCGGCATCGCGGAAGCGCACCACGTCGCCGGTCGGCATCTCCGCGGTGTTGACCGCAGCGCGCATGCCCTTGCGGTAGGTGCCGGACGCCTTGGCCGACGAGCTCACCACGAGATCGCAGCCGACCAGCGCGTCGGCTGCGCCCTGGTCGATCCGCACCTGATGCAGCGCGCCGGGCGTGGCCGCAAGCCGCAGGAAGCTCAGCACCGGACCGAACTTCTGCGCAAAGCCGGTGAAGTCGAGCACCGAGACGCCGCGCCGCTCGAGATGCGCGGCCATCGCGATCAGCGCGCCGACCGTGATGACGCCGGTGCCGCCGACGCCGGTGACGAGAAGATCATAGGGCTTGTCGAGCGCCGCGAACTCCGGCGCCGGCAGCATTGCGGCGCGCGCCAGCGGATCGATTGCGCTCGCACTCTTGGCCCGCCGCTTGCCGCCCTCGATGGTGACGAAGCTCGGGCAGAAGCCGTTGAGGCAGGAAAAGTCCTTGTTGCAGGTCGAGAGGTTGATCTTGCGCTTGCGGCCGAACGGCGTCTCCTTCGGCTCGACGCTGAGGCAGTTGGATTCCACCGAGCAGTCGCCGCAGCCTTCGCAGACGAGGTCGTTGATATAGGCGAAGCGTTGGGGATCGGCGATCGTGCCACGCTTGCGGCGGCGGCGCTTCTCGGTGGCGCAGGTCTGCTGATAGATCAGTACGGTGACGCCGGAAATTTCGCGCAGCTCGCGCTGCACGGCGTCCATCTCCCCTCGCGGATGAATCGTGACGCCAACCGGCAGATCGGCCGGCGAGAAATGCTTGGGGTCGTCCGAAACCAGCGCGATGCGTGAGACGCCCTCGGCGCGGACGGAGTGCGCGATCGCCTGCACGCTGACCGGCCCGTCCACCGGCTGGCCGCCGGTCATCGCCACCGCGTCGTTGAACAGGATCTTGTAGGTGATATTGGCTTTGGCTGCGATCGCCTGCCGGATCGCCATCGAGCCGGAGTGATAGTAAGTGCCTTCGCCGAGATTCTGGAACACGTGGCTGTTGCCGGTGAATTTCGACGACGCCGCCCAGTTGACGCCTTCGCCGCCCATCTGGATCAGCGACGAGGTCTCGCGGTCCATCCAGCTCGCCATGAAGTGGCAGCCGATGCCGGCCAGCGCTTTCGAGCCCTCGGGCACTTTCGTCGACGTGTTGTGCGGGCAGCCCGAGCAGAAATACGGCGTGCGCGTCGCGCCCGGCACCGCGATGCTCCGATCCGGTTCCGGCACCAGCGCAGCGGCGCGGCGCGCGAGCTGAAGTTCGGGAAACATCGGATCGAGCCGCCGCGCCAGCACATCGGCCAGCATCCGCGGCGACAACTCGCCGGTCCAGGAGATCAGCCGTGCGCCACGCTCGTCATGCTTGCCGACCATCCGCTCCGGCTTGGCGCCGGGATAGTCGTAGAAATATTCCTTGAACTGGCTCTCGATGATGCCGCGCTTCTCCTCGACCACCAATATCTCGCGCTTGCCGGTCACGAACTCCATCGCGTCGTGCAGCGCCAGCGGCCACACCATGCCGACCTTGTAGATGTCGATGCCGAAGCGGCGGCATGCGGCCTCGTCGAGGCCGACCAGCCGCAACGCCTCCATCAAATCGAGATGCGCCTTGCCTGTGGTGACGATGCCGTAGGTTGCGCCCTTGATGTCGTAGATGCGACGGTCGATCGGATTGGCTTTTGCAAACGCGTAGACCGCGTGCTTCTTCGCCTCCAGCCGCTCCTCGATCTGCGGGCCCGGCAGATCCGGCCAGCGATAATGCAGGCCGCCCGGCGGCGGCACGAAATCCGGCTGTATGAAGCGGCGCGGTGCGGGCAGCTCAACCGAGGCGCCGGACTCGACGATCTCCGAGATCGCCTTGAAGCCGACCCACATGCCGGAAAATCGGCTGAGCGCGTAGCCGTACTCGCCGAACGCGAGATATTCGCTGACATCGGCCGGGTGCAGCGTCGGCATGAACCAGCTCATGAAGGCGACATCGGACTGGTGCGGCATCGAGGATGACACGCAGCCATGATCGTCGCCGGCGACGACCAGCACGCCGCCATGCGGCGAGGAGCCATAGGCATTGCCGTGCTTCAACGCATCGCCCGAGCGATCGACGCCGGGACCCTTGCCGTACCACAGCCCGAACACGCCATCGACCTCGCGGTCCCTCTGCGTCTCGACCTGCTGCGAGCCGAGCACCGCGGTTGCGGCGAGGTCCTCGTTCACCGCGGGCAGGAACTCGATGCGGCTGTCCTCGAGCAGTTGCTTGATCTTCCACAGTTCGAGATCGACGCCGCCGAGCGGCGAGCCGCGATAGCCGGAGATGAAGCCCGCAGTGTTCAGTCCGCTCGCGCGGTCGCGCCTGATCTGATCGAGCGCGACGCGGACGATCGCCTGCGTGCCGGTCAGGAAGACCCGGCCGCGTTCCCTGCTGTAGCGCTCGGACAACTGGTAAGCGTCGAGCAGCGGCATCTGTCCCATGGGTGACCCTTTCGGGAATCGAAATGTCTGATCGGACAAGGCTATGCCCTGACGCCTGGTAGGTCTTACCTATCCGTTCTCCATCAGGCTCAAATTCGGTAGAAGATTGTCCAAGACGTCATGATTTGGTAGATTTTACCGAAATGGAGCTTATCGATGGTCGAAGAGCAAGACGAGCGAATTCTCGCCGAACTGCAAAAGGACGGCCGCGCCACCAACCAGCAACTCGCGGAAATTGTCGGGATGTCGACCTCGGCGTGCTGGCGCCGGGTCCGTGCGCTGGAAGAGTCCGGCGTTATTTCAGGCTATTCGGCGCTGGTGGCGCGCGAGCGCGCCGGCTTTGCGACCTCGGCGATCCTGCACGTCTCGCTCGAGCGGCACGACGTCAAATTCGTCGACGAGTTCGTTGCGCGGGTGATGCAGCGCCGCGAGGTGCTCGAATGCTTCGCGACAACAGGCGACGCCGACTATCATCTGCGCGTCGTCGTGCGCGACATGGACGCCTACAATAGATTCCTGGACGAATTCATGTTCCGCATCCCCGGCATCCGCCACGTCCGCACCAACGTGATCCTGAAGGAGATCAAGACCGGCGTGGCGCTGCCGTTTTGAGGTTGGTGCCGCTAGCCGTGCCACAAGCGCGCCGTCGTCCCGGCCTAGTGCGCAATTGCGCACGGGGGCCGGGACCCATAACCACGAATGCGTGTTGTTGAGCAGAACCGGAACGACGAATCCCGACCACGACATCGGCCGCGGAGTATGGGTCCCGGCCTGCGCCCGGACGATGTTGATGGAGCGTTGCGCTCCGCACTACGCCTCTGCCTTCTCGGCCCGCATCAGCAGCATGAACACCATCACGTGGCTGACCAGCAGCAACGGCACATACAGTGCCGGAATATAGATGCCGGCGCCGAACAGGCCGGGATCCGCGTTCTTCGTCGCGCCCATGTAATAGGCGTTGAGCAGATCCAGCGTGCCCCAGATATTGAAGAGCCAGACGATCGGGATGGCGATCGGCCAGCGCCACGACAGGGCTGCCATCGCGAGCAGCGCGAGAACGGCAGCGGTCAGATCGCCCCAGCCGACCGCGCCGGCAAACACCGGATTCACCTGCGGCGACACGAAGCCGGTGACCAGGAAGTTCATTCCGAGAAACCGGAAGGCATGGAAAGCCGCGAGCAGCCGGAGCGCCTCTTGGCGCGGCATCGTGCGGAGCGCCGGCCAGACATAGGTTGAGGCCACCACGGCGCTCGCCAGAAACGCTCCGGCTACGCTGAGCAGGAATGGAATGTTGAGACTGATCGGCACGGCCGGCGTCCTCTGTTGGTCGATCCGGAGAGAGAGGTCGAACCCGTCGATCGGGTCCGACCTCGGCGCGGTGCTCAGGGCTTGCCAACCAGCAGGCGGAGCGGCAGCAGCGGACCGACCGCGATGTAGTCGTGGTCCATGATATCAAGCTTGGACAATGGCAGGCCCTCCATGATCGCGTGCGCCTCGGAGGTGTCCTTGGCATCGAGCAGGAAGACGACGCCGCGCCCGTCGGACCGCGAATACCATTCGCGAACCTTGCCGTTGAGATAGAGCTGCACGGTCTGGCGGATTTCATCCGGCATCACGGCCATCACTTGCTCGCGGGTGATGCCCGGCTTGACGGTCAGGATGACCATCACGCCGGTGGTGATGGTGGAAATGGCTTGTGCTTGTCCTTGAGCCTGTGCTTGGGCGGGGGATGGAGCGGTCATGGAGGTGGCGCCTATCAGAGTGAGGGTGAGGGCGAAGATTGTGTGACGGATTGCTTTCATCGGTCGCATGTCTCCGTTCACGACTGAGGTCGTGATGTCGCGTCGATCAGCGCGCGTCGCGCTGTCGCTTCCGATCTAGGGCGGCTTTCCGCGGAGGACTATTCGCGATAATGTTGACGGGCCATGAAGCAGAACTTCACAGTCCGGCAGGGCGCGCTCGACGGCGTGGAGGCGTTTCTCAGCGTCGCCCAGCACCGCAGCTTTCGCCGCGCGGCGACCGAGCTCGCGGTCACACCGTCGGCGATCAGCCAGGCGGTGCGCGCGCTCGAGGCGCGCCTCGGCGCGGTGCTGTTCATCCGCACGACCCGCAGCGTCGGCCTCACCGAGGCCGGCGAGCGCTTCCTGGCGCGCGCGCGGCCGGCGTTCGAGGAACTGGTTGCCGCAAGCGGGGCCGCGCGCGAGCTCGGGCAGAAGCCGGCCGGGCTGCTGCGCCTCACCGTGCCGCGCTCGGTGGTGCCGATCCTGCTGGAGCCGCTGATCGCCTCGTTCTGCAAGGCCTATCCCGAGATCGAGGTCGAGCTCGCCGCCAGCGAAGAGCTGATCGACCTCGCCGCCGGAGGTTTCGATGCCGGCATCCGGATGGGCCAGTTCATCAACCCGGACATGGTCGCGGTGCGCCTGACCAAGCCGTTCCCGTTCGCCATCGTCGGCAGCCCGGACTATCTCGCGCGCCGCGGCCGGCCGAAGCGTCCGGACGATTTGCGCAATCACGCCTGCCTGCGGTTGCGGCGCTCGAACGGCGGGCTGGCGCCATGGTCGCTGAACGACAATGGCCGCTCGATCGAACTTGCCGTATCCGGATCCTTCATCGGCCACGATTTCCCGACGCTGGTCGGCGCGGCCATCGAAGGCGTCGGACTGGCTCAGGTGCCCGCGCCGCTGATATCAGGCGCGGTAAAGGAGAAGAAGCTGGTCCGCGTGCTCGACGCATTCGCGACGACGACGCCGGGCGTGTTTCTCTACTATCCCGGCCACCGCCAGATACTGCCGAAGCTGCGCGCCTTCATCGATCACGTGAAGAGCCGGCCGGGGGCGGTGCGCTAGCTCGAATCTGGGATGGGTTTCGCTGCGTTCCCACCTACGCTTGTCATCGTCCGGCTCGACCGGGCGATCCAGTACGCCGCGGCTTCTCCGCTCAAGCGCGACTGTCTCTGGAATACTGGATCACCGCATGCGCCTTCGCGGGTGATGACACCGAACCACATATTCGTTGTCGTCCCAGCGAAAGCAGGGACCCATAACCACGAAGGGTTATTGATGCGCGATGTTGGAACGGCGAGTCCCTTTAACAAGGTCCGCCGCGGCGTATGGGTCCCTGCTTTCGCCGGGACGACACCGGGTATGGAGCACGCGCGTCAGCAATAACGAGGAGCCGCCCGCCTCACATCTTCTCCTTCACGAACCTGTTCCGCAACGTTCCGATGCCGGTGATGTCGATCTCCACTACGTCGCCGTCCTTCAAATCAGGCGAGGCGCCGTCGGTGCCCATCCAGATCACGTCGCCGGGCGACAGCGTGAAGTATTTGGTCAGCTCGACCAGGAAGGGCACAATGCCGAAGATCATCTCGTTGGTGCGGAAGCGGCCGGTCTCCTTGCCATTGACGCGGATCGCGGTCTCCATCCGGTCGAGATCGACGTCGGTCTCGATCCACGGGCCCATCGGCTTGAAGGTGTCGGCATTCTTCGACCGCCATAGCCCGCGATCGGCCTTCTGCCAGTTGCGCTCGGAGACGTCGTTGCCGATCGTGTAGCCGAACACGTAGTCCATCGCATTGGCTTCGGTGAGATGCTTGGCGGTCTTGCCGATCACGACGACGAGCTCGCCCTCGTAATGAATCTTCTCGGTCGCGCTGGCCGGGATCACGACGTTCTCGTCATGGGCGATCAGCGCGTTCTGCGCGCGATAGCCGATCTCGGGACGATCGGGCACGTTCGGCACCGTGCCGGCCTTGTCGGCGGCCTCCTTGAGGTGCTTCAAATAATTCAGCCCGACGCAGTAGAAGGTGCGCGGGATCAGCGGCAGCTCGATCTTGACGTCCTTCAGGGCGTGGGTCTTTGCCGTCTTGCTCCATTCGCCGAACGGATCGCCGTTGACGGTGGTGACGATATCGCCGTCGATGAGACCCCAGGACGTGTTGCCCGCGGCGGTGAATTTCAGCCAGCGCATGATGATATATCCTCTATTCCGCGGCCTGTGCGCGGGTCTTCCAGGCGCCCGCGGCGGGGCGCTTGAGCCCGAGATTTTCCCGCAGCGTCGTGCCGGCGTAGTCCTTGTGGAACAGGCCGCGCTTCTGCAGCTCCGGCACCACGTGATCGACGAAGTCGGCGTAGGAGCCCGGCACGTAGCTCGCCGCGACGACGAAGCCGTCGCAGCCGCGGCCCTCGAACATTTCCTCGAGCCGGTCGGCGATCTCCTTGGGGCCGCCGACCATCGCGTCCTGCACCTGGCCGCGGCCGGAGAAGGTGATGAAGTCGCGGGTCGATGGATTGGTCTTGCCGGAGGTGCGCAGCACGCCGTCGCGGATTCCGAGCATGCCCTGCATGCCCTGCAATTCCTCTGTTGTCAGCGGCTCGTCGATCCCCTTGGCACCGAAATCGAAGTTGAGCCTTCGGCGAGCAGCGACAGCGCGTCGATCTCGAGCGGCAGCTTCTGGATCACCGCCATCCGGTCCTCGGCCTCGGCCTTGGTCGCGGCGGTGACCGGCGTGATCAGGTTGCAGAGGAACATCTGGTCGGGATCGCGGCCGGCCTTGGCAGCTTCGCCACGGATCGCGTCATAGCCCTGCTTGGCGTTGGCAAGGTTGCGCGCCGCGGTGAAGATCACCTCGCCCCAGCGCCCGGCAAAGCGCTGGCCGCGGCCGGAGGCGCCGGCCTGGATCACGACGGGATGGCCCTGCGCTGAGCGCGGCACCGTGAACGGCCCGCGCGAGGTGAAGAACTGCCCCTTGTGGTCGAGCCGCTTCACCTTGGTCGGATCGGCGAAACGGCCGCTTGTCTTGTCGATCACCAGCGAGCCGTCTTCCCAGGCGTCCCAGTGGCCGAGCACCACCTCCATGAACTCGTCGGCGCGGTCGTAGCGGAGATCGTGCTCGAGATGTTGCTCCCGGCCCATGTTGAGCGCTTCGCCGTCATTGACCGACGTCACCACGTTCCAGGCGGCGCGGCCACCTGTCATCAAATCGAGCGTAGCGAAGCGACGGGCGACGTCGAACGGCTCGAAATAGGTGGTGGATGCGGTCGAGGCCAAGCCGAGCTTGGTGGTGACCATGCCCATCGTGGTCAGCACCACGATCGGGTCCATCTTCACACAGCGGATGCCGTATTCGACGGTGTGGGCGTGATCGTTGCCATAGCGGTCGGGCATTGCGAGGCGGTCGTCGAAGAACGCCATGTGGAACTTGCCGCGCTCCAGGATGCGCGCGATTTCCTGGTAATAGTCGGCGGACATCGAGTCATCGCGCGAGTCCGGGTGGCGCCAGGAGCTCGGCAGGTTGGTGCAGTTCTGCGCCTGCAAAAAGCCAACCAGCGCCATTTGCCGTGTCATGTCGTTCTCCTGTGCTCGGATGGTTCAGCGAAGATCGAGCTGGTCGGTCAGCTTGTAGTCGGCGACGAGCGCCTTCAGCTTGTCCCAGGTCGCATCCTCGATCTCGATGCCGTCCTTGCGCCGCTGTTGCTCGCGCAGATGTTCGATCTCGCCCGGATAGAACACGCCGCGGCTCCCTTCCGAGGGCGGCGTCGATTTCAAATAGCGGGCGAAGTCGGCGACTTCCTTCTTGAAATCCTTGAGCGGCCGGAACGCAGCGACGTTGAACGCCGCCATGAAGCAGCCGTCGTTGTGCCGGCCGGTCGGCTCGACACCAAAGCCGAGGCCGGTCAACAGGCCGCACAGCACCTCGACCATCGCGGCAAGGCCGCTTCCCTTGTAGCCCTCGCTGCCGCCGAGCGGCAGCAGCGCGCCGCCCTTGCGATAATCCCTGGGGTCGGTGGTGTCGCGCCCCTCGGCATCGATGATCCAGCCCTTCGGGATCTGCTCGCCGCGCGCCACCGCGAGCTGGATCTTGCCGGCTGCGACCGCCGAGGTCGCCATGTCCAGATAGAACGGCGCCTCGAGATCGGAGGGCACCGCGATCGAGAGCGGATTGGTGCCGAGCCGGGCCTCGCGGCCGCCGAACGGCGCGACATGTTTCGGCGAGCGGCCGGAATCGGCGGCCGCAATCCCGATCATGCCCTCGCGCATCGCCATCAGCGGATAGTGCGCCAGCCGCCCGACATGGCTCTGCCGGAACACGGTGCAGGCGGCGACATTGGCGGTCTTTGCCTTGTTGATGGTCATCTCCATCGCCTTGGCATTGACGTGGAAGCCGAAGCCCCAATGACCGTCGATCACGGTGGTGGTCGGCGTCTCCTGCACCACGGTCCATTTCGCGCCAGGCACGATGTGGCCGGCCTTGATCCGGTCGATATAGGTCGGGATTGCGATCACGCCGTGGGAGTCATGGCCGGCGAGGTTGGCGTTGACGCAGCCGGAGGCGACTGCGCTCGCCTCCTCCTCCGATGCGCCGGCGCCCTTCAGCAGCGCCGCGCCGATGCGCGTGAGACGGTCGGCCTGGACGATCGGCATGGGATTTTCCTCGCGGTCCGCCCGCATGATGAGCGGGTCTTGCTTGCTGTTGTCAGCCGCATGCTCTCAAAGCGCCGAGGTGCGAGCAAGCGCAGAAAATCCGGTCCGCCATACCGCCAGCTGGGTGCTCCGGGCCGAGATTTCACCGAGTGGAACGGGCGCGGTCGCGATGCGGAATTTGGCGGCTCGGACGGCCCAGGCAGGCCCGGGATCCGGGCCCCGCAATCCTCCGCCTCAGGCTGGCACACCGGCGTCCGTAATATCCCGGAAAACGGCCGTCCGCGTTCGTCAGCCGTTTACTTTGTCGTGCAACTTGCCGGATACGCTAACCACCACTTAGGCCTATCGCGGGCAATGTTCCGTCCCGGATTGAAGGGGGTGGCCGCGGGGCCTTCAGGAATCGTGCAGTCGAGCATCGGGCGTACATTCGCGGCATTGAATGCCACCAACGAAGCGATCCTGTACGCAAAATCACCAGAAGAACTGTACGGAAAGGTCTGCGAAGCCGCGTTCTCGAGCGGGAGCTTCCTGGCCGCGACCGTCTTCTTGCTGGAGCCGGATACCGGTCTGCTGACATTCGCAGCCGGCTGCGGCGACGATGTCGCGCGCCTGCGCAGCATCACCATTTCCACAATCGCCAATCTGCCGGAAGGCGAGGGCGTCGCCGGGCAGGCGTTTCGCGACCAGAACGCCTGCGTCAGCAACGACTATATCAACGACGCCCGTTCGGCGGCCTGGCGCAGCGGCCTCGCGGCGGCCGGCGTCGGCGCGGCGGCGGCGATGCCGCTGGTCTGTGGCGGGCGCAGCGTCGGCGTCTTCATGGTGACCCGGCGCGAGGTCGACTCGCTCGGCGAGGAGATCGTGTCGCTGCTGGAACGCATGGCGGCGAACGTGTCCTACGCGCTCGACAATTTCGACCATGAGGCGTCGCGCAAGAGCGGCGAGCGGGCGATGCGCCGGCTCAACCGCATGTTCGGTGCGATCAGCGCGACCAACGAGGCGATCCTTCGCGCCAAGACCGAGCACGATCTCTATCAGCGGGTGTGCGATGCCGCGGTGTTCAGCGGCAAATCTTTCGCCACGGTGGTGCTGCTGGCCGAGCCCGACACACATTGGCTCGAGCCCGTCGCCGGCACCGGCGAGGCGATCGAGCTGATCACGCAGACGCGTTTCTCGACCGATCCGGACAACGTCTACGGCAAGGGCATCTGCGGCGAGGCGTTCCGGACTCAGCGGCCGTGCGTCGAGCACGACATTCCGATATCGACGAGCCCGTCGCAGACACCGATGCGCGGCAGCGGCTTGATGGCTTGCGTGGCGCTGCCGCTCACCCGGTTCGGCAACAGCATCGGCGTCCTGATCTTCTTCACCGGCAATTCCTGGGCGCGCGACGAGGAGATCATCGCGCTGCTGGCGGGGATCGCCGAGAACGTTTCTGTTGCGCTCGACAATTTCGGCCGCGCCACCGAGAAGGCCAGGGCCGACGCCGAACGCGAGCGGCTGTCGCGGATGTTCGCGGCGCTGAGCGCGACCAACGAGGCGATCATGCGGGCGCGGTCGCGGCTCGAGATGTTCGAGCTGGTCTGCGCCGCGGCGGCGCATGGCGGCGGGTTCAACTCCACCAGCATCCTGATCGCGAAGCCCGGCGACGATTTCATGGAGATGATGGCGGTCGCAGGTCCGACTGCCGAGAATGCACGCCGCCTCAACGTCTCGCGCAGCGAGGCGCGGGCCGAAGGGCGCGGCGTCTGCGGCAGGGCGTTCCGCTCGCGGCGCGCCTGCATCAACAACGATTTCATGGGCGATGTCGCCAACAGCCCGTTCCGCGACGTCATCGACCGCGAGGACGCACGGTCGGGCGCGGCATTTCCGTTGATCGTCGACGACGAGCCGGTCGGCGTGATGCTGTTCATCTCCGCCAAGCGCAACACCTTCTCCGCGGAATTCGCCGAGCTGCTGCAACGGCTCGCCGACAACGTCTCCTACGCGCTCGGCAGCTTCGATCGCGCCGACGAGAAGGCGCGTACCGAGGAGCAGAAGGAACGGCTGCGGCGCATGTTCGCGGCTCTGAGCGCGACCAACGAAGCGATCATGCGGGCGAAGTCCCGCAGCGAGCTGTTCGATCTGGTTTGCGATGCTGCGGCGGTCGGCGGCCAGTTCATCTCGGCGACGATCCGCCTGGTACGTCCCGGCGAGGCCTTCCTGGAGAACGTGGCGGCCTCCGGCCCTGACCGGGTCCGCGCCCGCGAGGTCCAGTTGTCGGCCGATGCGACGCGCCCGGAGGGACAGACGCTGACCGGCGTTGCGATCCGTACCCGCAGGCCCTGCATCAGCAACGATTATCTCAGCGACTTCGGCCCTGAATCGCATGTCTATCCGGTCGTTCGCGACAGCGGCAGCAAGTCCGGCGCGGCGCTGCCGTTGCTCAAGAACGGCGAGGCGATCGGCGCGCTGGTGTTCCTGTCCAGCGAATTCGGCACCTTCAGTCCGGAGATGATGGCGCTGTTGCAGCGGCTCGCCGAGAACGTGTCGTTTGCGCTCGCCAATTTCGACCGGGCCGATGAAAAGGCGAGGGCCGACGAGCAGAAGGAGCGGCTGTCGCGGATGTTCGCGGCGCTGAGCGCGACCAACGAGGCGATCATGCGGGCGAAGTCCCGCGCCGAGCTCTATCAATTGGTCTCCGAGGCGGCAGCGACCGGCGGCAAATTCACCTCGACCACCATCGCGCTGGCGCGGCCCGGCAGCGATTATCTGCGGATCGTCGCCATCGCAGGCCCGGCAGCCGAGGGCGCGAGCCAGGTGACGCTCTCGGTCAACGAGGCGCACCCGGAGGGCCGCGGCGCCTGCGGCAGGGCGTTCCGCTCAGGCAAGGCCTGCATCATCAACGACTATTTTGCCGATGCCGAGACCACAGCTTTCCACGAGCGGGCCCGCCTCGACGGAACCAAGTCCGGTGCGTCGTTTCCGCTGATCGTCAGCGGGCGGGTGGTCGGCGTCATGATCTTCGTCGCGATCGAGAAGGACACGTTCACGCCGGAGTTCGCCGAGCTGTTGCAGCGGCTCGCCGACAATCTGGCATTCGCGCTCGAAAGCTTCGACCGCGCCGACGAGAAGCACAAGGCCGACGAGCGCATCGAATATCTTGCCTCGCACGACAGCCTGACCAATCTGCCGAACCGCGAGACGTTCAATGAGATGCTGCGTCACGCGATTTCGGCGGCGGATCGCCATCGCCGGCAGCTCGCGGTGCTGTTCATCGATCTCGATCGCTTCAAGATCATCAACGACTCGCTCGGTCACGACGCCGGCGACATGCTGCTGGTGGCGATCGCCGAGCGGCTGCGCGGGTCGTTGCGCGCGAGCGACGTGGTCGCGCGGCTCGGTGGCGACGAGTTCGTGGTCATCCTGGAGGAAACCGCCGAGCGAGGCGACGTCGAGCGCATCGCCGGGGATCTCCTGATCTCGCTCAGCCAGCCGCTGACGATCAGCGGGCACGAGTGCCACACCACGGCGTCGATCGGCATCGCGATGTATCCGATCGACGGCTCCGACGTGCAGACACTGACCAAGAACGCCGACATGGCGATGTATCTTGCCAAGGAAGACGGCAAGAACGGCTTCCGCTTCTTCTCCAACGAGGTCAGGGCGCAGTCGATCGAGCGCCTGACCATGGAGAGCGCGCTGCGCCGTGCGCTGGAGCGCGAGCAGTTCTCGCTCGACTATCAGCCCAAGGTCGACATGGCGAGCGGCGAGATCAGCGGCGTCGAGGCGCTGCTGCGCTGGACCCATCCCGAGCTCGGCAAGGTGTCGCCGGGGCAGTTCATTCCGCTCGCCGAGGAGATCGGGCTGATCGTGCCGATCGGCCGCTGGGTGCTGAAGGAAGCCTGCGCGCAGAACATGGCGTGGCAGCACCGCGGCCTCAAGGCGGTGACCATGGCGGTCAACCTTTCGCCGCGGCAGTTCGGCGATCCGCGCCTGCTCGACGATATCGACGAGGCGCTGGCGGCGAGTGGCATGTCGCCGGCACTGCTGCAGCTCGAGGTCACCGAGAGCATGGTGATGCGCAACGTGACGCGCGCGGTCCGGGTGCTCGATGCGATCCAGAATCGCGGCATACGCCTCGCGATCGACGATTTTGGCACCGGCTATTCGTCGATGTCGCTGATGAAGCAGTTCCCGATCGACACCATCAAGATCGATCGTTCCTTCGTGCGCGATCTGCCGGATGATTCCGAGGACGTCGCGATCGCGCAGGCGATCATCTCGATGGGCAAGGCGCTGGGCATGACCATCGTGGCCGAGGGCGTCGAGACCTCCGAGCAGCAGGAGTTCCTGCGCGCGCATGCCTGTGACGAGATGCAGGGCTTCCTGTTCAGCCGGCCGCTGCCGTCGCGCGACCTCGCCGAGCTGTTGAAGACATCGCCGGTGCTGACGTCACCGCCGTTGCAGCCGTCGCTGGACGGTGAGGCGATCAGCGAGACCGGACTGGATCTAGGGCGGAAACGCGCTGTCGTCTGACGGCTGCACCGGCAGGTCGCGCACGTCGGAATCGGTGGATGCGACCTTGCGTGAGAAATCGTAGGGCCAGGGCAGCATGGTCTGGCCGGCCAGCGTCTGGCGCAGCACGCGGGTGCCGTCGGCAAAGCTCGCGCCGTCAGGCAGGCGGAGCTGACGGCACCAGTTCGATGGCAGCGGGCCGACGGCATCGCGCAGCTCGAACGCCGGTCCCCACCACCACGCCGGCGCCGGCGGCCGTTCCGGCTCCGGGATGGCGCGCCAGCGCGCGAACTCGTCGGCGATGCGGGCAAATTGCAGCTTGGCGGCGGGATGCATCGGAGGCCCTTCGTTGAGCCGAGATGATAGCATCGCACGGACCTCGTGCAACGTGGCTATTGGCGGCCGTGCTGCCAATGCGCCGTGACGTCGGAGCCCGATTTGTTGAGGTGGACGTGCTGGTCGACATGATCGACCCAGGACAGCGGAATGAAATGGTGGTGCTGACCGTCGGGCGAGCTTTGCTTGGTCAGCTTGATCTTGTCGGTGCCTTCCATGTGGTCGACCTTGCCGACCGTCTTCTTGTCCGACGAGATCACGTCCATATGTTCCCGAATGTCGGCTGCTGTTGCCATGCGTTATCTCCTCGTCATGATGATGAGGGGATGAAACGCCGTGTGGAGACGAAGGTTGCTATCGGCTATTTCCGCTCGACTTCTGTCGCGGTGGCCGGACCTTCGCCCATGATCAGCAACACGGCATCCTCGTCCTTGGCGCCGTCCCAGTGCACCTGCTTGCCGAAATGGGTGACGAAGCTTCCGGCCGGCATCGCCACGGTGCCGTGATCGGGGTCGAATTTCGGACCCGAGCCCACCCACCAGGTGCCCTTCAAGACGACGATGTAGCGGTCGTTGGGATGGAAGTGCGGCCGGCTGAAGTGATTGCCCTTGGTCCATTTGGTGTAGACCATGTAGAAGCCGGGCTTCGAGGGATCGCCGACCACGACGGCATTCTGCGCGCCGCGCGCGTCGACGGGGCTCCAGGGAATCTGGTCCGGCAATTTGTAGGTGACGGCGGCCGGATTGAGCTCGGCCGCGGAGCTGACGCTCAGCGTGCCGGCAAACACCAGCGGCATCATCAGGTATCGCCAGGACCGGTTCGAGGCCGCCATCGCATCCTCCGAGTTTAATTCGTTCGGGCATTCGGCTGCGCCCGTATGTCGCATGATGCTAGTCGCTCCCGCTTCCGCAGGACAAGACGCGTCCATGCATGTCTGACCTCAAGATTGCGTCAGCGGCGCGTGACACAACGCAGTTGCAATATCAAAAACGGATTTACGCCGCTGCAGACAATGATAGGTTGCGCGCCAACCAAAAGACGGGAGGATAACCTTGAAGAAGCATCTGTCGATACTGACGGCGGGACTTGTGATCGGTGGGGCCGCGCTGCAATTCTCCACCACTGCATCGGGGGACGACGGCTGGGTCACGCTGCTCGACAGCACCAAGAAGGGCGACTGGGACGAGGTTGGCAAGGCCAATTGGGCGATGAAGGACGGCGCGCTGGTCGCCGACAAGCTCGACGGGAAGGATCTCTCCTATCTCGTCAGCAAGACCCAATACAAGGATTTCCAGATCCGCGCCGAGTTCTGGACCGACGAGGAGGCCAATAGCGGCGTCTTCATTCGCTGCGAAGGCAACAAGACGATCGATTCCAAGGTCTGCTACGAAGTCAACATCTTCGACAAGCGGCCGGACCCGACCTACGGCACCGGCGCGATCGTCGATGTCGGCAAGGTCGATCCGATGCCGAAGGCGGCCGGCAAGTGGAACGTCTACGAGATCACCGCGCTGGGGCCGCATTTCGTCGTGACGCTGAACGGCCAGAAGACCGTCGATGCGCAGGACTCCAAGCATGCCAGCGGCTACGTCGCGCTCCAGTATGGTTCGGGCGTGGTCAAGTTCCGCAAGGTGCAGATCAAGCCGCTCTGACCGCGCAAGGTCGAGAGGAGCCCGGCCGCGTCGCGGCCGGGCTTTGCGGCGTGGCGTGGGCTATCGGCCGGCGGACTTCGGATCGGCGCCTTGCGTACGCAAATGATGGCCGATCACGAGCCCGGTCAGGCAGAGCAACAGGCCGAGCGCCGGCGGGGCAAACAGCGCCTCCTCCTGGAAAATGCCGTTCACCAGCACGACCATCGTGCCGAACGCGGCGAGCCCCTGGATCAGGATTCCGGACGAGGCGTAGAGGCGCCAGGCCTTCAGCGCCATCGCAAGGAAGAAGCCGAGCGGCACCAGTGCGCCGATGCCCATCTGGTAGAGCAGCACGCCGACCGCGCTTTCCACCGCGCCGTCCATCGTGCCGGCCGCCTGCGCGGCGTTCCAGTCGATCGAGAAGTAGCCTTCGGACAGATTGCCGCCGACGCCGAGCCCGCGGCCGATCGGGTTCTGCCGAAAGCCATCCCATCCGCCCATGAAGCCGATCACGTGGAAGTCGCCGATCTGGAGTCCGATATAGATCGCAACGATGGCGTAACCCACGAGTCCGACGAGCGCGACGGCCAGCGTGACGGTCGCGCCGAACAGCCAGGTCGAGGTCCAGGCCAGGGCAACGAAGATCACCAGGATGAGCGCGCCCTTTACGCTGCAGCAGATCAGCAGCGGGATCGCGGCCAGCGCCAACCAGCGATACCCGACCGCGAACAGGAACAGGATCGAGAAGCCGATCCCGTAGGCGAAGCTGATCGGGCTCATGTTCGGTCCGAAGATGCGCATCATCGACGAAAGACCGAGGTCCTCGAACAGCGGGCTGTTGAGAAAACTGAAGCGGAAGCGGTCGATCAGATCCACCGGGACGTTGCCGGTTTGACGCATCTCGGCTTCCCAGGCTCCGGAGCGGGTCGCCTTGAGCTCGTCGAAGTGCCAGAACGTGTAGCCATTGGTGATGGTGAGCCAGAAATCGCGGAACATCAGTTCGACATAGCCGCAGACGATCAGCAGCGCGGCGACGGCCACCAGGAACGGCGTGACGCGGATCTCGAAGCTTGCGGCGGTCAGCAGCGACAGCTGAAACAGAAAGATCGGAAACGCAATGTTGCGCAGATAGACGAGCGCCGCATGCGAATCCTGCGTGGCACCGAGCAGAAAATACCCCGTCACGACCGCGAGGGTCATCAGCCCCCATGTCATGATCCGGTCGACATCGGGGGAATGCTTGCGCTCGCGCAGCACATACAGCGCCAGCGTCACCAGCCACATGACGGCGCAGATGAGGAAATTGTAGCCCTTGACGAAATCCATCTCCTGTTCGGTCGTCATGTAGGATGACAGGATCGAGACGAACAGGTTCTGGAAGAAGATGATGAAGACTGCGATCGACGGCGCGTAGGCCGGCGCCGCGAGCACGATGGCGCAGCCGATCAGGCTTTCGACGACGATCGCAAGCCCCGCATTGGCCGCCTGCATGATCGGCGCGAAGGCGATCGATGCCACGGCGATGCCGAGTGCCGGAAGCAAGTCGCCGGCCAACAGCGGCCGCGGGGCTGTCTCTGCTTGCACGGGCTCTGACCTAAGATGACCGGACGTGTGGCCACGCCACACCGCATCGTCGATCTAGCCGCGCATTGTGTAAAAACGGGTTAACCAGACGGCGCTAGCGGGTTCCGAGCAGCGCCTTGAGCACCCCTTGGTCGGCCTTGCCGGTGACGGCGTCGGCCAGGCCAAAGCCCTGCGACATCTCCCAATGGGTCCAGCCCCAGCATTGCTGCCGGGCGTAGGCCGTGACGCCGGCGAGCCAGCGCAACCGGCTGTCGCGCGGCGCGCCGGCCTTGAGCACCCCGAACTCGTTGATGATGATCGGGCGTGAGTACTGCCGCTGCCAGGCGGCCGCAGGTTCGAGCCATTTGTCGATGCCACGGTCGGGGATGGCGCGATCGACCATCGCAAGCGCCTTCGGCCTGTTCAGCGCGGTCAGTTGTTCCCGCAGTTGTTGAACCCTGGGATCGTCGGCGCGGGCCGGATAGGGCAATCCGACGACGTCGTGGAGCGGCTCGTTCGGATCCCAATGGCCCTGATGGGTGAACACCATCGGATCGTAGAAGTGGATGGCATAGACGACATTCGGATCGTCGAGCGGCGTGAAGCCGGGCAGCGAGTCCGCGCGCTGCCAATTGACCGGACCCGTGATCAGCGTGGTCTGCGGCAGCAATTGGCGAATGAAGCCGGCCAGCTCCCGGGCTTCGCCTTGCCATTGCGCGGCATCGACCTCCGGCTCGTTCAGCAGTTCCGCAAAGACGCGATCGGACGGGTAGCGCTGCATGACCCGCGCCAGCGCGGTCCAGGCGCTTTTCATTTCGGTCATCGCGCCGGGCGGATCGTCCTTGTGCAGCGCGTTGAAGTACCGGCCCGAATGCAGGTCGATCGACACGGAATAGCCGAGCCCGAGCAGGGTCTTCAGCGCGCTATCGACGGTTTGCAGACGGGCGTCGATCTCCGCCTTGGTAGCGAAGCGCGGCATCACGAAGTCGGCCGGCACCGGCAACCGGATGTGGGTCAGGCCGGCCTTGCGCAGGTCGAGCAGCAGGCTGCGCGGCGGCGCCGCCTCCGGAAAGGCGATCCAGCCGTCGGCATTGACGCCGCGCGACAAGGCCGCGAGCCGGTCCGCGGGAACGCCTTCGATCAAGGCAGGGCAGGCCCGCGCGGCGACCGACAGCAGAATGGATCCGGCGGCGATAATGGCGGGGATCGATAGCCGGGTCATTGGACGATCAACTCGCGGTCATGTTGCAGCGGCGACGTGATTTGGTCATTCGGTCCTGTCGGCCATGGTGGCCGGCTGCGGAAACGTCGCGGTTAGCCTTATCGGCGAGACATTAGCGTTGCGTAACCCCGCGCGCATACGCGACGGCATCGTTCTTGCCAATCCCTGCTCAAGAGCAGCCCGCTCGTCCCGGAACGGGACATCGGTTGGAGCGAAATGGCGCAGCCAGGAGCGCGACCATGACGACAGGCAGGATCTTCACGAATTGGGATGACAACCATTCCAGGCTCTGGAGCCGTCGGCCGATCCGGCTCGAGCACACCATGCACCAGCAGCCGGCGTTCTCGATGGACGAGCTCGCGAAGCTGATCGAGCACTATCCGCGCGAGCATTACAGCCTGGTCAAGACCAGCGCCACGGGATCGAGCCGGGTCTGGCGCGAGGGCGAGATCGGTGGGTTGCGCGGCCATCAGGTGATCGAGGCGGTCTCGCGCGGCGGCCTGTGGCTGAACCTGCGCAACGTCACCGCGATCGACCGGCGCTACCGCGACATGATCGATCGGATGTTCGGGGAGATCGCAGCCAGGATCCCAGGCTTCGATGCGCCGACCCATCAGGCCGGCATCCTGATCTCGTCGCCCGATGCGCAGGTCCATTACCACGCGGATCTGCCGGGGCAGGGCCTGGTGCAGATCGCCGGCCGCAAGCGGGTCTACATCTATCCCGGCACGCAGCCGTTCATCCGGCCGGAGCATCTGGAGAACATCGCGTTGTTCGACGTCGAGGTCGATATCCCCTACGAGCCCTGGTACGAC
Source organism: Bradyrhizobium viridifuturi (assembly GCF_001238275.1). Taxonomy (GTDB): domain Bacteria; phylum Pseudomonadota; class Alphaproteobacteria; order Rhizobiales; family Xanthobacteraceae; genus Bradyrhizobium; species Bradyrhizobium viridifuturi. The sequence continues at coordinate 77,343 of NZ_LGTB01000019.1, forward strand.
TGGCATGCGCAGGTGATCGATCTCGCGCCAGGCCAGATGCTGAACTGGCCGCTCAATGCGCCGCATCGCGTCGAGAACCTCGACACGGTCAACATCTCGATGACGATCTCCTATGTGAACGACGACATCCGCCGCGCCCGGATCCTGCATCGCGCCAACGGCATGCTGCGACATCGCTTCGGCCACGCGCCGCGCAGCCGCAGCATCCGCGGCCCGGTCTTCTTAGCCAAGCAGGTCATGCAGAAGCTGCTGCGCGACGGCAAATGGGTGAAGCGCGAGCGCGCCGTGCGGCGTACCATCGACTTCCGCCTCGACGAGAGCAATCTGGGCAAGATCGTCGACCTGCCCAAAGACCCGCCCAAGGCGGCGCTCGAGGCGGCGTAAGCGAACTTGCCGGTTGCGGGTGCTGGAATGACGGTCTTGACGACAGCGGTTGAGAAACGGGCGCTAGATCGCCCGGACGACACCCGGCTCGCCCGGTGTGCATTCCAGCGCGGCACGGTCCCAGTTCGCGTTGATGGCGGCTGCCTCATAGCTCGATTGCAGGAATTCGAGCAGCGCCTTGTCCGGGTCTGCGGCCAGCCGCACCGCGTCGTAGGGCAGGATGAATTCACCGAGTGCCTCGCTGAAGAATGCAGCATCGGGCCGCACCGGCGTGCTGCGATAGCCCGCGGGTTCCGGATAGGCGTAGGAATAGAATGCGGGATAATCGATCGCGCCGCCGCCCGGCCAGAAGCCGGCGCTGCTGACCTCGTGCGAATAGGCCTCGTGTGCCACCTCGTCGGGCAAATGGGGCACGCCGCCGGGATGTCGCGGTGCCGTCCTGCCGGAGAAGCGCGTCACCGCGAGATCAAAGCTGCCCCAGAAAAAATGCACCGGGCTCGCCTTGCCGAGAAATCCGGTTCGGAACTGCTTGAACACGCGATCGCAGTTCACCAGGATCTGGTGAAACCGGCGCACGGCATCCGCGTCGTATGAGGCGTGCTGCGTGTCCTTCGAGAACGGGATCGGGTCGGCGACTTCGTTCGGTATCTCGTCAATGGTGACGTCGATTCCGAGTTCGTTCAGATTGGTCATGATCGCCGCATAGAAGCTCGCGACCGATTGTCCCGCCAGCGCGAATTGCCGTTCGGTGCCGTCGCTGGTCGAGATGCGGAGCATGTGATCGGCAAAGTCGAAGTCGATCTGGAACGTGCGGTCGCCGTCGGGGATCGGCGAGGTCGTCAGCCCGCGCGCCGTGACATAGAGCGTGACGTGCCAGGAGTGATTGAGCCATGGCGACTTCGCCAGCCTGATCTTGCCGGCGATCTGGGTGAAGAGCTGGAGCGTGGCGCAGCTGTCGCGCCACGCCGCGGTCGGCAGCTCCGGCCAGCGGGTCTTCTGTGCGTTGGTCATGGCAAACCTCAGGGCTGTGCCGACAGGAGCCCTGCGGCATATCACGAAAATGGCGCCGATGATCTCGGGAACCGTCGCGTCGGAGCACATAGGGCGGCACTCGTCAGGGAGTGCCGCCCTATCGCATCGTCATTCGGTCGGGTGCGAAACCCAACGTAAGGCTCAGCCGTGCAGCTTCTTCGCAGTCTCCGCGATCGCGCGGCCCTGATAGCGGGCGCCGGCAAGTTCGTTCTCGCTCGGCTGGCGACTGCCGTCGCCGCCGGTGATCGTGGTCGCGCCATACGGCGCACCGCCGGTAACCTCGTCGAGCTTCATCTGGCCAGCAAAGCCATAGTTGAGGCCGACCACGGTCATGCCGAAATGCAGCAGGTTGGTGATGATCGAGAACAGCGTGGTCTCTTGCCCCCCATGCTGGGTCGCGCTCGAAGTGAAGGCGCCGCCGACCTTGCCGTTCAGTGCGCCCCTGGCCCAGAGCCCGCCGGCCTGGTCGAGGAAGTTGGCCATCTGCGAGGCCATGCGGCCGAAGCGGGTGCCGGTGCCGACGATCACAGCATCATAGTTGGCGAGGTCGTCGATCGTGGCGATCGGCGCGGCCTGGTCGAGCTTGTAGTACGACGCCTTCGCGACCTCGGCCGGCACCAGCTCGGGCACGCGCTTGATGTCGACGCTGGCGCCGGCTTCGCGTGCGCCTTCCGCGACGGCATTCGCCATTGCTTCGATGTGACCGTAGGCGGAGTAATAGAGAACGAGAGCCTTGGCCATGATGGCCTCCTTTTGGGACTGAGTGTGGGGAGATGATTGGGGGAGGTGCATGCGCGGACGTCTGTCCGCGCATGCAGGATGAGGGGTGATTACGCCGCGTCGACCAGCACGAGCTCGGCGTCCTCGAGCGCGGTGATTCTCAGCGTGGCCTCGTCGCGGATCGCGGCACCGTCGCGCGTATTGACGCGCACGCCGTTGACCTCGACGCTGCCGGCCGCAGGCACCAGATAGAGGTGACGGGCCTTGTCGGCGGAATATTCAGCGCTCTCACCGGCCTTCAGCGTGGTGGCGAGCACCCGCGCATTGGCCCGGATCGGCAGTGCATCTTCGTCGCCGTCGATACCGGAGGCGATGGTGACGAGCTTGCCGGAGCGGTTCGCCTTCGGGAACGGCTTCGAACCCCAGGTCGGCTGACCGCCTTGCGTCGTCGGCTCGATCCAGATCTGGAAGATCTTGGTCTTGGACGGCTCCAGATTGTATTCGGAGTGACGGATGCCGCTGCCGGCGCTCATCACCTGCACGTCGCCGGCTTCGGTGCGTCCCTTGTTGCCGAGCGAGTCCTGATGCGTGATCGCGCCTTCGCGAACATAGGTGATGATCTCCATGTTGGCATGCGGATGCGCCGGGAAGCCGGAATTGGGCGCGATCTCGTCGTCGTTCCACACCCGCAGCGCGCCGTGGCTGACATTGGCGGGATCGTAGTAGCTCGCGAACGAGAAGTGGTGCTTGGCCTTCAGCCAGCCGTGGTCGGCACCGCCCAGCTTCGCGAATGGTTTCAGTTCGATCATGGTTTACTCCGTTCGATGCGTTGGTTTCGATCTTGTTGACCCCTTGGATATGCCGCCGGCTGTGGTATAGAAATAGAAACTATTGAAACTCATTGTTTCCAAATTGGGTCGACGCCATGTCGAAACTGCCGGACTTCGAGGCACTCGCGATCTTCGCAAAAGTCGTGGAATTGCGGTCGTTTGCCGCCGCCGCGACCGAACTCTCGCTGTCCAAAGCGACGGTGTCGAAGGCAGTCAGCCGGCTCGAGGAGCGGCTCGGCGCGCGGCTGTTCAACCGCACCTCGCGGCGGCTGGCGCTGACCGACGCCGGGCAGAAATTGTCCGAGCGCGCCGCGCGGCTGCTGGCCGATGGCGAAGCGTGGAGAACGAGGCGCTGGCGCAATCGACCACGCCGCGCGGCCTGGTGCGGCTCGCGGTCCCGATGAGCTTCGGCATCAAGACCGTGGCGCCGCTGCTGCCGGAATTCATGGAGGCCTATCCGGAGGTCGCGATCGACCTGCATCTGAACGACGCCACCGTCGACCTGATCGGTGAAGGCTTTGATGCGGGACTGCGCATCGCGCGGCTGCCTGACTCCTCGCTGATCGCGCGGCGGCTGTGCGGCATGCCGCGCTACACCGTGGCGGCGCCGTCCTACCTGAAGCGCTATGGGCGGCCGACCCATCCGATGCACCTCGCCGAGCACAAATGCTTCGGTTACGCCTATCTCTCGACCCAGGGCGTCTGGCACTACACCAACGCATCGGGCGAGCAGGCGAGCGTGCGTCCGGCCGGCCAGCTGCGCGTCAACAATGGTGAGGCCGTGATACCCGCGCTGCTCGCCGGTCTCGGCATCGCCGATCTGCCCGACTTCATCGTCGGCGATGCGATCGCGCGCGGCGAGGTCGAGGTGATCCTGAAGGGCTGGAAGCAGCCCGAGGGCGCCGTGCATCTCGTCACGCCGCCCGGTGGCCCGCGGCCCGCCCGCGTCGAGGTGTTGGCGGATTTCCTCGCCAAGCATTTCGCCAAGGGCCGCGCGCAGCGCAAGTAGAGGGCCACGGGCCGCGCAAATAGCGGGCCGCGCAGCGCAACGGCCGCGCTCGGCGGAGACCACGGAATCCCTCGCGATGGCTCAACGCTGCGTGAGCCGTCACATTCGTGTCATCCCTTTTAAATTGTATAGATTGTGTGAACTAACCCATGATCGTGGGCAGGCGCGATCGTCTATCTCTTCATCCCGAACCTGTTGCCGCAAAGCACATTTTCGGAGGAACCAGATGATTGATCTGACCAAGCATGATTTCACGTCATTGTCGGTGAAGGATCTGCTCGATGCCCGCGAGGCCTATCACGTGCATCTGGCCCATCTGCAATCAGTCTACGCCACGGCGATCGGCCGCTATCTGATCCGCGACAACGACCGCAACGCGACGGAGCGGCGGCATCATTCCAAGCCTCAGGCGCTCGGACCGCGCACGCTGTTCAACTCGTCGGTCAAGGACTGGTCGTGGCCCTGCATCCTCGTCTTCGTCCGCGACTGGATGAAGCGCTCCGAGCTGAAGGACCATCCGGAAAAGCAGGACCAGCTGGTGCCGCCGTTCCTGTATCTGCCTGATGGTCGCGTCGTGCCGACCTGCGTCGTCAAGGTCGATCCGAACGAGGGCAGCCCCGGCGTCGTCGATCCGCCGATGTTCAAGAGCGATCTGGTTGGCGGCGGCTTCCCGGTCCAGACCATGATCCAGGGCAAGATCCATCGCGGCTCGATCGGCTGTCTCGTCACCAATGGCGAGACCGTGTTCGCGCTCTCCAACCGCCACGTGGTCGGCGCGGCAGGACGCGAGATCTTCGCCGGCTTCAAGAACACCAACCGGCGCCTCGGCGTCAGCGATGCGCTGCAACTCGGCAAGCGCGCCTTCAGCGACGTCTATCCCGGCTGGCCCGGCTCGCGGGTGGTGGCCAATCTCGATGCCGGACTGATCCGCGTCGACGACATCAAGGGCTGGACCGCGCAGGTCTATGGCGTCGGCCAGGTCGGCGACGTCGTCGATCTCAACGTCGGCACCTTCCGCCTCGAGATCATCAACCAGCCGCTGATCGCCTTCGGCGCGACCAGCGGATTGATGAAGGGCAAGATCATCGGCCTGTTCTATCGCTACAAGACCGTCGGCGGCATGGAATATGTCAGCGACTTCGTGATCGGCCCGCGCGACGGCAACACGCCGCTCAACAACTATCCCGGCGATTCCGGCACGGTCTGGTTTCTCGACGACCCGGACGCGAGGAGGAACGCTAGTGGTGCGCGCATCCTCAGCCCGCTGGCGCTCGAATGGGGCGGCCAGGAATTGTTTGGGTCAGGCGGCAAGGTCCCGATGCAGGTCGCGCTCGGCATCTGCATGGCGACGCTGTGCCGCGAGCTCGATGTCGAGCTGATCGGCGACTGGAACGCCGGCCACACCGAGTATTGGGGCGAATGGGGACACGTCAAGATCGGCGCCTACGCGACCGCCCTGATCGATGCGAAGCTTCCCAAGCTCTCGGCCATGATGGACGCCAATTCCGACAATATCGGCCTCGACGACAAGCTGCTTGCCGACCTCAAGCCATATCAGCACGGCACGTTCGCGCCGCTCGCCGACGTTGCCGACCTGGTCTGGCGCTTCACCCGGCACACCGACGAAAGCAACCATTTCGCCGACATGGACAAGCCGGGCAAGGACGGCAAGACGCTGCTCGATCTCTGTGCCGAATCGACGCGCAACGTCGATCCGAAAGTCTGGAACGACTATTACGACGGGATCGGCGAGGACCGGCGGGGCGCGCTGCCGTTCCGGGTCTGGCAGATCTTCGACGAGATGGTCGGGTACGCCGCCGCCAACAAGAAGCTGGAGTTCGTCTGCGCCGCGGGCATCGTCGCGCATTACATCGGCGATGCCTGCCAGCCGCTGCACATTTCGCAATTCCACCACGGTCTCGATCCGAACGACAAGAAGCACGCCAAGGTGCACAGCGTGTACGAGACCACGATGATCGGCCGTCACGGCAAGGATCTCATCAAGATGATCCCTGGCGCCAAGACCAGCGACGTCGCGGAGATCGCGCCGGGCGCAACCCCGACCGGCCGCGATGCCGCGGTCGCCGTGGTCGCGCTGATGCAGCGCACCGTGAAGCGGCTGCCGCCGATGACGATCGTCAACCTGTTCAACTCGCACATGGGAAGCGGCCAGGTCGACGTGATGTGGTCGAAGCTGAAGGATGCCACCGCGGCCTGCATGCAGGACGGTGCCAAGACACTTGCGAGAGTCTGGGAAGCGGCATGGCGCGCCGGCTCGGGTGAAGATCGCGGGCAGGGCGGCAAGTTCGATCAGGGCAGCCTGAGCAAGCTCTACAACGATCCGAGCTTCCTGCCGGCGTATCAGCTTCAGCAGCTCACGCTGGACGCCGACGACCACATCGTGCCGGCCGGCGGAAGCGGAGCGCGGCGCCGGAGTGCGACAATCGCACGCGGCGCGCGCCCGCCAGCCGCCAACAAGGCAGCCAAAAAGGCGGCTAAGAGCACGGCCAGGAATAAGGCCAAGAATGCGGCCAAGAGTACGGCCAGGAGAGCGCCCAGGAAGGCCGTCGCGCGCAAACGTCCGGCTGCGACCACTCCGGTCCGCCGCGCAGCCGCCAGCAAGAAGACCGCGACCAAGCGCGGTGCAGCCAGGAAGCGGTCGGTCGCAAGGAGACACAAGGCGTCGCGCAAGCATTAGGATCTGCGCGTAGCGACGGCCGAGGTCGTAGCGGCGTCGAAAGTGATCGAGACCTTCGACGCCGCAGTTCGTTCGCAGTCATGCGGCTGTGCCGGAGTTTTCAAAATTTGTTGCAGACGACAGCGCGCGGTTGATCGCCGCGGTGAAGAAGATCGGCAGGTCGAATAGGGAACCTGAGCCGTGTGCCTTCACATTTAGTTGTCCGCAACCTCGTTCCTTGCAACGATCCTTGGCCGCATTCATTTGCCAGCCTGAAGCAAATCGCCGCGCGGAACCCCGCGCGTGCGCGGATCAAATTGAACTCAAATCGAACAAGGGCACCGGGCATGCAGACGCAGCGGATTGTTCTGAGCATAGCGATCGCGATCGGCGGCCTCGCTGCCGCAGCTCCTGCGCTGTCGCAGGAGTATCGCGGAACCTGGGAACAGCAGATGGCGTGCACGCCGGATGTGTGGCGACTCTGCGGCGACCAGATTCCCGACACCAACCGGATTGTCGCCTGCCTGCGGCAGAACACACCGCAACTTTCCAGCGGCTGCCGAGCGGTATTCGAGTCCAATGCCAGCGCGCAGCAGCCGCAGACCCAGGGGCGCGCATTGCAGCACCCGGAGATGCAGCAACGGCCGCGCGCGCCGCAGCAGATCCAGCCGGCCCCGGTCGCACCGCCGCTGCCGGCGCCCGATGATGAGGATTAATCCTCAGGGCCTGACTTCGCAGACATCGACCCACTCCGCCGCGGTCAGCTCCGCCATCCTGTCGGGCGTGATCCGCACCGCGCTGTGGGTCGAGCCCGCGGCCGGCACCACGACGTCGAATGCCTTCAGCGATACATCGCAATAGACCGGCAGCGGCGTCTTCAGACCGAACGGGCAGACGCCGCCGACTTCATGACCGGTGATCTCGGCGACCTCGTCGAGGCCGAGCATCTTCGGCTTGCCGCCGAACGCTGCCTTCACCTTCTTGTTGTCCATCCGCGACGTCCCGGCGGCGACGATCAGCACCACGCGGTCGCCGACCCGCAGGCTCAGCGTCTTGGCGATCCGCGCCGGCTCGACGCCATAGGCCTCCGCCGCCAGCACGACGGTCGCGGAGCTTGTGGTGGATTCGATCACGGAGATATCGGGCGCTTCTCGGCGAAGAAGGCACGGACGGACTCGATGCTCATGAAGTTCAGGACTCTTGCTAGTCAGGATTTGGCAGACACCAGGGCAGGAAGCTCGGAGAGACCATGGATCCGGTGATCGGGCATGACGCCGAGCTCGTCCATCTGGGTACGCAGCGCCTTGAACATCGTCAATGGGGCAACCGTCTCGCTCTCGACGCAGGCCAGCGCCATCGCTTCCGGTGTTACCCGCTCGATCCAGGCGACACTGAGTCCAAACGCCTTGGCGCCGCAGGCGTCCCACGGATTGGAGGAGATGAACAGCACCTCCGCGGGCGGCACTTTCAACACCTCCTCGATCAGCGTGTAGGCCTCCGGCGCCGGCTTGAACACCTTGTGGGCATCGACGCTGATGGTCGCATCGAGCAGACGGTCGAGCCCCGAATTGCGCACCAGCGCGTTCAGCATGTCAGGGCTGCCGTTGGAGAGGATCGCGAGCTTCTTGTCCTTCATCGCCTCGAGCGCCGCGACGGCATCCGGATACAGCGCCAGATGCTGATACTTGTCGATGATGCGCCCAAAGGTCGCCTCGTCATATTGCAGGCCGAGGCAGCGCAGCGTGTAGGCGAGGGAGTCGCGGGTCGCCGTGGCAAAGTCCTGGTAGCGCCGCATCAGCGTGCGCAGCCAGGAATATTCGAGCTGCTTGAGGCGCCAGACCTGCGTGATGATGTCGCCATAACCGGGGAATGCATCCTCGGTGACATCGGCCACCGACTGCACGTCGTAGAGCGTACCGTAGGCGTCGAAGAGATTGCTTTGATTGTCATTGTGGTCTCTCTTGCCCGCCGATCGTCGAATACAGGAATTTCCGCAAGGCGTCGACGGATTGGTCGCGGGCCGCCTCGTTGAATTCGAGGTGATGACCGAGCTGCTGCGCGGGAGTGCTGTAGCGCGGGACGTCGAAATCATGATGGGCGCCGGGATAGACGGTGATCGCGATCGGGATTCCCTTGTCCTTCTCGCGCGCCATGCCCCAGTCGTCACGGCCCTCGGCAAGGTTGCGGCACGCGATCGCGGGCGCCCAGTCGTCGAGCTCGCCGACCAGGATCAGCGTCGGCACCGTCATGTTGCCCTTGACCCCACCGCATAGCGGATAGAAGCCGATCGCAGCGCGAAATTTGTCCTTCGATGAGCTTTCGATCTGGCCGCGCTCCACCGCGAGCAGCGCCAGTGTCGCGCCCCGGGAAAATCCCAGCACGGCCACCCGGCTCGGGTCGACCGACGGCTGTCCGACAAGATAGTCGAGCGCGCGGTACGCATCATACAATGTCGACGGCGGCAGTCCGCCGGTGCACGCGCTCGTGATGCCGCGCGTTCCGAAGCGGTCGATCGTCAGGGCGACATAGCCCCATTCGGCGAGCCGCTTGCCCCAGCGCTCGTCGACCCCCCACCAACCGCCGCCGCAGCCGTGCATCAGCACGACTGCGGGCGAGGGACCCGGACCATCGGGCACGCGCAGAAAGCCCTGCAATGCCTGGGGTCCCGCCAGCGGGCTTTCGAATTCGACGAGGCGCGGCGCATGATCGGCCGCCCGCGCAGCGAGCGAGCCGAAGCTCCAGAGGATGAGTGCGGCGAGGGCAAGTCCGGTGAAGCTGGTCATGAACCACCTCCGAAGCTTGCCGACGATGATACTCCGTCAGATCATGACGCGCTTCTACGGAATCGCATCATGATCTCATCTCTTTTTGTTTGACCATGGTCTCCGCGCAGACGCTTCGCGCTTGTCGCGGGGGAAACCCGCTTCGCAGTTGGACCGTGCTTAGATCCCCAAAATCTTCCGCGCGTTGGCCTTCAAAACCTTCGGCCGGATCTCCTCGCGAATGTCGAGCTTTGCAAAATCGGCGAGCCAGCGGTCCGGCGTGATGACAGGCCAGTCGGAGCCGAACAGCATCTTGTCCTGCAGGATCGAGTTGATGTAGCGCACCAGGATCGGCGGGAAATATTTCGGCGACCAGCCGGAGAGGTCGATATAGACGTTCGGCTTGTGGGTCGCGACCGACAGCGCCTCTTCCTGCCAGGGGAAGGAGGGATGCGCGAGGATGATCTTGAGGTCGGGAAAATCCGCCGCGACGTCGTCCATGTACATCGGGTTGGAATATTTCAGCCGCATCCCCATGCCGCCCGGCATGCCGGATCCGACGCCGGTCTGGCCGGTATGAAACAGCGCGATCGCGCCGCCGTCATTGATCGCTTCGTAGAGCGGATAGGCCATCCGGTCGTTGGCGTAGAAGCCCTGCATGGTCGGGTGGAATTTGAAGCCGCGAACGCCGTAGTCCTCGATCAGCCTGCGCGCCTCGCGGACGCCGAGCTTGCCCTTGTGCGGGTCGATCGAGACGAACGGGATCAGGACGTCGAGATGATCGGATGCGACCTCGAGCATTTCGAGATTGTTGTAGCGGCGGAAGCCGGTCTCGCGTTCGGCATCGACCGGGAAGATCACCGCGGCGATGTTCTTGGCGCGGTAATAGGCCGCGGTCTCCGGCACGGTCGGCGGATGCTTGTGCGGCGACTTGAAGTAGTCGGCCATCTGCGCCTGGAAGTCGTCATAGCCGTCGTCGCCATGCATGCCGCACGGCTCCTCGGCATGGGTGTGGATGTCGATCGCTGTGACCTTTTCGATGTCGGGCAGTTTGAGCTTGGGCATTCGGCTTCCCCGGCGGCGCGTTTGTTGGTGATGGAAAATAATTATATGATATAACGATTTTCGCAAGCGGTCTGGTTGATGGGCGCGAGGTTGCCGACGGCTCCTGGTTCGGATGGGAAGCATACAGGGATCGGTCCGGGCCCGCGCGCAGGCCCGATTCGCCGGTCTTGCGGCCGCCGTCAGGGTGTGCGGGCGGGACAAGCCGCGGCGCGACAATCGCTGCGGTCGCCGTTTCCGAAGCGATCTCAATGGTATGGACGAGTGGCGGAGGTGGGGTCTAGGCCGGGATAGGGCCGAAAATCGGCCCATCTCGGTTGACATTTAACGGTCCGATGGCTTAGAACCCGGCCGTCCCGCGCGGCAGGCCGCTTGTCGGGATAAATCCCATTTGGCCAACTTTTGGCTAGCCTGGTATGGCTTGCCCGAGTGTTGGCATTGATCAGGTACGGCCTCCAACACGGGCCTTTCGAAGTAACAGGATTGTCCCATGAAGGTCCGTAACTCGCTGAAGTCGCTGCGCGGCCGCCATCGCAACAACCGTCTGGTCCGCCGCAAGGGCCGCGTCTACGTGATCAACAAGGTCCAGCGCCGCTTCAAAGCGCGCCAGGGTTGATTGCACGCGGATTGGCGTGTTGCGCCGGTCCCAGTCCCAATACGTCTCTTTCACAGGTCTTTGACGCCGCGCTGCTTTGCAGTGCGGCTTTGTGCGTCTAGACTTCGGCCATGGGATTAAACTTCTTTGGCCCGACCAACCGCCGGCTGGCGATCCTGATCGCCGCGCTGCTGGCCATGCCTGTCGCCGCCGCCGCGCAGGACGATCCGCGGGTGATCCCGCCGCCGAAAGCTCAGAAGAAGCTACCCGAAGCTCCGACCAAGCTGCCGAAGGTTCCGGCCGACCGTACTCGCGGACTGGATTTCCTGTTCGGCGCCCTGAAGGCTGCGCCCGATGAAGATAGCGCCCGCCACGTCGAGGCGCGGATCTGGGCGCTGTGGCTGCAAACCCCGAGCGATACCGCGGCGTTGCTGATGGTGCGCGCCAAGGCTGCGCTCGACGCCCAGAATGTCGATGTCGCGCTGAAGCTGCTGGACGCGGTGATCAAGCTGCGGCCCGATTATGTCGAGGCCTGGAACCGGCGTGCGACGATCTACTACCTGAAGAACGACTACGTTCGTTCGCTGGGAGATCTGCAGCAGGTGCTGACCCGTGAGCCCCGCCATTTCGGCGCGCTGGCGGGTGTCGGCATGATCATGCAGGACATGGGCGACGACAAGCGCGCGCTGGACGCCTTCCGCAAGGCGCTGGCTGTCGACCCCTACCTCGAGAAGGTGCCGCAGATCGTCAAGCAGCTGACCGAGAAGGTCGAAGGCCGCGACATCTGATTTGCCTACGATTGATCGCGATCGCGGTCCGATGGACGCGAATGGGCACGTTAGCGCGAGCTTGATGCCTGCTCGCGGTACGGTCCGGCGCAGGAGACTAATGCAGGAACTTGCCGCGGGACGCGCTGTCTTGGGCGATGGCAGCATAGAATTGCTGAAGCTCCGCCTCCAGGTGCTCATTCACGAGCAACAACGCCTTCAGGGCGCCGCGCAGGTCGCCATTGCAACTCGCCACGATCTGGTCGATGGCCGCATCGCTAGGGTCGGAAATCATGGTACTCCTCCGATTACTTCCCGTTGAACTCGTCGTGCGGACGCGGGTTCCCGTGAACCTTGTGGATAGGCCAAGAAGCGTTCCGGTAGCGTCCCGGACTGGATGTAGCCTCGCGTCTCATGGCGAAATTGCCACCTTCAATCTATGAAATTACTAATGACGCGGGTATGAACCCGCTATCCACAGGCTGGGCGCATTGTGGACAACTCAGTGCCCGGCGCGGACCCGGAAAATCGGCATTGGCCTTGCGAACCAGAGCGGGCCCGGGCAGGCGCCAAGTCCGGTGCCGTGCGAAACCTGATTTCGGCTACCCCGTAATTTCCAGACCCTTCAACTCCCCAACAGCCTCCGGATCCCCTTGATGTTGACCGCGATCATCGCACTGGCGGCCGCCGGGCTGGCGCTGACCTTGTTGCTGACCTTGGCGACGCAAATCGGCGTGGCGTTGATCCAGCGCGCCTTTCCGCCGCAGGGCCGCATGGTCGATGTGGCCGGCGCGCGGTTGCATGTGGTCGAGCTCGGACCGCGCGATGCCGCGGGGCCGCCCATCGTGATGCTGCATGGCGCAAGCTCAAATCTCCGCGCGATGCAGCCGCTCGGCGAGCGCATTGCCGGGACGCGCCGGGTGATCCTGGTCGACCGGCCGGGGCACGGCTGGAGCACGCGCGAGCGCGTCGCGGATTCGATGCCCGAAATCCAGGGCCGGATGATCGTGGAGGCGCTGAACAAGATCGGCGTCAGCAGCGCGATCGTGGTGGCGCATTCCTGGGCCGGCGCGCTTGCGCTGCGCATGGCGCTCGATCATCCGGAGCGCGTTGCAGGCCTCGTGCTGCTCGCCCCGGTCGCCTATCCCTGGCGAGGTGGCGCCGGCCGCTATAATGATGTGATCTCGACGCCGCTGATCGGGCCGTTGCTTGCACACACGGTCACGCTGCCGCTCGGCTATCTCGTCGCCAATTCAGGCGCGAGCGGTGTGTTCGCGCCGCAGCCGATGCCGGACGATTTCGTCCGCGACAGCGCGACATTGCTGTTACTGCGCCCGCGCGAATTCACCGCCAATGCGCGCGACCTCGTCACGTTGAAAGCCGCTGTCGTTGAACAGGCGCCGCGCTATGCGGAAATCAAGGCGCCGCTGTCGATCCTGTCGGGTGACGTCGACAAGACGGTCACGACCGGCATCCATTCGCGGCTGCTCGCAGCCACAGTGCCGCACGCAAAGCTCATCGTGCTGCCCGGCGTCGGCCACATGGTGCAGTACGCCGCGTCCGATCTGGTGGCCTCCGGGATCGAGACGATGGCCGACCGGATGACGCGGGACATTGTGACGGCGCAATAGCCGCCGCCTGGTCGCCGCGCGAATGTGATCCGGCAAGACTTGCGCCGCCGTGTGGCGCCGAACATCATGTCACGCGCGGTTTTCCGGTTTCATCAAAGGACGTCTCTCATGCGGATCGACAACATCGCCGACCTCATCGCCGAAACCCTTGCCCAGGCCGGCGTGAAGCGCATCTACGGTGTCGTCGGCGACAGTCTCAACGGCTTGACCGAGGCTCTGCGCAAGCGCGGCACGATCGACTGGCTGCATGTGCGCCACGAAGAGGTGGCAGCGTTCGCCGCCGCCGCCGAATCCCAGATCACGGGCGATCTTGCGGTGTGCGCAGGTTCCTGCGGGCCGGGCAATCTGCATCTCATCAACGGCCTGTTCGACGCGCATCGCAGCCGTACGCCGGTGCTGGCACTGGCGGCGCAGATACCGTCGGCCGAGATCGGCGGCGGCTATTTCCAGGAGACCCATCCGCAGGACCTGTTCCGCGAATGCAGCCATTATTGCGAGCTGGTGTCGGATCCGGCGCAGCTGCCCTACATGCTGGAGAACGCGATCCGCGCCGCGGTCGGCAAGCGCGGCGTCGCGGTGCTGGTGCTGCCGGGCGACGTCGCGATGCGGCCGGCGCCGAAGCGCGACATCGCGCCGAATGCCGGCCTGCTGCCGCCGGTGCCGGTGGTGCGTCCGGCGGATGCCGAGCTGAACGCGCTGGCCGCGCTGCTCAACGGCGCGAAGCGCGTCACGCTGTTCTGCGGCCGCGGCTGCGCTGGGGCGCATGACGGCTTGCTCAAGCTCGCCGAGACGCTGAAGAGTCCGATCGTGCATGCGCTCGGCGGCAAGGAATATGTCGAATACGACAACCCCTACGACGTCGGCATGACCGGCTTCATCGGGTTCTCCTCCGGCTATGCCGCGATGCATGGCTGCGACGTGCTGCTGATGCTCGGCACCGACTTCCCCTACAAGCAGTTCTTCCCGACCGGCATCAGCATCGCCCAGGTCGACCTCCGTCCCGAAAATCTCGGCCGTCGCTGCAAGCTCGATCTCGGCATCGTCGGCGATGTCGGCGAGACCATCGCCGCGCTGTTGCCGAAGCTCACCCCGAAGACCGACCGCAAGTTTCTCGACGCCAGCCTCGCGCATTACAAGGACGCCCGTGCCGGGCTCGACGATCTCGCCCGCGGCAAGCCGGGGCAAAAGCCGATCCATCCGCAATACCTAGCGCGGCTGCTCAGCGAGCAGGCCAGCGAAGATGCGGTGTTCACCGCCGATGTCGGCACGCCGACGATCTGGGCCGCGCGCTATTTGAAGATGAACGGCCGCCGCCGGCTGGTCGGCTCCTGGGTGCACGGCTCGATGGCCAATGCGATGGCGCATGCGATCGGCGCGCAGGCGACGCAACCCACCCGGCAGGTGGTGTCGATGTCCGGCGACGGCGGCTTCGCCATGCTGATGGGCGATCTGATCACGCTGACCCAGGCCAAGCTGCCGGTGAAGGTCGTGATCTTCAACAACAGCGTGCTCGGCTTCGTCGCGCTGGAGATGAAGGCCGCCGGCTTCATCGAGACCGGGGTCGATCTGAAGAATCCGGATTTCGCGGCGATGGCCCGCGCGATGGGTATTCACGGCGTCAGGGTGGAGGATCCCGGCGAGCTCGAGGGCGCGATCCGCAACGTCTTCGCGCATGACGGCCCGGCCGTGCTCGATGTCGTGACCGCGACGCAGGAATTGTCGATGCCGCCGACCATCACGCTGGAGCAGGTGAAGGGCTTCAGCCTGTGGGTGCTGCGCGCCGTGATGAGCGGCCGCGGCGACGAGGTGGTCGACCTCGCCAAGACCAATCTCCTGCCGCGCTGATCGCCGCGGCAGGGCATTGTCAGATCAGAGAGCAAGAACGGGATGGCGCTTCGAGGAAAGCCATCCCGTTCTAACGTCCGATACCGCCGATTACTGCTTCTGCTTGCCGTCCTTGTCGAAGGACGAAATGTAGGCCCAAACGTTCTGGGCCTCGGTCTCGTTCTTGATGCCGGCGAACGCCATCTTGGTGCCGGGGATCTTGGCCTTCGGATCCTTGATGTATTCGAGGAACTGATCCTTGTTCCAGGTGATGCCGGAATTCTTGTTGGCATCGGAATAGTTGTAGTCCGGCGCGGTGCCGGAGTGGCGGCCGTCGAGGCCGTTGAGCTCGGGGCCGACCTTGTTCTTGGCGCCCTCGCCGATCGCGTGACAGGCGAGGCATTTGTTGAACGAGGTCTTGCCGGCGGCGGCATCCTGCGCCAGCGCGGAGGATGCTGTGGCCAGCGATGTGACGACCGCCAGCGCGCTCAAGGTCTTTAGGTTCATGGGGTTCTCTTCGTTTCGTCCCGGGAGGTAGTGATCTTTTGTGGCATGTCCGGCTTGGACAGGACAAGCCACGAAACTTTGACAGGTTTCATGACCGCCCGCTTGTCCGAGAGAGAACTCGCCCTTGCGGCGCGGGGCAATCCGACCTTCGGCCGGGCGACTGAAACAGGTGCAGACGTGATTGATTTGTCGTAACAAATCGGCAAAGGGCAAAAGCCCGCGGAGGGAACACCGATGTCCATCATGATGCCGGCGGCCGACCAGGCCGTGCTTTCACGCCGCGCCGAGATCGTGGCCGCCCTGCGCACCATCGTTCCGGGCGAGGGTGTGATCGATAGCGCCGCCGAGATGCTGGCCTATGAATCCGACGGCCTGACCGCCTATCGGCAGCCGCCGATGGTCGTGGTGCTGCCCGATACCACCGAGCAGGTCGCGAAGGTCCTCAAATACTGCCAGGGGCAGGGCATCAAGGTGGTGCCGCGCGGCTCCGGCACCTCGCTGTCCGGCGGCGCACTGCCGCTCGCCGACGGCGTGCTGCTGGGCCTCGGCAAGTTCAAGCGGATCCGCGAGATTGACTTCGACAACCGTGTCGTTGTCACCGAGCCCGGCGTCACCAACCTCGCGATCAGCCAGGCGGTCGCCCATGCCGGCTTCTACTACGCGCCCGATCCGTCGTCGCAGATCGCCTGCTCGATCGGCGGCAACGTCGCGGAGAATTCCGGCGGCGTGCATTGCCTGAAATACGGCATGACCACCAACAACGTGCTGGGCTGCGAGATCGTGCTGATGAACGGCGAGATCCTGCGCATCGGCGGCAAGTCCGCCGAGAATGCCGGCTATGATCTGATGGGCATCATCACCGGCTCGGAGGGCCTGCTCGGCGTCATCACCGAGATCACGGTGCGCATCCTGCAGAAGCCGGAGACGGCGCGTGCGCTGATGGTCGCTTCGCCGAGGTCGAGGCGGCCGGCGAATGCGTGGCGCGGATCATCGGCGCCGGCATCATCCCGGGCGGCATGGAGATGATGGACAAGCCCGCGATCCACGCTGCGGAGGCCTTCGTTCATGCCGGCTACCCGCTCGACGTCGAGGCGCTGCTGATCATCGAGCTCGACGGCCCCCAGATCGAGGTCGACGAGCTGATCACGCGGGTCGAGACCATTGCCAAGGGCTGCGGCTCCGTGACGCTGCAGATTTCCAATTCGGAAGCCGAGCGCAACCTGTTCTGGGCCGGCCGCAAGGCCGCATTCCCCGCGGTCGGGCGCATCTCGCCAGATTATCTCTGCATGGACGGCACCATCCCGCGCGGCGCGTTGCCGAAGGCGCTGGCGCGGATCCGCGACCTCTCGGAGAAATACGGCCTCGGCGTCGCCAATGTGTTCCACGCCGGCGACGGCAATCTGCACCCCCTGATCCTCTATGATGCCAACAAGCCGGGCGAGATCGAGAAGGCCGAGGCGTTCGGCGCCGACATCCTGCGCTGCTGCGTCGAGCTCGGCGGCGTACTGACCGGCGAGCACGGCGTCGGCATCGAGAAGCGCGATTTGATGCCGGAGATGTTCACCGAGATCGACCTCAGCCAGCAGCAGCGGCTGAAATGCGCCTTCGATGCCGAGGGCCTGCTCAACCCCGGCAAGGTGTTTCCGACGCTGCATCGCTGTGCCGAGCTCGGCCGCGTCCACGTCCACGCCGGCAAGCTGGCGTTTCCGGACATCCCGCGGTTCTAGTACCGTCTCAGCAGGCCGACCGCCGCGCCGCTGTCGCCATATGTCGTGCAGGCTCTTTTCGGGTCTTCGATCAATTCCGCTCGGACGCGCTTGAAGGTCTTTCCGGCCGCTTCGGACACTTCGGGGCGGAATTTATCCGGATCATAGTCATTGCCGTCGTGGGCCTTGATGGCCGCGTCAAAGGCGTTGATCATTGCCATCGCGGCATCAG
Organism: Bradyrhizobium viridifuturi; assembly: GCF_001238275.1. Classification (GTDB taxonomy): domain Bacteria; phylum Pseudomonadota; class Alphaproteobacteria; order Rhizobiales; family Xanthobacteraceae; genus Bradyrhizobium; species Bradyrhizobium viridifuturi. The sequence goes on from NZ_LGTB01000019.1 coordinate 95,081, forward strand.
GGCTGCCGAGCGCCCTTGCGCCGAGTTGAACGCCGCCGGCGCCATCGGCCTCATAGCCGGTGCAGCGTTGTTCGAGCACGGCAGCCGCAGTGGCGAGCTGTTCGACGAACGTTGCCTCGGCGTCGGTGAGAATTGCAGCACGCGCCTGTCCTGCCACCATCATCGAGAGCAGCGCGACGGCCATCAGTTTGATGTTCACTGGGCGGTTCTCCCTGCGGCGGTCGCGCCGCGACCAAAATCACCGGTCGCCGAACGATACATTTCGACGGATTGTGCTCACCAACCGATAACCTTAACCGATGCTTGCCGCGACGGCCGTCAGGGCCACCGCTGCGCGTCGTGCAGTTTGCGGTCCGCACCATTTACACGGCCTTCAACTGTTCCCCGGTATTTTCCCAAGATGCATGTCTTCGGGAACACATCGATGCCCAGCCTGGCCGATCAGCTGGCGCTTTCGCGCAATCGGCCCGCAGGTTTCGACTACATGCGGATCGCGCTGGCGACGACGATCATTTGCCTGCACGGTGCGAACGTGACGCTCGGGCTCGGCCGGGCGCTGGAGATCCAGAGCACGTTGCGCATCGGCATCGCGATGATCCTGGCGCTGTTCTTCTCCCTGAGCGGCTTCCTGGTGACGGCGAGCCTGCAGCGCTGCAAGAGCCTGATTTCCTTCCTCGGGCTGCGCGTGCTTCGGATCGGGCCCGCGCTCGCGGTCGAGACCACGCTGTCAGCCATCATCATCGGTTCGGTCTTCACCGAACTGCCGTTGGCGCAGTATGTAGCCGACCCGAAATTCCATGCCTATTTCCTCAATATCGTCGGCGACATCCATTACGAGCTGCCGGGCGTCTTCCTGCACAATCCGCTGCCGGACGTGGTGAATGCCCAGCTTTGGACGGTGCCGTACGAATTGTGGTGCTACGTCGTGCTGGCGCTGCTCGCGGTGACCACGATCTGCTTCAATCGGGTCGCTTACCTTGTGTTCCTGGTGATCGTTCAGGTCGCGCTGGTGAGCTACGACGTCTATCGCTGGGAGGAAGTGCCGATCCAGCTTCGCCCGCATCTTCTGGTGTTCTGCTTCCTTGCCGGCGTCGGCTTCTACCTCTGGCGCGACAAGGTGCCGTTCAACCGCACCATCTGCCTGCTGGCGCTGGTGGCCTGCGCCGCCGGCATGGCGAACGGGCGCGGCGACGCGCTGGCACCGGTGCCGGCCGCCTATGTCGCGTGCTATCTCGGACTGATGAATCCACGGCGGAGTTGGATCGTGTCGTCAGGCGATTACTCCTACGGGCTCTATCTCTACGGCTTCGTCATCCAGCAATGCGTTGCCTCGTTCGGGCCGCCCGTCCAGCACTGGTACCTGAACATCCTGATCAGCCTGCCGCTCGCCTTCGGTGTCGCCATCGCGTCCTGGCATCTCGTCGAGAAACATGCGCTTCGGCTCCGGGGCCATGTCGAGACGTTCGAGGCCGCGGTGCTGTCGCGGATCGCGATCGTCGGCTTCTGGCGCAGGCCGCCGGAACGGGTCGAGCTGCCCGCATCCCTCGGCAACAGCAGCGCATCGATCTGACCCGTGCTCGCGGGAAGGATTTGCATCCTCCCCGCGGCGCCACAGCTCACAGCAGCGCGTATTGCATCCGCTCGCGCTTGGCCAGCAGCGGCAGCGCCTGCTCCGCGATATAGGTCTTGAAATAGGCGCTCTCCGCATGCGCCTTGAACGCCGCTTCGTCCTGGAACAGTTCGTAGAACAGGAACTGCGCCGGATTGTCCTTGCCGCGGCCGATCAGGAACAGCTTGGTGCCGGGGTCCTTCTGCGCCTCGGGCAGGAAGCTGTCGAGGATTGCCGCGACCTTGTCGGCCTGGCCCTCCTTGGCTTCCCACTGCGCCACGACCAGAAGGCCTGATGTGTTGATCGCATCGCTGATGGTTCTCGTGCTCATCGCATAGTGTTTCATTGGTAGTCCTCCGTTGCTTTGCTCCGATCGCGCTTGCGATCCGGCCCAGGGCGAGACACCGGCGATCGTCATGATCGCGGCGAACGAACCGATGGCCGATCGTCGGGTGAGCATCATCGTCGTGGTGGGAAGTTCCGAACGTTGCATGATCGCCTCCAGATGATTTGCGCCAACCGTCGTGCCGGCCAACCGCAAGGCGAGAGATAGTGGATCGCTCTGTGGGCTCGGTTAGGCGGCGATCGAAGTGTCGATGTCGTGAACATTTCGACCATGATCGAAGCGTTGCGGCGGCGCGGCGTGCGACAAATGGATGACTTCGACCGACGCCGGAGCCGGCCATGCAGACCATCGCCCCCGAGCTTGCGGACCTCGCCGCCCTGATCGCCGATCCCGGCCGCGCCGGCATCCTGTCGCGCCTGATGGACGGACGCGCGCAGACTGCGAGCGAGCTGGCGCGGGTCGCGGGCGTGACGCCGCAGACCGCGAGCTGGCATCTGGCGCGGCTGGTCGAGCGTGCGCTGCTCAAGGTCGAGCGGCGCGGTCCGCGGCGCCTCTACCGGCTGGCCACCCCGCTGGTTGCGCAGATGCTCGAGGGGATGATGACGGTTGCGGCGATCGATCCGCATCCGTCACGGCCGCCGCCGTGGATCGATGCGGAAATGCGCCGCGCCCGGACCTGCTACGACCACCTTGCCGGCGAGCTCGGCGTTGCGGTCACCGACGCGATGCGGGAACACGGCCACCTCCGCCTCGACCAGGAAGCCGGCGAGCTGACCTCGTCGGGCCGCGCATTTCTCCGTGATCTCGGCATCGACCTGCGATCGCCGGCACGAAGCCGGCGGCTGCTGTGCCGGCCCTGTCTCGACTGGAGCGAGCGGCGTCCGCATCTGGCCGGGCGGGCAGGGGCCGCGGTTGCCGACCTCGCGTTGCAGCGCGACTGGATCCGGCGCCGGCCGCAGGGCCGTTCGGTCGAGATCACCGAGGCCGGGCTCGTCGCATTCAGGGACCTGTTTGGCGCGCGCATTTGATTTCGGGGCCAAATTTCGTTACCGCCTAGCGGGTGGAAACGCTCAAAGTCAGAGACAGCAAGGACGTCGAAGATGTGGTGCGCGCGGCTATCGCCAGCGAGCAGCCGCTCGAGGTCATCGGCCATGGATCGAAGCGCGCCATCGGCCATCCGATGGCGACCAATGCGGTTCTCGACGTCTCGGTCCTCAATGCGGTCACGTCCTACGAGCCGAACGAGCTGATCATCACCGTCGAGGCCGGCGCGCCGCTCGCCGACGTGCAATCCCTGATCGACGCCAAGAACCAGCAATTCGCCTTCGAGCCGATGGATACCTCCGTGCTGCTTGGCAGCGCGGGCGCCGGCACGATCGGCGGCATGATCGGCGCCGGCCTTGCCGGTCCGCGCCGCATCAAGGCCGGTGGCGTCAGGGATCATCTGCTCGGCGCCCACGCCGTGTCCGGGTTCGGCGACAGCTTCAAGACCGGCGGGCGGGTGGTGAAGAACGTCACCGGCTACGACCTCTGCAAGCTGCTGACCGGGTCCTGGGGCACGCTCGCGGTCATGACCGAGGTGACGCTCAAGGTCATGCCGAAGCCGGAAGCGGAACGCACGCTGGTGCTGCGCTCCCTCGACGACGTCACCGCCAACAAGGCGATGACGGCGGCGCTGGGCTCGCCCTTCGACGTCTCGGGCGCGGCGCACCTGCCCGGCTCAGTGCTGCGGTCCGCCACCGGGGCGCTCGCCGGACTCGCGGCCTCCGGCCAGCCGGTCACCCTGGTCCGGCTCGAGGGGATATCGGCATCGGCGGCACACCGGGCCGCGTCGCTGAGCCGGACACTTTCGTCCTATGGAGCGGTCGACAGCCTTGCTGACGACGCCTCGGTTGCGATCTGGAGCGCGCTGCGCGACGTGGCGCCGTTCGCCGCGAACGGTGCGCTCGGGGCCTGGCCGGTGTGGCGCATCGTATGCCCGCCGGCTTCGGGCGGTGTGCTGGGGCAGGCGCTGGCGCGCTCAACCGGCGGCGACGTCATCTATGACTGGGGCGGCGGGCTGATCTGGGCCGCGGTGCCGCCGAGCGCAGACGCGCAGGCATCCCTGGTCCGCGGTCAGGTCGAGGCGATCGGCGGGCACGCCACCCTGATCCGGGCCACCGAGGACGTGCGCCGTGCGGTCGACGTGTTCCAGCCGCAACCGGCCGGGCTTGCCGCGCTCGGCGAGCGGGTGCGGGCGAGCTTCGATCCGCGGTCGGTCCTCAACCGCGGCCGGATGACCAAGACATGATCCGGAAAAGTGCGAAGCGGTTTTCCGGAAAGATCATGTGGAAACAAGACATGATCCGGAAAAGTGCGAAGCGGTTTTCCCTCGCGACAAACGCGGAACGCGTTTGCGCGGAGATCATGCCCAAACAAGGAGCTGAAGCGCGATGACGATTCTACCTCATCTCATCGCGCTTTAGAGGCGGGGCTGCATGAAGACCGAGTTTACCCTGGCGCAGCTTGCCGATCCCGACATCCAGGAAGCCGACAAGATCCTGCGCGCCTGCGTGCATTGCGGCTTCTGCACCGCGACCTGCCCGACCTATGTGCTGCTCGGCGACGAGCTCGATAGCCCGCGCGGCCGCATCTACCTGATCAAGGAGATGCTGGAGAAAGACAAGCCGCCGACGGCTGAGGTGGTCAAGCATATCGACCGCTGCCTGTCGTGCCTCGCCTGCATGACCACCTGTCCGTCGGGCGTGAACTACATGCACCTCGTCGACCAGGCCCGGGTCAGGATCGAGCGCGACTATCAGCGGCCGCTGACCGAGCGGCTGTTGCGGTCGGTGCTCGCTTTCGTGCTGCCGCGTCCCGGCCTGTTCCGGACCAGCATGATCCTGGCCGGGCTCGCCCGGCCGTTCGCAGCTCTGCTTCCGACGCCGTCGGTCGGCGCGGCGAGCCCCGGCCTGCTGCGGCGGATCAAGGCGATGCTGGCGCTCGCGCCGCGCGGCCTGCCGCAGCCGGGACCGGCAGCGGGAACCGTGTTTGCACCGATCGGCCGGCGGCGCGGCAGGGTCGCGCTGCTGCAGGGCTGCGCCCAGCAGGTGCTGGCGCCGCGGATCAATCAGGCCGCCATCAACGTGCTGACCCGGCACGGCGTCGAGGTGGTGCTGGTCAGGGACGAGCAATGCTGCGGCGCGTTGACCCATCACATGGGACAGGACGCCGACGCGCTGGCGCGCGCGCGGGCCAACATCACGGTGTGGCAAAGGGAAGCGAACCAGAACGGGCTGGACGCCATTCTGGTGACGACCTCGGGCTGTGGGACAGTTGTCAAAGACTACGGTTACCTGCTGCGCGAGGACAAAACATTCGCGGAGCCGGCGCAGCGAATCTCGGCGCTGGCGAAGGATATCACCGAGTATCTCGCTGGCCTCGAGCTCGCGCCTTCAACGCAGAAAGGCGACGTCACCGTCGCCTATCACTCGGCGTGTTCGTTGCAGCATGGACAGAAAATCACTCAACTTCCGAAAGAATTGCTTTCCAAGAATGGATTCGTGGTGAAAGATGTGCCTGAGAGCCATTTGTGTTGCGGTTCGGCGGGGACCTACAACATTCTCCAGCCCGACATTGCGAGCAGATTGCGCGATCGCAAGGTCGCCAATATTGCGCTTGTCAAACCGGACATGATTGCCGCGGGCAATATTGGGTGCATGGTTCAGATTGCCGGCGGTACGTCAGTTCCTGTGGTGCACACGATTGAGCTTCTCGATTGGGCGACAGGAGGTCCCCGGCCAGGATTGAATTGATCGACTGCCACTCGAGCATGATCCGGACCTCAGCCTTGCCCTGACGCAACGTCTCTGACGCGCTGTGTCTGAAGCAATGTGAAGGACCGGCGCTTCCCTGCCACAGACGCGAAGCATCGCGCGGCCATCATGCCCGACAAGCGAGGTGGAGGATGCCTCTCCCGAGGCAGCTGCTGTCCGGCAAGCGATCACTTCAATACGCCCGGTGGACTCACATAGCGGCAACAGGAGGACCACGATGGCGAAGTCGAAGAAGGCGAAGAAAAGCAAGAAGGCCAAAAAGGCCAAGAAGGCGGTAGCGGCCAAGAAGTCGGCAAAGAAGTCGGCCAAGAAGGCCGCGAAGAAATCTGCAAAGAAGTCAGCCAAGAAGTCAGCCAAGAAGGCTGCAAAGAAGACTGCCAAGAAAGCCGCAAAGAAGGCTGCTCCCAAGAAGGCCGCGCCCAAGAAGGCTGCGAAGAAAGCTGCCAAGAAGAGCGCTCCGAAGAAGGCCGCCGCGCCGAAGCCGGCTGCCCCGGTCGCAGCTCCCCCGGCGCCCGAGCCTGCGCCGCAGCCGGCCCCGAGCTGGGCCACGCCGAGCCACGAGTCGGCGCCGAGCTGGGGCACCTCCGACGGCGAGCACCACTGACCGAACCTGTACCGGTTCACCTGATCGAAGCCGCAGCGGACGCCGCTGCGGCTTTTTCCGTCTCAGCACACAGCCCGTGGTTTTACGGGCACGGCGATTCGCCTCGGCACTTTCGCACAAGGCCAGTTGTTGCTCGCCGCCCACGTCGGGTGCCCGGCTCCACCGCTACGGGAGCGTCAATCTTGTGGTGCAAATGCAACACCCGTCGACCAACATGCGGCGTAATGGCTAGAACGCCTAAAAAGGCGGCAGCTGCATGTCTTTTTGGCTTCACGGTACCGTGCACGCAATTCAAATTGATCCCACTCGATTTAGTTGCAGTCCGTTATCGCGCGCCCTGGGGGGCCACCGGAGCTGGGCTGTTTGGAAAAGTAGATGGGGATCGTCATGAAGAAACTGGCCTTGTTAGCAACGGCGCTAGCAATGATTTCGAGCTCGGCGATGGCAGCTGACATGGCGGTGAAGGCCGTCAAGGCGCCGCCGCCGGCTCCGTTCGATCCCTGGGACATCGCCTTCGGCGCAGGCATCATGAACGACTACATCTTCCGTGGTGTCACCCAGTCCAACCACAATCCGTCGGTCACCGCCTATTTTGAGCCGCGCTACAACGTCAACAAGGACCTGCAGCTCTACATCGGCACCTCGACCGAAAGCATCTCCTTCGCCAACCGCGCTGCAGCGGAAGTCGACGTCTACGGCGGTATCCGCCCGACCTTCGGCGCCTTCGCCTTCGACATCGGTGTCTGGGGCTACCTGTATCCGGGTGGAACCTGCTACTTCGGCGCCGCCGCCGACACCGCCGGCAACCCGCTCAGCCCGCAGTGCGCCGCCAACTTCCTGCCGAACGAACGTGATGAAGAAGGACGTCTCGTTCTTCGAAGTCTACGGCAAGGTGACCTACACCATCAACGACAACTGGGCGTTCACCCTGAACGAGTACTACTCGCCGAACTTCCTCAACACCGGCGCCTGGGGCAACTACTCCTCGATCATCGGCAAGTACACCGCCCCGAGCACTGTGTTCGGCACCAGCGGCGTCGGCATGTATGTGTCGGGTGAGTTCGGCCGGCAGTGGCTCGGCACCTCGGACAGCTTCTACGGCGTTCCGGCGTTCCCGAACGGCATCAAGTACGCCGATTACAACACCTGGAACATCGGCATCGGCTTCACTTACAAGGTGTTCACGCTCGATCTGCGCTACTCCGACACGGATCTGTCGAAGGGCAATTGCAGCGCCTTCACCAGCGACTTCACCGCAGGCGGAACCACCAACGTCACCCCGATCAACCCGCTCGGCACCGGCTCCAACTGGTGCGGCGCGGCCGGCATCGCCAAGCTTTCGGTCGACCTGACGGCGGCATCCAGCCTGAAGTAATTTCCTCTTCCGAGGATCAAAGGGGCGGCAGAGCAATCTGCCGCCCCTTTTGCTTGGACAATTGTGCTGACGACGATTGGCTTGGGGCGGCACTCTGGCTGCACCACTCCCGCTTGCGGGGGGAGGTCGGATCGCATCGAACATGCGATCCGGGTGGGAGCTCTCTCCACAATGCGACTGGCGGAGAGAGCCCCCACCCAAATCCTCCCCCGCAAGCGGGAGAGGGGGCTGGGGACAGTCCGAATTGATGGCGCGTAACGGATTCGCAGCCAGATCCGCTCGCCTATGACGCGGGAGCCTCGACCCTGTCGCGCAAGGTGAAGCGCTCGCCGTCGCGGACCAGCGCGACGTTGCGCTGGTGGAAGGCATCGAGCGTCGAGCGATGGCCGATCGACACCACCGTAGTGCCGGGCAGCCTCTCGGCGATGAGTCGGTAGAGCGCGGCTTCCGACGGCTCGTCGAGCGAGGCGGTCGCCTCGTCCAGGAACAGGAATTGCGGTGCATGCAGCAGCGCCCGGGCGATGCCGAGCCGCTGCTGCTCGCCGAGCGACAACATCCGGTTCCAGTGCGCCTCTTCCCCGAGCCGCGCCGCGAGCTGCGGCAGTCCGACGGCGGTGAGGACCTCGCGCACCCGCCCCGTGTCGAATTTCGCAGCCTCACCCGGATAGACCACGGCTTCATGCAGCGACCCGATCGGCAGATAGGGACGCTGCGGCAGCATCATCAGGCTGGCGTTGGCCGGGACATTGATCGCGCCCTTGCCGAACGGCCAGATGCCGGCGATGGCGCGAAACAGCGTCGACTTGCCGGCGCCCGAAGGGCCGGTGACCAGGGTGCGTGCGTTGCCGGGAAGGCTGAAGCCGTCAGCCGCCAGCAACGGCTTGCCGTCGGGCAGGGTGACCACGAGATCGTCGAGTTCGATGCCGCTGTCGCCGGCGGGCTTGACGCGGATGATGTCCTGCCGCCGTGCGAGCGCATCGCCGCTGCGGATCGAGCTCTCGAAGCCGTCAAGTCGTGCGACCACCGATTGCCATTCGGCCAGTGTCCGGTAGGCCGTGATGAAGAAGGACAGTGAATCCTGCACGCTGCTGAAGGCAGACGCGGTCTGCATCATGCCGCCGAGCTGGATCTTGTTGGCGAAATAGGCCGGCGCGATCAGCACGTAGGGGAAGATCACGGCGGCTTGCGAATAGGTCGCGGTGAAGGCGGTCAGCTTCTTGGTTCGCTGCATGATGTCGAGCCAGTTCCCGACCACGAATCCGAAACGATCGAGCAACCGCGTGCGCTCGGCCGGCTCACCCTCGAGCAGCGCGATCTGCTCGGCGTTCTCGCGGGTCCGCACCAGGTTGAAGCGGAAATCGGCCTCGAACCGTTGCTGCCGGAAGTTGAGGTCGACCAGCGGGCGGCCGATCAGATGGGTCAAGGTTGTGCCGAGGATCGCGTAGATCAGGGCGCCCCAGACCAGATAGCCGGGAAACGCGATGTCGTTGCCGAACAGATGCAGCGGCGCCTGATTGGAAAGGCCCCACAGGATCACCACGAAGGACGCAAGCGTGACCACGGAGCTCAACAGTCCGATCCCGAGCGTCAGGGTCTGCTCGACGAAGCGCTGGGTGTCGTCGGCGATACGCTGGTCCGGGTTGTCGGCGGCATCGCCGAGCAACTGCATGCGGTAGTGGTTGGCATCGTGCAGCCAGCCGCCGAGATAACGCGTGGTCATCCAGCGCCGCCAGCGGATCTGCAGCCATTGATTGAGGTAGAGCTGGTAGACTTTCAGGGCGATCCAGAACGCCGCGAGCACGCAGAAATAGCCGATCTGATAGGTGAAGACCGCCTGATCGCGCTCCTGCAGCGCATTGTAGAAAACATTGTTCCAGCGGTTGAACAGCACGGTGAGAAAGACGCTGGCAAGCTCGATCACGATGACCGCGGCCAACAGTCCCCGGCCTGCCCATTTGTCATCGGAGTTGAAGTAGGGCGAGGCGATGCGCCACACCGTCGCGAGCGTCGAGCGAATGTTTTTCACAGATTATCGTCTCCGGGGAAGGGGCCGCAAAGGCCTGAAGAATCGGGACAATCAGAGCGATCCTCGACTAAAGTCGTAGGTCTGGCATGCAAGCGTTGGCTTGTCCCGGCGATCGAGTCAACCCTAGCATGACGACAACGGCGAGGGGCGGGGGACCTTCGATTTTTCGCGAGGATGTGAGCGATCCTTACCGATCGTTCATTCGCGAGCCGGGGCTACAGACTTTTCCGACGGACTCCCGCAATCGCGCCAGCGCGCCTGCCGCACCGATGCCGGCGCGCTGCACAAAAAATGTGGGAAGGATCCCGAGATGAACACCTGGAATCAAATCTACAATCCGCTCGGCAATGCGGGGCTGTCGACGATCGCCGCTGCCGTTCCCGTGGTCACGCTGCTGGTCCTGATCGCGAGCGGCAGGGTGAAGGCGCATATCGCCGCCATCATCGCCGTGATCGTGACCAACCTGATCACCATCTTTGTCTTCACGATGCCGGCCGGCATGTCGATCCGCGCGTCGATCCTCGGCATCGTCACCGGGTTCTTCCCGATCGGCTGGATCGTGCTCAACGTCATCTTCCTCTACCAGGTCACGGTGAGATGCGGGAAGTTCGAGCTGCTCAAGCGCGCGGTCGGCGGCGTCACCGAGGATCGCCGGTTGCAGCTCTTGCTGATCGCGTTCTCGTTCGGCGCCTTCTTCGAGGGCGCGTCGGGGTTCGGCACGCCGGTCGCGATCACTGGCGCGGTGCTGATCGGGCTCGGCTTCTCGCCGCTCGCAGCCTCCGGCCTGTCGCTGATCGCCAACACCGCCCCGGTCGCGTTCGGTGCGCTGGGCACGCCGATCCAGGGCCTCGCCTCGGTCACCGGGCTCGATCCCTACATCCTCGGCGCCATGGTCGGCCGCCAGCTGCCGCTGTTCTCGCTGATCGTGCCGTTCTGGGTGGTGTGGGCGTTCGCGGGCTGGCGCGGCATGAAGGAAGTGTGGCCGGCGATCCTGGTCACCGGCGTGTCGTTTGCGGTCCCGCAATTCGTGATCTCGAACTACATCAATCCCTGGATCGTCGACATCGGCGCCTCGCTGATCTCGATGGGCGCGCTGATCCTGTTCCTGAAGGTCTGGCAGCCGGAGCATCTCTGGCTGTCGCCGAAACTGCGCGGCCGCGATGAATCGGCGGCGACGATGGCCTCCACCCCGCCGCTCGACAAGACGCCGCTGACCCAAAGCGAGTTGTGGAGCGCGCTGCTGCCGTGGATCATCGTCTGCATCCTGATGCTGATCTGGGGCAACGGCGCCTTCAAGGCCTGGGCCAATGCGAACTTCGTCTGGAACTATCCGGTCCCTGATCTCGACAAGCTGATCTTCAAGGTGCCGCCGGTGGTGCCCAAGCCGACGGCGGAAGGCGCGGTGTTCGGCTTCACCTATTTGTCGTTCACCGGCACCGGCTTGCTGATCGCCGCGATCATCTCGGGTCTGTTGATGGGCTTCTCGCCGCTCAAGCTGATCGCCGAATATGGCCGCACCATCCGCCTCTGCGCGATCTCGCTGATCACGATCTCGGCGATGCTGGCGATCGGCACGCTGACCAGGCTGTCCGGCGTCGATGCCACGCTCGGCCTCGCCTTCGCCGCGACCGGCGTGCTCTACCCGTTCTTCGGCACACTGCTTGGCTGGCTCGGCGTGGCGCTGACCGGATCGGACACCTCGTCCAACATCCTGTTCGGCAATCTGCAGAAGATCACCTCCGAGCAGCTCGGCCTCTCGCCGATCCTGATGGCGGCGGCGAACTCGTCGGGCGGCGTGATGGGCAAGATGATCGACGCGCAATCGATCGTGGTCGCCTCGACCGCGACCAACTGGTACGGCCACGAGGGCTCGATCCTGCGCTACGTGTTCCTGCATTCGATCGTGCTGGCATGCTTGGTCGGTCTGTTTGTGACCCTGCAGGCCTATGTCTACCCGTTCACCGCAATGGTCTTGAAATAACGAGGCGAGGCGTCGCCCAAACCAGGATCCCCGCGGGTGCGAGCCCGCGGGGATTTTGCTTTTCAAGCGGTTTTCTGGCGCGGCCAAGCTGGCCAATCGCAGCCTCGTCCCATAGAAGGGCGGCGTCGCAATTGGTGGGAATGATGTCGATGAAGCGGATTCTGAACGGCGGCGCGGCCGCGTTGGTGCTAGCTGTTGCGGCTCTTGCCGGGGTTCCGGCCAAGGCGCAGGAAGAATTCCCGTTCGGCTTCGTGATGACGCTCGATGCCGCACGCATGCCGGGCTCCAAGCGGATCCCTTCGATCGAGGTCGGTGACAATGGCGAGGTGATCCTCGAGCTGTGGTGCGATGGCGGCAAGGGTCAGTTCTCGGTTGCCGGCAACACCATCGTCTTCGTTCCCGGCGCGATGGAGAACCGCACCTGCACGCCGGACCGTGCGCAAGCCGACAAGGATCTGCTGGGGGCGCTCGGCGACATGACGAGCTGGCGGCGGCAGGGTGATCAGGTCACGTTCATCGGCAGCAAGCAGCTGCGCTTCGTGATCAACAGCAACTGACAGCGTTTTCGAGCGAGGCGGACGCCGGTTCGCGTTCGCGTCAAACAAAGAGCGGCGGCGTTAGCCGGCTGCTTAAGGCGTTGCAACCAATCCGCTTGCGGTAGCGACGATCCAGCGATTGCCCCAGCGCACGATGGAATCGACCCGCCCGAGGCCCGGGACGACGTCGCCGCGCGCGGCCATCTTGACGCCCTCCGGCCCCTCGAGCACGGCGGTGCCGTCGCGGACCTCGACCACCGACCATCCGGGAATCGTGCTCGGCCGCGTCTCCGGTCCCGTTGAAAGCTGCGGCTTCGATCCGAGCATGGCGGCTTGCGCGCCGAGCGTCGTCGGCGCGGCCCCCAGCACTTGCGGGCGCGGATTGGCGGGGAGGGTCTTCGGAATGCTGCCGGTGACCGATGGCTCGGCATTGGACGCGGTCCGGCGCGGTTCGCTCTTTCGGCTCGGCGGCGCCTCCGCAACGTGCGGGGCCGGCGCTTCCTTCTGGGCCACCGGGACCGGCGCGGGGCTTGTGAAGTCGTGCCAGTTGGCGCCGCCGGCCCAACCCAGCACGAAGCTTGCGGCGAGCGCGGTGGCAGCCAGCAGCGCGGTGCCGACGCGGTCGGCAAACGGCTCCCGCAGCAGCAGCGCGGCGTCGTGATTCTCGTTTGAGACATCCCAGAGGTCCGCCGTCTGCGCCGGCGAATGACCCTCCGTCGCATCTGACGGCCAGATGCTCTCAGGATTGATCGGCTCGCGGTCTTGCATGGCGTGACCTGTGTTCGGTGACGTAAAGGATGATCCTCGAAACTAAATCGAGCCTTAATTTTCGGTGACCGAACTGCGGCGGCACGAAGTCTTTTGGTCGCAGGCCCCGTAAATTGACGGGATGGCGAGGGCGGCCGACAATCGCAACTGCGCCCCAGCACTGCGGCCCAAGATGCAAGCGCCTCGAATCAGCATCGCTCCCGAAGACCCGCGGCAGCCGGAAGTGCGGCGGCTGATCGACCTGTCGGACGCCTACATGCAGGCGCTGTATCCACCCGACAGCAATCACCTCGCCGCCGCCGAGACGCTCGCCGCCCCGGACACGGTCTTCCTGGTCGCGCGCCGCGACGGCGAGGCGATCGGGTCGATCGCCTTCCGTCTCATCGCGCCCGGTCATGCCGAGATGAAGCGGATGTTCGTGCGGGCCGATGCGCGCGGCCACGGGCTCGGCCGCCGCCTGCTCGAGGCGCTGGAAGACGCGGCGCGGCGCCGGCAGATCGCGCGTATCAGCCTGGAGACCGGTATCCTTCAGGTGGAGGCGATCGGGCTCTATCGCGCCGCCGGCTATCAGGAATGCCCGCCGTTCGCCGGCTACGCGCCCGATCCGCTCAGCCTGTTCCTGACCAGGCGCCTCTGATCTCGTCGCGCAGTGGTCGTTTCCGGACGTCGTCTCCGCAAACCGGGTCGTTTCGGCGTGCGGGCACGGCTATAGCGGTCGCATGCTCGACTTCGCCGCACAATATGCAGCCTTTCAACGCCACGACCCGGCCTGGGACGGTGTCGTGTTCGTCGCGGTCAAGACCACGGGCGTGTATTGCCGCCCGGTGTGCCGCGCGCGCACGCCGCTCGCCCGCAATGTGCGCTTCTATGGCAGCGCCGCCTCCGCCGAGCGCGCCGGCTTCCGGCCCTGCCTGCGCTGTCGCCCGGAGGCGGCGCCGTTCTGTCCAGCATGGAAGGGCACCAGGACGACCGTCGAGCGCGCACTGGCGCTGATCGAGGATGGCGCACTCGACCGCGGCAATGTCGACGCATTGGCCGATCGGCTCGGCATCGGCGCGCGGCATCTGTCGCGGCTGTTTGCCGCGCATCTCGATGCCTCGCCGTTGCAGGTCGCGCTCTCGCTGCGCGTGCAGCGCGCCAAGCGGCTGATCGACGGCAGCGATGCTCCGCTGTCTGTGGTGGCGCAGCGCGCAGGCTTCTCGAGCGCGCGGCGCATGAACGCCGCGTTTGCAAAACTATACGGTCGTTCTCCCTTCTCGTTGCGACGAAAGCGGCGGCCGGCCGTCACGATGCAATAGACCTCAACGGAGGCCAGCAAATGACGAAAAGCTACGGCACTGTCAGTGCGGAAGAGAAGCAGCAGATGAGCGGCCTCGACTTCGTCCAGGGGCTCGCCTCTGGCGCCTTGCCGCTCAACACCATCGCGCGGACCCTCGGCTATGACGTCACCGAGGCCGAGCGCGGCCGCGTCGTCGTCACGCTGCTGCCGACCGACGCGCATCTCAATCCGGCCGGCACCGTGCATGGCGGCCTCACCGCGACGCTGCTCGACAGCTGCATGGGGCTTGCCGTGCAGTCGACGCTCGACGCCGGCACCAGCCAGACCACGCTCGAATTCAAGATCTCGCTGGTGCGTCCGATCACGCCGGACACCGGCCCGATCCGCGCCGAGGGCCACGTGCTCAATTGCGGCCGCCGCATCGGCACCGCCGAAGGCAGGGTCACCGACACGAAGGGACGGCTGCTCGCGCATGGCACGACGACGTGCCTGATCTTTCCAGCCTGACGCGGAATATCTGGATAGACTGGGCCGGCACCGCACCCGGAGATGCGATGCCGGCCAGTAGCGTTGGAGCGTGTTTGATCGACGAGGCGTCGTTTCAACCCACGTAGCCACTCTGCTCGGGCAGGCGAATGAGACCGAGCTGAAGCATCGCGGTGATCGCATCTTCCTGTCCGAGCTCCTCGGCGATCCGTCCGTCCTGCACGCGCAGCACGGTCGTGCCGGCGAACGTCATCTTGCGGCCGGACGCCGCGGGCAGCGAGCCGAGGCGGAAGTCGCTGAACGCGGGTCCGGTGTGGGTGCCGCCGCCTTCCCAACGGCCGACGACGAGGTCGCCTTCCGCGACGAGATCGCCGACGCCCCAGAAGTTGAGATCCGGAAACGCCTCGCGAAACTCGGTCATGAACTTGGTCACCGCGGCGCGGCCCTTCTTCGGTTCGTGCATCGGGTAGTGCACGACAATGTCGGCCGTCGCGAGCTCGTTGATGATGCGCGGATTCCAGGGATTGCCCCAGAATTCCTTGAACCACCGGCCGACGACGTTCTTGTTTTCCTCTGACATCTCTTCGTCTCCATTCGCGCGTTGCCGGTATCGCGACCGGCGCTTTCTCGATGCGCGCATTAGGCAATTTGAGACGTGTGTCGGACCACCCGATTCCGGATCGGATGTGCTGTCAGACCTCAGGAGAAATTCCGCTGTGTCGATATGGCGTTTGGCGCTGCTTCCCGAACCCCGTCGAGCAATCGGGAAGCGGGTGGATCAGCGCCACACTGACTTGTCGGCATCCCAGCGCTGGCCCTTGAACTCCTTGAGCAGCGCGTCGATCGCGCCGTTGTCGTCCCTGGCTTCGCTGCCTTCCTCGTCGCTGCTGGAATCGTCGGACAGATTCAGCTTGGCGCCGGCGCTGTCGTCCGATGTCGAGACGGTGGGGCTCGACACCCACAGCATCAGTTTGTCGGAGCCGCCGGGCCTGTCGGGCGAGACGAGGGCAGTGACCTCGTAGTTCTGGGTGAGGCCGAGCGCAGGGTAGACCGCGCTGGGGCGCTTCAGCACCAGCTTGAGCTTGCCGGTGTTCGCATTCCAGGTCGCGGAGGCGGGCTTTGCGGCAAGCGTCTTCGCCAGCACGCCCGCGATCGCGGTTGCGAGCTTGTCCTTGTTGATCTTGTCGCCGTCGCGCCAGTCGGCGGCGGCGAAGCGGATGGTGCGGTCCATCTCGACTACGCCGCTGGTCCAGCCGGCCGCCGTGACGCCGGGCGCCGCCTTCGCCTTGGCGAGCAGCGCGCCGGCGCGCTCGGGGTCGACGGTGAGATTGATGGTCTGCTCGCCGGAGCGCATCGCATCGCAGGTCACCGACAGGCTGGAGGTGCCGATCTCGACGGCCTCGCCCTTCAGGCTCTTGAGGAAGTCGGATGCCGCATCGAGCTTCACCCGCACGCCGATCGATTCCGGCGAGACGTCGGTGAAGTCCTTCGGCTGCGGCGTGATGCCGTCCTCGGTGGCCTGGTTGTCCTGGAATTCCTTCTCGCTGAGATCGGAATTATCCGTCGAGGCGACCTCGGTCACGGTCTGGCCGATCGTGATCTGGCCGCGGAACTCAAAGCTGTCGCCGGTCTGCTTGCGGTTCAGCTTGATCGTGACCGGCTGCTTGTCGGCGACGCTCTGGGTGCTGCCGGAGAGCGTCTGGCCGTTGACGGTGAGGTTGGCGACGAAGCGATCCTTGCGGTCGGAGCTCCTGTCGGCGGGATAGCAGACATCGAGCACGGCCGCGGTCACGGTCTTGCCCTGGCGGGTTTCCTTCAGCACGACGTCGGCATTGCCGTCCATCAGGCCGTCGATCGCGGTGAAATAGCGCGTCTCGGGGCCGCCACCGGCTGCCGGCTTCGTTTGCAGCTTCATCTGGGCGAGAGCAGGCGCCGAGGCGACGGCAAGACCGAGCAGCAGGAGCGGGAGCGCGCGCATACGATAAGTCCTCGAAGGGCAGAATCGGTTCCGTCGTAACTAGCAAACCTCCGTGTCATTGCGCAAAAAAGAAGGCCGCGTGACGGCGGCTGCCGCACCTGGAACGAAGTGACTTCCGGCACTGTCCTGGCCGCACACGGCCGTCCGCAGGACGGCGGGCAGGACGAATGGAGACGGGTTGTGCGTCATGCGCGCTCGCCAGGTTCCTCACCGTTCTCCAGCCTGCCGCGCAGCGTCGTCACGACGCGGCCCACGGTTTCGATGTCCTTTACGGACAGTCCGTCGGAAAGGCGGTTCACCCAGGGCAGTTGCAGGCGCATCGCCGCGTCGAAGGCTTGCCGGCCCTTGTCGGTCAGCACCACGAGCTGGGCGCGGCGATGATGCGGATTGGTCTCGAATGTGACGAGCCCGTCCCTTTCGAGGTCGTTGACGATCCGCTGCACGTTCTGCCGGGCGGCGCCGAGGTCGCGCGCCAGCCACGCCACCGGTTGCGGGCGCTCGGCGGTGACGATGGCGCCGAGGATCTGCCAGCGGGCGCTGGTCAGCCCGAGCCCCGCCACCAGCCGGTCCCCTGATGTGAACAGCAGGCTGTTGAGCCTGAACAGGTCGAGGATCAGGCCGCTCAGGGCTTCACCCGCCGGCGTTCGCTTGGTCTGGGGCATTTGTCACCATAGGGGTATATTGACATCATAATGTCAAATAGATATGTATCCATCAGATCGAAATGACATCATAGCACCATATCAACGGAGCAAGCCATGCCGCATATGCGCCCCCTGGACCCCGCATTCCCGATCGACCGCCAGCTCGCGGTCGAGGCCACCAACGTCGTGCTCGTCAACCTCTTCACGCTTGATGCGGCCGACGAGGACACCTTCCTCAGGGCTTGGCAGGACGACGCCGCCATCATGAAGCGGCTGCCCGGGTTCATCTCGACCCAGCTGCACCGCGCGCTCGGCGACAGCCCGGCCTATCTGAATTACGCGGTGTGGGAATCCACCGCTGCCTTCCGTGCCGCGTTCATGAACCCGGAGTTCAGGGCCAAGCTGTCGGCCTATCCCGCCTCGGCGCTGGCATCGCCGCATCTGTTCCAGAAGGTCGCGGTGCCGGACATCTGCGTCGCCTAGAGCGCGGCAACATCAAGTAGCAACCATCGTGACTTGATGGTTGCTACGGCTGCGTCAAAGATCGCTCAACCGTGGATCGCCATGAGAACAGCGAGCGTGGCGACCCCGGTCAGGAAGGCGATGTCCAGAAATCGCAGCGGCGCTTTTGGACGGTGACCGATCGAACCGGAAATGACGCAATAAAGGCCATAGCCCGCGCCGAGAACGACAAACGTCACCGTCTGCTTGAACCAGAATGTCACGATGACCGCTAAGTCATCGCCGTCGTCTTGGACATAGGCGCCCAATGCGAGCACCGCGCCGATCGCGTAGAACAGTGCCAGCGTTGTCGTCAGTGATTTGGCGTCGCGGGACATCGGATGATCCCTACAACTGCATCGTAAGCAAATCGCAAAAAAAGAAGGCCGCCCGGAGGCGGCCTTCGATGTCGATGCGGAGGTGCAGCGGGGGCTTAGAAGCCGCCCATGCCGCCCATTCCACCCATGCCGCCGCCCGGCATCGCCGGCGCCGCGTCCTTCGGCACTTCGGCGACCATGGCTTCGGTGGTCACCAGCAGGCCGGCCACCGAGGACGCGTCCTGCAGCGCGGTGCGCACCACCTTGGCGGGGTCGATGATGCCCTTGTCGACCATGTCGACATAGTCCTCGGTCTGGGCGTCGAAGCCGAAGGTCTCCGACTTGTTCTCGAGGATCTTGCCGACCACGATCGAGCCCTCGACACCGGCGTTCTCCGAGATCTGGCGGACCGGAGCCTCGAGCGCCTTGAGCACGATGTTGATGCCGGCCTGGACGTCGGCATTCGGGTTGGTGAGACGGCCGACCGCCTTCTTGGCGCGCAGCAGCGCGACGCCGCCGCCGGGCACGATGCCTTCCTGCACCGCGGCGCGGGTCGCGTTCAGCGCGTCCTCGACACGGTCCTTCTTCTCCTTGACCTCGACCTCGGTCGCACCGCCGACCTTGATCACGGCAACGCCGCCGGCGAGCTTGGCAAGGCGCTCCTGCAGCTTCTCACGGTCGTAGTCCGAGGTGGTTTCCTCGATCTGCGCCTTGATCTGGCCAACGCGGGCGTCGATGTCCTTCTTCTTGCCGGCGCCCTTGACGATCGTGGTGTTCTCCTTGTCGATCACGATCTTGCCGGCGCGGCCGAGCATGTTGACCGTGACGTTCTCGAGCTTCATGCCGAGGTCGTCGGAGATCAGCTGACCGCCGGTCAGGATCGCGATGTCCTCCAGCATCGCCTTGCGGCGATCACCGAAGCCCGGCGCCTTGACGGCGGCGACCTTGAGGCCGCCACGCAGGCGGTTGACCACCAGGGTCGCCAGCGCCTCGCCCTCGACGTCCTCGGCGAGGATCAGCAGCGGACGGCCGGACTGCAC
Organism: Bradyrhizobium viridifuturi; assembly: GCF_001238275.1. Lineage (GTDB taxonomy): Bacteria > Pseudomonadota > Alphaproteobacteria > Rhizobiales > Xanthobacteraceae > Bradyrhizobium > Bradyrhizobium viridifuturi. The sequence continues at coordinate 114,386 of NZ_LGTB01000019.1, forward strand.
CACGGCTTCCAGCACCGGCAGCATCGACTGCAGGCCGGACAGCTTCTTCTCGTGCAGCAGGATGTAGGCATCCTCGAGCTCGGCGGTCATCTTCTCGGCGTTGGTGATGAAGTAGGGCGAGAGATAGCCGCGGTCGAACTTCATGCCCTCGACGATGTCGACCTCGGTCTCGAGCGACTTGTTCTCCTCGACGGTGATGACGCCCTCGTTGCCGACCTTCTGCATCGCCTGCGCGATCATCTTGCCGATCGCGGCATCGCCATTGGCCGAGATGGTGCCGACCTGGGCGACTTCCGACGAGGACGCGACCGGCTTGGCGCGCTTCTCGATATCCTTGATGACAGCGGCGACCGCGGTGTCGATGCCGCGCTTGAGGTCCATCGGGTTCATGCCGGCGGCAACCGACTTGGCGCCCTCGCGGACGATGGCCTGGGCCAGCACGGTCGCGGTGGTGGTGCCGTCACCGGCGGTGTCGTTGGTCTTGGAAGCGACCTCGCGCAGCATCTGCGCGCCCATGTTCTCGAACTTGTCGTCGAGCTCGATCTCCTTGGCGACGGTGACGCCGTCCTTGGTGATGCGGGGCGCGCCGAAGCTCTTCTCGATCACGACGTTGCGGCCCTTCGGGCCGAGCGTCACCTTCACGGCGTTGGCGAGCACGTCGACACCGCGCAGCATGCGATCGCGGGCGTCTCCGGCGAATTTTACGTCCTTGGCAGCCATTGATTTGAACTCCTGGAATGTGTCTGTGAATTGCTTGCCGCTGGGTTGATGCTCGTCATCGCCGGGTCGGAGCACGAAGTGCGTCTTCGTACGTCGTGACCCGGCGATCCATCGCCCTGGCAGGATTCTCTAGAAGTGTGATGGATGCCCGGGTCGTCCGGCGCGATCGCGCTTTTGCCCCGGGCATGACAGGGGAGGGCGCGGCGGCCCTCGGAGTCCGTGGGCTTATGCCAGCACGCCCATGATGTCGGACTCCTTCATGATCAGGAGTTCCTGGTTGTCGAGCTTGACCTCGGTGCCCGACCACTTGCCGAACAGCACGCGGTCGCCGACCTTGAGGTCGATCGGGATCAGCTTGCCGGCCTCGTCGCGGCCACCCGGGCCAACGGCGACGATCTCGCCCTGCGACGGCTTCTCCTTGGCCGAGTCCGGAATGATGATGCCGCCCTTGGACTTCTCCTCGGCATCGATGCGCTTGACCACGACGCGGTCATGCAGGGGGCGGAAGGTGGATTTAGCCATGACGTTCCCTCTTAAGGTCCTCTTGGAGGCTCGGTTTCAGGTCCGGTTCATCGAGACCGGGGTTGAATGCCGGCCCGGTCGGCGCAGGGCAGGACGCCCGGCGCATTTAGCAATCGTGGTGCAAGAGTGCTAATTGTGGGCCGGGAAATATGGCTTGGCGCTGTTTCTGTCAAGCAAACGGGTTAAGGCCTTGGTGAGGCCAATATAGGATGGTGGACCAGAAACCAAATCGTAGCGATGACGTAATTTTGTCAGACGTCATTGCTCCGTCTTAAGTTTTACGCTTGGCTGCATGACGGGTGCGGCCGGGACATAGTCGGGGGATACATATGATCATGTCACTCAACGCGCGATTGGTCGCACGGTTCGCGGCTGTTTCGGCGCTGACGACACTCTTGGGAGCGTGCGGCAGCATGAGCCTGCCGTCGTTGTCGTCGAACCCCGAGCCGGCGCCTTCCGAACCGGGGGTCGCCCCGGAAATGCCCGCGTCGATCCGCCCCGACGAGATCGTCGGCCGCTGGGGTCTCGCCTCGTTCCAGAATCCCGCCGACCGCGCCCGCACCGAGGCGGCCGCGCGCGGCCAGTGCAAGCAGCCTTACGTGATCGGCGCCGGCCAGAACGGCGGCGTCATCATGCATCTGGCCGACCAGGCCACCCCGCAGGAGCTGCGGCTGAAGGGTTCCCCGAGCGGCAAGAACTATATCGGCCCGCCCGGACCGGTGCCCGGCGAGCAGGACCGCGAGATCATCTCGTTCGACGGAAGAGTCCTGATCACCCGCTTCGTCGACAAGGACGCCGCCACCCGCTACGGCAACATGGTCTACGTCCGCTGCGCCCCGCGGGCGTAAGGGCAAGGCTAGTCCTTCCGTTCATCCTGGAGCCGCATCGGCAGTACACCTCTCCCCTTGTGGGAGAGGTCGGATTGCATCCGCGCCACCTTCTTCCACCAGGGAGAAGGAAAGGGGTTCTTTGACTCAATCAGATAAAACCGCCGATCCCGACGGTTTTGTACCTCTCTGAACGACGGGGACACGAATCCGGCTTGCCGTTTGCAACCAAGACCGTGACACACAAACGATCGCCCTACCGCCGCACCCCGACGCGATTGACGCCGCCGTTCATATTGCCGCCCGCGTTATGCCGGACTGCAGCGCGCGCCACCGGACGGGGCCTGAGCACGACACCCGCCCGCGCCACGCAGCCGCTCGGATAACCGACATAGGTGCAATAAACGACGGCGTTGGCCGGCGCCGGAGTGAACGCGACGGTTGCAAACCCCAACATGAGGCTGGCTGCAATTCCCGCAAACGTCGCAGCCTTGATCGAAAGAATGTTCGTCACACGCATGGCAATCCTCCCTCATCGCACGCGAACCGAAAGGTTCTGGAGCCGCTTAAGATGCGGTCCAAGCCATCATCGGCCAGCCATGAGATTGGTGGTGTTGACGTAAATCAACGGCCGGTGCGTCGGCCCGTGAGGTCGATTTGCCCTGCCAAGAATGAGGGTGGCTCACCGAGCCCTCCCTCATTCAGTGATGTTTGCAGCGACTTCACTGACAGACGTACATGTTGCCGTCAGACATCTTTGTCATCGTGCCGGGCTCGCAGCCGATGCCATTCGCGGCCTTGTAGTCCGCCCATCCGGTATAGCCGTAGTACGGGCTAACCCCGTGATAGGCCCGGGCCGGATAGTAAGGCTGGCCAAAATAGGTATCGGTCTGGGCGGCATATGCATTGGTCCAATTGTTTGTGCCCCAGCCGGCATAGGCCGGCGCAGTCGCTGCGGCCGTAGCGACCGCTGCCGTGGCGGCGATGCCCGCACCGACCCCGTAATGCCGATATCCGTAGCCGTATCCGTAAGCGGCGCGCCGGGTGTGACGACGCGCAACGCCTGCGGCGCTCATCGGCGTCAGCGGTCGGCCGACACGCGCCTGGGCGCTTTCGACCGACGCCGAAACGCCGCTCTGTTCGGACCAGGTGATGGAGAACAGTGTCGCGCAGGCGAACGTCGAAAGTGCAATTGCAGTATTCCGCACAATTCCTTGCGTCATGTTCGATCTCCAGCTTTGAGTACTCCAGTGGCTCCGCCCCAATCAGTGATTCGGCAACAAGGCCCACGCGATCAGCGAATGCAAGAACCCGCCGCCGATCGCCGCGGCCCGAAAGACAGCCTCGCGCTGCAAGTCCGAGATAAGCCGGCGTGAAGCTCGTCTGACTGGGAGCTCAATCGCGCGCCTGAACAGCATGCGCCATGTTTCAGCATGAAGCTCTGCGCGTCGAATGAGCGCGCCGCGTATTCTCAACTTTGTGCTGAGTGAACGTAAACACCTTGTGTGGGCAATCGGAATGAACCCGGAAGCCCCGTGCGACCGGCACCCAATACTGGCTTCCGGCAACTGCATGATCATTTCCTTCGCGCGACAATATGCTTCCCCTCTGCGGCGAATCTGCCAGCAGATTGGATGTCGTCGAAGCAGAAGCTTTGACTGATTTGCGGCGCGATGCCGTTGACTTATGTCAAGGACATGAAGTTTTCGGTACCGATCACGTGCGCAAGAAAGCGGTGTTGCGGATGATGTACGGCTCGGCGCCGTGTCGATCCGTGCCCTCTAAAATGAAAACGCCGGCTCAAGGGCCGGCGTTTTCCGTCTTGGATCCGACAAATCTCAGTTGAACATCGCGTCGATGTCGTCCTGCGAGGCGTGGCCGGCGTCGCCGTCGAGCTTCGGGCCGTTGAGCAGGCGGGCATCGCCCTCGCGGGTGTCAACGATCGGCGGGGAGTGGGTCTTGATCGCGTCGACACCGCCCCAGATGTTCATCATCTCGTTGATGTGCTGTTCGATGAACTTCATCGTCTGCATCACCTTGCTGATGCGCTGGCCGGTGAGGTCCTGGAAGTTGCAGGCCTCGAAGATCGAGACCACGCGCTCCTGAATGTCTTCGCTGAGCCGCTTCTGCTGGTCGGGCGTGACGTTGTTGGCGAGCGCGGTCGCGGCCTGGTCGATCGCCTCGACCGCTTCGAGGATCTGCTGGGTGGCCTGTTCGGTGCCGCCGACCACGGCGCCAAGCTCGCCATTGACCTTGGCCATCTCCTCGCCGTTGAAGCTCTTGCCGTGCAGCACGGCGATCTCGCGCTTGGTGCGGCTGATCGCGTCGTGGATCAGGTCGAGCTCGACCTTGAGCTTCTCGCACTGTTCGACCTGTGCGCGGTAGGTCTCGAGCAGCGCGTGGGTCTCGGCGACTTCGCGAGCGACCGCGGCATCGACGCTGTCGCCGCTGCGCTGCGCCGGCGTTGCGGCCATCTGGGCGCGGATCGAGCGAAGCTCGGCCATGATCTCGCGATGCATCGGACCGAGGTCGGCGCCGCCGGCCGCTTCCGGCTCCGGCATCACCACCTCACCCATCGCCTGCTCGACACGAAAACGCTTGCGCTTCACTGACATGATTTTCATTCCCGCCCCTTTACTGCCGTCCGTTCTAGACAGCGCGGATTTAACGTCAGGTTCACGCCGGAGCAGTTTGCGCCGAGTGCGTGCAATCGCGGCGCTACCGGCGATTAACCATGTTGCCGCGGCGTTCACGCAAAATAAACGCTACCGGGCAAAACCGCGCCGCATTGCCGACGTGGTGAATCGAAACGGCCGATCCGTTTACCAAACCGATGCGGTTTTCATTGCTTATTGACCACGTGCAACGGCGCAAGTCGGCGCCCTCGCGCATCACGTCACGACGAAACCAGTACAGAGTACGTCGATGTTCAGGAAAACCACGCTTGCGCTGCTCGCCGGCGCGTCTTCTCTTATTGCCGTTCCCCACCATGCCATGGCGATCGACGCGTCGCTCCGCCCGAGCCCACCGTGATCTACGCCAACCAGGGCGCGCCGCAGCCGCCGATGCGCACCGCCTATGTGCAGCCGCAACGCTCCAACATGGGCGGCGGCTTCATCGAATTCCTGTTCGGCGATGCGCCGTCGTCGCAGGGTTATGCGCCGCAGCCGATGTATCAGCAGCAGCCGGCCTATTACGGCAATCGCCAGGGGCTGCCGCCGATGGATCCGCAGCAGCAGATGATCCGTCAGCAGCAAGAGGCGGCGGGCGATCCGACGCAGCGTCCGTTCGATCCGCAATATGAAAAGCAGCTGGTCGACTATCACGGCAAGGAAGGCGCCGGCACCATCGTCGTCGATACGCCGAACAAATTCCTCTATCTGGTGCAGGGCGACGGCCGCGCGCTGCGCTACGGCATCGGCGTCGGGCGGCCCGGCTTCACCTGGGCCGGCACCAAGACGATTTCGGCGAAGAAGGAGTGGCCGGCCTGGACGCCGCCGCCGGAAATGCTGGCGCGCCGTCCCGATCTGCCGCGGCACATGGAAGGCGGCCCGGAGAATCCGCTCGGGGCGCGTGCGATGTATCTCGGCTCCTCGCTCTATCGCATCCACGGCTCCAACGAGCCGTGGACGATCGGCACCAACGTCTCGTCCGGCTGCATCCGGATGCGCAACGAGGACGTGATTGATCTCTACGGCCGCGTCAATGTCGGCGCCAAGGTCGTCGTGATGTGATCACGGCCAACGCGTGAATCAAAAACGGCCGCTCGATCCGAGCGGCCGTTTGTCGTTCAGGCGATGCGCACGCGCTTACGCATAATCGCTGTCATTGTCTCCGCCGCCGTCGAAACCGTCGTCGTCATTGTCGAAGCCGTCGGAATCGTGGTCGGTGTTGTAGTTGTCGTCGTTGTTGTTGTTCGAGGCCTGGTCGAACAGGCCGGCGCGCGAGCCGCTGTCGCGGTTCGAGCCGATGTCGTTGACCCCGGCGTCACGCGCGAGATCGCTCGACGACTGGTCGCCGCCCCAGGGACGCGAGCCGCCAGTGAGGCTGCCGGCATCCGCCAGCGACTGGTGGCCGCCGCCGCCCATCATGCCGCGGATGCTGGAGAGCAGCAGTCCGCCGCCGACCACGCCGGCCGCGGCCGCAGCCGCGGTGCCGAGGAACGAGCCGCCCCCGCCGCCGGGCGCGCCGCCGCCGAAAGCCGGGGGCTGGCCGAATTGCGGTTGTCCGTATTGCTGCGGCGGCTGGCCGTAGGGCTGGCCATAGCCGCCGGCCTGCTGCATCGCCTGGCCCGAGTTCCAGACCGGGCGGCGCCCATGTCAGGCGCGCGCACCGGCGGCACCGAGCCGTGCGGCTGGCCTTGTCCCTGCCCGAAGATCGCATCGCGCATCGAATCGAGGAAACCACCTTGCTGCAGGGCTGGCTGCTGCTGGCCGGCCGCGGCCTCGAGCTCCTGGATCCGGTCATGGGCGCGCTTCAGCGCCTCGTCCTGCACCAGCGCGGTCTGCACCAGTGCGTAGACCGCATTCGGCGCGTTGCGCAGGCCCTGCATGATCGCGGACATGGCCTCGCTGTCGCGCGGGGCATTCTCCAGCTTGGCGAGCCGGTCGAAGAGATCGTCGATCAATTGGCGTTCTTGCGGTGTCATGGCGTTCTCCATCGCGTCGATCGAATCGGCGCGCCCGAGATGTAGGATGGGCTTTGTGGCGCAAGGAGTGGGGGCGTGAATTAAATTTCTGTATGCGACAATACGACCTGTGAACCTGAAGCGTTTTCGAGCGAAGCGGATACCGGTTCGCGTGAAGAAGACGCGCCAAAACCGGCGTCAGGCAGGTGTAACTTTATTCGAGTGTAACTTTATTCAGGGCCAGTAGCGCGGGGAAATCGTTGCCCGCCAGATAGGCATGCTCGGTCTCGCGCTGCGTCGTCAGCGGGTCGAGACTCTTCAGGGTTTCATCGACGAAACCGGGGTGGCACATCACGAGGCCATCTTCCGGCATACCGTCCAGAAAGCCGCGCATCAGTGCCGCGAAATCGTTCTCGCGCGTAAAATCATAGGCGCCGGCGAAGGCCGGGTTGAAGCGTAGGCCGGCTCGCTGCGCCTTGATGCGGAATTGGGTGCTGAGCACATTCAGCACCAGCGCCTTCGGCGCCGCGAGCTGGCGCGCCAGCGGACCTTCGCGTCCGCACTGCCGCACCCAGGCGTCCGGTGCGCGCTCCTTCACGGCGCGCAGGAAGCCGTCGCGCACCTGCGGGAACAGCTGCGCGTGCTGGTGGCCGTCGACGAAATCGGGCGCGCGGCCGAACAGCTCGTGGAAGGCGTCGAGCTGCGCCAGCACCTCGTCATGGACCAGCTCGGCGTCGAGCCGATGCATCAGCCCGGCGCGCAACAACCTCGGGAACGGCAGGAACATATCGCCGTCGAGCGGGCGGAAATGCATGGTCAGCGGCCGGAACGGCGCGGTCAGCGTCACATGCAGCCCGATCGCGCAGCGCGGGCTTTTCGCCACCGATTCCTGCAATGCGGCCGCAGCTTCCCGGCCGATCGCCGGCGTCACCATCATCACCGAGGTCGCATTGAGGCGGCCGCGCTCGATCAGATCGCGGATCGCGCGGTTGACGCCGTCGCTCAAGCCATAATCGTCAGCACACAGCCAGATCCGGCGCGGCGGTGCTTCGCTCATTCGGCGGCGGTCCGCTCGGAGGCATTTTGCGCCGCGCCGCCGTCGGCGTGCTTCTCGGTATGCTCGGCGACGAAGTAGATCGGCCGCGCCTTCAGCTCGGAGAGGATCTTGCCAATATATTCGCCGACGATGCCGATCATGATCAGCTGCACGCCGCCGATCGTCATCATGCCGATCATCAGCGACGGATAGCCGGGCACCTGCTTGCCGGTGGTCAAGACTTCCCACAGGATCGAGAGGCCGAACAGGAAGGCGACGCCCGCGAGCAGCGCGCCGAGCAGGCTGGCGAAGCGCAGCGGCGCCACCGAGAACGAGGTCAGGCCCTCGATCGAGAGACCGATCAGCCGGCCGGCATTGAAGGTGGTGACGCCGTGTGCGCGCGGCGCCGGCTCGTAGTCGACGCGGATCTGCTTGAAGCCGATCCAGCTGGCGAGGCCCTTGAAGAAGCGGTTGCGCTCCGGCAATTGCCGCAAGGCCGCTGCCGCGCGCGGCGACAGCAGGCGGAAGTCGCCCGCATCCTCGGGGATCTGCTGCCGCGCGCCCCAGTTGATCAGCGCGTAGAAGCCGCGGACAGCAAGCCGCCGCGCCGCCGATTCATTGTCGCGATGCGCCTTCGCCGTGTAGACCACGTCGTAGCCGTCATCGATCCAGTGTGCGACCAGTTGCTCCACCAGCGTCGGCGGATGCTGGCCGTCGCCATCCATGAACAGGACCGCGCCGCGGCGGGCATGGTCGAGGCCGGCCATCAGCGCCGCCTCCTTGCCGAAATTGCGCGACAGCGACACCACCTGCAGGTCGAGCCCGTCGGCGGCCAGACCGCGCGCGATTGCGAGCGTATCGTCGGCGCTGCCGTCGTCGACATAGATCACTTCGCAGGCAAGCCCGTAACGGGCGCGCAGCGATCTCGCGAGGTCGATCAGCCGTTGGTGCAGCGCACTGAGCCCGGCGGCCTCGTTGTAGACGGGCACGACGATGGACAGACCCTGCGCGGCGGCGGTCTTGGCGGTCGTGGTCAGGCTGGAAACGTCAGAGCCCAGCATCATCGGTCAGGTTCCAGAACTAGAGCGTTTTCGGGCGAAGGGACGTCCGGTTCGCGTGAGGAAAACGCGTCACAACGACAGATCACGAACACAATATGGTACTGACGGCCGCCTGTCGCCAAGATGAACGGCGCGGCCGGCTCATTGTCGCAGGAACGCCTCGAGCTTGGCGAACAGCGGATTCTCGCGGTCGAACACGTAGTCCAGCGACACCACCGACACGGTCTCGGCGCCGTGCTCGCGCAGGAAGCTGCCGAGCGCGTAGAGCTTGCCCGGTGGGCAGTGCAGCGTAAGCATCCCCGACGAGGTCGGGCCGCCGAACGGGGCGACCACGCCGAAGCGCTGATGCGCCTCGGACAGCAGCGCGTCGTTACAGCCGGCGAAGCGGGTGCGGACCTCGCGGTATTTGCTGGCGCGGGCCCGCGCGGCGATGTGGTCGAGGATCACGCGCGCGGTCTCGCGGGCGCGTTCGACCAGTCGGCATCCTTTGAGGCCACCAGATTGGCCTGGCTGCGCAGCATCACGCCGTCGTCGAGCACCTTGAGCCCGTTGGCGGCGAGCGTCGCGCCTGTCGTGGTGATGTCGACGATCAGTTCGGCGGTACCGGCCGCGGGCGCGCCTTCGGTGGCGCCGGCGCTCTCGACGATGCGGTAGTCGCCGACGCGTGCCGGGCGAAGAAGCCGCGCGTCAGGTTGATGTACTTGGTCGCAACCCGCATGCGGTGATTGTGCTGCTCGCGGAAGCCGCTCGCGACGTCGTCGAGATCGGCCATGGTGCGGACGTCGATCCAGCCTGCGGCACCGCGACCACGACATTGGCGTAGCCGAAGCCGAGGCCTTCGATCATCAGCACGCGTTTGTCGGGATCCGGAATGCTCTCGCGCACCAGGTCCTCGCCGGTGACGCCGAGATGCACGGCGCCGCGCGCCAGATTGGCCGCGATCTCGCTCGCCGACAGATAGGCGATCTCGACATTGTCGACGCCGGCGATGGTGCCGCGATAGTCGCGCGCGCCGCCGGCCTTCGACAGGCTCAGTCCGGCACGGGCGAAGAAGCTCTCTGCGTTTTCCTGCAGGCGCCCCTTGGACGGAACGGCGACGACGAAGGGCGTGCTCATCGGGCGTCTCCGCGCAGGGCCTTGCCGTGCCGGGTCATCGCCTCGATCCAGACCGAGAAGCCGACCGCGGGGATCGGATTGGCCGATCCGAGCTGCGACATCAGCCCGTCATAGCGGCCGCCCGCGACCAGCGGCTCGCTGCCGTTGCCCTTGGCGTGCAACTCGAATTCGAAGCCGGTGTAGTAGTCGAGGCCGCGGCCGAACGCGGTCGAGAACCGCGTCTTCCTGATGTCGATGCCGCGCGCCGCCATGAAGCCGACCCGGCTCTCGAACTGGTCGATCGCGGCAGCAAGGTTGAGCTTGGCGTCACTGGCCAGCGTGCGCAGCTGCGCGACCGCGTCGTCCGGATCGCCCGAGATGGCGAGGAAGCGCTTGATGGTGGCGACCGCGTCGCGCGGCAGCGCGCCGCCCTTCAAGGTCGATTGCTCGAGGAAGCGGTCGGCGATCTCGGCGACCGTGCGTCCGCCGACATTGGTGGTGCCGGCGATCGACATCAAATCGGTGACCAGCGCCAGCGCCGCCTTGCGGTCGGAGCCGGCGAGGGCCGCGAGCACGCCCTCATATTCGTTGCGGCCCGGCGCGGTCGAAAGCGTCAGCTGCTCGATGTCGTCGGTCAGCGAGACCTTGCGGTTGAAATCCTTGATCAGGCGGCGCCGCCACACCGGGTAGAGCTCGAGCGCATCGATCAGCGCGTTGAACAGCGCGACGTCGCCGGTGCGGATCTCGACGTCCTTCAGCCCGAACGCGGTGGTCGCCTCCAGCGCCAGTGCCAGCATCTCGGCGTCGGCCGCGGCGCGGTCCTGCCGTCCGAAGGATTCGATGCCGGCCTGCAGGAACTGGCTCGGCGCGCCGCCGCGATAGCGGAATACCGGGCCGAGATAGCTGAAGCCGGCCGGCTGGCCGGCGCGAGGCGAGGCCAGGTAGTCGCGCGCCACCGGGATCGTGAGGTCCGGGCGCAGGCAGAGCTCTTCGCCGCTCGGGTCGGTCGTCAGGTACAGGCTCTTGCGGATGTCTTCGCCGGAGAGGTCGAGGAACGGCTCGGCCGGCTGCAGGACCGCCGGTTCGGACCTGACGTACCCGGCCTGCGCGAACGAGGCCAGCAGCGCATCCGCCCAGATGGCGGATCCGGCGGCGGATCGTGGTGCGGCAGCTTCGGTCATCTCGAGGTCCAATTCGCCCCGAAATCGCGTTTCGAGGCCGGTTCCATAGGTGGTGCTGGCGGAGCCCTTAGCATGGCCGATCCATGGTTTCGACAGGGATCAGCCAAGTGGCTTAATGATTGGGTTCGTTAACGATTTTGCGACGGCTTGGCTAGGGGCCGGGCACGCCGACTTGCGAGTGAGGTGAGCACGCCTCTCAGGCTCCCTCCCCCGCAAGGGGGAGGGAACCCTTGCGCTGGTGTGTCCATCACTGCCGCCCCAATCGCCCAGCGCTGCCTGCACCAGCGTCAGCGCGGCGACGGCGGCGGTGTCGGCGCGCAGGATGCGCGGGCCGAGTGCGAGGCGGAGGATGTTGGGCTGGCGCAGCAGCAGCGCGCGCTCCTCCTCGGCAAAGCCGCCCTCGGGGCCGACCAGGACGTCGATCCCGCTGTTTGCTGTTGTGGCAGCCTGCAACGCCTGCATCGGGTTCGCGACCTCGGCCGCCTCGTCGCAGAACACCAATAGCCGCGCCGGGTCGCGGCCGGCGAGGTAACGCTCGAGCGGCAGCGGATCGGCGACCTCGGCAAGCGAGATGATGCCGCATTGCTCGGCGGCCTCGACCACATTGGCGCGCATCCGTTCACCATTGACCCGCGACACCTGGGTGAAGCGGGTCAGCACCGGCGCCAGCCGCGCGGCGCCCATCTCGACGGCCTTCTGCACCATGTAGTCGAGCCGCGCATGTTTCAGCGGCGCGAACACATAGGTGACGTCGGGCAGGCGATCCTGCGCGCGGGTCTGTGCCGTGATCGTCAGCGTGTCGGCGCGCTTGCGGCCGGAAATCGCTGCGCGCCACTCGCCGTCGCGCCCGTTGAACACCAGCACGGTGTCACCGGCGCCGAGCCGCAGCACGTTGCCGAGATAATTGCTCTGGTCGCGTTCGAGCGAAACGGTTGCGCCGGCACCGAGCGGCGCATCGACGAACAGGCGGGGGCTGTGAAAATCGTGTTCGGGCATGTTCGGGGAGGATCTTCAAATTCCATGACGGGCATCGTTCGCCAGCGCTACGGTGGCTTCACTGCTGCCCGACAAATTTACCAAACTGAACGACACCGTAATCCCGCGGACTCGCCATGAATTCGTGGGCCGGGTAGGAAGAAAGCGTCGATACATTGCTTCTGTCACCAAGTCATATTGAAGTCCGAGGGGTCGCTTGCACGCGGCCCCTTTTGTTGTTCGGTCGGCCTGCGGGGCTGCAAATCCAGATCGAGGCATGACCGAAAATCCTGTTCAGGCAGATTTGAAGCCCGATTTTACCGCCGTTCGTAGCCTAAAGGCTTAGATCCGGGAACAATTTAATGTGGCCGGTGTGGCCCTACGCCGCGCTGTCGCCCAAATCCACGGGTTGTTAAGGGCTCACAGGAATCGTAAAACGCCCCCAAAATTCGTTGCTTCGTTTTGTTGCGCTGGGGTTGCCTGGACCTTTTGCCGGAGAAACACCCTCGATGATCCGCCGACTGATCGTGCTGACCGTTGCCGCGACCGCCCTGTCTGCGGGGCAGGCTGCTGCGCAGAGCGCTTTTCCGGCTCCGCTGCCTGGACAGGCCGGCACCGTCAACGACCCCGCGTTTCCGCCGGTGAACGGCGCGCGTCCGGCCAGGGCCGCGACCGCTTCCGATCCAGCGTTCCCGCCGGTCAACGGCGCGCCGGCGGCCAGGGTCGGCGCCACCCCCTCGGCATTTCCGACCAATGGTGCGGCTCCGATCGCCGGTGGCGGTCTGTCATCCCCACCGCCTCCCCCGGGGGCGGGTGGTGGCGGGGGGCCCGGCGATGCCTGCATGAAGGATTTCGTGCCGCTGCGCGAGGAGACCGAGAAGCGCGGCAAGGCGATCAAGGCGGCGAGTGACCGGCACGCCAGCCCGCAGGAGGCCTGCAAGCTGATCGGCAATTACAGCCAGGCTGAAGTCAGGATGATCAAATACGTCGACACCAACGCGCAGAAGTGCGGGATCCCGCCGCAGATCTCCGAGCAGCTCAGGACCGGTCACAAGAATACCGAAGCGCTGCTGAAGAAGGTCTGCAACGTCGCAGAGCAGGCGGCGGCGCAGCCGCGCGGGCCCGCGGGGCCGTCGCTCAGCGACGTGCTCGGCTCGTCCGCCTCGCTGCCGGAAGCGACCCCGACCAAGAAGGGCGGCAGCACCTTCGACACCCTGAACGGCAACGTTCTCACCCGTTGATGGATCATCCATGAGCGATGTCTCTGCCCGCGTTGCCGACTCCACGGGCAACTGGGTGGATACCCATGCGCCGGTCTGGTCGCGCCCCTATCTGCGGCTCGCGCGCTACGATCGTCCGATCGGCTCCTGGCTGCTGCTGATGCCGTGCTGGTGGTCGGCGGCGCTCGCCGCCGGCGTCGCGCATGACGTTCGCTCGCTCCCGCTCACAGTCCTGCTGTTCTTCATCGGCGCCTTCGTGATGCGCGGCGCGGGCTGCACCTGGAACGACATCACCGACCGCGATCTCGACGCCAAGGTCGAGCGCACGCGGTCGCGGCCGATCCCGGCCGGGCAGGTGACGGTGACGCAGGCCGTGGTCTTCATGGTGCTGCAGGCGCTGATCGGCCTCCTCGTGCTGCTGCAGTTCAACCGCTTTGCGGTCATGACCGGCATCGCTTCGCTCGTGATCGTCGCGATCTATCCGTTCATGAAGCGGATCACCTGGTGGCCGCAGGTCGTGCTCGGCCTCGCCTTTTCCTACGGCGCCCTGATGGGATTTGCGGTGACGCTTGAACGCATCGATCTGACCGCGATCGCGCTCTACGCCGGATCGATCGCCTGGGTGATCGCCTACGACACCATCTACGCCCATCAGGACGCCGAGGATGATGCGCTGATCGGCGTCAAATCCACCGCGCGCCTGTTCGGCGCGCGTACCCATCGGGCGCTGGTGATCTTCTATGGTCTCGCCGTGCTCCTGATCGGCACAGCGTTCGCGCTGGCAGGCGCGCGCTGGCCGGCCTGGATCGGCCTTGCGGCGTTCGCGTTGCATCTCGGCTGGCAGGTCCGGCGGCTCGACACCAGCGACCCCGCGCTCTGCCTGCGCATCTTCAAATCCAACCGCGACGCGGGCTTCATCCTGTTCGCAAGCCTGGTCGTCGACGCGGTGCTGCGGGCGGCGTGATTCCTTCCCTCGTCATTCCCCGGTGCGCAATTGCTCGCCGGGGGAATGACGGAGAGAGGTGCGACAAACAGCCCGACGGGCAACTCATGTCGCGAGAATGCAGATGTGTGATCCGCAGACGGGGCAACATACTCAGTGTCGTCCCTGCGAAAGCAGGGACCCATAACCACGAAGGTTATTGGTAAGCGATGTTGGAACGATGAGCCCCTTCAACAACATCCGCCGCGGAGTATGGGTCCCTGCTTTCGCAGGGACGACGGCGGTTGTGAGGCGAGCGCGTGCGACGAAACTAATCCCGCGCGATGATCTCGCGCTCGTCGCGATGCACGCTGGCTTCGTTGAGGCGGAAACCGGCGCGGCGGCGGACCAGAAATTTCGGGCGGCGGGCGCGGATCGCGTTGCGGCGGCGGCGGCGCGGAGAAGCCATCCGCGGCGGCGGCTCGGTCAGTTGCGGCAGGTGGAAGATGTCGCTCCACATCTGCCAGGCGGAGGTGATCTCGTCGGCATCCGAACTGGAGCCGAGCGGAATGGAGAGCGCGGGATCGCGGTGCACCAGCACCAGCATCTGCGCGTCGTCGATGCCGCGCACTGCGACACCGAGGAAATCGCTGACGCGAACATTGACCGCCATCCGCATGCCGAGGACGGCGCGGCGCAGCACGACATGTTCGCGATGAAGCTCGACCTGCCGCGTGCCGCCGTCCGCGCGCGCATCCTGCGCGTGGAAGCTGAGCGGAAGGGAAAGAGGGTCGAGCCGCATTGCGCAGCTCGACCCGGCGGAATTGATTCCGCTTGTTGGTGTTTGACGCCTCAAAGCTCTAGTCTCCCCGCCGGGATTATGTTCCCGGTCGATGTGTGGGAGCCTAGCCGACCGATGGCCGTTTCAGCTTAAAAAGCCTGGTTAATCGCTCCTCACCTGGCGCCATGATTGACAAGAGGTTGGCCCGCATGATTGACGAAGCCTTGCGCCGATCACTCAAATCTTTGTTGCCCGCCGGTGCAAAGTGCTTGAAATTCCAGTGAATCCGGCACATCTGGTGGGTCTGTCGACTTCGTTCCGGGCCCCCCTCAATCCGCAGGAATTCGTTCGTGAACTCTTCACCATCTGCATCGCGACACGGTGATACCTCCGATCTGTTCGACCAATCCGCGCTCAGCGACCTCGCGCAGCGCCTGGTCGATGCCGCCAGGCGCGCGGGCGCCGATGCCGCCGATGCCATCGCTGTGCGTGGCGTCTCGCAGGGCGTCGAGGTGCGCGATGGCCGCGTCGAGGAAACCGAGCGCTCCGAGGGCGACGACGTCGGCCTGCGGGTGTTCGTCGGGCAGCGCCAGGCTGTGGTGTCGACCAACGACGTCACCGGCGACGGGATCGCAAAGCTCGCCGAGCGCGCCGTCGCGATGGCGCGCGTGGCGCCGGACGACAAATATGTCGGCCTGGCCGATCCCGCGCTGCTTGCGCATGATTTTCCCGATCTCGATCTGCTCGACCGCAACGTCCCGAGCACGGCCGAACTCGAGCAGCGCGCCATCGCGGCGGAGGCTGCGGCGCTCGCGGTCAAGGGTGTCACCAAGTCCGGCGGGGCGTCGGCCTCGACCGGGATCGGCGGCATGGTGCTGGTGACCTCGACCGGCTTCCACGGTTCTTATCTGCGCTCCAGCCACGGCATCTCGACGACGGCGATCTCCGGCGAGGGCACCGGCATGGAGCGCGACTACGACTTCACCAGCGCGCCGCACGCCTCCGATCTCGATTCACCCACGACCGTCGGCCGCAAGGCCGGCGAGCGCGCGGTGGCGCGGTTCAATCCGCGCAAGGTCGAGACCTGCAAGGTGCCGGTCGTGTTCGATCCGCGGGTTGCCGGCTCGATCATCGGCCATCTGGTCGGCGCCATCAACGGCGCCTCGATCGCGCGCAAGACCAGCTTCCTGAAGGACAAGCTCGGCGAGCAGCTGTTCTCCAAGGACATCCGCATCATCGACGATCCCTTGCGCGTGCGCGGCCTGCGCTCGCAGACTTTCGATGCCGAGGGCGTCAAGGTGAAGAAGATCGCGCTGATCGACGAAGGCGTGCTGACTACCTGGGTGCTCGACTCCGCGACCGCGCGTGAACTCGGTCTGGTCACCACAGGGCATGCGCATCGCGGCGTGTCGTCGTCGCCGTCGCCTGGAACGTATAATCTGCATCTCGAGCCCGGTGCGATGACGCCGAAGGAGCTGATCTCCGACATCAAGCAGGGCTTCTACGTCACCGACCTGATCGGCTCCGGCGTCAACGGCGTGACCGGCGATTACAGCCGCGGCGCGTCGGGTTTCTGGATCGAGAATGGCGAGATCACCTATCCGGTCAGCGAGGTGACCATCGCCGGCCATCTGCTGCCGATGTTCAAGTCGCTGGTCGCAGCCAACGATCTGGAGTTCCGCTACGGCGTCAATTCGCCGACGCTGCGCATCGAGGGCCTGACGCTTGGCGGACGCTGATACGGACGACTGGACCAAGGCGCGCGATGCCGCCTTGCTGACCAGATCGGTGCAGGAGGCGGGCCGGCTCGCATTGTCGCTGTTCCGCACCGAATTGAAGAACTGGATCAAGGGTGCGTCCTCGCCGGTCTCCGAGGCCGACATCGCGGTCAACGATCTCCTGGAGCAGCAGCTGCGTTCGGCGACGCCCGGCTATGGCTGGTTGTCGGAGGAGAGCGCCGATAACGCGACGCGGCTCGACAAGCGCTTCACCTGGATCGTCGATCCGATCGACGGCACCCGCGCCTATCTCGCCGGACGCGAGGATTGGTGCGTCAGTGTGGCGCTGGTTGAAAATGCATCTCCCGTGCTCGCCGCCGTGTATGCGCCGGTGAGCGAGGAAATCTTCTTTGCCGCCCGTGGGCAGGGCGCCACTCTGAACGACGCCGCCGTGCATGCGACCGCAGGCACCGACTTCAATTTTCCCCGCATGGCCGGACCGAAACCGCTGGTGCAGCGGCTCAGCCCGTTGCCGGACGAGATCACGCTGTTTCCGCGAATCGGATCGCTGGCCTTGCGGCTGTGCCGTGTAGCACAAGGTCGACTTGACGCGGCCTTTGCGGGCGGGCAAAGCCGCGACTGGGATCTTGCCGCAGCGAATTTGATCGTGCAGGAAGCGGGTGGTAAGATGACCGCACTCTCGGGGGATGCGATTGAGTACAATCGCCGGGAGGTGACGCATGGGGTGCTGGTGGCAGCAGGACGCGAACGTCATGCACGCATTGTCGAGCATTTTCGCAGCCGTCCATTGCCGTAAGGCTTCGCCGATCCGCTCCGCGCTTCCGTTTGTGACGACCAGACGTACGACAGACCTGTGACGATCAGACTTGTGACGACACGACCTGTAACGACCACGACTTCAGTGCTTTGCCGGGCATCTCGTTAGGAAAACCACCATCATGTCAGACAATGCCCAGCCGCAGCTGCTTCATCTCGTTATCGGCGGCGAGTTGACCGATCTCGAGCACAACACCTTCAAGAATCTGGACGAAGTCGAGATCGTCGGCGTCTACCCGAACTACGCGACGGCCTATGCGGCCTGGAAGGCGAAGGCGCAGGCGACCGTGGACAACGCCCAGATGCGCTATTTCGTCGTTCACCTCCACCGGTTGCTCGATCCCGAGCAGGACACAAAGCATTCCCATTGAAACGACTTCTTCGCGATCTGCTGCGCAGCGGCTTCGTGCAGCGCGCGCTGGGTGTGCTTGCGGCCGAATATCTGCGGCTGGTCTGGTACACCAACCGCTTCATCTATCAGCCGTCTGACGTCTACGAGATCGTCGAGCCCCTGATGCCGGCGATCTTCGTGTTCTGGCACGGCCAGCACTTCATGACGCCGTTCATCAAGACCAAGGCGAGCTACCGCGCCAAGGTCCTGATCTCCCGTCACCGCGACGGCGAGTTCAACGCCCTCGCGGTAGAGCGACTCGGCATCGGCACCATCAGAGGTTCCGGCGACCACTCCGGCGCGTTCCATCGCAAGGGCGGCGTCGGCGCCTTCCTGGAGATGGTGCGGACGCTGGAAGACGGCTGCAACATGGCCACCACGGCCGACGTGCCGAAGCGGGCGCGGGTAGCAGGTCTCGGGGCCATCATGCTGGCGCGGGAAACCGGCCGGCCGATTATCCCCTTTGCGATGGTCACCAGCCGATTCATTCGGTTGAAAAACTGGGATTCGACCACCATCAATTTACCATTCGGGCGCGGCGCAGTGGTAGGTATTGAGCCGGTCTACGTGCCGCCGGATGCCGACGCCGCGACGATGGAAAAGCTTCGGCAGCACGTGGAGAACCTGCTCAACGAAGCGACCCGGCGCGCCTATGCAGCGGTCGGGCGGCCGGAGGCAATGCTTGGCTAGCTCGCTACCGATGACGTTGCGTGTCTACCGCAAGCTGTCGTCCGCGATGGTGCCGGTCGTGCCTGCCTTGATCAAGCGGCGGCTCAAGCTCGGCAAGGAAGATCCCGAACGCGTCGGCGAGCGGCGCGGCATGAGCGCCGATACCAGGCCGCAGGGGCCGCTGGTGTGGATCCACGGCGCCAGCGTCGGCGAGGTGCTGGCGGCGGTCGGGCTGATCGAGCGGCTGCGCGCGCTCAATTTGCGCATCCTGCTCACCTCGGGCACGGTGACCTCGGCGGCGATCGTCGCCAAGCGCTTCCCGCCCGACGTGATCCATCAATACGTGCCGTATGACTCGCCGCGCTATGTCGCGCGTTTTCTCGATCACTGGCGTCCGTCGCTGGCGCTGTTCATCGAGTCCGATTTGTGGCCGAACCTGATCCTGTCGAGCGCCGCGCGGCGGCTGCCGATGGTCCTGATCAACGGGCGGATGTCGCAGCGTTCGTTCCCGCGCTGGCGCCGGCTCTCCAACACCATCGAGGCGCTGCTCGGACGGTTCGACATCTGCCTCGCGCAGTCGAGCACCGACGCCGAACGCTTTGCCGCGCTCGGCAGCCACAATGTGGTCGTCACCGGCAACCTCAAGCTCGACGTCGCGGCGCCGCCGGCCGATCCCGCCAAGCTGGAGCGGCTGATGTCGGTGACGCGCGGACGCGCGATCGTGGTCGCCGCGTCGACACATCCCGGCGAGGAAGAGATCCTGATCGAGGCGCACAAATCGCTCGCCAAATTCTTCCCCGGGCTGCTCACGGTGATCGTGCCGCGGCACGCCCATCGCGGTGAGGCGGTCGCACAGCTCGTGACGGCTGCCGGCCTGCGCCCCGGTCTGCGCTCGCACGAGGACCTGCCGGTCGCGACGACAGATATCTACGTCGCCGACACCATGGGGGAGCTCGGCCTGTTCTATCGCCTCGCGCCGATCGTGTTCATGGGCGGCTCGCTGGTCCCGCATGGCGGCCAGAATCCGATCGAGGCGATCAAGCTTGGCGCTGCGATCGTGCACGGCCCGCACGTGTTCAATTTCACCGACGTCTATGAGGCGCTCGATCGTAGCGGCGGCGCGCGGCGCGCCGATGACCGGGACGCACTGGTCAAGCAGCTCGGCCAGTTCCTCGCCGATCCCGCATCGCGTGATGCGTCGCTGGCCGCCTCCGAACGCGTCGTCGAGCAACTCGGTGGTGCGCTGGAACGCACGGTGACCGCTCTCGAGCCCTATCTGTTGCAGTTGCGGCTCGAGATGGGAGCCGCCAATGCGTGAGCCGGCCTTCTGGCACCGGCCGTCGTCTTGGATCGCATCTCTGTTGAGCCCTCTTGCCGCGCTATACGGCGCGGTCGCCGCGCGGCGGATGCGGCCCTCCGGCGCCGATGCCGGCATCCCGGTGTTTTGCATCGGCAACTATCATGTTGGCGGCGCCGGCAAGACGCCGACGGTGCTGGCGCTGGCGAAACTGCTGCGCGAGCTCGACGAACGGCCGGTGGTGCTCAGCCGCGGCTATGGCGGCAGGCTTGCCGGCCCGGTCAAGGTCGATCGCGAGCGCCACACCGCAGCCGATGTCGGTGACGAACCGCTGATGATGGCGGCCGCCTTGCCGGTGGTGGTGTCGCGCGACCGCGCCGCGGGCCTCGCACTGGCGCGCGCGCAGGATGCCAGCGTGATCCTGATGGATGACGGCTTCCAGAATCCATCCGTAGCCAAGGACGCAAGCCTGATCGTGATCGACGCCACGCGCGGCGTCGGCAACGGCCGCGTCATTCCGGCCGGCCCGTTGCGCGCACCGCTGTCGCCGCAGCTCGCGCGGACCGACGCGCTGATTGTGGTTGGCGAGGGGAGCGCGGCAGCAAAGATCGCGGCCGATCTAGGGTCGCGCGGCAAGCCGGTCTTGTCTGCACGTCTGAAGCCCGACCAGGCTTCGCTGGCGGCGCTGAGCGACGCGCGGGTGCTTGCGTTTGCCGGCATCGGCGATCCCGAGCGCTTCTTCAACACGCTGCGCTCGAGCGGCATCGACGTCGTGCGCAGCAGGGCGTTCGGCGATCACCACGCCTTCACGGCGGACGAGATCGAGCAGCTCGTCGCCGAGGCGCGCGCTGACGCCTTGACGCTGGTGACGACGGAAAAGGATCTGGCGCGGCTGCGCGATCCGCAGGGGATGTCGGCCTCGGCACAGGCGATCGTGCCGTTCGCAGTGACGATGCAATTCGACGATGCGGCTGCGCTGCGGCGCTTCGTGACCGATCAGTTGTTCAAGGCGCGGGACAGGAGGCTGCGCGGATGAGCCCAGTCTTGAGCTCAGGCCTGCGGCTTGAGCACGCCGGGATAGTGGCGCTGCAGCACGGCGGTCGGCGTGGCGTAGGCTTCCTGCAGGTCGACGCTCCAGTACTTCAGCTCGTCGAGCGGAATCCGGACGTCGGTGATGGCACAACGCACAAAGGTGCCGGGCGAGATCACGCGGAAATCGCCGTCGAGATATTGCACCTGCGCTTCGCCATGGCCCGAGGGACCGAACTTGTTCAGCACGTTTGAGCTCTCCACCTTGCCTCTGACGAGGCAGCCTTAAATGTTCATGAAGCCGTCTATCACAGATAGGGGGTCATGTCCGCCCGTTAAACCACCGACTTGTGATGATTTGGCGGCGAAAGCGCATGGTAGCGTTGCGGATGTGGTCCGCTGTGTTGGCAGCGCCATAACGAGCCGGCCGGATCGGATGCGCCTCAAGTCAGTTTTCATCTGCCTCGCGATGCTTGCCGTGCCGGCTGCGGCCGCGGCGCCGCTTCCGGCGCCTCGCCAGGTCGAGATTGCCGAAGGCAATGTCACGCTGCACGCGCAGCTCTACCGGCCCGATGGCGATGGCCCGTTCCCGACGGTGATCGCGCTGCATGGCTGCGGTGGTCTCGCCGGCCACTCCGAGGCCGTCTTGCCGCGCTACCGCGATTGGGCCGAGCAACTGCTCACGTCAGGGCATGCGGTGCTGCTGCCGGACAGCTACGGCTCGCGCGAGCTCGGCCCGCAGTGCCGCATCAGGGAGCATCAGGTCCAGACCCGCCGTGCGCGGGTTGCCGACATCAATGCCGCGCGGCAGTGGCTGGTGCAGCAGAAATGGGTGGCGAAGAGCCGCATCAGCCTGATCGGCTGGGGCAATGGCGCAGCCGCTCTGCTGTGGGCGGTGCGGCCGCAAATGTGGTCGCGCAATGGCGAGCCGGACTTCCGCTCGGCGGTCGCGTTCTATCCGGATTGTCGCACCTCGTTCGGCCTCGGCTGGAGCGCGCGGGTGCCGACGCTGGTTCTGATCGGCGCGCGCGACGATGTGACGTCGTCATCGGCCTGCCACCAGATGGTCGACGGCGCGCGTGGCCGCAGCGCGCTGGCGCGGATCGTGGTCTATCCCGAGGCGTATCACGACTTCGACCGGGCCAATTTGCCGCTGCATGCGGTCGCGGCCTCCGACGCCGAGATCGCCGAGCGCGGCCATATCGGCACCGATGCGAATGCGCGCAAGGACGCGCAGAAGCAGGTCGCCGAGTGGCTGTCGCGCTAGAGCGCGATCCGTAAGGCGCACGGCGGCCTTTCCTCGCGACAAACGCGGAGCGTTTGCGCGGAGATCATGCGCCAGGAAAATCAGAACAGACTGCCTTGGTCTTCCGGCTTGACGGCGCGCTTCGGCGTCGCCGGTTTCGCTTCGCGCTGAGGCTTCGGCTGGCTCTCGGGCATTGCCGTCGCCGCGGGCTGATCGGCATTCGTGGTGGCGGCGACGCGGCCATCGGCGAACTCGATCGACAGGCCTGAGTTCGGGCCGACCGCCGCCGCGGAATGGATCGCGTGGCCCTGCGCGTCGCGCACCAGCGCAAAGCCGCGTGCCAGCACGCCGCGATAGGACAGCGCCGACAGCAGCTGTCCGCGGTGGGCGACGCGCGCCTCGAGCCGCTGCAGCGTCGTCAGCAGCGCGCGGCGGGCGCGCTCGGCGAGGCGGTGGGTGCGCTCCAGATCGCGGGCGATCGCGGTGCGCTGCGCCTTGGCATTGGCGAGCTTCGAAGCCTTGAGCCGGATCTCGAGCCCGCTGAAACGCTCGCGCCTGCGATGCAGCAGCGCGCGCGCCGACAGCGTGATGCGCTCGCCGGATGCGGTGAGCCGCTGCCTTGCATGCGCGACCTGGCCGCGCAGCACACCGATGGTGAGCCGCGAGCTCGACGCGGCAAAGCGGCGGAAATGCGCATGCGTGTTGGCCTTCAGTCCGCGCGGCAACCCGGCCGCGAGATGATCGAGCCGTTGCCGCGGGATCGCCAGCAATTCGTTCGCCGCCGGCAGCGCGCGCGCTGCGGCGCGCAGCTCGTTGCGGCGAGCCTCCTGGGCGCGCTGCCAGCACACCATGGTGCGGCGGGCCAGCGCCTGGACCTCGACGAACAGCTCGCTGCGCACCGGCACCGCCATCTCGGCGGCCGCGGTCGGCGTCGGCGCGCGCTTGTCGGCGACGAAGTCGATCAGCGTGATGTCGGTCTCGTGGCCGACCGCCGAGATCAGCGGGATGTGGCTCTCGGCCGCGGCGCGGACCACGATCTCCTCGTTGAACGACCACAGGTCTTCCAGCGAGCCGCCGCCGCGCGCGACGATCAACAGGTCAGGCCGCGGAATCCGGCCGCCCTCCGGCAGCGCGTTGAAGCCGCGGATCGCGGCCGCGACCTGCTCGGCCGAGCCGTCGCCCTGCACCTTGACCGGCCAGACCAGCACCCGGCGCGGAAAGCGGTCCTCGAGGCGATGCAGGATGTCGCGGATGACAGCGCCGGTCGGCGAGGTGACGACGCCGATCACTTCCGGCAGCCAGGGCAGCAGCTGCTTGCGCGCCTCGTCGAACAGCCCTTCGGCCGCAAGCTTCTTCTTGCGCTCCTCCATCAGCGCCATCAGCGCGCCGACGCCGGCCGGCTCCAGCGAGTCGATGACGATCTGGTACTTCGACGAGTTCGGATAGGTGGTCAGCTTGCCGGTGGCGATGACCTCGAGCCCTTCCTGCGGCTTGAAGCGCATCCTTGCGTGGGCGAACTTCCAGATCACCGCCTCGATCTTGGCGTTCTCGTCCTTCAGCGCGAAATAGCAATGGCCGGAGGAGTGCGGCCCGCGAAAGCCGGAAATCTCGCCGCGGACGCGGACATGGCCGAAGCGGTCTTCCACCGTCCGTTTCAGGGCGGAGGAGAGTTCCGAGACGGTGAATTCGGGCGCGTTGACGAGATTCGGCGCGGCAGCGGTCATTTGCAGGTGATTCGGCTGTTCGTGGGCTTCACCGCAACGTAGGGACTTTTGCCCGCCGTCGCCAATCCGCGGGCTTGCTTGTGCATATACTCTGTGATACAGAGTTCTCTGTAAATGGGAACGCAGCCGCGTTGGAGGGCTGATCGATGATCCCGCAGGCGACGTTGGCAGGTTTGGTCCATTCCGCGGCGGGCGCGGTCCACGCCGTCGTGGCGATACTCTGCATCGGTGTCGGGCTGATCCAGTTCCTGCGGCCAAAGCGCGGCGCCGGCCACCGGGCGCGCGGTTATTTCTACGTCTACGCCATGCTGGTCGCCGACGGGACCGCGATGCTGGTCTATCGCTTCACCGGTGCGTTCAACCTGTTCCACCTCGGCGCGATCGTGAACTTCGCCTGCATCGTGGCGGCGATTGTTCCGCTGCTGCGCGGCCCTCGGCCGACGAACTGGCGACTGCAGCACTACTACTTGATCTCTTGGTCCTACGTGTCGCTGATGTCGGCGGCGGCCACCGAAATCGCGGCGCGCGTGCTGCCGCTGACGACGCGCGGACAGGTCGGGCTGATCGCTCTGGTCCTGTCGGCGGTGACCATGACGATCGCCTTCGTCCTGATTGGAAAGTATCGGCCACCGGCGGAAACGACGCCGCTTGCCGCCGAGCTCGCCGGGCGGAGTGGAGTGCCGTCATGATCGACAGCCAGCAGGCCAGCGCGGCGCTGAACGACATCAACGATATTGTGCATCGCGTCCGCCAGTCGCGAATTTATCAGACCGCCAGTCTGATCATCACCATGTGGGGCGCATTGGTGTTTGTCGGCTACATCGCCAATTACACATGGCCGCCACAGGGCTATACGATCTGGGCCGTCGTCGATCTCATCGGAATCGCGGGCTCGATCGCAATTGCCGCGTTCAGCGGTGTCGGTCCGGGGGCAGGCGCCTTCGCGGTCCGCTTGCTGATGGCGTTCCTGCTGTTCATCGTGTTCGGCGTGTTCTGTTCGATGGTGCTGGGCCATTTCGGGCCGCGCCAGATGCTGGTGTTCTGGCCGCTCTTCACGATGCTGTTCTATGCGCTCGCCGGCCTGTGGTTCGGCTACGTCTTCATCGTGATCGCGCTCGGCAGCAGCGCCTTGATCGTGACCGCCTACTTTTACTCCGGTCCGGCGCTGCTGTTGTGGATGGCTGTCGTGCATGGCGGCGCACTCATCCTCGGCGGGCTCTGGATGCGCCGGATCTGAGCGATGGCCGAGCTCGACGAGATCATCCACCAGCCGCTGCGGCTCCGGATCATGGCGGCGCTCAATGCGCTGCCGGTTTCGACCGGGCTCGAATTCGCCCGGCTGAAGAAGCTGACGGGCGCCACCGATGGCAATCTCGGCGCCCACATCGAGACGCTGGCCCGGGCCGGCTATGTCGCGGTCGACAAGACCTTCGTCGGCAAGAAGCCGCAGACCACGGTGACCGCGACCGCGGCCGGCCGCGGCGCCTTTGCCCGTCATGTCGCGACCCTGCAGGAGATCATCGCCGGCAAGCAGCCGTGAGCCGGAATGACGGGGGAATCGGCCCCGTCGCCCCTTGCGGGCCGGCGGGGATTCGTGCGACCGACACAGCTCTTGCACCCATTTGAGCCTGTACCTGATGAACATCCTCCTGCTCGGTTCCGGCGGCCGCGAACATGCGCTGGCGTGGAAGATCGCCGCATCTCCGCTGGTGACGAAACTCTGGTGCGCGCCGGGCAATGCCGGGATCGCGCGCGAGGCCGAGTGCGTCGCGCTCGATGTCGCCGACCATGCCGCGGTGATCGAATTCTGCCGGCGCAACGCGGTCGATCTGGTGGTGGTCGGTCCGGAGACGCCGCTCGCCGCCGGCATTGTCGACGATCTCGCCGCTGCCGGCATCAAGGCGTTCGGACCGAGCAAGCAGGCCGCGCAGCTCGAAGGCTCTAAGGGGTTCACCAAGGACCTCTGCAGCGAATTCGACATTCCGACCGGCGCCTATCGCCGTTTCGACAATGCGAAGGACGCGGTAGCCTATGTCCGCGCCCAGGGCGCGCCGATCGTGGTCAAGGCCGACGGGCTTGCCGCCGGCAAGGGCGTCGTGGTCGCGCAGACGCTGCACGAGGCCGAGGCCGCCATCGCGATGATGTTCGAGGGTGCGTTCGGCTCGGCCGGCGCCGAGGTCGTGATCGAGGAATTCCTCTCTGGCCGCGAGATCAGCTTCTTCGCACTGTGCGACGGCGAGACCGCGATCCCGCTCGCGACCGCGCAGGACCACAAGCGGGTGTTCGATCACGACAAGGGGCCGAACACCGGCGGCATGGGCGCCTATTCGCCGACGCCGTTCGTGACGCCTGAAATCCACGATCAGATCATGGCCCGCATCATCCTGCCGACGGTCGCCGGGATGAAGAGCCGCGGCATCCCGTTCAAGGGCGTGCTCTATGCCGGCGTGATGCTGACCGCGCAGGGCCCAAAACTGTTCGAGTACAACGTCCGCTTCGGCGATCCCGAGTGCCAGGTGCTGATGCTGCGGATGATGTCCGACATCGTGCCGGCGCTGCTCGCCTCGATCGACGGGCAACTGAAGAACTTCGACCTGCGCTGGTACCCGGACCCGGCGCTGACCGTCGTGATGGCGGCCAAGGGCTATCCCGGCGACTACATCAAGGGCACGCGGATCGACGGCCTCGATGACGCCGCCAAGGTCGAAGGCGTCGAGATCTTCCACGCCGGCACGGTGGCGAAGGACGGCGCAGTGCTGGCCAATGGCGGGCGGGTGCTGAACGTCTCCGCGATGGGCAAGACCGTCACCGAGGCGCGCGACCGCGCCTATCAGGCGGTCGACCGCATCAAATGGCCGGAGGGATTCTGCCGCCGCGACATTGCCTGGCAGGCGGTGGAGGCGGAGCGGGGTTGATCGATCCGGCCCCAGCGGCGACAATGACGCGCCCGGGGGCCTTCGAATGACCGATTTCAGACTGCCCGAGACACATTACGCGCAGAGCGGCGACGCCAGCATCGCCTATCAGGTGATGGGCGACGGTCCCGTCGACATCATCCTCGTCCCTGGCCTGTTTTCGCATATCGAGTTCATGCACGAGATGGCCGGCTACACCGCCGTGCTGCGCCGCCTGTCGCGTTTCGCCCGGGTCGTGACCTTCGACAAACGCGGACAGGGATTGTCGGATCGGATGACCGGCGCGCCCTCGCTCGAGCAGCGCATGGACGACGTCCGGGCGATCATGGATGCCATCGGCTCCGCCCGCGCGGTGCTGTTCGGCTTCTCCGAGGGCTGTCCGATGAGCGTGCTGTTTGCAGCAACCTATCCGGACCGCGTCTCGCGTCTTGTCCTGCTCGGTAGCTTTGCCCGCTCGAAGGATCGTCTGCCCGAGGAGGAGTGGCAACAGCGCTGCGACGAGGTCGTGCAGAACTGGGGCTCGGGCGACACCGTCAAGACCGTCGCGCCGAGCCAGGCCGCGAATCCAGAGGTCATCGCGCAGATTGCGAAGTTCGAGCGGCTGTCGAGCAGTCCGGGTGCGCTGCGAACGCTGCTCGTTCTCAATCGCGCGATCGACATCACGACGATCTTGCCGACGCTCCAGGTCCCGACGCTCGTCCTGCACCGGACCGGCGATGGTCGCGTTCCCGTGGCGCTCGGCCGCGATGTCGCACGCGCGATCCCTGACGCGAAGTATATAGAATATCCGGGCGGCGATCACTATTTCTGGGTCGGTGAGACCGAGGCGCTGCTCGGCGACATCGAGGAATTCGTCACCGGCCATCGTGATAGTGGGGAAACCGAACTGGAGCGCGTGCTCGCGACCGTGCTGTTCACCGACATTGTCGAATCCACCCGCAGCGCGGCAGCGATGGGCGATCAGCGCTGGCGGCGCCTGCTCGATGATCACGATCAACTCGCCCAGCAGATCGTCGACCGGCATCGCGGGCGTCTGGTCAAGAGCACCGGCGACGGCATTCTGGCGACGTTCGATGGTCCGGGACGCGCCGTGCGCTGCGCCTTGGCATTCGGCTCCGCGACCCAGCAGATCGGCCTGCCGGTACGCGCAGGCCTGCACACCGGCGAGATCGAGGTGAGGGGGGCCGACATCGGCGGAATCGCGGTGCATGCCGCGGCGCGCGTGATGTCGAGGTGCGCCTCGAACGAGGTGCTGGTGTCGCGCGTCGTCACCGATCTCGTCGCCGGCGCGGGCTGAAATTCGCCGAGCGCGGTGCGTTCGAGCTGAAGGGGTTGCCCGGGAAATGGGAGCTGTTCGCAGCGAGTGGCTAGGGCATTCACCGCGTCGTTCCGGACGACGCGCCTCGCGCGTCGATCCGGAAACCCGATGTTGTAGGCAGCTTGTCAGGTCAACTCGAGATTCCCCGATGCGCAATTGCGCATCTGAGGTTCGGCGCGTTGCGCCACCCCGGGATGACGGCGAGACTACAGCAGATCCCCGCCCGCCGCGCTTGCCGTGGTGCCGTGCTCGCGGAACGCCTTGATGACGTTCTTGCCGATCTTCCACTTGTGCACCTCGTCGGGGCCGTCGACCAGCCGCTGCGAGCGCACCTGGGTGTACCATTTCGCCAGCGGCGTATCCTGGCTGAAGCCGAGCGCGCCGTGCAGCTGGATCGCGGTGTCGATCACCTTGTGCACCATGTGGGCGTGGAAGATCTTGGCGATCGAGTTCTCCTGGCGGATGTCGAGGCCCTTCTCGGCCTTGTAGGCGATGTGCAGCAGCATCAGCCGGCCGATATAGAGCTCGCTGGCGCAGTCGGCGAGCATGAACTGCACCGCCTGGCGGTCGCCAGCAGCTGGCCGAAGGTCGAGCGCTTGGTGACGTGGGCGGCCGCCATGTCGAGCGCGCGCTGCGCCTTGGCAACGTTGTGCATGCCGTGGCGCAGCCGGCCGTAGGCGAGACGGTGCTGGCCCATGTTGAAGCCGTTGCCCTCGCCGCCGAGCAGATTGTCGGCCGGCACCTTCAGATCCTTGATCTCGATCTCGGAGTGGCCGCCATGGATCACGTCGTCATGCGGGCCTTCGATCGCCATGTTGGCGACGTTGCGCTTGATCTTGTAGCCGGGGTTGGGCAGCTCGATGATGAAGGTCGAATATTGCTTGTGGCGCGGCGCATTCGGATCGGTCTTCGCCATGACCAGCGCAAGGTCGGCGACGCTCGCCGACGAGGAGAACCACTTCTCGCCGTTGAGGATGTAGTTCTCGTTGCCGTCCTTCACCGCCGTGGTCTGCATGCCGGTGGCGTCGGCGCCGGCGGCTTTCTCGGTCATCGAGAAGCAGATCCGCTTGTCGCCGTTCAGCAGCGGCTTAAGGAATTTTTCCTTCTGGTACTCGGTGCCGTGCGCCAGGATCGTCATCATCGAGGCGTCGTCCGGCCCCTGCGTGTTCATCGAGAGCGCGCCGAGCATGCTCTCGCCGAGCTCCATCTGCACCAGCGCGTTGGCGAGCGGGCCGAGGCCCATACCGCCATACTCCTTCGGCACGAAGGGGCACCACAGGCCCTGCGCGCGGGCCTTCTTGCGCAGCGGGCCCAGCACCTCGGCAAGCGGCTTGGTGTCGAGTTCCTTTTCCGCCGGAATGCACTCGTCGTGCACGAATTTGCGGACCTTCTCGCGGATTGCCTTGGCCTCGGCGGGAATCTCGAAATCAATCGACATGGCACTTCCTCGTTTCGTGTTGTTGTTGGTTGGGCTTCCGGATGGCATAAACCTCGCCCGAGCCAGCGGCAACGCCGAACAAAGTTTGAAGCAGCGCGGCCGCGCCAGGGAAGGAGCCACCGATGCCTGATCTCGCTGATCTTTTTCCCGGCTATGAATCGAAATGGATCAACACATCGCAGGGCCGCATCTTCGCCCGCGTCGGCGGCAAGGGGCCGCCGCTGCTGTTGCTGCACGGCTTCTCCTCGACGCATGTGATGTGGCACACGGTTGCGCCGAAGCTCGACGACAAGTTCACGCTGATCATCGCCGACCTGCCGGGTTATGGCTGGTCCGACATGCCGGACAGCGACAAGGACCATACGCCCTACACGAAGCGCGCCTGGGCGAAGACCATGGTCGAAGTCATGGAGCAGCTCGGGCATGTGCATTTCGCACTCGCCGGTCACGACCGCGGCGGCCGGGTGTCGTACCGCTTGGCACTCGATCATCCCGGCCGGCTGTCGAAGCTCGCGGTGCTCGATATCGCACCGACCTATGATTACTGGCAAAAGCTCAATCGCCTGTCGGCGCTGAAGATCTACCACTGGGCGTTCCTGGCGCAGCCCTATCCGCTGCCGGAGACGCTGATCTCCAACAATGGCGAATTCTTCCTCAAGGAGAAGATGGCGAGCCAGACCAGGACCAAGACGCTGGAGGCGATCGATCCGCGCGCACTCGAACATTATCTCGCGCCGTTCCGCGATCCCGCGCGCATCCACGCGATGTGCGAGGACTATCGCGCCGGCGCTTACGCAGATTTCGAGATCGACAAGGCCGATGTCGACGCCGGCAAGAAGATCACGATCCCAATGCTGGCGCTGTGGGGCGATGCCGGTGTTGCCAGCGCGGCGACGACCCCGCTCGACACCTGGAAGAATTGGGCCACCAATGTCAGCGGCGCGCCGGTGGCGTCAGGGCATTTCCTGCCCGAGGAGGCGCCCGACGCGACGGCGAAGCTGCTGCGGGAGTTCTTTCTGGCGGGGTGACTCCATCCTGCATCGTCATCCTGAGAGAATGTGAATGTACGGTTCACAAGCGGCGCCAAACGTTCAGTGTCGTCCTGGCGAAAGCCAGGACCCATTACCCCAGCCGCTCGTTGTTGCGCGATGCTGGGGCCACGATCCCGCACACGATTAAATTCGGTGGTTATGGGTCCTGGCTTTCGCCAGGACGACGGGGTGACGGGTCTACTTTTCGGGTCGCCTACCGCCGTTCCCTGAAGAACTCGCGCAACATGCGCGCCGCCTCGCTCTCGCCGACCGCGCCGTAGACCTCCGGCACGTGGTGGCAGGTCGGCTGCGCGAAGAACCGCACGCCTGACTCGACCGCGCCGCCCTTGGGGTCGGCGGCGCCGTAATACAGCCGCCGGATGCGCGCAAAGGAGATCGCGCCGGCGCACATGGTGCAGGGCTCCAAGGTCACGTAGAGGTCGCAGTCGACCAGCCGCTCACTGCCGATGGCCTCGGCCGCCCGCCGGATCGCCAGAATCTCGGCGTGCGCGGTGGGGTCGCGGTCGGTCAGCGTCCGGTTGCCGGCGGTGGCGACCACCTCTGAGCCCCGCACAATGACGCATCCGATCGGAACTTCGCCCGATTTTCCGGCATTTTCGGCCGTTTTCAGCGCCAAATCCATGAAAGAAGGGGCCGACATGCCTCGTATCATCCGAAGAAACCTGCTAGTAGCTTCGCCTTCAGCAAAAGTGGATGCCGGTTTTGCGTCAAGCGCGCTGCCAACGGGGCGCGTACGACCGGTTGGCCCTTGCACCCCAATTGAACGCCCAGGCGAGAACATTCATGCCCCGCGATAGCGACAAACACAACGATTCCCGCGGCCGGCGTGATCGGCCCGGCGGCGGCAAGGGCCGCTCCGGGGCTGCCCGTGGGCCGGACAAGAAATTTGCCAAGCGCGGCTTTGCCGGCAAGGACTTCGGCGGCAAGGGCGATGGCGAGAAGCGGCCGTATCGTCGCCGCGAGGACGGCGATGCGCCGCGCCGCGATTTCGGCGACCGGCCCCGATTCAACCGCGACGATCGTCCGCGTGGCGATGGTGAGAAGCGCGCGTTCAAGCCGCGTGGCGACCGGTCGAGGTTGATCGTGACGGCGATGGCGAGAAGCGCACGTTCAAACCGCGTGGCGACCGGCCCCGGTTTGATCGTGACAGCGATG
>NZ_LGTB01000020.1 GCF_001238275.1 Bradyrhizobium viridifuturi
GGAACCCATCGCTGGTTCGATTTGCCCGATGTGCCGACCATGATCGAGCTCGGCTACAAGGATTTCGTCTCCGACACCTTTCAGGGCTTCCTCGCGCCTGCGCATACGTCCTCCTCGATCGTGGAGCTCCTGTCGACGAAATCGATTGCGATCCTGAAGACGCCGGAGATCGCCGACCAGCTGCGGAACGACGGATTCGAGGTGCTGGCAAACGGCCCCGACGGCATGCGCAAGCGCATCGCGGATGAAGTTCCGAAATGGCGCGACATCATCGCAAAAGCCGGCATCAAGCCGGTCTGAGCAGATCAACATTGCGCGACACGCAAAGCGTGTGATCTTGCGACCACTAGCTGTCATCCCCTAGGCTCGCCATCCATAACAAAAAGACTAGGGAGGCGATCGTCATGAGCACAAGGCGTGATTTCCTGAAAGCGGGAGCGACGGCGGCAGCAGGCATCGTGTTCTGCGGCTGCGGGCTCGTCCACAACGCGAATGCACAGCCATCGCGGCAGAAGTTACCGGTCAGCGTCGACGGCAAACGCGTCAAGACGATCGACATTCACTCGCATTGCCACTTCCGCGAGGCGGGCGCCTGCTCGGCGCCGACGCCGGAAAGTATCAACTGCCGCCGGTCAACGGCGCCGCGGAAGCCTTCATCGAGATCGACAAGCGCCTGGCGGCGATGGACGCACAGGCCGTCGACATGGAGGTGCTCTCGATCAATCCGTTCTGGTATGACCGCGATCGCGACCTCGCCGGCAAGATCGTGAAGATCCAGAACGAGAAGCTCGCCGAACTCTGCGCCTCGAAACCCGACCGGTTTGCGGCTTTCGCCTCGCTGACACTGCAGGCACCGGACCTTGCGGTGCAGGAGCTGGAGACAGCAGTGAGGAAGCAGGGGCTGAAGGGTGCGGCCATCGGCGGCGTCGTCGATGGGGTCGAATTCTCAGATCCCAGGTTTCATCCGGTGTGGGCCAAGGCCGAGGAACTCGGCGTCCCCTTGTTCATCCATCCGCAGGGCGTGCCCGAGCTCAGCAAGCGCCTCTCCGGCAATGGCTGGCTCGGCAATACCATCGGCAATCCGCTCGAGACCACGATCGCGCTCTCGCATTTGATCTTCGAGGGCACGCTCGACCGCTTCCCGGGATTGAAGATCATTGCCGCGCATGGCGGCGGCTACCTCCCCTCCTATGCCGATCGCTCGGATCATCCCTGCCTGGTCGGACCGAAGGGATGCAGTCCGGAGGTCAAGCTCCAGAAGGCGCCGACCGAATATCTCAAGCAGATCTACTTCGACTCCCTGATCTTCACGCCCGAGGCGATCCGGCATCTCGCCGCCCAGGTCGGCGCCGGCCAGATCGTGCTCGGGAGCGACTATCCCTATCCCTGGCAACTGGCACCGGTCGACCACATCTTCGCCTGTTCGACGCTGAGCGACGACGACAAGGCGAACATTCTCGGCCGCACCGCAGCGAGGCTGCTCGGCGTTGCCGCGTGAGGAGGGCAGCGGACCGTTGAACGATCTGAACAGCCGTTGTCGCGCCCGCATGCACGGCGACGGCGAGAACGATCAATTGGCCTTCACGGTCCGCATCTCGTTGCGCGGCAGCGACGTTGTCGCCGGCTGCGCAATGCTGGACGGCGGGTCAGAGTCGACGGCGTCAGTTCCGGCGAACTCGGCTTGCGCCGCGTCCGATATCCATTTGACTGCCGCGGGGTGACTGACCAGCATCCCGATCAAGGCAACGATCACGAGCACCGGCAATGCGATCAGCTTGATGCTGAAGCTCCTATAATTACTCTCCGGGTCCTGTTGCCGGTTATCGAAAGAGCCCTGCATGGATTCCTCCACAGTGCGGACGTGATCCACCCGGGGCTCACTTACCGCAGGGCACGCAAGGCCGATGTGAATGATTTCACAGGCCTTGTTCGGCTCACCATTTCGTGAAACGCGGGACTGCCCCGCAGCCGGCGCGGCTACTCGGCGTCGTCAGCGCCGGCGTCGACCAGCGCCTGCAGCGACTCGGGCTTCAGCACGACGATCGCGCCATGCTCGAGCCTGACCCAACCGCGTGTCGCCCACGCGCGGAGCTGCTTGTTGATGCTCTCGCGGGTCATGCCGACCATCTCGCTGATCTCCTGCTGGGTGATCGAGATGGTGCGCCCCTGCGGCTTGTGCTTGTCGCTGAGACGCAGCAGCGCGCTCGCCAGTCGGCCCGGCAGGTCCTGCAGGATCACCTGCTCGACCTGGTCGCTGGTCCAGCGCAACCGCGCGCACAGCAGCTCGATGAACTTCATCGCAAGCGACGGCTGGCTGCGCACGAACGGAATGAACTCGCGCCGGTCGATGACGAACAGCTCGCAATTGGTGTTGGCGGTGGCGTCGGCAGTCCGCGACAGGCCGTCGAGCAGTGCGATCTCGCCGAAGATCTCGCCTGCCTCGATCAGGTTCAGGATGGCGTTGCGACCATCCGGCGAAGAGATGCTGATCTTCACCGTACCCGAGATCACCGCGATCAGACTGGTGCCGGGATCGCCCTTGGAGAAGATCGTCGTCCCGCGCTTCAGCGTGATGTGCTTGGCGTAACGACAGAGCTGATCGAACGCCTCGGGCTCGAGATCGGCGAAATAGGGATGCTTGCGCAGCACCGATAGCTTGTTGTTCGCAAACGACGGCGCGCCGGCAGTTCGTTCAATGGGCGGCGCACCGGTCATCGTGATCCAGACTGATTGTGTTGCGTTCAATCGGCGCGCCACAGCGCGACGCCGACAGAGCCATCGATCAATGAAAGCAGAAAGGACTATAACCCCACCGCGGGCCTACAGCAACCAATGGTCCGATCCGCTAGAAATCATCCAAGTACAATTTGGAATAAATGCGTGCTTATGCAACGCTCAATTGCAGGCAGCCGCTGCCCGTGATCCGGAATATCCGGTCCAGCAACGACGATCTCGCCCGGCAAAACCCGTCTGTCGGAGGGGCAACGCCGCCAACTCACAACAGTTTGCCGTCCGGGCCAAAGAACGGATGCGGCCCGTCAAACTGACCGATGGGGACCTGGTGCGTCACCAACTGTCCAAAATCCTGCCCAGGAAACCACGTGTGCAAGTGAAATGCAGGGGGTTCCACCTTGAACGACGGTTCGCGAAGCTGCCCGAGGTCCAGGTCGACCGCATGGTTCGGCGCGGGGCAAATTGTCACGGGAAGCCCGGCGAAGGTGGTCAGCATGGCACGGTGGACGTGCCCGCATGCGATCAGCCGCGCACGCGGGTGTCGCGTGACGACGGCAGCCAACTCGTCGGCGTTGAAGAGGTCCTGCCGGTCCATATGCCAGATGCCGCCCTTGAATGGCGGGTGATGCAGGAACAGCAGCGCCGGCCGGTCGACCGCGGTCGCCAGCGCCTCATCCAGCCATTGCAACGTGGACGCTTCGAGCATGCCGTGGGGCTTGCCGGCCACGCTTGAATCGAGCAGCAGGAGATCGATGCCGCCGACCTCGATCTTCTGATCGAGCGGGCCCGTCGCGCGAACATAGGGCGCGGCCGGAAACGCTTCGCGCATCCAGTGCCGCGAGTCGTGATTGCCGGGAATCCCGGCAAACGGCAGGCGCAGCGGTGCGAGCAATCGCTTGAGATAATCGTATTCCTCGACCGACGGCGTATCGACCAGATCACCCGAGATGACGACGAAATCGGGCGCCGGCTCGAATGCGCTGAGATCAGCTACGCAGCGTTCGAGCGCCTTGGCGGTATCGACCCTGCCGTAGGCCAACGTTCCCGGCGGCTTGATGTGGAGATCGGATATCTGGGCGATGAGAACGGGCTTCGACGGCATCGATGTATCTCAGGGTTCGGACGGCAGAAGACGAAGCGCATCGGGCGCGATGGACAGGCCGACCCGATCACCGGCCCTGGCTTGAATCGTGTTGGGCGCGTCGACATTAAGCGGCTTGCTCGATGCACCGCTCACGACAATTCGCTGCCGGTCGCCGATGAAGCTGACGGAATCGACGACGCCCGAAAGCGCGTCCGCCCCGGCGCTCGTCACGCGAATGGTTTCGGGGCGGATCATGACCGTCGCAATCGCGGCCGTCGCACCACCCTCGATCGGCAATCGCCCGCCGGGCAGCACCAATACGCCGTTCTCGATCGGAGCTTCCACGATGTTCGCCGCTCCGATGAATTCGGCCACAAAGCGATCCTTCGGCGCGAAATAGACTTCGCGCGGCGTGCCGATCTGGGCGATCGCACCTTTCCGCATCACCACGATGCGATCGCCCAATTCCATCGCCTCGGCCTGGTCATGCGTGACGTAGATCGTCGTAATGCCGAGTGCGCGCAACAACCGGTTAAGCTCGCTCCGCAGCCGGTCCCGCAAGGCGGCATCAAGCGCGGTCAACGGCTCATCAAGCAGCAATATGCCGGGCCGGATCGCGACGGCACGCGCCAGCGCGACGCGCTGGCGCTGGCCGCCCGAGAGCTGGTCGATACGGCGGTTCTCCAAGCCCGTGATGTTCGTCAGAGCCACCAGTTCGGCAACGCGCGCAGCACGCTCCTCCCTGGGGACACCCCGGATCTTCAGCCCGTAGGCGATATTGTCCGCCACCGTCATGTTGGGGAACAAAGCGTAGGACTGAAACACCATCCCGACATTGCGCCGCTCGATCGGGACCGAGGTCATATCCTTGCCGTCGAACAGCACCTTGCCGCCGGCGTCCGGCAGTTCGAGACCTGCAATGATGCGCAGCATCGTGGTCTTGCCGCATCCGGATGGGCCAAGCAGCACCAGCGTCTCGCCGCGCGCAATGTCGAGCGTTGCGGGATCGAGCGCGCGGGTCCCGTCGGCAAAGGTCTTGCCGCAGGCCTCGATCCGCACCGCTGCACCGTGTCCCGCCGTATTCATCGCTTGGTGTCCCTGTCGGCCAAGAGCTGCATTGCGACCAGGAGCGGAATGATCATCACAAAGAAGATCAGCGTGTAGGCCGAAGCCACTTCGAGCCGCATCGAGGCATAGCTGTCGGCGAGCCCGATCGGCAGCGTCTTCGTCAATGGCGTATGCAGCATCCAGGTCAGGTTGAATTCACCGAGCGACAATGTGACCACCATCAATGCGCCGGCCAGAATTCCCGGCAGCGCGTTCGGCACGATGACATCGCAGAACCGCCGCCATGGCGAGGCACCCAGCGAGGCTGCCCCCTCATCCAGCGTCTTGATGTCCACGGTCGCAAACACCGCCATGACCGAGCGCACCATGAACGGCATGGTGAAGATCACATGGCCGACCAGGATGAACAGCCAGGAACGGCGGAAGTCGCCGAAGCTGCCATAGGTGAGCAACAGCGCCAGCGCGATCGCGAGCCCGGGGATCGCCAGCGGCAGCGTGATGATCTCCTCGACGATGCGGGCGAGCCGGCCTCCCCGCGCATGCAGCGCGTAGGCCGCGGGGACACCGGCGAGCAGCGTGACGGCAAGGGTTGCGAACGCGATCACGAAGGAGAGCAGAATGGTGCCGGCATAGAGCTCCCAGACCTGCGCGACCCATTGCAGCGTCACGCCGGACTGGATGCCCCTGAAATAATTGACGGTCACGCCGGCGGAGATCGAAAGCCCGGCAGGCACCACCAGGAAGGCCGCGACGAGCAGCGTGAAGATGAACTGGCCGGTGAAGATCAGGCGATCGCGCATGCGTTCACCCGGCCGCTGCGACTGCGCTGCCGCTGAACGTGCGGGCGAGCGCCAGGATAAACCAAGTGATCAGGCCGAGTCCCACCGACAGCGCCGCCGACGTCGCGAAATTGGCGGCCAGCGTGAACTCGGTGTAGATCAGCATCGGCAGCACGTCGATGTTCGTCGCCAGCGTGAAGGCGGTTCCGAACGCCCCCATCGCGGTGGCAAACGCGATCGCGCCGGACGCAACGAAAGCCGGCGCCAGCGCCGGCAGCACGACGTCGCGCTGCACCGCCCAGGGGCTTGCGCCAAGCGAGCGCGCGGCCTCCTCCAGCCCGACATCGAGCTTCTGCACGGCCGCCATGATGGTGAGGATCACGCGCGGAATCGAGAAATAGAGATAACCGAGGAAGAGCCCGTAGATCGAGTAGGCGAACACGAACTTCTCGCCGAACATCCGGTTCGACAGATCGCCGATCAATCCCTGCCGCCCAGCCAGCAGGATGATCATGAAACCGACCACCACGCCGGGGAAGGCGAGCGGAAAAGTCAGCATCGCGATCAGCACGGCCCGCCCGGGAAAGCGGTGCCGCTGCAGGAACATCCCGGCAATGGTCGCCACGATCAGCGTGACGATCGTGGTTGCCGCTGCGAGCAGCACGGTGTTGATCAATGTCGCGCGATAGCGGCCTTCCGTCAGGATGGCGAGATATCCGGCGAGCCCGTGCGGCCCCTCGGCGCCCGCAACCACCAGCCGTGCCATCGGCAACAGGAAGAATGCCGTGGTCACGACCGCAAGCGGCAGCAGGCAGAGCCAGACAAAGGACTTTTGCGACATCGGAAGAGTGGTGCCCCGCGAAGGGCACCATATTGCCTCAGCGAACCTCGGCGAGATAGCGGTCGACGAAGGCTTTTTGCACGTTTTCCATCTCGCCCCAGTCGACGCTCTTGGCGCGGGCATAGTCGCTGTCGGGGAGGAATTTGCCCTTCACGGATGCCGGCAGTTCGATCGGGCGGGCCGGACGGAGATAGGCGTTGGTCCAGATCGCCTGCCCTTTGTCGGACAGGAGATAGTCCATCACCTTCTTGGCCTTCTCCTTGTCGGGCGCGTTCTTCACGAGACCGACGACATAGGGAAACACCACCGAGCCCTCGCAGGGAATCACAAACTCGAAGTTGCCCTTTTCCGAGTACTTCGCGCGGTAGGCGTTGAAGTCGTAGTCGAACAGGATCGGCATCTCACCGGAGACGACGCGGGCATAGGACGTCTGCTTGGGCACGATCGGATCGTTCTTGCGCAGTTCCTTGAAGAAGGTGATCGCCGGATCGAAATTGGTCGGCGAGCCGCCCAACGCCAGATTGACGGCGACCGCGCCGACATAGCCCACCGCCGCCGAGGACGGGTCGAGATAGCCGACCATGCCCTTGTAGTCGGGCTTCAGCAGGTCCTTCCAGCAGGCCGGCACCGGCTTGCCGCCGAGCGCATCCTTGTTCACGAACAGGCCGAGCGTGCCGGAGTGAATCGTGGTCCAATAGCCATCCGGATCCTTGAGGCCGGCGGGGACCTGATCCCAATGCGCCGGCTTGTAGGGCTCGAGCGCGTCCTGCGTCTTGGCCTTCATGCCGAAGGTGACGCCGAAATAGCCGATATCGCCGACCGGATTGCTCTTCTCGGCCAGGATCTGGGCCAGCGCCTGGCCGGAGTTCTTGTTGTCATGCGGGATATCGTAGTTGAGGTCCGCCTTGATCGCCTTCAGCATCGAGGCCCAATCGGCCCATTCCGGCGGGCAATTGTAGCAGATCACGTCGGCCGCCTTGGCGGATTGCCACGGCGCGAGCAGTGTCAGCGCCAGCAACGCAAGGACAAGGCGGACGGTCTTCATGGGAGGCTCCGGTCTGGACGAGGATGCAATGAGGATTTCAACATCAACGGAGCGACCAAGTATAGGCCGCGTATGAATGTTTTGCGACACGCTTGCTGCCATGCAGCAATTGGAGCGTGCCGGCCACCGGATGCTCGCGGCAGCACGGCGTTTCGCGCTAGGCTGCCAGCCAAAAGAGGAAGCGCCCATGTACCAGCCGCCCGGCGTCAAGACATCGCCCGACCTTCCCGTCCCCGATCTGATGAAAGCCTGGGTCCTCGGTGACCGCGACCAGCTCCATCTTTCCGAGAAGCCCACGCCGATCCCGTCGCGTGCCGAAGTGCTGGTGCGTATCGACGCAGTTGCGATCTGCGCCACCGACCTCGAGATCATCCATGCCGGGTCGCCGGCAAGCATTCAGGGGGGCCTGCCCTTCAACAAGAACTTCACGCCGGGTCACGAGTACATGGGCACGGTCGCCGCGCTCGGCCCTGAAGTCGACGAGTTCAGGATCGGCGAGCGGGTCAGTGTGGAGATCCATGCCGGCTGCGGCCAATGCAAACGCTGCCGCCAGGGCATGTACACGTCCTGTCTCAACTATGGAAAGCCGGAGAAGGGACACCGCGCCAACGGCTTCACGACCGACGGCGGATTCGCGGAGTATGCGGTGAACCACATCAACACGCTGGCGCGCGTCCCGGATACCATGAGCGATGCCGAAGCGACGCTCGTGGTGACCGCCGGGACATCGATGTATGGCTTGACGGAATTGGGGGGATTGGTGGCCGGCGAGAGCGTCGTGGTGATCGGCCCGGGGCCGATCGGACTGCTCGCAGTGGCGGTGGCCAAGGCGCTAGGCGCGAGCCCGGTCATCCTGACGGGAACGCGCCACAAGCGGTTGGCAATCGGCAAGGAGCTGGGGGCCGACCGCGTTGTCAATATCAACGACGAGGATGCCGTTGACGTCGTGAGGCAACTAACAGGGGGGATCGGTGCTGACTATGTCGTCGAATGTGCCGGCACCGAAGCGACACTCAACCAGGCGATCCATATGACGAATCGCGGCGGCAAGATCTGTCTTGCCGCCTTCCCGCACGAGGCCGCGACGCTGGACATCGCACATCTGGTGCGAAACAACATCTATGCCTACGGCATCCGCGGCGAAGGCCGCAGTGCCACTCACCGCGCCATGGAGCTGATGGCAGCGAAGCGGTTCGACGCCACCAGGATCCACACGCATACGTTTCCGCTGGCCGACCTGCCGACGGCGCTGAGATATGCGCGGGATCGTGTCGACGATGCGATCAAGGTCGTCGTGACCAATCGAAAGGCTGGCGCGACCGCGCGCGCTGCCGAGTAGCGGTCCGATCGGGGCTGCGCGCAGGAGCGCTACCTGGAACGCCTGCTCACACCGAGCAGTAGCGCTCCTTGATCTCGTCGTCGGCGAGCAGCGCCTGCGCCGAGGCCTGGTGCACCACCGAGCCTTGATCCAGCACATAGGCTCGATCGGCGATACCGAGTGCAAGCTCGACATTCTGCTCGACCAGCAGCACCGTCGTTCCCTGCGCCTTCATGTTGCGGAACAGCTCGAACATCTCGTCGACCAGCACGGGCATGATGCCCTCCGACGGCTCATCCAGCATGATCAGGGCGGGTTTTGCGATCATTGCCCGCGCGATCGCCAGCATCTGCTGCTCGCCGCCGGACATCGTGACCGCCTCCTGCTCCATACGCTCGGCCAGTCGCGGGAATATCGATGCGATCTCGTCGATCAGTTCGGCCTCGCGCTTCTTTTGCTTTGATGCCACCAGGCCAAGCCGCAAATTTTCTCGCACCGACAGTCCCTGCACGATCCGCCGCTCTTCGGGAACATAGGCGAGCCCCAACGCGAAACGCACGTGCGCCGGCCGGTTCAGCAGCTCTTCGCCCTTGAAGGTCACCGAACCGCGCGTCCGCCCCATCAGGCCCATGATCGATTTCAGCGTTGTGGTCTTGCCGGCTCCATTGCGGCCGATCAGGCAAACAATCTCGCCCTTGGTCACCTCGAGACTGATGTCCTGCAAGGCGTGGCTTGCACCATACCAGGCATTGAGCTTGCTGACCTGAAGCATCCCGTCAGTGCTCCCGCTGGCCGAGATAGACACGCTTCACCGCCTCGTTCTGCCGGACCTCCTGTGGCGTTCCCTCGGCAAGCAGTTCTCCGTGGTGCAGCACGAGGATGCGATCACTGATCCCGAGCACCAGCTTCATCTTGTGCTCGACAAGGATGACCGTGCGCTCCTTGGCAAGTTTCACGATCAGATCCATCATGGTCCGGGTTTCTTCCGGGCTCATGCCGGCTGTGGGCTCGTCGAGCAGCAGCAAGCGAGGCCGGCTCGCAAGCGCCATGCCGATCTCCAACGCCCGCTGCTCGCCATGTGCCAGCGTCTTGGCGGCACGTTCCCGGGATTCCCACAACCCGACCAGTGCCAATAGCTCGTCCGCCCGCTCGACCAGCTCGGTCAGGCGCGCACGCGGACGCCAGATGTCGTATCGCGACACCAGTGCCTGCAAGCCGACGCGGATGTTCTCACGCGTCGTGAGCTGCGGAAACACGCTCGTGATCTGGAAGGACTTTGCGATCCCCATGTGAGCGAAGCGGTGCTGCGGCAGGCCGGTGACGTCCCTGCCCTCAAACTCGACACTGCCCTTCGTCGGCGGAAAGGCACCGCACAGCAAGTTGAAATAGGTGCTCTTTCCGGCCCCGTTCGGACCGATGATTGAGGTGATCGCCCCTCTGGAAAACTCGGCCGAGATGTTGTTGAGCGCGACGAACTTCCCGAACGTCTTGCCGACGCCCCGGGTGCGCAGGATGATCTCGCTGGCTTGGCCTGCTGCAGCCGTCATCGCTTGCCCCGCGCGATCAGCGTGCCCCAGATGCCGGCCGGGAAGAACAGCACGCATGCAATGAAGATTGCGCCAACGATTAACTGCCAGTGAACGGTCCAGACCGAGACGATGTTCTCCAGGACCAGGAAGACCGCGGCGCCGATCATCGGCCCGAAGAATGTCCCCATCCCGCCGAGCAGGGCGATCATCACGACAAGGCCCGAGGTCTCGTAGTGCAGGATCTCGATCGGAACGATCGACAAGTGCAGCGCCTGCAAGGCGCCGGCGAGGCCGCAGAAGCCGCCTGACAGGACGAAGGTCAGCAATCGCGTCAGGGTGACGTCATAGCCCGACGCCCGGGCCCGCATCTCGTTCTCCCGCACCGCTTCAATGACGGCACCGAATGGCGAGGCCAGAATGCGCGACATCACGAAGAAGGCGGCGATGACGAACGCCGCAATCACGTAATACCGGATCATCGGGTTGATGAAATCGATCCGTAGGCCAAACAGATCGATGGTGCGGACGTTGATGCCGCGAAGCCCGTTCTCGCCCCCGGTCAGGTCAACCGCCTGATAGAAGAGGTAGTAGACACATTGCGACAGCGCCATTGTCACCATGGCGAAGTAGATGCCGCGGGTTCTGATCGCGAGCACGCCAATCACCAGCGCCATCAACAGGCCGCCAGCAACCCCGGCCGCGATCGCCGCATACCATGGCCAGCCGAGGTGCACGATGGCAATGCCGCAGAGGTAGGCACCGGTCCCGAACAACGCCGCATGACCGAACGACAGAAGGCCCAGATAACCAAACACGAGGTTGAAGCCGAGAGCGTACAACCCATAGATCAGGATGTTCACCGCAAGAGCCGTGAACGGCATCAGCAACGGGAAAACAAGGATCACCGCGGCTGCAATGCTGGCGCGGTGCCGCGTGGCGAACTCGTACCAGCTGACCGTCGTGGTATGGGGCTCCTTGATGGATTCGGTCGCGTCGGTCATGCCGGGCTCAGCTCATCAATCCGGCGCGGCCAAAGAAGCCCTGCGGACGAACGATCAGGACGATCGCCATCAGCGCAAAGATCGATACCTTGGCCATCTCGGGTGCAAACAACGAGGTCATGCTGACCACCACGCCGACCAGCAGGCCCGCCAATACGGCGCCGCCGATCGACCCCATCCCTCCAACAACCGTCACCACGAAGGCCTCGGCGAGGATCGTGCCGCCCATCTCCGGAATGACGCCTTGAAGCGGGGCAGCCAGCAGGCCGGCAAATCCCGCGATCGCCGTGCCTATCCCGAACACGATCAACCAGACCCTGGAAACATCGACGCCAAGGACACGGACGATCTGCGGGTCGCGCGCGCCGGCGCGGATAATCAGCCCGAAGCTGGTCTTCTCGAGGAACAGCCAGAGTGCCAGCAGAACGACGGCCGTCGCGCCAATGACGAACAGGCGGTAGAGCGGAAAATAGCCGACACCAATGTCGACGGCGCCCTGCAGAACCTCCGGCGTGTCGAACGGATATCCGGTCTTGCCAAAGGCAATGCGCACGCATTCGACCATCACGTAGCTCAGCCCGAAGGTCAGGAGCAGCGGATAATCGATGCCGCGGCCGTAAAGCGGCCGGATCAGCACGCGCTCGACGGCAAGGCCGAACAGTCCGATCACGATCGGCACAGCTATGAGGCAAGTCCAGAAATTGCCCCCGATCGAGATCAGATAGAGTCCGACATAGGCGCCGACCATGTAGAAGGCGCCGTGGGCGAAGTTGACGACCGTCAACATCCCGAAGATCAGCGAGAGGCCGATCGCAAACAGCACGTAGATCGCGCCGAGCGCCAACCCGGCAAACAGTTGCAGCGCGATCAGGTCAAAGCTCAAGCCCGCCATTTGTCCCCCTCGGCACGACGCGCACCGCCGTGCGGCGCGCGCCGGCGCACGGCTCAGCTCTTATGACCGAGCGCCTCGCAGGTGCGCAGGTACTTTTCGTTGGGTTCTTCGGTCGACAGGACCTCGAACACATCGGACTCGTTCTTCATGTCCTTGGACTTCGACTTGATCACCAGCACCGATTGCACCGACTGGTGGTCGCATTTGCGATAGTATTGCGGTCCCTTGTAGTAGTCATACTTGAGCGCTTCCAATGCCGCGACGACCTTGTCGGTCTCGACACTGCCGGCACCCTTGACCGCCTCGAGCACGGTCCGCACGCCGCCATAGCCGAGCGCACCGTAGTCGGTCGGCAACTTGCCGTCGTACATCTTGCGGAATGCGTCGTTGAACGCCTTGGTCGAGGCGAACTTGTCCTCGATCCCCCAATAGAACGAGCAGCCGCCGACGACGCCCTCGAATGCCTGGGGTCCGGCCGCGACGCGGCTGGCATGCGAAAGCAGTGGCGCAATGATCTGGATCGATTTCTTGATGCCGAAGTCAGTTGCCTGCTTCAGCGCGATCTGCTGGTCGCGACCGAAATTGCTGATGCAAAGGATATCGGGCTTGAGCGCCTGAAGACGCGGCAGCAGCGTGGAGAAGTCGGTCGTTCCCAAGGGATGGCGGATGTCGCCGAGGTTCTCGATGTTGAATTCCTTGCCAACCTCGAGGAAGCCGCGAACCATCTCATGACCATAGGCGTAGTCTGCCGTGAGGAACGCAACCTTCTTGCCGAACTTGGCAAAGGCATAGCGGCCGACCGCGCCTGAGGTCATGTGCGGGTTCAGTGCTTCGTGGAAGGTGAACTTGCTGAAGTCCGCCGCCTCATTGATGGCATCCGACTGGCTGATCGAATTG
The DNA here is from genome assembly GCF_001238275.1 of Bradyrhizobium viridifuturi. Lineage (GTDB taxonomy): Bacteria > Pseudomonadota > Alphaproteobacteria > Rhizobiales > Xanthobacteraceae > Bradyrhizobium > Bradyrhizobium viridifuturi. The sequence goes on from NZ_LGTB01000020.1 coordinate 13,188, forward strand.
AAGATGACGCCGCGTTCCTTGGTGACGTTGTTGATCGCGAGCTGAACCGCCGCCGACAGACTGCCGACGACGAAATTCACCTTCTCCTTCTCGACCAGCTCCAATGTCCGCGTCGCCGCTTCACCGGGATTGAGCTTGTCGTCGCGCACGACGAGCTCGGCCTTGCGGCCGTTGAGGCCGCCGGCATCATTGAACTGGGCGACGGCCAGCTGACCGGCCCGCACCTGGTCCTGCGCTTCGGCGCCATAGGGACCGGTCAAGGGAACGGGGAAGCCGATCTTGATCGGTGCTTCCTCGGCCTGCAGCAGATTGATGCGAAACGGTGAGACGGCGAGAACGGCGCCGGCGCTTGCCGTTGTCAGCAGACGACGCCGCGATATCGATCCGGCTTTGGCGACCTTCTTCGTCATGACTATTCCTCCCCAAGAACTGTCTGTGTTTTGCTTATCGTCTTGTCTTTGCCTGGAACGTCTCCACCTCAGATTCGTCCCAAGGCCGTCAGGATAACCTGAGGCGTGAGCGGAATCTCGGTAATTGTTGCGCCGAACGGCCGCAGCGCATCATTGACCGCGTTGGCAACCGCGGCTGCGGCGCCGGCTGTGCCCGCCTCGCCCGCGCCTTTGGCTCCCAGCTCGGTTTCCTGCGTCGGCGATACCACGTGGCCGACCTCGATATCAGGCATCTCGCCAGACATCGGGACCAAATAGTCCGCCATGTTGGCGTTGGTCAGCTGACCACGTTCGTCATAGATACACTTTTCAAACAGCGCCGCCCCGAGCCCCTGCACGACCCCACCCCGGATCTGTTCGTCGACCAGTTGCGGGTTGATGATGGTGCCGCAATCTTCGATAACCCAGTGCTTCAGCAGCTTCACGAACCCGGTCTCGGTGTCGACCTGAAGCCACGAGGCCTGAACGCCATTGGTGAACGCGAAGGGATATTGCCGCGGTACGAAATGTCGGGTCGCCATCAACTCAGGCCGGATGCCTGGCGGGAGCGTGTCCGGCCGAAAATACACGATCCGCGCCAGCTCGTTCAGCTCGATCCGCGGCCCCCCGTCGTCGGCATTGACGATACTGTTGTTGACGATATCGAGCCCGGCCGGTGTCGTTTGCAGGATGGCCGCGGCGACATCCAGAATGTTCCGGCGCAGCGCCTTGGCCGCCTGCAACGCGGCTTCGCCGCCGATGCCGGCGCCGCGCGAGGCCCAGGTGCCGCCGCCATAGGGCGTATTGTCGGTGTCGCCCAGGGTCACCCGGACCCGGTCCATCGAGACGCCGAGCACGCTGCCGACGATCTGGGCAGTCAGCGACTCGGACCCCTGCCCCTGCTCCGTGATGCTGGTCTGGCAAATGACCGAGCCCTGCGCGTCGAGCCGAACCGCAACGCCATCCTGCGAGGAGATTTTCGCGCCGCCGACACCGTAAAAGGCGGCACTGGGATTGGTGACCTCGATGAAGCTGGCTAGTCCGATGCCCCGATAGATGTTGTGGGCTCGCAAGGCTGCCTGCTCGGCACGCAATGCGTCGTAGTCCATCATCTGAAGCAGCTTGGCCAACGAAGCATGATGCGAGAGCTGCTCGAACTTCATGCCCGAGGGGGATGCACAGGGATAGGCATCGTCGGCGATCAGGTTGCGCCGGCGAATCTCGACGGGATCCATGCCGATCTTCGCCGCGGCAAGGTCGACCAGGCCTTCGGTGACCGAACAGGCAATCGGGTGTCCGACCGCCCGGTACTGGCACATCACGTTCTTGTTCTGGAAGACGACACGCGCCCGGGCCCGGTAGTTCGGCGTGACATATGGCCCGCCGACCAGGTTGACCACCTGATTGGCCTCGATGGCGCTGGTGCGCGGATACATCGAATAGGGACCGATCCCCGTCAGGTCGTCGATCTCGAAGGCCGTGATGGTACCATCCGGTTTGACGCCTATCCGCCCCCGGCATCGATGATCGCGGGCATGAATGTCCGTGTTGAAGCTTTCGATACGGTCAGCCACGAATTTGACCGGCCGGCGCAACAGCTTCGACAGTGCGTATGTCGCCATTTCGTCGGCGTAGATGTGAACCTTGATGCCGAACGACCCGCCGACATCCTTGCAGACCACCCGGATCTGCGCTTCGTTCAGCCCGAGATGCAGGGCTGCGATGTTCTGCACCATGTGCGGCGCTGCGTGCCCTGATAGATCGTGAGCCGCGCCTCGGCGGCATTCCAGTCGGCAACCACGGCACGCGGCTCAAGCGTCACGCCAGTGTGGCGCCCGAAGATGAAATCGGCCTCGACGACTTCGGATTCCGATAATGCGTGGTCGACGTCACCGGCATCGAGTGTCCGTTCAAAGGCAAGATTGTCACCAAGCGCGGCGTGGATGACAGGCGTTGCCGGATCGAGCGCAGTGCGCATGTCCGTGACCGCCTCGAGCTCCTCGTAGTCAACGGCAATCTGTTCCATTGCATCTTCGGCCGCCGCGCGGCTGGTTGCGACAACCGCCGCGACCGCTTCACCCTGCCAGCAGACCCGGTCGACCGCGATCGCGTGCTGCGGCGCCGACTTCAGTCCCTTCAGATGCGAGAGTACGCCGACCCACGGCGTGATGACAGATTCGAGTTCCCGACCTGTCACGATGGCAATGACGCCGGACATACGTCGCGCCGCGTCGGCATCGATCGCCACGATTCTGGCATGGGCGTATGGCGACCGCAGGAAGACCGCATGCGCCATGCGCGGCAGTTCCAGATCACTGACGTATTGTCCACGCCCCTGCAGCAACCTGTCGAGGTTCGGCCGCGGCACCGTCTTGCCGATGTAGGAATTCGGGCGATCGAGCACCGAAAGCGTCTCTGCTGGCGCACGGGTCACTGTCATGCCCGCCGCTCCGCACGCGTCTTGGCGGTCGCCTCCACAGCGTCCACGATGGCCTGATAGCCGGTGCAGCGGCAATAATTTCCGGAGAGATGCTCTCGGATCGCTTGCCGATCAGGCTCGGGCGTATGCTTCAGCAGATCCTGCGCCGTCATCAGCATCCCAGGTGTGCAGTAGCCACACTGCAACGCATTGCGTTCGCGGAATGCCGCCTGAAGGTCGGCGATTTCACCGCTGTCGGACACCCCCTCGATGGTTTCGACCGACGCGCCTTGCGCCTGGACCGCCAGCATCAGGCAGGAGCGAACGATCTCGCCATCGATCCGGACGGTGCAGGCGCCGCAGACGCCGTGCTCGCAACCAACATGCGTTCCGGTCAGCTTCAGATTCTCCCGAAGGAAATCCGCGAGATTGAGCCGCGGCAAGACAAAGGCGTCGATGGGCTCGCCGTTGACCAGAAGCGAAACCGATACCGGAGCGCTCACGCCGTCGCTCCCGTTTCCAGTTCGGGCCGCGCGAGCAATGCGGCCACGCAGCGCCGGAGCAGGATTGCGGCGAGATGTCGGCGCATCGTGGGGCTCGCCTGCTGATCCTCCTGCGGGTCGAGTTCGCGGGTGAGCGCTGTCGTAACCTCTGCGAGTAACGCGGGAGTCACGGATACATCGATCAGCTTGCCGGCGGCGGCTGCCAGCAAGGGGCGGTCGCCAACCGCAAAGAAGCCGAGCCGAAGATCCGTGAACTTGCCATCTGCGACGACAGCACGCGCGGCAAGACCGACGATGGCATAGTCACCGTGCCGCCGGGCATATTCCTGAAAGAAGAACGTCGAGCCCTGGCCTGGGACCGGTACCTCGACCGCGACAAGCAATTCATCCCGTGCCAGCGCAGTTTCGTAGATTCCCTTGAAAAGTTCGGTCGCAGCAATCCGCCGCTCGCCTGTCGGACCGCGAGCAACGATCGTGGCGTCAAGCGCAACAACACAGGCCGGCAACTCCGACGCGGGATCGGCGTGAGCGAGGCTACCGCCAATCGTTCCGCGGTTGCGAATAGCAGGATGGGCAACGTGGCTGACGGCATGCCGCAACAGCGGTGCGTGCAGCGCAATCTCCGGCGATCTGAGCAGGTCGACATGCCGGGTCAGCGCGCCAACGACGAGGACGTCTCCCCTCATCGCAATGCCGCGCAACTCGGCGAGGCCGCCGATATCGACCAGAATCTCCGGCGATAGTAGCCGCAAGTTCATCGCCGGCATCAAGCTCTGGCCACCCGATAGAACCTTCGCCTTGTCGCCATGCACGGCAAGCAACTCGAGCGCATTCACGACACTGGTCGCGCGGGCGTAGGCGAAAGCCGCAGCTTTCATGTGGGCGTGGCCTCCCGGCCCAATTTTCGTTTGTCAGATTAGAAGGCCGCCCTGCTCAAAGGTCAAGCTTGTTTATCGAGTGATTATTTGTGCGTCAGGGCTTGTCTTCGCCTTGGGAAGGCCGCAGGTTCCTTGCCAACTAAAGTTCAACGCGCAGCGAGGCGGATCATGAAGCTCGGGTTCTTTACGATGCCGATCCATCCTCTCGACAAGGACTGGCGGCAATCGCTGCGGGAGGATCGGGAAGCCTTCCTGCTTGCTGATGAGCTCGGGTTCACGGAGGCGTATGTCGGCGAGCATGTCACCGACAAGGCCGAGAACATCACCTCCAGCATCGCGTTTATTGCGTGGCTCGCAGCCGCAACCAAACAGATCAAGCTTGGGACCGGCACCGTCAACATGCCGAACACCCACCCGGCAGCGGTCGCTGCGTCGATCGCCATGCTCGATCACATGCTTGATGGCCGGTTCATATTTGGAATAAGCCCCGGCGGATTGCTGTCCGACGCGGAGATTTTCGGCAATCTCGACGCCGACCGCAATGCCATGTTCCTCGAGGCGATCAATCAGGTTCTGGAAATCTGGGCAGGAAAGCCGCCCTATGATTTGCAGGGCAAATACTGGAATGTCTCGGTCAGAAGGACTCTGATTGAGGATATCGGCCAGGGAATCGTGGCTCGCCCTTTGCAGACCCCTCACCCGCCGATCGTGGTGACCGCGGTCGCGCCGTTCTCGAAAGGCGTCACGGAGGCCGCTGCTCGCGGCTGGGATCCGATCTCAGCAAACTTCCTGATGCCTGCCTGGGTGAAGAGTCACTGGCCCAAATACGTCGAGGGATGCGAGCGCATGAACCGGACAGTCGACCCTGCCAATTGGCGCGTCGCCAAGAGCGTGTTCGTGGCAAAGGACGCCGCCACCGCGAGGGCTTATGCGACGGCACCCGACGGTCCCTATGTGTATTACTATCATCAGCTGTTCACGAAGCTGAAACGCGGCGGCCGGCTCGAGTTGTTCAAGACACGTCGGGACCAGCCCGACGCGGAGGTGACGCTGGAATCGATTTGCGACAAGCTCATCATCCACGGCACACCCGAAAGTGTGGCCGACCAGCTGCTGTCTTTCCAGCAGGAGATCGGCCCCTTCGGAACCTTGCTCTATGCCGGGAAGGACTGGAAGGATCGCGAGCTTGGCCGCCAATCGATGATCCTGATGGCCGAGAAGGTCTTGCCGCGTATCAATGCCGCCGGCGCCGGCGCATCGACGTGAAGGAGTTTTGACGTGGCTTTCACTGATCGCATTCCGTACCAGCACAGGTCGACCGGCCGAAACTGGCATTGCCGGATGGCAAGAAGCTTGCTGTCTGGGTCATCCTCAATATCGAGGAATGGCGCATTGGGAATCCGATGCCGCGTACCGTGCTGAGCCCGCCGATGGGGCAGCCACTGCTGCCGGACGTGCCGAACTGGTCTTGGCATGAGTACGGCATGCGTGCCGGCTTCTGGCGGCAATTCAAGGCCCTCACGGACCGAAAGATACCGGTGACGCTGGCTGCGAATGCCAACGTCTGCAACAGCTATCCGCGCGTCGCATCCGCGGCGCTCGAGGCTGGCTTCGAATTTATGGGACACGGATTCGTCCAGGGACCGATGCACAAGGTGGAAAACCAGGCGGATGCAATCAAGCGCGCGGTCGACACCATTGCCGGCTTCACCGGCAAGCCGCCACGATCATGGGAGAGCCCGGGCCTGACCGAAACCGAAGAAACGCTCGACCTCTTGCGTCTCAACGGGATCGAATACGTGGCCGATTGGGTGATCGATGATCTTCCGCAGGACATCGCCACGCCGCACGGAACCGTGACGACGATCCCTTACTCCGTCGAGACCAACGACATCGTCATCCACGCGCTGCAACACCTACCGTCGGAGCAGTTCCTGACGCGCTGCACCGATCAATTCGATCGCCTGTACCTCGAAGGCGCAGAGAATGCCCGGATCATGGCGATCTCGGTGCATCCCTACATCACGGGTGTGCCACATCGAATCAAGTACCTGGAGGCCCTGCTTGATTACGTCATCGGCCATGACGGCGTAGCGCTCATGACGGCGAGCGAGATCGGCGACTGGTATCGGGATCAGATGGCGGCGAACTAATTCGGCTCAGCCGACGACCTTGATCGGCGCCCTCCGACGATCGGTCGCGCTCTCCGCCATCCGCTCGAACCCTGCGAGGAAAATGTCCAGCGCGTCACTGATCATCTGCGCTTTGTCTTCGAGGACAGGCGCTTCGTAGATGTATTTGCGTACGCCGTAGTAGAAGATACCGCCGTGAAACACCCAGGCCAGTTCCAGTTCGGCAGCGCTGGGCCGGCTCTGCGTCGCGAGTCCGGCGTCGTGGCGGCACTCCCTGAGAATGCGGGTCAGGATCTTGTCCTTGACCATGCCAACATACCAGCGATTGATATCGAGACCCTTCAGGCCTGAATAAAGATAGATCCTCAGCCATCTTCGATTGAAGATCGCGTCCGTATAGACCTCGTAAAATTCCTGCAGCCGCGCGCGGAGCGGACGCGACCGATCCGACAGCAATCTCTCCCAGCCGATCTCAAGGGGTTCGAGATAGACCTTGCGGTAGACCTCCTTGATGAGATCGTCCTTGCTGGGAAAATAGCGGTAAAGCAACGGCTGGGTTACACCGAGCTTGCGGGCGAGCGCACGCGTGCCGCCCCCGAATCCCTCCTCCGCAAACAACTCGGTCGCCTTGGTGACGAATTCACTGCGACGGTCGTCAGCTGACAGTCGCTTTTGCTTGGTACGAACTCGCTTGAGGGGCGTCTTTCGATTCATGATGGTTCTTTACCATCGTCAGCCAAGAAGCGGCCAAAACCTCCGCGCGCGAACAACAGCGGATCGTTCCGGCCATAGGCGTAGGCCTCCACCGCCCCCAGGAAGATGACATGATCGCCGCCGTAGTAGCGGTTGGCGGCACGGCACTGGAAATTTGCGACCACGCCGGCAAGTACGGGGGCGTTCCCAAGGCCTGGCGTCCAGTTCACGCCTGCGAACTTGTCACCCGACGACCTGGCAAATTGCATCGCCAGCGTCTGCTGCGAGGCGTCAAGAACATTGACCGCGAAATGGCTGGCATTCTGGAAGATCGGCAGCCCCTGCGAAAACATCCCCAGGCTCCACAGCACCAGCGGCGGATTGAGCGATACCGATGCGAAAGAATTGCAGGTAATTCCATACGGCCGCCCTTCGGCCGACAACGCGGTGACGATCGTTACACCAGTCGCAAAGGTACCGAGCGCATTGCGGAAGTCACGAGGATCGATCGTCGAACTGTCGCTCGCGAGCTCATTGGCGGGATCCGGTGGTTGTTTGGGTGAGTCGGACATCCAGCTCACCTCAAAGCGTCAGGTTTTCAGACGGCAGCCCAAGCGCTACCCGCCCGTAATTGGTGCCCGCCGCGTCGAAATTGAAGGCGAGATGCGAGTTCGCGGCATGAGCATCGCGGAATTGGCGCTGCAACGCGCCCGATGTGAACAGACTGCGCGCGCCGCTCGCTGCAAACAGGAGAGAGACTGCTTCGGTGCAAAGATTGACCGCGAACGCACCATCGCGTCGGAGCTTCGTCTTCGCGGCAATGCTTGGGATATTGCCACACTGAATGTCGGCAAACACCTCAACACAGTTCGTGCGCATGATCAGCCGCGCGGCATCGATCTTCGCGGACGCCTCCGCGATCTTGATCTGCGTGCTCTGCAGGTCCCCGATCTTGGCCCGATTATAGGTCGAGGCGCGGTGCCGCGCGCTCTCGACATAATCGTCGAGGCAAGCCTGCGCGTTTCCCAGACCGACTCCAGACAATACATAGGGGAACAACGAGAACACCGGTAGCATGTAGAGCGCGCCCGGATTGACAACGCTGCCTGGCGTTGCGCCACCGGCCAGATCGCTGACGGCAATCGTCATATGCTCGGGAACGAATGCGTCAGCTACCCGCACATCGTTCGACCCGGTTCCACGCAAACCAGCCGCATTCCAGGTGTCGTCGATGCTGTAGTCTAGTTTGTTCAACAGGAATAGCCGGTATTCGACACCATCGGCTTCATCATCCGAAGCAACCACGCTCGCGAGCATGTTCCACCCGCATGCTTCTACCCCGGACGAGAACGGCCAATGACCACTCAGCACATATCCGCCACTTGTCTTCCTGGCACGACCTGCCGGGAAGACAAAGGAAGACGCAATCAGCGTGTCTGGATCGCCCCCCCACACTGTGCTCTGCGCTTCCGGCGCGAACATGCCCAGCATCCAGTGGTGGCTGGCAAGATTGGCAAAGTTCCACGAAACCGAGGCGTCGCCCTGCCCCAGGGCATCAGCGCAGTCGACGAGCGCGACGTAGTCGAGTTCGCTTCCGCCAACACGTTTGGGCTGCAGGATTCGAAACAGCCCACTATCGTGCAGATCCCGCTCGGTCTCAGGTGGCAACCGGCGCAACTCTTCGGTCCGTGCCGCTCGTTCTCGCAAGGCCGGCACAAGCCCTTTCGCTCTCGCGACCATCAGCGCGTAACGATCCCGGTCTGCCCCTGGCGGCACCCCTGCGTCGAGTCTACGGCCAACCTCAACCATGGTCTCTTCCTCTGTTCGAGCTCCAGACACTCGGGCGATCGGGGTCGGCTCAGTTTATCGAGCGATCACCAGAGATCAAGGCGTGCGACCTGCGGCCCGTCCATTCGAGGCACAGAATCGACAACTACCGCCGCCGCCCGTTGAGGGAACGCATGCGGCGGTACTTCGTCCGCATACGGCAAGCCACTCCAACATTGCCTCGCCTAGCTTCAATGTGCCGTCGACGCTCCAGTTGCCCATCGCAGCTTGCCGAAGGTGCAATCTGCGAACCGGATACGCGAAGAAGCCCGGCGGCCATTCGGCCACCGGGCTTCCAACGTCGCCGAGCGGATGACAGCAGCCCAATCCCCACTCCGGCGTTAGACGAGCTCCTTTCGCCAATAGAGCGTGTGCTGCCATGCCCAGGGCGAAACGGGCTCGAACAGCCTGTACCCCTGGCGAATGAAGTTGTTCGCCGAGAAAACGTTGATCGCGCTTCTCGTATGACTCCTCGCAAGCGAACGGATCTGTGTAATCGTCTTCGCCACCTCACTTCTCCTGCCAATCGGACGGGAGATATTCACTCGGAGCCGTGTCCGCGTGATCTGGTTCTAGATCCGGCAACGCCGAGCGAAATGCGATCGTGGGAAAGTCCGTCCTTTCGCGATCCAGGCGCGGTCGCGGGATGAACTGGATGATCTCGGCACTCATGCCGCCTCCAGCAAAGCAACGGCGATCAAACTCACGAGCGCAAGCGATATCAGATAGGCGGTCATACATACCTCGTTGATAGGCCGACAGCGCGCAATGCGGCGATGGAATGAATGTGCGGCAGACCGCGCGGCGGGCGGCGATCTTTGGGGCGCGAACCTTATCCCTGATGAGTGGGGCCGCGGGCGACGCCGGCTTTCGCCGCGTCGCCGGGCCGACGCGTTCGCGCGCGCCGGCCAATTTGTAAGCGTTCTGGTGGTTCGGACGGCGGCGCGCTGACGACGCTCAGGCGACGGGCTGGGAGGATGTGGCGTCGTGACGTGGCGGCCGCCGTCCGATTAGTGAAACGGCAAAGAAAAAAGCCCACCGCGGATTGCTCCGCGCGGGCTCAACAATTTCTGATTTTCCGATTATGCCGGTGAGTTGCCCGACGTGTCAACCGTTTTTGCAAGCTGAATGCGATCGGTAAATTGCGTCGCGCCAGCTGCTTGATCACAGCGACCATCATCGCGGTACATGTAGCCATAGAAAGGAATGTGCGGCAGATCGCGCAGTGGGCGGCGATCTTTGGGGCGCGAGCCTTATCCCCTGACGAATGGGGCCGCGGGCGGCGCCGACTTTCGCCGCGCCGCAGGACCGGCGCGTTCGCGCGCACCGGCCAATTTCGTGCTCGTTTCAATGGGTTCGGACGCGGCTCGCTTGCGACGCTCAGACGACGGCTGGGAGGATGTGGCGTCGTGACGTTGCGGCCGCCGTCCGATGGGTGAAACGGCAAACAAAAAGCCCGCCGCGGATTGCTCCGCGCGGGCTCAACAATTTCTGATTTTCCGATTATGCCGGTGAGTTGCCCGACGAGTCAACCCGTTTTTACGAGCTGAACGCGATCGGTAAAATATGATGCGTCAGCTTCGACGGTGAGAAACCTCCTTCACCGAAAGTCCGCGCATGATGCCGGAATCGCAACACGAGCTGGCGTCGGTCGCCCTATGTTTGTTGCGATGATGTCAGTGTGCCGCTGAGTTGCCCGACGCGTCAAGCGGACAGCCGGCTCACAATGTTTGGATCGACATCAGGACAGTTTTTGGCGCGTGTCAGTCCAACCGACCCGCGCCGCCGTTAGATTGCAAGGAGGAAGCGCCGATGTATTTCGTTGCTGCCGTGCTCGCGGTCCTGTCCGGCCTGTTCTATGCCGCGGGCCATCATCAGATTGGTTCGATCGGTACCACCATGTGCCAGTATGGCGGCATCTTCTGCGACAGCCCGGTGCTGGTTCTCGTCGGTGCCGGGTTCGCCGCGGCGTGGGGCATGCTCGTCAGCGTGCGCTGATCATCCCGCGCGAACGCCCGCACCTATTGCGGCGGGATCGGGTTTGCCGGTTGAGCAGGCTTTGGGCCGGGCGGAGCAGGCTCAATCGGCGCCTTGGGCTCGGTCGGCATCACATTTGCGCCGGCCGCACGTGCGGCCTCGCCAGTCGTCGAGTAATTGGCGGAAGCGGCGGGCTGCACCTTCGGCTTGCTCCACGGACCGTGGTCGACGACCAGCATGCCCAACACGCCGAGGATCGCAACCACCGCCGCAACCAGCAGCGGCGCGCCACCATGCCGATTTCTATGCTTGACCGAACGACCATCCGATATGCCATGCGCCTGCATTGTCATCACCGTCTCCTCCACGGAAACAAGCCGCGACCGGCGCGTAAGTTTCCGGTTCCGCGATGTGAAAGCCAGACATGTTGGTGGAACCAATCCATAGCCACCGAATTTCCCCGATACGCGGCCGCTACCGGTCGTTCAAAGCACGCCCGGATAGTCAAGAGTGGCACCTGGCTTTCAGTGAAATCGCGGCACGGCACATGAACTCCGAAACACCCGAGTCCCCGCTTCAGCCCACGCTCGGTGAGCGAGCGATCGACACCGCGACGGATGTTTCGCGCACCATCACGGAGGTCTCGGACGGACTTCGCGCGGCGGCCGATCGCCTCAGCGAGGCGATCGCAAGCTCGCGCCGGCCTGGCGGCACCTTGGCCACGGTGAGTGCGGTCACACGTGAAGCGCCGCTCGCAAGTCTGTTCGTCGCGTTTCTGCTCGGCGTTGCCGTGGCGCGCCGGCGCTAGGCGTCGATGCCCGCGACGACCGTCCTAGAACTTGCCCTTCGCGGCGTCCTTGGTTGCGGACATCACGCTTCCGCTGATCTGCCGCATATGTTCGCCGGCATTGGTGAACTGGCTGCGCAGGAATTCCGACTGGATCCGCATCGCCTCCTGCAGATCGGTCGCGTGCACGAGCTTGCGCGCATGCTCGAACGCCGCCTTCATGTTCTGCTCGGTGAAGGAAAGAGCCTGTTTGGAAATTTCGGTCCCCGTCCCCGGCATCGCCGTCATCGACTTGCTCGCCGCATCAAAGAACAGGCCGAAGGCCTGCTCGGCCTGGTCGATGGTCTTTTCCGCGAGATCGCGCAACTCGGCGGGAACTTCAAGCTTCGGTTCAATCATGATCACGCCCCCTGAAATTAGCGTCGGCCGACGTTAGCATAGATTGTGACGGCGTCAGCGCCGTATCGCCAACGATAAGAGGCCCCGTTCGCTCCGGCCACCGAGGAAAAATTACCTAGCAGCGACGGGACTGCGCCATCGCGGGATTCCAATCATGTCAGCACTGTGGCATAGTGATTCGGCCTTACCGTTGATCGCGTTCGCGTCTCGTCTCGCGTCTCTTGGGGAATATGGGGATCCGATGCTGCGCGCCGTTCGTCCGACACCGACCTGCACCCGCTTCAAGACCAGTATAGAGATGCCGTGCATGAAGTGCGGCACGCAGATGCGGCTTGCCTTGATCGAGCCGCGCGATCAGGTCTACGACGTGCTGACCTATCAGTGCACGCCCTGCAATTCCGGCGAAAGCTTCCTGAACGCGCGCTAGGCCGCCGGCCCATTCAGTCGTTCAGCACCGCAGCCCCCGCTTCCGTCAGCTCGGGCTCGCCGTCATGCAGTTCGACGAGGCCAAGCCCGGTGAGGACACGCAGGTCCTCGTCGCTGACCGGTGACAATTTGAGCCTGCGCGCCTGGATGTCCCGAAGGGTCCAGCGCAGGCCGATGGCGCGCTCGAGTGAAAATTCGGCGAATGGATTATCTGCCATTCGCCTCGACTAGTGCCGCATTTGGATCAGACTTTGTCTCTGCCGCGGCGGCTTCATGGATATCACGGTTGATTATGAGTTGGCGCGATCGGGGTGCCCAGCGTGCCCTGATCGCGCCATATGTCTTTCGCAGCCGCTCAGTAGCGATAGGGCTCGATATCGAGCAGCGGGAATGCGCTGAACACGCTCGGCAGGTTGGTCGGCATCGCCGGATGCAGATAAGACTTGTCCAGTTCGGCAAAGCTGGTAGCGCCGAGCAGACCGAGGCAGCGGATCACCTCGTCCTCCAGCAGTTCAAGCATCCGAACGATGCCGGCCTCGCCGGCCGCGGCGAGCGCCCAGCACTGCAGACGGCCGATCCCGACAAGGTCTGCCCCCGAGACGATGGCCTTGACGATGTCGGTGCCGCGGCAGATCGAGCCGTCGACCATGATCTTGGCACGGCCGGCGACGGCCTCGACGATCTCGGGCAGGACATGCATGGAGCCGCGGCCGTGGTCGAGCTGCCGGCCGCCATGATTTGAGACATAGATCCAGTCGACCCCGTGATCGAGCGCGATCCTTGCGTCTTCCGCGGTGGCGATACCCTTGAGGATCAGCGGAATCTTGAACTTGTCCTTGATCAATTTCACCGTCCGCCATTCCAGACCCTTCTGGAAGTCGCCGCCGGTGGCGCGGATGCGGCTTTCCCGGACGTAGCGCTTGGCAATGTCGCGCTCGCGCCGGCTGTAGTGGGCGGTGTCCACGGTGAGGCAGAACGCGGCGTAACCGTTGTCGATGGTGCGGCTCACCACATCCTCGACGAAAGCATCGTCGCCGCGCACGTAGAGCTGGAATATGCGCAAGGCCTCAGGCGCCGCCTTGGCGGTTTTCTCCAGCCCGGGTTCGGACACCGAGCTCAGCATATGGGCCGCGCCGAACGAACCGGCGCCGCGCGCAACGGCCGCGCCCGCGTCGGGATCGAAGATTTCGAGCGCGCCGACCGGGGCGATCATCACGGGAAGCCGGAGCTTGCGGCCGAACACCTCCGTCGAGGGATCGACATTGATGACGTTGCGCAGCACGCGCGGCCGGAACGCGATCTCGTCGAGCGCCATTCTGTTGCGGCGCATCGTGGTCTCGGTCTCCGAAGCGCCGACGATGTAATCCCAGGCATTCTGGTTCAGCTTGGCGCGGGCGCTTCGCGCGAATTCGTGCAGGTTCTGAAATTCCTCGCCGCTGGCGCCGAGCTCGACATTGCGCGCCTGCCGAATGGGGGTCCCGTCATTCATGGTGTTTCTTCTCCCGATTTGGCCGGCACATTAGCCGCAGACAAACCGGAAAAGCTACCACCATGACCCACGAATCCGGCCAGCGAAGGCCAGCTATTCGCCCATGAGATAGATCGGCCTTCGACGCGCCGCTACCGCTCCAGATTGACCTTGCCTCGCTGCCAGCTAGCTGCCCGAAAACCGGTTTCGGTATTCGGTCGGCGACACGCCGAGGTGGCGCAGGAAGGCCCGCCGCATTCGCTCATCATCACCAAACCCCGCTCGTTTGGCGACCTCGACGACGCCGCCGATCTGGCGGCTTTCGAGCAGCAGGCGCGCAGTCTCCACCCGCAGCGCCTCGACACCGCTTGCAGGTGTCATGCCGGTGCGGCTGACATAGGTCCGGGCAAAGGTGCGCGGCGTCATCCCGGCCTTTTCCGCGAGGGTCTCGACCTTGAGGTCTTCAGTGATGTTCTCGATGATCCAGGCATGCAGCGCGCTGAAACGTCCCTCGACGTCCGACGCTTGGGCCGCAAGAACGGTCGAGAACTGGCTCTGCCCACCCGGCCGCTTCAGGAACACCACGAGCCTGCGCGCGACATCGAGCGCGATGGTGTGGCCGAAATCCTCCTCGATCATCGCGAGCGCCAGGTCGATGCCGGCGCTGACGCCCGCCGATGACCAGACATGTCCATCCTTGACGAAAATCGCATTGGGCTCGACGCGGATATTGGGAAAGCTGTCCTGCAGACGAGGACAATAGCGCCAGTGCGTTGCAGCACGCTTGCCATCCAGGATCCCGGTCCAAGCCAGCGCAAATGCGCCGAGGCAGACCGATGCGATGCGGCGCGCCTTCGGCAGCGCCTTCGCAATCCAGTCCATCAACTCGGCGTCGTTGCGGATCTTCCAGATGCCGGGCCCACCCGGAATCACCAGCGTGTCGACCTCTGTGGGCGCAACACTGGTGATCGGCGCCGTGTCGATCATCATGCCGACATCGGTCGGCACCAAGCCGCCAGACGTCGACAGATAGGAAAGCGAATAGTCCGGCCCGGGCAGTTCGATCGCCTCCAGCTCAGCGAACACCTGAGCCGGCCCCGAAATGTCGAGCAAGATCACGCCCGGAAAGGCGACGATCGCGATCCGTCGCGGCGCTTTCCTGTCGCGCGGCTCAGGCCGGGGCGGTTTGGCAGCTTTCGAGGGCATATTGTCCTTTAAGCCATTCGAGCCCGCCCTGTATAGCTCGCGATGGAATTCTGGAGTTCTGCCATGTCGCGACATCTGGGCGGCGGATACGAGGCGATCAAATCGCCGTGGGCGGATTACGCGATCTACAGTCTACCCGACGCCTCCCGGATCGAAGCCTGCGACCGTCAGCCGCTGATGGACGCCATGAACGGCATCATTGCCGTCAACTGGCAGGCCACCGAGCCGCACTGGACCTCGGCCTCGTCACCCTTCGATAAGAAGTACAGCCTGATCCTCGTCTATGACGGCTCCGGCCTCGTGGCCTTCTCGGTCTACCGCATCCTGCAAATGTCGGCCGGGCTTGGAATCTATCGCAGCGGCACGGAAGTACTGCCGGCGCATCAGGGCCGCGGCTTGTACGGCTTCTTCACGGCAGAAGTCCTGAAATGTTCGGGCGCCGCCGAGCGAGCCGACGGCAACGTGCTCTACGGGTGGCGGACGCGCAATCCGATCGTGTGGGCAGCGAACGCTAAGATTTGCGAAAAAGTGTCTCCATCATTGCTCGATGGTGCGCAGGACCCGGCACTGCAGGCGGCCTGTGTCGAGATGTGCACTTCGCTCTATCCGGGCAAGCCGCTCGAACTGCCCGACATGATCATGCGTGGCGCTTACGGCCACATTAAGCACCATCGGCAGGCCTATCATGGCACCGCGTCGCTGGTCGATGCCGCGATGTCGCGAAAGATTCCAAATTCAGCGGATGCCCTTTTCTCGGTGGGTTACGCGAGGGTGTGATGTCGATGCTCGGACAACAAGCCGTTTTCGCCCCGACGTCGCGCTTAACCGATCGCGCCTACCTGGCCTGGACGGCTGTGACTATCGCCTATGCCATCGCCTTCCTGCAGCGCGTGGCGCCGCAATCGGTCAGCCTCAGCTTCATGCACGACTTCAACACCGACGCGGCCGGTGTGGCGATGTTGGCCTCGAGTTACTTCTGGGGCTACACCTTGATGCAGATTCCGGCCGGCCTTCTGGTCGATCGTTACGGCGTCAAGCGCGTCGTCCTCGTCAGCATGATCGCCTCGTCACTCGGCAGCGCGGCGTTCGCGCTGGCGCCGAATCTGCTCGACGTGTTTGCTGCGCGCCTGATCGTCGCCTGCGGCGATGCGCTTGTCTTTACCGCACTGCTGAAGCTCGTCGCGCAAAGCTTTGCCGACGAGCGTTTCGGCATGATGTCAGGCATTTCACAGGTCTCCGGCTATGTCGGCGGCGTGATCGCGACGACACCGCTGGCAGCCGCCGTCTCGGGGTTCGGCTGGCGGGCCTGCTTCCTGTTCATCGCCTGCATCGGCCTCGCCAACCTGGCCTTCGCCAAGGTCACGCTCAAGCCTGATCCGGCGCCGCACAGCAACAAGACGCTGAAGGGCGTCGTGATCGCCGCGCGACAATCGCTGGCCCATGTCGCGAACTGGGGTTGCGCAATGACGTTTGCCTCGCACTTCGCGGTCGTGACGACGCTGTCGGGCGTCTGGGGCATTCCGATGGTCGCCCACCTCTTCCACATCTCGCCGACGGCTGCCGGCACGCCGCTGCTCGCCTTCATGATAGGCAATGCGTTCGGCTCGATCTTCCTCGGTCACGCCGCCGATCGTGCCGCCGCGGCGCTCGACCGCGCACTGATCGGCATTTGCGCATTGCGCATGCTGCTGATCGCGATGCTGCTACCGCCGGTCGCCCAGACATTCGGTCTCGCTTACGTCACCGTCGTGTTCACGATCCTGGGCCTCGTCGCCGGCGGCACCGTCCCGCTGGTGCTGAAATGCGTCAAGAAGCTCTACACCTCCGACTTGATCGGCGTGGGCGCTTCCGTGAACACCACCGCCGCGGGACTCTTCGCCGGCGTCTCGCAGCCGATCATCGGCTTTGCGATGCTTACCGCCAGCAGCGTCTCCGGCACCGACGCCGTGCACAACGCAGCCGCGATCGGTGACGGCGGTTACAGCGCCTTGATCGTCATTCTGCTTCTGATGTCGCTGCCCGGCGTTGCCGGGCCGCTGATGATGAGAAGCAAGTTGATAGCTCGTTAGTGTCGTTATGAGTGTAGGGGGTGTTATGGAGCGCTTGTTCTTGAAAAGAGGCGACGTTGCGTCGAACTTTCCGGTCAGCAGCTGGCAGAGCGTGATGTTCTCCGAGTTTGAGGCGCAGATGAGCAGCGAGGCAAGGCCGTTTCCTTGCGTGTTCGGAGTGACCGGGCATCGCCAGGATCAGCTCCGCTACCTCTTCCTCGATCCGTATGACGTTGCGGTGCTCGGCGAACAGCTTGCACAATATGTTTCGGAGGCACGCTCGTTCGGCCCCAACACCTCATTGATCGTGTTCACGAGGCCCCGCCCCGTGCAGACGCTCGACGCCTATTATCGCAAGATGTGGCTGACGCTCGATCAGCTCGCACGCCTGGACAAGAATCCGTGGCCATCAGATATTCCGGAACAGATCGACCACCCGATGTGGGAGTTCTCGTTTGCGGGCGAGCCGATCTTCGTCGTATGCACGACGCCCGCGCATGTGATGCGCCAGAGCCGTCGATCCAGCGCGTTCATGCTCACGTTCCAGCCGCGCTGGGTATTCGAGAAGATCCTCGGAACGGAAAAGGCGGCAAATGCTGCATTTTCCGAGGTGCGCAAGCGCCTGATCCCATACGACAGTGCGAGCCCCTCCCCGCTTCTTGGCCGCTACGGCGCGACCGATGGCCGCGAATACCTGCAGTACTTCCTGCACGACGACAACAATGCGAGCGGAGGCTGCCCGTTTGCCAAGCTCGCACAGAACAAGACACCTCCGATCGCGAACAAGGAACAGGCAGCATGACCCAGATCATCGCCAGCACGAAGACTGAATTTGCCATCGATCGGGAGATCCTGAACCTGCTTCCGGCCCAGGGCTCCGTCGAGCTGCAGCACGATGCGGCAGGCAAGGTGCATCACTTCCATACCCATCCGGTCGATGAAATCCTGATGATCGTCAGCGGCCGGCTGAACTTCATCTGGGACGGCGGCGAGCGGGTCTCGGTGCCGGCGACACCATCTTTCTGCCTGCCGGCACCCGACATCAATCCGAAGCGCTCGAGGGCGGTGCGATCTACGTCATTGCGACGCAGCCGCCAGCCAGACCGATGAGCAACTGACACACAGGGAAAACGCGAACACCTCAGGATAGTGAAGGATCGCGCGGCGGTTCAACCGCCAAACGTTCGACCAGCTCGATGATCTCGGAACGCTGGCCGGGCGCAAGTCGACGGAGAGCCTTCAACAGTCGCAGGCTTTCCAGTGTTTCGCTCGATGGAGCTCCGAGCTTGTTCTGCAGCTCTGCAACATATGTGGGATTTTTCATCTCGCACCTTAAGTGAGGATTACGAATGGCATACCCAGGTAAGCGTGAAGGCTTGGCCCAGAAGGTCGACACCGCAGCTCAAGAGGCCGAACGCCTCGGCCTGACCACGGCAACCTTGATACTCCGGATGGCACGCCTCGAGATCGATCGGGCGGAGCCCGAGGAGGTTGAAACTATGCCAAGGAACAACTTGCGCAGCAAGCCGAACTGAGGTTCCGGCACGGGCCGGTTCCGCTTCACGGGGCCTCCGGCCCGCATCGACGCCGTAAACGACATCGCACGAGGCGAGAGGCTTTGCTCTCGCCTGCGGGTCAGGTTGCCATTACGTGGATCTGATCTTTGGCGCAGGCTGACTGGCTAGCCGGTGTTGCCTGCCTTGCCGAACGCGCCTGCCTCGGCCAACGCGGCGATGCGCCGGTCGTCATACCCAAGCGTCTTGCTCAGCACTTCCCCGGTGTGCTGACCGAGCAGCGGCGCCGCGACGGGATCGACCGTCGGCGTCAAGCTCATGCCGACCGGCGATTCGATGTTCGGAACCGAGCCGGCGGTTGGATGCGCGATCTTGCTGAGGCGATGCCGATCGCGCACTTCAGGCGCGTTGAAGCCCTCCTCGACCGTACGCAAATATCCCACCGGAATGTTGGCCTTCTTCATCTTCGCCATCCAGTGCTCGAGCGTGTCGCTTGCAAACACGCTGGCAATGATGCCGCGCAGCTTCTCCTTGTTGGCGGACCGCGCCTTGCGGTGGGCAAATTCGGGGTCGGTGACGAGATCCGGGCGTTCGAGCACGTCGGTGACAAGCCGGCGATAGAGCCGGTCGTTGGCACAGGCCATATAGAGCGGGCCATCGGACGCCCGGTAGACGCCGACAGTCGGCGAGCCGTTCGGCGAGTTGCCGAAACGGCCGGGGTTGTTGCCATTGATGAGATAGGCCATTCCATAGAAGCCGGTCATCGATACCGCAGTGTCGATCAACGCGACCTCGACCTGCTGGCCGCGGCCAAGCCGATCCCGCGCGATCAAGGCCAGCAGGATGGCGTTGCAGGCCGACATGCCGGTTGCCATGTCCACGATCGGTGGTCCGGTGCGCACCGGTTCTCCATCCGGAAAGCCGTTGAGCGACATGAAGCCGCTTTCGGCCTGCGTGATCGGGTCGAAGCCCGGGCGCAGCGCGAAATCGCCTTTGCGGCCGTAGGCCGAGATCGAGCAATAGATCAGCCGCGGATTGGTCTCCGCGACCGATGCATAGTCGAGGCCAAATTTCTTCATTACGCCGCCGGAGAAGTTCTCCACCACGACGTCGGCCTTGGCGATCAGCGCGCGCGCGACGTCGAGCGCAGCCGGATTGTTGAAATCGAGCGCAATGCCACGCTTGTTGCGGTTGAGGCTGAGATACGCGGCACTCTCTCCGCCGATTTCGGCGTGCTCGTAGGCGCGCGTGTCGTCCCCGCCGTCCGGATTCTCGATCTTGATGACCTCGGCCCCGAAGTCGGCCAGCGTTTGCGTACAGGCCGGGCCGGCAACGACGCGGGTGAAGTCGACAACCAGCAGGCCGTCAAGCGCCGTCGGAACTCCCTCCCCGCGCGCGCGCGCCCTGGCAATTCTGGTCTGGTCATGATCCGGCGCTTCCCATGTTATTTTGTCAGGCGAAATACGACGGCCCTACCAGGACCGGTACTGCACGCCTTTTAGCGGAAGCTCGTGACCAAAACCAAACCCGGATTTTGCAGGGCGGGACCTTCGCCTGACATGGCTGTCGTCGGCAAAAGACGGCCCGCAGTGCCTACGCGCGGTCGGGCGACTTGAACGTCGCGGAAATCGGCTGGATGCTGAAGCGAGAGCCGCGTCCGGCAAGCAGGGGAATAGATATCTGCGGGTAGCAACATTCGGTCGCCACCCGCTTTCGTCACCGCGAACCGCGGCGCTATTCGGCAATTATCTCGCCGGAGCCGCCGAACTCGGCCGGGAAGTCCTTCAACTTCGGCAGGCCGTCGCGTATCGGCAGCACCGCCTCGGAATAGTTGACGTGAACGCCAGGGTTGAACTTCAGCGTCGGGATCGTCGCGGTAAAGACGTCGACGAGCCCAAGCGTCGGGTGGTTGGTCATCAGGTGACCGCCGCACTTGTTGCAATATTTGCGCTGGCTCATTGCGGTCTTCTCGAATGTCGCGATGTGGTCGGCGCCCTTGGTGACCTCGACCGCCTCAGGCTTCCAGAGACTGAACGCATTCACCGGGCCGCCGGACCAGGAACGGCATGAACGGCAGTGGCAGTAGCCCATCGCCTCGGGCTCCCCCGTGACCTTGAGCTCGACGGCGCCGCAGAAGCAGTTTCCAGTATGATTCATCGGTCGGTTCTCCTTGGGTGAAGTGGTCGGACTTCGCGCCGGCATCGACCCACGTTACTCGTGATGTTCGCGATGCAGGATAAGACGTAGGCGGACGTAGCCGCGGCGAACTCCCTGGTGGACGTACCAGACCATTCCCCACACAAGAGGCAATCACATTGCGCTCGCATGCAGGCAGGTCGTCGACGCGAGCGAAGTTACATGAAAGTCCGCGCCGCTGTCGACCATCTTCCACCCGGCACGGCCGCGCACATCACCCATCACCCATCACCCAAGGATGGCGCTCACTGTGAGGCAAAGCACAATGCCGCAATGTGATGAATCGTTGTCGTACCGGTTGCCTGCACGGCAACCGGCACGTGAGCACGTCACCCTGGATCAGCGTTGACGGTCCTTCGCCGGACCCCGGTCCGGTGTTGCGAGCCCGTACATCAGCGCCAGCCGATCCAGGCATTCCTTGAGGCGCCGCGCGAAATAGTCCTGCCAGCGCTGCGTGCGCAATCCACGCCGCTGCCCAACCTGCTCCATGGTCATGCCGAGGATCAGGACGTCGTGCACCAGCGCCGAACCGTCGGCGCCGAGCTCGTGTTCCGCACGATTCAAGCGCAGCGTCGCCTGGCGCTGCCCCTCCGTGATCGGCTCACGTTGCTGACCGCCATCAACATACTCCCGCGTCGTGTCTACCGCGCGCGGGCCACGCTCGGCCTTCTCCCAGTCATTCTGGAAAGCCCGACCGCTCCGATATTGCGTGTCGTCGATCTGCCGGTGTGCATGCAACCGGCCGAGCGGATCGTTGCGGATCGAGCGAAACGCGATGATCTTATCGCCCGGCTCGAGTGCCAGGGGATCGTCGACCGCGACGGTCGTCACCTCGGCATTGAAGGGCAGATCCTGGGAGCGACGATCATGCGTTCCAGCGGGATCGTACGGTTTCCGGCCCTTTGTGCGCGGCATTGGCAAGCTCCAAAAATGAGTCGTGAGAGCGCGCGGCATCTCCCGCGCGGTTGCGGTAGTGGGATCGACATGCGTCGGTCGGATGACAGCCTCAGCTGGCCCCGATGGCTTGAAGCCAGGCGTCGTTCAGTACAGGTCTCACCGAGGTGTCGGGATCGCGGCTCAAGTGGAAATGCGGGGTGCAGTAGCTCGAGCCCGGTCGGCGCGGATGACCACAGAAGGTCATGGCTTCGTCCTCGGCATCCCCGCCATAGGGATAACGGCAGTCTCCGGGTTGGAGATCAAGCAACGAGAGGTGCCGTGGCGCGACCGCCGCGCAGCGAAGCCGGGGCATCTCCACCATTTCGGTGAAAATCCTTGGACAGCGAAGCAGATCGAGCTTCGGCTCGGCCCGCCGGTCACACGGCCACCCGCGGAGTTCAGGCAAGGATGGTTTCGGTGGATCGAGGTGACCCGGCAAGGTCGGCTCGGGCCGATCGAGGCCCGCCAGTCCCATGCGCTGCGCCCGGCTCAGCGCCGCGTTGCGGGTATAGGCCGTATTGAAGGTTGCGTTGATCGTGTCAGCTATTTCCGAATAGGACAAGCCGCGGGCGCGCAGGTCCTGCAGGGCAGCCGAATGCTCCGGCAGCCAGTTCATCATTTCCATTCCAAATTCCCATTTCTGTCATTCTGCCGGCGCCTTGCATAACTTCCGATATTCCGAACAAAAAGTCAAGCTTGAATTCTGATAATCGTAACGGTAGTAATGTATCCGGGTTTGGAGAGGATGAAACATGCTGGACGCGGCGCTGATTGAACGAGCACTGGAAAAGACAGGTAAGAGCAAAGGCGGGCTGGCCCGCGCGATGGGGGTTCGGGCCGGCGCGGTGTCCGAAATCCTGTCGGGAATACGACTGATCAAGCATCGGAGATCGCCCCGATCATGGAGTATCTGGAGCTGAACTCGGTGCCGATCGTGGGCCGGGTCGGCGCCGGCGCTTCTATCCAGCCGGAGCTGGAGCAGGTGCCGCCGGAAGGTCTCGGGGAGATCGAGCTTCCTTTCCCGATGACGGAGGAGACCGTTGCTTTCGAGGTTTCGGGCGATTCGATGCTGCCGAAATACGAGAACGGCGATGTGATCGTGGTCTATCGCGAGCAGCGCTATCCGCTGTCGAGCTTCTACGGAGAGGAAGCTGCGGTCCGGCTGAAGAGCGGCGAGCGCTACCTGAAGACGATTGAACGCGGCAGCTCTTCTGGCACCGTCAATCTCAAGAGCTTCAATGCCAAGCCGATCAACGGCGTCAAGCTCGAATGGATCGGCGAGATCTGCGTCACCCTGCCCCGTGGCCAGATCGAGCGGCTGCGCGGCAAGACGGCGGCGAAGGGACGGAAATCCGCACCCAAGGGCGGCCGATCGTCCGAGAAGTAACGCTCCTTCTGGAGCCGGCCAGACCGATTCGGCGCCACTGCACCGAATCGGTCTGGGCCGTCGAGCTCGAATTCCGATTATCGGCAATTTCTCTTGACATAATTCCGATTATCGGAAATAATGGTCGATGTCAGTCAACGCACCGAACCACCAGGCATGCAGTATTTCGTTGTGATGATCGACTATGGCCGCCGCGGCCGCGAGGCGATCGTCGACCCCGAACTGACGCGGCGCGAGGTCGTCTCGCGGATCGCGTCGGGGGAATATACGAACGTGAGCTTTATTCACGAGATCGCCGGATGCTCGGTTGAGGATGTCACGGACGACATCCTCTCCGAGGCCGCCCTACCCGAGATCCCCCTCACCGGCGCGGAGCTGCAAGCCAATACGCTGGATCACATCTGCGACCGGCGGAAGCACGAACCGGTGTGACGGCACTCACGTGGTGATTGCGAAAACGTGATCTTTCTTGCGCCGGCCACTTGGCCGGACCCCGAAACGGACTAGATAGGGTTCACGCAGAGTCTATTCGGACCAGGCGTGGGTTCCCATTAGATTAGCGAATCGTTTTCTCGGGCCGGCAGCTTTCAGCTTCAAATGACTTCGACAACAAACGCCGAGATCGCGAGAGCCGATGGCGATCTCCGGATCGCGCTGCTGCTTGGCGTCGCAAACTGGTTCCTCTTCCTCGACCATATTCCGCATAACTTCGTCAGCGCGCTAACCATGCGCAATTTCGGCTTTAGCGGCGCGACCGACCTTTTTGTGTTCGTCGGCGGCTACGCGGTGACGCTCTTCTACGCAAGGATGACGCTGGAGCGCGGATTCCTGGTGGCGGCAACCCGCATCTTCAAGCGGGTATGGCAGCTCTATGCCGCCTATATCGTTCTGTTCGTGATCTATGTCGAGTTGATCAGCTATGTCGCCGCGCGCACCGCGGCGCCCGAGATCATCAGCGAATTCAACATCACCGGCTTTATCGACCACCCGGTCCGGACGCTGATCTACGGCTTGTTCCTGCAGGCCAAACCGCTCAATCTCGACGTGTTGCAACTCATCATCGCACTGATGGCATTCCAGCCGATCGTCGTCTTCGGACTGCTGTACGTCCCGAACGCGACACTTCTCGCATCCGTCACACTTTACGCGGCCGCCCGCGTACTCGACTGGAACCTGACATCCTATCCGTATGGGGCCTGGTATCTCAATCCGTTCTGCTGGCAATTGCCGTTCGTCATGGGCGGTTGGCTCGCGCTCATCGGCACGCGCTATGCCCCTGCGATCCGCGCGATGCAGGCCAGTTCCGCGCTGCGCGCGACAGCGCTGCTCTATCTGCTGTTCGCGTTGACGATTGTTTCCAGCAGCGAAATCCCGGCACTCGCCCAGATGATGCCAAGCGGATTGAGCGACGTTCTGCTGCAGAACGACCGCGAGGATGTCGCCCCTCACCGTATCCTGCACTTCCTGACCCTGACATTCCTGTTCACCTGGTTGGTGCCGCGCGACTGGGAGCACCTGCGCTCATACGCCTTGCAGCCGATCATCAAATGCGGCGAGGAGTGGCTGGCCGTGTTCTGCGCGGGCGTGTTCCTCTCCTTCGCTGCGCACCTCATTCTGATTACCGGCCCGTACTCGCTGGCAAGGCAGGTCGCGGTCAGCCTCGCCGGCATCGCGGCGATGACGGCCGTTGCCTACTACGTCTCGTGGTCGAAGCAACAGGACAGCAAATCGGCCGTCGGCGTTCATTCCTGAACCCGACGGTCTAATCGATGAGCTGTGCATGCCTTAGCCGCGTCTCGCTGTCGTGCAACATTGCGGTATCGAGCCCGCCTGCTGCCGCTGCACCGGTCGCGCAGGCGAACATGCGGTAGAACTGCAAGCCGTCATAGGCGACCAGCAACAGGTCGACGCCCGCATTCAAGGCCTCCACGACCGCCGTGCAGACGTCGTGCTGATAGATCGCGCCCATCACCAGATCATCCGTCATGACGATGCCCTGATAGTTCCAGGTCTTCCGGATCAGCCCGTCGACGACCGCCTTGGAATGCGACGCCGGCCGTCCGGGGTCGAGCGCACTCACCGCCACATGTCCGACCATCAGTCGCGCGCCGCTCGTCGACAGCACATCACGGAACGGACGCCAGTCGGTCGCCTCCAGTTCACCGACCGGCGTATCGAGATCGGCATTGAAATGATGGGTGTCAGCGCGCACCCGGCCCAGTCCGGGAAAGTGCTTCACCGTGGCGCTGACGCCCGCAGTCTCGAGGCCATGGATGTAGGCGCCTGCGATCGCGCTCACCGTGGCCGGATCGGCGGAGATCGCACGCTGATTGGTCAGCGTGTTGAAATCGAGCCGATTGCGCTTGGCTTCCGGCCGAAGGTCGAGCACCGGAGCAAAATTGAGGTTGATGCCAAGCGACGCCAACTCACGTCCATGAACCCGCCCGAACTCCTCGGCTCGCGTTCTTCGCTCGTCCGGCGCCAGCTCCGCCAATGTGGCAAGCGCGGGCAGCCTCGTCAGCGGCGGGGCGAGATGCGAGACGATGCCACCTTCCTGATCCGTCGCGACTATTAGTGGCGGCAGCCCCGCAGCTCGCCGCTTGCCCTGCAGTTTGGCGATTTCCGCCTTCAAGTCATCAGCCGTCCTGCCGGCGACATTGCGCCGGGTGACATAGATGCCGGCAATGAACCCCTTCTCCACGAGCGGCGCGACCTCGTCGAACGACCGATAGCCGACGATAAAATGCTGACCGAGTGACCGCGCAAGCACCGGCTCAGTCTGGAGAACAAGATGCCTCCGCACCTCGAACACACCATGCGCGGCCAGCATCGCAGGCGGCGGCAGGCACCACAGGACGACCAAAAGCCTCGTCGCCCAACTCCGCCTGCGCCAGGCGGCGCGGCGGATCAGCATGAATACGATGATGATGCTTGCAACCACGAGGAGAAGGTTACCCGGCCCGCGCAGCGGGACCAAATACGGATCGTTGTGGTTGATGCCCGCGAGGACGAAGACCAGGCCCGCGATCCAGAGCAGGAGTGTGCCGATACATTTGTTGACTTGCATTGGACCACGCGCGACTGGAGAGGCCGATCGGCTTCGTCCGTATCAGACGGGATTCACTGGCGCGAGCCGTAAAGTCGCGTCTGCACGCAATCTGCATAAGAATCCTGAACTCTTGCAGATCATGTTCCCGGCATTTGCACATGTACGCCTCAAGGTTCGTCCGAGCGGCACTTCGATCCCGCACCCAAGCAAGCGGCTCGAGGCGCTGCGGCCGACACATCCCAGCGATCCTGAGGTCATCATGACAAGCCTTGCGCCACCGGAGATCGAAACCCGATCAGTCGACAACAAGCTTCTCCCGGTCAAAATCGCGGCCACGCTCGCTCTCGCGGCATTGGCCGATTGGTTGTTCTACGACCAGCGTCTCGGACTTTCCGTCGTCATTTTTGCAGTCGCGCTCGCTTGCGCGTCGTTGTTCGTCAACCTTGGCAATCTCGGCCATCGTCGATTGCTGCTCGCCGGGCTGCTGCCTGCGATCGAGGAGCTCAACGCGGCTTCACTGGTCATTATTGTCCTCGCGCTCGGCGCCGGACTGATGCTGACGACCAATCATCATCTCGACGGTCTAGCCGCGGGAGCTTCCTCCCTGCTCGATCTCTATCTGGTCGGTCCCTTCAGATTGTTCCGGGATGTGATCTGCGCATTCAATTGGCCTGCATTCACCAGAGGCTTCACCCTATGGTGCGTGCCATTGGTGCTCGGAAGCCTCTTTATCCTGCTGTTCGTGGCAGCCAACCCATTGCTGGCGAATGGATCGGCCAGCTGAATCCGAGTGACCCTTCCTCCTATCTCAGCATGGGCCGTACGCTGTTCTGGATCGCGGCGCTGGCAATGGTGTGGCCTTTCGTCCAGGTCAAATGGCGGAGCAGTGCCGAGCTTGCGGACGACGCGCGCCGGTTTGCCGCAAACGATCCGCCGCGCACAGCCGATATCATGAGCTTGCTCAGTGCTGGTACGATTCTGCGCTCGCTGATCCTGTTCAACCTGCTGTTTTCGATCCAGACCGTCCTCGACCTGATCTATCTCTGGGGCAACGGGACCCTGCCCTCCGACGTGACCTACGCGTCCTACGCACATCGCGGCGCGTATCCGCTGATCGTCACCGCGCTGCTCGCTGCGGGCTTCGTCCTGGTGACCATGCGGCCGGGTGGCGCCGCCGAGCGGTCGCGCGTGATGCGCGCACTCGTTTATTTCTGGATCGGACAGAATGTCCTGCTGGTGATCTCGTCGATGCTCCGGCTTGACCTTTACGTTCAGACTTACCTGCTCACCTATTGGCGTATCGCGGCTTTCGTCTGGATGCTGCTTGTCGTGCTCGGCCTGGTCCTGATCCTGGGCGTATCGTCCTGCAGCGCTCGAACGATTGGCTGATCCGTACCAACCTGCTCGCATTGACGGTCGTCCTCTACGCTTGCTCCTTGATCAACTTTGCCGCCATCATTGGCGACTACAACATCAGCCATAGCCGGGAAGCCTTGGGCAGCGGGGTCAACCTGGATATCGACTATCTGGTCCGGCTCGGACCGCAGGCTCTCCCGGCCATCGATCGGGGGCTCGCGCTCCACGCTTACGATCCCAACCTTGTTTACCGCCGCAATTGCCTTGTAAAAGAGCAGCGCGAGCGTATGACCTCCTGGCGCAGCTGGGGCTTCCGCAACTGGCGGCTTCAGCGCATGCTGGATCGCCAGCAGGACTCCGCCGCAAGCTAGATCGCCTCGTATCCGGAGTGGACCGTGACCAACCGCATTCTTGTCGTCGACGATGACCTCCATATCCGGGAGGTCATCCGCGTCGCCCTCAAGAAGGCGGGTATGAACGTGATCGAGGCACGCGACGGGAAGGAGGCCCTGACCCGGTTTTCCGCCGAGCAACCGGACCTGATCGTGCTCGACATCGGCATGCCGGAATTTGACGGCCTCGATGTCTGCCGGGAGGTCCGCAAATCATCCGACGTGCCGATCTTGTTCCTGTCCGCCCGCGACGATGAGATTGATCGCGTCCTCGGGCTCGAGATCGGCGGCGACGACTATGTGACCAAGCCGTTCAGCCCACGCGAACTCATCGCGCGGGTCAATGTGATTCTGCGACGGCTGGCACCGCGGCCGGGCCCGCCGGAATCGAGCGCGCTCTTCAAGGGGCAGCTCTCGGTCGACCCCGAGCAGCACGTCGCAACGTTCGCAGGCACGCCGCTACATCTGACCGCGATCGAGTTTGGCATCCTGCGGGCCTTCCTGACGCGGCCCACCGCGGTATTCAACCGTGAGCAGATCATGAGCGCTGCCTATCAACTCAATATCCAGGTCTCCGACCGCACCATCGATAGCCATATCCGCAACATCAGAGCCAAGCTCGCCGCGGTGAAATGCGACAATGTCATCGAGACCGTGCATGGCGTCGGGTTCAAGCTCGGCAGGTGCGAGCCTCCCGCATGACGTCGTTCCGTGCCCGACAGAAGTGGCGCCCGTCGCTCAGCTTCGTCATCTTTGCCGTGCTCGCCCTGGTCGCCGTGCTCCCCTTGCTCGGGCTGTTCTTCTTCCGGCTCTATGACAACCAGCTCATTCGCCAAACCCAGGCCGAACTGATCGCACAGAGCCGCGTACTGGCCGTGATCTATGCGCAGGACGTGCAGGCGCAGCTTGCCAATGACATCCCTCTCGGCGCCGCGGTTCCACCCGAGGCGCTTCCGGATCCGGGCGATCAGGTGACACCGATCCGGCCCGAGCTCGATCTTGCCGGCAACGATCTTCTGCGGCGACGGCCCGACGCACTGCCCGCACCCAAGCCGGCAGATCCGGCCCATATTGCTATCGGCGCGCGGCTCATGCCCCTCGTGCTGGAAACCCAAAAGGTGACGCTGGCAGGCTTCCGGATTCTCGACCCGCAGGGCGTCGTCATCGCGGGACGCCAGGAGGTCGGACAATCCCTGGCTCATATTGAAGAGGTGGCGGCGGCGCTGCGCGGCCAGTACAGCGCCGCGTTGCGCATCCGCATCCCCGACAAGCCTCCGCCGCCGATCTATTCGATCAGCCGCGGCGTCGGCGTTCACGTCTTCTCGGCAATGCCCGTTATCGTCAATAACCGGGTTGCCGGCGTGATCTATGCGTCGCGGACGCCGAGCAACATCTTCGAGCATCTCTATCGGGAGCGCGGCAAGTTTTTGCTGGCCGCGATCGTTGTCGTCCTGGCCACGATCGCCATCGGCCTGGTATTCTCACGCACCGTCACGCGGCCGATGCGTGAACTGGTCGACCGCGCCGTGCGGATCGGCCGCGGCGACCGCGATGCATTCAAGCCGCTGGACCATTACGGCACCCGTGAGCTCGCGCAACTCTCCGACAGCTTCTTCGGCATGGCGCAGCAATTGTCGCGCCGCTCCGACTACATCGCCACCTTCTCCGCGCACCTGACGCATGAGTTGAAGTCGCCGCTGACCTCGATCAAGGGCGCTGCCGAGTTGCTTCTGGACTCGCTGCAAAGCAAAACGGCGACACTCACGCGGACCGAGCAGACGAATTTCGTATCGAACATCCTCGGCGATGCCGAGCGCCTGGAGGCCATGAGCCACCGGCTCCGCGAGTTGGCCCGCGCCCAGGGCGTGCCGGAGAACGAGCAGACCCGACTATCAAACATCATCGAGAGCCTGAGGAAACAATTTCCGGCCCTTGCCATCAGCGCCCACGGTTGCCTTGAACGTTCGATCGGCATGTCGGCCGAAAAGGCCATGATCGTGTTGGCCCATCTGGCCGACAACGCGATCCGTCACAACGCAAAATCGCTGGCCATTGAGGCGGTCGGCGAGACGCCCAGCATCCGGGTCACCGTCGGCAATGACGGCGACCCGATCTCCGAGCCGAATCGCGACAGGATCTTCGATGCGTTCTTCACCACCCGCCGTGATGCGGGCGGCACCGGCATGGGGCTCGCGATCGCGCAAGCCGTGATGGTGAGTCACGGTGGCTCGATCCGCCTGCGGCCGTCCAGTCGGAGCGTCGCCTTCGAGCTGGAATTCCCAGCAGTCTGACCGGTGGCAGGCCAGTGACCGCACCGGGCAATTTCCCGCGCGATGGACAAAATGGATATCGAGATCCCGATGCTTCCCAAGCCCCACTTTCGTCAGGACGCTTAGCCAAGCGTTTGCTTGACGCGCAATTTTGTTTGTGCGCAGCTGCCTAAAACAACAAGGCTAATCGGGGGCAGGACATATGGGCGGGCTTCGACGGGCGTTGGCCGGTTACGGCTTCCTCATCGCATCGATCAATCTGGCGGCAGCGGCGGAACCGATCAAGCTGCGGGTCGCCGACTCCTTTCCGAAGGGACACTATCTCGTCCGTCTCGTGCTCGAGCCCTGGATGGCCGAAGTCCAGAAGCGCACCAACAACGCGGTGACGTTCGAGCACTATCCGGCCCAGCAGCTCGGCAAGGCCGCCGACATGCTCAAGCTGACGCAAACCGGCGTCGCCGATATCGGCTATGTCGCGCCCGCCTATGTCTCCGACAAGATGCCGGTCTCCGAAGTCGCGATGCTCCCCGGCGCGTTCGAGCATTCCTGCCAGGGTACGCTCGCATATTGGAAGACCGCGCGGAACGGCGTGATCGCGCAGCAGGATTATACCGCGAACGGCATCCGCCTGCTGCTCGCGGTGAGCCTGCCGCCCTATCGCATCCTGACCGTGAAACAGCCGGTCAAGGACACAGCCGACATCAACGGACTGAAACTGCGATCGACCGGCGGCGCACAGGACCTCACCTTGCGCGCAATCGGCGCCGTGCCGGTACGTATGGCGGCGCCAGACGCCTATGAGTCGCTGTCACGCGGCACGATGGACGGCCTGCTGTTTCCGCTCGAAAGCGTCGTGGCCTATGGCGCCGACAAGCTCGTGAAACATTCCACCGATGGCTTCGGTTTCGCGAGCTTCGTCGTCGCCTATTCGATCAGCGAGAGCAGCTGGAAGAAACTGTCGCCCGAGATCCAGAAGGCGATGATCGACGTCGCCGAGGAGATCCTGCCGTCTGCCTGCAAGGAAGTGCAGAAGCAGGACAGCGAAACCATGAAGTCGATGGAGGCCGCGGGCGTCCATTTCGACACCCTGCAACCCGACGTGGTCGCAAAGCTCAAGGACCTGACCAAGGGCGTCGGCAAGGCATGGGCCGACGGGCTGGATGCACGCGGCAAGCACGGCAGTGACGCCCTGAAGGAATTCGGCGCTGCCGTTGCGGCGGTGCCGGCCCAGTAACGCCGACGGAGCCATACGTGATCAAGACAAGTCTGAAAGCCCTGACCGCCATCGAGAAGGTGACCTCGGCTATCGCAGCGGCCCTGATGTTTGCAATCATGATCATCGTCTTCTCCGATGTCGTGATGCGCTACGTCTTCAACCGGCCGTTCTCCTGGGCCTATGACCTGATCTCGCTCTATGTGATGGCCGGCGTGTTCTTTCTGTCGCTCTCCGGTACCTACGCGGTGAACGGACATATCAGCGTCGATATCCTGCTGCCGCGCTTCTCAGCGATCATCCAGCGCCTCTGCGTCATCATCTCGAACCTCGTTGGTCTCGCCATCTTCGTTCCGATCACCTGGCTCGGCTACCAGCGCGCACTCGACAACTATGTCTCCAGCGACGTGATGGCGGGTGCGATCCCGTGGCCGACCTGGGCATCCTCGATTTTCGTGCCGATCGGTGCCGGTATCCTCGCACTGCGCCTCGCCGTTCATCTCATCGCCAATACCGCAAGCCTCCTGACCGGCGAGAATCTGCTGCCGCTGCCGGCTATCTCCGGTCATTCGGAGAAGGCTGCCGGAGGTTTCGAATGATCCCGACCTTCATCCTCGCGCTGCTGTTCTTCCTGCTTGCGATCGGAACTCCGGTCGCGTTCGCGATGGCGTTCTCAGGCGGGCTCGGCCTCTATCTGACCGGAGGTCTTCCGATCCTGCTCGGCGTGCTGCAGACCACGCCGCTTTCGGCGGTCACCTCCTACGAGCTGATCACGATCCCGATGTTCCTGTTGATGGCGGACCTCGTGCTGCTGTCCGGCGTCGCCGACGACCTGTTCAAGACCGCGGCGGCCTGGGTCGGGCGTATTCCCGGAGGCCTCGGCATGGCGACCGCGCTCGCCGGCGCGGGTTTCGGCTCGATCTGCGGCACCAGCACGGCCTCCGCCGCGACGCTGTCCTCGACCAGCCTGCCCGCGATGATCCGCCAGGGCTATGAGCCGAAGATGGCGGCCGGTGTCGTCGCGATCTCGGGCACGCTCGCGATGCTGCTGCCGACCTCGGTGGCACTGGTCATCTTCGGCCTGCTTGCCGAGGTGAACATCGGGAAGCTGCTGATCAGCGGCATCATCCCGGCGATCTTCGTTACCATCATCATCATGTCGACGATCTACATCCTCGTGCTGCTCGATCCCTCGCGCGCGCCGACAATCTCGGCGGTGACGTGGTCGGAGCGGTTCAGCCTGCTCTGGCAGGTCAGCCCGATGGTGGTGCTGTTCTCGATCGTTACGGGCACGATCTATCTCGGGATCGCGACCCCGACCGAAGCCTCGGCCTTCGGCGCATTCGGCGCGTTCTGTCTCGCCTGCTGGAAGCGCAAGATCAACCTGACCTCGCTCTATACGACGTTACGGCATGCCGCCCAGGGCACCTGCATGATCGTCCTGATCATCATGTGCGCGCATATCTTCGGCTATTTCTTCACGCTGACGCAGGTGACGCAGAACATCGTCGGCTGGGTCGGCGGGCTCGATGTCTCGCGCTGGATCATCATCACGCTGATCCTGTGCGGATACATCGTGCTCGGCTCGTTCATGGATCAGATCGCGATCCTGGTGCTGACGGTTCCGATCGTGCTGCCGCTGATCAAGTCGCTCGGATTCGACCCGATCTGGTTCGGCGTCATCAAGATCGTGACCGCCGAGGTCGGCATGATCACGCCGCCGATCGGATTGAACTGCTTCATCGTGGCGCGCTATGCACATCGCCCCGTGGGCGAGGTGTTCCACGGCACATTCCCGCATTTCATCGCGCACCTGATCGCTATCGCCATTTTCGTGGCATTCCCGGAGATCATCCTCTGGCTGCCGAACCACATGCAACATTGAAGAAGCCGTCGGCCGTGACGGCCAGTTCTGGGAGACCCTTATGAACCTCTATTCCCGCTTGCTCGCCGGCGTCGGCACGGCCCTGCTGGCCGCTTCCACGTCGCCGGTCTTCGCCCAGGAGAAGATCACGCTGCGCCTTGCCGACAGCCTGCCGTCGGGCCACGTGATTCATGAGCTCGTCGGCAAGCCATTCTCGGAGCTCGTCACCAAGCTGACCAATGGCCAGGTCACCTTCCAGCATTTCCCGGCCGAGCAGCTCGGCAAGGCCAAGGACATGGCCCAGCTCACCGCGCTCGGCGTCGCCGATGTGTCCTACATCGTGCCGTCCTATTCGTCCGACAAGTTTCCGCTGACGGCCGTCGCCGAACTGCCCGGCATCTTCGACAACGAATGCCAGGCTCGCTCGCCTTCTACAAGGTCTCGCACAATGGCGGCATCCTGGAGACCAAGGAATTTGCCCCCAACCAGCTTCGACCGCTGGTGACGCTGGCGCTCCCGGCCTATCAGGTGCAGCTTGCAACCAGCCGCGAAATCAAGAGCGCAAAGGACCTTGAGGGCCTCAAGATCCGCACCACCGGCGGCGCGATGGATCTGATGATGCGCTCGATCGGCGGCGTGCCGGTACGGATGGCCGCGCCGGAGATCTATGAATCGCTGACCCGCGGCACGCTCGACGGCTTGATCTTCTCCTTCCAGAGCTCTGCGTCCTACGACTTCGGCAAGCTGTTGAAATCGGGCACCGAGGGCCTGAATTTCGGCACTGCGATCTTCACCTATTCAATAGGTGAACTGAAGTTCAAGTCGCTGCCCGAGAATGTGCGCAAGGCGCTGATCGAAGCCGGCGAGCAGACCACGCACGAGGCCTGCAAGCGGTTCGAGGACGGCGAGAAGGCGGCAGCCGACAAGATCAAGTCGCAGGGCATGAAGGTGATCAACTTCAGCGCCGACGACAAGAAGGTATTCGACACCGCCTTCAAGTCGGTGGCACAGGATTGGGTGAAGGACGTCGACAAGCGCGGCAAGCCGGGCACCGACGTCTTCAAGGCCTTCACCGAAGCGCTGGCCGCCACCCATTGAGCAACGCTCCGACGAGAGACACGCCAACCACGCCGGCAGGCCCGCTCGCCGGCGTCAGGATCATCGACCTCACCAGCGTCATGATGGGGCCCTACGCGACCATGATCCTCGGCGACTACGGCGCCGACGTGATCAAGGTCGAGAGCCCAGATGGCGACGTCATGCGCCACGCCGCCCCGATGCGCCATCCCGGGATGGGCGCGATGTACCTGCAGGGCAACCGCAACAAGCGCTCGATCGTGCTAGACCTGAAGAAGCCGGGCGGCCGCGCTGCGCTGCTGCGGCTGGCCGCCACGGCCGACGTGTTCGTCCACAATGTCCGTCCCGCGGCGATGGCGCGGCTGAAGCTTGGCGCCGACGATCTTCTCGCGACCAACCCGCAGCTCGTCTATACCAGCCTGCACGGCTTCGGAGAGACCGGCCCCTATGCCGGCCGACCCGCCTATGACGACCTGATCCAGGGACTGACGGCGCTGCCCGCGCTCACCGGCCAGATCACCGGTGAGCCGCGCTACTCGCCGGCCACCATGGCCGACCGCATCGTCGGCCTCAACGCGGTCCATGCCATCCTGGCGGCTCTGTTCCATCGCGAGCGCACCGGCGTGGGACAAGCCATCGAAATCCCGATGTTCGAGACCATGGCGCAGTTCGTGCTCGGCGATCACATGGCCGGCCGCAGCTTTGATCCCCCGATCGGACCGCCCGGATACTCCCGTCTGCTATCGCCCGACCGCCGCCCCTACCAGACCAGCGACGGCTACATCTGCGCGCTGGTCTATTCCGACAAGCAATGGAACGCCTTCTTCGCCAAGATCGGCCTTGCCGAAGAGGCCGACCGCGATCCGCGGCTGAACAGTATCTCGGCCCGCACGCGGAACTACGACTTCGTCTACGACTGGTTCTCGCAGATGATGAAAACCCGCAGCACAGCCGAGTGGATGCGGTTCTTTGAAGAGGCCGATATTCCGCATGCGCCGTTGCACGATCTCGATAGCCTGATCGATGATCCGCATCTCGCCACCGTCGGGCTGATCCAATCGCTGGAGCATCCCACGGAAGGAACGCTGCGGGTCGCCGGACCAGCCGCGACCTGGAGCCGTACACCGCCATCGATCCGGGCCTATCCGCCGAACCTCGGCGAACATGGCCACGAGATCCTGCGCGAGGCAGGGCTTGTGGATGCGGAGATTGCGGCCCTCCTCAAGGAGGGCGCGCTGATCGAGCCCAGTTCGTCCTGACTATTTCCGACGTGACGCCAGGATCTTCTCAGCGGCGCGCAGATGCGGCTTGTCCAGCATCTTGCCATCCATCTTGGCGACCCCGGACGGATTATCGGCGAACGCGGCGATCACCCGCTCCGACCAAGCGATCTCCTCATCGGTCGGCATGAAGGCCGCGTTGACGACATCGACATGCTTGGGATGGATCACGGCCTTGGCCAGGAAGCCGTCCTGCCGCGCGGCGATCGCCTCTGCCTTCAGTGCATCGAGATCGTTGATGTCGGTGGCGATGGTGTCGATCGCAACCACGCCGGCCGCGGCCGCGCCGATCAGGCAGAGATCGCGGGCAAGAATGAACGGTGAGTGATAGCGGCCGTCAGTCCGGTTGCGGGTTGCGCCGAGCGACGCCGCGAGGTCCTCCGCGCCCCACATCATTCCCCAGAGCCGCGGGCTCATGTTCTCGAAGTCGAGGATTTTCAAGACCGCCCGCGCCGTCTCGGTGGCGACTGTGACGATTCGGGTGGTGCCCTGCGCGATACCCGAGGCCGCCTCGAACGCGTCGAGATAGAGCGCGAGCTTGTTGACGTCGGCAGCGCCGGCACATTTCGGCAACACGATGCCATCGGGCTTCCCGGGCATCACGGCAGCGAGGTCGCCGAGCGTCAGGTCGGTGTCGAGCGCGTTGACGCGGATGTAGAGCTTCTGGTCCGGATTGCGCGCATCAAGCATCTGCCGCGTGATGTCGCGCGCAACCACTTTCTGGTCCGGCGCTATGGAATCCTCGAGATCGAGGATCAGGCATCCGCCGCGGTCTTCTTCGCACTCTCGTATTTCCGGGTGCTGTCGCCGGGAACGAACAGGAACGATCGCATCGCTTACGCCTTCGGCTTGCAGTGCATCAGGCCGGTGCGGCGGCAGCTCGCCACCACCTCACCCCGCTGATTGGTCATGGTATGCTCGAATTCGACGATACCCTGGGTCGGCCGCGACTTGCTGGCCCGCTTGCCGACGATCTTGGTATGCGCTTTCAAGGTATCGCCATGAAACACCGGCTTCGGAAACTTGACGTCGGTCATGCCAAGATTGCCGACGGTCGTGCCCAGCGTCGTATCGTACACGCTCATGCCGATCATGATGCCGAGCGTGTAGAGGCTGTTGAACAGCCGCTGGCCGAATTCGGTCTTTTCGGAGAAATGCGCGTCGAGGTGCAGCGGCTGCGGGTTCATGGTCAGTAGGCTGAACATGGTGTTGTCCATCTCCGTCACGGTCCGGCTGAACTCATGATGGAATTCCTGCCCGACCTCGAACTCTTCGAAATACAATCCAGCCATTTACCGTCCCTTGTAGTTGGGCGTCCGCTTCTCGACGAACGCATTCAGCCCTTCCTGGCAATCTTCCGTCGACGCGACCACCACGAAACTTTCGGCCGTGTTCTCCACCGAGCGGCGGAAATCGGCATCGACCGCTCGCATGAAGGCATCGCGGCCGATCTTCATCACGATCGGCGATTTTATTGCCAGCTTTCGCGCAATCTCGCGAGCACGCTCCAGCGCCGTGCCCTTCGGCACCACCTCGCTCAGCAGGCCCATGCGGAAGGCCGCTGCCGCATCGAAGGGCTCGCCGAGGAACAACGGGCCGAACGCCTGGTGCTTGCCGACCAGCCGCGGCAATTGCACGAAATGGATTGCCGGGATCAGGCCGACGTCGATCTCGGGATAGCCGAAGGTGGAGCCGTCGCCCGCGATGATCATGTCGCAGGAGATCGCGATCGTCATGCCGCCGGCGCGTACCGCGCCGTCGATCGCTGCAATCGTCGGCTTGCCCATTCGATATTGCGTATCGTTCAGTGCGAAATACAGCCGCTCGAGGAATGTCTTCGTCTCGATCGCGGGCTTGCCTCTGACGATATCGAGGTCGAGGCCGGCGCAGAACACCTTGTGGGTGCTGCTGATGATGACGGCTCGCACCGCCTCGTCATCGCGGGCTTTTGCCAGCGCCTCCAACAGCGCGTCGATCAAGGGGATGCTGAGCGCATTGACCGGCGCGCGGTCCAGCACGATCTCCGCGATCTGTCCAGTGACCGAGTAACGAACGAGGTCCGTGCTCATAATGTGTCGTCTCCTCTATCGCTTGGCTTGCCGCACCGCGCCTGATTGCAGCAAGCCGTCGATCTCAGCGGAACCAAATCCGGCTTCTGTCAGCACAGCGCGGCTGTCCTGCCCGACATCCGGCGCAGGGCAGAGGTGATCCTCGGACAGGCTCGCGATCCCCGGCGTCCGCGGCGAATAGACCGCGCCGACGCCGGGCGTGTCCTGGCGCACCGACGCCCTGGTCGCGTCGACGTGAGCGTTGCGCAGCCATTCACCGGGATTGAGGATACGCTCCGCGATGATATCGGCCGCGTGCAGCGCCGTGAGCCAGGCATCCGTCGGCTGCGTCAGGAACACCTCGCGCAGCTGCGGGATCAGCGTGTCGGCCGCATCGGCACGCCGCGCGAAGTCGGCAAAACGCGGATCGCTGGCGAGATCCTTGCGCGCGATTGCATTGCACAGACGTTTGTATTGCGGCTCGTTGACCAGCGTCACCATCATCCAGCCGTCCTGCGTCTGGTACGTTCCGGCCGGCACATTGAGCGCGCGCGGCGCACCGCCCTCGAGGATGAACTCGGCGACCTTGTGGCCAAGCAGCGCCGACGTCGACTGGCAGAGATTGACGTCGATCCAGCGGCCGGTGCCGACCGTCGCACGCGCGAACAGGGTCGTCGCGATCGCCTGGAATGCGTACACGCCGGTGACGACGTCGGAAATAGTCGTACCGACCCGATGCGGTACGCCATCGGTGCCGACGTTGACCGAGACCAGCCCCGAAAACGCCTGTGCCACCGAATCCGAGCCAGGCCGTTTTGAATACGGCCCGCTTTGCCCGAAGCCGCTGACCGAGAGATAAATCAGGCCAGGATTGTCGCGCGACAGGCTCTCGTAGCCGAGCCCGAGCCGCCCGGCGACACCGGGGCGAAATCCTTCAATCAGCACGTCGGCCTCGCGCGCCAGCCGCTGGGCGACCGCGATCCCATCCTTGTTCTTCATGTCGAGGCACAGGCTGCGCTTGCCACGGTTGTAGACCGCTGAGAGCGTCGTGTGATTGCCGTAGGTCGTGCCGAGATAGCGCGACCAATCGCCCTCGGGCGGCTCGACCTTGATCACGTCGGCGCCATAGACCCCGAGCAGCATCGCACAATAGGGCGAGGCGATCCCCTGCCCGAAATCGAGCACCTTCAGCCCGCGGTACGGCGCCTCGTGCGTCGGCGTCAGCTTCCCCGCCATTTGTCCTCCCACAGCCGTCGAACAGCCCTATCGGATGATCCTCTGGATCACGCCCTACAGCGCCAGATAGCGCTGCCGGATGTTGTCGTTGGCCTTCAGCTCTTCGATGGAGGATGTGTAGACGATCTGTCCCTTGTCGATAACCGTCGCGTGGCTCGCAAGGCCAAGGCAAAAATGCATGTTCTGCTCGGCGATCAATACTGTGGCACCGCCGCCGCGGAGCTGCCGCAGCAGTTCGCCGATGCGCTGCACGATAATCGGCGCCAGCCCCTCGCTCGGCTCGTCCAGCAGCAGCAGCACCGGATTGCCCATCAGCGTGCGGGCGATCGCCAGCATCTGCTGCTCGCCGCCGGACAGCCTTCCGGCGATCCGGTGCCGCAGCGGCTCCAGCAGCGGAAACACGTCGTAGACGCGGCGGATCGACCACTCGTCCTCGCCCTCAGGCCCCTTCTTCTGTCCGATGACGAGATTGTCCTCGACCGTATGCTCGGGAAAAATCTGGCGGTCTTCCGGCACGAAGCCGAGCCCGGCCCGGGCGATGAGATGCGGCCGCATTCCGGACACTACCCGGCCGCGCAAGCTCACCGTGCCGCGCCGTGCGGGCGCCAGCCCCATGATCGCCTTCATGGTGGTCGACTTGCCGGCGCCATTTCGGCCGAGCAGCGCCATGGTCTCGCCCTTGCGCACCGACAGGCCGACGCCGAACAGGATCTGGCTGGTGCCGTAGTAGACGTCGAGGTCCTCAACCTGCACCACCGGCTGCGCGCTCATGCCACCGCTCCCGCGTGGTCGTCGCTGCCGAGATAGGCTTCGATGACGGCTTCATTGCTGCGGATCGCATCCGGCGTCCCGGTCGCCAGGATCCGGCCGTAGCACAGCACGACGATCTGCGGCGCGATCTTGAACACGATGTCCATGTCATGCTCAATGAACACGACGGTGATCTTCTGCTTCTCCCAGAGCTCGCGCACCTTGTCGATCATGCGCCAGCGCTCTTCGGTGCCCATGCCCGCGGTCGGCTCGTCCAGCAGCAGCACCTTGGGTTCGAGCACCAGCGCGAGCGCGATATCGAGCAGCTTCTGGTCACCATGCGACAGCGTCGCCGCGGTCCTGTTGCGCTTGCTGGCGAGGCCGAGCAGCTCCATCGCATGCTCAGCACGGTCGCGCGTCTCGGCCAGCGGGAAGCGGCGATGCATCACGCCGGCGCGGCGTTGATCGGCACAGACCGCGGCCAGCATCGTCTCCTCGACGGTCAACGACGGAAATATGCTGGCGACCTGGAAGGCGCGGCCGATGCCATGGCGCACGATCTCTGGCGGCGTTTTACCCGCCATGTCGACACCATTGAGCAGGATCTGTCCAGAATCAGGCCGCAGCGCACCCGTGATCAGGTTGAAGAAGGTGCTCTTTCCCGCGCCGTTGGGGCCGATCACTGCGGTGAGCGAGCCATCTGGAAAGTCGAGCGAGACGTTGTCGGTCGCCTTGACGCCGCCGAAGGATTTGGAAAGCCCGCGAATTTCCAGCATGGCTAACCGCGCCCCTCGCCGCGACGCTGCGCGAACCATTCCACGACGAAGTCCATCAGGCCCTTCCGCAGGCCGATGGCAAAGAACAGAATTACGATGCCAAGCACGATGCCGTGATACTCGGTCAGGCGCGTGACGGTATCGTTGAGGATCAAGAGCAGCACCGTGCCGACCATCGGCCCGAGGAAGGTGGTCACGCCGCCGAGCATGTTGATGAAGATGCCCTCGCCGGAGATCGTCCAATAGGCGAACTCGGGATAGGCGCCGGAGACGAACAGCGCCATGATCATGCCGCCGGTCGCGGCGAACAACGCCGCCAGCACGAATATGGTCAGCTTGGCGCGCCAGACGTCGATGCCGATGAAGCTCGCCCGCGTGGCGTTGTCGCGAATCATGCGCAGCGTGTAGCCGAACGGCGACTGTGCGATCTGGCGCATCAGGAACAGTCCGATCACCAGCAGCGCGCAGCTCGCGATGTAGAGATGCAGATGGTTGGACAGGTCGATGCCGAGA
Source organism: Bradyrhizobium viridifuturi (assembly GCF_001238275.1). Lineage (GTDB taxonomy): Bacteria > Pseudomonadota > Alphaproteobacteria > Rhizobiales > Xanthobacteraceae > Bradyrhizobium > Bradyrhizobium viridifuturi. The sequence continues at coordinate 54,236 of NZ_LGTB01000020.1, forward strand.
AACGGCGGCCGCGGAATGCCGCCACGCAGGCCCTGGTCGCCGCCGGTCAGCGACTGCCACGACAGGATCGTCGAATGGATCAGCATCTGGAACGCCAGCGTGACGAAGGCGAAATAGATCTCCTTCAGCCGCACGCAGATCGCACCGATGACGACGGCGACGACGAATGTCATCGCCAGCGTGGCGACGAAGGCCACCGGAATCGCGACGCCGGCCTTCTGCATCATCAGGCCGAAGCCATAGGCACCGAGGCCGAAGAACATGCCGTGCCCGAATGAGATCAGTCCGGTGTAGCCGACCAGCAGGTTGAGCGACGTCGCGAACAATCCGTAGGCTGCGCATCGGATCACGAAGTCGAGCAGTTGCTTGCTGCCGAAGATGAACGGCAGCAGCGCGAGCAGGACGAACGCCACGAGCGCGATCAGCACATCGCGATAGCGCTGCGGCCTGGCGTCGATCCGGGGAGGGGCAAGCGGCTGCGCGCCCTGCCCGGCCTGCAACTCGGTCATGCGACCTCCTTGCCGAACAGGCCGGTCGGACGCGACACCAGCACGATCACCATGAAGAGATACATCAGCCCCTCGGTGAACAGCGGGAAGCCGAGCGATCCGAACGAGCGGATCAATCCGATCAGCAGCGCACCAATCAGGGCGCCCAGGATCGATCCCATGCCGCCGATCACGGTGACGATGAAGGATTCGATCAGAACCGAGAAACCCATGCCCGGCGTCAGCGAGCGCACCGGCGCCGCCAGCGCTCCCGCGAGCCCCGCCAGCATGCCGCCGAGCGCAAACACGCCGCCATAGATCAGCCCGGTGTTGATGCCGAGCGCCGATACCATACCGGGGTTATGTGCCGCCGCCCGGATCACCTTGCCGATCCTAGAGCGCGCCAGCCCCAGCCCGAGAATCACGGCCGCAGCGAGCGCCACGCCGATCAGCAGCAGGTAGTACGGCGGCACCACGCCGCCGGCGATGAACAGTGGCGGCACCTGAAAGGCGGCCGGCATACCCATCGATTTGAATTCCGGTCCCCAGATCATGCGGACGACGTCGTCGAAGATCAGCACGAAGGCATAGCAGACCAGGAGCTGCATCAGCACGTCGCGGCCGTAGACCCGGCTCATGAACACGCGCTCGAAGATCAGGCCGAGGATCGCGGTGCCGGCCGCGCCACTCAGCATCGCCAGCGCAAAGCTTCCCGTGAGCTGGTAGGCCGTCATCGCAAAATAGGCGCCAAACATGTAGAAGGCGCCGTGGCTGAAATTGACCACCTTGAGCACGCCGAAGATCAGGGTCAGCCCGACGGCGACGAGAAACAGCAGCATGCCGATGATCAGCCGCTGGTGGTCTGGGTCACCAGGCAGGCAGGGCTGGCGAGGCAACTGGCGAGCGCGTCGAGGTCCACGAGAATCATCCATTACGGCGGGCCGCAACGCCGGCGCGCGACAAGCATCAGATGAAAGGCGGAGACAGCTTGCGGCCCTCTCCGCCTGACATGTGGATCAGGTGTAGCCCTTGCTCTTCTTCCACTCGGCTTCAAGTTCGAAGATGGTCTTCCAGTCACCGGCCTTCACGTCCGGCACATAGGGCTCCTGCGGGATCGTGGTGCCCCAGCCGATCGCGTAGCCAACCAGCGTGCGATCGTCCGCACGCATGGTGACGGTACCATCGGCGCCAAACGGACACTTGATGGTGAGCCCGGTGAGGACTTCTGCGACCTTCTTGCCGTCGGTCGAGTTCGCCTTCTTGACGGCTTCGTTGAGGAACATGACCGCGGTCGCGTTCTGCCAGGACCAGTTGGTCGGGTACTCGTTGTACTTCGCCTTGTAGGCGTCGCCCCAGGCCGCATTCTCCGGTGTCGCCGGGAATGTCTTGATGTAACGGTCGCCGGAGTGGATACCCTTCGGCAGGTTCTTCACCACCGTGAGCGCGGTGTAGTCGGCCATGTTGACCGCGAACACCTCCATCTGGGTGAACAGCGCGTAGATGTTGGCCTGGTCGATATAGGATGTGAGATCGCCGCCCCACAGGCATGAATACAGCGCCTGCGGCTTGGCCTGCAGGATCTTGGTCACGACTTCGGTGTAGTCGGGCTGGAACAGCTTGGGCCAGGACTCGCTGATGATCTCGACATCAGGCGCGAACTTCTTCAGATAGAGGACGAACTCGCCGGTGGTGTCGCGGCCATAGGCGTAGTCGGGCGAACATGTCGCCCATTTTTTCAGGCCCTTGGTCTTGGCAATGCCTGCCGCGTAACCCGCACCAACGATCGAGTCGTGGATGCCCTGCCGCACGCAACGGAAGGCATTTGGAATGTGCTGCTTCGGATCAGCCGTTAGCGACGACGCTTCCGAGCAGGTGTGGATGCAGAGCACGCCGAGATCGCGCGCCACCTCATGAACCGCGAAAGATCCCGACGACGCCTCGCCGTCGAGCAGCATCTCGCAGCCGTCGGTGTTGACGAGCTCGCGCGCGATACGCGCGGCTTCTTGCGGCTGCCCCTTGGAATCGCGGATCACCATCTCGATCTGCCGCCCTGCAAGGCCGCCGGCGGCATTGACCTTCTCGACTTCCAGCATCACCGCGTTGCGCGAGGATGTGCCGAGCTGCGCGACGCGACCCGACAGAATCGTCGGCATGCCGATCTTGATCGTCTTGGCCTGCGCGCGCGCCACCCATGGCGCAGCAAAGGTCACCGCACCGGCGCCCATCAGCGCAAGCGTCGAGCGCCGACTGACGCCCGGTTTCCGGGTCCTCGTCATACTCCCCTCCCTATCGGGTTTGCGTTCCCAAAATCCCTTGCGGAGATCGTTTCGTCTCCATGCCCGTGATGTTTTCAGAGCCAGGGGGGTGACGTCAAGCCAAAGATGAATTACGACTCATAATTCATTCAGGGAGAAAACGGCGCCAGAATTGGCCCGACGAGCGGCAAATGATCAATCTTTCCAGCTTCATCGCATTTCATGCCAGGCGGACGCCGGACCGCTGTGCGCTGAAATATCGCGGCGAGGACGTCTCGTACGCCGACTTTGACCTGCGGATCCGGCAAGTCGGCAGCTGGCTCGCGATGCGCCGGATTGCGCCCGGCGATGTCGTCGCCATCCTGATGAAGAACAGCACCGCTTTTCTCGAGTTGGTGTTCGCAACGAGCCATATCGGCGCGGTTTTCCTGCCGATCAACTATCGGCTGTCGGCCGACGAGGTCGGCTACATCATCGGCAATTCCGGCGCGCGGCTGCTGGTCGCCGATGATGAATTCGCCGCGATCGCAACGGGCGGCGCACCTGTGGTGCTGCTAGGTGAAGTCGCACAGTCGAGCGTCACCAATCTCGCGCCCGACATCGCGCCGGCACCGATCCATGTGCGGCAGCCACGCGATTTGATGCGGCTGATGTACACCTCGGGCACAACCGATCGTCCCAAGGGGGTGATGCTCACCTACGAGAACATCTACTGGAAATCCGCCGACCAGACGCTGGTGCTCGGATTGAACACGGACACCCGGCTGCTCGTGGTCGGCCCGCTCTACCATGTCGGCGCGCTCGATTTGCCCGGCATCGCCGTACTCTGGCACGGCGGCATGCTCTGCATTCACCGCAGCTTCGAACCTGAACCCGCGCTCGCCGCGATCGAGCGCGAGAAACTCAACGCGGCGTGGTTTGCGCCGGTCATGACAACGGCGCTCCTCACCTGCCCCAACCGCGAGCGCTACGATGTCTCCAGCCTGCGATGGGCGATCGGCGGTGGCGAGAAAACGCCGGAGCTGCGCATCCGTGCCTTCTCCGACTATTTCAGGAATGCGCGCTACATCGATGCCTACGGCCTCACCGAAAGCTGCGGCGGCGATACCTTCATGGACGCCGGTCGCGAGATCGAGAAGATCGGGTCGACCGGCCGCGCCATCGCCCATGTCGAGATCGAGATCCGCGACGACGCCGGCAAGCGCCTGCCCGCTGGCCAGGATGGCGAGATCTGCCTGCGCGGGCCGAAGGTGACGCAGGGTTACTGGAAGGACCCCGAGAAGACCGCATCCGCTTTCTTCGGCGACTGGTTTCGCACCGGCGATATCGGCTATCTCGATGACGACGGCTTCCTCTATCTGACCGACCGCAAGAAGGACATGATTATCTCCGGCGGCGAGAACATCGCCTCCTCCGAGGTTGAGCGCGTCATCTACGAAATGCCCGGCGTGCGCGAGGTCGCAGTGATCGGCCTGCGGGACGACCGATGGGGCGAAAAGCCGGTCGCCGTCGTGGTGCTGGACGGCGACGCAAAGCTCGATCTGCCCAACCTCACCAATTTCTGCCGCGCTCGGCTCGCCGGCTTCAAGGTGCCGCGGCAGCTGATCATCCGTGACAGCCTGCCGCGCAATCCATCCGGCAAAGTGCTCAAGCGCGTGCTCCGCGCCGAACTCGAGGCCTCCGCATGACACAAGCGACATCCTCCAAGGTGACAAAGCTCAACCGGGTCGAGCGCAACGCCTGGACCAAGCAGAAGATCTTCGACGCCGCGACCAAGGTCGTCGGCAAATATGGCTATGCCGAAGCCTCGGTTGCCCGCATCACCGAAGCCGCCGGCGTTGCGCAGGGTACCTTCTACAATCACTTCGAGAACCGCCAGGAGCTGCTCGACCAGCTGCTGCCGAAGATCGGCCTCGACATGGTCCGCTTCATCCATGCGCGCACCGGCACCGCCGACGAGGCCAGGCAGGAGATCGAGCGCTTCAGCGCGTTCTTCGACTTCATCCGCGAGGTGCCGGAATTCCTGCGAATTCTCAACGAGGCCGAGTTCTTCGCGCCGATCGGCTACCAGAAGCATTTCGACAACATCTCGAATGCGTATGTCCGGATCCTCCAGCGCGCGCGGGCGGCGGGCGCGACCGACAAATTCAGCGACGAGGAATTCGAGGCCATCGTCCAGGTCCTGATGGGCGCCCGCGGCTATCTCAGCCGCCGCTACTCCTATTCCGAGCACGGCGTCACCGCGGTGCCCGACTATGTGATCACGGCTTACCAGAAGCTGGTCACCCGCGGCCTGTTCAATGCCGGCAACAAGGGAAGCAAGACATGAGCGCTGACGGCACCATCCTCGTCACCGGCGGCAGCCGAGGCATCGGCGCTGCAACCGCAACACTGCTTGCCGATCAGGGCCATCGCGTCGTCGTCGTCGACATCGCGCCGGAACCGCTAGTCGGCACGAACGTCATCCTTTGGCCGGCACCGTTCGACGTCGCGAGCGAGAGCGCCGTGGTCGCGGGCATTGCGGATATCGAGCAGGCCCACGGCCCGATCACCGGTCTCGTCAACGCGGCCGGCGTATTCGGCAAGATGCACACGATCGACCGGGTGCGGATGGAGCAATGGGACCGCGAGGTCAATATCGACCTGCGCGGCACCTTCCTGGTTGCGCGCAGCGTCGGCATCGGGATGGCGAAACGGCGGCATGGCGCGATCGTCAATGTCGCTTCGGTGGCCGGCATGACGTCGGGTCCGATCCACGCCTACACCGCGGCGAAGGCCGGCGTCATCCAGATCACCCAGACGCTTGCCGCGGAATGGGGCCGGACCGGCGTCCGCGTCAACGCGGTGTCTCCCGGCTTCACCCGCACGGCGGCACTCGAAGCCGGTATTGCATCCGGCGCCCTGAACAGGGAGCTGCTGGCCCACCCGACTGCGATGAACCGGCTGGTCGAGCCGATGGAAGTGGCGCAGGCGATCGCCTGGCTGCTCTCGCCGCAGAGCAGCGGCGTGACCGGCATCAACCTGCCGGTCGATGCCGGCTACATCGCGGGCACCACGTGGGCCGCCTATGGCGGCCTGCCGGAAGCACCACGCAGCTGAGGACAATTCATGAATATCGAGCTTCCGCGCCAACATCTCGATCTGTCCTCCGCCATCGCCGAGGGCGACATCCGCGTGCTGCTGATGGTGCTGGTGCACATGACCGGCGAGGAGAAGTGGCTCGAGCCGCCCTACAAGCCGAAGCGCGATGTCCGCCTGATCCCCGATCCGGACGCCGGCGTGCCGAAGCCGATCCAGGACGAGATCCGCGCTGCTGTCCTTAACTTGTTCGCCGACGGCACGCCGAAGCCCGTCATCACCGATCCCGGCGATGAGCTGATGCTGCGGATGATGCGCGCGACTCTCGGCGAGAACGTCGCGCCGGAATATGCACCGTTGATGCGCGAGGAAATGGGTTTCGTTCCCCGCGATGCCCGCTGGCGCACACGTCCCGCTGACGAGAGGCTGGCTCAGCAACATATGCTGATCGTCGGCGCCGGAGTCTGCGCAATCGCGCTCGGCGTTGCGCTCGGACGGCTCGGCATTCCCTACACCATCGTCGAGAAGCAGGACGAGATCGGCGGCACCTGGTATGTCAACCGTTATCCCGGCTGCGGCGTCGATACGCCGAACCACTCCTACTCGTTCTCGTTTGGCGCCCGCAATCCGTGGACGCGCTACTTCGCTCAGCGCCAGGAATTGCTGGACTATCTGCTCAAGGTCGTGCGCGAGCACGACATCCGCAGACACGTCCGTCTCTCGACCGAGCTGGTCGCCTCGCACTGGGACGAAGCCAAGCGGCGCTGGATCTCGACGCTCAGAACCGCGCACGGCGACGAGACCTTCGAGTCCACCGCGCTGGTCAGCGCGATCGGGCAACTCAATGATCCCCTGCCCGCCCGCTTCGACGGCGACGAGGATTTCAAGGGCCTCAAGGTCCATTCGGCGCTGTGGTCCGACGACATCAAGCTCGATGGCAAGCATGTCGCCGTGATCGGCACCGGTGCCACCGCGATGCAGCTGGTGCCGTCGATCGCCGATCGCGTCGCCTCGGTCACCGTATACCAGCGCACCGCGCAGTGGGCGCGGCCGGTGAAAGGCTATTCCGATTCGATCACCGAAGGCGCGCGGTGGCTGCTGGCGCATCTGCCGTTCTATGTGCAGTGGTATCGCTTCAACATGTTCTGGCGCTACGGCGACGGGCTGCTGCCGTTCCTGCGCAAGGATCCGGCCTGGCCGCACCCCGAACGCGCTGTCAACAAGGGTAATGACCGCCACCGCGAGGAGCTCGCCGACTTCATCCTCTCCGAACTGAAGGACCGCCCGGACCTGATCGAGAAGTGCATGCCGACCTATCCGCCCTACGGCAAGCGTATCCTGCTCGACAACAACTGGTTCAAGACGCTGACCAGGCCGAATGTCGAGCTGGTCACCGACAAGATCGACCACTTCGCAACCGACGGAATTGTCACCGCCGACGGCACATCGCGGCAACACGACATCATCGTGATCTCGACCGGCTTCAAGGTCTCCGAGATGGCAGCACGTCTCAACATCACCGGGCGCGAAGGCAAGAACCTCAAGCAGGTCTGGGGAAACGACAATCCGACCGCCTATCTCGGCCTCACCGTGCCTGACTTCCCCAACTTGTTTCTGATGCTCGGCCCGAACTCGGGACCCGCGCATGGCGGCAGCGTGATCTTCCAGTCGGAATGCCAGAGCCGCTACATTTCGGCCTGCCTGGTTGAGATGATCGAGAACAACATCGCGGCGATCGACGTCGACCCCGCCGCGCATGACGAATACATCCGCAACGTCGATGCGGAGCATGAGCAGCTGATCTGGACGCATCCGGGCATGACGACTTACTACCGCAACAGCCGCGGCCGTGTGTTCTCGGCAATGCGTGGCGGTTCGTCGACTACTGGAAGATGACGCACGATCCCGACTTCACGCAGTATCGAAGGACCAGGGCGTGACAGGAAGGCTGACCTGAATTCCCTTGTTCGTTAACTTGACAGCAGGCCATAACTGCCGCAGCATTTCGATGACTGCACCTGTTGGGGTGCTGGAGCGCCTGCTCCTCGCGTCGCAGGAATTGTCGGACGATTATGGGATCGGCCGCCAGGCAGCAGAAGCGGACAGATGTCCGTCGGCCCACCCTTGGAGAGGAGCATGACGCCACCGGCGCAAGCCAGCGACCTTGCTCAGCGGCAAGGTCTCGGTGCACGTTGAGGCGATAGCAGCTGCTAGCCGCGTGCGCTGCCGACAATCTGAACATATCCGCAGGACGAGAGCGCAAAGGCCAAGCGCTTTTGGATCCCGAAACACCACTGGTCTATACCAGATATCCTTCGCTAAAACGAAGTAGCAGGGCCCCGCGATGCTTGAATGCACCGGGGCCCATTCGCTTGCGCGCCGTCTCCCCTTCATCACGCCGCATTGTGTCGCCGCTCGGGATCGGGAACAATCGTCCTGACGGGATCAGGAGCGATCATGGAAAAGCCGCGGGTGCGCGTCTACACCGACTACAAATCTCCCTACGCCTATGTCGCCAACAAGCGGCTGTTCGAACTCGAGGAGACCTTCGGCGTCGAACTGGAATGGCTGCCCTACACGTTGCGCATCCCTGAATTCATGGGCACGGTCGAAGGGCGCACGCCGCATTTCTGGCGCAAGGTGCGCTACTCCTACATGGATGCGCGGCGGTTCGCCAACGCGCAGGGACTGACCATGAAGGGCCCGCGCCGGATCTACGATGCCTTCTATTCAAGCGCTGGGATGCTGTTCGCGCAGCGCCATGGGCTGTTCCGGCCCTATCATGACACGGTCTTCCGGAAGTTCTGGAACCACGAGCTGGAGATCGACGAGTTGTCGGAGATTGCCGGCGTGATTGCCGCTATCGGCGGATCTACCGACGCGTTCGAGGCCTATGTCAACGGCCCTGCCCGCGCCGAGCACGATCGCATCATCGACGAAGCCGAAGCGCTCGGCGTGTTCGGGGTTCCCAGCATGGTGTTCAACGGGGAACTGTTCTGGGGTGGGGACCGCATCGACCTGCTGGTCGAACGGATCAGAAATCCCGAATCGATCGCGCTCGCACTCGGGAGCAGACATCGGAGCTAAGCTCACGCCATTTTGAACCTGCTTGCCGTCCGCGATCGATCAGCCTCCATCCAGGATGGCCCAGCATCCGGTGCGTTCCAGCATCGGCTTCAACGCAGCGCGATCGCCGGCATCGAGCGCGACGAACTTCTCGCGCAACTGCTGCAGGCACTTCACCTGATATTTGAACGGCGCCAGCGCATAGGGCAGTCCCCAGACCTTGATCTCGAGGCGCTCAAGGCCCTTCGCGAATGCATCCGCATTGGCAGCGAGGAATGGTAGATAGAGCTCGCCCGCGATCCGCAGCAACGCTTCAGCGAACCCGCCAAGCGCCTGCTCACGCGGATACCAGCTGCCATCGACACCGGACGCGTCGTCGAGCCGCCGCACCCAGTGATCGGTGAACGGCGCGCGCTCGCGCATGATCCGCATCGGGGTAGGGTCGGTCGCCATCTCGCTGAGTTGTCCGAACCAGGCAAAGTCGGCCAGCGACGGCCGGCTGCCGAACAGATAGTTCGTCATGCCGACATGCGGCTCGAATGCTGCCAGCGTCCGCCGATAGCTCTCCTCGAGCAGGGGCCGGTTCTCGTCGGTCGCACCGAGAATGACCATGCGCGAGATCTGGCGCTTCCGGAACTCCTCGATCTCCTCGCGGCTGCCGGTCTCGGCTTCCGACGTCGACCATTCCTCACCGGCCCAGCGCGAGACGTAGGCCTGGTCTTCCGGGTCCCACCAGCGAAAGAGAAACAGCGGCTTCACCGCCCATTCGTCGGCGAGGTCCTCGAGCAGATCGCAGACGAATGCGACCGCCTTGTCCTTTGGGATCACAGAGCGTTCCTGATGGCGCGCTTCCAGATCATAAGCGAGCGTGGTGGTCTCGCCGCGATAGCTGCCGTCGGGATATTGCAGCACCGGGATCAGCATCGGCTTCAGATGTGCGGTCGCCGCGCGCAGCGCCTTGGTCATGATCACCCAGTCGTGCGGGATCCGCCGGTAGCGCATCAGTGCGCGCAGCTTGATCGCATAGGGCGACGCGGTCGAGCCGATCAGGCGATAGCGGCCTTCAGTCATGACGACGTCTCCGAAAATGCCGGGCTGCCGTAGGGATAGAACCGTGTGAGGTCGACATTCCTGTAGGGCAGCTTGTCCAGACGCGTGGTCCCGAGGAACGGTTGCTCCGGCTCGACCAGCAGGATCGTCTTGGCAAAGCCATTATCGTCGAAGCCGCGCCGGAAATGGACCCGCGACTTGATCGCCATCACGTCGAATGCATCGATGTCAGGCACCAGCACCTTCAGCGAAAACGGCTCCATGATCTGCACCAGATAGGTGGACAGGATCAGCACATTGTTTCGGCCAAAGCGCACGCAGACCCAGAATTGACCGTAGCCCTCGCCCGCCGCCGAGATGGTACCCTGGATCCGAACCGGATCGCCCGCCGACTCGTCGGCGAGACCGCCGATCTCCATGTCGAAGTCATCGCCGGACTTGGCACCGGCGGCCTTTAGGCTCGCCGTCGCTTTGCCGTCCGCAATGGTCGCAACCACTGTATTGGCGAGGTCCTGCGCGATGATCTCGCGCAGCAGCCAGGTCGCCGATCCCGAACGGTCGCTGTGATCGGCGAGCACCACCGGCGTGTTGCGGTCCGCGACGGCCTGCTTCGCCAGCGCGACGCCCTCGGTGATGCTGTGGAGTTTCGTCGATTGCAGCAACGCTTCACGCAGCCGCCAGATCATACCGGCGAGATCGCGCGCGATTTGCTCGGCGAGCTTCGGGTTGTCGTTGGTCAAGACCTGCACGGTCATGCCGACGTCGGGAACATCGGCGAACGGAAAGCCGAAGAAGATGTTGACGTAGACGTCGACCTCGCGGGCCTCCCACACCAGCGCGCGTTGCACGAGATCCATCCACGGGCGCGCCCCGGTCCATTGCAGCACGGTGGGCGAGATCACCGGAACCTTGATCGTCCTGTGTACCGGCTTGTAGTCGCCGCGGATCGCCCGCACCAGCATGCGCGCCGCGCGCTCGCCCTGCAGATGCGCATCATAATGCGGGAAATATTTGACGGCGAACGCCATGTCCGCCTGCTCAAGGAACGCCTCGTCCTCGTTGCCGTGAGGATCAAAGGTCGCAGCGATGAAAGCCGAGCGCCCGACCACCTCGCGGACTTTTCGCGCCAGATCGGCCTCCGGCCGCGGCACGTCGCGCACGGCCATGGCGCCATGCAGGCACAGATAGACGCCGTCGAACGGCCCCTCCTCCTTGAGCCCGGCAATCATCTTGCCAGTAAAGGTCCGATAAGCCTCCTGGGTGATCCAGCCCGATCCGGTGTAGGTCTTCGGCCAGAGCGGCGATTCGATGCCGACCAGCTCGACCTCGGAGAACTCGCGCGCAACCTGCACGAACCCGCCCATGTAGTTCTTGGGATCGAACTGCAGCAGCGCCTCGCCCTTGGCCGGCGAGCCCGGATAGATAAAGTCGTCGAGCGTAGTCTCGTTCGGCAGGAACGAGACGGTTTCGTGGGAGAAATGCAGGACGGCGATACGTATCTTGCGATCGCTCATGTTGGTGTGCCTCGGCTGTTTTCCGCAGTGTGGCATCGAAGGCGCCGCGCGCCAATCCGCATTCGGTTTTTGCCCGACAGACCTGCAAATAAGCAGACGCGACGCGCCTTACCACCGCGCCGATTCTGCTATGGTCCCTGCCAAATAGTCGGGCCCGGCCTTGCAGACATCCCAAGGAGAGAACACCATGAATCCCCCCATCAGCTCGCCCGCAATCAAGGTCGTGAAATCCGTTCGCGAGCAGGTGAGCGCCGAGGAGTGGCAGGCCCGCGTCGATCTGGCCGCCTGCTATCGTCTCACCGCGATGTACGGGATGACCGAGATGATCGCGAACCACATTTCCTGCCGCGTGCCCGGCACCACCGACCAGTTCCTGATCAACGCCTACGGCATGCTGTACGAGGAGATCGACGCCTCCAGCCTGATCAAGGTCGACGTCGAGGGCAACACGCTGCTCAACGCCAGCGACTATGACGTCAACGTCGCCGGCTTCGTCATTCACAGCGCCATCCACATGGCGAAGCACGACATGGACTGCGTCGCGCACACCCATACGCCGGCCGGCATGGCAGTCTCGGCAATGGAATGCGGCCTGCTGCCGCTGGCGCAGACCTCGATGCGCTTCCTGCACATCGCCTATCACGACTTCGAAGGTATCGCCGACAATGTTGACGAGCGCGAGCGGCTGGTCCGCGACCTCGGTGACAACGAAGCGATGATCCTGCGCAATCACGGCCTCTTGGTGGTCGGTCGCACCGTGCCCGCCGCCTTCAACGTGCTGTTCCGGCTCGAGCGCGCCTGCCAGACCCAGGTGATGGCGCTGTCCTGCAACACCAAGCTGATCTATCCGCCGCAAAACATCCTCGAAGACACCTATGAGCGGATGCTGCCCAAGCCCGGCCGCGCCGCCCGCAACGGCGAGCTCGCCTGGCCGGCGCTGCTGCGCAAGCTCGATCGGGCGGATCCGTCGTATCGGGATTGAGGCGGTTGAGCGCGAGGCGCCACTCCGAATAACGCCGTCGTCCCGGCGAAGGCCGGGACCGATACGCCGCAGCAGCCGTCGCAGGCGAGACTCGGCGTTCCAGCATCGCGTAACAGTTCGCATTCGTCGTTATGCGTCCCGGCCTTCGCCGGGACGACAATGAGTGTTTGGCGCTGCTGATGAGCCATACGCCTGCGTTCTCGCGACATCAGGTCCGAACTCCGATCACCCTGCGCGGAGCCACACCGGAATGCGTAACCAAACGGGTCCCGCTCAGCTTACCGCGACAGGGCATCCGCAGATCGCACTCACCGCTTTCCGCGCGATCTCGCGCAGTTCGGTGCGACGCGCACCGGCACGCGCACGGATCGCGATACTGTGCATCGTGGCCGATGCCAGGATCGCGAGCGCTTCAGGATCGGCGTCGGCTTTGAGTTCGCCTCGCTCGCGCGCGGTCTGGAAGCGAGCTTCGAAATCGGCGTCGATCGCACGGAGTCCCTTCGCCACGCTGCTCCGGATCGCGGTGTCTTCGACCGATTCGACGACCGCGGTACCGAGCACAAAACAGCCGCGCGCGCTGCCGCGCCCCGAGAAATAGATCGACAGCGCGGCGTCGTAGGCCAACATCAGCGCGTCGGCCAGCGGACGCTCCTGCGCCAGAGCTTCGCGCGTCGCGGCCAGACTGATCTCCCAATAGCGATCCAGCGCCTCGAGATAAAGAGCATGCTTGTTTCCGAAAGCAGCGTAAAGGCTCGGCGGATTCATGCCCGTAGCGGCGGCAATGCTATCCAGCGTGGTTCCGGAATAACCGGTCCTCCAGAAGGTTTCCGTGGCTTGCTTCAGCGCGGCTTGGGCATCGTACGCCTTCGGCCGCCCCCGCCGTGCCGGGCCCGATTCGCTGTTCTTTCCCGCCATTGTGCAAATACTCCGATAACCGTTAGCTCACCTATATTTGTATACACCGTTACAAAAATCAAGAGCGACCCTCTTGACGCCGATCGGGCTCGCTCTATTTTGTCATCAACGTTACAAAATTAAACGGATTGGTGAAGGGCCCTACGATGCGCTTCGATTTTTCGCCGTTCGCCGGCTGGATAGGCGAGTTCAAGGCGTTCCGCGCAGGCGAAGCGCCGATTCAATTGACGGGTGCCATGGGGGCGAATGCGGTCGAGGCACGCTTCGACGGCGGGACCGCCCGTCCGGTATCGGAACCTGCGACCGTGACGTCCGGCAGGGGCTTCAGGGAACGGCTACGGCGGACGCTGATGATAGCGGTGCCACTGTTTGCCGCAGCAATAGGCGCTGCGGTCTATTTCGCCGGGGAGCCTTACGTCTCCACCGATAACGCGTTCGTCCGCGCGGCGAAGATAACGGTCAATGCCCGCGTCTCGGGCCAGGCGGTCGAGGTCGCCGTCCACGATAATGAGCGGGTCCGCCAGGGCCAGCTGCTGTTCCGGATCGATCCGGAACCCTATCAGATCGCGGTTGATCAGGCGGAGGCACGGCTCGGCAGCGCACGCCTCCAGATCGACGCGCTGAAGGCGACCTATCGCCAGCAACGGGCCGAACTGCAGTCCGCCCAGGATACCGCGGCGTTTGACGAACGCGAATACGAGCGCAAGAAGGCGCTGGTCACCTCGGATTTCACGCCGCGCGCGGTCTATGAGCGCGCGGAGACCGATCTCAAGGTCGCCCGCCAGCGCATCGTGTCGGTCGAACAGCAGATCGCCAACACGATGGCTGCGCTGGACGGCGACGCCGACATCGCGATCGATCGCCATCCGACGGTTCGTGCAGCCAAGGCCCAGCTCGATCGTGCGAAACTCGACCTCTCCTATGCAACAGTGACGGCGCCGGACGACGGCATCGTGACCAGGGTTGATGACCTGCAGATCGGCGGCTTCGTCAATGCCGGCGCACCGGTGTTTTCGCTGCTGTCGAGCCGGCACGTCTGGATCGAGGCGAACTTCCGCGAAACCAGCCTGACCCATATGCGCCCAGGCCAGGCCGCGACGATCGACGTCGACGCCTATCCGGATCGCACCTTCAAGGCGCACATCGTCAGCATGAGCCCGGGTACCGGTTCGGATTTCTCTGTGCTGCCGCCTGAGAATGCGACCGGCAACTGGGTCAAGGTCGTGCAGCGACTGCCGGTGCGCCTCGAGCTCGATGAGGTTGATCCCAACCGGCCGCTCTATTCGGGCATCAGCGTGACGGCACAGGTTAACACCGGCTATCGCCGCGCCTGGGGTCATCCGCTCCAACTCGCCAACGCGATGGGGGCGGCCAAATGAGCACCACCCTGCCATCAGCGGGAGGCGATGGCCATCGCACTCTCGCGCTATCAGCGTTCGCGGCAACCTATATGCAAGCCGTCAACATCTCGCTGCCGAATGCCGCCCTGCCCCATATCCAGGGCGCCCTGTCGATGGCCACCGACGAGGTCGGCTGGGTGTTCTCTTCCTACATCGCCGCGAGCGCAGTGGTGATGTCGGTGGCGAACTGGCTCGCCGGACGATTTGGCCGCAAGACCGTCTACCAGATGTCGCTCGCCGTCTTCGCGCTTGCGCTTCTGCTCGATACGCTCGCAACGAGTTCAGTGCAGTTCGTGCTCGCCAGGGTCCTTCAGGGTGCGGCGAGCGGACCGCTCGCGCCGCTGTCGCTGGCCATCCTGCTCGAGACACGTCCGCCGGCGCAGCATGCCCGGATCAACCTGATATGGTCGTTGTGCTTCCTGATCGGAATCAGCAGTGGGCCGGGCATTGGCGGCTGGCTCAGCGAGTACTATGGTTGGCGGTCGATTTTCTATGTCAGCCTGCCGGCGACGGCGCTTGTTATGGTGGTGACGGCGTTGCTGCTCCGCGAGAAGCGGGCCGAGCGCTCGAAGCCGTTCGACTTCTTCGGGCTTGCGACTTTCTCGCTCGGTATGATCGGGCTGCAAATGCTGCTCGACCGTAGCGAACGCCTGGAATGGTTCGCGTCGACTGAGATCTGGATCGAAGCAGGTGCCTCGGTGCTCGGCTTCTACCTGTTCATCGTGCACGTTCTGACCACGAAGACGCACTTTCTCCGCACGGCGCTGTTCAAGGATCGCAATCTGGTTCTCTCGACGGTGATCTCGTTTGCGCTTGGATTCGTGTTGCTGCCAACCCTGGCCCTGACCTCGCCGATGCTGGAGGAGTTGCTCAACTATCCGGTTGACACCACCGGCTTCATGACCATCCCCCGCGGCGTGGCGCTGGTTGGAACGGTCGTGATGACGAGCCTGGTGCCCGCCCAGATCGACTACCGGCCGTTCATGCTCGGCGGAATGGCACTTGTGGTCTATGCCAACTGGATGATGCTCGGCTATTCGCCACAGATGGACTGGCAAGCCGTGGTTCAGACCGGCGTTCTCCAGGGGGTTGGTCTCGGCATGCTGATCCCGGCGCTCGGAAAGGCGGCGTTCGGAACACTTGATCCGAAGCTGCGCCCGGAGGGTAGCGCCCTGCTCAACCTGTCGCGACTCTATGGCAGCACGATCGGAATCGCAGTGGTGCAGATCTTCTTCTACAACAATACGCAGGCCATGCACGCGGCACTCGCCCGCGACCTCACGCCGTACCGGGCCGCCGCGCATGTCGTGGGTTCGATCGGAGCGCCGGGTCTTGCCGCGCTCAACGAACTGGTCACGCAGCAGGCCGCCGTGGTGGCGGTGATCGGCCAGTTCGAGATCCTGATGTTCGCCATACTGGTCGTCAGTCCGCTGGTGCTGCTTCTCCGGAAACCGCGGCCGGCCAACTAGGAAGGGAATATGAGCATGACAATGTCCAGGACGCTTCGTGATACGCGGCTTCCCCTTAATCACGGCGCTGGTGCAATGCCGGCGGTCGGGTTTGGCACACTGATCCCGGATCCGCTTGCAACCAGACAAGCCACCAGGATCGCGCTGGAGGCCGGATTCCGCCTTCTCGACGGTGCGGAACGCTATCGCAACGAAGCGGCGGTTGGCGAGGCAATACAGGACGCCTTCAGTGCAGGAATCGTGCAACGCGAGGAACTGTTCGTCATGACGAAGCTGTGGAACACAAATCATCGCCCGGAGCGGGTCATGCCTGCTTTCGACGCCAGCCGGCGGCGATTGCAACTCGACGTCATCGATTGCTATCTGATCCACACACCCTTTGCCTTCCAGCCAGGCGATGAGCAGGATCCGAGGGACGAACGCGGCCAGGTGATCTACGACCCCGGCGTGACGCTGGTGGAGACGTGGCGGGCGATGGAACGCCTGGTGGACGACGGCCGCTGCAAGGCGATCGGCCTGTCGGACATCACATTGGAGAGGCTGCGCGAGATCGTTGCGGTCGCGCGGATCAAGCCTGCCGTGGTGCAGGTCGAGTCTCATCCGTATCTTCCCGAATGGGAGCTGCTCGAATTCTGCCGGCAGAATGGCATCGTGCTGCAGGCGTTTGCCGCGCTGGGGCATGCCATGAAGCCCAATCTCCTGGAGGATCCCGTCATTACCGCCATCGCGCGCCGCCTGGGCAAGACCCCGGCACAAGTTGCCCTCGCCTGGGCCGTGCAGCGCGGCGCCGCTTTCCTCACCACCTCGACCAATCCTCAGCGCATCCGCGAGAACTTCGATATCTCGGCGTTGCCCGAGGATGCCATGCAGGAAATGCGCGACCGCATCACGACGAACGTGCGGTTCAACTCGGTGGTGCGGACCGGCGTGCCGGGTTTCATCCCGGGATCGCGATGAACCGCCTTACGGCAGGCTGGACGCGCAGCGCGAGACGCGCGACCGTTCAGGTACCAAGTTGAATCGTCCGCTCCAGCGCCGCGGCGAAGCCGTTGAGCGGGACATTGAAGACGACCGCCTGCCCGGTGTTGATATTCTGCGCGGCAATGGTCAGCGTCTTGGCCTTGCTCATGGTGTCGGTCACAACGGCGGGAAAAGACACCGGAAGCAGACAGCCTTGCGCGGTGCAGGTGGAGAAGCGCGTCTGCTCGAGGTCCTTGCCGTCAAGCTTGACGACGGCCCCGGCGTCGAGCTTGAGCCCGAACGGCATCAACATGTTGCCTTCGGCCTTTCCGTTCCGTGGCAGCAGTTCGATGGCGAAGACTTGCTGGTTGGTCTCCTTGGAAGTCTGTGTCTGGCTGAGTGTGCACAGCCTTACTCCGCCGTCGAGCTGACATTTGACGATCCAGTCCCCGTAGGTCTCGCTGATCGCGGAGGCCCCCTTGGGAAGCTGCACGGGGTGGACCGCGCCATCCATCGCGGACGTCTGACTCCGCGTGTCGATCGAAACGGAGACGCCGCTGGCATCCGATAGATCAGGGGCTCGAGCGGCTTGCGCCGAACTGATGTCGGCCAGAATGGCCAGAACGACGATCGGCCGAAGACGTTTGCCCGCTGCACTGACTCCGACCATGCATTCGCTCCGCCCCGTTACGTCCGGAAACCGATTTTCCATTTTGTGGGCATATTTCCCACGTACGTGGAGGTACGTGTACTTGGAGACCCGCGGACATGCAAGAGCTTATCGCCGCCACCGTGATCGTTGCGATCGTTGCATTCTGCGGCGGGTATTTTTGGGCAGTTGCGCGTGAGATCAGGATCTCGGACAAGCAACAGCGCAAATGACCCAGCCGTCCTAGCGGCAGAACAGCGTTGCGAAGACCCGTTCCTCGCCTGATTTGCCCGCGGGGCGCGTTTTCAACTAAGCTCACCGGATGGACATGCTCGTCAAGCTCTATGCCCTTCCCGATTCCCGGCCCGCCTATGATCGGTTGCAGCAGGCCGGGATTGTCATGCGCCGGGCGCTCGCCCCTGAGAAGCACAAGGTCGTCGGCTGGATACGCGAGACATTCAGCGAGGCATGGGCTAGCGAAACCGAAGTCGCGTTCAGCCACCAGCCGGTCTCCTGCTTCATCGCGATCCAGCACAAGAAGATCGTCGGGTTCGCCTGCTACGATGCAGCCTGCCGTAACTTCTTCGGCCCGACCGGCGTCGCACCCAAGGCGCAGCAGGGCGGCATCGGTAAGGCGTTGCTGTTCGCCTGTCTCGAGGACATGAAGCATCAGGGCTTTGGCTACGCCATCATCGGTGGTGTCGGGCCGGCAGACTTCTATACGAAGGCCGTCGCGCGGTGGCGATCGAAGGCTCCGCGCCGGGAATTTATCGGGGACTGCTGTAGATGGCGGGTTGTGCTTCGCTCGACCGATAGCAGCCTGGGTTGTGACCCTGCCTTGGCGAATTCAGGACGGAACCCGAAATCCGTTCAATCGCAATCGCTTACATACAAGCAAAAGTTGCACTGCAGTCGACGCCACCGCATCGCAGATGCACGCCATGCCTTGCTCTTCGCGATCCCGCTCCTCGCATCATAGCGGCACAATTATTTGGTGCCGGTCGCCATCGACACGACATGAGGACCTTGCGCTTCACATGCCGCCGATGGTCAACTCGCGGATCGGAATGTTCCTGCATCGTTGGGGGAAACATGAAGTTCAAGTTGATTGCGATCGCCGCCGGCCTGGGGCTCGCGCTCGCCACCACGGCGGCGGCCCAGACACCGCGCAAGGGCGGGACCATTCGCATGACGGCGCCCTATGGTTCCAGCTTCACCAGCATGGACATCCACACGACGCCACGCGCCCAGGACGAGATCTACGCCAAGGGGCTGCACCGGTCGCTCTACATCTGGGACTCTACCGAAGGTAAGCCGGTTCTGGAACTTGCCAAGGAGGTCGTCGTTTCGGGCGGAGGTCTCGTTCACACCTTCAAGCTGCGCGACGACGCCTATTTCCACAACGGCCGCAAGATGACCGCGGACGACATCATCTGGTCCTACAATCGCATCATGGACGGCACCAAGGCCTATCCCGGCGCGCGCTTCGTCCGCATCATCGAAGGCGCGGCCGAGGTCGAGAAGGGCCAGGCCAAGGAGATCTCCGGCCTGAAGAAGATCGACGACTTCACCCTCGAAATGAAGCTGACCGAAAAGGTCGATCCGGCCTTCTATTTCTTCACCGCGCTGACCTCGATCTATCCCGCCGACGAGGGCGGCAAGGAAAGCTTCCTCCAGAAGCCGATCGGGCTTGGTCCGTTCAAGTTCGTCGAGCACGTGCCGGGATCGCGCATCGTGCTGGAACGCTGGGACCGGTTCTACAAGCCAGGCAAGCCATACGCCGACAAGCTCGTGATCTCGCTGATGGGCGAAGCCGCGGCGCGCGATGTCGCCTTCCGCAACAAGGAGATCGACACCTCGGTGCTGGGGCCGGCACAGTATGTCGCCTATCAGGCCGATCCCGACCTCAAGGGCACCATCGTCGAGGTCGCCGAGGTCTTCACGCGCTATATGGGGATGAACCCCGCCTTCAAGCCGTTCGCCGACAAGCGGGTTCGACAGGCCATCAACTACGCGATCGATGCCGATCTGATCATCAACAAACTGGTCAAGGGTAAGGCCTATCGCGCCACGAGTTGGCTGCCGCTGACCTCGCCTGCCTACGACAAGGCCATGAAGCCCTACCCCTATGATCCCGCGAAGGCCAAGCAATTGCTGGCCGACGGGGGCTATCCCACCGGCTTCGAATTCGAATGGACCACCAGCCAGAATGAAAGTTGGGGCCTGCCGATCGTCGAAGCAGCGATCCCTATGCTGGACAAGGTCGGCATCAAGGTGAAGGTCAAGCAGGTCGAGACCGCCGTGCTGGCGGAGGTCATTCGCAAGGGCGACTTCCAGGCCTTCATCTATTCGCAGGCGACCGGCCCGGATCCGCAGGCGGCGCTCAAATGCTTCCACTCGGCGACGCCGCAATCGGCCTGCAACTATACGAACTTCAAGAACGCGGAGTTCGACAAGACGATCGATGACGCCGGACAGACCGACGACCCCGCAAAGCGCGTCCAGCTGCTGCAAAAAGCCAATGCGCTGCTCCGTGAGGAAGCGCCGATCTGGTTCTTCAACTACAACAAGGCCGTTATGGCGGTGCAGCCCTGGCTCAAGGGAATTCAGCTCGACGCCACCGAACTGACCCATCAAAATGTCGAGGACCTCTGGGTCGACGAGACCTCGCCCGCGAAGTGACAGGTGCCACCGTCCTCCCTCCATCGCGAGATGGAGGGAGTGAGGAAAACGTTCAATGCTCTCCTTCGCGATCCGTCGAATCCTGCAGACCATTCCGACCGTGCTGGCCGTCGTGCTGCTGATCTTCGTGCTGTTCAGCATCGTTCCGGGCAGCATCGCGTCGAGCATGGGCGACGATGGCCGCGGCCCGACGGACCCGCAGGTCGTGGAACGCATGAAGAAACAGCTCGGCCTCGACGATCCCGTTTATGTGCGTTTCGGCGCCTATATCGCCAAACTCGCGACCGGTGATTTCGGCACCTCGTTCCGGACCCGCGAGCCGGTCACGACCATGATCGCCAAACGGATGTGGCCGACGCTGCAATTGATCTTCGCGGCGCTGACATTTGCGGTCACGGTCGGCGTGCCGCTGGGCTTCATCGCCGCGCTGAGGCCGGGCAGCATCGTCGACACGCTCTCGATGGTGCTCGCGGTATCGGGCCTCTCGATGGCCAAGTTCTGGCTCGGACTATTGCTGATGTACCTGTTCGCATTGAAGCTCGGCTGGCTGCCGAGTTTCGGCTACGGCGATGGCGGGCTCAAATATCTGCTGTTGCCCGCCATGACTCTCGGCGTCTCGCCGATGGCGCTGCTGGCGCGGACGACGCGTGCCGCGGTGCTCGAGATCATGACCGCGGATTTTGTCCGCACTGCGCGCTCGAAGGGCATGAGCGAGACCCGGGTCGTGACCTGGCACGTGATGCGCAATGCCCTCGTCATTATTCTCACCGCGATCGGCCTGCAATTCGGTGTTGTGATGGGGCAAGCGGTCGTCGTCGAGAAGCTGTTCTCCTGGCCGGGCATCGGCTCACTGCTGGTCGACAGCGTTTTGCAGCGCGACATTCCCGCCGTGCAAGGCACCATCCTCGTGGTGGTGCTGTTCTTCCTTGCCGTCAATACGCTGGTCGACCTGCTCTACGGGGTGATCGATCCCAGGATCAGATACGCATGAGCGGAAGCCGGCTTCATCACGTCTTTGCACAACCGGCCGCGCAACCTGCCACGGCGGAGCGGCCGCGATGAAGCTTGGAACCAGTGCGATCATCGGCGGGCTGCTGTTCGCGCTGGCGATCTTCGTCGGCCTGTTCGCGCCCTGGCTGGCGCATACCGATCCGGTGATGGGCGCCAATCTGATGAATGCCGAGGAGCCGCCGAGCTGGATTTGGTGGTTCGGCACCGATGCACAGGGCCGCGATATCTATTCCCGCGTCGTGCACGGCGCGCGCATCTCACTGACGGTCGGCATCGTCTCGCAGCTCGTCAACAGTGTCATCGGCGTGACGCTGGGCCTGACTGCGGGCTATTGGGGCGGCTGGTGGGACGATTTCGTCAACGGGCTGACCAATGTCATGCTCGCGATCCCGTCGCTGATCTTCGCACTCGCCATCATGGCGGTGCTCGGACCCGGCCTGACGAGCTTGCTGATCGCACTGGGATTGACCAACTGGTCCTTCACCTGCCGGATCGCACGGGCCTCCACGCTGTCGCTCAAGAGCCAGGGCTATGTGCAGGCAGCAAGGGTGCTCGGCTATGGAGATCTGCGCATCATGATCACGCAGCTACTGCCGAACATGATCGGTCCCATCATCGTCATCGGCACGCTCGGCATGGGCGGTGCGGTACTTGCGGAAGCTCGCTCTCGTTCCTCGGTCTCGGCATCCGTCCACCCTATCCAAGCTGGGGCAGCATGCTGTCGGAGGCACGCGACCAGATCACCACAGCGCCGTGGCTTTCAGTGTTTCCGGGGCTCGCGATCTTCCTGACGGTGCTCGGGCTCAATTTGCTCGGCGACGGCTTGCGTGACGTGCTCGATCCCCAGTCGCGGAGCCGGCGCGCATGACGGCCGTTCCGCTGATCGAAGTCGAGGACCTGCGCATCGATCTCGATGACGGCGCCACGCATGTCGCGGCAGTCGAGGGGGTTTCGTTCCGCATCGATCGCGGCGAGACATTCGGTTTGGTCGGCGAGTCCGGCTGCGGCAAGAGCATCACGGCACTTGCCCTGATCGGATTGTTGCGCCGGCCGCTCTCGATCGCCGCCGGCGCCATCCGCTTCGAGGGCCGCGAGATCCAGGGATTGTCCGCAGCCGAGCAGCGTGCGCTGCGCGCAACCGCATCGCGATGATCTTCCAGGAGCCGATGACGGCGCTCAACCCCGTCTCGCCGGTCGGCCGGCAGATCGCCGAAATGTTCGTGCTGCACAAGGGCAAGAGCTGGCGCGAGGCAAACGAGCTCGCCGTCGAGGCGCTGGCGAATGTCCGCGTCCCCGCGCCGGAACGGCGGGTGGAGGATTATCCGCACCAGCTTTCCGGCGGCATGCGCCAGCGCGTGATGATCGCGATCGCGCTGGCCTGCGATCCGGATCTCCTGATCGCCGACGAGCCGACCACCGCGCTCGACGTGACGGTGCAGGCGGAGATCATCGAGCTGATGCGCAATCTGTGCGCCGAGCGAGGCACTGCGATCCTGATGATCAGCCACGATCTCGGCCTGGTCGCCAATGTCTGCCGCCGCGTCGGGGTGATGTATGCCGGCCGCATCGTCGAGGAGCGCGGCTCGGACGACATCTTCCGCGCCGGCGCGCACCCGTACACGCAGGGCCTGGTCGACTCGCTGCCGCGGCTGGGAAGCCGCGCGGCGCTTGGCCGGTCGCGGCTCAGGGAAATCGCCGGCGTCGTGCCGGCGATTGCAGACTTCCCCGCCGGCTGCCGCTTCAATCCGCGTTGCGCGCAAGCGACCGAGATTTGTCGGACCACCGTGCCGGAGACGACCTGGCTCGATGCAGGCGGCCTCGTCAGGTGCCACCACCATGGCTGAACCCGCGGGGAGGCCCGATGACAACGTCATCCTCAGCGTGAAGGATCTCGCGGTGCATTTCCCGCTTGGCGGCGGCCTGCTCGGCGGCGACCGGCGGGTGCTGCGCGCGGTCGAAGGCATCGATCTCGAACTGAAGCGCGGTGAATGCCTCGGTCTGGTCGGCGAATCCGGCTGCGGCAAGTCGACCGTCGCACTTTCGCTGCTTGGACTGCTGACACCGACGCGTGGCAGGATCGTGCTGGACGGACACGTCGTGACGGAGCGGCGGTCGGTCGATCGAAAGCGATTGGCCCGTATCGCGCAGATGGTATTCCAGGATCCCTACGCCTCGCTCAATCCACGCCAGACCGTTCGCCGCATGCTTGAGGACCCGCTGCGCCTGCATGGCGTGACGGCCCAGAGCGAGATCGACGGACGCGTTGCCGAGATGCTCAGGCAGGTCGGCCTACGGCCGGAACAGGCCGGCCGCTACCCGCATGAATTCTCCGGCGGCCAGCGCCAGCGGATCGGCATCGCCCGCGCGCTGATCCTCAATCCGAAGATCGTCATCTGCGACGAACCGGTGTCGGCGCTCGATGTCTCGATCCGCGCCCAGATCATCAATCTGCTGCTGGAATTGAAGGAGAGCCTCGGCCTCTCCTATATCATGATCAGCCACGACCTCGGCGTGGTCGAGCACATGAGCGACAGGGTCGCGGTGATGTATCTCGGCCGCATTGTGGAGACAGGCGGCTGGCGCGACATCTTCGAACGGCCGGCGCATCCCTATACGCAAACCCTGATATCAGCGATTCCCGATCCGCTACGTCGCGTGCCGTTGGCGACGGCAAGGGGCGAGCTTCCCAATCCGCTCGATCCGCCGGACGGCTGCGCATTCAGTCCGCGCTGTCGTTATGCCGAAGCGGTGTGTCACCGTGAACCCGGGCCTTCGCTCGAGACGCGTCCGGATGGGCACGCGGTCCGGTGCTGGCGGGCCGACGAGATCGCCAGTCAAGCGAGCTGATCTCTCTTAAGTTCGAGCATGATCCCTTCGGAAAGCCGGCTTCCACTTTTCCGGATCGTGCTTAGCGCAGCTTCCCGAAGAACTCCCGCACCTCGCCAACGAACAGCTCGGGCTGCTCGAACGCGGAGAAGTGCCCGCCCTTCGGCATCTCGCTCCAGTGCTGGATGTTGGTGAAGCTCGTCTCCATCCATTTGCGGACCGGCGTGACGATCTCCTTGGGAAACACGGCAACGCCCGTCGGCACACTGACCTTGTGAGGGGTTCGCTTGCCGGGCCCGAAGCTTTCCCAATACAGCCGCGCCGACGATGTCGCCGTCTCGGTGACCCAGTACAGCATGACATTGTCGAGCAGTTCATCACGGCTGAGGATGTTTTCCGGATGCCCGTCGCAGTCGGTCCAGGCCCAGAACTTTTCCAGGATCCAGGCCGCCTGCCCGCTCGGCGAATCCGTCAGCGCATAGCCGAGCGTCTGCGGCCGGGTGGACTGCTGCTTGGAGTAGCCGAATCCCAGTCGGCATAATATTTGATACCGTTGAGCGCGCGGGTCTCCTCCGGCGTCGGCTGCCCCTCGACATTGGGCCGGGTCGACATCGCCAGCGTGATGTGGATGCCGGCGCAATGCGCCGGATCCTGCCCGCCGATCGCGGTGGTGACCGCGGAGCCCCAGTCGCCGCCTTGCGCGAAGTATTTGGCGTAGCCAGCCGCTCCATCAGGGCGGCCCAGGCCTTCGCGATCCGGTCGACGCCCCAGCCTGTCGCGGCCGGCTTGGCCGAGAAGCCGAAGCCCGGCAATGACGGGCACACCACATGGAACGCATCGGCGGCGCTGCCGCCATGCGCCGTCGGATCGGTCAGCGGCTCGATCACCTTGTGGAATTCAACCACCGATCCCGGCCAGCCATGGGTGATCATCAGGGGCCGCGCCTCCGGATGCTTTGAGCGGACATGGATGAAGTGGATGTTGAGTCCGTCGATCTCGGTGGTGAACTGGCTGAACCGGTTCAGCCGCGCCTCGCGCTGCCGCCAATCATAGGTCTCGGCCCAATACTGGCAGATGTCCTTGATCCAGTTGAGCGGCGCGCCCTGGCTCCAGTCGTCGACCAGCTCGGCCTCCGGCCAGCGCGTCCGGCGCAATCGGGTGCGGAGATCCTCGAGGACATTGTCGCCGACGGCGATGCGAAACGGACTGATGGCGTTTGTCATGGCGTCTCCCGGGGATGCTGAACTTTCCGGACAAGATAGGGGCGCGCGGCTCGCTGATCAAATCAGTGCCCCGATTTGACGTACCCCTATCCGTCGCCTGCACAAACCCTGCACGACAAAGCGCGAATTCTGCATGACAAAGCCCGCCACAGCCCTCGCCATCTTGTTAAGACAGAGGCGGCGATCGATCGGCGTGAATCACGAGCGAGGCACGCATGTTGCGGCTCACGGAGATTATTGTGGCACTGTATTTGACGAGCATCCTGAACGTGCAAGACGTTCTGTTGAAGATCGGGCTGCCGGTGCTCATTATGTTCTTGTCGGCGTGGATCATCATCAGGCGATGGGTGACGACGCCTGGCATTGCTTCATCGGGGTTTTCACCGGCCGCAACGTCTGCCCTGTTCGCTCCACTTCTCCTCATCATGTACTTCTTTCTGCTGCAATCCTGCACGCAGGAAGGCGTTGCCGCGCATGCCGAGCTCGTCGTGTTGTACGGTGCGATTTTCGCACCGACATTTGTGCTCTTGCTCCCATTCGGGGTTACGTCCCTGAACAGGGTGCGCCGACAGGGTAAGCCGCTCAGCCATGGGCTGCTGTGCATCGCGATAGCGGCCTGGCCGATCTTGCAGGTGGTGTGGATGTGCCTGCTGTTCGGCGAGTGGGAATAGCGCGCTAGACTACTTGCCGAGCGCCGTCTCCAGCAGCGACTGAGCCTGTTTGGTGGCCGCGGCGAAGGCCGGCTGCCGTGGCGCCTGCTGGACAAAGCAGCGCTTGAATGCGTCGTCGCCCTGCTGGCGCAGGTCGCCGAGCTTGTCGTAGGCCGCCCGGGTGATCTGCTTGCGCTCGAGTTTCTCGGCCGCGGCGTCGGCCTTCTTGTTGTAGTCGGCGCGGATCGCGGTGCAGGCCGGCACTTGGACCGTGGGCTCGATCTCGCCATAGGCGATGTAGAACTTGCCGTTGGCGAGCGCTGCGACGAAAACCTCGTCGGCGGCCTCGGGCGTCGAGTCCTGGGTGCGGCCGGCCAGAAAACCGTAGGTAAGCGTTGCCGACGCCGGCTTGGCGACCGGCAGCTCGTTGAAGTTGATCACCGCCGCATCGGTCGAGATCGCCTGGGTGTAGAGGCCCTCGAACTTCAGGGCCGGCTCGATCTGCTGCGGCACGTTCTTGCTGCCCTTGTCCCACCAGGTCTTGTGCTCGTGCAGCCAGCGGGTGAACAGGGCTTCGGATGTCACGATGATATGGGCCTTCGGCTCGACGAAGCTGCCGTCGGCACGCTTCTCGCCGATCTTGGCGCCGTCCCTGCCGGTGTCGGCATCGAAGCGCAGGCCGTCCAGCATGCCGAACCCCATGTCGCCCTTATATAGAGTGTCGAGATTGAGCTGGGCCGGCGCAAAGCCCGGCCGGGCGGGCTGGGACAGGATCGCGGCCAGCTGCCCCTTGAGCTCGTCGCGCGCGGCCGCCTCGGCCTTGTCGACGACCTCGTTGATCTTGTTGTCGTTTGACAGCTTGGCGAATTTGGCGATCGCGGTGTCACGCGTCGCGATGTAGCGATCTTCCGGCGACGCGGCGCTGGCCGGCGACAGGGTCAGGATCGGGGACAGGACGAGGGCAAGGCGGAAAATAAAATGCATGCCCTGTGGTCGCCCGCAAGGCATGCAAGGTTCAAGGTCACGGGTACTACCAGCATATCCGTCGCCGGCAGGCTCTCTGCCGACGCCGAATCTCGTCAGGACGAACCGGTCAGGCCGCCTCTGTCGGCTAACCTGGTCAGGCCGCTTTGGATTTCGCCACATGGGTGGCGATCGCATCCATCAGCGGCGGCGACAGACAGTCATAGGGCTCGAGCCCAAGCTCCTTCAGCCGCGACCTGATCCCGGCCATATCGGCCGGCTTGACGCCGGATTCGATCACCGATGACACGAAGGCGGCAAAACCCGGGGCTGCCGAGCCTTGCTCCTGGAACAGTTCGGGATGGATGAAGTCGAGGCCATAGAACGGATGGCCCTTGTTCTCGATCCGACCGTACATGTGGGTGCCGCATCCGGTGCAGGCATGGCGCTGGATCACCGCCGCGCTATCCACGATCTTCAGCTTGTCGCCGTTCTCCAGCACGGTGACGTTCTCGCGCGGAACGACCGCGACTACCGAGAAGGTGGCGCCCGCAGGCTTCCAGCACTTCGTGCAGCCGCAGGCGTGGTTGTGGGCGACATCGCCCTTGACCCCGACCTTGACCTTCTTGTCCGCGCATTTGCAGACGAGCGTGCCGCCGGCAAAACTGCCGGAGCCTTGTTTGACGCCATTGTCGACCGACGGGTGGATATGAACAGTCATTGGTCTATCCTCCTAGTGCTTGGTGTTTTGATTTCAGAATACGACGACCGAACGGATCGACTTGCCCTCGTGCATCAAGTCGAAGCCCTTGTTGATCTCGTCGAGCTTCAGCACGTGGGTGATCATCGGATCGATCTGGATCTTTCCGTTCATGTACCAGTCGACGATCTTCGGCACGTCGGTGCGGCCGCGCGCGCCGCCGAACGCGGTGCCCTTCCACACCCGTCCGGTGACGAGCTGGAATGGCCGGGTCGCGATCTCCTTGCCGGATTCCGCGACGCCGATCACGACCGAGACGCCCCAACCGCGGTGGCAGGCTTCCAGCGCCTGGCGCATCACATTGGTGTTGCCGGTACAGTCGAAGGTGTAGTCGGCGCCGCCGTCAGTCAGCGCCACCAGGTGCTGGACGATATCGCCCGAAACCTTGGTCGGGTTGACGAAATGCGTCATACCGAACTGACGGCCCCAGGCATCCTTCGCGTCATTGATGTCGACACCGATGATCTTGTCGGCGCCGACCATCTTGGCGCCCTGGATCACGTTGAGGCCGATGCCGCCGAGACCGAACACCACGACGTTGGCGCCCGGCGTCACCTTGGCGGTGTTGACGACCGCACCAACGCCCGTGGTGACGCCGCAGCCGATGTAACAGCTCTTGTCGAATGGCGCGTCCTCACGAATCTTGGCGACCGCAATCTCGGGCAGCACGGTGAAGTTCGAGAAGGTCGAGCAACCCATATAGTGGAAGACCGTCTTGCCTTTGTAGCTGAAGCGCGAGGTGCCGTCGGGCATCACGCCCTTGCCCTGCGTCGCGCGGATCGCGGTGCAGAGATTGGTCTTCTGGCTGAGGCAGCTTTTGCACTGGCGGCATTCGGGCGTGTAGAGCGGGATCACATGATCCCCCGGCTTCACCGACGTCACGCCGGCGCCGACCTCGCGAACGATGCCCGCGCCTTCGTGCCCGAGGATCGACGGGAAGATGCCTTCACTGTCGAAACCATCGAGCGTGTAGGCGTCGGTGTGGCAGATGCCCGTCGCCTTGATCTCGACAAGGACCTCGCCGGCCTTCGGGCCTTCCAGGTCGAGCTCGACGATCTCAAGCGGCTTCTTGGCTTCGAATGCGACTGCGGCGCGGGTCTCATCTTGGTCTCCACAAAACATCAAACAGGTTTGTCATTCGCGCCGGTCACGCTCACTTCTTGTCGTTATGGCCCATGCAGGCGTCTTCCGCCTTGCCGTAGGCTTCCGATTTGTCTTCGTGCTTGGCCGGCCGTACGCGCCCAACCGCATCATTGGAACGAGCGCGCAGGTACACATAGAGGTCGTCCATGTAGCAAGCAACGTTCGGATTGTCGCCGAACGCGGGCATGACGTTCTCCTGCGACGTCGAGACGTTCTTGCGTCCGCTCGCGACCACGCCGAGAAAATCGGCATAGTTCATGCTTTTCAGCGAGTCCTTCAGCGCGGGCGCGTACGTCGAACCCATGCCATCGGGCCCGTGGCAAACATGGCATTCCGAATGGTATCGGCGATATCCGGAGTAGGTGTACCAATCCACGGTCCCGTCAGCCTCAACCTTGTAGGTCGGGTTACCGTCTTTATCGAGATATTTGCCGTCCTCGGATTTGACCGCTGTCGGGTCGCCGGGAGCTTCGGCAGAGGCAACTCCTCCCATTGCCACGACGAAGATCGCAGCAGTCACAAACCAGATCTTACGCAAAAGCATATCCTCGCGTGCGGATTGAAGACGGACCGGCGCATGGAGATCGCCCCATGCGCCGGAACGAGGCTTGCTCAGCTCACTGCTGCGGCAGCGAGAACACGGTGAGCGTTCCACCGAGCGCGGTGTAGTTGCTCAGCGCCGCATAGCCGCCGACCGCGCCGAGACCGGCCGTCGGGTCAGTCAGACCGGCCGCGAGGCCGATGCCTGCCCAACCGCCAACACCCGACAGAACTGCGACGTACTGCTTGCCGCCATGTTCATAGGTGGTGACGTTGCCGATGATGCCGGACGGAGTCTTGAACTTGTAGAGCTCCTTGCCCGTCTTCGCGTCGACAGCCTTCAGATAGCCTTCCAGCGTGCCGTAGAACACCACGCCGCCGGCGGTTGCGAGCGCACCCGACCAAACGGAGAACTGCTCCTTGTTCGACCACACGATCTTGCCGGTCTTGCCGTCCCAGGCGATGAAATTGCCCATGTTGGTCTCACCGGGAGGCGGATACATCGACAGCGTCGCGCCGACATATGGCTGACCTGCGGTGTAGCTCACCTTGAACGGCTCGTAGTCCATGCAGACGTGGTTGGTCGGCACGTAGAACAGTTGCGTCTCGGGCGAGTAGGCTGCCGGCTGCTCGTCCTTCGAGCCGAGCGCTGCCGGGCAGATGCCCTTGACGTTGTGGTCTTCGCCGGCCTTGTCGGTCGACGCTGCGTCAAGAACCTTCGGACGACCATAGGTCGGCGAGCTCTTGTTCATGTCGACGCCGGAAGTCCAGTTCACCTTCGGATCATACTTGTCGGCAACCAGCAGTTCGCCGGTGGCGCGATCGAGCGTATAGCCGAGGCCGTTACGATCGAAGTGCGTCAGCAGCTTGCGCGGCTTGCCGTCGATGCTCTGATCCGAGAGGATCATCTCGTTGACGCCGTCATAGTCCCATTCGTCATGCGGGGTCATCTGGTAGACCCACTTGGCAACACCGGTGTCCGGGTTACGCGCCCAGATCGTCATCGACCACTTGTTGTCGCCGGGACGCTGCTTCGGATTCCAGGTCGAGGGATTACCCGATCCGTAATAGACGAGGTTCAGTTCGGGGTCGTAGGAAATCCAGCCCCAGGTCGCGCCGCCGCCGATCTTCCACTGATCGCCTTGCCACGTCTTCAGGCTCGAGTCCTTGCCGATCGGCTTGCCGAGCTCGGTGGTCTTGTCGTCGACCAGGAGCTGGTCATCCGGACCTTCCGAGAAGCCGCGCCAGACCAGCTTGCCGGTCTTGATGTCGTAGGCGCTCATGTGAGCCTGCACGCCGAACTCACCGCCGGAGATGCCGATCAGGACCTTGTCCTTGATCACCATCGGCGCGGAGGTGCCGGTCGAGCCCTTGCTCGGATCGCCATTCTTCGCCGTCCACTCCACCTTGCCGGTCTTGGCATCGAGCGCGACCAGCGTGGTGTCGGCCTGATGCAGGAAGATCTTGCCGTCGCCATAGGCGACGCCGCGATTAACGGTATCGCAGCACATCACCGGAATGACGTTCGGATCCTGCTTCGGCTCGTACTTCCAGACGATCTGGTTGTCCTTGGAAAGGTCAATAGCGTAGACCTTGTTCGGGAACGGGGTATGCACGTACATCATGTTGCCGACGATCAGCGGGCCGCCTTCGTGGCCGCGCAGCACGCCGGTCGAAAACGTCCACGCTACCTGCAACTTTCCGACGTTCTGGGCGTTGATCTGATTCAGCTTCGAGTAGCGCTGATTGGCGTAGTCGCCGGTCGGCATCACCCAGTCTTTCGGGTTCTGCGACATTTTGTGGAGTTCGTCGTTGGCGCTGGCAGCTCCGACGGCAAACACCGCCATTGCCCCAAGACCAGTCGCGTAAAGCATCTTGCGCATCGTGGATTTCCTCCCAGGTTCAAGAGCTCAAGGGTTTCCGCCGAAACGGCCCCACTTCTTCCATTTTGGTGCCCCAGTCGTAATCCGATCGAACCGTGCTGACTTGCCCAATAGAGAAGAGGCGTTTGCTCAAAAGCGAAGCTGCGACAGATTTTTGCAGGCCGGCCCCGAATGGGTGGAAAGGGTTGCTTCATGTTGCAGGGCATCAATCGCGGCCCGCGAATTCGAAGCGCCAGATTGACGCGTTCTAAGGTTGCGCTTGACGAGCCCAGAACTAAGTCGGAGGATCACCCGACATTAACCGGGAAGAAATCCCGCCACCTCCCTAAGCTGTTCAGAATCAGGGAGAAGGCGCATCGTCCCAAGCCAGATTGAGCTCGGTGAGCAGTCACGTTGGGGATCGAATCGGTGGCTGGAAAGATGTCCGATACAGTCCATTCACTCAGCACGAACGGATTGACGCCCAAGCGGCAGATCCAGCGCTGGTCGGATGCGCTCACTGACCTCTGCGGTCAGTTCGATGTCGATGCGCTGGAGGGATCCTCGCTCGAGGGCCGCATCAATTTCACGACGGTCTCGCGCTTGAAGCTGTGCCAGATCGAGGCAAGCCAGCACCGGATCGCGCATACCATCTCGCGCATCAAGCTGAGCGAGCACCCCTACATCAAGATCGTATTCCAGACCCACGGCGTCTCGCATTTCGAGCAGGACGGCCTGCACTTCGACATCATGCCGGGCGACTGCTTCGCCTACGACGTGTCCTGTCCGCATACGATCATCAGCCCGTCCCTGACGCGTCACGAGGTCGTCATCGTTCCGAAGGACCTGCTCAAGGAGCGCGGCTTCCAGCTCTCCAAGATGGCGCCGTGCAAGCTCTCGGCGCGCAACGGCACCGGCCGCATCGCCTATGATTTCGTCCATGCCGCGTTCGGCGAGGCACCGACGCTGACCCCGGTCAACGCGGTCGGCGTAGCCGATGCGCTGATCGATTTGCTGCTGCTGCCGCTGCGCGAGACCGGCGCCATGTTCGACCGCGGCAGTGCCGAGGCGACCTATGTGCGTGCCCAGGGCTTCATCCGCGAGCATCTGCGCGATCCCGATCTGTGCATCGACCGCATTTCGGCGGCGCTCGGCTGCTCGAAGCGCTATTTGCACATGCTGTTCAGCGATCGCGGAATGACGGTCAGCGACTACATCTGGAAGGCCCGGTTGCAGAATTGCCGTCAGGAGCTGGAATCCCAGAACGGCAAGACCATCACCGACGTCGCCTTCTCGTGGGGCTTCTCGAGTTCGTCCCATTTCAGCCGCGTGTTCCGGAAGTACTTCGGTATCGCGCCCTCTTCCGTCCACAAGGGTCTCCACGGCGGCCTGCCGGTGGATGTGGTGCTGGAATAGTGCTTCTGTCCGGCGTGCAGGCGTCACGCCATGCTGTTCGCCATCAAGTTTTCGTCAATCAAGGCCTGGGCGCGCAACCTCAAACGGGACAGCGTTGCGCTATATCTCGCGTCGCGTGATCCGCGCGTACCGTGGCACGCAAAAGCCGTGGCGGTCGCGGTGGCGGCCTATGCGCTCTCCCCGATCGACCTGATCCCGGACTTCATCCCGATCATCGGCTATCTCGACGATCTGATTCTGCTGCCGCTTGGCATCTGGCTCGCGCTCGCGCTCGTTCCGGACGAAGTGATGGAGGAGTGCCGCACCAAGGCCAGCGCGCTATTGCAGCGTCCCAGCAGTCGCGGCGGAATGATCGCAATCATCGTGCTCTGGTTCGCCGGCGCATTGGCGCTGGCGTGGGCCGCCTTCAGATACTTGCCGCGGTAGCGGCCTTCGGCACCAGCGCTTCGACCGTCACGCCATCATCGGTGGAGTTGATCTTGAGCGAGCCGCCGAGCGCCAGGATCCGCTCCTGCATGCCGGTCAGGCCGCGACCAAGCCTGTGATCGGCCAGCATGCCGCGGCCGTTGTCGCGAACCCGCACCAGCGCGCCGCCGCGGCTGCCGTGCAAGCCCGGCTGTCGCTCCACAGGTTCGATGGTAATATGGACCGCCGTTGCGCCGGCGTGGCGGAACACGTTGGTGAGCGCTTCCTGGACGATGCGGTAGATCGTCAAATCGGCCATCTCACCGGTATCGCCGAGTGTGGGCGATATGCGGCTCTCGATCTCGACCTCCGGGTGCGTCTCGCTCCACAGCCGCACCAGCGCGCCGAGCGCTTCCGCAAGCCCAAGCTCGGCCAATCCCACCGGCCGCAATCGCTCCAGGATGCGGCGGGTGAACTGCTGGAGCGCGTTGACCTGCTCGAGGATGGCATTGCCGTGCTTGCGCAATGCGGCAGGATCCGCCTTGTCCACCTCCGACAGCCGGTTCAGCGCGCCGGCATGTGCGCGCAGTGCAAACAGATAGGGCCCGAACTCGTCGTGCAGTTCGCGCGCGATCTCCTTCCGCTCGGAATCCTGCAGCGAGACGGCACGTTCGGCGAGCTGCCGTTTGCTATCCACGGCCTCGCCAAGGGTCGCCGCCAAATGGTTCAGTTTGGCACAGATCGCGGCCAATTCAGGCGATCCGCCGGGCTCGACCCGTGCGTCGTAATTCCCAGCCTCGATGCCGGTCATGGCTTGCGACAACGCCTCCAGCGGCGCCAGGGCACGGCCAACCACCAGCATGGTCACCAGCAGCAGCGCGACCGCGATCGCGGAGCCGACCTCGAGCTGGGTGACGATGCCGTCCCAGATCTCGGCGATTTCGTCGTCGGGATGCGAGGTGATGACAAGCGATTGCGGCTTGCCGTGAACCGAGATCGGCACCCGCACCGAGGTCTGCTCGGGATGAACCAGCGCGACGAACCACTCCGGCGGAGCGCGCGGATCGGTGGCCTCCTCCGGCCGCCCGGGAGACTTTGCGGTCGCGTCATCCTGCCGCGTGATGCTGACGTGACGCAGCCGGCTCAGGTCCTGCACGATCTGGTCGAGCCGCGCATCCGGGTCCGGCGCCTCGTCGAGACCGGCCACGATGGTCGTAACAAACTCGCGCGCCAGCCGGATAACGCTTTGGTCTTCTGCCTGCACGCGAGGTCCCGCCTCCAGCACCAGCCGCGCGATATTGATACCCAATCCAAGCGCCAGTATCAGCGCGAGCAGCAGGTTGATCCGTGCGCGCAGGGATAGCTTTTGCCACATGACGTTGCCCCCGACCGCGATCCCTCCTCCGAGAGGATCGTTGACAGCCAAATTTGCCCGGCTATCTAATCGCACCCTATCGCAATCCCGTGCGAGGTGCACAACCGGTCGGAACCGAGGTGTTCTTCGTGCTAGCCGATGTGACGACGCGTGAATCGAAGCAGGTCGCCGGAACAACGCCATGCGCATTCTGATCGTTGATGATCATCCCATCGTTGCTTCCGGTTGTCGCACCGTGTTCGCCGACGATTCCGGGATCATCCTGCTCGAAGCATCTGATGCCGAGAGCGGCGAGCGGGCTTTCGTCGCGGAGAAGCCCGATCTCTGCGTGATCGACATCAACCTGCCGACCGTCTCCGGCTTCGAGCTCGCCCGCCGCATCCTGACGCGCGATGCGTCCGCGCGCCTCATCATGTTCAGCATGAACGACGACCCGGTGTTCGCCGCCCGTGCCATCGACATCGGCGCCAAGGGCTACGTCTCGAAGACCGGCGATCCCAACGACCTGGTGGAAGCGGTGCGCGAGGTCGGCAATGGCGGCGTCTATCTGCCGCCGGCGATCGCCCGCAATGTTGCCTTTGCCCGGCCGGGCTTTGCGCAAAATCCGCTCTCCAAGCTCACGTCGCGCGAGATGGAGATCCTGCGCCTGCTCAGTTCCGGCAAGAGCCTGTCGGAAATCGCCTGGCTCGTGCATTCGTCATACAAGACGGTCGCGAACACGTCATCGATCATGCGCCAAAAGCTTGGCGTGCGTACTTCGGCCGAGCTGGTGCGCCTCGCGATCGAGAGCGGCGTCGCCTGACGCCGCGCGCCAACACAAAGGAATACGACGATGCAGACGGTTTCCCAGAACAAGTCGCATGGTGGCACGCAGGGCGTTTACCGCCACCCCAGCCGCGAGACCAAGACCGACATGACGTTCTCGGTGTTCGTCCCGGAGCATGCGGCCGGCGCCAAATTGCCTGTCGTGACCTACCTGTCGGGCCTGACCTGCACGCACGCCAACGTCACCGAGAAGGGCGAATTTCGCCAGGCCTGCGCCGAGCTCGGCCTGATCTTCGTCGCACCGGATACCAGCCCACGCGGCGAAGGCGTCCCCGGCGATCCCGCCAGTTCCTACGATTTTGGCCTCGGCGCCGGTTTCTATGTTGATGCGACGGAGCAGCCGTTCGCGACCAATTACCGGATGTGGAGCTACGTCACCGAGGAGTTGCCAAAGCTGATCGCGGAGCAATTTCCGGTCGACACGACGCGCCAATCGATCCTCGGTCACTCCATGGGCGGTCATGGCGCGCTGACCGTGGCGCTGCGCCATCCCGATCGCTATCGCGCGGCGAGCGCGTTTGCGCCGATCGTGGCGCCATCACAGGTGCCATGGGGCAACAAGGCGCTCGGCGGCTATCTCGGCAGCAACAAGCAGGCGTGGCGCAGGCACGATGCGGTCGCGTTGATCGAGGACGGCGCGCGCTTCTCCGACCTTCTGGTCGACTACGGCGATGCCGACGGCTTCCTCACCGAGCAATTGCGGCCCGAGCTGCTGAAGGCTGCATGCGAGAAGGCGAACATCCCCCTCACCCTGCGGCGCCAGCCCGGCTACGACCACAGCTACTACTTCATCTCGACCTTCATGGCCGACCACCTGCGCTGGCATGCTGCGCGGCTGAAGGCCTGACGATCGCATCGCGCTAACGCGCTTGCGGCGCGCCGTAGTTCGGCGCGAGCAGGCGGTTTCGTATGAGGTAATCGGTGGCGCGCGACCAGGATTCGTCGGTATTGCCGCGCATATCAGCACTCGCTGCAGCCACCAATTGCCCGGTGTGCACGTCGCGCAGATAGAGGTTGATGTTGAGAATGAGGTTGGAGACCTTCTGCACCACGCCGGTCATCGCAAGGTCGGCCCCCAACTCGCCGGCCAGCTTCACGTCGCAGCCGCCACAGGCCTGAAGATTGCTGCCGTGCGCCGCAGCATTGACAGGTGCGATGTCGAGCACGTGGAACTTGCCGGAGTCCGCGAGCTCCTTGCGTACCTGCTCGCCGGTGCGGAGCAGCCGCGCCTGTTCGTCGGTCCGTGGCCCGTTCATCTCGCCTTGCAGGCTGGTATCGATCATCTCGAGGTCGAACACCGCGAGCTTGGGCGGCTCGGCGCGCGCAGCCGCAGACATCACCAGCAAAGATAGGACGATGGCGGACGCTGATCTCATCATTGTGAACCAATCGAAATTTGTGACCTCGCAACGACAAAAAGCGGGGTTGCAAGCCGGGCCAATTTCGTCATCTTGCATGTCAACGCATGGTCCGACAATGCCGTGCCGAGTGAAGAAAGACTGCGGGAGGAGTTATGTTCCGATGGCTGATCGGCACAATCGCGCTCAGCATAATGGCGACCGGAGCGCAGGCGGCTGATCCCGTCGAGATCCATATCGGCTATCTCGGCCATGCCGGCGTGAAATCGACGCTCTCGCTGGTCGAACAGCCGGCCGACAATGACGGCAT
The DNA here is from genome assembly GCF_001238275.1 of Bradyrhizobium viridifuturi. Classification (GTDB taxonomy): domain Bacteria; phylum Pseudomonadota; class Alphaproteobacteria; order Rhizobiales; family Xanthobacteraceae; genus Bradyrhizobium; species Bradyrhizobium viridifuturi. Next base: position 91,411 of record NZ_LGTB01000020.1, read on the forward strand.
CGCCGGCGCGCGCCTTGCGATCGAAGACAACAATACGACCGGAAAATTCCTCAACCAGCGCTTCGCGCTCGACGAGGTCAAGGTCAAGGATAGCGACGACGTCGTCAAGGTCGCGACCGATCTCGCCGGCCACAGCGACTATATCATCACCGACCTGCCGGCCGACGCACTGCTCAAGGTCGCCGATGCACTGCGCGACCGTGGCACCGTTCTGTTGAACGCGGGTGCGATCGACGACCGGCTGCGCGAGCAGGACTGCCGCGCCAACGTCATCCATGTCGCGCCGACCCGCTCGATGCTGGCGGACGCGCTCGGCCAGTATCTGGTCTGGAAGCAGTGGAAGCGCTGGCTTCTGGTGACAGGCTCGCATGATCAGGACAAACTCTACGCCGACGCGCTGCGCCGCGCGGCCACCCGTTTCGGCGCCAAGATCGTCCAGGAACGCACCTTCGAGGACACCGGCGGCGCGCGCCGGACGGATTCTGGCGTGACGCTGATCCAGCGCCAGATGCCGGTATTCACGCAGCAGGCGCCGGCATACGACGTGCTGGTCGCCGCCGACGAGAGCGAGGTGTTCGCGAACTATCTGCCCTACCGGACCTGGGACCCGCGCCCGGTGGCGGGCTCGGCTGGCCTGGTGCCGACCAGCTGGGACGCGGCTCATGACCAATGGGGTGCGGTCCAGATCCAGAACCGCTTCGTCAAGCTGAACATGCGCCGCATGACGGCGCTCGACATGCAGGCCTGGACCGCTGCGCGCATGATCGGGGAAGCCACGTCCCGCACCAATTCGGGGGATCCCAAGAAGGTCATCGCCTTCCTCAAGGGCAAGGATTTCTCGATCGCCGCCTTCAAGGGCACGCGACTGACCCTGCGAGACTGGAATTGGCAGCTCCGCCAGCCGATCCTGCTGGCCGATGGTCGTATGGTCGTTTCGGTCTCGCCGCAGGAAGGTTTCCTGCACCAAGTCTCCGAGCTCGACACGCTCGGTGTTGACCGGCCTGAAACGAAGTGCAAGCTGCAGTGAGGGAGATGGAACGTATGTGGTGCCGCTTTCTGTTGACCGGGATGCTGGTTTGGCTTGCCGCGGCACCGGCGTCCGCTTTCGTTGCCTATGTCTCCAACGAGAAGGGCAACACGGTCACGGTGATCGACACCGACAGCTGGACGGTGACCAAGACCATCAAGGTCGGGCAGCGGCCGCGCGGCATCGAGTTCTCGCGCGACGGCAAGTTCGTGATGGTCGCGGTCGGCGACGACGACACCATTCAGGTGATCGACACCAAGACCCAGGAGATTGTCGACACCCTGCCCTCCGGCCCCGACCCGGAACTGTTCACCCAGGATGCCGCCGGCAAGACCATGTATGTCGCCAACGAGAACGACAACACGGTCACCGTGATCGATCTCGGGAAGCGCGCGCGGCTCGGCGACATTCAGGTCGGCGTTGAGCCCGAGGGCATGACCATCAGCCCGGACGGCAAGATCCTGATCAACACGTCCGAAACCACCAACATGGCGCATTTCATCGACACCACGACGCGCCAGATCGTCGCCAATGTGCTGGTCGATTCGCGGCCGCGCTTTGCCCAGTTCAAGCGCGACGGCTCCGAATTGTGGGTTTCCTCGGAGATCGGCGGCACGGTGTCGATCATCGATCCGGTCAAGCGCGAGGTGACCAGCAAGATCACCTTCGACATTCCCGGCCTGCGCAACGAGGCGATCCAGCCCGTCGGCATCGGCATGACCAAGGACGGCAAGACCGCGTTCATCGCGCTCGGCCCCGCCAACCGCGTCGCGGTGGTCGATGGCACGACCCACAAGGTCCTCAAATATCTGCTGGTCGGCCAGCGGGTCTGGCACATGGATTTCACCCCCGACGAGAAATATCTGATGGTCACCAACGGCGTTTCGAACGACGTTTCGGTGATCGACGTCGCGGCCCAGAAGGTGATCAAGACCATTCAGGTCGGCGAACTGCCGTGGGGGATCACGATCGCGCAGCCATGACCGCAACCGACACCCATATCGCGAGCCAGCCTTCGCCGGATGCAGCCACCGTAGCGGCCGTGCAACCGGCGCTGTCGATCGGCAATGTCAGCCACAGCTACGGTCCGCGGCGCGCGCTGATCGACGTCAATTTCACGGTTCAACCTGCGAGCTTCACCGCATTGCTCGGCCTCAACGGCGCCGGCAAGAGCACGTTGTTCTCGCTGGTGACGCGGCTGTTCGGCATTCAGAACGGCCAGATCAAGATCTTCGGCCACGACATCAGCCGGACGCCCGGCGAAGCGTTGCGGCTGATGGGCGTCGTGTTCCAGCCGCGCACGCTCGATCTCGATCTGTCGCTGACCCAGAACCTGCTCTATCACGCCGCGCTGCACGGCATCTCGCGGCGCGAAGCGCGGCTGCGCAGCGCCGAGGTGCTCAGCCGCATCGGACTTGCCGACCGCGCCGGCAGCAAGGTGCGCGACCTCTCGGGCGGCCAGATGCGTCGGCTCGAGATCGCCCGCGCATTGCTGCATCGGCCAAGGCTGCTGCTGCTCGACGAAGCGACCGTCGGGCTCGATGTCAAGGCGCGCGCCGACATTCTCGACCATGTCCGGCAGCTCGTCACCGAGCAGGGCATCGGCGTGCTCTGGGCGACGCATCTATTCGACGAGATCATGCCGGGCGACGACCTCGTGGTGCTGCACCAGGGCCGGATGCTGGCGCACGGCCCAATGTCGCGCGTGATCGCCGACGCCGGCGCGCAAGACGTCAACACCGCGTTCATGCGCCTGACTGGAACGGCAACCCTCACCGGAAAACCGCCAACATGAGCAGCACGACGGCCACGCCCGAACGCAGCGGCTTCTTGGTGTCGGAATACATCGTCTGCCTGAACGGCATCGTGTGGCGCGAGGCGCTGCGCTTCCTGCATCAGCGCGAGCGCTTCGTCTCGGCGCTGGTCAGGCCGCTGGTCTGGCTGTTCATCTTCGCAGCCGGCTTCCGCCAGGTGCTCGGCATCTCGATCATCCCGCCGTATGAGACCTACATCCTCTACGAGGTCTACATTGCGCCCGGCCTGATGGCGATGATCCAGCTGTTCAACGGCATGCAATCCTCGCTGTCGATGGTCTATGACCGCGAGATGGGCAACATGCGCACGCTGTTGGTGAGCCCGCTGCCGCGCGGCTATCTTTTGTTCTGCAAGCTGCTCGCCGGCACCGCGGTGTCGCTGCTGCAGGTCTACGCCTTCCTGCTGATCGCGTGGTTCTGGGACATCACGCCGCCGACCATCGGCTACCTCACCGTGCTTCCGGCGCTGGTGCTGTCGGGCCTGATGCTCGGCGCGCTGGGCATGCTGATCTCGGCCAGCATCAAGCAGCTGGAAAACTTCGCCGGGGTCATGAACTTTGTGATCTTCCCGATGTTCTTCGCATCGTCGGCCCTCTACCCGCTCTGGCGTGTGCAGGAAGGCAGCCCGATGCTGTATTATGTCTGCCAGTGCAATCCGTTCACGCATGCAGTGGAGCTGATCCGGTTTGCGCTCTACGGCAAGATGAACTGGGTTTCACTCGCGGTGGTCGGCGGCTGCACGGTGGTGTTCATGATCGGCGCGATCCTGGCTTACGATCCATCGCGCGGCCTGGTGCGCCGCGGACCCGGCGGAGGCGAGGCATGACGGGCTGGCGAACGGGACTTGGCGCGCTGCTCGCGATGGTTCTGTCGAGCCAGGCCGCATCGGCTGCGGACCCGCGTTACCCGGACTGGCCCTGCCAACAGGCCAAAGTGCCGGAGATCTCGCTGGCCGCGGTTTGGGCCGGGCCGCCGCTCGGCGACGCCGAGACCAAGTGGAGGGACGATCCGAAGATCAGCGTACTCGCGACCAAGCTCGCGGCGCGCCGGATTCCGCTGGAGGATGCGCAGAAGCAGATCACCGAATTCCTGCAGGCCGCCGCGGCCGACAAGGCCAATGCGGGGAAGCTGCTGTTCGCCGGCCTGTTCGATACGCTCAACGAGCAGCGCGCCTCGGTCATGAACGGGCTGGAGCGCGTGATGCGCAAGCAGCGCGAGGCCGCGGAGAAGATCCGCGATGACACGATCAAGCTGCAGGCACTGCAGGACGCCACGCCACCGGATCAGGCCAAGGTCGACGAGCTCGGCAACCAGCTGGTCTGGGAGACGCGGATCTTCGAGGACCGCGGACGGGTGGTGAAATTCGTCTGCGAGGTGCCGACCACCATCGATCAACGGCTGTTTGCGCTCAGCCGCACCATCCAGCAGGAGCTGGATTGAGGCCTGCGACCGATCGCCCCGGCAATCATTGACCTGTTCCCCAGGTGCTTCTTGACCACGGCGGTCCGGAACCAACCGCGCTCCTTGCTCGTTGTCTCCAACTATATCTGAAGTTGGGAGACCTCGATGAGAGCAGCCAAGATCGTCATGACCAGCCTCGCCGTAGCGAGCCTGATCACCTCAGCGGCTTTGGCCCAGCAATCCATGTCGGGAATGGTCACCAAGATTGACCGACTGCGCAGCACCATCTCGATCCAGCAGACGCGGAGCGGCACGGTGGGCGCGACCGGCGCTGCGATTCAGGAATACAAGGTGCCCAAAGGACAGTCGCTCGAACCCTTCCACGCCGGTGACAAGGTCACGTTCACCGCCTCGGACAGCGACGGCGGCAAGACCATCGACAAGCTCGACAAGGAGAAATAACGCGCTTGAGCGCTTTCCTGGCCGTGCGAGGACGGCGTCACTGCTCGCCCTCGCGCGGCTCGGGCTCAACGTGCGCCAGCGGCAGCTTGGCCCGTTCCCACCCGTCGGTTCCCTCGGGATACCACGCGACGTTGTGGTAGCCGTAGGACAGCACGCGCTTGGCCGCGTTCCACGACATCCAGCAACTCTCCTGGCAATAGATTACGAGCAATCTTGCTTTGTCGTCGCCGGAGGCACGAGTCAGGCCGCGCCGCAGATAGTCCTCGGTTGAAGCGGCAAGCTTGCCGTAGCCCGTATCGGGTAGCCAGATGCTGCCCGGAATATCGCGATGCGGCCGCTCGCGCCACACCGTGCCGGCGGGCAGTTTCGGCTTAGGCGGGCGTGGCAGCACGTCGACGAAGGCACCGGACTTGTCGCGCCAGATCGCTGCCGCGTCCTCCGTCGTGAGCACGCGTGCGCCGGCGAGCGTGGCGGGCACGGGTGCGCGGTAATCCTCGGTGCGGTACCCCTCGGGCTCCGCAGGCTGGTCCTGCGCGCGGACAGGCGAAACGGCGACCACCAGCACCGCAAGCATGGCCGCGAGCCTGATCATGGCGACTTGGTTGCGGTCTCCGGCCCGATCGGACGGTCGTTCTCGTCGAGCAGCGGAACGCCGAAGTCGAGCAGGATCTTGTTGATCGCCGGCTGGTTATCCTGGATCAGGCGATTGAGTTGCCGCTTCCAGTTCTGGTCGGACCCGCGCACGCCCATGCCGATGCGATACACCAGCTTCGGTCCCGTGGTCTCCTTGACCAGCGGCGTGACATGCAGCGGCGGGTTCGCCTTCTTGGCATAAAAGCCCGCCATCGGCCCCCACAGGATGCCGGCGTCGATCTCGCCCTTTTCGAGATCGTTCATCATCGCCCCAGCCGAGGAATCGTAGCGCGTATCGATCATCAGCGGATAAGGCTTCGCGTTGCCCATCAGCCCGTTGATGGCCATGTTGGTCGCGGGCGGCGTCCCGGCGACGATGCCGATGTGCTTGCCCTTCAGCCGCTCATCCTCGAGAGTCGTGACCTCGTCCAATCCGCTGCCCGGCTTGGCGACGATCGCATAGGCCGTGCGGTAATACGGATTGGTGCCCTGCGCGAGATCATCACCTTGCGGGAAACCCATGATCACGTCGCAGCGATGCGAGCCGAGGGTGACCCGCACGAAGCCGGTCGCCTGCGGAAAATACATGTAATCGAGCTTTTTCTGCAGCTTCTCGGCGAAAAGCTCGCCGATCTTGTTCTCAAAGCCTTCGCCCTTGTCGTTCGAGAACGGCAGGTTGCGCGGATCGGCACAGATGCGGAGCACCTTGGGATCAACCAGCTCGATGGAGAGCTCGCCCTGCTCATTGACCTGCGCAAGCGCGATGTCACGGCCGGCGAGACAGGCGATAAAGCCGACAAGCGCAAACAGGACAGGACGGCATCCGACAACTCTCATTACGCGGTCTCCTCTTGAGCAGACATGTCACCGTGGTCAAGCAATTGCCCGGCGCGCCATGACGTGCAACAGGGATAATGATCGCAACGGCGCCGCGTTGCTTGTTGCAGCGCAAACGGACGCTGGACGACATCGTTCGCGCGTCCGGGAAAAACTGAGGCGGAAACATGGCTCATGCCGGTTCGGTGCTTGCGCTGCTCCTGATGCTTTGGGCGCCGACCATAGCGCGGGCGCAAGAGGCGGAATTGCCTGTGAGCGAAGTCGCCCCCGGAATCTTCGTTCACACCGGCGTCACCGCACTGATGACGCGCGAGAACGAAGGCGCCATCGCCAATGTGGGGTTCGTGATCGGCGATAGCGCGGTCGCGTCATCGATACCGGCGGCAGCGTCCGCGAAGGGCGGCAATTGCTCGCCGCGGTGCGCAGCCATAGCGACAAGCCGATCCGCTACGTGATCAACACCCACGCGCATCCGGACCACAGCTTCGGTAACGCGGCATTCGTAGGCGACGGGACCAGTTTTGTCGGCCACAAGGCCCTGCCCCGCGCGCTGGCGGTACGAGGACAATTCTATCTCGACGGATTTCGCCGGACCATGGGCGATGCGTTGATCGACGAGGTCCGCATCATTCCACCGACCGTGCTGGTCGAGGACACGCTGAAGCTCGACCTCGGCGGACGGTCCCTCACCCTGAAGGCATGGCCCCCTGCCCACAGCGACAACGACCTCACCGTCTTCGATGAACGCAGCGGGACCCTGTTCGCCGGCGACATGGTGTTCCTTGAGCATATTCCCGTGGTCGACGGCAGCCTCAAGGGCTGGCTGCGTGCGCTGGACCAGCTCGCCGCGATTCCCGCCGAGCGCGCGGTTCCCGGTCACGGACCCGTGAGCGCATGGCCTGCGGCGCTCGCCGATGAGCGGCGTTATCTCGAGACGCTGGCCGCGGACGTTCGTGCGCTGGTCAAAAGCGGCAAGCCGATCACGGATGCAGCGGAGCAGGCCGCGGCAGCCGAGCGGCCGCGCTGGCAATTGTTCGACGATTACAATGCCCGCAACGCAACTGCAGCATTCTCGGAAATTGAATGGGAGTAGCTGTTGGTCCTATAATGGGCCAGCAGCATAGGATCTTGCGAACATGACCGGACATCGCGCCCGCCTGCTTTGCATCGCCAGCCTCGTTGCGATCGCGCTGGGCATACCGGCTGCGCCCGCGGCGGAGACCTATGATCCCTGGCCGGGCCTGGTCCAGGACATCTTCAGCAACCGTCCGATGAATGACGGCAACGATGTCATCGGCATCGAGATGCCGGTGCGCGCGGAAGACGCGGCGATCGTGCCGGTGACATTGCGCACCAAGCTGCAGCCCAGCGACAGCCGCCGCGTCGTTGCTATCACCTTGGTGATCGACGAGAACCCGGCGCCGATGGCCGCGAAATTCACGCTGGGGCCGGACGCCAACGTCACCGAGATATCGACCCGCGTCCGCGTCAACAACTACACCAACGTGCACGCGGTCGCGGAGCTCAGCGACGGCAAGCTCTATGTCAGCAAGGTTTACGTCAAGGCATCCGGCGGCTGCTCGGCACCGGCCGGCAAGAACGTCGAGGAAGCCAAGAACCGGCTCGGCCAGATGCGCTACCGGCAATTCACAAAGTCCGAACAGGGGCCGGCGACCAGCACGCGCGAAGCCAGATCATGATCGGGCACCCGAACAATTCAGGCCTGCAGATGGACCAGGTCACGCAGCTCTATATCCCGGCCTTCTTCGTCAACGAGCTGCACATCTGGCAGGACGACAGTCCGGTGCTGGCGATGGAAGGCGGAATCTCGATTTCCGAGGACCCCAATATCCGCTTCACTTACGTCTCGAACGGCGCCAAGCACTTCCGTGCCGAAGCCAAGGACACCGACGGGCACGTCTTCGAGCACGAATGGAAGGTCGAGAATCCCGGGACCTGAAGAGTACGCGATCCCGCGATCAACGCTAGAAACAGCGGACTTCGGCTTCGGCCTGGGCGCGCCTGAGGTCGTTGAGTGCGTTCGCGGCCTGCTCGGAAGAGCGGAACTGGCCGCCGAGATTGCCGCGCACCTGCGCCATGCTCAGCACCGTTTCGGCGGTGACGTAGCGATCATAGGGAATGATCGAGGCGACGATGTCGATCGAGCAGGAACATTGTTCGATCGACTGCCGGGATTCGCCATTGGCCTTCATGCAGCCGAACACATACTCCGCCCGCGCCGAGGTCGGATAGTCGTTGATCTCCTGAGCCCACGCGCCCATGGAAGTCCCGGCGAGCACCGCCAGGACGGCGACAATCGGTCGTAGCATGCCAGCTCCTGCCATGGTCGTGCTTCCTCTTCTCTTCCCGCAAGCTATGCTATGGGTGTTGATCAGAAAAGAAAACATTCGGGGAAGTGGCTCAAGAAACGATGATCATGTCTGTACGCATGGTGTTGGCTGCGGCAGTTCTGGCGGTCACGCAGCTCGGCACCTCGTGCGCCGCGGAGACCATCCGCGTTGCAGCGCAGAAGACCGGAACGCTGGCCTGGGAACTGGCTGTCATTCGCTCCCACGGTCTCGACAAGAAGGCCAATCTGTCGATCGATGTCGTCGAGCTCGCCAGCCCCGAGGCCGGCAAGATCGCGTTGCGCTCCGGCACGGCCGACGTGATGGTATCCGATTGGCCCTGGGTATCGCGCGAGCGCTCGCTCGGCGCCAAGCTGCAGTTCTATCCGTATTCGAGCGCACTGGGCGCCGTGATGGTCCCGGCTGCCTCGCCGATCAAGACGCTCGCGGACCTCAGGGGACGCAAGCTTGCCGTCGCGGGCGGCGCGATCGACAAGAACTGGCTGCTGCTGCAAGCCGCCTTGAAGCAGGACGGCGTCGACCTGAAGTCGCAGGCGTCCATCGTCTATGGCGCACCGCCGCTGCTCGCCGCCAAGACCCTCGGCGGCGAGATGGACGCGACGCTTAACTACTGGAATTTCTGCGCGGCGCTCGAGGCCAAGGGCTTTCGCCGGCTCGCCGGCATGGAAGAGATCCTGCAGAAGCTCGGCAGCAAGGGCCGCATCGCGATGATCGGCTACGTGTTCGACGAGGCCTGGGCCGGCGCCAACAAGGACCTGGTGGCCCGCTTCATCGCCGTGACGCGCGCCGCTAAGGACATTCTCGCAACCTCGGATGCCGAATGGGACACGATTGCGCCGCTGACCGGCGCGCAAGACGCTGCAACCCTGCTTGCCTATCGCGACCGCTACCGCGAAGGCATCCCGCGCCGTCCGATCGCTGACGAAGAGGCGGATGCCCGCGTGCTCTACCGGGTGCTGGCGCAACTCGGCGGCCGCGATCTGGTCGGCACCGCAACCGAGCTCGATCCCGGCACCTTCTATCAAGCGATCCCAGGAGACTGACGGTGCTGCGCCTCCTGTCATTCGCGCTGTTCATCGCAACCTGGTGGATTGCCTCACTCGCGATCGGCGACGCGAAGCTGCCGGCGCCGCCTGCGGTGCTTTCGGTGCTCATCGCCGAGGCTCGATCGGGGGCGCTGTTCGTCAACCTCGGCGCAACGCTGGCCCGCGTCGCGCTGGCCTTCACGCTCGCAATGGCGCTCGGCTCGGCGATCGGCTACCTGATGGGCCGCGTCTCGCTCGCCAATCGCCTTGGCGATCCCTGGCTGATCCTGCTGCTCAATTTGCCGGCGCTGGTCGTCATCGTGCTCGCCTATATCTGGGCCGGGCTGACCGAGGTCGCGGCGATCGCGGCCATCGCCATCAACAAGCTCCCGACCGCCGTCGTCACCTTGCGCGAGGGCGCTCGTGCGCTCGACCCCGCGCTCGACGAGATGGCAACGGCGTTTGCATTGCCGCGCGGCCGGGCGTTCCGGCATGTGATCCTGCCACAGCTTGCGCCCTACATCGCGGCCGCGGCGCGTTCCGGGCTCTCGCTGGTCTGGAAGATCGTGCTGGTCGCGGAATATCTCGGCCGGCCGAACGGTGTCGGCTTCGAGATCGGTGTCGCCTTCCAGCTGTTCGACATTCCACTGCTGCTCGCCTACTCGCTGAGCTTTGCCGGCGTCGTGCTGGTCATCGAGACCCTGATGGTGCAGCCGTTCGAAACCAGGCTAACGCGGTGGCGGCTCCGTGCAGCTTGAGGTCAATATCACAGGCAAAAGCTTCGAGAGCGCGGCCGGAAAGCGGCACGACGTGCTCGATAACGTCACCTTCACGTTGAACGCCGGCGAGGTTGGCGTGCTGTTCGGACCGTCGGGTTGCGGCAAGAGCACCCTGCTGCGGATCCTCGCCGGGCTCGACGGCAATTACCGGGGCCACGTCAACCGCTCGCCCGGCATGCGCCTTGGCATGGTGTTCCAGGAGCCGCGGCTGCTGCCCTGGCGCACCGTGGAGGAGAATGTGCGGCTCGCCGCGCCTGACGTCGACGACGGCACGCTGGCGGCGCTGTTCGAGGTGCTTGAACTGAGCGCGCATCGCAACCACTTTCCCGGCGAGTTGTCGCTCGGCCTCGCCCGCCGCGTCGCCCTCGCCCGCGCCTTCGCCATCGAGCCGGATTTCCTGATCCTCGACGAGCCGCTGGCCTCGCTCGACAATGCCCTCGCGGGCAGGCTGCGCGACCAGGTCGCGACCCTGGTGGCCAGCCGCAAGATGATGACGCTCCTGGTCACCCACGATCTCGACGACGCGGTCCGCCTCGGTGATCGCCTGTTCTTCCTGTCGCCGCGGCCGGCCCGAATCCTTCACGTCGAGACCATCACCACACCACGTGCGACGCGCGGCGAGCTGGAGATCGGCGAGATCAAGCGGCAGCTCTCGCAGTTGGACCTTGCAAATATGTGAGACGCCGTCATCCTTGGACGAAGCGTAAGGGAGAAGTCGGATGTCGCGTGCGTTGATTGCCGTTGGAGTTGCCTTGCTTTTGCTGCCGACCGCAGTGCTCGCCCAAAGCAAGGGCAAGGGCATCCGGTTGTGGAATCTGACCAGCGCCACGATTGCGAGCTTCGAGCTGTCGCCGGCCGGCAAGAATGAATGGGGTCCCAACCAGACGCTGAACGACAAGGACAAGGAGGTCGACCACGACGAGCGCCTGCGTATCACCGGGGTCGAGCCCGGCCGCTACGACGCCAAGGTCGGCTATAGCGGAGGCAAACAGTGCTTCGCCCGCGACCTCGAGATCAAGGCCGATGCCGTGTTTTCGGTATCCGACAAGGACCTGAAGGACTGCAACAAGTAACGGCTACGCCGGCGGCTTGCCGTCCGCGCTCGCGCGATCATTGGTGTGCGGATATTCGCAACGCCATCGCACCGCGGTCCATTTCGGATGTTCGCCGACCCATTGAGCAATGTAAGGCGGCGCGGCCATGGCGCATTGCTGCAGCGAGCCGCTCCAGTTGAACACCAGATGCTGCTCCTCGCAGGTCGCCGGCGACAGCACGGCACATACGGTGACGATCAGATCAATCGGGTTCATGCATGAAACCTCGCGAGCGTCGTGAAAAGATAACATAAGCGCTACGCCCGCAGCAGCCGGAAGTTTCATTTTCGCGCGAGATCAAGCGGAACCCGACGGTCGCCGCCCCGCCGGCACGTCGGCGTCACCCGAGCCAACAACCGTGAAACCGACGCCTTGCCGCCGGTTCATTTCGTCAATAAGCTGGTTCCCACAACTGCTAACAGGCTGATGGCTCTTACGGAAACCTCCCGGCGCGGCGTCGCGGTCGCCATATGCCTGCTGGCGCTCACCGCCGGCGCTTGGGCTGTCACGGGGCTGGTTCGGGGCACAGCGGCGGAGTCGCAGCCGGACAAGCCAGATTCGGGGCGCACTGAGCCTCCCGCACCGCAAACAGCAATCAGGCACCGGTCAAGCTGACGCCCAGCCAGCAGGGACAGATCGGGCTCGAAACTTCGGTTGTGAAAGCCGCACCGCATCCTGAGCAGTTCCGAGCATACGGCGCGGTGCTGGACATCTCTCGCATCACGGAGCTTACCAACAGCTACGCCAATGCGCAGGCTCAACTCCAGACAGCGCAGGCCAAGCTCGAAGTCGCGAAGAGCGCATTCGACCGGACCAAGAATCTTGTCGACTCCGCCGCGCTCCCGAAAAAGGAAGCCGAAACCGCGGAGGGCACGCTGCGAACCGACAGGGCCGCGCTTGCCGCGGCGGAATCGCAACTCAGGACTCTCGCAGCAACAGCACAACAGGAATGGGGACCGGTGATCGGCCACGGAATCGTCGAGCGTTCGCCCGCGGTCGTGAGGCTGATCGAGCGCGATCAGTTTCTGGTTCAGGTGACGCTCCCGCCCGGCGTGAGTGTCACCGAGACTCCGGGAACGGCCCTCGCACAGGCGCCGACGCGCAATGCGAATATCGATCTGCAGTACATCTCCCCGGCAACACGCACCGACACCCGTATCCAGGGATTGAGCTATTTCTTCTCGGCGCCTGGCGACAGTGGTCTGCTGCCCGGCATGAACACCACAGTTTATGTGCCGTCGGGCACCACTTACGAAGGCGTGTTCATCGAGGATACCGCGATCGTGCGATGGCAGGGCCGATCGTGGGTTTACCTGCGCGTGAGCCCCGACAGCTTCCGACGTCATCCGATCAGCACGGATCAGCCGGTCTCGGATGACGACTACGTCGTCCGCGACATCCCGTCGGGATCCGAAATCGTCATCCGGGGTGCACAGGTCTTGCTGTCCGAGGAGGCCAAGAGCGAGCTTCGGAGCGGCGACGACAATGACTGACGGCACCGGCTCCGACCGTTCAGGACCGCAAGCCGCTCTCGTCGCGTTCGCCATCCGCTTCCGCGGCATCGTGCTCGCGCTTTCGTTCGCGCTGCTGGGCTACGGCCTGTTCGCGCTCGGCGAGGCCAAATATGGCGTCTTCCCCGAATTCGCACCGCCACAGGTTACTATCCAGACCGAAGCTCCCGGCCTTAGCCCGGAGCATGTCGAGATTCTGGTCACGCAACCGATCGAAACGTCGATCAACGGCCTAGCCGGGGTCGAAAGCCTGCGCTCGTCGTCGATCCAGGGCCTCTCCGTGGTGACGGTCGTCTTCCAGCCGGGCAGCGATATCTACCGGGCGCGCCAGTTGGTGACTGAGCGTCTCTCAGCCGTGGCCGCGCGGCTGCCACAAGGCGTGCAGCCGCCCTCGATGACACCGTTGACGCCGCTGGCCGGCACGGTGCTGGTCATTGGCCTGACGTCCGACCGGCGCTCGCTGATGGATTTGCGCACCGTTGCGGACTGGACCGTGGCAAGACGGCTTCTGGCTGTCACGGGCGTGGCACAAGTATCCACTTACGGCAAAGACGTCAGGTCCCTGCAGGTGCAGGTCCGTCCGGACGACCTGATCCGGTTCAGGGTCGGCATGAACGATGTACTCGCCGCCGCGCGCAAGGCGACCGGCGTACGGGGCGCCGGCTTCATCGATACCGCCAATCAGCGCGTCACGCTGCAAACCCAGGGACAGTCCCTGACGCCCGATCAGCTTGCCCGCACCGTTCTGCTGCACGAAGGCGGCGCAAGCGTGGTCCTCGGCGACGTCGCCACCGTCGTGACCGCTCCCGAGCCGCCGATCGGGGCCGCCCTCATCGACGGCGTGCCCGGCATCATGCTCATGGTGAGCCAGCAATACGGCGCGAATACGCGGGAGGTCACCACGCGGGCGGAAGCCGCCCTGCAAGAGCTTCGACCGGGCCTTGAAGCCGACGGTGTCAAACTCCACGCGGACATTTTCCGGCCTGCCAATTTCATCGACGCGGCGACCGAGAACGTGCTCAACGCCTTGTTGATCGGCGGGGCGCTCGTGGTCGTCGTCCTGTTCTTGTTTCTGTTCGACTGGCGCACCTCGATCATCAGCTGCACTGCCATTCCGCTCTCGTTGATAGCGGCCGTGCTCGCGCTGCAATGGATGGGGGAAACGCTTAACACGATGACGCTGGGCGGCCTCGCAATCGCGATCGGCGAAGTCGTCGATGACGCCGTGATCGGCGTCGAGAATGTGGTGCGTCGACTGCGCGAAAACCGCCGGGCGACAGCGCCGAGACCCGAGGCTCGCGTCGTGCTCGAGGCCTTCCTCGAAGTGCGTACCGCCGTTGCCTATGCGACATTTGCGGTGCTGCTGGTCTTCTTCCCGATCCTGACGCTTTCCGGTATTGCCGGCCGCCTCTTCGGGCCGCTCGGCATCGCCTACATCTTGGCCGTGCTCGCCTCGCTGGCAGTCGCCCTCACGGTGACGCCGGCGCTTTCCATGCTGCTTCTGGTCGGGAGGACCGGCGGACAGCGCCTGCATGAACCGCCCGCGGTACGGTGGTCCCGTCGCTACTACGAGGCCTTGCTGCGTCATATCGGCCGTTACCCGAAGCTGGTAACGGCGGCGGCCGCGGTTTTGACGATCGCAGGCGCTGCAATGCTGCCTTTCTTCGGCGGGACGTTCCTGCCGGATCTGCGCGAAGGCCATCTGATTCTGCACGTCTCAGCGATCCCCGGCACTTCGCTCGACGAATCGCTTCGGATCGGCAAGCTGATGACCGATACGCTTCTAAAAATTCCGGGTGTGCGCCGGGTGGCGCAGCATGCAGGCCGCGCCGAGGCCGGCATCGACACGGTCGGGCCACATTCCAGCGAGTTCGAGGTCGACCTGGAGCCGGGGCTCTCGGGTCGGGCGCAATCCGCCGCCGAGGCGCGCATCAGGGTCGCTCTTGCCGGCTTCCCCGGGGTCTCCTTCTCGAGCAAGACCTATCTGACGGAACGTGTCGAGGAGACCGTCTCCGGCTTCACCGCGGCGGTAGTCGTCAACATCTACGGGCCCGATCTCGATTTGCTCGAGCGCGCGGCGCGCGACGTCGCGCGAGAACTGGATGAAGTCGCGGGGGCCGCCGATGTGCAGCAACGATCCCCGCCGGGAATGCCGCAAGTGAATGTGACGCTTCGCCCGACGGATCTGCAGCGCTGGGGCCTTGATGCGGTCGAAGTGCTCGAACTCATTCGCACCGCCTATCAGGGCGATGTCGTCGGCCAGGGATATGAAGGCAACGCCGTCTTCAATGTCATCGTGATCCTCGACGCGCATGTCCGCGCCCGAGTCACTCAGATCGGTGACTTACCTGTACGCACGCCGAGCGGCGCTTACATTCTGCTGAAGCAAATCGCCGACGTCTACGAGACCTCGGGCCGTTATCAGATCCAGCACCTGAATGCGCAGCGCGTTCAGACCGTAACGGCGAACGTCAGCGGACGCGATCTCGAATCCTTTGTGGCCGCCGCCAAACGCAAGCTGGCCCGCGAGGTCACGTTGCCGCCCGGTGCTCACGTGGAATTTGCCGGTGCAGCCGAGGCGCAGGCGCGATCGCGGCACGATCTCATCATCAACTCCTTGCTAGCCGGGACAGGCATCGTCGTTCTTCTTGCGATGGTGACCGGCCATTGGCGAAATCTGTTGCTGGTCTTGATCAACTTGCCGTTTGCGTTTGTCGGTGGCGTGTTCGCACTGGCGTTGACCGGTGGCCTGCTTTCACTCGGATCGATGGTCGGCTTCGTTACGCTGTTCGGAATCACGCTGCGCAACTCGATCCTCATGATCTCGCATTACGAGCACCTCGTCCTGGTCGACGGTCGCGTGTGGGGGCTGGATACCGTGATCGAGGGCGCGGCCGACCGCCTCGTCCCGATCCTGATGACGTCTCTCGTGACTGGCCTTGGATTGCTGCCGCTGGCGATCGGTGCAGGAGAGCCGGGGCGTGAAATCGAGGGCCCGATGGCGGTCGTCATCCTTGGGGGTCTGATGACGTCGATGGCGCTGAGTCTGCTGGTGCTGCCGACCCTCGCGCTTCGATTTGCACGCTTCAAGAGCCGCCCCTGAGCGCGGGCAAGGCGCGCGATGATGCGCCGAGAAAGGATAGGTCGACAATGCCACGGCTTCGGCGGCATTCGCCATAGAAGCCGTGGCAGGTCGTCAATGGTGTCTTACTTGCGCGCTGCGCAGGCGTACATGTTGATTTCCATGCCCACCGGCACTTCGACGATCTTCGGTGTTTTCCAGGCCATTTCCTTCTCCCAAGTATAAGTTGGCGCAAGCCTCGCGCCGCACGGCAAGCTAGGGCTGGCCTTTCCAGGGCGCAAGCCGGCCGGTTAAGGACCCGACTTCGCTGCTGGACATGCCGAAGCGGACGACGGCTCGCTGACGTCCGTCCGGCTCTTGAACGGCCGGGAAATCCCGACGCTGATCTGTCAGGCATTTTCCGACTGCCGGGCGGCGACGCACGGATAAGCAGACCCGATTGCGCCGGCGACGTCTTGCCCAAGAGCGAAATCGCAACTTTTTTTTGTGATGCGCAGAATCCTGCATCAATAACCGGAGTCCACCCGGCACAATCCTGAGGCACGGACTTATTTGAGCAGGCGCAGCAGCGCCCGGCCGGCGCGCGTCTTCAGCTCTTTCGCATCCAGCGTTCCGTCGTTGTCGGGATCGGCGGCCTTGAAACGCTGCTCGACGACCGCGAGGTATTCGTCGAGCGTCAGGGTGCCGTCGTGATCCGGATCGGCCATCTTGAGCTCCTTCGCGGTCAGCCGTCCGCGCAATTCGCGGACGTCGAGCGTGCCGTCGTGGTCGGGATCGAGCTTCGCGAACAGGTCGGCGGCAGCCTTCTTGGCTTCGGCAAGGTCGACGGTACCGTCATTGTCGGGGTCGAGCATCTTGAGCGCGCTGCGGCCAACCGATGCGGCCAGAGCGGGACCGGACAGGACGGCAGCGGCCAAAGTCAAAGCAAGCGATCGGCGCGAAATCATCATTCGTCTCCCTTGAGTGCCGCTCCGCCGCGGACGCGGAGTGTGCCCTGTGATCAAGGCCCACCATAGCAGCTTCGACGAAGCTTCCTACAGCGCGTGCGACCAGCACGGCCTGTCGGGATTCGGGTGGAAAGAAACTGCCTCACGGCTCATCTGTGGCAGCCGGCCAGATGGCATTGCACCGGAACAAGCGAGGTAACCCATGCGCGGCATTTGCGGGACCATGTTGGGCTGCGTCGTCGCGCTCGGTCTGAGTGCGCCCGTGTCCGCGCAAAACACGGTCCCTGCCCCGGCGGCGAAGGCCGTCCAGCCGCGTGTGCTCACCGGCAAGGAACGGCTCGGACGCAAATGGACCGACGAGCAGCGCATCGACAATTGCAATGTGCCGCTGGACAAGCGGGGCACCAAGCCGCGGCCAAGTGCCTGCCCCCATGCACCGTCGAGCTGATCGAACCGTTCGCGCTGCGGCATAAGGTCGAGCCGACCGTGGCCTTGCGTATTCCACACGACGGTAAGCTACGGACGCATCAGCGGAAAAGTCGACGCCCTCGATCGGCTTTGCGCGGTGACTGGGGTTCGTTCACGTTTTCGTATTGACCCGTTTTGGTTTCAGGCCGATGGTTCCATCCGCAACGTCAGGATAGGCGTGCAGCAAAAGGTTCATTGGGAGGATAGGATGAGACGCATTGCGCTGGCCGCAAGCCTCGTGATTCTTGCATCTTACGGTGCAAGCGCTCAGACCAACGAGCAGTTGGTCAAGGGTGCGACGGATACATCGAACGTTCTCAATTACGGAATGGGTTACAACCTTCAGCGCTTCTCGACGCTGAACCAGATCAACAAGGACACCGTCAAGAATCTGGTGCCGGTCTGGAACTACAGCCTGAACGACGACCGCAGCGAAGAATCGCAGCCGCTCGTGTATCAAGGCGTCCTCTACGTCACCACGCACAACGCCACGATCGCGATCGACGCCAAGACCGGCAAGCAGATCTGGAAGACCAAGGTCGAATATCCCGCCGAGACGCCGCGCATCGTCTGCTGCGGCATCATCAATCGCGGCGCTGCCCTCTATGACGGCAAACTGTTCCGCACCACCCTCGACGCCAATGTGATCGCGCTCGATGCCAAGACCGGCAAGGAGCTGTGGCGCGAGAAGGCTGCGGACATCAAGGAAGGCTACTCGATGACGGTGGCGCCGCTGGTCGCCGACGGCGTCGTGATCACCGGCATCTCGGGCGCCGAATTCGGCACCCGTGGCTTCATCGACGGCTGGGATCCGGCCACCGGCAAGAAGCTCTGGCGGACCTACTCGATCCCGACCCCAGACGAGCCCGGCGGCGACACCTGGAAGGGCGATACCTGGAAGCTCGGCGGCGGATCGACCTGGATCACCGGCTCCTACGATGCTGAATTGAACACGGTTTATTGGGGCATCGGCAATCCCGGACCGTTCAACTCGGCCGTGCGTCCCGGCGACAACCTCTACACCTGCTCGGTGCTGGCGCTCGATCCGAAGACCGGGAAGATCAAGTGGCACTACCAGTTCTCGCCGAACAACCCGTTCGACTACGACTCGGTGGCCGAGATGGTGCTCGCCGACATGAATGTCGAGGGCAAGCC
The DNA here is from genome assembly GCF_001238275.1 of Bradyrhizobium viridifuturi. GTDB lineage: Bacteria > Pseudomonadota > Alphaproteobacteria > Rhizobiales > Xanthobacteraceae > Bradyrhizobium > Bradyrhizobium viridifuturi. The sequence goes on from NZ_LGTB01000020.1 coordinate 110,015, forward strand.
GACCAAGGTGCTGATGGACGCCAACCGCAACGGCTTCTTCTACGTGCTCGACCGCACCAACGGGAAGCTGCTCGCGGCCAATCCCTATGTGAACGTCAACTGGGCTACCGGCGTCGACCTGAAGACCGGACGGCCGATCGAGACCGACGTCGCCAAGGATGCGCGTGACGGCAAGAAGGTCACGGTCTACCCGTCGATCCTCGGCGGCAAGAACTGGGAGCCGATGTCGTTCAATCCGCAGACCGGCCTCGCCTATGCCAACACGCTCGCCTTCGGCGGCAAGTACAAGGCCGAGCCGGTGACGTTCAAGCAGGGCGAATGGTATCTCGGCATGGACCTCACCGACCCCTGGGAATGGGGCACCGGACCGCGCGGCCATCTCAAGGCGATCGATCCGATGACCGGCAAGGCGAAGTGGGAAGCGCCGAGCGATATTCCGCGCTTCTCCGGCGTGCTCTCCACGGCCGGCGGCGTGGTGTTCTCCGGTCAGTTGACCGGCGAGTTCGAGGCGTTCGACGCCGACAACGGCAAGAAGCTCTGGCAGTTCCAGACCGGCTCGGGCATCGAAGGACAACCGGTAACCTGGCAGCAGGACGGCGTGCAATATGTTGCCGTCACCTCGGGATATGGCGGCGTCTATTCGCTGTTCTCGGGCGACGAGCGGCTTGCCAAGGTGCCGCCCGGCGGCTCGGTGTGGGTTTTCGCGGTCAAGAACTGAGCGCGGAGCACACGTGACTGAAAGAGTAACCCTGTTGACGGCGGCGATCTTCGCCGCCGTCGCGGCGGCCTTGATCACCTTGATCCCGGCGGCCGCGCAGCAAGCCAGTGCAATCGACCTTGAAGGCCAGACCGACCAAGGCAAGGTCACCTACGCCAAGAACTGCTCGCATTGCCATGGTCCCAACATGGTCAACTCCGGCACCATCACGCCGGACCTGCGCGCGTTTGCCGGCGACAAGACGCGCTTCGTGACCACGGTGAAGCAAGGCAAGAACGGCAAGATGCCGCCCTGGGCCGATATCCTGAGCGAGCAGGAAATCGCCGACGTCTGGGCCTTCCTGTCGAGCCGGAGGACCCAATGAGGGCCCTGCTTGCCGGCATTGCGACGGCTCTGCTTCTCGCCACGACGGCGCTGGCGCATGCCGCCGACGCGCCGCTCAAAGTATGCCTCGACGAGGACCTGCCGCCCTTGTCGGCGCATCATCGCGGCAAACCGGACGCCGGCTTCGACGTCGCGCTCGCGCAAGCGATTGCCGAGCGGCTCGGGCGTCCGCTCAAGATCCAGTGGTTCGAGAGCAAGCTCGACGAGGATTCGAGCCCGGCGCTGGAAGCCAATGCCCTGCTGTCGGACGGACGTTGCGCGCTGGTCGGCGGCTACGCGCTCACCACGGATTCGCTGAAGGCGCCCGGCGTCACGACGGCCAAGTTGCCGGACTTCGATGGCGCGACCCGCGACGATCGCCGCCGCCGGATCCCGATCGGAGTGCTGGCGCCAAGTCAGCCCTACATCTATTCACCGATGACCGTCGTGCTCGGTCCCAAGGCCAAGGACAAGCTCAAGGACCGCAAGATCGCCAATATCGGCGATCTTGCCGGCCTTCGCCTGACTATCGAAAGCGGCACGCTGGGCGATGCCATCCTGATGACTTTCGACAAGGGAAAACTGATCGAGGACATCACCCACCTCGTTCCCGGACGCAGCGACCTCCTGGGAGACCTCGAGCGCGGTGAATTCGACGCCACGCTGCTCGACCTGCGCCGGTTCGACGCCTATCGCGCTGATCATCCCGACACCAAGATCACGGCGTCGGGATATTATTATCCGATCGGCGCCAACCGCGGCTACGTCGCGCTCGAAACCGACAAGGCATTGCTGGAGGCTGTCAACAAGGTGCTGTCCGATCTGCAGGCCAACGGCACCATTGCGAGCTCGGCAAGGCGGCAGGCCTCACCTGGCTTCCCCCGCGCGAGCCGATCATTCTCGGCGATGTCTGGCTGAAGATCCTGAACCGATGACGGAGGAGATGGCGGACTATCTCAAATAGCTCGCCAGGTTCATGCTCTGGATCTTGGAGATCGCCGAGTAGGACGCCGTCAGCTGCGCCTGATAAGTCGAAAGCTGCGCCGTTACGGCTGCGACGTCGACGCTGGTGAGGTTGGTCGACAGCGTCTTGGCAAAGTTCTGGTAGTCGCTCTGGTCGGTGCTGGCGGTCTCGATCTGCGACGCCGCGGTCGAAAGCTTGGCCTGCACGGTCGACGTTGCATCCAGCGCTGTGCTGGCGAGATCAAGCGCTTGCGTGATGTCGGTCGACGACAACGTCGTGCTGTTGCCGACGTATTTCAACAGCCGCATGACCTGTTCGAAGGCCGGATTGTCGGCGGTGACCCCGTAGGAAACGGACTGGCTGTCCGAAACCCGCACCGACGCGATCTCACTGTCACCCTTGTAATAGCTGGTATCTGATGTCGTCAGCGACCCGGTTCCGGTGTCGAAGCTCGATAGATTCGCGGGTGCCGTGTCGGTGCGGGCACCGCTGAAGACATATTCGCCGTCATACTGGGTATTGAGCAGGCCCTGCATCTGCGACATCGCCTGCTGGGCGTAGTTGATCACCGATGCAGTCGCCGTGCTGCTGCCCGTGGTAGCCGCGCTGAGCTGGGTCCGCAGCTGCGTGATGATATCGGTCACCGAGCCGACCGCCGAATACATCGCCTGCACCTTGTTGTCGGCGAGATTGCTGGCATCGATATAGGTCTGGGCGCGCGTCACCGAGACCTGCAGATTGATGACGCGACCGGCGTTGGAGCCGTAGCCGCCGAAATCCTCGGATTGCAGCCCGGAGGACTCCTGCACCTGCTCATTGGCCATCGCCGCCTGCAGGCGCAGCGCGCTTGATATCATCTGGTCCGACTGCGCGAAGGTGGCAACACGCATCAGCATGACGACGGCCTCACACTCAAGCTGCGGTCATCGCGGTCATCAGCGCCGAGAACATGGCGTTGATGGCCGTGATGATCTGGGACGCCGCAGCGTACTTGTTCTGCAGGGCACTCAGATTGGCGCTTTCCTGGTCGATGTTGACGCCGGATTGCGACGACAGCGAACTCGCATAGGTCGATTGCGCAGTCTGCTTGGCGGTGTAGGTCGACGACGCCTGGGTCGCCTTGCTGGCGACGTTGGCGATGATCGCGGCTGCATAGTCGGTGAACGAGCCGGTGGTGGCGCCGAGCCCACCCGCCATGGCAAAATTGGTCGACCCGGTCAGCGCGCTCGAGAGCGCGTTCACGACCGTTGCCGAGCCCGCGGACAGCACCGAGCTTCCAACGGACAACGTCGACGACGCGTCGAGTGTCGACGTCGGCAGCGTCGCCGTGCCGCTGAGGATGTCGCTGCGAACCGCGATGTTGGAAGCGCCGGTCCCCGTGATCAGGTCGTTGAGTCCGAAGTAATCCGAGAAGCCCTCGCCCGAACTGCCGACCGAGCTCGTCATCTGGTTGATGGCAATACCGTTGCCGGATCCAGTGGCAGAGATCGTCAGATGCCCGTTGGCATCGACCGATGCGGATACGCCCGAAATCCCGTTGATCGCGGTGGCGAGCGCGCCGACCGTCGTGTAGGACGCCAGATTGAGGTCCTGGTAGGACACCAGATTGCCGCTCTTGTCCGCGACCGCAATCCGCACCGTTCCCGTTGCCGACAGCGGTGTCGCGTTGCTCACGGTGGTGGTTCCGGTCAGGCTGGCCGGCGGCGGCATCGACGTGCCTTGGTTCGATACGGCGTTGACGCTCGCGGCCAACTGCTGGGCAAGTTCGTCGAGCTGCGACTGCGCGGCCGGCAATGTCTGGTCCCGCAGGGCGATCAGCGCGCTGACCTTGCCGGAGGTGATCTGCGAGGTGATGTCGACCCCGTTGACGGTGATGCCGCTGAAGCCGCTTGTCGCCGATCCCGCCACATACGTCGTCGATGCCGTGACATTGGACGTCGGCGTGTAGCTCAAGGGGTGCGCCGTGCTGTCGACCAGCGCCTGGCCCGAGCCGCTATAGATCTGCAGATCACCGCTCGAATTGGTGAAATAGCTCACGTTCATTTGCGACGCGAGGTCCTGCAGCGCGCTGTTGCGCTGGTCCTCGAGATCGGCGGTCGGCTGGCCCGCAGCCGCTTCCTGCTTGATCTGCTTGTTGAGGTCGGAGATCTGCTGCAGATCGGAATTGATGTCGCTGACCGACGAGGCGATGTCCTGGTCCGCATCGGCGCGCAGCTTCTGGATGCCGCTCGAGGTCTGCTGCAGCTGCGTTGTGACCGCGTTGAGCGCGCTGACGGCGTTCGACTGAAGCGAGGCGCTGCTCGGCGTGCTCGCCAGCGACGACAACGCCGATTCGAATGCTGCGAGCGTATTGGCCAGCGAGGTGCCCGTCGTGGAGCTGTCCCCGCTCGAGGTCGAGCCATAGAGCTGCTGGAGCTCGGTCAGATAGTTGTTGTTGGTGTCCGCGGCCCCAAGATCGGAATCGGCTCCGACCAGCGACTTCAGGAGCAGCTTGTCCACCGAGCTGCTGATCCCGGTGATCGTAACGCCGGTACCGACGCCAGCGGTGACGCTGCTGCTCTGGTTGGCGGTCTTCTCGGTATAGCCCTTGGTGTCGGCATTGGAGATATTGGCCGAGGCGATGCTGATCTGCACCTGCGTGGCTGACAGCCCGCTGAATGCGATGCTCCGTGCAATATCGAGCGACGACACGACCTACTCCCTCCAGCGCCGGCCCGATCAGGCCCGCACGTTGGTGCCATAGGACATCGCGGGCGTGACGCGACGGCCGCCGGCCCCATAAGGCGATACGTTGGCGAGCTGCTCACGGATCGCCTGCATGATTGCCTCGATCCTGCGATTGCTGGCATCGATCGCCGCGCGCAGCCGCATCACGTTCTCGTCCATCGCGACCCGGAGCTTCAGGATCCGGTCCAACAGCTGCTCGCGCAGCACGCGGTCCTGGACGTTGAGGTTCGCGGTCTTGCCGACGGCTTCGGCCACACACTGCTCGAACAGCGTGGCAAGCCGGTTCTTCTCGTCGACCTGCTTCAGCCGCGAGGCCGGCAGCCCCTTGGCGAGCTCGACATTCTCCTCGTTCACGATCGCGATCAGATTGTCGATCAGCGCGATCAACGACCTGGCGCGCTCGTCATTGCCCGCGGGATTGATCTTGATGTTGCGTTCCGGTGTCATGTCATCGCTCCCGTTCAAGCTAGTGTCCGCGACGCAGGGCGCTGACCGATCGTGCGCTGCGCCCATACGCGGTGATTGCCGTTACCCGGGCCGAAGCCCGGTTGAATTCCTGGTCGAGCCGTGCGCATTCGCGCATCAGCAGATCGCGCAAGGTTCCGATGTCGTCGAGCAGCGCGACGAGCTGCGCCCGGTCGTCCGCCTTGACGGCGCCCGCCCGCGCGGTCAGGCGCCGCAGCTCGCGCAACAAGGCATCTTCGCGGCTTGCGTTTGCCATCATCGCGACACCGCCGAGATCAGCGTGTCGAACATCTTGTTGACGGTGGTGATCACCTGCGACGCCGCCGAATAGGCTGCTGCGCCGAGATCATGTTGGAGAACTGGCCGCTGGTATCGGTGGTGCTGGATTCCAGTTCGCTGCCGTAGATCGTGCCCGCGCCGTTGGTCCCGGACGTCTGCAGCGTGGCGCTGCCGGAAGCCGCCGTCGCGGAATACATGCCGTCGCTCGCGGCGTTCAATCCGTTCGGGTCACTGAAGGTCGCGACCGCAATCTTGTAGATCGCGATCGTCTGCCCGTTGGAGTAGGTCGCATCGACTACGCCGCCCTTCCCGATCGCGATGCTGCTCAGCTTGCCGTAGGGAAGGCCATCGGGCGTAATGCCGGTGAGATTCACCTGCGGCGTCGTCTCGCCCGACGCGTATTGGGTGAGGCCGTCGGTCTTGCCGACGGTGCCGAGATTGAGCGCGATGCTGCTGTTGGCGGCGCCGTCGGTCCAGCCCGTCACCGAGATTGTGGGCGGGCTCGGATTCGTCGAAGCGAGCGAACCATCGCTATTGAAGGTGATGGCCACCGTGCCGCTGCTCGTCGTTCCCGTCGTGGTGCTCGAATTCGAAGCAAGCGTCGGGTTACCAAAACTCGCGGTCCAGGCATTGGCGCCGGTCTTGGTCCAGGTGATCTGGATCGAATTCGCGGTTCCGAGCGAGTCGTAGGCGGTCATCGAGCTGGTGAAGGTGGCACCGGTCGCGGCATCGGAGGGCAGGTTCGCTGCGATCGTCGCCTTCGTGGTGGCGCTGCCGCTGGTCGAGGCGACCTGGGTGTTGATCGGCCCGAGACTTGCGGCTGACGCATTGCCGATGATGTTGCCTTGCGCGTCGGTGCGCCAGCCCTCGAGGTAATTGCCGTTGTTTACGAGATAGCCAGCGTTATCGGTGGTGAACGCACCGTTGCGCGTATACGAGGTGGTGCCGCCGGCCGTCGCGTTGGTAGTGACGAAGAAGCCGCTGCCCTGGATCGCGACATCGGTCGCATTGGTCGTCGCGGACAACAGGCCCTGCTGGGTGATGTTGGCGCGGCCGGACACCGTGACGCCGCCGGACGTGTACGAGGTTGCGGTGTTCGACGCCGTCACCAGGTCTTCGAACATCGCAGACGTGGTCTTGTAACCCGTGGTGTCGGCGTTGGAGATGTTGTCGGAAATCATTGCCAGCGACTGGCTCTGCGAATTGAGCGCCGAGATCGCCGAGGAAAGTGCGCCAGTAAGACTCATGATAATACTCCGGTAGCAATCAGGACGTGACGCCGATGATGTTGGCGGCGCTGATCGGGACGCCGTTCACGAGCAGCGACGGCGTCGAGCCGGAAGCATCGATCCCGGTCACGATTCCCGTCATCGTGGTGTAGCTGAGCAGCGAGTTGCCGGCGGCGTCGGTCGCGGTCACCTGGATCGTGTACTGGCCGCCATTGCTGAGCTGGGTGCCGCTCGTGGTCTGGCCATTCCAGGTGAAGGTGTTGGAGCCGGCGTTTCCGGTCCCCTTGCCGCTCCACACCGTATTGCCCGACGAATCCTGGATCGCGATCGCGACGTTGGAAGCGGCCGATGTGAGCGAGTAGCCGAAGGTCGCCGAGCCGTTGGTCAGCTCCGCCGTGTTCGTCTTCGCCTCGACGGTGTGGCCGATATAGTTGACCGAGTTAAGCGTCACGAGGCTCGAGAACGAGCTCGCGAGCGACGTCATGCTGGCGTTGGTCGACTGCTGTTCGGTGAAGTTGGCGTAGGAGGTGAGCTGGTTGATGAAGTCGGTCGTGCTGGTGGCGTTCAGCGGGTCCTGGTTCTGCAGCTCGCTGACCAGCAGGTTGAGGAAATCGGTCGAGCTCATCCCCATCGACGCGCTCGCTGACGAGCTCGACGACGAGCTCGAGGCGGCGGAGGTCGCAGCAGAGGTTGCCGAGGAAACGGTCATGACAAGTCTCTCTTCGCCGCGGGCTAGGGCGGCGGAACGCGTTGGAACATTGGGTCGTGAAGTCGTTCGCAGATAAAACGGATGACGCGCCGATTTCAGGCGCGGATTCATCCGCCTGAAATCATTTGATTAATCGGCAGATTTTGCCGATCGACCGTGGCTCCGCGGCATGCAAACGCGCGCAGACCGCCTCGCCGCGGAACGGCGCGGAGTGCAACAAGAAATGAAAGCTCAGAGCGAAAGGCTGATCGGCAGATCCTGCTCGCCGAGCATCAATGCCGGCGGCGCCAGCGCGGGCAACAGGCACAGCGCCAGCAAGAGTGCAGGCAGCACCTTGCCCTGCTGGTCGGACTCGCCTTGGCCTTGCGCATCATTCAGCTGCGCCTCGGGCGAATCCGGCTCAGAGGCCGCCGCTTGTGGCCGTTCCTCTTGGGGCAGCTTCTCTTGGGGCAGTTTCGCGGCCGCGGTCACGATGCGATCGACCAGCCCCTTGGGGGCTCGAACCGGCGGCGCTGCGAGCGCCCGGCGCACCGCGCTGGCCTGCTCATAGAGCGTCCGCGCTTCGGCTGAGGAGGCAAGCAGCTGGACAGCGGCAAGACGTTGATCATCGGGCCAGCGGGACAGATCCTCCCCCAGCCGGTCGATCAGGTCTTCGAATGTCGCAACGTCCATCCCGCGCGCAGATCCAGCCTCGTCGCCAAGGCCGTCATAAAGCATTCGCGGGACGGCGGAAATCAATTTCCGCCGCCGGTGCGTCAGGTCCAGCATGGTGCTCACCGGGCGGCTCTTTTCCCCACCAGGACGCCCGCCCGGACACTCTGCCCCCACCCGGAGAAGCCGCTCCGCCGGGTGATTCGCGCCTTCGCCGCGCTCAGCGGCCGGCGGCTGATTCGAGCGTCTTGTCGGCTGTCTTGGCCTTGGCGGCCTTGCCGGCGGTTGCCTCGACATACTTCCAGGCGTCGCGGAGCTCGGTCAGGCTGGCGATGATGCGCCGGAAATTCTCCCTCGCCTGCGGCCGGCCGTAGGAGCGCAGGCACGCCATGATCAGGGCATTGTAGGTCCGGAACAGGCGATCGGCCATGGCGCCGCCGCGGGTGACGTCGAGATGGTGGCTCAGTCCGCGCAGGATCGCGGTCGCCCGCGTCAGATAGGCGTGCCCTTCCTCGAAGCGCTTCGCCTCGTGCGCGTCCAGCGCCTTCTGCAGAAACGTGATGGCGCCGTCGCACAGCATCACCACCGCCTTCAAGGGCGGCACCGCCACCGCGGCGGATCGGTAGGCATTGTTGGCGAGATAGGCCGTGGCATTCTGGGTCATTATTTACTCGATGATGCGTTCAGGAGGGCGCTCAGGTAGCCCAGCGTGTTGTTCGCGCTTTCGATGGCGGCCTGATAATTGGCGTATTGAAGCTGCAGCTGCGCCTTGAACGTCGCCGCATTGCTCTGGATGTCGCTGACCTGGGACTGCAGATCGGTGTCGCGAGACTGCAGATTGGTGATCAGCGTCTGCAACTGACCGGTGGTGCCCGCACTGGTGTGCGCAAGCTGGTAGAGCTGCGACGCAAGGCCCGATGTCGACGACACGGTGATCGATTGCGAGGTCGATCCGGTGTAGGTGAACGCCATGCCGGCGTAGATCGTGCCCGAGTTGCCGATGATGGTGTTGCCGACCACCGAAAAGCCGGAGCTGTCGCCGCCGACGGAGGCACCGCTCAGCGTGCCCGTCGAATCCACCGTGATATCGAGCGTGAAGGATTGCGGCGAGGTGCCGGTGTTGACGACGTTCAGCTGGCTCGACGACGTCGTGGTCTGCGCCGACAGCAGCTTGGTGACGCCGGTCAGATTCTGCGTCAACACGGTCGACAGCGTGCCGGTATCGAGCTGCAGCTCGTTGTTCTCGTTGAAGGACAGGCCGAGATCGGCCATCGTCATGCCGTTGACCGATCCGCTGAGCACCTGCTGGAGCTGGGTCATGATATCGCGCATCGTGCTGTCGCCGAACAGCACCGCGCTCGATGCGGCCGTGCCGTCGGAATTCTGCGCCGACTGCGCGATCACCTGGTCGCGAAACGCGTTGTAGTTGGTGACGAACGTCTGCAGCGCCGTGGTGATCTGGCTGGTATCGGTCTGGATGCTGATGTTCAGGCTGGTGCCGCTCGGCGTCGGCTGCAGCAGATCGAAGGTGACGCCGGACAGCACGTCGGAAATATCGTTGGTGTTGCGGGTGAGCGCGATGCCGTCGAGCGTGAACTGCGCGGACTGCGCCTTCTGCAGCACGTCGGTGAAGGCTCCGGTCGTGTCGGTGACGCCGAGCTTGTTCAGGATGTCATCGCCTGAGGTCGACGAATAGGTGATGTTGGCCGCGTCCTGGGTCCCCGTCAGAACCATCTCATAGGATCCGCTCGAGACCTGGACGATGGAGGCCTGGACGTTGGTGCTCGAGGTCTGGGCGTTGATGGTGTCGACGACGTCCTGCATCGACATCCCGCTGGTGATCGAGATCGCCGTGCTGCTGCCGCCGGCCAACCCGAGCGAAAACGTGCCGGAGAGGCCCAGCGCCGTCGACGTGCTCGACTGCGTGGAGCCGATCACCTTCTGCGCGGTCGCGAGCTGGGTGATCTGGAGCGTGTGATCACCGGTGGCCGAGCCGCTGTTGACGCTCATGTTGAGCGCCGAGGACGCGCTGACGTCGCCGGTGGAGGAAATCGTCGCTGAACGCGTGGCGAACGCGTTGGTGGCGATCGAGTTGATGATCGAGGTGCTGAGCGACGACAGCCCGGTGGCCAGTGTCGACAGCTCGGTCTGCAGGGACTGGTAGGCCGTGATCTTGGCCTGATTGGCGGTGATCGACGTGGTGATCGTGGTCGCTGCGGCCAGTTTGGCGTTGACTTCGGCGTCGATCAGCGCCGTCCAGTCGATACTGGCCGAATTGGTGGTACCGGTCGTGGTCACCGTGCTGGCGGAGCTCGCCGACGTCGTGCTTGATGTGCTCGAGGTGCCCGAGGTGGCGCTGCTAACCGTCATATCGACACTTCCGCCGCAATAGAAATCGGGCCGGCATCATGCCGGCCCGATTTGTCCGTCGAATTAGCCGAGCAGCTTCAGTAGGTACTGCGGCATCTGGTTCGCAGCGGTTTCCGCCGAGACTGCCGCCTGGGTCTTCACCTCGGCCGAGGACAGCGTCGCCTGTTCGGAGGCGATATCGACGTCCTTGATCGCCGAGTTGGCGGACTGCAGGTTCTGGGTCTGGGTCGAGATCGAGTCGGCCGAGAAGTTGAAACGGGATTCCTGGGCACCGATCTCGGCGCGGGCGGACGACACGGTGTCGATCGCGCTGTCGAGGGCCGACATCGCGCTGGTGGCGCTCGAAAGGCTGGAGACGTCGAGCGAGGTCACGCCGAGCGAGGACGCCGTCAGGCTGGTCAGGGTAATGGTGATGGTGTCGGCCGAGGTCGAGCCGACCAGCACCGAGACGCCCGACGAGAACACGCTCGAACCATCGAGCAGGCTCTGGCTGCTGTAGCGGGTGCCGGAAGCGATGGAGTCGATTTCGCCCTTCAGCTGCGTGAATTCCGAGTTGATGTAGGCGCGGCTGGAGTCGGCGACGGTGCCGGAGGCGGACTCGGAGGCCAGCGACTTCATGCGGGCCAGGATGTCCGAGATGTTGGAGGCGCCGCCGTCGGCGGTCTGCAGGATCGAGGTCGCCTGCGCGGCGTTGGTGGCGGCCTGCTGCAGCGTCGTGATATCGGAAGAAATACGGGTCGAGATCGCGAGGCCGGCCGCGTCGTCGGAAGCCGAGGTGATGCGCGAACCGCTCGACAGCTTCGACAGCGCGCTGGTTTCCTGCATCGAGTTGATGTTGAGGTAGCGGACCGCGGAGTTCGCGGCGGTATTGGTGGAAATTGCGGGCATGTGTAGCTCCTGTGGTGATGGGGCATGGCATGCCGCATCGTGAAAAGTGAGGTGACGCGGTTCCAGCCCCCGTCCGCCCGATCAAACGGGTCGGCCGCCGGTGGTCAGGCGCGAAATCTTCAGAAGCCGAAATTTATGGTTAGCAGTCGGTAAACGCGCCGCGCAGGTCACGCTCGTGCCGCTTGAGCATCTCGCGCAGCTGTTGCCGCCCGCGCTTAAGGAGCGACTCCACTGCGGCCACGGTCGTGTCCATCACCTCGCGATCTCGCCGTTGCTCATGTTCTCGTGATACGAGAGGATCACCGCGACGCGCTGCTGTTCGGGCAGCCGCTGCATCGCGACCTCCAGGAGATTGCCGATCTCGTTGCGCTCGATGACGGTGCTCGCGTCGAGCTGGGTGTCGGCGACCTCCGGCACGACGTCAACATTCTCGGTGCGCGGCTTGCGGCGCAGATCGATGCAACGGTTGCTGACGACGCGATAGAGCCAGGTCGAGAACTTGGCGCGGCCATGCTGCCAGCGGCCGCGATGTGTCCAAACCTTCAGCATCGTGTCCTGCACCACGTCTTCGGCATCCGCGGCGTTGCCGACGATGCGCAGCGCGATCGCGTAGGCGCGATCGACGTGACGTTCGACGAGAGCACGAAACGCCGCCTCGTCGCCGGCGGCGAGGCGGTCGAGCAGCTCCTTGTCCTCGTCCTGGATCTCGACGGTGTCGAGCGGGCCCGCATCGGCAACGGTGGGGACGTTGCTCCAGGGAGCAGCGGCTTCGACCGGCGCAGCCGCGGCCGCCGTGGCCTCCACCTCGACCGCTGCCATCACATCAAGCGCGTAACTCATCCGCCGCTCTCCAACCAACGCCGCTGGCACACATCCCATGCGGCTTCTGAGCGTTGAACGGAGGGCTGGAGCAAACCAGGCGAACTTTTTTTGTTATTTTTCAAATGCTTAGCTGGATTATTTTGCCGACCGCCCGGCAAAAGCTGCCGCTGCGCGGAGGCGCAGCCGGCAATTCTACGGAGTCTGGAGCAGTCGTTCAGCATCGCCTCGCATGCCCGCGGAAGAATTCGTCGCGTCGGAAAACGCTGTTGTCACATCAACTAACGCCACGCGAACACATGCATGCGCGGAGCATGCGAGTGATCCATCGCCGTTGGTCGCCATCTTGCATTCGATGAATGCCACTAGGCAATTTTTTCCGAATCACCATTTCGACGTTATCGGATTTTTTGAATCTGTCAGTCGCGAAGCGCGCGTTTTCGAATCCCGCATCAACTTTTTTGAATCATCGCGCCTGATTTGTCTCATGCAGGCGTTCAACGCATGAGGACTGGCGGGAATTTTGCGCATGACGATCATGACGGTCGACGCAACGCGTCGAGCGCAGAATGTTTCTGCATGTTCATTCGATGTTTTCGATACATTTCTGTTGCGCGCCTGCACGACGCCGGATGGCGTATTTGAAAGGGTTTTTCAGCTTTCGCGCGTTGCTGAAAAATTTCCGAATGTATCCGTCAGTTTCGTTCAGCATCGAATCCAGGCGGAGGCGCGTGCGCGCAAGCTGGCGTTGGAACGCAGCGGCTCCACCGAAGTCCGCATTGCCGACATTTATAAGTACTTTCCGTTCAGGCTGTTCGATCTGAGCCGCGATGCGTTGCAGGATCTCGCGCAGATCGAATTCGAAGCCGAGCTCGAGCTGTGCCGCGTCAATCCGGAAATGCTCGAGCAATATATGGACATGAAGCGCGGCGGTCTCCGCACCGGCTTCATCTCCGACACGTACTGGAGCACCGACCAGCTCGCGCAGCTGCTGCGATCCTGCAGCCCGGGACTGAGCTGGGATTTCCTCTACGCATCCTGCGATCACGGCAGCAGCAAGAGCGAGGCGCTGTTCGAGGCCTATCTCGCCGAGCAGGGTGTCGACGCCACGAGTTCGTTCCACATCGGCGACAATCACCACGCCGACATCAAGGGCGCCCGCCGCTACGGCATCCGTCCGCGCTACTATCCGCAGGCCAGCGCGGCATTGGCATCGAAGCTTCAGCGCGAAACATCGATGTTCGAATTGCTGTGTCCCGATCAGCCGTCGCGGCTCGATTGCGGCGCCCGTACGCTGCGACGCGTGGTGACGGCGCGCAGCGCCGAGCAGTCTCCGGCTTTCAACCTCGGCGTGACCGTGCTCGGCCCCGTCATGGCGGCGTTCGACGCATTCATCGAAGCGCGGCGGGCGACGCTGGCGCGCGAGGACGCGCGCGTTGCAGTCGGATTCCTCGGTCGCGACGGTCTGCTGCCGTATCGCGTCTGGCAATCAGGCCATGGCGAAACCGGTGCCTATGTCGAGATCAACCGTCGCGTCAGCCTGGTCGGGTCCGCCGATACGCTCGAGCCTCTCAGCGAGCTGCTGAGCCGCGTCGTCAAGATCGACGCGCCGACCTTCGTCGATATCGTCAAGGCGCAGCCGCCCGCCGTGATGAACTTCTTCGCGCAATATCCCGACGGTATTGCGAGCGGCCGCGAGCTCGCCGACGCCCTGCCCGACCTGATGGACCCGCGCGAAATCACCGATATCGCCGCCGGCGTCCGCGAGCGCCTGCTCGCCTATCTTCGCGCCAGGATCGCGGATTTCGACGGCTGCACCGACCTGATCCTCGTCGACCTCGGCTATTCCGCAAGCGTGCAGAAGTCGCTGCGGCGCATCTTCGATCGAGAGGGCATTCGCATCCGCCTGCACGGCGCGTATCTGCTGACGCTGGACGATGCGTTCGACGATATCGCCGATGACGACACCGCGGAAGGCCTGATCTCGGATCGGATCGTCACGCCGCATGTCAAGCGCATGCTGATCCGCAACGTTGCCTTGCTGGAGCAGCTTTGCTGCTCCGATGAAGGATCGGCGCGCGACTATCGCGGCGGTGAGGTGCTGCGCGAGGGCGATCAGCGCCCCGCGGCCCAGCTGGCGCTGGCGAATGAGGTGCAGTCCGGGACGCTGGCCTATGTGTCGCGCGCCCGCGAGCTGGCGCAGCGCTATGCATTGCAGCCCGACGCCGATCCCATTGTCGCGGCACGCTGGGCCGCTGCCGTGCTCGGACGCCTCCTGCTGCTGCCCGACGATGATGAGCTCGTGCTGCTCGGCGGCATCAAGCATGACGTCAACCTCGGCACGCAGGCTCTGGCGCCGCTGCTCGACGCCAACTTCATCAATGATTGCATCATCGCCCGGGGCCTCTCGACGGCGTGCACAGCTCCGGCCCCGCCGATGTGGCTGGCCGGAAGCTTTGCCGCGCTGTCGCCGGCGCACACCTATCTTTACACGCTGTTCGGCGCCAACCGCCTGCCCGCGAACGTGTTCGGCGAGGCGCAATGCGGGACCTTGCAGGTCGGCCTGTTCGGGCGCGACGGCCAGGCTGCGCTTGAAACTGTCAGCATCTATCATACCGGGCTCGGCGACCTTCGCCTGCGGATTCCGCTGTCGCGCCGCATGGCGGTCGCGACCATCGCGCTGCCGCTGGCAAAGCTCACCCGTCAAGGAATGCTTCACGGCATCACGGTGCAGTATGGCGCGAGCGCCGCGAAGGCTGCGGAGAGCTCGAACGTGAAGACGATCGCGGAAGCACGGCTCATGGACGCCGGCCTCGAGAGGTGCGGCCGTCAGTTCCGCGCCTCCAGTGACGACGGCATGCTGCTGATCCCGGTCGACAGCTTCGAAGACGACGTCGCGATCTACACGGTCGCGCTGACTGCCCTCGACCATGATCGCATCCTTTCGGTCGAGAACCGCGACGGTAACCGGGCGCCTGCGGCCACGCTGACCTGGCGCAGCGCCAACGGTGCGCAAGCAACCAGCGCCGAATGATTTGTCCGCCTGATCTGGCCGCCCCGCCCGTAGAAGGTTAACGAGGGGTAGCGCGGGCATGGCTTCGGCTGAGACGGTGCAAGCGGACGGCTTGCAGACGAATTTTGATCAATTGCTGGCGGAGAACGGCATCCGGATGAGCGCTGCGCAGCGCCGCCGGCTCGCCTGGCTGTCCGATCGGCTCGGAGGCGCGACCGTCCATCGGGCCGGTTCCGTGCCAGGGCGCGACCATGGCGTCATCATCCTCACTGAGCCGCCGAGCGGCCCCGCCGCCGAATTGCTTTATCGGTCGCTCCGCACCGATTGCGCGGTCGTCGTCCCCTTCGGCGAGAATCCCGCGTTCGATTTCCTGAAGTCCAAGCTCACGGACTTCGGGACGATCGGACCGAGCTTCGACGGCCCGCACGAGATGTGGTGGGGCGGCCTCAACTGGCGACCGATCGCACCGGCGGAGGGCTCGCGATCCGATGCGGCGCTGCGCGTGGTCTCCTGCTATCCCCGCGCTTGCGGCGATGACCATGCCGGCGCGCTCCGGGAGAAGCTGGCTGAATTCGAGATCGCCTGCGACATCGTACCGATCGACGCCGCCGATGGCGAGCACATGCGTCCATCCGACAAGTCGGGCTTCATGCTGCGGATGTGGGAAGAGCACCGCGAGCCGCTCCTGTTCATCGAGGCCGATGCAACGCTCAGCGAGCCGCCGCTGCTGCCGTCATTCCTCGATTGCGACATCGCGATCCACAAATGGAACCGGTGGGAGATGTCGGCGCGCACTCTGTATGTCGGCCGTTCCTCGGCCGCCGAAGCGCTGCTGCGCAGCTGGCATCACATCGCGACCGCCTATCCCGCGGTCTGGGAGGGCTACCTGCTCGACCAGGCCTGGAGCCTGACGTCATCGCAGACGGCGCTCGACACCGTCTGGCTGCCGCGCTCGTACCATGCCCCTGCGGAGGACGCCGGCACGCCTCGCCATACGACGATCGTTCACAACCTGCCCACCGACAACGGCGATCTCGGGCCCGACGCCGAGTTCGGCGTCGCAATGCGCCCCGCCCGGCGCGCCAGCCGCAGCGGCGGCCGCGACGCCATGATCGTGGTCAGGTCGCAGGCGGCCTCGAATGACGCGATCACCGTGATCATGCGCGATATCGCGACCAGCGACGCACGCGAGATGGCGGCCAGCATCGAGGCCGTCACCGGGGCATTCGCCGCCGATTGCGGCGGGTTCGGCCGGCTCGAGCTCGCGCTCTGTCCGTGGCAGGACGATATCCGCGCGGCGAAATCGGCAGCCACCAGCGCGAACAACCGGATCATCGAGATTGCGCCGTGGCAGACCTTGCCGGCCGACCTGTTCCGCACCGTGGGCCAATCCCGCGATGCCGGCAGCGTCGTCGTCATGGCCGGGCAGCGCGGCTAGCGGCACAAGAGCAAGAGAAGGACATCGACATCATGAAGACCATCATCCTTCTCACCGGCGTCGCCAGCCAGCAATTCGCACTCACCGAGCTGTTGAAGGCGCACAATCCCGCATTGTCGTTCCGCTGCGTGGTAACGGCCGAGGAGCTTGCGGCGATCGAGCCCGAGGTGTTGCGTGAGGCACGGCTGCTGGCCTTCACCACCAGCGTCATCGTGCCTGAGAGCATCCTGGCCGCGCTCGGCCATGGCGCCTATAATTTCCACCCCGGCCCGCCGCAATATCCCGGCTGGGCGCCGGCGCATTTCGCGCTCTATGATGGCGCACGCACGTTCGGCGCGACGGCCCATGTGATGGCCGCCCGCGTCGATTCCGGTCCCATCGTCGGGGTCGAGTCCTTCATCATTCCCGACAAGATCAGCGTGCGCGGGCTCGAGCAGATCGCCTATGTGCGGCTGGCCCATCTGTTCTGGCGGATGTCGCGCGAGCTCGCCCGTGATCCCTCGCCGCTGCAGGAGCTGGAGATCGCCTGGTGCGGCATCAAGAGCACCCGGCAGATGTACCGTGACATGTGCGAGCTGCCCGCCGGCATCAGCCCGGTCGAGCTGGCCCGCCGGATCCGCGCCTTCCACGACGACTTCCGCGCGATCCCGCTGACCGTCTCCGTGCACGGCATCCGCTTCGAGCTGGCGACGACCGCCACGCAGACGCCCGAGGCGCCGCAGGTGGTCTCGCCGCCCCTTGCAGCTGCCTCCTAGCGGCGCAAGACGCTTCACCGGGAATCGGCGAGCATTCCGTTCAGAAGCGCTTCCGCCCGCTGCAGCAGCGGCTTCGCGCCACTATCGGATGCAATCGTGATCGCCGCGCGCAGCTGGTTGAGAACCGCATTCGTCTCGTCCGCGTTCGTGGCAGGCGATATCGTCGCTTCGCTGAAAAGCGCCTCGGCTTCCAGACCGGAAAAGCCCTGCTGCCGCGCGGTGTTGCGCGCCTCTCGCAGCATGTTCAGCGCGGCCCGTGTATCGCCGAGCCGGCTGACAGCGAGCGCCAGGTAGATCGAGGTTCGCAGCACAATCGAGGTGTAGCCAACCGATCTGGCTTCTTCCCGGGCTTCAACAAGCGTCAGCCGCGCTTGATCGAGACGCCCCTGCTCCAGATACGCGATGCCGAGATGACATGTGACAACTGGCACGAAGAGCCGAATTCCATACTTCTGCCCGAGCGCGAAAGCCTCCTCCAGGATGTCAGCCGCTCCGCCGGGGTTGCCCTGCCCGAGCATCAGGAAGCCGCCGCTATATCCCGCAGCAACGCGATCAAATGGCCGATTGCTCTCATTGGCGATCGCCGCGGCGCGCTGGTGAAATTCGATGCCGGTGTCGATCTCTCCAAGTGTAGTGTGGGTTACGCTCTTCATCATGCAACTCAGCAACAGCAGAGTTCTCGGCGTCGTCCCGGGCGGCGCGCTGGCATCCGGCCCGGAAAGGCGGAGGCACGCCTGTCCCAGCATCTGCTCGGCTTCGCGAAACCGGCCGGCGATGAAGTAGGCTTGGCCAAGGCTATATTGAGCCAGGTTGAGCCAACCGGGATTGCCCCATTCACCGGCCAGACGAGCAACCTCCTCGCCGGTTTCGATGGCTTCGATCGGCGTGCCGTAGAAGTTTTGGGCTCCCGACCTGACCGCCATCGCCGCGACCTTCCGCCCGATATCGTCGACTACGTTGGCGCGTCCCTCTGCGTCCCTTCCGAGGTCGAACCATTCGGCGACCTTGCCGGCGCTCATGAACGCCGTGCGCGCCTCGATGCGAAGGTCGATCGCGTCCGCCTCGCGCGAGCGAGCGAACGGCGTCTTGTCGAGCGCGGCCATTGCGATCTCGAAGTAGTTGGTTGCGTCGGCAAATGCCGATCGTGCCAGGCTCTTCCGCGCGGCAGTTCTGCCGTAAGTGAACGCCTTTTGCCAATCCTTCGCCCGCATCGCGTGAAAGCAGAGCTTGCTGGGCTCATCGTACGAACTGCCATTGCCTTCCAGCGTCGCAAGAATCCGCGCATGGACGCCCTCTCGCAGCTTCTCGACCATCGAGTCGTAGGTCACCTGGCGAACCATCTCGTGCGGGAATTCGAGCAAGCCGTCCTGCTCGACATCGATCCTCACGAGAAACTCGACGCGATCAAGCGCCGTCAGGCAACGCTGAAAAGCCTCTTGCGGCAGGCCGGACACCTCACGCAGCATGGATTCCGTCGAAGACGGCCCCAACGCCGCCGCAATCTGCAACAGCGCGCGCTCCTCCTTCGATATGCGATCCAGACGCGTGGCGATGACGCCCTGGATGCTGCTCGGAATTCCCAGATCACCAACCGGGCGTACGAGCGCCAGTTCGCCCCAATGGCCCCGGAGGATTCCGCTGTCCTTGAGGCTGCGACAAACCTCCTCAATGAATAGCGGTACGCTGGCGGTATGAAGAACGACGCGGTTCTTCAGATCAGCCATGTTCGCCGACGAGCCCAGGATGTCGTCCAACATCTCGCGTCCAGCATCCTCATCGAGCGAACGCAATACAGTGATTTCAGCATTACTGCGCGCGACCCAATCGGGAATTCCATTGGGCCGGCTGGTCAGCAGCACCAGAAGGCCGGGCGCCTTCAGCGAGGTGAGCGCGGCCATCACGGTCTCGCTGGCGCGATCGATCCAGTGCAGATCCTCGATGAGAATCACCGCGCGCCGGCTAACGACAAGGCCTTCGAGGATCGCACAGCATGCCTCGCTGATCGCGCGACCGCGCGCATGGGGCTCCAACTCGGCCCATTCCGGATCCGAGATCGGGCGGTCAAGCACCGCATTGATGGCTGAACGCTGAATCGCTGTGAGTTTCGTCAAGCTGTCCATGTCGGCCGCGGCTCCCTCCAGGATCGAGAGCACCAGCGCCTTGAGCGTGCTGAACGGCGCGCCTTGAAGATTCGGGCTGCATTCGGCGTGGATGGGAAGCCAGCCCTCCCGCGTGAGCTGGTCAACGAACTCATGCACCAGCCGCGATTTCCCGATGCCGGGATCGCCGATCAAGAGCGCCGTTTGCCGGTCAGGGTCAGCGCCGTGCGCCAACTGCCTGAGCAGCGCCGTTTCCTTCAACCGGTTGACGAACCGCGCAACGCTTCGTGCCCTGCGGACCCGCCAGCTGGAGACGTCAGTCGCACCGGCGATGCGGTATATCGGTACGGGCTCACTGAATCCCTTGAGCTGCTTCCGTCCCAGATATTCAAACTGGACGTTGCCTTCGGCTAGGTTCTGACAGGCTTCGGACGCGTAGATCTGGTTCGGCTCGGCGACCGCTTCAAGCCGTGCCGCAAGATGCTGCGCCGCCCCACCGATCTCGTAAACCTTGGAGTACTCGCTGGCGACCATGTAGGCCACCACGCGCCCCGAATGGAGCCCGACCCGGACCTGCAGCCCCGGATCGCCCAAACCTGCCACTCGTCGAACCAGTTCGATCGCCGCATGGCAGGCCAGCGGCGCGTGGTTGTCGTCGGCGATCGGCGCTCCAAATACCGCGGCGAGCCCATCACCCAGCTCCTTGCTGACAATGCCGCCGAACTGGCGCACGGCTCCTCGCATCGCGATCAGGGCTGGCTCCAGGCGCGAGACCGCCTCTTCCGGGTCCAAATCCGCGACGAGCCCCGTCGAGTCGACCACGTCGGCGCGAAGAATCGTCACAAATCGTTGTTCGCTATCGGGGTCTGCGCGCTTAGCTACAGCAGCACCGCATTTGGCGCACCAATTGTCGTCCGCTCCGATTGTCGACTGGCATGCAAAGCAAAGCATTCCCCTGCTCTCAAAGGCTACTGCGATATCGCCGGCTCCCCCCGGTGAGCAGCCTAGGGTAGAGATTACCCATCGCGACCTGCTTATCAATCCGGACGTGCAATCCACCTGCATCCGCGCCAACCCGAGAGGTTGTCGAACTAGACGGGATACAGTCTTGAGTGGTAGGTCGGGGCGCGAGAGAAATCGGACGGCACAACTTGAGCCGCATGACCTATTCGATCGACGTACCAGCGTTGCATAACTTACGTATAGCCAGAGCAATTCAAAGTTGCAATGAAAGGGAAATCCTATGGGCGGAAGAGTATTCAATAATCAACAATTTAAAGACCATATCAACGCGCACTACTATCCTTTGCAGAACATGATCAAGAGCGTCGCTATACTTAAGGCGTCGGATCATATCGACATTGAGACGCTGGAATATGGCCAATACCAGCCGATCCTGTCGCCCCGGGACCAATGGCCGGGCGGCAGCGGCAAGCGGTGGCAGCGGGAGATGGGCAAGGCACGTCTGGACCTCGCCACTCAGGCAAGCACCGCCCCCCTCTCCAAGGACCAAGCCGGCGTCGTGCCGCTGACGAAGTGCGCCCTGCTCGATGCCAGCGTCCGCAAATGCTTCAACTCCGAACCGCCGATCCCGATCAAGATCGACGTCAAGGAGAAGGACAAGAACGCGCCGAACGCCGATCGGCACGACATCTTGCTGGTCTGGGAACATGCAAACGGCGACGGTCAACCGCCGACGCTTCTGCTGCTGACGATGGTCTGCCCGGCCTGATCCGGGCACGTGCCGCCCGTCGCTCGCTCGGGTATCGAGCCCGAGCGACGACCGTCGCAAACGAGGCCCGCGCTCGCAAATGCCCGAAGGACGTTCACGAGCCGGGCGTCCATTTCCAGACGATATCGGATACGTTGATCGGCTTCGGAATCAGCCCGATTGCCTTGAAGCGATCGGCAATCGCCTGCTGGCTCCTGACAATCTCCGCATCGACCGGCACCACCTGGTAGTTAGAGCGCGCGACGAAGCGCCTGATGGCCTCGATGTCGACCCCGGTCGCCTCAGCCTGCGCGCGGGCCACCTCCTCACGGTGATCGGCGGCCCATTTACCTTCGGCCGCGAAGATCGCGTTGAGCTTGGCAACGATGGCGGGATACTTCGCAACGAAGTCCGATCCCGCGATGTAGAACGCGTTTGGCTTGTGCACGTCCTTGTCGAAGGCAATGACGCGCACCTTGTCCTTGATCTCCGCGAGCGCCAGATAGGGATCCCAGATCGACCACGCGTCGACGATGCCCCTGGAGAAGGCGACAGTTGCATCCGCCGGCGCCAGCGGTGTCGGCGTGATGTCGGCCCAGCCGAGGCCGGCCTTGTCGAGCGCCGCGACCAGCAGGTTGTGCGCGCTCGAGCCCTTGCCGAACGCAACGCGCTTGCCCTTGAGGTCGGCGAGCGTTCGGATCGGCGAGTCGGCCGGCACGATGATCGCCTGGTTGCTGCCGTCAGACGTCACCGCTGCGACGTACTCGATCTTGGCTGCACCGGCCTGCGCGAAGATCGGCGGCGTATCGCCGACGAAACCAAAATCGACGCTGCCGACATTGATCGCCTCGAGCAGCGGCGGCCCGAACTGGAAGTCGATCCACTTGACTTCGATGCCGAGCGGCTTGAATGCGACCTCGACGGTATGACGCTGGCGGACGGCCGGGAACAAGCCGCCCTTCTGTGTACCGATCCGGATCTCGGCCGGCTTGTCTTCGGCGCGAGCCGGCGCGGCCACGAACGCTGATAGCGCCAGTGCGGCCGCAAGGATGGTGCGTCTGGTCGTCATAACAATCCCTTCAAAGGTTGCCTTCAGATACTGCGTGCATTCGATGATGGCTGACCGCGCACCTTGCGACGCTGCAAGTGCGCCCTCACCGCGCGCTCCGCGGCGCGCGCGGAGCCGAAATAGCCGCCGTCGAGACCGTCAAAGGCGCGGTCCGAGGAGAAGAAGCAGAAGCCGCGGCTATCGCTGACAACGATACCTGCGGTTCGATCCGAGACCTCGATGACGTAGGCCTGGGCTTGTGCTTGGGACGTTTGGGCTTGGGATGTTTGGGCTTGGGACATGCGTGCTCACGCGCCGAATGATGGCGCTCCTGTCTGATTGTCGGGCGCTCTGGATTTTCGAAGCGATCAACAACAGACGCCGGTCGCCGCCGAGACGCAGCGATGCTGCATGCGGCTTCGCATGTCGCACATCAGGCTGCGGGGATTGTGTCTCATTGCGGTGACCTTCAACACGTATATCGCGGATCAATATCCGGCCGAACCGCGCGGCGGTCAATGAAATGGCAGTCCAAAGATCACGGTCTGGCGCGATACCTCATTCGCGACGGCCCAGAAAAACAGCACAGATTTGGTGATGACGGCGGCGGCTGAATTGGCGGCCGCTGGCCGGGCACCCTGCGTCCTGGTACCCGCCCCGCATCGCTCAAGGCAGGATCGGCGGGTGATAGGTGAAGGTCGCCATCAGGATAGCCGCCAGCAGCATCACGATCGGGAAGTGGATGAAGAATTGTACCGACGTGTAGCCGATCAGATCCTTCGACTTCAGGCCGAGAATGCCGAGCAACGGCAGCATCCAGAACGGGTTGATGAAGTTCGGCAGCGTCTCGGCGATGTTGTAGACCATGACAGTCCAGCCAAGATGCGCGCCGATGTCGTTGGCCGCCTTCATGATGTAGGGCGCCTCGATGATCCACTTGCCGCCGGCCGATGGCACGAAGAAGCCGAGCAGCGCGGAGTAGATTCCAACCAGGAACGAGAACACAGTCGAGTTGCTGGAAGCGCCGACGAACCAGTGCGCGATCGTGTCCGACAGCGTGGTGCCGCTGCTGTTCGGCACCTTGGTCAGGATCTGCGCAATGCCGGCATAGAACGGAAACTGCAGCAGCACGCCGGAGACGCTCGGCATCGCCTTGGAAAAGGACTCGATCAGGCTGCGCGGTCGCCAGTGCAGCACGATGCCGAGAATGAGGAAGACGAAATTGTAAGTGTTGAGCCCCGACAGCGTGATCAACGGGTTGCCCGACTGGAAGGTCTGCCACAGCCAGCCGGCGGCAAGCAGCGCGATCAGGATCGTCAGCAGCGGACTGAACTCGAGCCAATCGCCCGGACGCGCCGGCTTCCTGGCTTCGATGCGGTCATCGCCGAGCGCAACGCCGAGATCTTCGGCCGTCTTTGCCTGCTCCGGCGCCGGTGTCGTGAAATAGCAGATCGCTGCCGATACGACGCTCACCATCACGACCGTGACCATGTTCTGCCAGGTCAGAATGGTTTCCGAGAAGCCGATCACGCCGGTGATCGGCAGAAGCGACGCCGGAATGCTGCCGGCATTGGCCTGCAGCTGCGCGGCAGACGACGTGATGCCGAGGGTGAAACCGCAACCGAGTCCGAGATAGCCGGCCGCGCCGGCTGCCCGATAATCGAG
Organism: Bradyrhizobium viridifuturi; assembly: GCF_001238275.1. Taxonomy (GTDB): domain Bacteria; phylum Pseudomonadota; class Alphaproteobacteria; order Rhizobiales; family Xanthobacteraceae; genus Bradyrhizobium; species Bradyrhizobium viridifuturi. Next base: position 133,926 of record NZ_LGTB01000020.1, read on the forward strand.
CCGGATATCCGTGCGCCGCGCGATCTCCCGCACCAGCAGGCCGGAGAAAATCAGGCTCAGGCCCCAGTTCAGCAGCGACAGAAAGATGCTCAGCATCCCGACGAAGACCACCGCGCCGCGCCCGGTCTTCGGCACGCTCGCGAGCCGCGCCAGCACGGCAGCGACCGGCGGCGACATCGCCACGACGTAGCCGCCGATCGCAACCAGCGCCATCTGCATCGTGAAGGGAATCAGATTCCAGAACCCGTCGCCGAATGCGCGGCTGACGGCGAGCGGCGAACCGCCATGCAGGATCGCCCCCCCGGCAACCGCAATCACGGCGATCAGGACGAAGACATACGCATCCGGAAACCAGCGCTCTGCGAACGCCACCAGGGCTTGCGAAAACCGCGCCACGATGTTGTCCGCTACAGGTTTTCGCAGGCTCATGGTCTGGTCGTGCGTTGCATTCGTCATCAATCTGGTCCCCCTCCGGTGATGCGGTTGGCGTTCAATGGTGTTTGGTCATCAAAGTGCGAGCGTGAGGTCGGTGAGCGGCACGGCCTGGCAGGCGAGGCATCGGCCATCGCTTGCATCGACAGGCCCGAGATGAGTGAACTCCCCGTCGACGACCTCGACCGCGCAGCTTTCGCACTGCCCGACACGGCAGCCGCTCGGCAGCGCGACACCCGCCGCACTCGCCGCGTCGAGCAGCGTCCCCTGCTCCGGTGCCCACGAAAAACTCTGCTTGCTGCCGGCGAGCCTGATGGTCCGCGGCGCAAGGTTGTCCGGCACCGCCGGCGGCGATACGAAGCTCTCGGCAAAGATATCAAAGCGCGGGATACCGAGCGCCGCTGCGGCCTCGATCTGCGCTGCAACAAAATCCGGCGAGCCGCAGATGTAGACCAGCGGACGGCGCGCCAGCAGCGGCTTGACCTGTTCGAGATCGATCCGCCCCTTGCGCAACGTATGCGAGCCGATCTGATCCTGCGCGAACGGCACCGAGTAGAATGTCACGCGCGTCAGCTCCGGCGTGGCGGCTTCCAGCTCCGCAAGCCGCTGCGCGAACGGATGCTCGCGGCTGCTGCGGCAGCCATGGAGCAGCAGGACTTCGGCGACGCGATCCTGTGGCGCAACGCGTTGCAGCGTCTCGAGATGGCTGATGAACGGCGTGATCCCGATGCCGGCCGCGAGGAAGACCAGCGGCCGCGGTCCTTTCAGGGGTGGGGTGAAGATGCCGCCCGGCGGCTCCAGCAGAACCTCATCTCCGACGGCAAGCCCATGCAGCCGATCCGGCATGAAGAATGGCGCGTCGGCGCCCTTGGCTTCGTCGAAGAAACGTCCCTTCACCGCGACCGACAGCGCCTGCGGCAGATCGCCAGATCCGGTCAACGAATAGGCCCGCGCTTCGGATGCACCGGGCGACGCCGTCATCACGTGCTGCCCCGGCAGGAAGTCGGGCAGCGGACCACCGTCAAGCGGCAGCAAGTTGAGGGCTATGACATTGTCGGCCTCCGGCCGGCGCTCGCCGACCACGAACCGCCGCCGGCCGCTCCAGACGCCGCGACTGGCCACGCTGTCACGCCGGATATCGCAGACGATCGCGCGCAGCGGGACGGAGCCGCTGACCGGATCGCGCGCGTCGTCGCGCAGCACCGCATTGATGTTGCGAGTGAGGGCGCCTGCCGCAGCCGAGCGATCGCGGCCGAGCGGCGGACAGTCTTCCCACCAGCGAATTCGCAACGACGACCCGCGCATCGAGCGCCGCATTGAGCCGCACCTTCAGGCGTACGGCACCGCCCTGTGTTTCCACCACGGCCCAGTCGCCTTCGACGAGCCCCCGCCGCGCGGCAAGTTGCGGACTGATCTCGACGGCCGGGTCGGGCGACTTCCGCCGCAGCGAGGCGACATGGCGCCAGGACGAGTGAATGAACCAGCCGCTCTTGGCGGTGGACAGCACGAGCGGAAAGCGTTCGTCCGCGGCCGTCGTGAGCGGGCTGCCGACCGGTTCGACATGATCAGGCAACGGATCATACCCGTGTCCCAGCATCAGCTCCGAATAGATCTCGACGCGGCGCGTCGGCGTCGCAAAGCCCGCCGCCGTGCCGTCCTCGCGCGTGACGGCGTATTTCTCGTCGCGGAAGGCCTGCGGGAAGCGCCGTCCTTCGGGATGACCCCGCAGATCCTCGACGCCGACGCCGAGCGGTGCCAGCTGATAATTCCAGCCGGCCTCGATGTCGCCGCCGAAGAACAACTCGCCCATGCCAAGCTTGAGCGCGAGCGCGGCGGCGATCTCGTAATCGGCTTTCACCGCACCGACCGGTTCGACCATGCGTGGGCGAAACTGCACGGTCTCGACCGCCGCTTGCGTGATCTCGAACCCGATCTTGAGCGCATCGCGCTCCCACGGCGTGCTGGCCGGGAGCACGAAATCGGCGCTCTCCGCGGTCGGGTTCATGAACATGTCGACATGAACCTGGAATTCCAGCGCGTTCAGCGCGGCCTTGTTGCGCTCGGAATCGCCCTGCGAGACCACGAAGTTGGTGCCGAACGCCACCAATGCGCGGACCCGGTAGGGTTCGCCTTCGAGCACGGCCCGGCTGAAATCGCGCGCCGTGATCCAGCCCTTTGCGGGCGGCCCGAGCGGCAGTTCGGCGATGCCGAGCGCCTTGGCCTGCTGCTCCGGCGGCAGGATGTTGTAGTCGTTGAGCGGACGCGTCGGCGGCGGCACCGGCCAGCGATTGCCGCCAGGCCGATCGCAGGCGCCGGTCAACGCGTAGAGCGATGCGATCGCGCGCTCGATCGCGGTGGCGTTGGTGTGCTGCCCGACGCCGGTCCAAGAGTGATAGGCGAGCCGCGGCCGCGCAGCGAGCAACGTGTTGAACGCCTCGATGTCCGCGATGGGTAGCCAGGTCAGCTCCGCCACACGCGCCGGCGTGTAAGGCGCGGCGCGCTCGACGAGCAACTCGAACGCGGTTGCCGCCGAGATCGTCCGGCCGTCGCGGGCAGGGATCGACAGCGTGCCTCGCAGCCGGCCGCAGCCCTCCGGCGCGTAGCGCGTATCGCAAGGCACCGGCGAGCCAGACGCATCAAGGCGAACGAAAGCGTCCGCCGCGCCATCCGGCCACAACGCATCGGCGCGCAGGAAGCGGCCGGTGGCGCGATCGACCAGCAGCGATCCGTTGGTCCATGCGTCGACGAAGTCAGCGTCGAAGCTGCCGGTCGCAATGAGATGACGGATTGCGCCCATCGCAAGCGCGCCATCGGCGCCTGGGCGAATGCGCAGCCAGAGATCGGCTTGCTGACCGGAGCCGTTCGGCTTGGGATCGACCACCACAACCTTGGCACCGCGCCGCCGCGCGTCGGCAATCCGCGTCGCCTGGGCGAGCCAAGTGCGCGCGGGGTTGTGGCCCCACAGCACGATCGCATCCGCATTGTCGTAATCGGGAAAGCCGATGCCGCGACCGAAGGTCAGCGCGTGCGCAAAGTCCTTGTGCCAGCCGCAGATCTCGACCGCGTAGATCAGGTTCGGACTGCCGAAGCCGCGGATGAAACGCTCGACCCATTCAAAGCTGTCGACCATCGGAGTGCCGCTCGGCGTGGTGACGCCGAACGCCACTGCCTCCGCGCCGCTCTCGGCGCGGATCCTGCCGAGCCGGTCGGCTATCTCGGTCAGGGCCTCGTCCCACGACACCTCGACCCAGCCGGGATCGGCGGCGTCGCGCGGGCGGGTCCGCTTCAGGGGGACGGTCAACCGGCGCGGGCTGGCCACGATTTCCGGAGCCGCGCGCCCCTTGGCGCACAGCGCACCTCCGGTCGGATGGTTATTTAATACCTCCACACCGACAAGGCGTCCGTCCTCGACGACGGTGACGGCGCCGCAACGCGAACGACAAAGCGTGCAATAGCCGAGTAGCCGCTGTTTCACCGCCGTCTCACTCTCAGTCAACCTTGTGACGCATTTTGGTAGCGCGTTACACATTTACGTCATACGCTACCGGTCCCGTCAAGACTAAGTAATAATCAGGGACGAATCGGAGTTCCCGGCGAGAAGGCGGCTGCGACCACCCATGGACCAGAATTTGCGCGAACAGGTGCTGCAGCGGGTGCGCGCCGAGATCATTTCCGGGCAGAGCCTGCCCGGCACGATGTATTCGGTGCCGAGCCTCGCCACGAGCCTCGGCGTCTCCTCGACGCCGGTGCGCGAAGCGCTGCTCGAGCTCAGCCGCGGCGGTCTCGTCGAGCCGATGCGCAACCGCGGCTTCAAGGTGGTGGAGCCGTCGCTGACCGAGCTACGCAATCTGTTCGATATGCGCGAGGTGCTGGAGTTGCACGCCGCGGTGCTGGTCGCCGCCAATCCGCCAAAGGATCTGCCTGCCGTGCGTGGCTGGGCCGATGAGATCGCCAGGGCTGTCGAGACCGACGACATCCAGCTCTATCTGGAAGCCGACCGCGCCTATCATCGCGAGTTCATCGCCGCCGCCGGCAACGAGCTCCTGACCGAGATGGTGATGGGCCTGCGCGACAAGATGCGGCTCTACGGCATCAGCTCGCGCGCCGGCCTCGAACGCCAGCAGGCTTCCGTGCCCGAGCACTACCGGCTGATCGAACTCGCACTCGCCGGTGAGACCGAGGCGCTGCCGACGCTGCTGCGCAGCCATATCCGCTCCTGGGAGCCGATCTTCGTCGATGCGTTGATGCGCTCGAAGGAGCACGCGCGCGAGCCGCTGCGGCAGGCGCGCGGCTGACGCGGAGCAAGATAGACGGCTGGCCGCGGTGAGCGGCTAGTCCAGAATGCTCTTGTAGTGCTCCGAGAAGACGTCACGGCCGATGATCAGTCGCATCACTTCGGAGCTGCCGGCCAGGATCCGGTTGACGCGCGCGTCGGTGAACATCCGGCTGATCGGATATTCATCCATATAGCCGGCGCCGCCGTGCAGCTGCACGCCGAGGTCGAGCATCTTCCACTCGACTTCCGACGACATCATCTTGGCCTTGGCGCCCATGTTGCTGGTCAGGCGTCCGGCATTGTGCTCGGCGACGCAGTGATCGACATAGACCTGCACGAGATCGATTTCGGCATCCATCTCCGCCATGCGGAACTGGGTGTTCTGCTGCTCGGCGAGCGGCCGGCCGAACAGCTTGCGGTCCATCACGTAAGTGCGCGTGACGTCGAATGCCTTGCGGGCATTGGCGATCGATCCGACCGCGGAGATCAGCCGCTCTTCGGCAAGGCCTTCCATGAGATAGTAAAAGCCCCTGCCCGGCTCGCCCAGCACATTGGCCTTGGGCACCTTCACATTGTTGAAGAATAGCTCGGCGGTGTCCTGCGCCGGCATGCCCATCTTCTTGAGATTGCGGCCGCGCTCAAAGCCTTCCATGCCGCGCTCGACGATCAGCAGCACCATGGCGTGCTTCTTCTCGGCGCCCGCGAGCTTCGCCGCCACGATCACCACGTCTGAATTGATGCCGTTGGAGATATAGGTCTTCGAGCCATTGAGCAGGAAATGATCGCCCTTGTCCTCCGCCGTCGTCCGCATCCCCGCAAGGTCTGAGCCCGCGCCGGGCTCGGTCATCGCGATGGCCAGGATGGTCTCGCCGCTGACGCATTTGGGCAGGAAGCGATCGCGCTGCTCCTCGGTGCCGAAGCGCTTGAAGTAAGATCCGACCAGGCGGCTGTGCAGCGTGTTGAACCAGCCCTTGCAGCCCGAGCGCGCGGTCTCCTCGATGATGATCTGCTCATAGCGGAAATCCTCGTCGCCCATGCCGCCGTATTTTTCCTCGGGCCAGATCATCAGGAAGCCGAGGTCGCCGGCCTTCTTGAACGCGTTGCGATCGACGATGCCCGCCTCTCGCCACTTCTCCATGTGGGGCGCGATCTCGCTGGCGAGAAACTTGCGGTAGGAATCGCGGAAAATGACCTGGTCTTCGGTAAAGCTGCGCATCATTCACCCAATAGCGCTCTCAAGCAGCGCGGAAACCCGCCGGCGTGCGGCGCGGCACTCACAAAAAATCGGAGCGCCGGTTCTGCAATCAAAACCGGCGCTCCGTTTTCGAACAATCGCGGCCTTACTTGCCCTTCCAGTTCGGCGCGCGTTTTTCTGCGAAGGCAGCGGCGCCCTCGCGGGCATCCTCGGACACGAAGACCGGACCGACGATCTCCTGCTGCTTCTTCCACATCTGGTCTTCGGGCCAGAGCCGGGATTCGACGATCACCTGCTTGGAAGCCTTCACGGCGAGCGGGCCATTGGCGCCGATCGCAGCTGCAAGCGCGAGCGCGGCGTCCAGCGCCGGGCCGTCGGTGACGCGGTTGATGATGCCGAGCTCATGGGCGCGCTCGGCGCCGAAGAACTCGCCCGTCAACGCGAATTCCATCGCCACGCGGAACGGCATCTGGCGCGGCATGCGGATCAGCCCGCCGGCTGCCGCAGCCAACCCGCGCTTCACCTCGGGGATACCGAACTTGGCGTTGCGGTTGGCGACGATCATGTCGCAGGACAGCGCGATCTCCATCCCGCCGGCGAGCGCGTAGCCGTCGACCGCCGCGATCAACGGCTTCTTCGGCGGCGCCTCGGTGAGGCCGGCGAAGCCGCGGCCGGGGATCGACGGCCGCTCGCCTTTCAGGAACCCCTTGAGGTCCATGCCCGAGCAGAACGTGCCGCCGGCGCCGGTGATGATGCCGACGCTGAGCGCATCGTCGGCGTCGAGCCGGTCGATCGCCGCAGCCACGCCCTTGGAGAGGGCGAGATTGGCGGCGTTCTTGGCCTCCGGCCGGTTCAGCGTGATGATCAGGATAGGTCCGCGGACTTCAGTGAGGACCGGCGTTTCTTCGGACATCGCTTCGTCTCCTGTTGCCTTGGCTGTCGCCTAGCGCGGTGCCATGCGGATGGCGCCGTCGAGACGGACGTCTTCACCGTTGAAGTAGCCGTTGGTGATCATGGTCAACGCCAGATGCGCGTATTCCTCCGGCATGCCGAGACGCTTGGGGAACGGCACCGACGCGCTGAGCGCGGCCTTGACGTTCTCCGGGGCGCCCTGCAGCAGCGGGGTGTTGAAGATGCCCGGCAGGATGGTGTTGACGCGGATGCCTTCGGCCATCAGGTCGCGCGCGATCGGCAGCGTCATGCCGACGACGCCGGCCTTCGAAGCCGAATAAGCCGCCTGCCCCATCTGGCCGTCCTCGGCTGCGACCGACGCCGTATTCACGACCGCGCCGCGCTCACCGTGCTCCAGCGGAGCCAGCGACAGCATGCCCTGCGCCGACTTGGCGATGCAGCGGAAGGTGCCGACGAGGTTGATCTGGATGATGCGATTGAAGGCGTCGATCGGGAAGTGCGTAGGCTCGCCGGTCTTCTTATCGCGGCCCGCGGTCTTCACCGCGTTGCCGGTGCCGGCGCAGTTCACCAGGATGCGCTCCTGGCCATGCGCCGCACGGGCCTTGGCGAAGCCTGCATCGACCTGCTCGTCGGAGGTGACGTCGACCTTGCAGAACACACCGCCGATTTCCTTGGCGATGGCTTCACCCTTCTCTTCGTTGAAGTCGAAGATCGCGACCTTCACGCCCTGCGCAGCGAGCGCGCGCGAGGTGGCCGCACCGAGGCCCGACGCGCCGCCGGTGACGACGGCGGCGACCGATGAATCTAGTTTCATTGCGTTATCCTTTCGCGATCAGAGGCGTTCGATGATGATGGCAGGCGCCATGCCGCCGGCGGCGCACATAGTGACCAGACCATAGCGTCCGCCGCTGCGCTCGAGCTCGTCGAGCGCGGTGCCGATCAGGATCGATCCGGTCGCACCGATCGGGTGGCCGAGCGCGATCGAGCCGCCATTGATGTTGACCTTCTCGCGATTGAGGTCGAGGTCACGGATGAACTTCTCGGCGACGACCGCGAACGCCTCGTTGATCTCCCAGACATCGATGTCGTTCTTGGTCAGCCCGGCCTTGGCGAGCACCTTCTTGGCCGCCGGGACCGGCGCGTTGAGCATCAGCGTCGGATCATCACCCTGGTTGGCATAGGCCACGATGCGGCCGCGCGGCTTGAGGCCGTGCTTCTCGGCATATTCCTTCGACGTGATCAGCACCGCGGCGGCGCCGTCCACCACGCCGGAGCTGTTGCCGGCATGATGCACGCCCTTCCACTCGAGGCCCGGGTAACGGCGCTGGATCTGCTTCTTGAAGGTCGTGCCGTTACCAAGATCGAAATCGGCAAGCTGCTCGAAGCTCGGCTTCAGCGAAGCTAGGCCTTCGGCGGTGGTTTCGGGGCGCGGAAACTCCTCACGACCGAGCGCAACGCTGCCGTCGTCGTTGAGCACGGGGATCACCGACTTGGCGAAGCGGCCCTCGTCGATTGCCCGCTTGGCGCGCTGCTGGCTCGTCAGTGCCAACGCATCGCAGGCCTCGCGGCTGATGCCCTCGCGCGTCGCGATGGCGTCGCCGCACACGCCCTGGTGCGACTGCGGGTGAATCTCGTCAAGCGCCGGATTGCCCGAACCCATCATCCGCGCCGGCTGGCCCGCCTTGGAGCGCTCGGCTGCGAGGGTCTGCTGATAGCTCATCATCTCGGTGCCGCCCGCGATGACGCAATCTTCCATCCCCGACATCACCGAGGCTGCCGCGAGGTTCACCGAGGTGATGCCGCCGCCGCAAAAGCGATCCAGCGTCGTGCCGCTGGCGTTGATGTCATAGCCGGCCGCGAGCGCCGACATGCGGCCGAGATCGCCGCCCTGCTTGCCTTCCTGGGTCGACGTCGACCAGATGATGTCGTCGACGGTCGACGTATCGAGCTTGTTGCGCTCCTTGAGCGCGGCGAGCACGGTGGCCGCCAGATGCTGCGGATGCAGGTGCGACAGCGCGCCTTTGCCCGGCTTGCCGATGCCGCGCGGCGTGCGGACGGCGTCGATGATGTATGCTTCAGGCATGCGTTTCCCCTTCGTTTCAGATGTTTCGCTCAAATTGGCTGGTGCCGACGTCCCGGCCGTTCCGGTGCGCGTGCTGCTTCGGAATGAGATGGGTCGTCAGCGGTGCGGCGTCACCGAAAGCGGCTCGGCAATCGAGTTGCGCTGATCTTCGAAATATTCGAAGCGCGGCACCGTGCGGAGTTCGCGCTCGTCGGCACAGGCGGGCTTGTCGCCTCCTTCCGCAAACAACGGAGCGCCGGGCGCGGCGGCGTGCGGCCCGAGAGCATATTTCTGCTCTTGCGGCAGGTAGATCAGTTGGCCGATCTGGGTGAGCGTCAGCGTGAGACGGGAGACCGTCGATCGCGGAAGACCGCAGCGATCGGCGATCTCGCGATTGCCCAGGCGAATGCTCCGACCTTCGAAGCAACGCACGATGTCGAATGCGCGCGACACCACTTGGATCACGCGCCGGTTGTCCGTGCCGGCGGTCTCTTGCGCCATCAGTACCTCAGATCGACGTCCCATCGTTTACGCCTCACTCCTCATTTTGCGTACGGGTGAATGAAGCCCGCCCTGGTTCGGGCAGGACACGCCGATCTGCGAGGTCGCTGTCGCGCGTGCAGCGCCACGCGGCGCTCGCGCGAGCGGATCTGCAGAACGGATCTGACCGCAGGCGCCTGGTCTTCCAGACCGGTGAAGCCCTGACCGCGGGGCGAGCAGCTTCTGGTATCGATGGCCGGCCGGCATCAGGCGGATTCTTTCCCTAGGGTTTCAGACCTTAATTAATTGATTAATTAGTCAGGTGATTAAAGTGAGCGCCTCGCCCTGTCAACTGCGGTTGCCGCAGGGCGCCCCGCGCGCATCGCACCCCGCTCTAATCGTTCCGGCCAATGTGGCAGAAGCAGTAGTCGCCGCCGCGCTACGGCGAATTTCAAACCGTGAGCGAAACGGAACGCGCCGCCAGCATCACCGCTCGGCACGGCAATCGCCGGACGCGGCGCGACGAAACGGATGCGGTGAGAGATCAGCAGATGTCTTGAGAAGCGAACCTGGGCAGTCGATGGTCCGACGCGACACGACTGCCGGCCGGCGTGGCCGATACGAGGGCGAACCTAAGCTATTGAAAAGCTTGGTGGTGGGCGCACCAGGGCTCGAACCTGGGACCGCTGATTAAGTGACGCATGATATGCAAGAAGGATCAGTACCTATTCCGACAAATAAGGGGATGGAACTGCATTGAAGGCACGAGAGCTTTTCCAATTGTCGGAATGCTGGGTTTCGACTCGCGAGTACGACGCGCCGGCTCCCGTTCGGAAGAGCAGTCTGGGAGGCGTCGGGGATTCAAGTCACTGGAGCGCTATCGCCTTTCCCCACACCAATCCAACCTACGCTATTTCATCTAATCCTCCGCATTAGGCCAGTTTCTTGAGCCCCCGCCAGGACGCCGGCCAAGCGGCGCTTTCCAACTGCGAGACTTCCAAATGGACACCGAAACCACCGCAAGATCTTGATTTCGGAGCCGACGGTTGGCTTGAGCGAGTGCAAGAATGGCTGAATCAAAATCAGGCAGCACTTTCAGATATATTAGTAACTATTCTGAATTTCGCGCTGTTTTCATCTCCAATTGGATCAATAGGTTACACAGCGGTTCAGAATGAAGAGGGAGTACGTCGGACAAGCCAAACGCGCCGGCTCGTCGAAGTAGCCAT
>NZ_LGTB01000021.1 GCF_001238275.1 Bradyrhizobium viridifuturi
CGCGTAGGTCCGAACTGCCGCAGCCGAACGCATCGGGCAAAATATCTGACTATCGCTATCGAAGGAGAAACGAGAGTGAGACTCGTGTTGTTAGGGCCCCCCGGGTCCGGGAAGGGAACTCAGGCGGTCCGCTTGGCGAAACAGTTGGACATTCCTGCATTGTCGACGGGGGACATGCTGCGCGCTGCTGTCTCGGCAGGGACACCGGTTGGCATGCAGGTGAAAGCGACCATGGAACGCGGTGAACTCGTTCCCGATAAGCTCGTCGTCGCCATAGTTGCCGAACGTATTCGCCGTCCCGACGCGAGATTCGGATTTATTCTGGATGGTTTTCCACGCACCGTTGCCCAGGCCGAAGCGCTGGACGATCTCTTGCAGGCGGACCGTCTTAGGCTTGACTGGGTATTGCAGTTGAAAGTCGACGAAGCATCGCTTCTGGGACGCATTCTCAACCGAGCAACCGAAGCGATGGCCAGCGGCAATGTGAGGGCGGATGATAACGAAGCCGCGCTGAGAGTTCGTTTGGCGGAATATCGTGCACAAACTGAACCGCTGATTACCTACTACCGCGCACAGGGAATTCTGAGGGACGTCGACGGCTTGCGATCGATGGACGAGGTGACGGCATCGCTCAACGAAGCGCTTGATGCGTGAATGGTATCAAGCGCGAACTAGATGAAGCGGGTCGGCGGGAACGGCCCGCGCCACATGAGACCGAGATACGTGATGGTTCCGGGGGAGCTGCCGCTTCAGCCGACGAGTTGCCTCATACAAATCATGCCGATGCGACGAGCTGACACGCTTCGTCGATCTGATCGTCTGGAACCATGCCGAACTTCCTGAGCACAGTGGTCTTGCGCTCTGGGTAGCCGGTGCTCACCAATGCGACGGCGCCGGCATGCCCGATAGTTTTCCAAAGATGCTTCGCGTGCTCTATCGCTGAGGAAGGAGTAGCGCACTTGAGCTGTTGACCCGCGACCAGCTCCTGATCGGCGCGATCATACGGTATAACAATAAAATGGGTGATTTCATCCATGGACGTTCCTCCGAGAATATTTTCCGCTGATCACGAAACGATCGAGAAGAGCAGGCGGTACTGCAAAACTCGCGTGCCGACAGATCTCGCCGTGATCACTCTTATGATTTTAATGCTATGAGCGAATTCGCGAGCAGATATTGACTTAACTCAACGACCCGGCTTCGGCGGCCAGCAGCCGATGCTGCGCGGAAAAGTTGGCCGGTGAGGCAGCGTCCTGGAGAGATCCAGGTAATAGCGGAGCGCCTCGATATTCTGCGGGATGCCGGATTCCGATAGGCGAGTTTACCGACCTTACATTTGAGCCAATAGATACTCCGCTTCATGGCACGCGCCTCGGATGCGCGCAGTCCCAGCGATACCATGCACGGCCAAAGCCGGGGCGCCTGATCAAATCTGGTGATACTGCAGAATGAAGCTAAGAATCTCTCTTGCACATCGCATATACGCGATCATTGGACTCAGCTTTTGCGGACTACTAGGCCTCGCCGTCACGCAGACAGGCAACCTGGCGACATCATTGCGCGAGCAACGTCAGAGCGAGCTGAAACATCTTGCAGAGGTCGCGTTGAGTATCGCCCGCGAGGAGCACGAGGCGGCGGCGCGGAACGTCGTATCCGACAGCAAGGCTCGCGAGAATGCCGCAGCCAGAATTGGAAAGCTGAGGTACGGGAATGGAGATTACTTCTGGATCAACGATCTCCGTCCTGCCATGATCATGCACCCAATCAAACCAGAGCTGGATGGGCAGGATCTGCGCGACATAAAGGATCCTGCAGGCAAGAGGCTTTTCGTCGAGTTCACTGAGGTCGTTAAGCTCAAAGGCCAAGGCTTTGTGGACTATCAGTGGCCGAAGCCTGGGAAGGATGCTCCTCAACCCAAGCTATCGTACGTCGCCGGCTTTCTGCCTTGGAATTGGGTCATTGGGACCGGTGTCTATATCGACGATCTCCAAGCTCAGATATGGGATCAAGTTCGGAGTGTGCTGATAGTTGCTGCAGTAATCCTGATCACTCTAGGCGCAGTGACGCTGTTGCTTGCCAGGCGCGTCTCTAGGGCGCTCCTGGCGATGACCAGCGGGCTGAATAGATTGGGTGAGGGCGACTTCGATATGAAGCTCCCTGGCATCGGCCGCGGAGACGAGCTGGGCGATATGGCGCGCTCGATCGATCAGTTCAGGGTCAAGGCTGCCGAAAAGGCGCGCCAAGAGATTGAGCAAGATCACGAAAGACGACACCTCGCTGAGATCGCCAAGGCCAGGGCACTGCAAGACATGGCGGAGAATGTCGAGAGTGCGACGAATGTTGCGGTCGGAGAGGTCGCTGCCGGCACGGATCGGATGGCGAGGAACGCATCAATGATGACCGACACGGCGATGACCCTGGAAAGAAACAGCAGCAGCGTCGCGGCGGCGGCTGAGGAGGCGTTGACCAACGCGCAGACCGTGGCGAGAGCTTCATCGCAGCTTGCTGCGTCTATTGCGCAGATCGCCGACCAGGTAGGAGCGTCACGATCATTGACGTTGGAGGCAGTGACCGCATCAACGAAAGCTCAGGCGACGATGAGCAAGTTGTCGGAGGCTGCGTCGAAGGTTGGCGTGGTAACAAATCTGATCAGCGAGATCGCTGGCCAGACGAACCTCCTGGCATTGAACGCGACGATCGAGGCCGCCAGGGCAGGCAGCGCAGGCCGGGGATTTGCCGTCGTCGCCGCGGAGGTCAAATCGCTTGCGGAGCAGACTGCAAGAGCGACCAGCGAAATTGCGCAGCAGATCTCCGAGATCCAGGAAGCGACCCACGCTTCCGTGATGTCGATGTCTACGATCGGCGAGGTCATTCGGAATGTCGAAACGGTGTCTTCGACGATCTCGTCGGCGATTGAAGAGCAGAACATAGTTACCGCGGATATCTCGCGAACGGTTGCGGAAACGTCGCATGCCGCGCGCGAGGTCGCGTCGCAAATTGCGTCCGTTTCGGCTGAGGCAACGGAAACGGGGCGCCGAGCTGCGGAGATCCGCGATGGCTCCATGACCATATCGGAAAAGGTAGACGAATTGCGCGCTACTCTCATCCGGGTCATTCGCACCTCCACTTCCGACGTGGATCGTCGGCATTCCTCCCGGCTGGAGCTGCATTGTCCTGGCAACCTGTTGCTTCGAGGTGAGAGAAAGCCAGTCCGTGTTCGAGACATTTCGCTCGAGGCAACGCTCATCGAATGTGCGTTACCAAATGCGGAGATCGGCGAACCAGTTCGACTAACAATTGATGGGATACCGGTCGAACTCGTCGGCGCCATTGCTCGTAAGGACCACGAGACCGCGCTCATTAGCCTCGATCTGGCTGGCGATGCGAAACAGAGGCTAAGTTCGTTACTTTCGACAAGGCAGCCTATGATGGCCGTGGCCTAAGCCAGTGGCCTTCGTGACCCACCGCGCTGCCGCCCACAAAGCATGTCTAGAGGCCCGCGGCGATGGCGATCCGCATGAGTTCCGACATGCTTCGGACATTGGTCTTGGCCATCAAGTTGGCCCGGTAGACCTCGACCGTCCGCGGGCTGATGCCGAGGTCGTGGGCGATCACCTTGTTGATCTTCCCTGCCAATAGCCCCCTGAGAACGTCGCGCTCGCGCGGCGTAAGGTCGACGAGACGAGCCTCGGCCTGGCGCTTGGCGGCGTCGTCCGCCGGTTTGGCCGGCTGCGTCTCCAGGGCATCGCGGATTGAGCGCAAGAGGACCTCATCCTCAAACGGCTTCTCGATAAAATCGACCGCGCCGGCCTTCATTGCCTCGACCGCGAGCGCGACATCGCCATGGCCCGTCATCAGGATAACGGGACACGCTACTGCGTCGGCCTTGAGCTTGCGGACCAGTTCGAGCCCGGTCATGCCGGGCATGCGGATATCGGATACGACGCAGTCGACCGCGCCGCTCCCCAATTGATCGAGAAAATCAGCCGCCGTCTCAAAAGCCGTCACGGCAAAGCCGTTGACGTCGAGGAGAAACGCGAGTGAATCCCGCATCGCGGGGTCATCGTCGATAACAAGGATTGTGCGACGCATCGTCATGCTTCTTCTCCATCCTCCGCAAACGGGAGGGTAAACTGAAAAACCGTGCCGCCGCCGGCATTCGGCGACGCAACGATGCGTCCACCGTGTGATTCGACAATCGTCCGGCAGATCGAGAGGCCTACGCCCATACCGTGTTCTTTCGTCGTGATGAATGGCTGAAACAAGCGGTCTGCAATATCAGGGCTGATACCAGGGCCCGTGTCGGCGACGATGAATGTCGCAACGCCATCCGTCTTGGTGACTCCGACCGTCAGCTCGCGGCGTGGACTGGAAGCCATCGCCTCGATCGCATTGCGAACCAGATTCAGCACCACCTGCTGAATCTGGATCTTGTCGACGATGATCGGCGGTATGTCACGGTCGCTGCGGATCGTCACCCGGACCCCTTGCTCCTTGGCACCAAGCAGCGCCAGCGCGACGGCCTCCTCGAGGAGCGTGACCGGGCTCTCCACGGAGTGCTGTGTTTCACCCTTGGCAACGAACTCGCGCAGGCGCTTGATAATGTCGCCGGCCCGCAGAGCCTGCTGTGCGGCGCGCTCGAGCGCGTCTCGAATTCGCGTCGCGTCCGGCATCTCCGGGACCAGTAGCGCCTTCGCGCCGCGCATGTAGTTGGTGATGGCTGACAGCGGCTGGTTGATCTCATGAGCGATGGACGATGCCATCTCGCCCATTGCGGTCAATCGCGATACGTGGACCAGCTCCGATTGCAGTTCCTGGAGCCGCCGCTCCTGCGCACGGCGTTCGGTGAGATCCCGGATAAAGCCGGTGAAGAAGCGCTCACCGCGTACTTTGGCCTCGCCGACGGCGAGTTCCATCGGAAAGGTCGAGCCGTCACTTCGCTCTCCGACCACGATGCGGCCGATGCCGATGATGCGTCGCTCGCCAGTTGTAAGGTAGCGTTCGAGATACCGGTCGTGCTCGCCGCGGTAAGGCTGCGGCATCAGGCTCGAAATGTTCTTTCCGATGACTTGGTCCGTTTTCCAGCCAAATAGACGCTCGGCCGCCGCGCTGAACGAACGAATGCTGCCGTGGTCGTCGATCACGATCATGGCGTCAGGGACCGTATCCAGGATCGACTGCAGATGGGCTTGGCGATTTCGGGCCTGATCGCTCTCCCTCATCAGCCGGTCACCCATGAAGCCAAGGATCGGACCAAGGATTGCAAAGCAACCGATATCGATCAGATTTCCGGGCTCGGTCACCAAATCTTTGCCCAGAAATTCGGCGCTGATGAGGAGGCAGAGAAGCGTGGTCAGGATCGCCGGACCGCGGCCACCGGCAAAAGCGGCAAACAGCACGGCAGGAACATAGATGATCGTGAAGGTGCGATCCTCGAAATAGTTATTCATGCCCGCGCGCATCGCAAATACGAGGGCGGCCGCTGCCGCGGCAGTGCCATAGCGGTACCAGATGCTATCGGACATATTCCCCCGGGCAAAGCCCTCGAACCGTTCGACATTACAACGTTCGAGCGCTGGAAGCCACTGGCCGCTCGGCCCAACGCGGTAGCGGCCTAACCTATCTGGCCCAAGGGCGCCAATGCGTCGGCTGCACCACGATGCGCTCAGCGGTCCCTGACTTTACCCAGCCACCCAAGGTGCGACGGCAGGGAAAGACGAGCTTGTGAATGGCGTTGCCTTCGATGACGGCGAGCTCAAGGTCTCGATCGAAGGGGGCGACGGCGACCCCCTCCCATGTCTCGCTGGCGCCGGCCTCCGGGCGCTCTGGAGCATCGCGTGCTGGCACGTCAGGCGACCTTCTGAGCCGTTTGGTCGGCGCCACCGGTCCGTCGTCCAAACAGGTTGAGCTCGATGATACCGAGCGAACGCGCGGTCTCGATCGCGTACGTTGCATCCTGTGCGGTGCGCGCCGTGACGCCTTTGGTCCAGTCCTGCAGAGCCGTGATCTTCTCTGCCACTGAGGCGGTGGAGTAGAACTTGCGGAACAGCTCCCAAGCTTCGTTTGATTCGATCTGGATCTGCTCGAACCAATGCTGGTTCGCCTCGATCAGCTTTTCCGAGAATTCCGACTGGACGGTCATCGCCCGATTTGCGGTGCTTTGGATGGCGTCGGCGATGGGACGGGTTTCGCTACGGTCTGTCATATTCGACGTCCTTCGTTGAGGGAGGTTCTGCTTCCCATGCCGACGGCGCTTGTGTGTTGATATGTGTCAACTCGATAAGCACCCAGCCTTCACCCGCTGGCCAACAACCTAAGCTCGCTTGGATCCGACAACCGCACCGGTTCTCAAGTTGATGAAATGGACACCGTCGCACGCTGCGCAGGAGATCGAATGCAGATCGTCCGCTGCGGCTTCGGATGCGTCGCCGGGAAGCAAGCCCTGAACTCGATCACCGGTATTTGGACACAAAAATAGAACTGGGCGCCACGCCCCTGAGTCTGCCATTTGCACGATCCCGACGAATGACAACTGTCTAGCGGCAGCGCACCGCTCCGCATTGATGCAGGTCAACCATTTCGGGTGGGCGGACCAGCCGGCACGCGCGGGCTAAAAGGGCCGGCGGCGACGGGATGGCAGGTTGCCTGATCTTGCAGGCTGCCTGAGCAGGGGGCGCCGTGCCTGCCGGGCCATTCGGGCGAAGGTCACGACAACGATCGCGACGACGCCGATCGAGGCAAGCAGGTTCTGCAGCATGATTTTCTTCTCCTGATGGCATGGTCATATCTCAGACCAGGAGTTGCTGTGCCTTGATCTCCGTCAACCGCAAGCGTTGAGGAAGATCAAAGCGAATGGATCGATTTGATGTCAGCTTGCTGCCCGGCCTTGAAGGGAGAACGGCAGATGCGCGCACATCAGATCATGGCGAGACATGTCATCACGGTCGGAACCGAAGCGTCGATTCTCGATGCCGCCAAGTTGATGATGGATCACCATATCAGCGGCTTGCCGGTGGTCGATGCGGCCGGAAAGTTGGTCGGCATCCTGTCGGAAACTGATTTCTTGCGCCGGAGCGAGATCGGTACGCAGCGCAGCCGTCCTCGCTGGCTTCGATTCCTTCTCGGCTCGGGGAGCGCAGCGACGGATTTCGTCCACGAGCGCGGGCGGAAGGTCGGAGAGATCATGTCGTATGATCCCATCACCGTGACCGAGCAAACGCCTCTGCCGGACCTGGTTGAACTCATGGAAAAGAAGAGCATCAAGCGGCTGCCTGTGATGCGCGATAGGCAGCTCGTGGGCATTGTTACACGTTCTGATCTGCTGCGGGCGGTTGCATCTGTCGCTCACGAGATCCCTGATCCCACGGCGGATGACAAGCACATCCATGATCGCATCGTGCGTGCGCTTGACGCGGCGAACTGGTGCCCGCTGGGACTGCAGGTCTCGGTGCGCAACGGCGTGGTGCATCTTCGCGGGATTATCATGGACGAGCGAGCAAGGCAGGCGGCCATCGTTGCCGCGGAGAATGCTGCCGGCGTCAAGGAAGTGCACGACCATCTGTGCTACGTCGACACCTATTCCGGGTTCTACATCCAGTCAGCCGAAGACGAGCGGGCGGCTGCCGCAAAAGCAACGCGCGAGACGGCAAGTTGACCATTCGCCTCGTATACGTGCTGATTCCCTTGGCTGTGATCACGGCAATCGGTGCGGATACCCTGGGGGTAGCTGCAACGCTGCTCACGATCTGCGTGATCGTGGGCTTTGCGGTTGCGGCGTCGGCATGGACCGTTAGCGGCGGTACGGCATGGCCGCCGTCAGCCCGACCGCCATCCCCCGACGAATAATCTCTCCGCAAATAGAGCAACCTGATCCGTCATACCCGTCGATCTCTCCCGCCTTCATCGCAATAGAACTATCTCGGCACTCATGGACGGGAGTTCCGCGGGGACGGCGCGTGATTTCGATGCGTTGCTCGCGATGCGAGATCTGCATTCCGTTGCGGCAGATCAATGCGGGATCCTCGCCTCAATAGCAGCATTAGCGATCAAAGGATCAGCCCGTATGCGAGGGTGCCATGCCATCATTTGACATTCGTTTCATCAAGACCGTTTGCGACGACACCGGCCATGAACATCGCGCCTGCCAGGCGGCGTTCAAAGTCGATGCTGCGTCGCTCTCCGCCGCGGCGCAGCTGGCCGAGGCCGACTTCTGCAGACAGAAGGGTATCCGCGATTGGACGATCTTCGCGGATTCCATGGAGCTTCGCATGCCGTCAGCATCAGCCACCGCGTGGGGCGGCTGATCATCCAGACGACACGTCAACCGGTCTGACGGCGCTTGATCCATGTCAATCAACGTTCGCGGCGATCCACTTAAAGCTTGGCCGAAAGAGGTGCGGAAATGGCCGATCGACCAGACAGCAACAGCTCGCCACAATTCGAGAGTCTCCTAAGCCGCTTGCGAGCGTTTCTCAGCCGACAACGCGAATTCGATCTGATGAGCGCGCGGGAAGTCGATGAGATTGCCCACGAGCTCAATCTTCCTACGTCGGATCTTCGAGCTCTCGCCCGCCGCGGGGGCTCTCCCGAGCTGCTGAAAAAGCGTCTCGAGCATGCAGGCTTGTCGGAAGAAGCGCTCGCATTATCGAACAGCGATGTGCTGCGCGACCTGCAGCGGGTGTGCGGCCTTTGCCGCGAAACGGCGCGCTGTGCCGCGGATATTGCGCGCGAAAGGCGAGCCAGTCCGGCCAAATACTGTCCGAACGAATTCACCCTGGTCGCGCTGACCCGCGACGTCAGCGTAGAGCGGCGTGGCGCGGGTATTGATGCCGATCAAGCGGCCGCCCGCGAGATCGTGATTTCCATGGCGTCATCGCCCCCAAAGAAAGCCTCCACATGACAAGTCCACCTTCTGTTGCAAAGTCCATGACGATGGGTGAGGCCGGCTTGGCGTCGGGGCTCGCGGTCTTTGCGTTCGTTAGCCTTCTCGGCGCGGCAATGGGGCACGACACGGCGTTCAGCTTCCATGCGGCGCTTGCTTGCGTCGCCAGTCTGGTTTCCGTGGTTGTGATCGGCAATCGCTATCTCGATCGTCCGGCCGAACTGCCGCCGGCGGAGATCGGTGGACGCCCCAACTATAATCTCGGACCGATCAAGTTTGCCTCCGCGATGGCGATGTTCTGGGGCATCGCCGGCTTCACCGTGGGTTTGATCATCGCAACGCAGCTAGCGTGGCCAGTGCTCAACCTCGATCTGCCGTGGACGACGTTCGGCCGGCTGCGGCCGCTGCACACGTCTGCCGTGATCTTCGCCTTCGGCGGCAATGTCCTGATCGCGACCTCGTTCTATGTCGTGCAGAAGACCTGCCGCACGCGCCTCGCCGGCGACCTCGCGCCCTGGTTCGTGGTGGTAGGCTACAACTTCTTCATTCTGATCGCTGGCACCGGCTATCTGTTGGGCGTCACGCAGTCGAAGGAATATGCCGAGCCGGAATGGTACGCCGATCTCTGGCTGACGATCGTCTGGGTGACCTATCTGCTCGTGTTCCTGATGACGCTGGTGAAGCGCAAGGAACCCCACATCTTCGTCGCCAACTGGTTCTATCTCGCGTTCATCCTCACCATCGCGGTGCTCCATCTCGGCAACAACCCCGCATTGCCGGTCTCCTTCCTCGGCTCGAAGTCCTATATCGCCTGGGGCGGCGTGCAGGACGCGATGTTCCAGTGGTGGTACGGCCACAATGCGGTCGGCTTCTTCCTGACCGCCGGCTTCCTCGCGATCATGTATTACTTCATCCCGAAGCGGGCTGAGCGTCCGGTCTATTCCTACCGGCTGTCGATCATCCATTTCTGGGCGCTGATCTTCCTCTACATCTGGGCCGGCCCGCATCATCTGCATTACACGGCGCTGCCGGACTGGGCGCAGACCCTCGGCATGACCTTCTCGATCATGCTCTGGATGCCGTCCTGGGGCGGCATGATCAACGGCCTGATGACGCTGTCGGGTGCCTGGGACAAGCTGCGCACCGACCCGGTGCTCAGAATGATGGTGGTGTCGGTCGCCTTCTACGGCATGTCGACCTTCGAAGGCCCGATGATGTCGATCAAGGTCGTCAATTCGCTCAGCCACTACACTGACTGGACCATCGGGCACGTGCATTCGGGTGCGCTTGGTTGGGTCGGCTTCGTCTCGTTCGGCGCGCTCTACTGCCTGGTGCCTTGGCTGTGGAATCGCCAGCTTTACAGCTTGAAGCTCGTCAACTGGCACTTCTGGATCTCGACCATCGGCATCGTGCTTTACATCTCCGCGATGTGGGTGTCGGGAATCCTGCAGGGCCTGATGTGGCGCGCCTACACCTCGCTCGGCTTCCTCGAATATTCCTTCATTGAATCCGTCGAGGCCATGCATCCCTTCTACATCATCCGTGCCGCCGGCGGCGCGCTGTTCCTGGTGGGGGCCCTGATCATGGCCTTCAATCTCTGGATGACGGTCAATGCCGGCCAAGCCAGCGAAACCGAGGGGGCCGGTGCCCTCCAGCCTGCCGAATAGGTTAGCCAATGTCCCTCTGGAATCGACACAAGGTCTTTGAGAAGAACTCGATCATCCTGATCGTGGGCATTCTCGTCGTCATTGCGATTGGCGGGCTCGTCGAGATCACGCCGCTGTTCTACCTGAAGAGCACGATCGAGGTGGTCGACGGTGTGCGGCCCTATACGCCGCTCGAGCTTGCCGGCCGCAACATCTATGTTCGCGAGGGTTGCTATCTCTGCCATTCGCAGATGATCCGTCCTCTGCGCGACGAGGTCGAGCGCTACGGCCATTATTCGCTCGCTG
This sequence comes from Bradyrhizobium viridifuturi, assembly GCF_001238275.1. Taxonomy (GTDB): domain Bacteria; phylum Pseudomonadota; class Alphaproteobacteria; order Rhizobiales; family Xanthobacteraceae; genus Bradyrhizobium; species Bradyrhizobium viridifuturi. The sequence goes on from NZ_LGTB01000021.1 coordinate 10,834, forward strand.
CGGAGAGCATGTACGACCACCCGTTCCAGTGGGGTTCGAAGCGCACCGGACCGGATTTGGCGCGCGTGGGCGGCAAGTATTCTGACGATTGGCACGTCACGCACCTGATCAATCCGCGGTCGATTGTCCCGCAATCGGTGATGCCCGGATATCCTTCGCTGGCAAAGACGGAACTCGATCCGTCCGATATCGTGGCCCATCTGCGGACGAGCCGCGCGGTCGGCGTGCCCTATACCGAGGACCAGATCGCCAACGCGGTGGCCGATCTGAAGGCGCAGACCGATCCTGACAACCCCGGCTCGGACGCGTTCCAGAAGCGCTATCCGAAGGCCCTGGTCCGCAACTTCGACGGCAAGGCCGGCAATCCGACCGAACTCGACGCGCTGATCGCCTATCTGCAGATGCTCGGCACGCTCGTCGACTTCAAGCTCTACAACGAAAAAGCCAATTTGCGCTGAGGTGACGAGCATGAAAGCGATCATTCAAATCGAGAGCTTGGCATCGAGCCTGATCAGCACGCTTTGGACGCCGATCTTCGTTGGAATCTTCATCGCCATCGTCGGCTACGCGCTTTGGCCCCGCAACAGAACCCAATTCGACGCCGCGGCCCGCATGCCGTTGCGTGAGGACTGACCGATCATGAGCGAGCACGACGAGATTGACCGCGTTTCCGGCCGCAGCACGACCGGCCATGAGTGGGATGGCATCAAGGAGCTCAATACGCCGCTGCCGCGGTGGTGGGTCCTGACGTTCTACGCCACGATCATCTGGGCGATTGGCTACTGGGTCGTCTATCCGGCTTGGCCGCTGGTCTCAGGCTACACCACCGGCCTGTTCCAGTATTCGACCCGCGCGAGTGTCGTCACCGACCTTGCCGATCTCGAGAAGCTGCGCGGCGAAAAGATGGCGGTGCTCGGCAACGCGTCGCTGGCCGACATCGAGAAGGATCCGGCCCTGCTGGCGTTGGCCCGCGCGCGTGGCAAGACCGTGTTTGCCGACAATTGCGCGCCCTGCCATGGCAGCGGCGGCGCCGGCGCGAAAGGGTATCCCAACCTGAACGATGACGACTGGCTGTGGGGCGGCTCGCTCGACCAGATCATGCAGACGATCCAGTTCGGTGCCCGCTCCGGACACGCAAAGACGCACGAAGGGCAGATGCTCGCGTTCGGTCGTGACGGGGTTCTGAAGAAGGACGAGATCGTCACCGTCGCCAATTATGTTCGCTCGCTTTCCGGCCTCTCCACCGCGCCGAAGTTCGACGCCGCTGCAGGAAAGAAGATCTTCACCGAGAACTGCACGAGCTGCCATGGTGACAACGCCAAGGGTAACCCGGAATTCGGTGCGCCGAACCTGACCGACAAGATCTGGCTTTATGGTTCCGATGAGGAGACGTTGGTCGAAACTATCACCAATGGACGTGCGGGCGTCATGCCGGCCTGGGTCGGCCGCCTCGACCCGGTCACCGTCAAGGCGCTGGCGGTCTATGTGCACTCGTTGGGTGGTGGCAAGTAGCCGACGCCGGAGTCCACCCGGGGACCGTTGATCGAGGTCAATTGGCCCCCGGCGCAGGGATGTAGGCTTCAATCGAAGCCTCATTCGAGCAGACCGATGAACAAGCCCGTGTTGCCTGATGATCTCATAACCGACGAAGACGGACCGCTCTACGCGCCCCGCAAGAAGGTGTACCCGCAGAGCGTCTCGGGACGGTTCCGCTCGATCAAATGGCGGCTGATGGCCGTTTGCCTCGGCGTCTATTACCTGTTGCCCTTCGTGCGTTGGCATCGCGGTCTCGGGGCACCTGACCAGGCGGTGCTGATCGATTTCCCCAACCGCCGTTTCTATTTCTTCTTCATCGAACTGTGGCCGCAGGAGGTCTACTACTTCACCGGCCTGTTGGTGCTGGCTGCGCTGACCCTGTTCCTGATGAACGCGCTGGGCGGCCGGATCTGGTGCGGCTATCTCTGCCCGCAGACCGTGTGGACCGATCTGTTCTATGCGGTCGAGCGCCTGGTTGAAGGCGACCGCCGCGCCCAGATCAAGGCCGATGCAGGCCCGATGACCGCAAAGCGTGCCGGTCGCCGCGTACTGAAGCACGCGATCTGGCTGATGATTGCCTGGTGGACCGGCGGAGCCTGGGTGCTCTATTTCGCCGATGCGCCGACGCTGGTTCGCGATTTGGCGACCTTTCACGCTCCGGTTATTGCCTATGTCTGGATCGCGATCCTGACCGCGTCGACTTACTTGTTGGCTGGCTACATGCGCGAGCAGGTCTGCGTCTACATGTGCCCATGGCCTCGAATTCAGGCGGCGTTGACCGACGAATGGGCGCTCAACGTCACCTACAAGTATGATCGCGGCGAGCCGCGCTGCTCGGTGAAGAAGGCGTTTGACATCCGCGCGCTCGGCGACAAGGCGGGCGACTGCATCGACTGCAACCAGTGCGTCGCGGTGTGTCCGACCGGGATCGACATCCGTCATGGTGCGCAACTCGGCTGCATCCAGTGCGGCCTGTGCATCGATGCCTGCGACGCCGTCATGACCAAGGTCAGTCGCAAGACCGGCCTCATCGGGTACGACAACGACATCAATGTTCAGCGCCGCGTCGCGGGCCAGGAGGAGATCTTCAAGCCGGTTCGGGCTCGAACGGTCGTCTATGCCGGCCTGATCGCCCTGGTCTGCGCATTGATGCTCTACGCCTTGATGTCGCGGACCTTGCTCGACGTTAATGTGCTGCACGACCGCAACCCGATCGCAGTGCGGCTCAGCGACGGCGGAATCCGCAACGGATATACGCTGCGCTTCCTCAACAAGCGCGGTTTTGATCGTGTGATCACGATCGATGTCGACGGCCCGGCGGATGCCAAGCTTCACGTCATTGGCGCGGATTCCGTGACGCCGGACCGGCCGATGATCGTCCTTGCGCGCGACACGACCACCGAGATGCGCGTGCTGGTGACGGCGCCGTTCGATGAAAAGGCGGAAAAATCCGTGCCGGTCACTTTCCGCGTCACAGACATCGGTCTCGGAGAAGTCGCGTCCGCAACCGACCACTTCGTTCTTCCATAACGGCGGAATTCGATCATGGCAGCCACAAGTCCAGCCGCGCGACCCATTACCGGGCGTTTTGTCCTGATCACGACGATCGCATTCTTCGCAGTCGTCATCACCGTGAATATGGTGATGATGCGCCTTGCCATTACGACGCTGCCGGGCACCGAGGTCGATAGCGCCTACAGCGCCAGCCTCGCCTATCAGCGCGAGATCGTGGCAGCGCGGCAGCAGAACGAGCGCGGCTGGCAGGTCCAGGCACATATCGACCGGCGGCCCGACGGCGCCGCCGCGGTCGCGATCGAGGCGCGCGACCATGCGGGCGCGCCCCTGACGGGAATGAACTTCCTTGCCCGTCTCGAACGTCCCACCGACCGCCGCGCTGACCGGACTATCGAGGTCACGGCAGCCGATCCTGGAAGCTTTCATGGCCACGCCGATGGCGTTCTCGCAGGGCAGTGGGATCTCGTGATCGAGGGCGATGCCGACGGCCGGCGCATGTTCCTGTCGAAGAACCGTATCGTCCTGAACTGAAGGTGCCCGCATGCAGGCGGAGATCGATTTTTCACACTATCTGAAGAGCGCGGGCTCCGGGCTCATCCATCTCGATCTCGCGGTCGAAGGCATCAACTGCGCGGGCTGCATGGCCAAGATCGAGCGCAATCTGTCGACCATACCCGACGTCACCTCGGCCCGCGTGAACCTGACCGACAGTCGTCTCGCACTGGAATGGAAGGCGGGCGCCGTTGATCCGGCGTTGTTCGTGAACAGGCTCGCCGAGCTCGGCTACAAGGCCTATCCATTCGAGCGGGATGATGCCGAAACGCTAGAAGCGCAGCGCGCGCAGGGTCTGTTGCGCCGGCTAGGCGTCGCCGCCTTCGCGGCCATGAACGTGATGATGTTGTCGATCCCGGTGTGGTCCGGCAACGTTTCGGACATGCTGCCGGAACAGCGCGACTTCTTCCACTGGCTGTCGGCGCTGATCGTGCTGCCGGCTGCCGCGTATTCGGCTCAGCCCTTCTTCTCGTCGGCGCTGTCAGCGCTGCGGGCGCGCGGTGTCAATATGGATGTGCCGATCAGCATCGGCATCGTGCTGGCGTTGGCGACCTCGGTGATTGAGACCGTCAATCATGCCGAGCATGCCTATTTTGACGCGGCGATCATGCTGATCGCATTCCTGCTTGCGGGCCGCTATCTCGATCAGAACATGCGGCGGCGTACGCGTGCGTTTGCCGGCAACCTTGCCGCGTTGAAGTCCGAGACAGCAACAAAGTTCATCAGCCCGACCGAGATCCGAACCGTCCCGGCGGCCGCGATCCAGCCGGGCGACATCGTGCTGCTGCGGCCCGGCGAGCGCTGCGCGGTCGATGGCAACGTGATCGAGGGGCGCTCGGAGGTCGATCAGAGCCTCATCACGGGCGAGACCTTGCCGGCGACCGTCACGCCCGGCAGCGCCGTGTTCGCGGGTACGCTGGTTCGTTCCGGCACGTTGCGCGTCCGTGCGTCCGCGGCCTCGGGCGGCACGCTGCTCGACGAGATCTCCAGGCTGCTCGATCACGCGCTGCAGGCACGCTCCCGCTACCTGCGCCTGGCCGAGCGTGCATCAAGGCTTTACGCGCCGGTCGTGCACGCCACCGCGTTTCTGACGATGCTTGGCTGGCTGGCCTGTGGCGCGAGCTTTCATGATTCGATCGTGACGGCGATTGCGGTCCTGATCATCACGTGTCCCTGCGCGCTGGGTCTTGCCATTCCGGCGGTACAGACCGTGGCCTCCGGCGCGCTGTTCGGTTCGGGCGTGCTGCTCAATGCCGGCGATGCGATCGAGCGAACCGCCGAGATCGACCGCGTGATCTTCGACAAGACCGGGACATTGACCTTGCCTGAGCTCGATGTCGCCAATCTCGCCGATATTCCCGGCGAAGTCGTCGGCCTTGCCGGCCGGCTCGCGTTGTCGAGCCGCCACCCGGTCGCTGCCGCCGTCGCACGCAAGGCGGGAGCGGCCTCGCCGCTGCCTAACATCCAGGAAGAGCCGGGGCAGGGCGTTTACGGCCTTCACGAAGGAAGCCCGATCCGCCTCGGCCGTCCATCCTTCTGCGGCGCCGACGATCTCGCCAACGAGATACTGTGTCGCGATCCTGAAGCCTCGGTGGTCGCTTTCAGGTATGGCGAGTTCAAATACGTCTTTGCGGTTCGGCAGCGGTTGCGGGCGGATGCGGCCGATGTGGTGGCCGAGCTGGCACGCATGGGCATCGCCGTCGAGATCGTGTCCGGTGATCGTGAGCCGGCGGTCAGGGTCGCGGCCGAGCAGCTCGGGGTGCATGAATGGCGAGCCGGGGTCTCGCCGGTCGACAAGATCGCCCGGATCGAGGAGCTGGCGCGTCAGGGATGCAAGGTGCTGATGGTCGGAGACGGCTTGAACGATGCACCGGCATTGGCCGCGGCGCACGCCTCGATGTCGCCCGTTACGGCCACGCATATGAGTCAGGCGGTCGCCGATGCTGTTTTCCTCGGCGAGCGCATTGCACCGGTGCTGGCTGCGGTCAAGGTGTCCCGCAAGGCGCTGCGTCTCATGAGGCAGAATCTCTGGCTGGCCGTGGTCTACAATGTGCTGGCCGTGCCGATCGCGATCGCCGGCCTGGTCACTCCTCTGATTGCCGCGGCGGCGATGTCGGGCTCGTCGATCATCGTGATGCTCAATGCGCTGAGGGCGCGAGCGCGGGAGGCGGTCTGATGGAAGTCTTGATCATCCTGGTGCCGCTTGCTCTCTCGCTCGGCTTTGTTGGCCTGCTCGGCTTCCTCTGGTCACTGAAGAGCGGACAGTATGACGATCTCGACGGCGCGGCCTGGCGAGCCATCGCTGATGACGAGCCGGCAAGCGATCACGGTCGATCCAAATAGTGAAAATACACCAGTGAGATCGCGGACGCGATAGTCAGCGCCGTGCTAGCGAGCGCCAGAATCAGCGTCCAGTCGTTTCGCCTGCCGGATCGTGCGGCATGCGACCGCATGTTCAAGACAGAAATCAGTTTGCTGATGGAGGCGAGCCGCGCCATGGTCAGCAACAGCACATCGGCAGCACGTCGGGCTGCCAATGGCGCCAGTGCGTCGGCGACGCCGACACGGCTTGCATTGTGCTTAAATTGAGCCACCCGTCCGCGCGCCGGATACAGGGGAAGCCCAACGGGTGTCGTTTGTCATCGATCACGGCGAGCTCGATCGCGCAGTCGAACGGGGCGGACGCAATGTCCCGCCACCCCAAAACACTGAACCAGCGTCGGACTGAGCTAAGGAACCGCTGCATTTCCCGGCTATCCTCTGAAGAACGGCGCGAACTTTGGCACGACGGATCGTCCGCGCGTTGATCTGGCGCAATCCGGAAGGAGCGTGGTTGACTGGATGGCGGCGCTTGACGTCGCTCAATTCCTCTCTCGGTGCGGCAGGCTATAGAAGCCGCGAGAGTTGGGAGCGGGCATGCAGCGTGCACGACGACGCGCGGACAGGCTAGGGACCATCGACGGAGGCAGGCCGAAGCTGCCCGCGAAGCGCGGCGCTATCGCAAGCCTGTCGGACCTGTTCCAGTCGGGCCGCGCGCAGCTCAAGGACCATCCGCTGGTTCGCCTGGGGCCCGGGCTGATTACCGGCGTCGCTGACGACGATCCCAGCGGTATCGCCACCTACTCCCAGGCGGGAGCGCAGTTCGGCACAGGCATGCTGTGGACGATGCCTGTGGCCTTTCCGCTCATGGCCGCAATTCAATCCATGTGTGGGCGGATCGGCCGGGTCACGGGCCGGGGCCTTGCCGCAAACATCAAGGCCGAATTCCCGCCGATCGTTCTCAAGGGCGTCGTTATCCTCCTGTTGATTGCAAACACGATCAATATCGGGGCCGACGTCGCGGCCATGGGAGAGGTCGGCGAACTCGTGACCGGGCGCGATGCGCATGCGATGGCCGTGGTATTTGTCGTCACGACACTGCTGCTTCAGGTCTTCGTTCCGTATCATCGCTACGTGTTCTTCCTGAAATGGCTAACCCTTTCGCTTCTTGCGTATGCGGGCGTCCTGTTCACCGTTCACGTGCCCTGGGGACAGGTGCTGCGGGATACGGTATGGCCGAGAATGCCATTCACGGCGGATAGTGCGGCTGTCGTTGTCGGAGTCTTCGGCACAACCATCAGCCCGTACCTGTTTTTCTGGCAGGCCTCGGAGGAGGTGGAGGATATGCTGGGACAAGGCAGAGCCGGGCTCGCGTCTGATCCCTCCGCCGCAACGAAAGAGTTGCGTCGTATCCAGTGGGATACCTGGAGCGGCATGTTCTATTCCGACATCACCGCCTATTTCATCATCCTGGCGACTGCCGTGACGCTGCACGTGGCGGGAATCACCAACATCGAGACCGCGGCGCAGGCGGCGAGCGCATTGCGGCCACTGGCCGGAAACTTTGCCTTCGGTCTGTTCGCAATAGGCATCGTCGGCGTCGGCCTGATCGGGGTGCCGGTGCTGGCAGGCTCTTCGGCCTATGCGCTCTCGGAAGCCATGGGATGGAATGAAGGGCTCGAGAAAGAGGCGCGAGACGCGCGGGCGTTCTATGGCGTGATTGCGTTCAGCGTCATCGCCGGATTGCTCATTCAATACTCGCCCTTCAGTCCGATGAAGGCGCTGTTCTGGAGTGCCGTGATCAACGGTGTCGTCGCGGTGCCGCTGATGGCCGTCATTATCCTTTTGGCATCGAAGCGTTCGGTGATGGGGCCATATGTCTCGGGTCGGGTAACGGTACTCCTCGGTTGGATCGCAACCGTCGTGATGGGCTTGGCCGCCATTCTGATGTTCGTGCTTCGTTGATCAGAGCATCGGTTGCGATTGCAGCGCCGATCGATGATCCATCGAGCAGTATTGCCGTCCACTGTTACGACAGCCCGGCAGGAGGTCTCCTGCCGGGCTGTGTCATCGGCGTTCCCAAGGGCAGGCCGGGCCGCTCAATGACTTGTGATCGCGCTCGCCTCCGCGGCCGCGCGCTGCATGCTTGAGGACATCTCGCTGGTCACGGTGCTTTGTTCCTCGACGGCTGCGGCGGTCGACGTGACATATTCGCTGACGTCCTGAATTGCCTTCTTGATCTGCTCGAGAGCCGTGACCACGTCCGCCGATATACCGTTGAGGCTGTTGATCTCGAGGCCGATCTTGTCCGTCGCCTGTTTCGCCTGGTTGGCCAGATTCTTGACCTCGGAGGCAACCACCGCAAAGCCGCGCCCGGCCTCGCCGGCGCGCGCCGATTCGATCGTCGCGTTGAGTGCAAGCAGGTTGATCTGTCCGGTGATGTCGCCGATCATTTGAACGATGCCGCTCATTGCCTGGGCCGCGTCGTTGAGACGTTTGGCCTGCATGTCTGCCGAGGCGACGCTGTCGACCGCGTTCATCGCTGTCTGCCTCGACTTCGTCATCGCTTCCGATATTTCCCGTACCGACGCATTGAGTTCCTCGGCGCCGGCTGCGACCGAATCCATCATGCTGCGGACACGCTCGTTGCCGATGCGGGCGAGAGCCTGCCGGGTGACGTCGCTGGCATACTTGACCACCTTGAACGGCTTGCCGTTGAGGTCGAGGATCGGGCTGTATGACGCCTGGATCCAGATTTCCCTGCCGCCCTTCCCGATGCGCTTGTACTCATCGGACTGGAATTCTCCGCGGTTGAGAGCGGCCCAGAAATCGCGATAGGCCGCGCTATCGCGCTCGGCCTGCTCGACGAACATGCTGTGATGGCGGCCCTGGATTTCGCCGAGCGAATAGCCAAGCGCTCGCTGAAAGTTTTCATTGGCATTGATGATCGTGCCGTCGAGGTTGAACTCGATCACCGCCTGCGAGCGGTTGATTGCGTCGATCTGTCCGGCGAAGTCGGCATTCCTGAGTTTTTGCCGCGTCACGTCGGTCGCGAACTTGACGACCTTGAGCGGTTTGCCCCTTTCGTCGAGAACCGGATTGTAGGAAGCCAGGATCCAGACTTCCCTGCCGCGATTGCCGATGCGTCGGTACTCGCCGGTCTGATATTCGCCGCGGTTGAGCGCAGCCCAGAATTCGTTGTAGCCGGCGCTGCCTTGCTCGGATGACTCGACGAACATGCTGTGCTTTTTGCCCCGGATGTCTTCCAGGGAATAGCCCATGGCATTGAGGAAATTGTCGTTCGCCGTGAGGATCGTGCCGTCGAGGGCAAACTCGATCACAGCCTGCGCCCGGCTCGCCGCGGCTGCCTGCGCAGCATAGCTCAGATTCTGCAGCCGGATCGACGCATCAGCCCATTCCACTACGGTTCCAACCCTTCGTCCGTCCCGCCCCGCGAGCGGGGTTGCGACGAGGTCGAAGGTCCGTTCGCCGATCTTGATGACGGCGCGGTACGAGGACGTGAGTCTCGCCAGCATCTGGCGCTGATGGCCGGGATTCCTGTGAAAGATGTCGATGTTGGTGCCGATCAGTTTGTCGACATCAAACTGCGGCAATTCCCGCTTCAGGTCCGCCTCGGCCTCGCGGAGCAACGCCATCACCGCTTCGTTCAAGTAGACGATGTTGAGGTTCTCATCGGCTACCATTACGTTAGCGGTGATCGTATTGGCCGCCAGTGCGGCATACCAATCGGGTTTCAACTTCCGTCGGAACATCGAATCTTCTCCGTTGAGGCGCCGACGATCGTCGGCGATGGGATGGCGGCTTGACATGCGCGCGCAGCGCATCGTGTCGAAAGCAGCGTCGGAAAGATGCTCAGATATCGCCGAGTCTGCACCAGGCGAGGTCGATCAAGGTGCCGATCCGCGCGGATTGAGACGTCAGCCTTTCACGGCTCTCTTTGTCATCGATGTTTTCGATCACGAGCGACGTTCGGGCGTGGCATATCTGGAGAGCGAAAATCGCTTCCTGAAGCGCTTCGCGCGCTTTCTGCCGCCGAGCACCTGAGAGTTCCGACGGGTCGATCGCCCTTGCGCGATATGTCAGTGGCCGTGCCGGCAGGAGACGCTTGCGTCGATCGAGGTTCACGATGTCCGGCATTTTGGCTTTCCCCTGGCGCGCGTTCGATGCTGATCTCGTTGCAGGGGTATATTGGCGAAGGTGTCTTAACTGCCGGATCAATCCGATTATCGGAATCCGGCAAATCATGGGAATTTCGTGCTTAACCGTTCAAAAACGGCATATACATATAAATTACAGGTATATGCATATAGATGGATGATCGATGAAGCTCGATGTCTCGCCGTCGCCCGAGGAACTGGCTGTCGTGGGCAGTTGCTGCGCCGCATTCAATGTCCGGAAGGCCAGCCGTGTGATCACCCGGCTCTATGCCGAGGCCTTCGCGCCGGTCGGGGTGGAGCCGACCCAGTTCATGCTGCTAGCCGCCTGCGCGCGGCAGGGGACCGTGGCCATGGGAGCACTCGCGGTGAGGATGTCGATGGATCCGAGTGCGCTGGCACGCAACGTCACGATCCTCGAGCGCCGCGGTCTGGTCAGGATCGTGCCGGGGGCGGACCGCCGTGTGCGCGACATCTCGATCTCCGCAAAGGGCCGGAAAACCCTGTCCCGCGCGCTGCCGCTCTGGAGAGAGGTTCAGGCGAAGCTCGCTGCACAGTTCGGCGAGGACAGCTTGCGGTCGGCGGTGGAATTGATGAAGGGAATTGCGCGCTCGGGCGAAGCGCTGCTCGATCATCCGATTTCCTAGGAGGTCACGATGCCCGTCCGCTGGATCGATCCGTCGCCGGTGCTGCGTGTCGAGCGCTTCAACAGCTTCGACGAATTCCGTCCCAACGATGTCATCGGTGGCATGAGAAGCACGCCGCTGGACTCGTCGCCGATCTCGGTTTCGCGGAGCATTCTGGCGCTTCCCGACTGCCTTCTCGTGCTGCAGCGATCGTTCGCGCGGCGAATGGAGGGAGACCTCGGTGCAAATCGCGGGGTTGGCGTCGTCATTCCCCTGGCCTTCCATGCAACGATGAACGGGGGCGAGGTTGGCGATTCCACGATCGGCGTCATCCGCGGTCGGGCGCCGGTCGATGTCGTCGAGCGGCACGCAAACACCTACCTCATGCTGCGATTCGGCTCCGATATGAGCAATCGTGGATGGGCCGACTTCGATCGAGGAATTGAGCTGTTCAGGCTGGCGCCGACGAAGATGCTCGCGGTGCGAGCGGCAATTCTGGACATGTTTTGCCTCGCATCCAGCTGCAGGGATCTCAGGGAATTCGAGTTGCTGAGTGGGCAGCTGCAGGAAACCCTGGTCGCCGGGCTCGACAGCGCGCTGGTCCAGGACAGCGTCAAGCAGGCGCTTCCCGGCTCGTTCGACAGGCATCGCAAGCTTGTCGAACGTCTGGACGAACTCGTGGCCGCCGTCGGGGAGGCCGACCTCTACAGCAGCAGTCTCGCGCAGACGCTCGGCGTTTCCGTTCGAACCCTGCAGACCGCCGTACAGCACATTTGCGGCGTTAGCCTGCATCAACACCTTCGGTCGAAGCGCATGTGGTCCGTCCGCAAGCTCCTCGTCAAAGGGGGCCCGCTTCTCACCGTAACCGCCGCTGCGCATGCCAACGGATTCTGGCATATGAGCGACTTCGCCAGATGTTATGGCCGTGCATATGGCGAGATGCCGTCGGAGACCCTCGCGCGCGCGCGCGAGGCCTAGCACATCCCGTCCATTGCTTTCTTTCCGGAGGAAATTGCTTTCTTCCGGAATGGACACTCAGGTGTCGATGGTGGCGCTGAGCGAGTTTTCCTGGATGAAGTCGCGGCGCGGTTCGACCACGTCGCCCATCAGCTTGGTGAAGATATCGTCGGCCTCGTCGACCTCCTTGACCTTCACCTGGAGCAGCGAGCGCGCCTCGGTGTCCAGCGTGGTCTCCCAGAGCTGCTCCGGGTTCATCTCGCCGAGACCTTTGTAGCGCTGCAGCGAAATGCCCTTGCGGGCGGCGTCGGTCACGGCTTCGAAGAGGTCGACCGGACCATGGATCATCTGCTCGGCATCCTTGCGCCGCAGCTTACCCGCCCGCACGTAGATCTCTTGCAGCTTGGTCGCGTATTCATCGAGCTTGCGTGCGTCAGCCGAGCCGAGGAACGCGTCGTCGATCACCGCCACTTCCTTGACGCCGCGCACGGTGCGCTCGAACTGGAAGCCGTGGCCTTCCGTGAAGGTGCCGACCCAGCCGCGCTCGACCTCTTCGGCCACAGCGTCCAGCCGCTTGGCGATGTATTCCGCCGCCGAGTTGGCGGTCGCGATCTCGTTGGTGATCCTGGGGCTCAGCACGCCCGCGATCGCGGCCTGCTCGATGACCGCCCGATTGTAACGGCTATGCAGGTTGCGCAGCACCGAGCGGATGATCCGGGCGTCCTCGACCAGCGACAGCAAATCGCGGCCCGAACGGTCGTCGCCGGAGGCCGGCTTGAAGACGCATTCGTCAAGCCCGGTCGAGATCAGATAATCCTCCAGCGCGCGCTCGTCCTTTAGGTACTGCTCGGACTTGCCGCGCGAGACCTTATAGAGCGGCGGCTGGGCGATGTAGAGATAGCCGCCATCGATGATCGAGCGCATCTGGCGATAGAAGAAGGTCAGCAGCAGCGTGCGGATATGGGCGCCGTCGACGTCGGCGTCGGTCATCACGATGATCTTGTGGTAGCGCAGCTTATCGACCGAGAAATCGTCGCTGATGCCGGTGCCGAGTGCGGTGATCAGCGTGCCGATCTGCTCGGACGACAGCATCTTGTCGGGGCGCACGCGCTCGACGTTGAGGATCTTGCCGCGCAGCGGCAGCACCGCCTGGAATTCGCGGTTGCGGCCCTGCTTGGCGCTGCCGCCTGCCGAGTCGCCCTCGACGATGAACAGTTCGGACTTGGCCGGATCCTTCTCCTGGCAGTCGGCGAGCTTGCCGGGCAGCGAGGAGACGCTAAGCGGGTTCTTGCGGGTCAGCTCGCGGGCCTTGCGCGCGGCCTCGCGGGCCGCGGCGGCCTGGATCACCTTGCCGACGATTTCCTTGGCTTCCTTCGGATTCTCCTCGAACCAGGCGGCGAGCGCCTCGTTCAGGACGTTCTCGACCACGGGCCGAACCTCCGAGGACACCAGCTTGTCCTTGGTCTGCGACGAGAATTTCGGATCGGGCACCTTCACCGACAGAACCGCGGTGAGGCCTTCGCGGCAATCGTCGCCGGTCAGCGCGATCTTTTCCTTCTTGGCATTGGCCTCGGCATAGCCGTTGACCTGGCGCGTCAGAGCGCCGCGGAAGCCGGCCAAATGGGTGCCGCCGTCGCGCTGCGGGATGTTGTTGGTGAAGCACAGCACGTTCTCGTGGTAGCTGTCGTTCCACCACAGCGCCGCCTCGACGCCGATGCCGTTGGCTTCCGAGCGCACCATGATCGGCGCCGGCACGATCGCCTTCTTGTTGCGGTCGAGATATTTGACGAATTCCTCGACGCCGCCCGAATAGTGCATCTCCTCGCGCTTCTCGACCGCGTGGCGCATGTCGGACAGCACGATGTGGACGCCGGAATTGAGGAAGGCGAGCTCGCGCAGCCGGTGCTCGAGCGTCGCGAAATCATATTCGATGTTCTTGAAGGTCTCGGTCGAGGCGAGGAAGGTGACTTCGGTGCCGCGTCTGCCCGGGGCATCGCCGACCACCTTGAGCGGCGCCACGGCATCGCCGTGCGCGAATTCGATGTAGTGTTCCTTGTCGTCGCGCCAGATCCGCAAGCCGAGCTTGCTGGACAGCGCATTGACGACGGAGACGCCGACGCCGTGCAGGCCGCCGGAGACCTTGTAGGAGTTCTGGTCGAACTTTCCGCCGGCATGCAGCTGGGTCATGATGACCTCGGCCGCCGAGACGCCTTCGCCCTTGTGGATGTCGACCGGAATGCCGCGGCCGTCGTCGAACACGGTGACGGAATTGTCGGCATTGAGGGTGACCAGCACGCGGCTCGCATGGCCCGCCAGCGCCTCGTCGATCGCGTTGTCGACGACCTCGTAGACCATGTGGTGCAGGCCGGACCCGTCGTCGGTGTCGCCGATATACATGCCGGGCCGCTTGCGGACGGCGTCGAGGCCCTTCAGCACCCGGATCGATTCCGCGCCATATTCGGCCGGAATGGGATGCTCAGATTCGGCAGGGGTCTGCCGCGCAGGTTCAGTCATGTGAGGCCTTCGAGGATGTCCCGAATCAGCTGCGCAATATGAGGCGCTGATTCCGCTATTTGTGCCATGAAAGAGGGGTTGCGCCTAGCGCAAAGTCTCTATCTACAAACTATTGAATAGATAGGATTTTTTAGGCCTTTTTCAAGGTCTCGGGAGGCCGATTCCAGAGGCTCTGAAAAGCCCGATTCGAAGGCAGATTCGAAGCCGTTCCGGAGGCGATTTCGCGTCCTCAGCCGCGCCGGGTGGCGCGGCCGGATTCGACGTCGAAAATCTCCCCGGTCGGGCCGATATCGACGAAGGCAGCGGGATCGGCGCCTGTCATCCAGACCTGCGCGCCGAGCTTGCCGAGCTCCTCGAACAGCGCCTTGCGGCGGTTCGGATCGAGATGGGCGACGACCTCGTCGAGCAGCAGCAGCGGCACGATGCCGGTCATCTGCGCAACCATCGTGGCATGCGCCAGCACCAATCCGATCAGGAGCGCCTTCTGCTCGCCGGTGGAAGCGTCGCGCGCCGGCATGTTCTTCGGCGCGTAGACCACCTGCAGATCGGTCAGATGCGGGCCGTCGAGCGTGCGTCCCGCGGCGGCGTCGCGCGGCCGGCTATTGCGCAGGATCTCGCGGTAGCGGTCCTCCACGGCCGTCGCAGGCTCCTGCAACAGCGCATTCTCCATCCAGCCGTCGAGCATGATCTCGGCGGATGGAAAGGCCGAGGCCGCGCCGCGTTCGCGCAACATCACGGCGAGCCTGGCCGCGGTCTGGCCGCGCGATGCGGCGACCGCGACCGCAAGCTCGGCGGTCTCGCGTTCGATCGCGTCACACCAATGGTCGTCATAGTTGCGCACCTCGAGCAGCCGGTTGCGCGAGCGCAACGAGCGCTCCAGCGCCGAGACGCGGCTGGAATGCTCGGAATCGATCGCCAGCACCAGGCGGTCGAAGAAGCGTCGGCGTTCCGATGCTGCGCCCATGAACAGGCCGTCCATCGCCGGCGTCAGCCACACGATGCGCAGATGGTCGCCGAACGCGGTCGCGGAACCCACCGGCTCGCGATCGATGCGGCAGCGCCTTGTGTTGCTTGCCTCGCCGGTCGGCGGATCGATGCCGGTGCCGAGCGTGGCGAGCCCCAGCGCGCCCTCGACTTCCGCCGACACCGCCCAGGAGCCGTCGCCCTGGTTGTCGGCGATGTCCTCCAGCGTCGCGCGGCGCAGGCCGCGGCCCGGCGACAGGAACGAGACCGCTTCCATGCAATTGGTCTTGCCGGCGCCGTTCGGCCCGACCAGCACCACCATGTCGCCCGCGACCTGCAGCGTCGCCGCCCGGTAATTGCGGAAATGGGTCAGCGACAGGCGATGAATGCGGGACGGGGTCATCTCAGCTCGTCATTGCCGGGCAGTCGTGCCCAGCCACGACGCAATCTAGTGCCGATGCGCGCGAAGAGAAGTGCTCACACCCGCATCGGCATCAGCACGTAGAGCGCGCCCTTGCTGTCGCGATCCTGCACCAGGGTCGGCGAGCCGGGATCGGCGAGCTTCAGCACCGCGACCTCGCCCTCGATCTGGGCAGCGATGTCGAGCAGATAGCGCGAGTTGAAGCCGATATCGAGCGCGTCGGAGGCGTACTCGACCTCGAGCTCCTCGGTAGCGCTACCGGAATCAGGGTTGGTGACCGAGAGCACGAGCTTGCCCGCGGACAGCGCGAGCTTCACCGCGCGGCCGCGTTCGCTCGAGATGGTCGAGACGCGGTCGACGGCGGCCTCGAAATCCTTCTTGTCGACCACCAGTTCCTTGTCGTTGTTCTGCGGAATGACGCGGCCGTAGTCCGGGAAGGTGCCGTCGATCAGCTTGGAGGTCAGCACCACATTGCCAAGCGTGAAGCGGATCTTGCCGTCCGACAGCTCGATCGAGATCTCGGCGTCGTCGCCCTCGATCAGGCGCTGTACCTCGCCGACCGTCTTGCGGGGAACGATCACGCCGGGCATGCCGGCTGCGCCGCTGGGCAGCGGAAGGTCGATCTGGGCCAGGCGGTGGCCGTCGGTCGCGACGCCGCGCAGGGTCGCTGCCTTGGCGCTGCCTGCGGCGTGCAGATAGATGCCGTTGAGGTAGTAACGGGTCTCTTCGGTCGAGATCGCAAACTGCGTGCGGTCGATCAGGCGCTTGAAGTCGGACGCGGGCAGCGAGAACGAATGCGTCATGTCGCCGGCGGCAAGGCCCGGGAAATCGCTCTCGGGCAGCGTCTGCAGCGTGAAGCGCGAGCGGCCGGCGCGCACCGCGAGCACCGAGCGGTCGCCATCGGCCTCGAGCACGATCTGCGAGCCGTCTGGCAGCTTGCGGACAATGTCGTAGAACATGTGCGCGGGCACCGTGGTCGAGCCGGCGGTTCCGGTCTCGGCCGCCAGGGTCTCGGTCACCTCGAGGTCGAGGTCGGTCGCCTTCAGCGACAATTTGGCGCCCTCGGCGCGGATCAACACGTTGCCGAGGATCGGGATGGTGTTGCGACGCTCGACCACGCGGTGAACGTGACCCAGCGATTTCAGGAGTTGCGCGCGCTCGACGGTGACCTTCATTGCAATACCCGCCAGATCCCTCAGATGGAAAAGCCGGGCAGCCGATCAGGCAGCATCGCGGCGTCGGAAACCCGAAAAGTCGGATCAATACCGGATTTGATCAAACCCACGGGGGGACCGCAAGGTGGCGCGGATGGGCGGCCGGTGCAAGGGAAACGGGCGTGAAACGGCCCCCGTTCCCCACGTTTTGGGTCGGAAAAAGTTTGGCCCTCCCCCGGTCGAGGGGAGGGCCATGGAACGAGCCGACCTGACGAGGCAGCCTTATTCCTGGAGCTGACGCTTCAGCGATTCGACTTCCTCCGACAGCGTCGTGTCCTTGGCGACCAGTGCCTCAATCTTGCGCACGGCGTGCAGCACCGTGGTGTGGTCGCGGCCGCCGAACCTGCGGCCGATCTCGGGCAGCGAGCGCAGGGTCAGGGTCTTGGCCAGATACATCGCAACCTGGCGCGGGCGCACCACGTTGGCGGTACGGCGGGACGACAGCAGGTCGGAGCGGCTGACATTGTACTGTCGGGCGACCACGCGCTGGATGTCCTCGATCTTGATCCGCTTCGGCTCCTGCGGGCGGATCAGGTCACGCACCTCGCGCTCGGCCATCTCCAGCGTCACCGGCTGGTTATTGAGCTTGGAGTGCGCCAGGAGGCGATTGATCGCGCCTTCGAGGTCGCGGCCATTATGGGTGATGGTGCGCGCCAGATAGTCGAGCACTTCCTCCGGCACGTCGAAGCTGGCGTGGTGGACGCGCGCCGCGGCGACACGCGACTTGAGGATGCCAAGCCGCAGTTCCTCGCCGAGCGAACCCATCTCGACCACGAGGCCGCCGGCGAGCCGCGAGCGCACGCGGTCGTCGAGGCTTTCGAGGTCCGACGGCGGACGGTCGGCCGCGATCACGACCTGGCGGCCGGCGTCGATCAGCGCGTTCAGCGTGTGGCAGAACTCGGCCTGCGTCGACTTGCCCTGCAGGAACTGGAGATCGTCGATGACCAGCACGTCGATGCCGCGCAGCGCTTCCTTGAAGGCCAGCGCCGTCTGCGTCTTCAGCGCCGCGACGAAGCCATACATGAACTTCTCGGCGGTCAGGTACAGCACCTTGCGCTCGCCGCCGGAATTGCCGGCCCAGGTCACTGCCTGCAGCAGATGCGTCTTGCCGAGGCCGACGCCGGCATGGATGTAGAGCGGGTTGAACATCACGGGATCGCCGCGGCGTCCTTCCGCGACCTGACGCGCAGCCGCATGGGCCAGCGTGTTGGAACGGCCGACGACGAAGCTTGCAAAGGTCAGGCGCGGATCGAGCGGCGAGCCGCCCAGCGCGTCATGGCTGGCCGACACCGGCGCGGTCGCAACCGAGCGCAGTTCAGGCGCGGGGCGGCCATCGGTGCGCTCGACGCGGCGCATCTCGACGGGTGCAACCGCCTCCTTCACTGGCGCCATCGCACGGATCGCCGAGCGCACGGTAAGGTCGATGCGATGCACTTCGGGCATCTCGGCCTGCCAGCAGGAGAGCACGCGTTCGGCGTAATGGGCCTGGATCCAGCTCTTGAGGAACCGGGTCGGAACCGACAGGTGCACGCTCTCATCGTGCACGCTTTCCAGATCCATTCGTGCGAACCAGCTCGTGTAGACGTCCTCGCCAACGCTCGTCCGCAAACGTCCCTTCACCCGCGACCAGCGATCCTGTTCCGTGTTCGTCATTGCCTTCGTACTTTTCCAAAACTGAGAGATGATGATTGCGAAAGCGCCGCGCAGAGTTGCTGCTACAACGCGACCTCTAGCGGGCGCGGTCTGCTCCGGACAAAGCTCTCCCGTGCGGCGGCCATGCGCCACGCGACAGATCAGCTGTTTGGAGAAGATGCGCCCCGCGAGGTCAGCGCATACTCGACGGTCTCTGCGGGTAAGAGCTAACGTCCGAGGGGTTGATTACGGCACCACTGGAAATCTGCGCTTCGGCTGTCGTACGTTCGACTGCAGTGATGATACCGTAAGGCATAAGTCCTCCCCCTCCCGCCGCGACGTATCGCGGCAAGTTGTCAGCTTGCTCGTGTCTTCAAATTCGAACTGCCGCTACCGAACACCGAAATGCCCGGCGCTTCGCCGCCGCGTGTCGTCGTCAACCCGTTCGCTTGCGCCGCGTTCCCGCTGCCGGATTCCGATGGACGTCCTCGCCTCTCTTGTTCGATCCCCCAAATTGCCGGGGACATCGCCGGAGAAATTTTGACACAGGCCGACCATCCTCATATCGCTATGAGCCGTCAATCCAGCTTCGCTTGGAGAGCGTCGCTAACGCACACACCGCCGCCGATTTGTGCGTCCGCCCTTGGGTCTCAAACCGCGCTGATCTGGAGAGCCGTGGGCGTCGCGAACAAGAAATAAATACACCAAGCGCATTTTCTGACAATCCGTGGATTCGACGGGGATCGAGACTCTTTGCGACTGTTGCGGCGTTGCTCATGCCGAGTTGCGAAAGCAAGTTTTTGAATCAGCGCACAGAATCACGCGTGTCACAAACGACGGTGCAATACCAAAAATTTTTCATAGAAAATTTACATTTGGTCTCGCGCCGGTCATTTTTCCAATCGCTGTCCAACGCTATGTGCATAAGTAATTCGCGAGACGTCATTTTTCTCGATTACTTTTGCAGGGTAACCCGCGCGTCGCGATTTCCAACGCGAAATATGCCCGCGCTATTCCATCTATCCAGCTTAGCGCAGAACAATCTCTGCGCGAGTGCAGTGCGTTAAGCATATTTGCCGGTAGAACTACGGACGCGCGACGAAACATGACACGCAGTTCGGTGCGCAGCAATGCGGATTGTTATCGGGCTATAAAAAACTGCACGACTAGAGTCGCGACAAAACAAAAAGCCCGGCGCGAGCCGGGCTTCGTGACAGATGTGTTTTTCAGTCAGCTCGATTGGCCAGCGTGCCGGCCGGCCTGTTACTTGGCGAGCTTGGCGATGCTCTGTGTGAGGCGCGACACCTTACGGCTCGCGAGGTTCTTGTGAATGATGTTGCGCTGCGCTGCCTTCATCAGTTCGGGCTCGGCCTTGCGCATCGCCTTGAGTGCCGCCTCGCGGTCGCCGCTCTTGATCGCTTCCTCGACCGTGCGCACCGCGCCGCGCATCTGGGTGCGACGCGACTTGTTGACGATGGTGCGGCGGGCAATCTTGCGGGTCGCCTTCTTGGCGGAGGTGGTGTTGGCCATGGTTCTCTAACTGTCCTTCGGCGGTGATCGCTCGGTGGTCGGGCTTCGCGCGCACCGGCCGGTTCAAATCTCAACTCTGATGCATTTGTCCAAGGTATTGACTTGGGTGTCCTTGAGGCGGCCATGCAAAGAGCGCAAAACTGCTGCCCCCGCATGCGGCACTGTCCAAAGAACAGCGGCGGCAGGATTGCGCCCGCCGCCATCGGCCGGTCTTATAGATGGCGCAGGCGGTAGCGTCAACGCTTTCGGGGGCGAAAAAGGGCCTGAAATCGGCCTCCGGGGGTCGGATAAGCCGCTGAAGAGGTTGAATTTCCGGGGGACGCCCGGTAAGGCCTGACGACGCGTGGGGCGCGACAGGGAGTTTGGGTGACGCATGATCCGCGGCTTTTTCCGTCTGATCGGCCTTTTGCTGCTGGCCGGCAGCTTCATCTTCATGGTCTATGACGGGGCTCGCTACGTCGCCGACCAGAGCCTGCGGTTCACCCAATTCGGCCAGTTCTGGAACGATATCCACCAGTCGAGCCAGCAGGCGTTCCATGCCTGGGTCGATCGCTCCGCGCCGTGGCTCTGGAACGATGTGATCAGGCTGCTGCTGGAGCAGCCGGTGTTCGCGGTGCTCGGCATCGTCGGCATCCTGCTGATGATCCTGTTCCGGCCGCGCAAGCCTCTGATCGGCTACGCGCGCGACTGAACTGGACGCAGCCATCAGTAACGGGGCTGCCATCATTTGCGTAAGGACATATATAGGTGACAGCCGGCCCGCAGGCCGCAGCCAGCGTTCGGCCGATGTCCCGCCTGGAGGTATTCATGTTGTTCATGCGCAAGACCACCGCGTTGCCAAGCGCTGCCGAGGCGCTGCCGGGCCGCGCGACGCCGATCCCGACCGCGACCACGCATTTCGTCAATGGCAGCAGATTGACGCCGCCCTATCCGCAAGGCCTCGAGCAGGCGGTGTTCGGGCTCGGCTGCTTCTGGGGTGCGGAACGCAAGTTCTGGGAACTCGGCGACGGGATCTACACCACAGCGGTCGGCTATGCCGGCGGCCACACCCCGAACCCGACCTATGAAGAGGTGTGCTCGGGGCGCACCGGCCATACCGAAGTCGTGCTGGTCGTGTTCGACCCGAAGAAGATTCCCTACGAGAAATTGCTGAAGACGTTCTGGGAGAATCACAACCCGACGCAGGGCATGCGTCAGGGCAACGACATCGGCACCCAGTATCGTTCCGCGATCTACACGTTCAGCGACGCGCAGCGCAAAGCCGCCGATGCATCGCAGGCGATGTATCAGAAGGCGCTTGCCGCCAAGGGTCTCGGCGCCATCACCACCGAGATCGCACCTTCGGGCGAGTTCTACTTCGCCGAGGACTATCATCAGCAGTATCTCGCCAAGAACCCGGCGGGCTATTGCGGGCTTGGCGGCACCGGCGTGTCCTGCCCGATCGGCGTCGGCGTCACCGCGGCCTGATCGCATCGGCCGGCGTCAAATCGATGGGGAGGCGGGTCTTCCGGCTCCCCAGTCGGGGTCGCGCAAACCCTTTATTAACCATAAGAGGTGCATGACTGGGCCTGTCTCGCCGTTGAGGGATAGGTCCGGTGCCGGTTGCACGCGCGTTACGATTGCCGATCACTGCCGTTGTGGCTGCGCTCGCGCTGTCTGGCTGCATGAGCACGTCCGGCCCTGTCGCGGTCGGCCCGCAAGGCGTCGATGCCGTTACTTATGGCCCGGCCTACGCGCCCGCTCCGGTCGCCGACGGAGGCGGTGGTGCCATCAGCGCATTGCGTTCCGCCTTCGCCAGCGCTTCCCCTGGTTATGGCTATGTCGCGCCGGTCGCCGCCCCGGTCGTCTATGCCGCCGCACCGGGTGGGCCCGTCGGTTACGACAACTCCTATCAACTCGGTCCGGGCGACAAGCTCCGCGTCGTGGTCTACGGCCAGGAGGGCCTGACCAACTCCTATGCGATCGACGCCGCGGGCGCGATCACCATGCCGTTGATCGGTTCGGTGCCCGCGCGCGGCCGTACGCCGGCAGGCCTCGCCGGTGAAATCTCGGCGCGGCTACGCAACGGCTTCATCCGCGAGCCGTCGGTGGCGGTCGAGATCGAGTCCTATCGGCCGTTCTTCATCCTCGGCGAAGTCCAGGCCCCCGGCCAATATCCCTATGTGCCGAACATGACCGTCGAGAGCGCAGTTGCGATCGCCGGCGGCTTCTCGCCGCGGGCCAAGCGCGACAGCGTGACGCTGACCCACACCGATGCATCAGGCGCCGGTCGCTTCGTGGTGCCGCTCGGCACGCCGATGAGCCCGGGCGATACGGTGTTCGTCGGCGAGCGCTGGTTTTAGTCAAGACGATCACTCATCATTCGTCATTCCGGGCCTGCGCCTTGCGGCGCATCCCGGAATGACGAGAGTCGCGTTCTATTTCCGCAGATGCTTCCCGAAAAATTCCATGCTGCGCGGCCAGGCGATGTCGGCGCTGGCCTTGTCGTAGCTTGCGCGCTCGTCGCAGTGGAAGCCGTGCTGCGCGCCGGGATAGATGAAGACCTCGACCTCGGGCCGCTTCGACTTGATGGTCTCGACATCGCTCAAGGGAATGCCGGCATCCTTCTCGCCGAAATGCAACTGCGTCGGCACGGCCGGCTTGTCGTCGGCGAAGCGGATGATGGCGCCGCCGTAATAGCCGATCGCGGCCGAGAGCCCGGAGAGCTTGGTCGCGGCCGCATAGGCGATGCTGCCGCCGAGGCAGAAGCCGATGATGCCGACCGGCCCGACCGATTTCACCGCGTCGATCGCCGCCTGGCTATCGCGCAGCATTGCGGGAAAGTCCGGATTGGCGACGAATTTGCGTGCCTCCGCGACCTCATCGGGTGAATAGCCGCTCTGGAAGTTCGGCGTGATGCGATCGAAGATCGAGGGCGCAATCGCGACATAGCCTTCCTTCGCCAGCCGGTCGCAGACCGAGCGGATGTGGTGGTTGACGCCAAAGATCTCCTGGATCACCACGACAGCGCCCTTCGGCGCACTGGTGGGCTCAGCGCGATAGGCGCCGAGTTCGAATCCGTCCGAAGCCTTCAGTTTGATGTCTTGTCCCATGGTCCATCCTTGTCATGTTGGGGGTTGCATGAAGTTCTTTGACGAGGGCTAGCGCCACATCCAGTTCTCGCCCCAGTCGGCCTTCCAGCCGGTCAGCCGGTGTTTGCGGAACTGGAGGAAGAGGCGGTCGTGGTGCGGGAACAGTCCGCTGCCGCCGAGGTCGCGGAAGGTCAGGAAGATCTCGTTGCCGGGCCGCCCGCTGACATAGGTGAAGGGCGTGCCGAGTGCGCGCTGCGCGTCCGCGACGCCCATGCCGAACGCCAGCGGCGTGTTGTTGGACAACGTCGCAGTGAAGGTCGGCGTCGCCGGGTCGGCGAACAGCCGTGGCTTCTGGGCCTTCGCGTTCGTCGCGGCCAGCGTCAGCAACAAGGCTGCGACAATCGTCTTCATGAGGCGGCCTTTCCGGGCGGGTTCGCGGCAAGACCGTCGAGGAACGGCAACACCGCATCGATGAAGGCCTGCGGCTGGTCGATGTTGACGGCATGGCCGGCATTCGGGATCACGACCTTCTGCGCGCCTGGGATCTTCGCCGCCATGTAGTCGGAGGCCGCCAGGAACGGCGTGTCGTCGGCGCCGACCACGACCAGCGACGGCACCTTGATATCTGGCAGTGACTCGATCACCCGGGCATCGCGCTGCGCCAGCATGCCGCGCGCGGCGAGGGCGAGGCCCCGGGCGTTGCGATGCGTGACCGATGCGCGCTCGGCGCTGAGCGACTTCAGCACCTCGAGCCCTTCGCGGTCGAAGCGGTCGCCGGTGTCGCGGGCGCGCTTGTTCCAGACCTCGCGGGCGTCGTCCTTCTTGAATCCCGGGCCGGTGTCGATGATCAGCAGCGCACGCACCCGCTCCGGATGGGCGCGGTGAAAGGCGAGCGACATGTAGCCGCCGAGCGACAGGCCGCCGACAACAGCCTGGTCGGCGCCCGCGGCGTCGAGCAGGGCGGCAATGTCGCCGACGGTCAGGGCTTCGCTATAGGCGTCCGGGTTATCGGGATAGTCGGACTGGCCGTGGCCGCGCATGTCCCACAGGATCAGCTTGTGCCGCTTCGACAGCGCCTCGATCTGGCCCTGCCACATTGCAGACGTCGACGAATAGCCATGGGTGAGGATCAAAGGCGGGCCACTGCCGTGAATCTCATAATAGATGTCGACGCCGCCTCGATTGAGCTTGGCCATTCACGGGCTCCTTGTGTTGTCGATGTCAGGTCCGACAGCGCTACCGACCTTGGTAGGAGTGATCGATACGGCATCACTACTGGCATTTCAAAAGCTTCATGCCGTTGCCGCATCGCACAACCGGCAGTCTCCGAAATTTATTCTTTTCGAGCAATTCCAAATTGGATTGCCTCCAGCCGGGAACCGGATCATTGTTTCGGCAACTGTTCGCTTACCCGGTGGGCGGCAGCCAAGACCCAACAGTGAGTTGCCGCCGTAAGCGGCTTCCTACACCGGAAGGGGAGAGAGATGCCAAATCTCAATATCAACGGACGGAATATGTCCGTCGAGGCGGCCAATGACACGCCGCTGCTTTGGGTCATCCGCGAGCAATTGCAGATGACGGGCACCAAATTCGGCTGCGGCGCCGGTCTCTGTGGCGCCTGCACGGTTCACCTCAACGGCGAAGCGGTGCGGTCCTGCCAGACCTCGGTCGCCGACGCCGTCGGCAAGAAGATCACCACCATCGAAGGCCTCTCCGCCAAGGGCGAACATCCCCTGCAGAAGGCCTGGGTCGCCGAGCAAGTGCCGCAATGCGGCTACTGCCAGTCCGGCCAGATCATGCAGGCGGCGGCGCTGCTGTCGAAGAACACCAACCCGACCAAGGAAGAAGTGGTCGCGCATATGGACGGCAATCTCTGCCGTTGCATGACCTATTCACGAATCCAGAAGGCGATCATGCGCGCTGCGTCCGACATGCGCACCGCATCGGCCACCGGATCCGAGCGGAGGGCCACATGAACAAGCACGTGAAGAACCTCGCTCCCGAGACGACCGACCTCAGCCGCCGTTCCTTCCTGGTCGGCACCGCTGCAACCGGCCTCGTGCTCGGTTATGCCGGGTCCGGCATCGACCAGGCGCTCGCGGCGCCCGCAGCCGCCAATTTCGAGCCGAGCGTCTGGTACGCGATTGCGCCCGACGGTCTCGTCACCGTGACCTGCGGCAAGGCCGACATGGGCCAGCACGTCGCCTCGACCATGGCGCAGATCGTGGCCGAAGAGCTCGGCGCGAACTGGAAGGACATGCGGGTTCAACTCGCCTCCAACGATCCGAAGTTCAACGACCCCGTGCTGGGCGCGCAGATCACCGGCGGCAGCTGGTCGACGATGATGAATTTCGACGCCATGAGCCGCGCCGGCGCTGCCGGCCGCATCGCATTGACCGAGGCCGCGGCCGCCTCGATGGGCGTGCCGGCCAGCGAACTGGTGGTGCGCGCATCCACGATCAGCCATCCGAAGTCGAAGAAGTCGATGTCGTTCGCCGAGGTGGTGAAGAGCGGCAAGGCGACCAAGACCTTCACGGCGGATGATCTGAAGGCGATTAAGCTGAAGTCGCCGGATCAGTACACCATGATCGGCGTCTCGGTGCCGCAGCTCGACATCCCGTTGAAAGTCAACGGCACGGCCAAGTACGGCATCGACGTGATGCTGCCGGGCATGGTCTACGGCGCGCTGGTCACTCCGCCGGTCCGCTACGGCGCCACCGTGAAGGCGGTCGACGATAGCGCGGCCAAGAAGGTGCCGGGCTTCATCAGGGCCGTCACGCTGGACGACAAGACCACGACCACGACTGGCTGGGTCGTCGCAGTCGCCAACACCTATGCCAACGCCAAGAAGGCGGCGGCGGCGCTGAAGATCGACTATGACGGCGGCCCCAACGCCAAGCTGTCGAGCGAATCGCTGCTCACCGAAGCCAAGCGGCTGCAGGGCCTGAGCGATTCCGGCCAGTTCTTCGTCAAGGACGGCGATCCGAACGCGGCCTTCGGCACGGCGGCCAAGGTGCTGGAGGCGGAATACACCACCAACATCAACATCCACGCCCCGATGGAGCCGATGAACGCCACTGCGGAGTTCAAGGGCGACATCCTGCACATCTATTCCGGCAACCAGTTCGCGACGCGCTCCGGCGCGATCGCGGCCGGCGCTGCCGGGATCGATCCGAAGTTCGTGGTGATGCACCAGATGTGGCTGGGCGGCGGCTTCGGCCGGCGTCTCGACGCCGACATGATGGTGCCCGCGGTGCAGGCGGCGAAGGCCGTCGGCAAGCCGGTCAAGGTCATCTACACGCGCGAGAACGACATGACGATGGATTTCTCGCGTCCGCTGACCTACCAGAAGGTGAAGGCCGGCGTGGACGGCGACGGCAAGCTCGTCGCATTGAGCCACGATGTCGTCTCGGCCTGGCCGACCCAGCGTTGGGGCATTCCCGACTTCCTGTCGCCCTCGGTCGACAAGAAGGGACCGCTCGACGCGTTCACCGTCAACGGCTCGGACTTTTTCTACACCGTACCCAACCACTATGTGCGGGCGATCAAGAACGAGATGGCGCACAACGCCACTCCTTCGGGTCAGCTCCGTTCGGTGGCGCCGGGCTGGACGTTCTGGGCGGTCGAAAGCATGGTCGATGAGATCGCGCATGCGACCGGCAAGGACCCGGCCCTGCTTCGCGTCGAGCTGCTCGACGGCAAGGGCAAGAATGACGGCGGCGCGCAGCGTCTCCGCAACACCTTGCTCGCGGCGATGGGTCTTGCCGGCTACGGCACCAAGCAACTGCCCAAGGGCGAAGGCATGGGCGTTGCCTGCGTGTCGTCGCAGGAGCGCGCCACGGCGAGCTGGACCGCCTGCGTCGCTCATGTCGCGGTCGCCCCGTCGGGCGAGGTGACGGTGAAGAAGCTGACGGTTGCGACCGACGTTGGTACGCAGGTGAATCCCGACGGCATCCGGGCCCAGGTCGAGGGCGCGGCGCTGTGGGGCATGTCACTGGCGCTGTTCGAGAAGGCGACGTTGAAGGACGGCGGCATCGAGCAGACCAACTTCGACAGCTACACGCCGCTGCGGATGAGCCAGCTGCCGGAAGTCGCGGTCAACGTCATCGCCAATGGCGAGAAGGCGACCGGCGTCGGCGAGCCCGCGGTGACGGTGGTGGCGCCGGCGATCGGCAATGCCGTCTTCAACGCCGTCGGCGCCCGTGTCCGCGGTCTGCCGATCACCGCGGAGGCCGTCAAGGCTGCGATGAAGGCTTAACCGCTTGAACCAATGCAGCGCCGGGGAGCGTATCGCTCTCCGGCGTTTTTTTGCGCCCGGGCGGCGGCAGGCCGTGGCCGGCACCAGCACCTTCGAACCTGCAAAAATTCATCATCCGGCCGTGACGCCCGCATCGGGGTTCATTTGCGGGCCGCCTGATCTTGCTGGCGGAATTTGCGGTCCATCAAATTGTATCCATTGCGCTTAACCGCCGTTCAGCATCCCCATTAAGCCGGAGGGAACGCATCGTCAGGTAGCGTCCGGTGTCGGTCGTTACCGCGACGGGGATCCCATGACTGCCTTGGCCAATAATCAGACTTCGAAGCGCCGTCTCCTGCTGGCGTCAGATCGAAGCGATCAAAGCAACGAACTCGCCAGCATCCTGCGCTCGGTCGGCGAGGTCGATACGGTTCTGACATCGGATATTCCCGAGCAGCCAGCCCACGATCTCTCCGGCATCGTCGTCGATATCAACCTGCGCTCGCCTGAAGCCGTGCAGCTGGTCCGCGCCAAGCTGCAGGGCGATGCCTATCGCGAGATGCCGCGGCTGTTCGTGCTGGCGGATGCGTTGCACCACGCCTCGATGCAGGCCTGGGCACTCGGCGCTACCGACACGATCTCGCGGCCGTTCGATGCGCGCGGCCTGCTGCAGCGTATCCGCGCCGCATTCCCCGATAACAGCGGCTATGACGAGACCGATCGCGGCAAGGCGCTCAACCGCGGCGTCGAGGCCGCGCATGCCGTGATGGTCAAGATGTTCGAGCGGATGCGCGCCGGCGAGCCGCTCAAGTTCGAGGACATCGTCGCCGCCGAAAACAAGATCCTCAAGGCGATCAAGCACAATTCGCTGCGCGAATGGCTGACCACGGTCGGCTGCCATCACCAGGAGACCTATCGCCATTGCCTGTTCGTGACCGGCTTTGCGGTTGCGTTCGCGCAGCATCTTGGCATGCGCGAGGACGACCAGCGGCGGCTCGCGCGCGCGGCGCTGCTGCACGATGTCGGCAAGGCCTTCATTCCGGTCGCGCTGCTCGACAAGCCCGGCGCACTGACGGTCGAGGAAATGGCCGAGATGCGCGAGCATCCGCGCCGCGGCTATGAGGCGCTGTCGGCGCAGGGCGGTTTCCCGCCGGAAATGCTCGACGTGATCCTGCATCACCACGAATTCCTCGACGGCACCGGCTATCCGAACGGCCTCAGCGGCAACCAGATCAGCGACATCGTTCGTGTCACCACCATCGTCGATGTCTATGCTGCCCTGGTCGAGAAGCGCGCCTACCGGCTGCAGTTCACCCATGCCAAGGCGTTCTCCATGATGGAGGAGATGGGCGGCAAGCTCGACCAGCAATTGCTGCAGGCGTTCCGCCCGGTCGCGTTCGGGCACTATTGAGGACGTCCTCCCCCGCCGTCATTGCGCCGTCACGCCTCGCAATAGCGTGTGCGGCGGGGTTTGTAGCCAATCAACGCAAGTCCTTTGTCCTTAACCCTGCCTAGATTTCGGCGATCATCGGCGCGACCCGATGCTGGGACAGGTGAGGACGAACATGGACACGGCAACGACCGGGGATCTCGACATCCCCGCCGACATCGCGGCGACCCTCGTTGATCCCGTCGCCTATGCCGACGATCGCATCCACGACAGCTATCGCTGGCTGCGCGCCAACAATCCGCTCGGCATCGCCCGTCCCGAGAAGTTCGATCCGTTCTGGGTGGTGACCAAGCACGCGCATATCCAGGCGATCAGCCGCCAGAACGACCTGTTCCACAATGCCGACCGGCCGACCACGCTGACCAACCGGGCGCTCGAGGAGCGCGTTCGCAAGATCACCGGCAGCCCCAATCTGGTGCGCTCGCTGGTGCAGATGGATGCGCCGGACCATCCGAAATACCGCGCGCTGACGCAGGGCTGGTTCATGCCGAATAATCTCGGCAAGTTCGAGGGTCGCGTCCGCGAGATCGCGCGCGCAACCGTGCGGCGCATGCTCGACCGCGGCGGCGCTTGCGATTTCGTCGAGGACGTCGCGCTCGGCTATCCCCTGCACGTCATCATGGAGATCCTCGGCGTGCCCGAGGCGGACGAGCCGCGCATGCTCAAGCTGACGCAAGAGCTGTTCGGCCCGCAGGATCCCGACACGGCACGGGTCCGCGACGCGCTGAGCGCAGAGCAGGTCTCGGTGATGTTGCAGGCGATCATCGCTGACTTCTCCGCCTATTTCCGCAAGATCACCGAGGATCGCCGCCAGAACCCGCGTGACGATCTCGCCACCGTCATTGCGAATGCGAAGATCGGCGGCGATTACATGCCGGAGCACGATCAGACCAGCTATTACATGATCGTCGCGACCGCCGGCCACGACACCACCTCGTCCTCGACCGCGGGCGCGATCTGGGCGCTGGCCAGGGATCCCGCGGAATTCGCCAAGGTGAAGGCCAACCCGGAACTGATCCCGGGACTGGTCGACGAGTCGATCCGCTGGATGACGCCGGTCAAGCACTTCATGCGCTCGGCCACCGCCGACACCGAGCTCGGTGGCCGCAAGATCGCCAAGGGCGATTGGCTGATGCTGTGCTACGCCTCGGGCAATCGCGACGAGGAGGTGTTCGAGGATCCGGATCGCTTCCGCAGCGACCGCAAGCCCAACCGCCACGTCGCGTTCGGCTATGGCGCGCATCTGTGCCTCGGGCAGTATCTCGCCAAGCTCGAGATGCGCATCCTGTTCGAGGAGCTGTTGCCGCACCTGAAGTCGCTGTCGCTCGACGGCGAGGTGAAGATGACGCAGGCCTATTTTGTCAATGGCCCGAAGAAGCTGCCGATCCGGTTCGAGGTGAATTGACGGTCATGGCTACAGGTTCGGACAAGGGATGGCGAATCGAGAATGCCCGTCACCTTGAAGGACTAGGGCTGCAGTTCCGGCCCTATGCCCGTTGGAGCGAAAGCTGGGACCACGACCACTGCGCTGCGTGTTGGGCGAAATTCGCCGAGCAAGATGGCTGCGAAATTCAACATGAGGGCTATGCCACCCGCGAGGACTACCCCAAAGGCGCTGGCTATGAATGGATTTGCAGGACCTGCTTTAACGATCTGAAAGACGACCTCCGGTGGTCCGCTGACAACGGGTGAGTCTGTGTCCTCGGTCGTCATTCCGGGATGGTCCGAAGGGACAGACCCGGAATCTCGAGGTTCCCCAATTGCGCGTCTGAGGTTCGATGCTGCGCATCGCCCCGGAACGATATCTCTCACTCAAGCATCTTCCTCAGCTCCGCCTTCGCGACCTTCTCCAGCGTCGAGCGCGGCATCTCGTCGACGAAGCGGATCTCGCGCGGCACCTTGAAGTCGGCGAGTGCGGAGCGGCAGGCGGTCATGACCTTGTCGTGCAAATCGGCCGGCAGCGCCGCAACGCCGGTTTGCGGGATGATGAAGACCACCGGCACTTCGTCCAGCATCGGATGCTTCTTCGCCACCACGGCGGCTTCGCGCACGCCCGGCACCACAGCGATCACCTGCTCGATCTCGGAGGCCGCGACGTTCTCGCCGCCGACCTTCAGCATGTCCTTGGAGCGGTCGCCGAACTTGATATAGCCGCGCTCCAGCATCGTGACGCGGTCGCCGGTGATGAAGTAGCCGTGCTCGTCAAAACTCTCGCGCGTCGCCTTCTCGTTGTGCAGATATTCGGCGAACAGCGACAGGCCGGGAATGCCTTTGATCAGCAGATTGCCGGTCTCGCCGACGCCAGTCGCGGTACCGTCATCATTGGTGATGCGAATTTCGTATTCCGGCGCGGCGCGGCCGATCGACATCGGCGGGTTCGGTTGGTCGACCTCGCCGATGATGCCGTGGGTGATGGTCTCGGTCATGCCCCACCAGCCGATGATCTTGATGCCGAACACGGCGAATGGCGGTGGCTCGTTCACGGCGGTGCCCCAGAGCCGGAACTTGTGACGCTTCGGCACCTCGTGCTCCAGCAGCGCCTTCATGCAGAACGGGATCGTCGAGGTCCAGGTCGAGCCGTGCTCGAGTGCCACCGGCCAGAACCGGCTCGCCGAGAAGCGCGGCTGGATCACGCAGGTTGCCCCGACCCACAGGCTCGCCAGCATCGAATAGGCCAGCGCGTTGGTGTGGAACAGCGGCAGATAGGTCTGGTGCACGTCGAAGCCATGCAGGTCCTGATGCACGGCGTTGATCTTGGCGCCCCACAGCGCGTTGGCATGCGTCCACAGCACCGCCTTCGGCCGCGACGTGGTGCCGGAGGTATATTGCACGCTGCACGGTGCGAGCGGATCGATCGGACGCTTCGGCCGGTCGGCGCTGTCGCCAAACAGCGCCTCAAAACTGTCGCCGCGCGCGGGCGGCTGGGCCGGCGCCTGTCCCGCGTCGTGCGAGGTGACGGCGATCCAGCGCAGCCCCTTGCAGTTGGCCGAAATCAGTTCGGTATAGGCCGGCTGGGTGATCGCGGCCACCGCGCCGCAATGGCCGGCGAAATATTCGATCTCGGCCGCCGCCGAGCGGGTGTTGGTGGTGACGGCAATGGCACCAAGCTCGACGCAGGCGAACCACGACATGATCGCCTCGATGCAATTGTCGAGATGGATCAGGACATAGTCGCCTTGCTTGATGCCGCGCTTGGCGAAGCCCGCGGCCAGCGCGCCGACGCGCTCGTGAAATTCGCCGTAGCTCCAGCGCCGTGCCGGCGCATCGAACGGTGCCCAGATCAGGAATGGATGATCGCGGCGCACCTCGGCGCGCATCCTGAGCAGCATGGCACGTCGAGCCCCGCAAATGGACCCACGACACCCGGCACTGCATTTGAACTGGCCATACGCCCTCCCGCGCAGCCTTGCCGGCCGCCATTGATCTTGGTTGGGAGCAGTTCTGCCATCGGCGTGCGCCGAGCGCAAATCGGAAGCGCCGCGCTGGCGCAATCTGTTCCGCGGCGCGGAAGGCCTGATTGCCTCGCGGGCCTGTCATCGGCCGCGCATCCGCGCGAGCCGCAGCACGCAACAAAAAACTACTTCGCGCCGTCTTCGTACGACGAAATCTCGATCAGGCTGCCGTCGGGATCGCGGCAATACACCGAGCGCAGCGTGCCGCGCGCCCCCTGCTTGGCCACCGGGCCTTCCTCGATCTTCACGCCGTTGGCCTTCAGATGCGCCACCACCTGCTCGGGCGTGCTCGAAGTGAGGAAGCAGAGATCGTCGCTGCCAGGCGCTTCGTGATCGGCGGTGAACCACTCCACCTTGTCGGCCTGGCGTGGCCGCACGTTGATCTTCTGGTTGCCGAACACCAGCGAGGTACGCGGTGCCTTGCCCTTGCCGGGATCGAACACCTTTACTTCCATGCCGAGGATCCTGCTGTACCAGGCAACCGAGCGCACGACATCGGTGACGTTGATCACGAGATGGTCGAGCCCATTCACCTTGACGGACATGATCGATCCTCTTCGGTCCAGTGCGTTTTCGAGCGAAGTGGACACCGGTTCGCGTGGAGAAAACGCGCCATCACAAGATTGCAGCTTAGTCTTTCGTCGCGGTCAGTGTCGCACGTGTCGCACTGGTCGCATCTGACATTGTTTGTTAAAACCGCGCCGCACGCAACGCAACAGAAACGGGCAGGGCGCCAAACCCTGCTGGATTGGGAGAGACTTCATGTTTTCACGCCGCGCCGCGCTGGGCCTGATCGGGTCGGGGATTTCGACATTCGCGATCGGCCGCGCATCCGCAGCCGACTATCCGGCGCGGCCGGTGCGCTGGATCGTGGGCTATCCGCCGGGCGGCGCCACCGACATCATCGCGCGCCTGATCGGGCAGCGGCTGTCGGAGAAGCTCGGGCAGCAATTCGTGATCGAGAACAAGCCGGGCGCCGGCAACAATATCGGCACCGAAGCTGCGATCAACGCCGAGCCGGACGGCTACACCGTCCTGCTGGTCATCCGGCGAACTACATCAACGCCTCGCTCTACACCAATCTGAAGTTCAACTTCGTGCGCGACGTCGCGCCGGTTGCCTCCTTCAACCGCGTGCCGAACGTGATGACCGTCAACAAGGATGTGCCGGCCAAGACGGTCGCCGAGTTCATCGAATATGTGAAGGCCAATCCAGGCAAGGTGAACATGGCCTCTTCCGGCAACGGCACCTCGGTGCATCTCTCGGGCGAGATGTTCATGTCGATGACCGGCTGCAAGATGCAGCACGTGCCGTATCGCGGCGCCGCGCCCGCGATCACCGACATGCTCGGCGGCCAGGTGCAGGTGATCTTCGACAACATGCCCTCGATCATCCAGCACATCCGCTCCGGTTCGCTGCGCGCGCTCGGCGTGACGACCACCGAGCGATCCTCGCAACTGCCCGACGTGCCCGCAATCGCCGAGACCGTGAAGGGCTATGAGGCGAGCGCGCTGTTCGGCATGGGCGCGCCGAAGAATACGCCGAAGGAGCTGATCGCCAAGCTGAACGCCGAGATCAACGCGGTTCTCGCCGAACCCGACATGAGGAAGCGCCTGGTCGAACTCGGCGGCGACTCGTTGATCCAGACCCCGGAGGCGTTCGGCAACGACATCAAGGCCGAAACCGACAAGTGGAAGAAAGTGGTCGAGTTCGCCGGCCTCAAGGTCGAGTAGACCGCGGACGTGAAGCGTTGCTGAACCGCGCGGACAGCTCTGATCCGCGCGGCGATGCCTGTCCTGCGCGGCAAATTGCGGGGCCTTGACGCGGAATAAAATGACCTTCAGGAACCTTACCCAAGATGCCACGCTTTGACTGCGGCATCTCAAGGAGGCGGATCGTGAGCACATCGCAAATGGCAATGCTTGTCCTGGGAGCGATGACGCTTGCCGGCGCAACGAGCATCTCGCCTGCTTCCGCCGATCCTTATGACTATCCGTGGTGTGCGCAGGGGCCGAGCCTGGGCTATCCCGGCGAATGCGCCTACCGAACCTACGAACAGTGCCTCGCGAGCGTATCGGGGCGCTTCCTCGCTTGCGGGGAGAATCCGCGCTTTCTGTTCAGCGAGCCGCCGCCGCCGCGCCGCCATCAACGCCGGCACCGGACGGTCTACCCAGACTAGCAAACTTCAAGCCGGCGCCGCGCGCGACGGCCTTGAGACGCTCCCGACGTTCGCCGTGGCGGTCCACCCGCCGTCGCGCGATCGTGAAGACGCGCGCTTGACGCCGTGCCGTTTGCGCTTATACTTAACCATATGGTTAAGTATCAGGACGAAACGCTGGACCGCACCTTCGCGGCGCTTTCCGATCCCACCCGCCGCGCGCTGCTGGCGCGGCTCGGCGAGCAGGAGAGCCTGTCGGTGAGCGAGCTGGCGCAGCCATTCTCGATGTCGTTGCCGGCGATCATGAAGCATCTCGACGTGCTCACGGATGCCGGTCTGGTCGCGCGCGAGAAGACCGGCCGCACGGTGGCGTGCCGGCTCACCGCACGGCCGATGGAGCAGGCGATGAACTGGCTCAATCGCTATGCGCAATTCTGGTCCGACAATCTCGACCGCCTTGCCGCTTTTGTGGAGGAGAACCCATGGCAGCCAACAAATCCGCAGTCGCAGCCGACGCCGGCCTTGCCGCGCGTCCCAGCCTCACCCTCACGCGGCGCCTCCGCGCCCGGCCGGAAAAAGTCTACGCCGCGTGGACCGAGCCGGAAAACCTAGTGCAGTGGTTCGGTCCGGGGCAAGTCAAGCCCGGCACGACGCAGGCCGAGCTCGATGTCCGCGTCGGCGGCCGCTACCGGATCAAGTTCACCGGCACCAATGGTGAGTATCACGAGGTCGGCGGCGTCTATCGCGAGGTGGTGCCGAACGAACGGCTGGTGTTCAGCTGGGCCTGGCATTCGACGCCGGAGCGCGTCTCCGAGGTGACGGTGTCGATCCGGCCCGACGGCGGCGGCACGTTGCTCACCTGCCACCACGCGCAGTTCGTCGACGAGACCGCGCGCGACAACCACCAGCGCGGCTGGACCGAGTTCCTCGGCAATCTCGAACAGTACGTCGACGCCTGAAACGAAGGAGCATCGCATGTCTCAGCACAAGATCGTCTCGCGCGAAGAATGGACCGCGGCCCGCAAGGCGCTGATGGTCGGCGAGAAGGAACTGACGCAAGCCCGCGAAGCGCTGAGCCGGCAGCGCCGCGAACTGCCATGGGTGAAGGTCGACAAGGACTATGTGTTCGACGGGCCCGGCGGCAAGGTGACGCTCGGCGATCTCTTCAAGGGCAGGCCGCAGCTCGTGGTGCAGCACGTGATGTTCGCACCGGAATGGGACGCGGCGTGCAAGAGCTGCTCGTTCTGGGTCGACGGATTCGAGCGCATGGTTCCGCATCTGGCCGCGCGCGACACCACGATGGTCGCGATCTCGCGCGCACCGCTGGCCAAGCTCGAGGCCTTCAAACAGCGAATGGGCTGGACCTTCGACTGGATCTCGTCCGGAGAGAATGACTTCAACTACGACTATGCGGTTTCGTTCACCCCCGAGCAGATCGATGCCGGGAACGCGCAATACAATTATGGAACGACCCCGCTCTACGGGCCCGAACTGCCCGGGATCAGCGTGTTCTTCCGCGATGACGCCGGCGCCGTGTTCCACACCTATTCCACATTCGCCCGCGGCCTCGACATGATGAATGCGGCCTATCACTATCTCGACCTGACGCCGCTCGGTCGCCACGAGGAGGGGCTGCCCTATCCGATGGATTGGGTGCGGCTACGTGACCAATACCAACCGGCGCCGGTTCAGGCATCCTGCTGTCACTCCTGACGCGTAGCGCGTCGCATGTCGTCATTGCGAGGAGCGCTAGCGACGAAGCAATCCACTTCTCAATGTCTGGAAAGATGGATTGCTTCGCTGACGCTCGCAATGATGGGGAAACAACAGCAGGAATCCTCCGATGCCTTACGTCGATGGTTTCGTCGTCGCCGTGCCGAAGAAGAAACTCAAGGCCTATGCGAAGCTCTCGAAGATGGCCGGCAAGGTCTGGCGCGAACATGGCGCGCTGGATTACCGGGAGTGGGTCGCCGACGACGTCAAGCCGGGCAAGCTGACCTCGTTTCCGCAGAGCGTGAAACTGAAGGCTGGCGAAACCGTCGTGTTCGCCTGGATCACCTACAAGTCGCGCGCCCAGCGCGACAGGATCAACGCCAAGGTGATGGCGGATCCGCGCTTCGCGTCGATGGATCCGAAAACCACGCCGTTTGATCTCGAGCGCATGATCTATGGCGGCTTTGCGAGCTTGGTGAAGGTCTGAGGCGTTACGGTTTCGCCGCAATCCGCGCAGTAACCGTCCGTTAAACATCACGCTCGGCAGGCGGCGCGATGCCGCTTGCGTTTACTTGGTGATCCCGTATACTTTGCAATACAAAGTGCGGGCAAACCATGCGCGACCTCGACAAGGCCTTGGCCGATATTCTCGCGATCCGCAGCCAGATTGCGGCGGGAACTGCGTTCCGCGGCTACGGCCCGGCGACCGTCGCCGCCACCAGCGGCATCGCGCTCGTCACCGCGCTTGCCCAATATCTCTGGCTCGACGATCCCACGGCTCATCCGATCGCGTTCCTTGCAGGCTGGGCGGCGGCCGCCCTGCTGTCGGCGGTACTGATCTGGATCGAGATGCAGGCGCGCTCGCGGCGGCATCATTCCGGTCTTGCCGATGCCATGGTGCAGCAGGCGATCGAGCAGTTCGTTCCCGCCGTCATCGCCGGCGTGTTGCTCGCAGTCCTGCAATGGAAATTCGCGCCGGAGACACTGTGGATGCTGCCGGGCCTGTGGCAGGTGCTCGTCAGCCTCGCTGTGTTCGCCTCGGTCCGCCTGCTGCCGCGCACGATCGCGCTCGGCGGCGCCTGGTATTTCCTGTCGGGCTTCACGGTGCTCCTGATCGCAAGCCAGAGCCACGCGCTGTCGCCTTGGACGATGGGACTGCCATTCGCCATCGGCCAGTTGCTGCTCGCAGCGCTGTTGTATTTCGCTTCCGGAGGCCATGATGCCGAAGACTGACGTGACCACCGCGCCATTCGCCTATGATGGCCTCGACCGCGTCATCCACGAGAAGGCGCGGCTCGGTCTGCTCACCTCGCTGATGGCGCATCCGAAGGGGCTCGCCTTCGCCGACCTCAAGCAGCTCTGCGGCCTGACCGACGGCAATCTCAGCCGGCATCTGCAGGTGCTGCAGGAGGCCGGCCTGGTCGACGTCATCAAGGGCTATGAAGGCAATCGCCCGCACACCACCTGCCGTTTGACCAGGAGCGGCCGCCGCCGCTTCCTCGATTATCTCGCCGTGCTCGAGCAATTGGTGCGCGACGCGGCCAAGGCGGCCGGCACGGCCGAGAGGGTAGGCAAGGCTGAAAAGTCCGCCGGCAAGGACGAAGGCGCGTCTGGCGGCCTTGGTATCCAGCCGGTTTGATCATCCCGTTTTTTGCCCGGAGACTTTGTGATGCAAAGCAATGTTGCGCTCAAGCCGGAAGCCGACGCCCGGTTGCATGTCGGCATCATCATGGACGGCAACGGCCGCTGGGCGACGCGGCGCGGCCTGTCGAGGCTGCGCGGACACGAAGCGGGCGTCGAGGCGATCCGCCGCATCGTCGAGGCCGCGCCGGACCAGGGCGTCGGCACGCTGACGCTCTATGCATTCTCGAGCGACAATTGGCGCCGCCCGAAAGCCGAAGTCACGGCGCTGATGGCACTGTTGCGGTTCTATCTCGCCAACGAGATCGCAGCGCTGGTGCGCAATGGCGTCCGCCTCACCGTGATCG
Source organism: Bradyrhizobium viridifuturi (assembly GCF_001238275.1). Lineage (GTDB taxonomy): Bacteria > Pseudomonadota > Alphaproteobacteria > Rhizobiales > Xanthobacteraceae > Bradyrhizobium > Bradyrhizobium viridifuturi. Next base: position 48,857 of record NZ_LGTB01000021.1, read on the forward strand.
GCCGCCGCGACCGGCTGCCCGACGGCATCGCCGCCGCGATCACCCGCGCCGAGGCTGAGACCTGCGACGGCACCACCCTGCACCTGCGCATCGCGATCGACTATTCGGCACGCGACGCGATCCTGAACGCGGCGGTGCGCGCCGCCGGCACAGGCCAGCTGAGCCGTGAGAGCTTCGCCGATCTCATCACCGGCGAAGCCGGTCTGCGCGACGTCGATCTGATCATCCGCACCTCGGGCGAGAAGCGGCTCTCGGACTTCCTGCTCTGGGAAGGCGCCTATGCCGAGCTGCATTTCACCGAGCGGATGTGGCCCGAATTCGATGCCGACGATCTCGCCGACGCGCTCGCCTCGTTCCATCGCCGCGAGCGCCGCTTCGGCGGGCTGACCGCGATCGCACCGGCGGAGGTCGCGAATCTCTAGAGCATGATCCGGAGAAGTGCGAAGCGGTTTTCCGAAAGGGTCATTCCCAAACAAGTAAAGAGCTTGCACTAGCTACACCAAAAAGCCCGGCCGGGGGGTTGGGCTCTCTCCTTCACAAGATGCGGGGACGAACGATCACGCCAACCAAAGCGGGAGCGATCATCCATGCGCATTCTTCTCATCAACGTGCCGCATCCGGCGATAGGCAGCCGGATTCCTGACGACCATCTGCCGCCGCTCGGCCTGCTGTCGATCGGCGGTCCCCTGATCGACGACGGACATCACGTTTGTCTGCTTGATGCCGAGTTTGGGCCGATGCCGCTCACCGCCATCGTGGCGGAGGCATCGCGGTTTTCGCCGGATGCCGTGCTGTTCGGCCATTCCGGTTCGACCTCGGGCCATCCCGTCATCACCGAGGTGGCGCAGGCCATCGTCAAGGCGGTGCCGAATGTCCGGATCGTCTATGGCGGGGTGTTTCCGACCTATCACTGGCGCGACATCCTGCGCGAGGAACGCTACGTCACCGCGATCGTGCGCGGTGAGGGCGAAGAGACCGCGCGGCGCCTGATGCGGGCGCTGGAGGCCGGCGACGATCTCTGCAGCATCAACGGTATTGCCTTCCGCGATGACTACGGGCCGCGCGTCACGCCGCCTGCGCCCGTCATCCGTGACCTCGATGCCTATCGCGTCGGCTGGGAGCTGATCGATCACGCGCGCTACAGCTATTGGGGCGGCTTGCGTGCCGTCGTGGTGCAGTTCTCGCGCGGTTGTCCGCATCTCTGCAATTATTGCGGCCAGCGCGGCTTCTGGACACGATGGCGGCACCGCGATCCCGTGCGTTTCGCCAAGGAGTTGGCGCGGCTGCATCGCCAGCACGGCGTCAAGGTGATCAATTTCGCCGACGAGAACCCAACGGTCTCGAAGAAGGCCTGGCGCACTTTCCTCGAGGCCCTGATCGCGGAGAATGTCGATTTGATCCTGGTCGGCTCGACCCGCGCCGACGACATCGTGCGCGATGCCGACATCCTGCATCTCTACAAGAAGGCCGGCTGGCAGCGCTTCCTGCTCGGCATGGAGAACACCGACGAGAAGACGCTGGAGCTGATCCGCAAGGGCGCGACCACCACGACCGACCGCGAGGCCATCCGTCTGATGCGCCGGCACGGCATCCTGTCGATGGCGACCTGGGTGGTCGGCTTCGAGGAGGAGACCGATCGCGATCACTGGCGCGGTTTGCGGCAGTTGTTGTCCTACGATCCCGATCAGATCCAGATGCTCTACGTCACGCCGCATCGCTGGACGCCGTATTTCCGTCTCGCGGCAGAGCGGCGGGTGATCCAGACCGATCGCAGGCTCTGGGACTACAAGCACCAGGTGCTCGCGACCCGGCACATGCCGCCATGGCGGGTGCTGCTTTGGTTCAAGTTCACCGAGATGGTGCTGCAATGCCGCCCAAAGGCCTTGCTCCGCGTGCTGTTTCATCGCGACGCCGGACTTCGTCACGCGATGCGCTGGTACACGCAGATGGGGCGCCGGGTCTGGCCGCACGAAATTCTCGGCTTCCTGCGCGATCGCAGGCTGAAGAACGGGCCGACAGTGCGGGAATTTTGGGGTGAGCCGCAGGATAGTGAAGAAGAAGCGATGTCATCGCAGCGGCCCGAGCGCAGCGTCGGCACATCGCGCGCTGCGTAAATCGATACCGTCGTGCCGGGTTCTGGATAACTGGCGCTGACGACTGGACGCCTGAGTCGTCAGCGCGATAATTTCCGGATCGACTGCGCAGAACAAAAAGAACCGTGGCGGTCGAGGCGGCGAGTTGAGCATACAGGTTGCGATTCTAAAAATATTGGCCAGTCACGTCAGCGGCAGAGCCACACTCGATTCCCTCAAGCATGACCTCGCTATACTCTCGTCGAGCGGCGACGATTGGCATGCGCGGATCAAGCGTCTGGCGTCGCGGGTTCCCGAACTCGACATCTTCAGCAATGGTTATGTGCTGCGTGACGTCGAAGGCTGGGAGATCACACCGGCCGGACGTGAGTTCCTGCGCGCGCTGGAAGCGGTTACGCAAGACAATCTGCCGGCTGAGCCAGTGGCCCAGGCCGCGGTCCGCGCCGAGGGCAGGTTGATCGTGGTCGGTCACCGCTTCAGGAACAGGACGCGGCCGCAACGTGATGCGGAACCGAGCGCATCAATGCGTCGCCGGCCGTCCCGCGAGCCGCGTTGAACCTCGCAGCGTTGCTGGCGACCTACCTTCGGGACGTGGTTCTGGAGGTCGCAAATGACTGCATTGGCTCAATCGATCGCACGGGTGTTTCCGGCCAATTCGATTCGGAGCAGCATCGCCCGGCATGTCCTGCTGTTCGGCTTCGCGGTTCTGTTCGTCGCGGTGCTCAGGGCGAGCTATGGCCTCGATCTCAGCGCGGGGTTCTTCTGATTTCTCCGGCTGCAAGTCATACTGGGTTAACCGGACCGGGATAGCTAAGCGCACGCTTTCCTTGCATCTCGAACCCGGGCCGATCTTCCATGGATAAGCCGATGCGCTGCCAGTGTGGCAGGACGCGAACCATTGTGCTCGACAAACATTTCCGGACCGCGCTGGTATGCCCCAAATGCGATGAGGCCCAGCTGCCCGCGTCGGCGCGGCCGGAGCAACGGGTGCTGACCGCGCGATAGCCGGTCGTTTTCGGAACCGAAACTGGCCGGCGCGACGGGATTGATTTGAAGCGTGATGGCGTTTTGGGGCGTTGTTCGAGCATGATCTTTTCGGAAAACCGCTTCGCACTTTTCCGGATCATGCTTTAGGTTCCGTCTGACGAAACGGTCCAAAGCGAAACCCGATGCCGCATCCATCCGATACCACCGCCGTACCGCCCGCCGGCGTCACGCCTGCCGATGTGCGCCGTGCCGCGGAAACCATCAGGGATTCGGTCATGGTCACGGCGTGCAACGAGAGCCGCACGCTGGGCGAGATTTGCGGCTGCCGCCTGTTCCTCAAATTCGAGAACCTGCAATTCACCTCGACCTTCAAGGAGCGGGGCGCATTGAACAGGCTGCGGGCGCTGTCCGCCGAAGAGCGCAAGCGCGGGGTGATCGCGATGTCGGCTGGCAATCATGCCCAGGGCGTCGCCTATCACGCCAAGCGGCTCGGCATCCCCGCCACCATCGTGATGCCAATCGGCACGCCGATGGTGAAGATCGAGAACACAAGGCGGCACGGCGCCGAGGTCATCATCACCGGGCAGACGCTGGAAGAATGCTTCGCCTTCGTCGGCACGCATGCCGCAGAGCGCGGCCTGATCCTGATCCATCCCTATGACGATCCGCTGATCGTCGCCGGCCAGGGCACGATCGGGCTCGAAATGCTCGAGGCTGTGCCGGAGCTCGATATCCTGGTGGTGCCGATCGGGGGCGGCGGGCTGATTTCAGGCATCGCGACCGCCGCGAAAGCGATCAAGCCGTCGGTGCAGGTCATCGGCGTGCAGGCCCAGCTCTACCCGTCGATGTACAATGCCGTCAAAGGCACGCAGCTGCCGATGCGCGGCGACACCCTCGCCGAAGGCATCGCAGTCAAGGCGCCCGGGCAGATCACCACGAAAATCGTCCGCGAACTCGTCGACGACATCGTGCTGGTCAGCGAGGATCAGATCGAGCGCGCGGTCGCGACCCTGATCTCGATCGAGAAGACGGTGGTCGAGGGTGCCGGCGCCGCCGGCCTTGCCGCGGTGCTCGCAGCGCCCGAGCGCTTTGCCGGCCGCAACGTCGGCCTGGTGCTGACCGGCGGCAATATCGACACCAGGCTGATCGCCTCGGTCCTGACCCGCGAGCTCGCGCGCGAGGGACGGTTGACGCAGCTGGCGCTCGACATCGTCGACCGGCCCGGACAGCTCGCGGCGGTGTCGATCCTGCTTGCCGATGCCGGCGCCAACATCATCGAGGTCTCGCACCAGCGCACCTTCTCCGATCTGCCGGCGAAGGCGACGCTGCTCGAGCTCGTGATCGAAACCCGCGACCGCGCCCATCTGGAGGATGTGCTGACGAGGCTCGGTGCCGAGGGATTTGTCGTGCACGAGCGCTAGCAATGTAGCACCCGTCCGCGGGCTTAGGTTCGCCGACTGGGCTTAATCCTCACCCGCCGCCAACTCGGCGAGCTTCGCGATGGTGTTGATGTTGCGTGCGGTGCCGCTCGCGGCGGCGGGGATCTTCAGCTTCGAGCGGCCCATGCCGCTGCCATAGGCGACATAGATCTCGCGCTTGCCGAGCCGCATCTGCTCGTCCTGCTGCCCCTTGACGTCTTTCAACGCGTCCTTGGGCGGCGGTTCGTCGAGGAAGATCGCAACTGTGAAGTTCGGCGGCGCTTTCGGAAACGGATTGGCCTTCAGCACCGCGGCGATCTCGTCTGCGCTCCTGATCGCAACGCCGACCGGCTTGCCGCCATAGGCCTGCAGCCGCTGCTCCAGCGCGGCCTTGACCTTGGCCGCGCCGAGCTTGGAGGAGAACACGACGTTGCCGCTGGCGATGTAGGTCTCGACGTCGGCAAACCCCGCATCGACGCACATCGCCTTCAATTCGGTCATCGGCAGCTTGCCGGTGCCGCCGACATTCACCGCGCGCAACAGGGCGACGTAGCGCGGCATCACGGCCTCACGTCAGCAGCAGCGCCATGCCCGGATCGCCCTTCTGCATCGCGCGCTGATAGGCCGGGCGTGCCGCGATGCGGCCGAGATAGTCCCTGATGTTGGGGCGGCCGCCGAGGTCATAGGGCAGGAAATAGCGCATCGTCGTCAGCGAGAAGCCGATCATGATGTCGGCGGTCGTGAACGTATCGCCCGCGAGATACTGGGCGTCGCGCACCCGCGCCTCGATCAGGTCGAACGAACGGTCGACCCTCGCTTTGGTCGCGGCCAGAATCGGGTTGTCGGCCGCGAGGTTGAGCCGGTGCAGGATCATGCTGCGGCCCATCTGTGCCTGCAGCGTGCCGTTGGCGAAGTGAAACCAGTACAGGAACCGGGCGAAGTCTGGATGATCTGATGTCAGCGTCAGCCGCCCATTGCCGTATCTGGCGACGATGTACTCGACAACGGCACCGGATTCGGCCAGCACCAGGTCACCGTCGGTGATGACGGGCGCGGCGCCGATCGGATGCAGCGCCTTGTAGTCGGCCGGCGCCAGCATCGTGACCGGATCGCGCGTGGTGCACTTCAGCTCGTAGGGAATCTCGAGCTCCTCGCACAGCCAGACGATCCGCTCCGATTGCGACTTGCCGAGATGATGAACGGTGAGCATGAAGGCTCCTGAAGCATGATCCGGAAACGCGGACACCTGTTTTCCGAAACGATCATGCGAAAATAATGATCATGATGCGCTTCCATGGAAGCGCATCATGCGTCCGCTTTCTTCTTCGCCGCCTTCTTCTCAGGCTTCTGCTCGGATTTCTTCTTGGATTCCGTGACCGGCGGCGGCTCTTCCATCGCCTTCTTCATGGCACGGGCATAGGCGTCGGCGGCGTTCTCGGCCGAATTCTGCAACCGCTTGGCGGTCGCGGTCGCGTTTAGAATCGTGCTCTTGGCGAGGTGGCGGAAGCGCGCCTTGGTGTCCTTGTCCTTGGCCTTGGCCGCGCGAGCGACCCAGACGGCCTGGCGCTTCTTGGCCGCCGCCATCACGGCCTTGGTCTGCGCTCTTGCGGTTTGCCGGATGACGGCGTCGAGGTCGGCTTCGGCCATTCAGATACACTCATTGACTGGACATGCGCCTGGCGGCGCAGGGAGGGGAATTATCACTAGCGTAACCGGCGCCGTTTGAACATGCCGATCCTTTCGCGACGTTGCGCCCGGCGGCCGGCTCGCCCGGTCGAGCGCTCTACCGGGCGCGCGGTTCGGCATGATATAGCAGCGCGGCCCGGCCCGAGCCGGCGCGATCCAATCGGGGGTTCGATGCAAGCAATCAGCCGACGCAGCCTGCTGGGCGGCCTCGCCCTGCTTTCGGTATCGCCTTCGCTGGCCGCCGAGACGCTGAGCGTCGATGCCGCCGAAGGTCCGGTCAAGCTCAACCGGTTTGCCTCCGGGCGCACCGGCAAGCGGCCGGCCGTGCTTGTCCTGCACGGCTCGCGCGGCTTCGATCTCAGGCCGCAGGCCTATGAACGCTACGCCAATGCGCTGACGGCGGACGGCATCGATGCCTGTTTCGTGCGCTACTACACGCCGGCCGACGAGCAGGCATTCGAGACGCTGCAGACGCGCGAGCGCCGCGAGGCCTATGAGACCGGGCGTTTTGACGCCTGGGCCGCGCGCGTCTCATCAGTGCTGTCAGCGGTGCTGGCGGGCGCGGACAGTTCCGGCCGCATCGGACTGCTCGGCTTTTCGCTTGGCGGTTACGTCGCCGCGGCGCGGCGGCGCGGGACGCGCGGGTGTCCGCGCTGGCGGTGCTTTATGGCGGCATGCCCGACAAGATCGCACCTCAGGTGAAACATCTGCCGCCGCTGATCGAGCTGCACGGTGAGGCCGACCGCAACGTGCCGCTTGCCAGCGGTGAGGAGCTTGTCAGGCTCGGCAAATCGGTCGGCGCCGCGGCGGAGATCGTGCGATATCCAGGCAAGGCGCACGGCTTCGACTTTGCGGACAATGATCCGATGACCAATGACGCGGTCAGCCGGGTGACCGGTTTCTTCCAGGCTCGTCTGAATGCGGCTTGAAGCCTAGTCCCCGGACGAACCCGGCGGCACCTTGGCGCCGGCGAGCAGTCCGGCGAGCTCGACCTGGCGGCCGAGCCCGGTCTTCGCCAGCACGGCCTTGAGCTGGTTGCGCACCGTTTCGCGGGAGATCCCGAATGCGACGGCGATCGCCTCGACGGTTCGTCCCTCGCCGATGCCGCGCGCAACGCGTGCCTCGGCGGGCGTCAGGTCGAACAGGCCTTGCAGCACTTCAGCAGTCGGCACTTCGGCCGGCACCACCGGCGTCACGATCACGATCGCCAGCGCGCGGTCGAACAGGTCGCGCGCCGCGCCCTGGATCGGGACCAGATGCACGATCAGCGGCGGGCGATCGTTCTGTGCCGCGATCGGGACCGAGCGGACCTCCACGCTGATGAGGCCGTGATCGAGTGCGCCGACGGCCTGTGCGAACAGCGCATCGGCGGCAGGCGCCGCCAGCGTCAGGCGATCGGTACGATCCTGCATCACGTCGGGCACCAGCCGGTCGAACAGCGTGTTGGCCGCCATCAGGCGGCCGCCGCGCCGCAGCACCGCCGCGGGCAGGCCGAGCATCGCCAGCGACTCGGTTGCCGCCCTCGCGCGCTCCATCCCGAGCCGTGCCGACAGCAGCGCGGCGCGCGCCAGATGCGGGCGCAGCGCATCGAGCTGTTCGATCGCCTCGCGCTCGATCGGCCCGTGCTGGTATTCGCGCTCGACGCTGTAGATCAGCACGTCGCCGCTCGGAACCGGGATCGCAGTGCCGGCGCCCCATCCGAGCCCGCGCGGACGGAAGAACTCGCGGATCTGGAAATCCTGCTGCACTTCCTCGGGCGTATCGAACACGTCGATGTCGCGCAGGAAGCCGGCATGATTGGCCGCGAGCAGGCGGGGCAACCGCCCGTTGCGTTCGTGCCAGCCGCCTTCGACATAGGCAACCGTGTCGTCGTGCATGTCGGGGGATGCGACCCAGCGGACGTCGTGGGGGGCTGCCGTCAGCAACACGATACCGCGGGCTCGCGCGATGCTGCCGACCTGATGCAGAACGTTCGGCCACAACTCGGGGAGGACGGCGGCCTCGTAGGCCAGCTCAATCAGATGCTCGTGCAGGTCGTTCGCCATCGGCCATTCCAGAAGCGGTGTTGCCCAATAGATAAACCCATCGATCGCGGAATTATTGCCTAGAGCAATTCAGTCCGGCCCACGAGTCCGGGCTATTCCGGTGCGACCTCTCGGATCACGATGAATTCGGCGGTTTGGCCGGTCTTGCGGTCGATTTTCGCACCGGCATGTCGGGCCTTGCCCGTCTGGTGGCAACCCGGCGCGCGGCGGCCAGCGCCGCCTGCGCCCAGACCAGCAGTTCGTCTGCCTCATCGAACAGCCGTTCCGGCACGCGCCAGAACGAGAGATCGATGATCTCGCCTCGCTTGGCGTAGTTGAGCGGTAGGCTGGTCGCGGCTTCCTTGAACGTCTCGCAGTTCTGATCATCGACCCGAACGTAGAATGTATTGTCGGCGACCATCCCGAGCATCACGCCGTCAGCCTGCTGGCGCGCGATCGCCGTGACGACTATCTCAACACCGACCTGTGGAGCACCACGCTCCTCACCGGCCTCGATTTCGCGCACGATTTCGGTGACGGATATATCGGCACTGCCGGAGCCTCCGTCCGGCAGGTCCGGCGGCCGGACGAGGTGCAGCCCTGGGCGCTCAACGTGCAGATAGGCGTTCAAAAGAAGCTCGATTTCGGCGACGCGCCGAAGGCGGCCGATGCCAAGGTCACCGAGGTCAAGCCCAAGACTTGATGATCGAGACCTGACGATCGCCGCTGCTTGTGGCGAAATTGAACCCGCGCGACAGTCAGACATTCTTCTGAAGCATCTCGAAACGTAGTCGCAATGAATTGCCGCAGCGCCTAGCCCGACAGCGTCACTCGTTTGCAACGCTACGCATGATCGTTCGACCATGAACATCCTTTAATTTGTGTCCGCGCAACTTGTCGCGCCTGCTAGGCGGTCACTCGTGACATTCAGTCGAGCCAGCGCCGGCTCGAGGAGGACCGATGATCAGCCGCAGGGCGCTTTCCGGATTGCTGATGACGCTGGTCGGGCCCTCATCGGTCACCGGCAACGCGCTGATGCTGGGGCATTGCCGGGGATCGTGCGCGAATGTCGATCTGCCGGCGTTAGGCTACGATACGTTCTGCCGGTCGTTCTTCGACATCGCGGCGAGAGGAAAACTGCGTTCGACAGCAACCGGCCCGGATATCCGGCGGGAGATGCGGTCATTGTTCCTGGCGCGGCGGCTCTATCGGCCATCGCGCGACGAGATGCGGATTCTCTGGCGCGACACGGCGGACGGATTCTCGGTCGTGAAGGTCGAGTTCGATCTGGAATGCGGCGTGCCGGTGCGCGGATGTCTCGGGATCCCCGACGGCACGTTCAAGGGTTTGATCCTGCTCGCTCACGGCATGGCGAGCACGCCGGAGCGGTGCTTCGATGATGCCGACAAGGACTACATGAACGCGCTCGGCAAACGGCTTTGCCAGGACGGTTATGTCGTCTGGTGCCCCTACATCGTCCAGATCGGAAATCAGGAAAGCCAGAACAACATCGCAGCGATGCTGGCATCCCACGGTGTCTCCGCGCACAACGTGTCGTGCGCATCGCTCGATGCCGGCGAAACCGTCTGCCGGAAGCTGACCGGCGCGTCCGGTCTGAATATCGGTGTCTACGGGGTGTCGTCGGGCGCGTTTCTCGCGCTGCATCTGGAGGCCGCGATGGGGCGGATGCGGCCGACCGTCGCCTCGGGATACATGCGTGACGAGAAGAAATTTCTGATGTCACCCGCCATCAGCAAGAACCTCGGCATCGAACTTGCGGCCTATCTTCATTTCGCCAACAGCCGTGCCAAATACACCGGCGCGGAGCTGGCATACCTGCTTTCTCCCTGCCCGCTGTTCGTCGAGATCGGCAGCCGCGATAGTGCAAACGCGATCGAGCTCGGGCGGGACGAGAAGTTCGCTGAAATGCAGTCGGTCTACGCGGCGTCGGCGCATCCGCATCTGATCGAGATGGACGTCTTCGACGGTGTGCACGAGGTCAGCGGCAAGCGTGCAAGGCCGTGGCTGTACGGCCATCTGGCGTCGCCGCTCTATCAAGAGACGTCGCGCTTGAAGAACGCCATCGCGTTGTGAGCGGCGGGGGCTATTCCCGCTGCAATACATCGGCGCGTCTGCGCCGCTAGCAGCCGCGACTGGCGTCGATCACGAAGCTTCGTTTGCGCGCATCACATTCGTGGGAACGGTTGGCGTCCGTGGCATGCAACCGGCCGATCACGTTACAGGATTGTCGGATTGGGCGCGTTATGATCTCCTGTCACGCACCTTGCCTATCCCTAGCCTTCTCGGTCTGAGGGAACTCGACGTCATATCCGTCTCGCAGAGCTTGTTGATAGCCGAAGGGTTGGACCGCATGAGTGGTACGGAACGAATGCTCGGTGGATTGGCAGGGCTTCTGGTATCGGCGGGACTTGCGGTCAGTGGGATTTCAGCAGCGCGCGCCCAGGCGGGGCCGCCCGGGCCTCCTGCCGTCGGCGTGTTCGAGGCGGTGAAGCGGCCGGTCACCGAGACCAGTGAATTTCTGGGGCGCATCGAGGCCCCCAACCGCGTCAATGTGGTGGCGCGTGTCACGGCGTTCCTGGACAAGCGGAACTTCGTCGAGGGCGCCGAGGTCAAGGCCGGCGACCTCTTGTATCAACTCGAGCGCGGCCCGTTCGAGGCCGACCTCGCATCGAAGAAGGCGCAGGTCGCGCAGCTGCAGGCGACGTTGGTCAACGCCAAGCTGACCACCGACCGTGCCAAATCCCTGCTCGGTGGCCCGGCTGGGCAGCAATCGAGTGTCGATGCCGCGGTCGCCAACCAGCAGAGCCTCGAGGCACAGGTGCAGGCCGCGCAGGCGCAGGTCGACCTGTCCCAGATCAATCTCGACTACACCATGATCCGCTCGCCGATCGACGGCAGGATCGGTCGCACCGCGGTTACCGAAGGTAACGTCGTGACGCCGAGCTCGGGAACCCTGACGACCATCGTCAGCCAGGACCCGATGTATGTCACGTTCCCGGTACCGGTACGTGAGGCGCTCGATCTGCGCGAGCGCTACGCGACGCGCGGCGGCTTCAAGGCGGTGGTCATCCGCGTGCGGCTGCCGGACGGCAGGCTGTACGACAAGGTCGGCGAGCTGAACTTCGTCAACAACACCATCGCGCAGAACACCGACACGATCTCGCTGCGTGGCACGATTCCCAACCCGTCGACCTACACCTCCGTTGCGGCCGGCGGCGCGGTCCGCGAGCTCACCGACAACGAATTCGTGACCGTTCTGCTGGAAGGGGTGCAGCCGGTCGAGGTGCTGGCGATCCCGCGCTCGGCGGTGCTGTCGGACCAGCAGGGCGAATATGTTTACGTCGTCGGCGCCGACAACAAGGCCGAGCAGAAGCGGATCCAGCTCGGGCAATCGACGTCGACGATTGCGGCCGTGACGAGCGGCATCGCGCTTGGCGACAAGGTCGTCGTCGAGGGGTTGCAGAAGGTCAAGCCGGGCGAGGTGGTCGCGCCGGGGCCGGCCAGCGCGCTGATCCAGTCGAGCATGAAGGTCTCCGCGGATGGCGGCGCCGGCGGCGCGCCGAAATCGACGGGTAACAACCCATGATCTCCGCTGTCTTCGTCGATCGTCCGCGGCTTGCGATCGTCATCGCGTTCGTGATCACGATCGCGGGCGCGCTAGCACTGATGCAAATCCCGGTCGCCCAGTTCCCGGACATCGTGCCGCCGCAGGTCACGGTCTCCGCGGTATTCCCCGGCGCTTCCGCTGAAGTGGTCGAATCCAGCGTCGCCCAGCCGCTGGAAGCGCAGGTCGTCGGCGTCGACAAGATGCTCTACATGAAGTCGACCAGCGGCAATGACGGCAGCTACACGCTGACGGTCTCGTTCGCGCTCGGCACCGATCCCGATATCAACACCGTCAACGTCAACAACCGGGTGCAGAGCGCGCTCGCGCAATTGCCGACCGAGGTGCAGGCGCAGGGCCTCACCGTGCAGAAGAAGTCCTCGGCCGTGCTGCAATTCATCGTGCTGTACAGCAAGAGCGGCGAGCAGGATCCGCTGTTCATCACCAACTACGCCATCATCAACGTGCTGGACGCTATCTCGCGCACGCCGGGCGTCGGGCAGGCGTCGCTGTTCGCCAAGCTGAACTACTCGATGCGAATCTGGTTCGATACCCAGCGGCTGACCAGCCTCAATCTGGCGCCGTCGGACGTGATCGCGGCGATCCGCGCCCAGAGTGTGCAGGCGCCGGTCGGCCGCATCGGCGCGCGTCCGATCAGCAACGACCAGCAGTTCCAGTTCAACGTGCAGACCCAGGGCCGCCTGACGACATCCAAACAGTTCGGCGACATCGTGCTGCGGGCCAATCCGGACGGATCGGTGCTGCGGATCAGGGATGTCGCCCGCGTCGAGATCGGCGCGCAGAACATGGATTCGGAGTCGCGGATCGACGGCAATCCCGGCGTGCCGATGGGCATCTATCTCGCGCCCGGCGCCAATGCCGTGACCACGGCCAAGGCGGTGCAGGCCACGCTCGCCAAATTGTCGGAGCGGTTCCCGCCGGGCCTGACCTATCTCGTGCAGTACGACTCCACGACCTTCGTCTCCGATACGATCAAGGAAGTGATGAAGACGCTCGGCGAGGCCTTCGTGCTCGTCGTGGTCGTGGTGTTCCTGTTCCTCGGCAATCTGCGCGCCACCGTGATTCCGGCGGTCGCGGTTCCGGTCAGCCTGATCGGTGCCTTCGCGGTGCTGCTCGCGCTCGGCTATTCCGCCAACACGGTCTCGCTGCTGGCGATGGTGCTGGCGATCGGCATCGTGGTCGACGACGCCATCGTCGTGGTCGAGAATGTCGAACGCGTCATGGAGGAGGAGCCTGAGCTGTCGCCGGCCGACGCCACCAAGAAGGCGATGACGCAGATCACGGCGCCGATCATCGCGATCTCGCTAGTGCTGCTCTCGGTGTTCGTGCCGATCGCGTTCATCCCCGGCATTTCCGGCACCCTGTTCCGCCAGTTCGCGGTGACGATCAGCGCTGCGATGGTGATCTCGGCACTGAATGCGCTGACCTTGTCGCCGGCGCTGTGCGCGGTGTTCCTGCGTCATGGCGGACCGCGGCGCGGCATCATGGGACGGGTGCTCGACGGCATCGACTGGGTGCGCGACGGTTATGCCGGCGTGGTGCAGCGGCTGGTCCGCCTTGCGGTGCTGTCGCTGGTTGCGGTGCTGGTGTTCGCCGGCGCGGTGTTCGGGGTGTCGAAGGTCACGCCGACCGGCTTCCTGCCCGAGGAGGACCAGGGTGCCTTCTTCATCGCAGTGCAATTGCCCGACGGCGCGTCGGTGGCGCGCACCAGCGAGGTCACCAAGCAGGTCGAGGCGCTGCTGAAGAAGAACCCGGCGGTCGACCACGTGCTGTCGATCATCGGCTTCTCGCTGCTCGACGGTGCGAGCGAGCCGAACTCCGCTTTCATGGTGGCGCGCATGAAGGCGTTCGCCGATCGCAAGGCCACGACCGACTCGGTGCAGGCCGCGATCGGGCAGACCTTCGTCGGCGGTTCGCAGATCCGTCAGGCCTCGGTGCTGCCGTTCAACCTGCCGCCGATCATCGGGTTGTCGACATCAGGCGGCTTCGAGTATCAGCTCGAGGCGCTGGAAGGGCAGGACCCGGCTTCGCTCAGCAGCGTGATGGGCGGATTGATCGGTGCGGCGAACCGCAATCCGAACCTGGCCCGCGTGTTCTCGACCTTCACCGCGACCAATCCGTCCGTCTATCTCGACATCGATCGCGCCAAGGCGCAGGCGCTCGGTCTCAACATGGCCGACGTCTTCACCGCGCTGCAAGCCACGCTCGGCGGCATCTATGTCAACAACTTCAACCTGTTTGGCCGCACCTGGCAGGTCAACGTGCAGGGCGATGCGGCGGACCGCCGCGACATCCCCGACATCTGGCAGATCTATGTGCGCAATACCGGCGGCGAGATGGTGCCGATCCGCTCGATCGCAAGCTTGCGGATCGTCACCGGCCCGCAGGTGATCACGCGCTACAACAATTATCGCTCGGTCACGGTGAACGGCAGCCCGGCGGCGGGCGTGTCGTCGGGTACCGCGATTGCGACGATGGCCGACCTCTCGAAGACGACGCTGCCGGCCGGCTACTCGTATGAATGGACCGGCACCGCCTATCAGGAGCAGGCGGCTTCCGGCCAGACCGGCATCATCCTCGCGCTCGCGGTGCTGTTTGCCTATCTGTTCCTGGTGGCGCTGTATGAGAGCTGGACGATCCCGATTCCCGTGCTGCTGTCGGTCACGGTCGGCGTGTTCGGCTCCTATCTCGCGATCAAGCTCGCAGGGCTCAACCTCGATCTCTACGGCCAGATCGGCCTCGTGGTGCTGATCGCGCTCGCCGCCAAGAACGGCATCCTGATCGTGGAATTCGCCAAGGAGCAGCGCGAGGCCGGCAAGCCGATCATCGAAGCCGCGACGACGGGCGCGCAGATGCGCTTCCGCGCCGTCATGATGACCTCGATCGCCTTCATCCTCGGCCTGGTGCCGCTGGTGGTCGCGACGGGTGCTGCGGAGATCAGCCGCCGCGCAGTCGGCACCGCGGTGTTCGGCGGCATGCTGGCCGCGAGCTCGATCGGCATCTTCCTGGTGCCGATGCTCTTTGTCACCTTCCAGGGCTGGCGCGAAGGGGTGAAGAACCGCTTCGGCAGGCGGAGCAAGGCGGAACAGCCGGCGTCGCATTGATTCAGCCTAATCCCATCGCGCATTAGCGGGGCGCGTGAGGCGGCGCTATACTGGCTGCCTCATCGAGGGAGTTCCAGATTGAGCGTTGCCTTCACCAAGGAAGAAAGTGCCGAGACCGCGTCCGAAACGCTGTTGCCGGATCGTCCGATCTCGCCGCATCCCAACCTGGTGACCGAAGCGGGACGCAAGGCGCTGGAGCGCCAGCTTCAGGAGGCGCGCGCCGCCTTTGAGGCCGCGCAGCAACTGGAGGACGTCAACGAGCGTCGGCGGCAGTCGGCGGTTCCGTTGCGTGACACGCGCTATCTCACCGAGCGGCTCCGCACCGCGCAGGTCGTCGCAGATCCGACCTCGACCGAAACCGTCGCCTTCGGCAGCACGGTGACCTTCAGCCGCGCCGACGGACGCGTGCAGACCTACCGCATCGTCGGTGAGGACGAAGCCGATCCGAAGGCGGGCTCGATCTCCTTCGTTTCCCCGGTAGCAAGGTCGCTGATGGGCAAGGCGCTGGGCGACGTCGTCGGGTCAGGCGATCAGGAGCTGGAGATCGTGGCGATCGCGTAGCGGATCGCAGATTTCTGTCACGCCGCCGGCAGCGCAAGCCGCTCGATCGTCTGGATATGCCGCGCCAGAAGACTGCAGGCCTGCTCGATGTTGCGGGCGCGCAGCGCCTGCAGGATCACGCGATGATCCTGGCTCGGCCGCGGCCGCCAGCCGGCGTTGCGCGCCATCGCGAATACCAGGCGTGAATTCGCCAGCTGCAGGCCGTCGAGGCTGGCGAGCAGCCGCGGCATCGCGCAAGGCGCCACCAGCGCGTGATGAAAGGCGCGATTGGCCATCTCGAATTCCTCGACCGTCTCGGCATTGTCGCCTTCGACCAGCGCGACCTCGATCCGTGCCAGATGCGCCGACGTGAATTTCGGCGCCGCGTTGCGCAACGCGACCACCTCCAGCGCGGCGCGCATCTCGGCGATCTCCTTCACCGATTTGGTGTCGAGCGGCGCCACCCGCACGCCGCGGCGCGGCACCGCAACGACGAGATGCTGCGCCTCCAACTGCCTGAAGGCCTCGCGTACCGGGACGTGGCTGGAGTGGAATTCGTGCGCGACATGGTCCTGCCGGAGCGGCGCATCCGGCGGCAATGTGCCGCTGATGATGCGCTCGCCGATCGCCTCGGCGATGCGCCCGGCAGTTGTCGTGTTCTGGCCTTCGTCCATCATAGATTATCTATCATAAAAACGGGTGCGCTCACGCGGAGCCTCGGCTAGCATCATTCTAAGTCCGAAATCATAGATAATATACCAGATTATCTATGATTTGCAACAAGCGAGAAGGTTAGCCCGATGGTTGATGTCGTTGAGATCGAACGCACCGAACACCGCGCCGGCGCGGCGCCGCGCAAGACCTGGCAGCGCGCCGAGGCCGAGGCGCTCTACAATCTGCCGTTCGCGGACCTGATGTTTCAGGCGCAGGGCGTCCATCGCGCCAACTTCAATCCGAACCACGTCGAAACCGCGAGCCTGCTCAGCATCAAGACCGGCGGCTGCCCGGAAGACTGCGGTTACTGCTCCCAGAGCGCGCATTACGATACCGGCCTGAAAGCCACCCGCCTGATGCCCCGCGATGAGGTGGTCGCGGTCGCGCAGCGCGCCAAGGACGCCGGTGCCACACGCTTCTGCATGGCCGCGGCCTGGCGCAGTCCCAAGGACCGCGATCTCGATCAGGTCTGCGACATGGTCAGCGCGGTGAAGGGGCTCGGCATGGAGACCTGCGTCACGCTCGGCATGCTGACGCCGAAGCAGGCCGAGCGCCTCTCTGAGGCCGGGCTCGATTTCTACAACCACAATGTCGATACCTCGCCGGAATTCTACGACAAGATCATCACCACCCGCACCTTGCAGGAGCGCATCGATACGCTGGCGCATGTGCGCGACGCCGGCATCAAGGTCTGCTGCGGCGGCATCATCGGCATGGGTGAACAGGTCGAGGACCGGCTCGGCATGCTGATGCTGCTCGCCAATCTCCCCAGCCATCCGGAAAGCGTGCCGATCAATCTGTGGAACGAGGTCAAGGGCGTGCCGGTCAACGACACCGCGGAGCGTCCCGATCCGATCGCGCTGGTGCGGCTGGTCGCAACCGCGCGGATCATGATGCCGCAGAGCGTGGTGCGGCTGTCGGCCGGGCGGCAATACATGACCGATGAGCTGCAGGCGATGTGCTTCCTCGCCGGCGCGAACTCGATCTTCATCGGCGATGTGCTGCTGACCACCAAGAATCCGCAGCGCGACCGCGACGCCGATTTGCTGGATCGGCTCGGCATCACCTCCCGCCTCGCCTGATCGCAATCTTCCGCGAGCGCGCGGCCACAGTCCGCGCGTGACCAACCTTGCATCTGAGAGAGAAGCATGAGCGCAATCCATGCGGCCAAGGCCGCTGATTACGCCGCGGCCTTGCACGCCCTGAGCAAGGACGATCGGCTGCGCGGCCTCAAGCCGCGCGCAGGCATCGATTTCGTCTCGAACGACTATCTGGCGCTAGCGACCGCGCCGCGCATCAAGCAGGCGGTTGCGGCCGCGCTCGAAGCCGGCACGCCGATCGGCGCCGGCGGCTCGCGGCTCTTGCGCGGCAATTGCGAGGAGCATGAGTGGCTGGAGACCGAAGCCGCCACGTTCTTCCGTGCCGAGACTGCCTTGTTCTTCGGCGGCGGCTATGTCGCCAATTTCGCCGTGCTGACGACGCTGCCGCAGCGCGGCGATCTGCTGGTGCTCGATGCCCTGGTGCATGCGAGCATCCATGAGGGTGCGCGGGCCGGCCGGGCGGAATTCAGGTTCAGCGCCCACAATGATCCGCAATCGGTCGAGGATACCATTCGCGGCTGGCGCGGCGAGGGCGGAACGGGCCGGGTCTGGATCGTGGTCGAGAGTGTCTACAGCATGGATGGCGACGTCGCGCCGCTCGACGATCTCGTCGTCATCGCGGATCGGCACGACGCGTTCCTGATGGTGGACGAGGCGCATGGCACCGGTGTCTATGGCGAGCAGGGGCGCGGCCTGACGGCGCCCTATGAGGGCCGCGACAACCTCGTGATCGTTCATACCTGCGGCAAGGCGCTGGGCGCGGCGGGCGCGCTGGTCACGGCCCCGACCGTGCTGCGCGACTTCATGGTCAATCGCTGCCGCCCGTTCATCTTCGCCACCGCGCCATCGCCGCTGACCGCGGTTGCCGTGCGCGAGGCGCTGCTGATCCTGCAACAGGAGCCCCAGCATCAACAGCGTCTGGCAAACCTGGTCGCGTTCACCCATCGCGAGCTTGATCTGCGCGGCTGGCGCAGTCCGTCGCGCTCGCAGATCGTGCCCTATATCGTCGGCGACAATGCACGCGCGATGCAGCTTGCGTCCGCACTGCAGTCACGCGGCTTCGACGTCAGGGGCATCCGGCCGCCGACCGTGCCGGCGGGCACCGCGCGCCTGCGGATTGCGATCACCCTCAATGTCGACGAGGACGACGTGCGCGCGCTGCTCGACACGCTGGTCGCGGAGACCAACGGATGGCCACAATGAGCAGCGCGATCGTGGTGACCGGCACCGATACCGGAATTGGAAAGACCGTCTTCTCGGCGGGTCTCTCCAGCTTCCTCGGCGCGAACTACTGGAAGCCGGTTCAGTCGGGCCTCGACGAGGAGACCGACGCGCAACTGGTGGCTCGGCTAGGCGGCATCCCGGCCGACC
This sequence comes from Bradyrhizobium viridifuturi, assembly GCF_001238275.1. Classification (GTDB taxonomy): domain Bacteria; phylum Pseudomonadota; class Alphaproteobacteria; order Rhizobiales; family Xanthobacteraceae; genus Bradyrhizobium; species Bradyrhizobium viridifuturi. Next base: position 67,540 of record NZ_LGTB01000021.1, read on the forward strand.
GCATCGTGCCGGAACGCTACCGGCTTCGAACGCCGGCATCGCCGCATCAGGCCGCCGCGATCGACGGCGTGCGCATCGATCCCGGCGCGCTCGATGTGCCCGCGACTTCGAACCGGCCGCTGGTGATCGAAGGCGCCGGCGGGCTGATGGTGCCGCTGAATGACGACACGCTTTACATCGACATCTTCGAGCGATGGCGGTTGCCGGTCGTGCTCTGCGCCCGGACGGCACTTGGCACCATCAATCATTCGCTGCTGTCGGTCGAGGCGCTGCGCAAGCGCCGGATCGACATCGTCGGAGTGGCCTTCATCGGCGAGAGCAATCCCGAGAGCGAGCGCGCTATCTGCGCGTTAGGGCAGGTGCGCCGACTGGGCCGGTTGCCGCTGCTGTCGCCGCTTGCGCCGGACACGCTGCAGGCGGCATTCAGGGATTCATTCCGGCGCGAAGATTTCAATCCATGATGCCCGCACGCAAGTCACCGATCTGGCACCCGTTCACGCAGCATGCGCTGCATGGCGAGATGACGAGGATCGTGCGCGGCGAGGGCGCCTATCTCTACACCGCGGATGATCGCCGCATCATCGATGCGATCGCGTCCTGGTGGGTCGTGACACATGGCCATTGCCATCCGCACATCGTGCGCGCGATCCAGGATCAGGCGGAGCAGCTCAACCAGATCATTTTTGCCGGGCATACCCACGAACCGGCCGAAGCGGTCGCAGCGCAGCTCGTCAAGCTTGCGCCGGATGGGCTGGACCATGTGTTCTTTTCCGACTCCGGCTCGACCAGCGTGGAAGTGGCGCTGAAGATGGCGCTCGGCTATTGGCACAATATCGGCGTGCCGCGCACGCGGATCATCGTCATGGAGCACTCCTACCATGGCGACACCGTAGGGACGATGTCGGTCGGCGCGCGCGGTGTCTTCAACAAGGCTTACGAGCCGCTGCTGTTCGACGTCGCGTCTATCCCGTTTCCGGCTGTTGGCCACGAGCAGACAACGCTCGATGCGCTCGAAGCCGCGTGCAAGGACGAGAGCGCGGCAGCGTTCATCGTCGAGCCGCTGATCCTCGGCGCGGGCGGGATGCTGATGTATTTGCCCCGAGTGCTGAAGGAAATGAAGCGCATCTGCGAAGCGGCGGATGTGCTGTTCATTGCCGACGAAGTGATGACCGGCTGGGGCCGCACCGGCACCTTGTTCGCGTGCGAGCAGGCCGACGTCAGGCCGGATATCGCCTGCTACTCCAAGGGGCTCACCGGCGGATCGCTGCCGCTCGCGGTGACGCTGTGCCGCGCCGAGATCTACGACGCGCACTATTCAAGCGATCGTTCGCGAACCTTCTTCCATTCCAGTTCCTATACGGCGAATCCGGTCGCCTGCGCCGCCGCAAGGGCCAACCTCGAGCTCTGGCAACACGGCGCGGACGCGCGCGTCGCCGCGCTCGCCGCGATGCAGGAGCGGATGCTTGCGCCGTTCCGCGCCGATCCACGTTTCGAAAACGTCCGCCGCACCGGGACCATCACCGCACTCGACCTGAAGGCAAGTGACGCCGGTTATCTCGCCGGCATCGGCCCAAAACTTCAAGCGTTCTTCGCGCATCGAAATCTGTTGCTGCGCCCGCTCGGCAACACGATCTACCTCATGCCGCCCTACTGCGCGACGGAAGCGGACCTTGAGGAAATCTACGCCGCGATCAGAGACGCGGCCGACGCGTTGGCTTGACGGCGGCACCTCGCGCGCCGCCGCTTTGTCCGCGATGGGCCCTCATGTGAAATCGGCGTGCCCTTGCAGGCACGCCGACGAGCGCGATCATGCGTGTTTGTGTGGCGCGGGTCGCGCAGCGGGATGCTGCGGCCGTGGCGCAGGATGAGGCCGCGGGGCCGGCCGCGACACGTGCGGCGCTGCAGGCCGGGGCGGCGGGGCACGATGTACGGCCGCTTGCGCGACGTGCGGGGCCGGCGGATGCGCAGCCGGGCGTGACGCAGGCGGTGCATGCTGTGCGACCTGCGGCCTTGGCGCATGCACGGCTGGCGCGGCGACATGTGGCGCCGGCGAGGGGTGGTTGCCAGCGCCGGGCAGCGCGTGGGCTGTCGGCAACGTATGTCCTGTCGCTTGAGCGTGTTCCGCCGGTGCAGCGCGCGCGGCCGGCAGTGCGTTTCCTGTCGGCAGAGCGTGTCCTGCCGGCGGAGCGTTCCCGGCCGGTTGCGTGTGTCCTGCCGGCAGAGCATTTCCTGACGGCAGCGCGTGACCCGTCGTTTGAGCGTGCTCTGCCGGTGCGGCGTGCACTGGCGGCAGCGCGTTTCCGGTCGGCAAAGCGTGTCCAGGCGGCACGGCATTCCCCGTCGGCAGAGCGTGCTCGGCCGTCGGCTGCGCATGCCGGGGCGGCGGCGCCGCGATCGGCTTGCCCGGTCGCGCGGCGATCACGCCCGCGCCGCTGAATTGTGCGGCGTGTGCCGTCGCGGCGACCGCCGGATGACCATGGTTGTTGGCGAGCGTCAGCGCCGGATCCTTCATCGCCGCTTCCGCGTGCCGCGTCTGCTCGGCGGTCGCAGCCACGTGGTGCCCGTTCGCGGCCGCGACCTGCTGCGGCGTCGGCCTCACCGTGGTGCCGCCGGTGCCGCCATTGTAGCTGACGTTGGTCGTGTTGTTGATGACGGTCTTGTTGTAGACGTTGGTGACCGAGACGTTGGAGATGTTGTTGACCGAGCTGTTGTAGAAGAAGCTGCCGCCGCGCCAGTAGCCGCCCTCATAGCCGACGCCGGTGTAGCCGAAGCCATAGGAGATGCCGCCGTAGAAGCCGACGGTCGCTCCCCAATATCCGGCGTGGAAAGCGTAGACGCCATCGTTCCAGCCCCAATAGCCGGGTGTCCATAGCAGCTCGGGCGCGGGCGGCTGCACCCATGTGCCGGGCACCCAGTAGTAGCCGATATCGTCGCTCCAGGCCCAATAGCCCGGGGTCCAGATGTAGCCGACCGCGGGCATCGGCGGCTGCACATAGACCGGCAATGGCGGCGGCGCCGCATTCACGGTGATGCCGATGCCGACACCGATGGCGAGCTGTGCGTGTGCAGCGTTGGGCGACGAGAGACAGCAGAGGCTGAGAGCTAAGGCGAGAGGCAGTCCGGCGATGCGGCGCATGGCACATACTCCAATCTTCTTCCCCCAGCGTTGGAATCGAATAGTGGCGGCGACATGAACCCGTTGTGAATGTTTGCGCCGACACCGTGATTTCGAGATCGCGCGACGCGTGATCGTTAATGGCGACGGATGCAAGTCAGCTTGGTGTCAGGATGGAACGCGATTGTGCAGTCGAAGTGGGAACGTGAGCCAGGCGACTCGCACGAAAGATGCAAGTGCCGCGTGTCTACCTCGTGCTCTGCCGTCGCGGTGTCTTCGTTGCCGATAGCTGCGTAGCTTCGACGCGCGGCTGAGCAACATTGCGCGGACATCGCGGGCTGCAAGGCGCGCGCTTCATCACTGCGCCAAATAGTCGAATTCTCGTTTTGAATTGGACGGCGACCCCCTGCGCATCATCAATCGGTGACCGGAGCATCGAGTTCCCACAAAGACGACAGGGAGGTTTGGCATGGCGCGATCCGCCGACATCGACATCAACGCGGGCGCACGCCTCGACCGGCTTCCGATCTGCGGATTCCACTGGCGCATCCTGGCCCTGATCGGTGCCGGCATGTTCCTCGACGCATTCGATATCTATCTGGCCGGCGGCGTGCTGGGTGCGGTGCTGAAGGATGGCTGGTCGACGCTCGAGCTCAATGCTGCCTTCGTCTCCGCGACCTTTGTCGGAATGACGATCGGCGCCTGGTTCTCCGGCATCCTCGGCGACCGCTTCGGCCGCCGCTTCTCCTACCAGATGAACCTTGCGATCTTTGGCCTCGCGTCGATCGCGGCGGCCTTCGCACCCAGCATGACGGTGCTGATCGGCCTGCGTTTCATCATCGGCATCGGGCTCGGTGCGGAGATCGTGGTCGGCTACGCGACCTTGACGGAGTTCGTGCCGGCATCATCGCGTGGCCGCTGGATCGGGCTCTTGGCTGTCATCACCAACTTCTCGCTGTTCGCGTCCTCCATGATCGGCCTGTGGGTGATCCCGACGCTTGGATGGCGCTACATGTTCGGCCTTGTCGGCCTGCTTGCGATGATCGTCTGGATCTTGCGCAAGTCGATGCCGGAATCGCCGCGCTGGTTGGCCGCCAACGGACGCGCCGATGAAGCCGAGAAGATCCTGGCGGCGATCGAGGCGGAGGCCGCGCGCAAGGGGACGCTGCCTCCTGTCGTCGCCGGCGCCCCGGCGCAGGACCCTCCCGGTTCGGTCTGGCGTTTGTTCCAGCCGCCGTATCTGGCGCGCACGCTGCTCGGCAGCCTGCTGCACATCGTCGTCGGGTTCAGTCTCTACGGATTCATCGGCTGGCTGCCGAGCTTCATGGTCAAGGGCGGCCACAGCGTGGTGTCCTCGCTGGGCTACATCACCGTGATGGCGCTGGGCGGGCCGGTCGGATCGCTGATCGGGCTGGTGTTGGCGGACCGGCTCGGACGCAGGCTGTCGATCGTCTGCTCGTCGATTGCGGCTGCGATCCTCGGTATCGCCTATCCACACATGCCGGATGGTGCGGCGCTCGCCGGCGTGGGCTTCCTGCTCGTCACGGCGATCTATGTCATGCTGGCGACCGGGTTCGCGATGCACGTCCCCGAATTGTTCCCGACGCGCTATCGGCTTCGCGGCACCGCGATCTGCGCCACGTCCGGCCGCATCGCGACCGCGCTGGTCCAGTACGTCGTGGTCGCGATCTTCGCCTGGCAAGGATTGACCGGCGTGCTGACGACCCTGGCCGGCATCCTCGTGTTCCAGGCCGTGGTCTTCCTCATGTTCGGGTTCGAGACCAAGGGACGCTCGCTGGAGGATGCGTCGGCCGTGGCGGAGGCCACAGCGGGAAGCCAGCCGTCGATCGCGCGGAGGCCGGCGGATATCGGTGTCTAATCCAAGCCGGAGCAGGCTGCCTTGATCCGGTCGCGGAGCCAGCCGTTCGCGTTGCTCTGATCGTATCGGCGATGCCAATACAGCATCCAGTCGAACGGGGCGGACTCGAACGGCAGGTCCTCCATCCGCAGGCCGTCATCCATCAGCACGGCGGCTAGATGCCTCGGCATCACGGCGAGCAGATCGGTCTGCTTCAGAACATGCGGCACCACCAGCCAATGCGGTACATTCAGCGCGATGCGTCTGCGGTGGCCGCGCTCAGCGAGCACGTCGTCGACGAAACGAAGATCGGCCGGGCTGATCGAGACTTTCATGTGCTCCTGCGCGATGAAGCGCTCGAAGGTCAGCCGTCCGTGCTTGATCTGGTGGCTGCTCCGCATCAGGCAGACCATGCGGTCGCGCAGCAGCGTCTCCGAACGGATCGATGCGGAATGGTCGAGCCCCATGCTGACCGCGACGTCGATCTCGTCCCGCTCCAGCGCATCGATCGTCAGCGCAGGCGGCAGGTGGATGACGTTGTAGGAGATCCGCGCGTCCGGCGGTCGTGCCGCCGCGAGCCTCGGCAGCAGCAGGCAGGCGAGAATGTCCGACATCCTGATCGTGAAGGTGCGCTCCGTCCGGCTCGGGTCGAAGCCGGCATCGCTTGCCATCACGCGCTCGACCTGGCGCAGCACCTGGCGCAGCGGCTCCGCCAGTTCGGTGGCGCGCGGCGTCGGCTTCATGCCGCTCGTCGTCCGCACCAGCAGCTCGTCCTCGAACATCGCGCGCAACCGGTTGAGCGCGTTGCTCATCGCCGGTTGACTGAGGCCGACGCGGTCCGCCGCCTTGGTGACGTGACGCTCGGCCAGCAGTGCGTCCAGCGCGACGAGCAGGTTGAGGTCGATGGATCGAAGGTTCATCGGTCATTCATATCGTGAATACTGACAGATAACAAATCCATTTCATCCATGACGGCGCAGGGCGTATCAATCGATCCGACCAAGGAGGCATCAATGAGCTTTGAGACGATCAAGCGCGACGTGAAGGTCTGCATGTTCGATCAGTACGGGACCGTCGTCGACATGCAGGGCGGCCTGACAAAAATCGCGGCACCGTTCCTTCAGAACAAGGGCTGGAAGGGCGATCCGAATTCCTTCGTCACCTGGTGGCGCCGCACCCATTTCGAGAACTCGATGATCGATGCGCTGCTGCATCGCGAGCACACGCCCTATCGCGAAATCGGGCACCGCGCGGTTGCCCACGTGATGGACCGCGCCAAGATCGACTACACGATGGACGACGTGCGCTATCTCGTCGGCGAGATCGAGAAGCTGGTGCCGTTTCCGGAAGTGCCGGAGGCGCTCGCGCGGCTGCAAAGCAAGTACAAGCTCGTCGTGCTGTCGAACGGCGATTCCGACATGCTCGAGACCGCGAAGCAGTATCACAAGATCCCGTTCGATCGCGTGATCTCTGTGGCTGAGGCCAATTCGTTCAAGCCGCATGTCGCGACCTACACCAAGGCGGCCGAGATCATGGGCGTGAAGCCCGACCAGGTGCTGTTCGTGGCCAATCATGCCTTCGACTGCATCGGCGCCAAGTCCGCCGGCATGCGCACGGCCTTCATCGACCGCCGCAGCCGTCCGTTCGGCGTCACGCCGCACCAGCCCGATATCCTGGTGCCGTCGATGAAAGACCTCGCCGATGCGATCGTCTGATCGCGAGCCGCTGTCGGGCATCAGGGTCCTCGATCTCTGCCGGGTGGTCTCGGGTCCCTTTGCCACCATGCAGCTTGGCGATCTCGGCGCCGACATCGTCAAGATCGAGGATCCCAGGCAAGGCGATGAGAGCCGCCGCTATGGGCCGCCCTTCGTCGGCGGCGAGAGCGCGTATTTCCTGTCGGTGAACCGCAACAAGCGCAGCTGCGCCGTCGATCTGAAGTCGCCGGCGGGACGCGACGCGGTGCTCGATCTCGCATCCGCCGCCGAGTCGTGATCGAGAATTTCCGTCCCGGCACGCTCGACAGATGGGGGCTCGGCTTCGACGCGCTGCGAGCCCGCCGGCCTGACATCATCCTGTGCAGCATCACCGGGTTCGGCCGCACAGGTGCGGATGCCGGACGCCCCGGCTACGATCTGATCCTTCAGGGCGAGTGCGGCGTGATGGACATCACCGGCGATCCCAAGGGGCCGCCGACCAAGGTCGGCACGTCGATCGCCGATCTCGTCACCGGTCTCTACGCGTCGCATTCGGTGCTGGCGGCATTGATGCGGAAGAGCCGGACCGGTGAGGGCGGCCGGGTCGACGTCTCCATGCTCGACGCGATGGCGTCACTCCTGACATTCAATGCCGGCATGTACTTCGCCACGGGACAAAGCCCTGTGCGCCGCGGCAACGTCCATCCGACCATCAGTCCGTATGAAACGTTTGAAACCGGCGATGGCTGGATCAATGTCGGCGTCGCGAACGACAAGTTCTGGGTGGCGTTTTGCGACGTGATCGGCCGTCCGGATCTGCGCGAAGACGTCCGCTTCGAAACCGCCCCGAAGCGCGCGGCAAGCCGCAACGAGCTGGTCGCGATCCTCATCCCGATCTTCGCGCAAGGCAGCCGCGCCGATTGGCTGCAAGCACTGGGCGCGGCCGGCATTCCCTGCGGCGCGATCAAGTCGGTCGGCGAAGTCTGCGAAACGCCGCAACTGACGCAGCGCGGCATGGTCCAGAGCGTCCGCCATCCGGCGGCGGGTGACGTCAGGTTCATCGCGAGGCCGACGCGGTTCGGCGACGAACCGCCGGCGCCGTCGACTCCGCCGCCAATGCTCGGCGAACACACGCGCGAGGTGCTTGCGGAATGGCTTGGCTGGACCGACGATCGGCTGGAGAGATTCGCGGTCGAAGGCGCGTTCGGAGATCATGGACGGAGCTTCGTGCGATCGCCCATGTGAGTGTTGTCATGAGAGATATTGCCGAGCAGATGCTGCGCCGCGCCGTCGAGGACGAGCGGCAGGAATTCGGATCGTTCTTCCTGTCGCGCTTCCTCGGACTTGATATCGCCTACCAGGGCGAGGCGTGCACCGTGTCCTTTCACGTCGTGCGACCGCTGTTCAACCCGCAGGGCACACTGCACGGCGGGATACTCGCGACCGCGCTCGATATTTCAATGGGGCATCTCGTCAACCATGTCGCGGGCGCCGGCACCACGCTCGAGATGAAGGTGCAATATCTCGCCGCGGTCCGCGAAGGGCGCGTGACCTGCCACGCGACCTTCCTGAAGCGCGGCCGCAAGACCTTCTTCGTCCAATCCGAGGCATCGAACGCGACCGGCGAGCCGATCGCGTTCGCCACATCGACCTGGCAGCTGCTGAACCGAAGCTGAGGGCGGGGAAGCGAGGGGCCGGCGGGCTGGTGCTTCCGTGATTTTACGGTAGAGAACACCGGACGAGCGTCACCCTTGGAAGCCATTCCGTCCTCGTGGGGCGCTCGCCTCGGTTGCGCCGAGCGGCTATGTTGCGGGGTCACTCATTGGAAGCTTTGAGGGGTATTACGTGCAAGTCATACGAAATGGGTTTTTATCACTTCTTGCCTTGGGAGCGTTGACCCTGGAAGGTCACGCACAAAACACGGTCGCAGCGCTGGAGTGCGATTTTCCGCTTGCTTCAACTGACGACTGGAACATGGCCGCGTCGACCCTGCAATATTACATCGATACAGCCGGAGGCTGGAAAGTGAGCCAGGATTCCTTCGCCTTCGATGGCCCGACCAAGGTTACGATCGATGGCAAGGAGCAAGCAGCTTCGCTTTCGATCACTATTTCCCGGCAGTCGGGCAAGGCGACCAAGACCCTTTCGTCAGGAGGAAAATCCCTGACGATCAGCGGGGAATGCAAAAAAATGGAATCCAGCGGACGGAAATTCTAGGCGCATGTGAATGGCGATGGCCGCGGGAGCGCCAGCTGTCAGTGTGTCCTATTGGACGCGTGCGCCGCGTTGCTCCCAGGGTCCCGGATTGAGAACCGCGCGGTTGACTATGCCGGCGGCGTCGCGCGTGAAAGCGATCCGCGTATGATCGCCACCGTCGACGTAGAATTCATCCTTCGAAAGAACCGCCACGGGCATCGGCTCGCTCTTGTCGAAATCAAGGATCGACCAACCGCCCGTGGCTTCAACGACAAGCTTTCCGTCCGCGACACTGACTTGAAGCGCGACACTGTGCGAAGGGACCGCTTCCCGGGCAAAGGCGATCACGATCAGATCGTTCTGCCGCTCGCGGATGATCTTGAGCCTGATGGTCGCGTTGACCGGGCCGGAAATCCGGCGAAAGGCCGCTTCCAGGGTCAGGCCCTTGATCGATCTATCGCCGATAGCGGTGATAATATCTCCCGCCAGGACGCCCGCTCTTGCGGCGGGGCCGCCGTCGGCCAGCTTGATCACCTTGAGGCCACCGCTGTCCGCAACAACCGATTCAAGCCCGGTCCAACTATTCCCGTCAGCGACCGAGGTCTGTCTGTCCAGCGAGCTTGCAGACCCGCCGAAAACATAACGTCCAACGTATCCGGTGAGGGCGCCGGCATTTCGTTGCTCGGCTGCGACCGGCGCCGGCGCTTCAGGCACCTTCAACGCCGCATAGGGTAGGCGACGGATGGCGTTGAAATAGAAGCCGTTATCATTGCCCTGGTTTCGCTGCATCATCATGATCAGGATCAGCTTCTGTACCGGGTCGACCGAGAAGAATGTGCCCCAGCTTCCCTGCCAGTTGAAGCTTCCGACCGCGCCCGGGATTAAGCTGAAGTTCGGATTGGTGCGAATGGCGAAGCCCAGACCCCAACCCGTCCCATAGGCCGGACCGGCTTCGTGTCCCGCGAAGTGGATATCGGGCGGCATCGAATTTGTCAGCATGAGCCGGACCGTTTCCGGCTTCAAAATGCGCACGCCATCGAGTTCGCCGCCATTGAGCAGCATCTGGCAGAAACGCAGGAAATCGGGGACCGTCGAGACGATCCCTCCGCCGCCCGAAAAGAACGTTTGCGGTTTGCCGACGTCCCCATCCCAAAAAAGGACTGAGGGTTGCGCACCCGGCACAGCGACGAGACGGTCGAGTTTATCCGGGGGCACCGAGAAGCCGCTGTCGACCATATGGAGCGGCGCGAACAGGCGGCTTTGCAGAAACTGATCGAAATTCTGGCCCGATACGACTTCGATGACGCGGCCGAGAACATCGTAGCCGACAGCATATTCCCAGACTTCGCCTGGCTGATGCAGCAGCGGAAGTGTGCCGAGGCTCGCGACAAGGGACGAAATAGGCTTGTCGCGGCGGAACGGCGCCTTGACGCCGTAGAGTACGTGAATCGCGGCATTGCCAAATCCGGGATCGGCAAAGTCGGGGGACGCATAGACCAGACCGGACGTATTGCGCAGAAGGTCGCGGATGGTCATCGCCCGTTTGGCCGGTTCAAGCTCAAGGAGGATCGCGTCTCCGGTCGCCGGATCGGTCTTGACGACCTGCATATCCTTGAGCTCCGGCAAATACTGCGCCACGGGAGCGTCAAGCTCGAGCTTGCCGTCATCGACCAGCATCATGGTGGCGACGCTGGTGATCTGCTTGGACATCGATCCAATGCGGAAGATCGAATCCGGCCGCATCGGAATTTTCTTGTCGTGGTCCTCAAAGCCGGTGGGCTGCAAATAGGCGAGCTTGCCGTCCTTTACGATTCCAACGACAAAGCCTGAGGGATCGCCCTTTTGGCTCTGCGCCTCGAACCAGGAAGTCATGCGCGCCAGCCGTTTCGCCGAAAAGCCGAGACTGTCCGGATCGCCGACGGTCTGTAAATCATCGGCAAGCGCCACACCCCCCATACAGAGCGTGAGTGCCACCAGCGAAGTCAATGAAACGGCGAATCGGCGATATCGCATGGGCCAGCCCCGTTGTCGCAGCTATTGCGAGGAGATCGCCATCAGTCTGTCAAATACTTTCGATTTCTTCTTGCCGATTTCTGCAATCCGGCTGGCCGATTCTTTAACCTGACTGGCCGATTTTTAATCGGTCGCTTCCCGGCACAGCATTTTCCGTCATTGCAAGGCGACGGAACTCGGTTGGGGTCAGATCTGTCGCAGCCTTGAAGGCGCGATTGAACGGCCCGATCGACTGGAAACCAGCGTCCATCGCGATTGTCAGCACCGGGACTTGCACTTGTCCGGGGTCGACCAGTGCTGCCTTGACTTCCACAATCCGGTAATGATTGAGAAACGCGTTGAAATTGCGGTAACCAAGGCCCTCATTGATGAGCTGCCGCATCCGGTACTCCGCCACGCCAAGCTCGGCGGATAGCGATCCAATGGTTAGCCCCTCACGCCGATAGATGCGCTCGTCGGTCATCAGCTTTTTCAACCGACCCAGGATAGCCGGTTCAATCGCGGCAGGCTGGCTCCGTTCGTCGGATGCCTTGGCTGGCGCGCCCAAGGGCAGATTTGGCGCGGGCGGCAGAATCGAACCTTTCCGCGCCTCCAGCAGATTCCAGACGCTTATGCCTGCCAACGCAAACAGAACAAAGACATTGGCGATGCCGGAAATGGAAAAAGTGCGAATCGAAGGCTGCTGCAACAAGCTCAAGTAAGAGTTGACAACGGTTTGGGCCGACGCCCCGATCAAGACGACCAGCCGGAGCCGGCGCCGGCCCTCCACCAGATCCGCCCGCCAGGTGAGAAGCGTCTGCGCCACCGCCAACAACGCGAAGCCGAGAAAGGCAAGCGATAGCGCACGCTCGATCGCGACCTCGAGCGCGGCCGACCGGGTGACGCCGCTGGCGTCCAGCCATTGCGCGGCGGCGACGGCCGCCCAGAGGGCGCCATGCCAGGGACGCGACACGAAATCGTCATCGAAGGCGGCACGTGCCCATAGCCAGAACATGACAGAGTTCGCGCTGGACAACGCCAGCAGCAACAAACCCCACCACGCATATGGTCGCGGGAACGTCGGTGCCGTACAGATCATCGAAGCCGCGGCGCCGATCGCGAGCGCGGCGCCCAGTAGCGCGGCCGTGCTATCTCGACGATCGCGCAGCGCCATGGCTGCGATCAGCAGGCACAATGCGACGACGGCGCCCCGTAACCCCAGATCGATCGACATCAAACCGCTGGTGTCCACGACCGGAAATACTCCGATGCCATTGTTGGCGCGAAAACCACGCAGGTTCGCTGATACGCCCCTGACGCGGCCGATGTCGAGTCGGCGGATGATCTTGAAGCGGCTCCGAACCGGACGGGAGGTGCTGCCTCAACCAGGAGGCAATGTGTCCAACCGCCACGCCGAAAAACCGAGACTGTCCGAATTGCCGACGGTCTGCAAATCGTCGGCAAGCGCCACACCCGCCAGACAGAGCGTCAGCGCCGCCATGCATGATGACCGGACTTTGCCGATCACAACGCCCCCATGTTGCGCGAACGGGTCGATGCCCTCCGCCTCCAGCGCATCGAGCATGAAACCGCCATCGCTCAGCTTGGACGCCGCAAATCAATCAACCCAATCGTATTGAACCCGGTCGAACTTGGTCAGTCTTCTGATGCGATCAGGTCGCGGCTGCGCGGCGCCGATCCAGCTTTCGTCGCCAGTGGCTTCGCCTTTTCGTTGCCGAGGTCGTCTGCATTGGACCCCGAGCAAATCCGCATTACGGGGCCGAACGACGCGATTTGCGATCTCAACGAGCGCCACGACAAGATGGGGCCATGGTGCCCAATTTTGACCGAGAATGGCGCACCCGACACGATTCGAACGTGTGACCTTTGCCTTCGGAGGGCAACGCTCTATCCAGCTGAGCTACGGGTGCGTGCAGGGGTTGATTTAGCTGATTGGTCCGTTGTCGGCAACGGCCTTGGCGGGGCCGGGCCAGGCTGTAAACTGCCTGCGTTAATATGACAGGTCCAAGCAAAAAGGCCGTCTTTCGAGGGAGTTTGCCTATGCGTCCGCTGGAATTCGGCTGGTATCTGCCCACGCATGGCGACACCACGGCCTATGGGCTGATGGACGCGCAGGTTGCCGGGTCGCCGGAACTCTGCGAGCGCGTGGTTCAGGCGGCCGAGGATGCCGGCTTCGAGTATCTGCTGATCCCGGTCGGCTCGGTGTGCTGGGAGGCCTGGATCACGGGTGCCTTCATGGCGGCGCGCTCGGCGCGGATCAAGCCGCTGATCGCAGCGAGGCCCGGCTACATCAACCCGGTGCTGATGGCCAAGATGATCTCGACCTTCGACCAGATGTCGGGCGGGCGGATCTGCGTCAACCTGATCGCCGGCCAGAACGAGAGCGAGGTCGAGGCCGAAGGCGTGCGCTACGCGAAAGAGGAACGCTACGCGCTGATGGAGGAGGAGGTCTCGATCCTGAAGGCGCTGTGGACGACGCGCGGGCCGGTGACCTTCCAGGGCAAGTTTCACACCATCTCCGGCGCGCATATCCGGCCGCGTCCGTTGCAGCAGCCGTTTCCGAAATTCTATCTCGGCGGCGGCTCGCGGCAGGCCTGGGAGGTCTCGGCCAGGCATTCCGACGTCCATCTGTTCTGGGGCGACCTGCCGGAGCGGATCGCGGAGAATATCGCCGAGATCCGGCGGATGGCGCGGGCGCATGATCGCGAGGATGCGATCGGCTTCGGCATGCGGCTGCAGGTGATCTGCCGCGAGAGCGAGGCGGACGCCTGGGAGGCGGCCGACCAGCTGGTGCGCCACGCCACCGAGCGGCAGAAGCAGGAGATGAAGACGCTCTACGTCAGGTCGGAGGCCAACCAGCGCGTGCAGCAGCTCGCGCGCGACTATGGCGATCTCTTGATGCCGCATCTGTGGACCGGAATCACCAAGGTGCGGCCCGGCGCCGGGATTGCCGTGGTCGGCAATCCCGAGCAGTGCGCCGCGACCTTGCAGCAGTTCATCGACGCCGGCTGCCACTCTTTCTGCCTTTCCGGCTATCTGCACGACGAGGAGGCCGAGCGGTTCGGCCGCCTGATCCGCCCGATCCTTGCCGCGAATAATCGCGGACGGCTCGCGGCTTGAGCGTCGTCCGGAAGAAACGAGGCGGCTTACTGAAAATTCATGCTCGAACCGACGCGAAACGCGCCATGATCGCGGCCGATCGCATCGCTGCCGGCGGCGCCAACGGAGTTGAACCATGCATCATCGAGCCTGGCTCGCGGCCTTGGCGTTGGTCGTCGTGACGGCCGCGCACGCACCGATCGCGGCGGCAACGCAGGCGCAGATCGAGCGTGACAAGAAGCCGGTCAAGCAGGTCGCGAGCGGGCGGATCACGGTCGGCAGCGCGACCTTTCCGGTCTACCTCTCGGCCGATTGGTCCAACCCGCTGCCTGACGTTACCCGCGCGGTGCTCGTGCTGCATGGCGTGCTGCGCAATGCCGACGATTATTTTCGCGCGGCGCTGAGCGCACAGGCTGCGGCCGGCGACGCCGGCAAGAGCGCGCTGATGATCGCGCCGTCCTGATCGAGCCCGACGTCGAGGCGTTCAAGCTGCCGGCGGACACGCTGCGCTGGAGCCTTTATGGCTGGCAGGGCGGCGAGCCCGCGCTCGCGCCCGATCCGGCGAGCTCGTTCCAGGCGCTCGATGCGATCCTGGCGAAGCTCGCCGACCGCAAGCTGTTTCCGAACCTGAAGCAGGTCGTCGTGTTCGGCCATTCCGGCGGCGGCCAGGTGGTGCAGCGCTATGCGATCGCGGTGAAGGGCGATCAGGTGCTGCTGCGCGAGGGCGTCGGCGTACGCTATGTGGTCGCAAATCCGTCCTCCTACGCCTATTTCACCAAGGAGCGGCCGGAGCCCGCGATCGCGGCGACATGCGAAGGCTATAACAGCTGGAAGTTCGGCATGGACGATCGTCCGCCCTATCTCGCCGCGCCTTCGCCGGCTGCGCTGGAGCAGGCCTATGTCGCGCGCCGCGTGATCTATCTGCTGGGCACGCTCGACACCAACCCCGATCATCCCGCGCTCGACAAATCCTGCATGGCGGAGGCCGAAGGACCGTATCGCTACGCGCGCGGGCATTCCTACGTCACGGCGATGCAGGCACGCGACCACGGCGCGCCGAACCACAGCGTGTGGGACGTGCAAGGCGTCGGTCATCAGGGCGGCAAGATGCTCAACTCGCCCTGCGGCCTGACCGCGGTGTTCGACATTCCCGGCTGCGCGGTGGCGCGCTGAGCGTGATCCGGAAAAGTGGAAACCGGTTTTCCCTCGCGACAAACGCGGAACGCATTTGCGCGGAGATCATGCTCAAACAATGAGATGGATCATGGTGCGATGCAGTGGAATTGCATCATGATCGCATCACGCACACCGGAATGTGTGCGTCGGGTCAGTGGCAAGCCGCGTCGAGATCGCCTACGCTTAGGTCGCGAATGAAGCATCACGACCAAAAGCTCGATGGAGATCATCATGAGAGCATGTTTGTTCGCGGTTCTGACGACAGGTGCGTTCCTGGGCCTGACTCCGGCCAACGCCGCGGAGGGATGCGGCGACGGCTGCCACAGGACCTCGGGAGGCGCCTGCGTGATCGACGGCTGGGGCACCAGTGCGCGGGTCAGGAACGAATGTCCCGCCACCACGCGCCCACGTCCGCCGTGCGGCGGCCATGGATTTGTCTGGCGGCGCGACTACCAGGCTTGCTCCCAGACGACCAAGGATTGGCTCTAGCTTTCCGCGCGCCGACTGGTCCGCCTTACGCCAGCACGTTTTGCTCATCAACGCGATCGACCCACGGCAGGCCGTCGCCGGGCTACGCCCTCAATGCGTGCCGCAGGGTTGCTGATGGCGGCTCGCCGAATGCGCGTCGATAGTATCCGGAGAAGTGGCCGAGATTGCCGAATCCGCATGTGAAGGCGACGTCGGTTACCGAGGTCGCGTTGCGCGTGTCTTGCAGCATCCGTCGGGCGTGGTTCAGTCGAACTCGCTTCACGAAATCCATTGGCGAATAGCCGCGGCTCTTCCTGAATGAATGGAATAACGTACGTGCGCTCACGCCGGTTACCGCCGCGAGTGCCTCGATCGTCAGAGGCTGCTGCCAATTTGCCTCGATATAGGCCTCGGCGCGATGGACTTGCCAGGAAGCCGCAGACGGGAGGCTGCGACGCAGCAGAACGCTGTAATTGTTATCGTTCGCCCTCAGGAACGACACGATCATTGCCTGCTCGAATTCAGCCGATGCCAGTGGATGAAGGGGGTAATTGCCGCGGTCGAGCTGGTCGACAAGAAACGTGAATAGTCTTCGGAGATTCTCAGTGTCAGGACGCTGGAAATCCGCAGCCGGTGCAAACACCGGAGGAGCCTTCAAGGGGGCTCCGGTCAACGCTTCCAGCTTCGCGCACAGCGCCCGGGGGTTCACGCTGAGGAGGAAGTGTTCAAATTCTGCACCATAGTCGAGATGGGCGCGCTCGAAGGGGGAGCCGATCAGGCCCCGATCGGCATCAATATCGACGCTGCCGCGGCCGATCACCCCTCGCGCGCTGCCCTTGAACGCGAACAGCAGGGCGTAGACTTCGAGCGAAGGGATTTCGATCCGCAATCGTGCGCGATTCCTGGCATAGGCCAGCGCGATGCTGCCGAGCTGGCAGCGATTGGCGACGGCGTCGAGGGTCCTGTCGCGGTCGTTGATATCGAACTTCGCGCCGGGGTAGTGCCGCCAAACGGCCGCTTCCAGTGCGCCGACGTGGCTGGTTCGCACGTGCTGAAACGATTGCAGCGGAGTGCGGTCACAGTCTGTTGCAGGACCTGCCATGGACCCCCTCGGCTCCAGGAAAGTTCAACGCCGCTGCAATTGCGCAATTTGAGCAACGGTTTCTCAGACTAGAGTGGGCGGGGTTGGCCGTACATTCCGGAACAATACTGAATTCGGGCTGCTGCGAAGACACCCACGCGGCGGCGCGTGTCGGCTGCTGCGATCCGAACCGTCCGTGAGATGGGTGGGCGCCGATTGCGCAAACTGAGTAGCGAAACGCGGCCGCTGCCCGATTAGATGGTTGGTATATCCGTCAGATAGTTGGATTTCCCCGTACCCAAGGGGCATGGAGTCCCGGCAATGACAATCCGCAAGAAGTTCTTTTTGCTTGCCGGCATTCTGCTCGGACTGTTCGGTGCCGTCGTCGGAGTGCTCGCTTTTGTCCAGAAGCTCGATCGGGACCAACTCGCCAACATCAACGAATACGAGTTGCCCCTGATGCAGTTGGTCGCGGATTTTGACGTCAATACCGACAGATATGAGCTTGAGATCCTGCGCGAGGTGCGATCGGATCACGATGCGGCAAGCCGTCGGGCTGCGGCCGGCGCCGCAAAGGCGCTGGCCGACGAGTTGCGCAACACGGTGGCGGCAGGGCGTACGATTCTGCAAAGAGCGATCCGCGACCCCGGCTACGAAACCGAGGACCGCGTCGAACTCGCGCGGATCACCGGTGTATTGCAGTATCTAAGCCGCAATCTCGAGGAGTTCATTGCAGTCGGCGAGTCGACGCTTGCGGCGCTCGCCGATGGCCGTCGCGACGATGCGCGTCAGGCATCGTTCGGATTTGGCAAGTTCGCGCAGGCGTTCGGTTCGGACCTCTCTCAAATCCGTCACGAGCTTGCCGATCTGACCAGCCGATCGACCCGTTCCGTTCTCGCCCGGCAGAAGCTGGACACCTATCTGAGCTTCGGCCTGTTCATTGCCGCCTGTGGCATCGGCCTCGGCGTCAGCGCGATCGGGTCGACCCGCGTGGTGTCGGGGTTGCGCCAGCTGGTTGCCAGCACCAAGGCCATTGAATCCGGCAAGGATATCGTGCCGGTCTCGATCCGCAGCCGCGACGAGGTCGGCGAGCTTGCGCTTGCATTCAACCGGATGTTGGAGGAACTGCGTGAGCGGGATCGCCTGAAGGACACGTTCGGCAAGTTTGTCGATCCGAGGCTGGTGAGCCGCCTGATTGCCAGCGGCGCCGATCAGGCCGAGCGGCGCAGCCTGACCGTCTTTTTCTCCGACATCAAGCAGTTCACCGGCATCAGCGAGCAACTGACGGCGAGCGCAGTGGTCCATCTGTTGAACAACTATTTCGGCGCCGTCGCCGACGTCATTCACCGCCATCGTGGCATCATCGACAAGTATATCGGTGACGCCGTCATGGCATTCTGGGTGCCGCCGTTTTCGGCCGGCGACGATCACGCTAGCGATGCCTGCCGTGCCGCGCTGGCGCAGCAGCAGGCGATCGCAGCGCTGCGCGCACATCTGCCCGAGATCACCGGCATCAGGCGCAATACACCCGACGTCGTGATCCGGATGGGCATCGCCACGGGGGAAGCGATTGTCGGAACCATCGGCTCGGAAGCGGCGCGCTCTTATACTGTGATTGGCGATACCGTGAATCTCGCCTCGCGTCTGGAGAGCATCAACAAAGTCTATGGGACGTTGATTCTGATCACCGAGGAAACCCACCGCCTGGCACAAGGCGCAGTCGAGGCGCGCGAGGTCGACCAGATCATCGTGGCAGGCAAGACAGAGCCGGTCCGGATCTACGAGCTGATGGCGTTTGCCGGAGAGCTCGATGCCTCGCAGAATGAGCTTCGAACGGCCTTCGCCGACGGGCTCGAAGCCTATCGCAGGCAGGATTGGGACGACGCCCAAGCCCGGTTCGAGGAGTGTCAGCGTTGCGCACCGAACGACGGGCCGACGAAGCTGTTCCTCGAACGCATCAGCCTCATGCGCAAGACGCCGCCGCAGCCGGATTGGAACGGCGTCTGGCAGCATCTCGAAAAATAGCCAGCCGGCGTGTCAGCTGCCGCCGGTAGGCTTGCGCTATTTGAGTAGCCGGCCCATCGGCTGTTTGGTTCCATGCAGAGGAGGCGGCGCGTCACGCCTTGTTCGGAGCTGCTGAAATGCATAGGGGCAACAAGGGCGAAGGAGGCGGGTCGCGGCGGGCGTTTCTTGCGCTGACGACCGCGGCGGCCGCCAGTATCGGCGCGCCGACATTCGGCCTTGGTGGACGGCATGCCGCGGCGCAGCAACGACCGGCCGCCGATCTGCCCCGCAAGCCGCCTGGCAGTCGAAAGCCCAACATCCTCTTCATCTTCACGGACCAGGAACGCTATCAGGCCAGCTGGCCGAAGGGCCTGTCGCTGCCCGCCCATGAACGCCTGCAGAAGACGGGCGTGACATTGCACAATCATTATTGTCCAGCGGTGATGTGCACGTCCTCGCGCGCCGTTCTTCTGACCGGCCTGCAAACAGCCGACAACCGGATGTTCGAGAACTGCGACGTCCCGTGGGTGAGGAGCCTGTCCACTAAGGTCCCGACCATTGGTCACATGCTGCGCAAGGCCGGATACTACACGGCCTACAAGGGCAAGTGGCACCTCAATCGCAAGTTCGACAGCGAGGATCCGGACCGGCTGTTCACCAAGGAAATGGATGCGTACGGCTTCTCGGATTATTTCTCCCCGGGCGACATCATCGGTCATACGCTCGGCGGTTATCAATTCGACCCGCTGATCGCCAGCAGCGCGATCACCTGGCTGCGGCGCAACGGGCGTCCGCTCAGCGACGACGGGAAACCGTGGGCCCTGTTCGTCAGCCTAGTCAACCCGCACGACGTGATGTACTTCAACACCGATCGCCCCGGGCAGAAAGTGCAGGACACCGGAAGCCTGATCAAGCATGCAGCGCGTGCGCCCGAGCACCAGCTGTTCAAAGCCAGCTGGGACGTTTCCCTTCCGAAGAATATCACCGAGGCGTTCGACAGTCCGGCGCGCCCGCCAGCTCATGGTGAGTTCCTGAAAGTTTGGGATTACGTGCTTGGGCACATCCCGCCCGAGGAGGAGCGCTGGCGGCGCTTCAACGACTACTACATCAACTGCATCCGTTCCGTGGATTCGCAGGTCGACCGAATCCTGCAGGAGATCGATGCGCTCGGCCTGACCGACAACACCGTGATCTGCTTCACGTCGGATCACGGCGAAATGGCGGGAGCGCACGGATTGCACGGCAAGGGCCCGTTTGCCTACGAGGAAACGACGCATCTGCCGTTCTACGTGGTTCACCCCGATGTCCGCGGCGGGCAGGACTGCCGGGCCCTGAGCGGACACATCGACGTTGTGCCGACGCTGCTCTCGATCGCGGGAGTTCCGCCAGAGAAATCCGGCGAAATCGCCGGCCGCGCGCTGCCCGGCAAGGACATGACCAAGCTGCTGACAAATCCCGGCGCCGCCGACGTTCACGCCATCCGCGAGGCGATCCTCTTCACCTATAGCGGGCTCGGCGCCAACGACAGCACCCTCTGGCAGGTCGTCGGAGAGGCGCGAGCAGCGGGCAAGAATCCGGTCGTCGCGATCCTCAAGAAGGGCTTCAAGCCCGACATGAAGAAGCGCGGCAGCCTGCGCACGACATTCGACGGACGTTACAAGTTCACACGCTATTTTGCTCCGGGAGAGCGCAATCGTCCGGTCAACCTCGCCGATCTGTACAAGCACAACGACGTCGAGCTGTTCGATCTCAAGGAAGATCCCGCCGAGATGAAGAACCTGGCGGCCGACAGGGCAGGCAAGGACGAACTGATCACCACCATGAGCGACAAGCTGGAGCGCATGATCAAGGCGGAGATTGGGGTCGATGACGGTCGCGAAATGCCGAATCTTCCTCGCATCGAGTGGACCATCGATCGAGTCGATCTCTAGGCGAATCAATCACCTTACGGGGGCGCAGATGGCAGGTAGCGGAAGCCGACTGGCAGCGAACTTCAGACGCGGCGGATGGTGGCTGATAGCCGGGGCCGTCGTGCTTGCCGGAACACCCGCCTGGTCCGACGAAGCCGGTGTCAGCGCCTGGCTTCCCGGCACATTCGGATCGATGTCGGCGGTGCCGACCGCGCCAGGATGGTCGGCCGCTGCGGTCTACTATCACACGTCGGTCAATGCAGGCGCCAATGTGGCCGCCGCGCGCGAGGTCGAGATCGGGAGATTCACCCCGACCGCCACCGCCAGCCTGTCGGCCAGCCTGAACGCCAACGCCGATCTCTTCTTCCTGGCGCCGACCTACACCTTTGCAACGCCGGTGCTGGGCGGCCAGGCCTCGGTCGGCTTCACAAGCGTTTTCGGCCGCGCCAATGCCGGCCTGAACGGGACGCTGACGGCATCGATACCACCGTTCACCTTGATCCGCTCCGACTCGATCAACGACGCCGTGACCGGTGTGGGCGACCTGTATCCGATGGCGACGCTGAAATGGAATCAGGGAGTCAACAACTGGATGGTGTATGCGAGCGGCGACGCGCCGGTCGGCGCATACGAGCGCACGCGCATCATCAATCTCGGTATCGGCCACGGATCGATCGATGGCGGCGGCGGCTACACTTATTTCAATCCAAAGACGGGCACGGAATTTTCCGCGATCGCCGGCTTCACCTACAACTTCAAGAACACCGTCACCGACTATCAGAATGGTATCGATTTTCACCTCGACTGGGCGACCTCGCAGTTCGTGACCAAGCAGCTGTTCGTCGGCGCGGTCGGCTACGCCTACGAGCAGGTCACCGGTGACAGCGGATCTGGCGCCAGGCTCGGGCCGTTCAGATCCCGCGTCGAATCGATCGGCCCGCAGATCGGCTACGTGTTTCCACTCGGAACGATGCAGGGCGTTCTCAACGCCAAAGGCTATTGGGAGTTCGACGCCGAAAATCGGCCCAAGGGGTGGAATACCTGGCTGACATTTGCGATCTCCAATCCGCCGCCCCCGCCGCCTGGAAAGCCGATCGCCAAATAGGTGGTCTTGCAGGCCTCTGCAAACGATGGCGAATGCGCGCCGGCGTCACGCCGGCACGATCACCTTGCCGATCGGCCACAGCGCGATGCCGGCGAGCTTGAGATGCGCCCAGGCAAAGGGGATGCCGATGATGGTCACCGCCAGCAGGATGGCCGTGATCACGTGGCCGATCGCGAGCCACCAGCCCGCCAGGATGAGCCAGATCAGATTGCCGATCACGCCGAGCGGCCCGGTCCCGATGTCGGACATGCCGGTGACCTCATCGCGGCGCACCGCACGCGAGCCGAACGGCAGCAGCGTATAGACCGCGATGTTGAAGGCGGCGCGCGCCCAGGGCAGTCCGATGATGGTGACCGCCATGATGACGGCGGCGACCAGCCAGCCGAACGCCATCCACGCGCCGCCGATCAGGATCCAGAGGATGTTCAGGAGGATAGACACAGGCTGCATGGCTGACACCTTCGCGTAACACCGGCCTCAATATAGGCCGGCGCGCGGCGCCGCGGTAGGGTGGGGCCGGGCGCGTTGCGCCCCAAAGGGAGAACGACAATGAGAAAAAGATCTGGGGCAGGGATTCTTTCGGTTGGGAGTTTGGTGTTGCTGGCATTTTCAGTGCAGGCCGCGCGAGCCGATGACGCCGTGCGCTTCGCGCCGCTCAAGGCCGAGGAGCTGTCGCCGCCGCAAAGGGCCTGGGCCGACATGATCAGCGCGCCGCCGCGCAACGCCAAATTCACCGCACCGCCCTACCGGGCGTATATCCGCAATCCCGATTTGGCGCCGAAGCTGTCGAACCTGTCGGAGTATCTGCGCTGGAACACCTCGCTGCCGGCGCGGCTCAGCGAGATGGCGATCCTGATCACGGCGCGGCACTGGACCGCGCAATATGAATGGTCGGCGCATTATCCGCTGGCGATGAAGGGCGGGCTCGATCCGAAGATCGCGGACGCGATCGCCAAGGGCACGCGGCCCGAGGGCATGAAGGACGACGAAGCCGCGCTCTACGATCTCGGCAGCGCGCTCTATCGCGACAGGAAGGTCTCGGACGCCGTCTACAAGGCCGCGCGGGAGAAGTTCGGCGAGCGCGGCATCATGGATATCATCGGCATCATGGGCTACTACGACCTGGTCTCGATGACGCTGATCACGATGCAGGCCGGAGCCGCGAACAACGGCGTCGCGCCGTTGCCGGTGCTGGAGAAGTAGACGGACTTCTCCCTCTCCCCGTTCTGATGGAGAGAGGGTTGGGTGTGCGCACAATTTCGGGATAATAGAATTATATTGCTGATTTGCCCGACATGTCAATGTGCATGTCGAAGGCCGGCGCGCCGCCGGCTACTTTGCATGAGGTTGTTTTCGATGTTTTGGCAGTGCGTCCCTGCGGAGGCAGGCCATATGCGATGGCCCTGCCACAAATGGCCGAGGTGAGTAGGATTGCCTACCGCCGAAAACCGTTGGCGCGCGAATAGCTCTGGCGGCTGTCCTGGGAGGGGCGCGCCGCCATGCTGGCGCGGCTCTCGCTGGCGACCGGCGTCGCGGGCTTCAGGTCCTCGAGGAAGATCGGCTTGGCGAAATAATAGCCCTGGGCATAGCGGATCTTGGTCGCCGCCTGCAGATAGGTGAGCTCCTCATAGGACTCGATGCCCTCGGCGATCACCGTCATGCCGAGCGCCTCGCTCAGCGATTCGATCGCGCGCAGGATGCCCTGGCTGCGCGGCCGTTGATGGATGTCGGTGATGAAGGATCGGTCGATCTTGATCTCGTCGGCGGTGATGTCGGCGAGCGCCGACAGCGACGAATAGCCGATGCCGAAATCGTCGATCGAGATGCCGACGCCGATGCCGCGCAGGATCGGCAGGATCTGGTCCTGGAAATGCGACCGGGTCACGAAGGCGTCTTCGGTAACCTCGATCATGAAGCGCTTCGGGAAGCCGGTTTCCTCGAGTGCGCGCGCGAAGCGGCGCATGAATTCGAGATTGCCGGCCTGCTTGGCGGCGACATTGATGCTGATCGTCGCGGTCGGGCCGAACGTGTCGTTGATCAGGTCGATCGACTTGACGATTTCCGCCAGCACCAGAAATGTCAGCTCGTCGATCAGGCCGAGCTCCACGGCGAGGTTGATGAAGGTGCCGGGCGCCTGGATCACGCCGTCATCGTCGCGCAGCCGCACCAATGCCTCGATGCCCTTGACCTCGTGGGTGCGGATATCGACCTTGGCCTGGAACGCGCAGCAGAAGCGCTTTTCCAGGATCGCCAGCCGCAGCGACTGCTCGATCTTCATCCGCGCCAGCGCCTCGCGCTCCATGCTGTTGTCGAAGAACGCGGTCGAGCCCTTGCCGTTGTTCTTGACGCGGTACATCGCG
This sequence comes from Bradyrhizobium viridifuturi, assembly GCF_001238275.1. Taxonomy (GTDB): domain Bacteria; phylum Pseudomonadota; class Alphaproteobacteria; order Rhizobiales; family Xanthobacteraceae; genus Bradyrhizobium; species Bradyrhizobium viridifuturi. Next base: position 91,619 of record NZ_LGTB01000021.1, read on the forward strand.
ATATCGGCGTTCTGGCGCAGCGCCTCGTAGCTCCTGCCATGCATCGGGTAGAGGCTGACGCCGATCGAGGTCGAGGCGAAGATCTCGGATTCCTCGATGAAGAACGGCGCCTTCAGCCGCTCCTGCATGACGTGGATGAATTCGGCAACCTCGTCATTGCTGCTGATCGGGTTCAGTAGCAGCAGGAACTCGTCGCCGGAGATCCGCGACAGGATATCGGTGTCGCGCAGCGCGTGGCCGAGCCGCTTGGACAGTTCGACCAGCAGCGCATCGCCGATCGCGTGGCCGTAATAGTCGTTGATGTGCTTGAAGTTGTCGACGTCGAGGAAGGCGAGCGCGAAATGGCTCTGCGCGGCGTCGCGGATCAGGCCGTTGACCCGATGCTCGATCACCCGCCGGGTCGGCAGGCCGGTCAGTTCATCGTAATAGGCCGAGCGGAACAGCTGGTCCTCGAACGCCTTCTGCTCGCTGATGTCGGTCGAGGTCGAGACCAGGAGGTTGCGGCCGGCGATCCGGACCGGCCGGTGCGAGGTGAGAAACACGTATTTGGCTGCACCGCAGGAGAGCACCTCCTCGAGGACGACGGGACGGCCGCTGCGCAGGAGGTCAAGGTTGGCGGTATGACGGTCGTCGACCGGCGCCGGCTGGCTCGCGTTCGCAGCCAGCTGCAACTGGCTCGCTGCCGCTTCGTTCACCAGGATGAACTGGCCCTGCTCGTCCTGGACCGTCACGCCCGCCGGCAGCAGCTGGAGCAGATCGCGCAAAATGCGCAGTTCATTTCCGAAAATGTCGTCTTGGCCGGTCGCTGCCGCGCCCGCCTGAAAATCGTTCTTGGTGAAACTATGCATGTGCCGACCTTGGCAAAGTCCGTTGTAGTTTTGGTTAAGCGGACTTGCGAAATGCCGTGACAGAATGAGACCCGGGCTGCTTTCGCAAGCCGTCGCGGCAATCGTCATTAACAGAGTATCAATGACGGATTCGGCTGCCGGTGAAAGCGATTGCGGCGCGCGCGGTTGCACCGGAAAACGCGCCTGTGCCGGAAAGCCCAGTTATCAACAGTTGGGAAGCTTGCACTGCATAGTGCAGTGAACGCCGGTCTTCAGGTAACTGATCTCGGTCTTGCCGTCGAACGGCCGCAGCGCCGACTTCAACAGCTTGGTGCCGAAGCCGGGTTCGCCGAGCACCTCGACCACCGGTCCCTCGGTTTCGTCCCAGATCACATTGAGACGTCCGTCGTCCACCGTCCACGACACCTGCAGAAATCCGCGCGGCGAGGAGAAGGCGCCGTACTTTCCTGCGTTGGTTGCGAGCTCGTGGAAGATCAGCGCCAACGAGACTGCGAGCTTGGCGGGCAGGAACAATTGCTCGCCGTTGAGATTGAACCGCACGTGGCCGTAGGGGCCGAGCTCCGAGCGCAGCAAATCCTTGATATCGCAGCCATAGCCGTCGACCCGCGCGATCAGATCGTCGGTCGCCGAGAGCGCGCGGATGCGATGGTCGATGCGCTGCCAGACATCGGGCCGGTCCTGCAGCGCCTGATGCAGCACGGCGTGAATGGTCGAGGACTTGTTCTTCAGCCGGTGCTGCAATTCGTCGACCACGATCTTGCGGTACTGCTCCTCCTCGATCAGTCGCTTCGACACCTCGCGCTGCTGGGCGACCAGGGAACGGTAGTGCTCCACGCCCCAGATCGCGATGCCGCACACCACCCAGAAGATCATCAGCAGGGCAAAGCGCGCCGGATCGGCGTGCCCGCTGCTGAAATTGATGACGACGCCGAGCAAGCCGCTGGCCAGCGCGGTCGCGATCCCGATCCGGAAGCCGCCAAGGGCGGTCGCGAAGAACACCGCCGGGAAATAGGGCGTGAAGAACACATCCGGCCTGATCTGGGCGAGCCCGAAGCGCGCCGCAGTGGCCAAAACGAGACAGAGGACGGCGAAGCTCGCCGCAAGCCGCATCGAAGGCTGGGAATCGCCCCGCCAACCCGCCCTGAATTCGTCGATCCATTTCGCCATCGGTCGTTCCAGTTCACGTGAACAGGCGAACCAAAATAAGGCCGTTGCGACCGAAAAACCGCAGTTGTGGCCTTCTGGCCACAGATGGACCTCGCCGTACGGTCACCGCGCCCGTGCTTGCGTTGTCGGGAGCGGCTGGGGAATATCCGCAACATCAGACGTAAGTTGAGGGGACCGGCATGGGACGACTGGACGGCAAGGTCGCGGTGATTACCGGGGCGACGAGCGGCATCGGGTTACGCACGGCGGAGGTCTTCGTCGCGGAGGGCGCGCGGATCGTGATCGCGGGACGCCGCGCCGCGGAGGGCGAGGCGCTGGCGCAGCAGCTCGGCGGCAATTGCCTGTTTCGGCAGACCGACGTCACGGTCGAGGAGCAGATGCAGGCGCTGATCGCGCTCGCGGTCGAGAAGTTCGGCCGCATCGACTGCCTGTTCAACAATGCCGGCGGCCCGGCGCAGACCGGCGGCATCGAGGGCCTCGACGTCGAGCGGTTCGACGCCGCGATGGCAACCCTGGTGCGCAGCGTCATGCTCGGCATGAAGCATGCGGCGTCGTACATGCGCAAACAGGGCTCCGGCAGCATCATCAACAATGGCAGCATTGCCGGACGGCTCGCCGGTTTTTCCTCGTCGATGGTCTATGGCGCGGCGAAGGCCGCGGTGATTCATCTCACCAAATGCGTGGCGATGGAGCTCGGCGAATCCGGTATTCGCGTCAACTCGATCTCGCCCGGTGCGATCGCCACCGGCATTTTCGGCAAGGCGCTCGGGCTGTCGACCGATGCGGCCGAGAAGACCGCTTCCGTGATGCGCGAAGTCTACAAGGCGGCGCAGCCGATCCCGCGCGCCGGCCTGCCCGACGACATCGCCCATGCCGCGGTGTTCCTGGCGAGCGACGAATCGAGCTTCATCAACGGCCATGACCTCGTCGTCGACGGCGCCATCACCGGCGGCCGCAACTGGAGCCAGCAGCAGGCCGGCTACGTCACGCTGCGCAAGGCGTTCGATCAGGGGGGCTAGTTCGTATTGCAGCGTCATTGCGAAGAGCGATAGCGACGAAGCAAGCCACCTTCCTTCGTGCGGCATGATGGATTGCTTTGGAGGAGCCTATCATCCGGCGACGCTTCGCGCCGACCGGATGGCTCGCAAATGACGTGGGAAGGAGCAGTCTCGCGTGAACGCCAAACTCGAGCGGAAGCTGCGCACTCTCGGCGCCGTCATCGTGGCCGGTGTCGTCGCGAGTGTCGTGATCAATGTCGCGCAAGGCCGTCATTCGCTGACGGCGTTCCTGGTGGGGTTTGTTTACGCATTCGTATCCTGCGTGGCGCTCGGCGGGATCGAGTTGTTCGTGTTTCAGGGCCCGCTGTCGGAGCGCCTCAATCGCTTGTCCTTTGCCGGCCTTCTGACGGTGCGCAGCGCGGTCTACGCCGTCATCATCATCGCGATCCAGCTGCTGCAGCCGGGCGAGCGCTTCGCAGGATTGTCACTCGAGGTCTCCTATGAGGACTTCTGGCGCTCCATCGCCTATTCCGCCGTGATCTCGCTGGTGCTGAATTTCGGCTTCAGCATCGCCATCTTGATCGGCCCGCGCGTCTTCATGAATTTCGTGACCGGGCGCTACCATTCCCCGGTCGAGGAGAACCGCTTCGTGCTGTTCGTCGACATCGCGGGTTCGACCGGGCTGGCCGAACGGCTCGGCGGCATCGGCATTCATCGCTTTCTCGATCGCACCTTTCGCCTGCTCACCGAATCGGTCGTCGATCATCGCGGCGAGGTGCTGAACTATATCGGCGATGAAATCATCGTGACGTGGCCGGAACGCAGTGGCGCGATCGATTGCCGGCCGCTGCGCTGCTTCGTGGCGATGCGCAGCGCGCTGCAGAAGGCCGCGTCGCAGTTCGAGCGCGAATTCGATGCGGTGCCGCAGATCCGCGGCAGCCTGCATTTCGGTTCGGTGATCGTCGGTGAGATCGGCGACGTCAAGCCGGCGATCGTGTTCAACGGCGATGTCATGAACACCGCGGCGCGGCTGGAGGAGTTGAGCCGCAAGGTCGATGGCGGCTTCCTCGCCTCACGCGCGGCGATGGCCCGCTTCGCCGCGCCGCCGCCATTTCCGGTGAGCGATCTCGGCACCTTGCCGATCCGCGGCCGCGTCGACGGCATCGACGTCGTCGGGATCGGAGCGGTGGCGTAGCCTTTCGTCGCCCTGGCAAGCGCAGCGGCGGCGCCGTCTCCGCCTTCGGCGGATGTCCGATCAACCTCCGAGCAGGCCAAACCGCCAGACGGGTTGATGACTGGGATTTGGACAACCCTTGAGATATGGTGTCAATGTAGTGCATTGACAGGGCAAATTGCTCGGGATTGTCCAATGAGCCAGGATCGCAGCTTTGCGGTAAATCGTCTTTGGGCGACCGTCGCGCTGGCCGCGCTCCTGATCGCCATCCTGATTTTTGCTTTCATGTTCCTGGCGTGCGGCGCGGCTTCATTGGGCTTGGCTATGGAGTTCCCGCGCCACGTCGGCGAATCTGCCATGTTCTTCGTGGTGGCCGTGATCTGCGGTGCCGCCCTGCTTTGCCTGTGCGCGGCCTTTGGGAGTCTGTTCAAGACACTAAGGGCAGGCGGTCCTGCTCTGACGATATCGCCTGAAGGGTTCCGATACAGCTTCGCCTCCGACGATTTGATTCCGTGGAAGGAGATCAGGGACATCAGCCCTGACGGTGGTTTGGGGAGAGGAAAGTCCGCGACGGGGCTGCGTTTTCAACTGGACTCTGGTTTTGCCGACACTTTGCATTGGCGCAGCAAAATCGCAAACTCCTTCAAGTCACAAGTCATCGCAGTGCGTTTCGCGTTTATCAAAGCTCCAAAGGCAGAGCTGCGGGAGGCGCTGATCCGGCCGCTGCAATCGAAGTCCGTGCAAGCTTCGTCCGCTCTACTCGCGAAGGCGAACTGGCTGCTCGGCTGAATTACCAAGGGTGCGAAAGCTATGTCTGCTCAGCCTGGCGATCCAGCATTCGCATTTGCGGGTGATGACACCGCGTATTTGATATCTTGAAGCGCGAGCAATCCTCAGCGTCGTCCCGGCCTTCGCCGGGACGACAGTTGTGGACGTGGCGCGAGCTGGTGTTCCTGCAAGGCGCCCGTGCTCTCACACCTTCTGCTTCGCGGCTTCCCTCGCAAGATCAGGCGCGTTCACGGCCGGGATCGCGACGCGGCCTGTGCCGGTATGCTGGAGTGCGGCGGCGGCCTTGTCGTTCTGCATGATCTTGGCCATCACGGCCTGGCCGGCGCGTTCGAACACGGCGCGGTTATCGATCAGGAACTGGCGCGACTTGCGCAGGCCGTCGATATAGCCGTTGATCTCCGGGATCACGTAGCGCGCCACCAGGTCCCAGCTGCGGCGGGTGTTTTCGATGTTGGCCCAGTCATGCGCGAAGCCGATGATCGAGCCGACGCCGCCGGAGACGTCGACCAGGTTCTTGATCATCTTGATCAGGTCATCCGGCGTGCCGATGGTGGACGCCGCACCCTCGATGAAGGCGGTCTTGTCGACCGCCTCGTCCGGCGAGCCGAACGCAGTCAGGCCCGGTCGCATCAAGGTGCCGACGTTATATTCGTTGTGCCAGCGCATCAGCCCGGCGCCGGCCTCGCGCCGCGCCTGCTCGCGGGTCTCGGCGATGTGCCAGGACAGCAGCACGCGCCAGTTGGCGCGGCTCACAGTGGTGCCGGCCTTCGCGGCGGCGTCCTCGGCGAACTGCCATTGCTGCGGCAGCGCCATCAGGCCCTGGGTCGACATCGAGCCCAGCGAGATGATGCCGATGCCGTATTTGCCGGCGAGCGTCATGCCCGACGGCGAGATCTGCGAGGCCACCACGAACGGCATATCCTCCTGCAGCGGCAGGATCTGCAACGCGGCGTCGTGCATCTCGAACCAGTCGGTCTTGGCGGTGACGCGCTCGCCGTTGAACAGGCGGCGGATCACCGCGATCGCCTCGTCCTGGCGGTCGCGCTGGGTCATCGGGTCGATGCCGAGCGTATGGGCGTCGGAGGCGAGCGCGCCGGGCCCGGAGCCGAAGATGGCGCGGCCGCCGGTCATGTGGTCGAGCTGCACCATGCGCTGCGCGACGTTGAAGGGATGGTGATAGGGCAGCGAGATCACGCCGGTGCCGAGCTTGATGCGCTTGGTGCGCTCGCCGGCGGCGGCCAGGAACATTTCCGGCGAGGCGATCGTCTCCCAGCCCGAGGAATGGTGCTCGCCGCACCAGAATTCGTCATAGCCGAGGTTGTCGAGCTGTTCGACGAAATCGAGGTCGCGGCGGAATTGCAGCATCGGATGCTCGCCGATCGGGTGATGCGGGGCGAGGAAGGCTCCGAACTTGAGGCGCGCCATTGGTCGTTCTCTCCAACTTATTGTTATCGGGGGCTTTCCGCCAACCTACGGGGTGCCTCGGGGCAACGCAATGCTCCGAGCCTGCGGCGCCCGCATGGTTGTTGCGCAAATCGGCGGCGATTGCCGCGCTCCGGAATGTTTCCCAGCGCATCAACGCAAATTGCGCGGCGGAGCGCGGGCAGGTGGGGGATGGCGATGGATGACGCACCCGTGAACCAACGCTTACGTCCGAGGTAATCGAAGGGATGACCGGAATCTGTTGATGTCGGCCGTAACGTCATTTCGGGCAGGACAGGGCATGCACCAGATCGTTGCGACGCGCGCGGAGACCTCCCGCCGCTGGTGGGTGCTGGCGATCGTCGTCGCCGCCCAGTTCATGTTCGGCGTCGATGCCTTCATCGTCAACGTCGCGATCCCGACGATCGCAGCCGAGCTGCACGCAACGCCGGCGCAGATCGAGGCCGTGATCGCGATCTATCTGATCGCCTATGCCACGCTGGTGGTCACCGGCGGCCGGCTCGGCGATATCCACGGCACCAGGAACGTGTTCGTCGCCGGCGTCGCGGGCTTCTCGGTGACGTCGCTATGGTGTGGTCTGGCGCAATCCGGACCCGAGCTGATCATCGCACGGCTTGCGCAGGGCGCGACCGCGGCGCTGATGGTGCCGCAGGTGCTGGCGACGCTGCATCTGTTGTTCTCCGACGCCGCCCGTGCACGGGCCTTCGCAATCTACGGCATCGTGCTGGGGCTCGCCGGCGCCGCCGGATTCATGCTTGGCGGCGTGCTGGTGACGCTCGATCTCGCCGGCCTCGGCTGGCGCGCGGTGTTTTTCGTCAACGTGCCGTTTGGCGTCGTCATCATCGCCGCCGCGCTGAGGATCATGCCGACGGTGCCGCGCCGTGCCGGCACGCGGCTCGATATTCCCGGCGCGATCGTGCTGTTCGTGGGCCTGTTGTGCCTGATCGGCCCGCTGTTGTTTGGCCACGATCTCGGCTGGACGGCGTGGGTCTGGCTGGTGATGGCCGCGGGTGTCGCCGTGATTGCGGCCTTCGTGCAGCTCGAGCGCAGCGTTGCGCGCCGCGACGGCATGCCGCTGATCGACCTGTCGCTGCTGTCGGATGCTGCCTTCATGCGCGGGCTGGTCGCGGTGTTTTTCTTCTTCTTCGCGAACCTGTCGTTCTACCTCGTCATGACCATGTTCATGCAGAAGGGCCTGCAGATTCCGCCTTTGCAGGCCGGACTGGTGTTCGTGCCGCTGGCGCTGACCTTCGTGATTGCCTCGCGGCACAGCGGCATCCGCGCCAGGCATCGCGGCACCCTGGTGCTGATCGAGGGCTGCGCGCTGCAGATCGTCGGTCTCGGCGTGCTGGTCGCGACGGTTCAGGCGATCGCAGCGCCGTCGGCGCCGCTGCTCGCGCTGGTGCTGATGATCTTCGGCTACGGCCAGGGCCTGGTGATGGCGCCGCTGTCGAGCGCGGTGCTGTCGAGCGTGAAGCCTGCGAGCGCCGGAGCCGGCTCCGGCATGTACGGCACCACGACGCAGATCGGCAATGCGGCCGGCGTTGCCGCGATCGGCGCGGTCTTCTTCGCCATCGAGAGCGCGAGATCGGCACATCTGGCGTTGTTTGCGGCATGCGCATTGTTTGTGCTGTCGATATCAATTTCAGCCGTATTTCTGTCATGGATGCGCCGCGCCAGCGCATGAATCCGCAGGCAACGGTGCGCTATTTTCGAAAAGTTCATGCTCAAACAAGGTGCTGAGGCAGCTATTTCGAGCGATCCGCACCTTTGGCCGGTTCCGATCGCGCGTTAACGCCGAATCTCACTATTCCGCGGGGAAAGACAGCACACGGCCTTTTTATTTCGCAGTGCAGCAATTATCTGATCGGGTGACACCCAAGAATAAATCACCTCAGGAGTTGCTGTTGTCGCTGGTCAACAACATCGAATTTCTGCGTCATCTGCCGAAGATCAGCGCGTTCAACGGCCTCGGTGCGCTTGCGCCGGCCGTGCCGACGCCGCTCGTCGAGACGACCGAATTCGGCGCCAATCCCGGCGCGCTGAAGATGTTCTCATACGTGCCCGAGCAGCTGGCGCGATCGCCCGCGCTCGTCGTCGTGCTGCATGGCTGCGGCCAGACCGCCGCGTCCTACGATCTCGGCGCCGGCTGGTCGACATTGGCGAAGCATTACGGCTTCGCGCTGTTGATGGCGGAGCAGCAGTCCGCCAACAACGCCAACACCTGCTTCAACTGGTTCGATCCGGACGACATCGCGCGCGGCCAGGGCGAAGCCGCATCGATCAGGGAGATGGTCGGGTACATCGCGGGGGCGCACAAGATCGATCCGCGCCGGATCTTCGTGACGGGCCTCTCCGCCGGTGGCGCGATGGCGACCGTCATGCTCGCGACCTATCCGGATGTGTTTGCGGCCGGCGCCGTCATCGCCGGGCTGCCGTTCGGCGCTGCCGGCAATCTGCGCGAGGCGCTCGGCGCCATGATGCAGGGAAGCGCATTGTCGGCGCCGGAGCTCGGCGACCTCGTGCGCGCGGCGTCCAGTCACAAGGGCGATTGGCCGAGGATCTCGGTGTGGCACGGCAGCGCCGATCGCACCGTGCATCCGGGCAATGCCGATGCGATCGTCCGGCAGTGGCTCGACCTGCACGACCTGCCGCTTGCGGCGATGTCGAAAGCCGACGTCGACGGCCATCCGCGCGAGGTGTGGTGGAATGCCGACGGCGAGACGCTGGTCGAATCCTACTCGATCACCGACATGGCGCACGGCACGCCGCTCGGCCTCGCCGGCAATGATGAGCGTTACGGCGTCGAGGGCGCGTTCCTGATCGAGGCCGGGATCTCCTCGTCCTATCACATCGCGAGCTTCTTCGGCCTGACCGACAAGGTCCGGCAGCCGCAGATCGCGCCGACCGGAGTGCCGCGCGAGAACGCCGACACGATCTCGATGACCATACCCGTGCCTGCGGACAAGCCCGAGCCTGCAAGCGCTCGCAGCAGCGGCCGACCGGGAAAGAGGCAAGCCAAGCAGCAGGGCAAGCCGCAGAGCAACGGCGTCAATATCAGCCGCGTCATCACGCGGGCGCTGACCGCCGCGGGGCTGATGAAGCAGCCCTGAGATCAAGCTCAAACAGGAAGCGCGCGGCTACATCTCGCCGGTCAGGAACGGGTTCGTCATCCGCTCCTGGCCGATGCTCGATCCAGCGCCGTGGCCGCAGATGAAGCCGACATCGTCGCCGAGCGGCAGCAGCTTCCGCTTGATCGACTGGATCAGCGTCGGGTGGCTGCCGCCGGGTAGGTCGGTGCGCCCGACCGAGCCGGCGAACAGCACGTCGCCGACATGGGCGAAGCGCAGCTCCTTGTTGAAGAACACCACGCTGCCCGGCGAATGGCCGGGGCAGTGCAGGATGTCGAAAGTCAGATCGCCGATCGAGACCTGATCGCCCTCGTCGAGCCAGCGGTCCGGACCGAAATTGCGTACCCCGGTCATGCCGAAGCGTTCGCCGCTCGAGACGACGTTGTCGAGCAGATATTTGTCGGCGATATGCGGGCCCTCGATCTTGACCTGCAACGCATCGCGCAGATCGGCGGCGCCGCCGACATGGTCGATATGGCCGTGGGTCAGCCAGATCTTCTCGACCGTCACGCCGGTCTGCTTGATCGCGGCCTGAATCTTCGGCACGTCGCCGCCTGGGTCGATCACCACGGCCTTCTTGGTCGGCTCGTGCCAGATGATGGTGCAGTTCTGTTCGAACAGCGTCACCGGCACGATGATCGCGCCGGCCTTCGGGGTGTCGGTTGTCTCGGTCATGGGCGCACCATAGGCTTCCGGGCAGTGCCGTCAACACGCACGGGAAATGCGCCGGACCCGGCGTGTGATCCCAAAACGGACCGTGATAAGGTCGCCCGCAGCAGAACAGGATCGTGAGCAGGCCGGTCGGCGGATGCTCTCGATCATGCGTCAAGTCCTCGCAGTCCGGAATTTCATGACCCAGGCTCCCAACTCACCGCTCGGCGGACCCCGGACCACCGCCCGCGCCTTCTTCGTCGCGGACCGCATCAACACGTCCGGCCTCGAGCGCGGCGACGTGCTGGCCACGACGCCGCTGGCGTTTCGCGTCAATGAAAATGGTGTGGCGATCCTGTTCCGCTACGGCGTCGTCGTCCTGATCGGCCTCAATGCGCTGGAGGAGGATGAATTCCTCCGCAGCCTGCAATCGCGCATGACCGGCCTGTTCACGCGGCGCGAAGAGGAGATCGCGATCATCGAGCTCGCCGCCGAACGGGAAGACCAGATACCGCCGGGCGGTCCGATCTATCTGCAAAGCCTGTCGCCGGAGCGCTTGATCCTGGTCGGCGAGGCGCTGGCCAAGAGCGTGGTGCTGGCGCGGCACGAGCGCGAGGTCCGCGCCGTCTTCGACACCACCGAGCCGCTTGCGCGCGAGCTGGCCAAGGGCGGCCGTGTGCATGGCGGCCGCGTTGCGATCCTCAAGCACATCGGCAACGCGCTGCTGGTGCGGCATCGCGTGGCCGGTCCGGTCGAGGTCTCGGAGAAGCCCGATATCCTCTGGGACAAGCCGCAGCTCGAGCGGCTCTATGCCCGGCTCGAGGACGAGTACGAGTTGAAGGAGCGTGCGGAATCGCTGAACCGCAAACTCGCAGTCGTGGCCGAGACCGCGCAGGTGCTGACCGATATCATCGACACCAGCCGCTCGCTGCGGCTTGAGCTGATCATCGTCTTCCTGATTCTGTTCGAGGTGCTGATCACCATCTATCAGCTGGCGATGGCCCGCCACTGACGCGCTGCAGCGCCATCTTTCTGTCCCGAATTGTGCGTCATCCCTGAACGCGGACAACCCCCGGGGACACGGGGTCACGAGCGAGGGGGAATGGGATGGATCAGGACGAGCGGGACTGGTGGCGGCGCGGCATCTTCTATCAGGTCTATCCACGCTCGTTTCAGGACAGCAACGGCGACGGCGTCGGCGATCTCAGGGGCATCATCTCGCGGTTGCCTTATCTGACCCGGCTCGGCGTCGACGCGGTCTGGCTGTCGCCGATCTTCACCTCGCCGATGGCCGATTTCGGCTACGACATCTCCGATTACACCGGCGTCGATCCGCTGTTCGGCACGATGGAGGATTTCGACGCGCTGGTCGCGGCCGCGCACGATAGCGGCCTCAAGCTGATCCTCGATCTCGTGCCGAACCACACCTCCGACCAACATCCCTGGTTCATCGAGGCGAGGAGCTCGCGCGACAACCCGAAGCGCGACTGGTACATCTGGCGCGATGGAGCGCCGGATGGCGGTCCGCCGAACAACTGGCTGTCGGAGTTCGGCGGCAGCGCCTGGGCCTATGACGAGGCCTCGGGCCAATATTACTATCACGCCTTCCTGGCGCAGCAGCCCGATCTGAATTGGCGCAATCGCGAGGTCAGGGATGCGATCTACGACGTGATGCGCGTCTGGCTACGCAAGGGCGTCGACGGCTTCCGTGTCGATGTGATCTGGCACCTGATCAAGGACGCCGAATTCCGCGACAACCCGCCGAACCCGCATTACCGCGAGGGCCGGCCGCCGCACGAGAAGGTGCTGACGCAATATTCGACCGATCAGCTCGAAGTGCACGCCGTCATCACCGAGATGCGCCGCGTCACCGAGGAGTTCGACAACCGCGTGCTGATCGGCGAGATCTATCTGCCGCTGCACCGGCTGGTGGCCTATTACGGCAACGATCTGCGCGGCGCGCAGATGCCGTTCAATTTCGCTCTGCTGTCGACCTTGTGGAGCGCGCGTGCGGTCGAGCAGATCATCGCCGATTACGAAAAGGCGCTGCCGCCCGGTGCATGGCCGAACTGGGTGCTCGGCAATCACGACCGGCCACGGGTGGCGAGCCGGGTGGGACCGGCGCAGGCACCGGTGGCGGCGATGCTGTTGCTGACGCTGCGCGGCACGCCGACGCTGTATTACGGCGACGAGATCGGCATGCACCAGGTGGCGATTGCGCCGGACCAGGTGCGCGATCCCTTCGAGAAGAACGTGCCCGGTCTCGGCGTCGGCCGCGACGGCTGCCGCACGCCAATGCAATGGAGCGCCGAGCCTCACGCCGGGTTCTCGACGCTACGCCATGGCTGCCGCTCGCGCGGGATTTCGCAAGTGACAATGTCGCAAGCCTGGAGGCGGAGCGGAGCTCGATCCTCAACCTCTACAAGGCGCTGATCGCGCTGCGGCGCAGGCTGCCGCAACTCATCCATGGCAGCTACGAGCCTGTGGCGGCCCATGGCGATGTGCTGCTGTTCCGGCGCCGCAGCGCGGAGGGCGTGGCCGTGATCGCGCTGAATTTCGGCGCAGCTCCCGCGTCGGTCTCCTCCAGTGCGATCGGCTTCAGCAACGAGGTGCTGCTGTCGACTTTCATGGACCGGCAAGGCGAGAAGGTCGAAGGCGTCCTCGATCTGCGCGCCAACGAGGGCGTGATCCTCGGGCCGCATCAGGATGACTAGCGCGACGTGCGGGGCGTCTTGGTGTCGATGTCACTGCGCTTGAGCAGGTAGTCGAGCCCGCCGACCCTGTACCAGCGATAGCCGTAGGCTTCGATCAGGAGCTTGTGACGACCGCCATCATCGGCGCGGCTGTGATCCTCGGTCAGGAGATTGACCAGCAGCTTGCCGGCGTCGTCAGGCAGCCCCACGTTGAACGATATTTCGAGCGGCTTTTCCGCGAAATTGTGCACGAACAATACCGAGTTGTTGCGCCAGTCGTATCGAATGACCAGCACGGCAGGGTTTCGGGTACTAATGACCTTGAAGTCTCCCCAGCCGATCTCGGGGACTTCCTTGCGCATACGGATGATGCGCTCGGTCCAGTTCAGCATTGAATTCGGATCGCGCCGCTGCTTGGCTGCGTTGACGTGTTCATAGCCATAGGGACCCTCGTCGATCACGGGCACACATGGCCGGTCGCTCTCGGTAAAGCCGCCGTGAGGCTCGGTCGACCATTGCATCGGCGTGCGCGCGCAAGTGCGCTCCGGCAAGTCGAGATTATCGCCCATGCCGAGCTCATCGCCGTAGCGGATCACGGGCGTGCCGGGAAGAGTGCACATCAGACTGTAAGCGAGCTCCAGGCGCCGCCGGTCGCCGCCCAGCATGGGCGCAAGGCGCCGCCGGATGCCACGGCCGTAGAGCTGCATGCTCTTGTCGGGACCGAACGCCTTGAACACCGTGTCGCGCTGCGCCTTGGTGAGGCGGCCGAGGTCGAGCTCGTCGTGATTGCGCAGGAACAAGCCCCATTGCGCGGTCGCCGGCCGCGGCTTGGTCGCCGTCAACGCCTTCGCCAGCGGCTTCGTATCGGCCGATGCCAGCGCGTAGAACAGATGTTGATTGACGTGGAAGTTGAACATCATCTGCATGCGGTCGCCGTCGCGCCCGAAGTACTCCATATCCGTTTCTGGCAGCACATTGGCCTCAGCGAGGATGATCGCGTTGCCCTGACGCCATTGCAGGAATTCGCGAAACGATCGCAGCATGTCATATTGCTCGACCGGCTTGCGCACCGATGCGCCCTTGGTCGCGATCACGAAAGGCACGGCGTCCATGCGGAAGCCGGAGACGCCGAGCTGGATCCAGAACCCCATGATCTTGAGGATCTCGGCCTGCACGTGCGGGTTCGATGTATTGAGGTCCGGCTGGAAATCGTAGAAGCGATGGAAGTACCAGGCGCCCGCCTGCTTGTCGTGCGTCCAGGTCGTTTTCTGAACGCCGGGAAACACCATGCCCGTGTTGGCGTTGGCCGGTTTCCTGTCCGACCAGACATACCAGTCGCGGAAGGGCGAGTCCTTCGAACTCCGTGCCGACTTGAACCAGGCGTGCTGATCCGAGGTGTGATTGACGACGAGATCGATGATCACGCGAATGCCGCGTTGCTGGCAGCCATGGGTGAACTCGACAAAATCGCCCAGCGTGCCGTAGCGCGGATCGACGCCGTAATAGTCCGAAATGTCGTAGCCGCCGTCCTTGTTGGGCGAAGTCTGAAATGGCATCAACCAGATCGTGGTGATGCCGAGCCCGTCCAGGTAATCCAGGCGCCGCAGCAGGCCGCTGAAGTCGCCGACGCCATCGCCGTTGGCATCCATGTAGGTGCCAACGGACAGGCAATAGATCACGCCGTTCTTGTACCAGAGGTCGTCGATCACCAGGCTTTATCCTCTCCGGTCAGGGCCGGAAGATAAGCGGCGAGGCGGCGACGGGTTCCTGCCCAGAGTGTGGTCCCGCAAGCTGCGGGACCACACTCCTCGCCCTGTTGCTACCGCTTGATCTGCGCCTTCAGCGTATCCTCGACCACGCGATCGAACGACGATGCCTTCGGCGCGCTCTTGCGGTGCTCGACGACATATTTGTCGCGCTTGGCGACCAGGGCGGCGAGCTTCTCGTTCAGCGCCTTGCGCTGGGTGATCTGCTTGTCGATCTCGGCGCTGCGTGCCTCCGGTTTCATGGCCCGGAGATTATCGGGCAGGTCCTCGTCCTTGACCTTGGCGATCTCGTTGCGGCCGGCCGCGATGTCGGCAACCAGGTCGCCGTCGCCGGTGACCGCCTCCGACGTCACCTTGGCGCGCTTGTTGATGAAGCTCGCCATCTCCGAGGCGCGCGCCGGCGAAGCCGCGGCGACGCTCGCAAGCTGGTGGGTCTTGGATTCCGTGCGCTTCTGCTGCGCGCGGGGGCCATAAGGGATCACCGTGCCGTTGATCTCGCGCTGCAGGATGATGATGTCCTCGTCGAACGGCGTCTCGATGGTGACGATCTGGCCGCCGTCCTGCGGGATCGGGATGAACTCGCCGTTGCCGTTCTGCGCGATATCGCGCCAGACGCGCTCGGTATCCTGTGCGTTGCCGGCGAGCACGGCGTTGACGATGATGTCGCGCTGCTTCGCGACCGCGAGCGTCACCGGGTACTTGGTATCCTGGGCATAGTCCATGTGCGGCGGGGCGTCGCCGACCAGGAATACGATGCGAGTGCCGTCGCGTTCCTGGGTCCACTGCATCTTGTTGACGGCGACGTCGAGCGCCTCATTGACGCTCTCCGGCCAGTCGCCGCCGCCGCGCGCCTTCAATTCCAGCAGATTGGCGTAGAGGTCCTGGATGTCGCGGGTCAGCTCGACCTTTTTCGTCACATAGTCATCGCCGATGTCGCGATAGGCGACCAGGCCCATCCTGATGTCGGCGTCGGGATTGGAATCGACGATCGCGGTCGCGATCGACCAGATCTTGCGCTTGGCGCCCTCGATCAATCCGCCCATCGAGCCCGTGGTATCGAGCACGAAGGCGACCTCGACCACGGGCTTGGCGATGGCCGAGGACAGTCCGGCTGACAGCGGAAGGGTTGCGAGAGCGAAGACGAACGAGCGAAGTGTGATGCGTGACCGCATGGGTCTCTCCTCCAGTGGTTTCGTCCCTCGGAACCGAGGTTCCACCGGCTTCGCGGTGGCTTGAGGCCGGAATCAAGGCGCGATCCTCGCGAATTTACGGCCGATTCCGGCGCTGCCGCTGGATGATGGAATCGGCTAATCTTCTTGGATGGAGTCACCCGCCCGCCAGATCGCACTTGTGCCCGTGCCCGACCGACGCCAGTCGGAGACCGCGCTTGCGATCGCCCGCGGCACCGCGCGGCTTCTGCGATCGCTGGGATTTTCCTGCATCAGCGAATTGCCGCTGCCGTCCGGCCGCAGGGCCGATCTCGTCGCGCTGAACGAACGCGGCGAGATCTGGATCGTCGAGATCAAGTCATCGATCGAGGATCTGCGCGCCGACCAGAAATGGCAGGACTACCGGATGCATTGCGACCGGCTGTTCTTCGCCTTCACGCAGGACCTGCCGTGCGAGATATTCCCGGTCGACACCGGCCTGATCATCGCCGACGCCTATGGCGCGCATCTGCACTGCGAGGCGCCGGAGCACCGCCTGCCGGCGGCCACCCGCAAGGCGATGACGGTACGGTTTGCGATGGCGGCGGCACAGCGGATCAACCGCCTCGTCGATCCGCAGGGGCATGAGTTTTAAATGCGAGCACTCGATCCGTCATTGCGGTTGGTCGAGTAGGATGGGTAGAGCGCAGCGAAACCCATCATGTCTCCGTGCGGGGGAAAGTTGATGGGTTTCGCTGCGCTCTACCCATCCTACAAAAGCAAATGGCCGGGGCTGAGCCCGGCCATCGCGAAAACAGATGAAGCGATCGCTTAGCGCGGCGCGCGCTTGGCGAGGATGCGCTGCAGGGTGCGACGGTGCATGTTGAGACGGCGCGCGGTCTCCGAGACGTTGCGGTTGCACATCTCGTAGATGCGCTGAATGTGTTCCCAGCGCACGCGGTCCGCCGACATCGGATTGGCCGGCAGCTCGGATTTCTCGGTGCCGGTCGCCAGCAGCGCGGCGACGACGTCGTCGGCATCGGCGGGCTTCGAGAGATAGTCGACGGCGCCCATCTTCACTGCGGTGACGGCGGTCGCGATGTTGCCGTAACCGGTCAGCACGATGGCGCGCGCCTCGGGGCGCTTGCGCTTCAAGGCCGAGACGACGTCGAGGCCGTTGCCGTCGCCGAGGCGGAGGTCGACGACCGCGAATGCGGGGGCGGCGCGGCCGATCTCGGCGATGCCGTCAGACACTGTATCGCATGACTTCACTGAGAAGCCTCGCGTCTCCATCGCGCGCGACAGACGTTCCAGGAACGGCTTGTCGTCCTCGACGATGAGGAGCGATTTGTCAGCATGGTCATTCAGTTCAGCGATTGCGTTCACGATCCATTTTTCCCTGTGATAGACCCGCTAAATATGGGGTTGCACTGGGGCGCTGCCAAGGCAGCCGAAAGTCGCGGTGGCTGCATCCGGTATGCCAGAGGTGCGATTAAGAACCGTTCTTAAGATGACGTCTCCGTGTCTCCCGCTGCTTCCTCGAAGCGCTCGCGCGGCCAAACGATCTGCACCACGCGCCGTGATCGGGGAAGGGCCGATTGGTAAACGAGACCTTGGCTCCGGTGCGTTCCAGCAATGTCCTTGCGATGAAAACCCCCAAGCCCAAGCCGCCACGTGCATTTTGGGCCTCATCGGCGCCCCGGCGGCGCGACAGATACGGCTCGCCGATCCGCTTCAGCATGTCCGGCGCGATGCCCGGGCCATCGTCGGAGACGACGATTTCGATGGTTTCGGCGTTCCACCACGCGTTCACCTCGACCGTCTGGTGCGCGAAATCGACCGCATTTTCGAGAATGTTTCCGACGCCGTAGAGGATCGCGGGATTGCGCGCGGCGACTGGTTCGCGCGTTGCTGCGACAGCAAGCCGCACCTTGATATTGATGCCGAAATCTCGATGAGGCGCCACCGCCTCCTCGATCAGGGTCGACAGCTTCATGGTGTCGAACGGCGCGCCGCTCGATGACAATTGCGCAATCTTGCTCAGGATGTCGCGGCAGCGCTGCGCCTGTTCGCGCACGGTCTTGAGGTCGCCGGCGATCACCGGGTCATGCACCGTCTTCTCGAGCTCGCGCGAGATCAGGAAGATCGTCGACAGCGGCGTGCCGAGTTCGTGCGCGGCGGCGGCGGCGAGGCCGTCGAGCTGGGTCAGATGCTGTTCGCGCGTCAGCACCAGCTCGGTTGCGGCGAGCGCATCGGAGAGCTGGCGGGCCTCCTCGGTCACCTGGAACGCATAGAGGCTGGTGACGCCGATCGCGAGCAGGATCGAAAGCCAGACGCCGATCAGATAGATCGGCGGCAGCACCAGGGGATCGTCGCCGTCCCAGGGCAGCGGCAGATGATAGAAGAACAGCGCCGAGGCGCAGGCGACCGCAAGGCAGCCAAGCGCGATCGTCAGCCGGATCGGCAGCACCGTGGCCGAGATCAGCACCGGCGCCAGGAACAGGAACGAGAACGGGTTCTGCAGACCCCCGGTGAAGTACAGGAGACCGCCGAGCTCGACGATGTTGAAGGCGAGCAGGGCCGCGGCATAGGCCGGCTCCAGCCGCTGCATCGGATTGAACGCGATCTGCAGCGCCAGATTGAGCAGCGCCGAGAACGTCACGATGATGACGCAGGGCACGATCGGAACGTCGAATTCCAGCCCTTGGGCGACGACGAAGATCGCGACGAGCTGGCCGAGCGCGGCGAGCCAGCGCAGCCGCAGGATCGTATCCAGGCGGACATAGCGGCGGGGTTGGCGGAAATCGGAGACGACGTCGGTCATGTCAGGGACTTTAGCTTTGCCGTGGGCGGCGCACAAATTCGCGACTTAGCGCAAGGATGCGGGCCAAGCCTTGCGCTTATTGTCGCAATGGCTCAATGACGCCCATATGCAACAGCGCGGGACAGGTCAGGCGCAAGCGCCCAATCAGCCGCCTGCGGCCGATCAGGGCGGGTCGGCCGCGATCGACGTTGCGCACCTGGTCAAGGTCTACAAGACCACCCGCGCGGTCGACGATATCTCCTTCCGCATCGCGCGCGGCAGCATCACCGGCCTGCTCGGCGGCAACGGCGCCGGCAAGACCACGACGATCGCGATGATCATGGGGCTGGTGCTGCCGACCTCGGGCCGCGTCAGCGTGCTGGGCGCGAAAATCCCCGAGCAGCGCTACGACGTGCTCGGCCGGATGAATTTCGAGAGTCCCTATGTCGACATGCCGATGCGGCTCACGGTGCGGCAGAACCTGACGATTTTCGGCCGTCTCTATGCCGTGCAGCAGCTGCGCGAGCGGATCGACCAGCTCGCCGCCGATCTCGATCTCAAGGAATTTTTGGACCGCTCCAACGGCAAGCTCTCGGCCGGGCAGAAGACCCGCGTCGCACTGGCGAAGGCGCTGATCAACGAGCCGGACCTGCTGCTGCTCGACGAGCCGACCGCCTCGCTCGACCCGGATACCGCCGACTGGGTGCGACAGCATCTCGAGACCTACCGCAAGACCCATAACGCGACCATCCTGCTGGCGTCGCACAACATGCTGGAGGTCGAGCGGCTCTGCGACCGCGTCATCATCATGAAGCGCGGCAAGATCCAGGACGACGACAGCCCGGAAGCGATCATGGCGCGCTACAATCGCGACACGCTGGAGGAGGTGTTTCTCGACGTGGCGCGCGGCCGGGTACGGGAAGAGACACCATGAGCGAGATCGTCAGCCATCAGCCGCGCGCCATTTCACTGCAACGCATCAACGCGATGGTGCTGCGCTATTGGTACCTCCTGATGTCGTCATGGCCGCGGCTCCTGGAGCTGATCTATTGGCCGGCCTTGCAGATCATCACCTGGGGCTTCCTGCAGAACTACATCTCGCAGGCGTCGGGCTTTTTCGCCAAGGCGGGCGGCACGCTGATCGGCGCGGTGATCCTGTGGGACATCCTGTTCCGCGGCCAGCTCGGCTTCTCGATCTCGTTCCTGGAAGAGATGTGGGCGCGCAATCTCGGCAACCTGATGATGAGCCCGCTGAAGCCGATCGAATTCCTGCTCTCGCTGATGATCATGAGCCTGATCCGGCTTGCCATCGGCGTGATCCCGATGACGCTGATGGCGCTGTTCTTTTTCGGTTTCAACTTCTACGCCATCGGGCTGCCGCTGATCGCGTTCTTCTGCAACCTGATCTTCACGAGCTGGTCGGTCGGGGTGTTCGCCTCGGGCCTCGTGCTGCGCAATGGGCTCGGGGCCGAGAGCATCGTCTGGACGCTGATGTTCGCGGTGATGCCGCTCGCCTGCATCTACTATCCGGTAGAGGTGCTGCCGGCCTGGCTGCAGGTGGTCGCCTGGACGCTGCCGCCGACCTATGTGTTCGAAGGCATGCGCGCGCTCTTGATCGACCACGTCTTCCGCGCCGACCTGATGGCGTGGGCGCTGGTCATCAACGCCATCCTGTTCGCTGCCTCTTTTGCGGTCTTCCTTGCCCTTTTACAGAGCGCCAAGCGCAACGGATCGCTGCTCGGGGGTGGTGAATAAATGTCACTTTCACGTGGATTCCCGGTGTTTTAGCCCGATATCGACCCCAGATTCGGTTTGCGGCGCATTGACGCAATGTTACGCATTGGTCAGTATGCTGCGGCGCAAACAGGGGTCTGAAGATACAATGCCCATCGGTGAATTTGGCGGTGCCCCGCCACTAGCGGCGGAAGGCAGCCCGGCACTCACGACGCCGCTATACTGGATGTACGAGATGGCGCATGCGTCGCTCAATCCGGCACGCGCCGTAACCGACGCCACCAAGATTCTGTTTCAGAACCCGCTCAATCCGTGGACGCACACCGAGTTCGGCAAGTCGATCGCCGCCGGCTGTGAGCTGTTCGAGCGCACCACGCGCCGCTACGGCAAGCCGGATTGGAACCTGCCGACCACCGAGGTCAACGGCATCCGTACGGCGGTCGAGGTTCGCACCGTCTGGGAAAAGCCGTTCTGCCGCCTGCTGCATTTCGATCGCAAGCTGACGCGCCCGCTGCGCGCGCCGCAGCCGCGCGTGCTGATCGTGGCGCCGATGTCCGGCCATTATGCGACGCTGCTGCGTGGCACGGTCGAGGCGTTCCTGCCAACGCATGAGGTCTACATCACCGATTGGGCCGATGCGCGCATGGTGCCGCTCGCGGAAGGGCGGTTCGATCTCGACGACTACGTCGACTACGTGATCGAGATGCTGCACGCGCTCGGCGGCAACATGCATATTGTAGCGGTGTGCCAGCCCTCGGTGCCTGTAGTGGCAGCCGTTTCCGTCATGGAAGCCAACAGCGACCCGTTCGTGCCGCTGTCGATGACGCTGATGGGCGGCCCGATCGATACAAGGCGCAATCCGACCGCTGTCAATGATCTGGCGGCGGAGCGCGGCATCGATTGGTTCCGCAACAATGTCATCACCAAGGTGCCGTTCCCGCATCCGGGCGTGATGCGCGACGTCTATCCGGGCTTCCTGCAGCTCAACGGCTTCATCAGCATGAACCTGGATCGGCACATGGACGCGCACAAGGCGCTGTTCGCCAATCTGGTGAAGGGCGACGGCGATCTCGTCGACAAGCACCGTGAGTTCTATGACGAATATCTCGCGGTGATGGACCTCACAGCAGAGTATTACCTGCAGACCGTCGACCTCGTCTTCGTCAAGCACGCGCTGCCGAAGGGCGAGATGACCCATCGCGGCAAGCCGGTCGATCCTTCGAAGATCCGCCGCGTCGCGCTGATGACGGTCGAGGGCGAGAAGGACGACATCTCCGGCCTCGGCCAGACCGAGGCGACGCACGCGCTCTGCACCGCGATTCCGAACCATCGCCGTGTCCACTACGTGCAGAAGGGCGTCGGGCACTATGGCGTGTTCAACGGCTCGCGTTTCCGCTCCGAAATCGTGCCGCGGATCTCCGATTTCATGGTTTCGGCGGCCAATACACGGCTTTCCCTGGTCGCCGCGGCCGAATAGGTATCGACCCGGCCGCGATTTTCGCGGCCGCACAACTCACTGATTTAGCTAAAAGAATCTCAAATCGGGCGAGGCTCAAGTGATGAATTTAATTTCATCTCTTGGGCCTTTTTCGCGACTTTGATTCATCGGAAAAATTCCGGTTCCGACCCCTGCCGGTAGAGGCCAATTAACGCCCGACCCCTGTATATTGGGCAAATGATTTGTTTTTGCGCCGAGCGCTTTCCCTGGCGGCGGATATGGCAAAGTTCGGGCGAACTCCTGCTCCCCGGACTCTCAGACATGGCTACTCGCGCGCTCCTCTATCGGCGGCCTGCCGAACCCGCGACCGTATTGGTCAGACACGGCTCCCAGTTTTTCACCGTCAGGTTGCGTCGGCACCGGCGCGCGCGCCGCTATACGCTCAGGATCCATCCGACCGATCGCGAAGCATCCTGACCATGCCGCCGCGCGGGACCATCGTCGAGGCGAAGGAGTTTGCCAACGTCCATGGCGGCTGGATCGCTGCGCGCCTCGGCCGTTTGCCAAAGGCCGCACCGTTTCAGCCCGGCACCGTGGTGCCGTTGCGCGGCGTGCCGCATCGGCTGGTGCATCGCTCGGGCGAGCGCGGCACGGTCTGGACCGAGACGCGGGACAGCGGCGAGAAGATCCTTTGCGTCGCCGGCGGCGTCGAGCACATGGATCGCCGGGTACATGACTTCCTCAAGCGCGAGGCGCGCAAGGATCTGCAAAAGGCGGCGACACTGCACGCTGCGGAACTCGGCGTGCGGGTGCGGCGGATTTCGATCCGCGACCAGTCGAGCCGCTGGGGCTCGTGCACGTCGGCGGGGTCGCTGTCGTTCTCGTGGCGCCTGATCCTGGCGCCGTCCTACGTGCTCGATTACCTCGCCGCGCACGAGGTCGCACATCTCGTCGAGATGAACCATTCGGCGCGGTTCTGGCGGGTGGTCGACAAGGTCTGTGCCTCGGTCACGCGCGCCAAGAACTGGCTCGACACCCACGGCAACGACCTGCACCGCTACGGGATCCAGGAGTAGGCGGCGGTCGCTCCGCTCTACCCATCCGGGCCGCTGTCTCTGCCACCTCTGCTGTCATCGCCAGCGAAAGCGGGCGATCCAGTATTCCAGAGGCGCTTGTTTTCAACGGATAAGCCGCGGCGTACTGGATCGCCCGCTTTCGCGGGGGATAGCAGTTGGCGTTGTGGTGAGACCGCGCGCCTAACGCCTACCGAAACAACCGATCAGCCAGCCAGCCATCCAGCCCCGCTGCGGCCTCGGGCCGCGCGTTGGGGTTAGGTGGCGGCGCTGCGGCGCGGGCCGGTGTCGGCGATGGCTGGCGATAATAGCCGCCGGACGGCACCGGCGCGGGTGGCGGCGCCTGCATCGGCGGCTGGATCTGCATCGGTGCCGTCGGCGCGGAAGGCGCCGTGATTTGCGACGAGATCTGCATCAGGTTCGCCGGCGCCCAGCTGCCTTGCGAGTTCGGGATCGCCGCGACCGGCACGCCCTGATGCGCCGCCTTCATGAAGCGGCTCCACACTTCCACCGGCAGCCCGCCGCCGGTCGCCTTCTTGGTCGGCGAGTTGTCGTCATTGCCGAGCCAAACGCCGGTGACGAGCTTGGCGGTGTAGCCGATGAACCAGGCGTCGCGATAATCCTGGCTGGTGCCGGTCTTGCCGGCGGCGGTCCAGCCGGGGATCTCGGCCTTGCGCGCGGTGCCGGAGATCAGCGTCTCGCGCATCATGCTGTTCATCATCGCGTCATAGCGCGGCTCGATCACCTGGTTGGGCGGATCGGTGGGGCGATCGTAGAGCAGCTTGCCGGAGCTGGTCTTGATCCTGGTCACCACATGCGGCGACACGGCGTAGCCGCCATTGGCGAACGGCGCATAGGCGCCGACCAATTCGAGCACGGACACTTCCGAGGTGCCGAGCGCGATCGAGACGTTGGGCTCGAGCTTGGAGGAGATGCCGAGCCGGTGCGCGGTGCGCACCACGTTCTTGGCGCCGACTTCGACGCCGAGCCGCACCGCGACCGTGTTCAGCGACATCGCCAGCGCCTGGGTCAACGTCACCGAGCCGAAATATTCGTGGGTGTAGTTCTCCGGCTTCCAGCCCTTGATGTCGAGCGGCGCGTCGGTGCGGATCGTGTCCGGCGTCAACCCTGCCTCGACCGCGGTCAGATAGACGAATGGCTTGAACGACGAGCCTGGCTGCCGCTTCGCAGTGACCGCGCGGTTGTACTGGCTCTCGGAATAGTTCCGGCCGCCGACCATGGCGCGCACCGCGCCGTCGGGCGTCATTGCCACCAGCGCGCCCTGGCTGACATTGAACTTCACGCTCTTGGCGGCAAGCTCGTCGATCACGGCGGCTTCCGCGACGGCTTGCAGCTTCGGATCGATCGTGGTCTGCACCACGATGTCCTGGTCGATCTGGCCGACCAGATCGTCGAGCACCTCGCCGATCCAGTCGGCGACATAGTTGACGGTGCCGGCGCCCGCCGGCTTCACCGCGATCGAGGGCTGACCGATCGAGCTTTCGCTTGCGCCTCGGTGATGAACTTGGCGTCGGCCATCGCCGCCAGCACGACCTGCGCGCGCTGCTCGGCACCTTCGGGGTTGCGGTTCGGCGCCAGTCGCGACGGCGACTTGACGAGGCCCGCGAGCATTGCGGCTTCCGGCAAGGTCACGTTCTTCGCCGACTTGCCGAAATAGCGTTGCGCGGCGGCCTCGACGCCATAGGCGCCGGAGCCGAAATAGACGCGGTTGAGGTAGAGCTCGAGGATCTCGTTCTTGGAATGCTTGCGCTCCAGCCACAGCGCGAGCTCGGCCTCCTGCAGCTTGCGCTGCATGGTGCGTTCCTGGGTCAGGAACAGGTTCTTGGCGAGCTGCTGCGTCAGGGTCGAGCCGCCCTGCGATACGCCGCGATGCAGCAGGTTGGTGACGGCTGCGCGCAAAATGCCGACCGGGTCGACGCCGAAATGCGAATAGAAGCGGCGGTCTTCGATCGCGATGAACGCCTTCGGCAGATAGGGCGGCAGATCCTTCAACGCGATGTTGGCGCCGGCCATTTCGCCGCGCTGCGCCAGCACTGAGCCGTCGATGCCGACGATCTGGATGGTTGGCGGGCGCTTGGGAATTTCGAGCGACTGGATCGGCGGCAGATGCGCACCGACCCACACCACGACACCGATCACCGCAATGCCCGCCCAGAGGCCGAGCACCGCGGTCCAGTAGAACAGCCGGCCGATGCCGAAGCCGCGCGACTTGCTGCGCCGCTTGCTGCCGCTGCGCGACGGGCGCGGTCTCTCGCTACCGGAATCGCTGCTCCTGTCGGCGCTGTTCTTGGGTTTCGATTTGGCGGGCTTTTCGTCGTCGCCGCCGCCGGGAATGCGATCGGACGGCGACAGCCTGAGGTCGGCAAGCGCGGCTGGAAGCCCGAACAGCGGCTCCTTGCGTCCACCGCCTTTTTTACGTCCCCACGCCATCCGCAACGCTCACACCCTGACAGGGGCGCACGCTAACGTTCCCGGTTTAAGGGGCGGTTACGCAAAGCTTAACGGGGGATTAGGAGGTGAGGCGGCGCGTTGCTATATGACGCTGGAACAAGAAGCAGGGAGCACCGCATGGGCCATATCGATCCGACCAAGGACGTGTTTGCGCAATTCCGGGACAACAACCGGCCAGGCCCGATCCACATGCTCAATCTGGTGCGCTTGCGCGAGTGGGCGGCCTATCCCGATGGCCGCAAGGCAACCGGCGCAGAGGCCTATGCCGCCTATGGCCGCGAGAGTGGCCCGGTGTTCGAGCGGCTCGGCGGCCGCATCGTCTGGCAGGGCCGCTTCGAACTTATGCTGATCGGCCCGCAAGAGGAGCGCTGGGACCACTGCTTCATCGCCGAATATCCGAGCGTCGCCGCCTTCGTCGAAATGATCCGCGATCCCGTTTATCGCGAGGCGGTCAAGCACCGCCAGGCCGCGGTGGAGGATTCGCGATTGATCCGACATGCGGTGCTGCCGGTCGGCAAGAACTTCGGCGAGATTCCGAAGTAGGTGCACGACGTTGAGCGCGATGCTCGTCCCGTCATCCTGAGGTGCGAGCCTTGCGGCGCATTTGCGCCGCTGGGCGAGCCTCGAAGGATGAATTGGCCACAGCCGGGCCGCCGACCCTTCGAGACGCCGCTTCGCGGCTCCTCAGGGTGACGGTGAGGGAGTGTGTGCTCCCCAAAACAAATCGGCGGCCCGGAGGCCGCCGATTGCATTTCAAACCTGCGCGAACCGCTAGCCCGCCGGGCTGCTGTCCTCGAGGATCGGGCCGAACAGCTCCCAGCGCTCGCCGTTGAACTTCATCATCTGCAGCTGCTTGTTGACGCGATAGTCGTTCGGCGTGGTGTTGCCCTTGATGCCGGGCAGCGCCATGTCGAGGTCGACGTTCTTCAGGTTGGTGGCCTGCTTCAGCACGTTCTCGCGGGTCAGCTCGTCGCCGCACTGCTTCAGCACATGCACCATCAGCTGGGCGGTGGAGTAGCCGTAGGTGTTGAAGTTCGAGTTCTTGTCGCCGTCGGGATAGTACTTGGCCATGAAGTCGAAATAGCGCTTCATGCCCGGATCGTCCTTCCACTGCGGATCGGCCGGATCCTTGCCGTAGTTGGTCGAGATCAGGCCCTTGGAGGCCTCGAGGCCGGCCGGCTGCAACACCGCGCCGACCGAGGTGGCGTTGATGTCGACGATGTGGACCGGATGCCAGCCGAGCTCGGCGATCTTCTTGATCGCCTGCGCGGCCTGCTTCGGCGTCGAGGCCGAGAAGAACAGGTCGGCGCCGGCATCCTTGATCTTGATCACCTGGGAATCGATGGTCGGGTCGGAGACCTCATAGGAGGCTTCGGCCACGATCATCTTGGCGGCCTTGTCGCCGAGGCCGGCCTTGATGCCGTTGAGATAGTCCTTGCCGAGGTCGTCGTTCTGATAGAGCACGCCGACCTTGGCATTCGGGTGCTCCTTCAGGATGTACTGGCCGTAGATGCGGCCCTCGACGAAGTAGTTCGGATTGAAGCCGAGCGTCCAGGGGAAGTTCTTCGGGTCGGTGAACTTCGAGGCGCCGGTGGCCGCGAACAGCTGCGGCACCTTCTTGGCGTTGAGATATTTCTGCACCGCGGCGTTCGACGGCGTGCCGACGATCTGGAAGGTCAGGAGCACCTCGTCGCTCTCGACGAGCTTGCGCACCTGCTCGACCGCCTTCGGCGGCGAATAGGCGTCGTCATACTGGATCAGATTGATCTTGCGGCCGTTAATGCCGCCCTGGTCGTTGATCATCTTGAAATACGCCGCCTGGGTCTTGCCGATCGAGGCATAGGCGGAGGCCGGGCCGGAGAAGGGGACGGTTTGGCCGATCTTGATTTCGGTGTCGGTCGCGCCGGGATCGTATTTCTTCTGCGCGTAGGCCGACGTGGCAGACAACGCGATCGCGAGCGCCGTTCCCGTGACCAGGTGGAAAATCCCGTTCCTCATAATGCTGTTTCCCTCACGTGACTGATGTTGGCCGATGATCTTGTCCGCGGGTTCAAGGTCCGCGGTCGCCATCGCTGGGCCGGGATACTGGCGGAACGCTTGCTGCGACGCAAGACGAGCAATGCCGAAAAGGTGAGCGATTTCAGTCAACCAAAGTAGGGGGCACCGCAAAAAAGAGACCGGCGCAGCGGGGGCGCTGCGCCGGCTTTTGCGGCCGGAGATAGTTACGGGCGCTAGCCCGCCGGTCCGGTGTCCTCGATGATCGGGCCGAACAGCTCCCAGCGCTCGCCGTTGAACTTCATCATCTGCATCTGCTTGTTGATGCGATAATCGTTCGGTCCTGTCGTGATCGACATGCCCGGCAGCGCGAGAGACGGCACGAACTTCTTCAGGCTGGTCACCTGCTTCATCAGGTTCTCGCGGGTGAGGTCGTCGCCGCACTGCTTGAGCACCTGGATCAAGAGCTCGGCCGTCGAGTAGCCGTAGGTGTTGACGGTGTTGAGCTTGTCGCCCTCCGGGTAATACTTGTCCATGAAGGCGAAATAGGCCTTTACGCCGGGATCGTCCTTCCACTGCGGATCGGCGGGGTCTTTGCCGTAATTGGTCGAGATGATGCCCTTGGAGATGTCGAGGCCGGCCGGCTTCAACGTCGCCGACACCGGGCTCGCGTTGATGTCGAGGATGTGGACCGGGTGCCAATCCAGGTCGGCGATCTTGCGGATTGCCTGCGCGGCGAATTTCGGCGTCGAGGCGTCATAGACTAGATCGACGCCGGCGGCCTTCAGCTTGACGATCTGGGAATCGACGGTCGGGTCGGTCAGCTCGTAGGACACTTCGGCCACGATCATGCTGGCGGCCTTGTCGCCGAGCCCGCTCTTCAGGCCGGTGATGTAGTCGCGGCCGAGATCGTCGTTCTGGTAGAAGATGCCGATCTTGGCGTTGGGGTGGTTGGCCAGGATGTATTTGGCGTAGATGCGGCCCTCGGACTGGTAGTTCGGGTTGAACGCGATGGTCCACGGCGCGTTCTGCGGATCGGAGAAGCGCGAGGCTCCGGTGGAGGCCAGCAGCTGCGGCACCTTCTTGGCATTCAGGTATTTCTGCACGGCGGCATTTGACGGCGTGCCGATGATCTGGAAGGTGAACAGCACCTCGTCGCCCTCGACGAGCTTGCGCACCTGCTCGACCGCCTTCGGCGGCGAATAGGCGTCGTCATACTGGATCAGGTTCAGCTTGCGGCCGTTGATGCCGCCCTGGTCGTTGATCATCTTGAGGTAGGCCGCCTGGGTCTTGCCGATGCCGGCATAGGCGGATGCCGGGCCCGAGAACGGCACGGTCTGGCCGATCTTGATCTCGGTGTCGGTTGCGCCGATGTCGTACTTCTTCTGTGCGGCGGCCGATGTAACCGACAACGCGATGGCAAGCGCTGTCGCAGCGAGCAATTGCACGCTCCTCATGTCCGTGACCTCTCATGTTGCCGGTGATCTTGTCCGCAAGCGTTGGGCCAGCGGATGTCACCGTTGCCAGGGATGATGGAGGAAGGGCAGGGGCATTGCAAGACGATGCGCCCTGCGCGCGATGTCGCGTCAGGCCAGCCACAGCAGGATCAGCGCCAGCGCCGCGGGAGCCGCCTGCACATAAAGGATGCGGCGGCTCACGGTGGCGGCGCCATAGGCGCCGGCGACGATCACGCATAGCAGGAAGAATGTCTTGATCTGGAATGCTAAGGCGGCATTGCCGTGTGCCAGGCCCCAGATCAATCCGGCGGCGAGGAAGCCGTTATAGAGCCCCTGATTGGCGGCGAGCACGGCCGAGTCGGTTGCCTTCTCGAGCGAGTTGCGGAAGGTCTTCAGCCCGAGCGGCTTGGTCCACAGAAACATCTCGAGGATTAGGAAGTAGATGTGCAGCGCGGCCACCACCGCGACCAGAAAATTGGCAATCACAAGCATATTCGGTCCCCCCAAGAGCTTCGGTTCTGATCTAATCAGAACCGAAGCTCAAGATCTTGTTCTGACGCGTTTTCTCCACGCGAACCGGTGTCCATCCCGCATCTAGCGCGGGATAGGCTCGCTCGAAAACGCTCCTGCCGGAATTCGGGTGGACGCTACCACGCGGGCGGTGAATTGTATGCCGAGCGACCCGTTTCCAGAGCGACGACCATGGCCGACCGCAAGACCGCCCAGACCTTCAACCTCGATCGCCTCAAGACGCCGATCGGCACCGCGCTGCTGGTGACCGATGATGATGGTGTGCTGCGCGCGCTCGACTGGGACGACTACGAAGGACGCATGCTTGACCTGCTGCGGCTGCACTACGGCTCCGTGACGCTGCGGGACGGCCGCGCCCCGGCCGCGATGCGCAAGGCGCTCGGCGACTACTTCAGCGGCGATCTCGATCGGCTCGCGGATGTCGAATGGCGCGTCGCAGGCACGCCGTTCCAGCAGAAGGTCTGGCATGCGCTGCCGAAGATCCCACCAGGCACCACCATGAGTTACGGCGCGCTGGCGGCGAGGCTGAAAATGCCGAATGCGATGCGCGCGGTCGGCCACGCCAACGGCTCCAACCCGATCAGCGTGGTCGTGCCCTGTCATCGCCTGATCGGCGCCAACGGCTCGCTGGTCAAATATGGCGGCGGCCTTGAGCGCAAACGCTGGCTGCTGCGCCACGAGGGCGTGGAGGTCTAGCGGGCGAATTGTCCGCCGGTGAGGCGATCAGTCGAGATCCTCGCGCGGCATGTTTCGCAGATCGCGCACGATGTAGAGGAATACGATCAGCGAAGGCATCCATGCGAGGATCGCTCCTACCAGCATCGCATCGACCGTCGTCATGGGATCTCCCTTGAGCGCGTCAAAACAAATGCCCCTCGCCGTCAGATCATTTTCTTCGATGGGCCGGAGGTTCTGGCGAAGGGATACAGCCACCTCCAATAGGCCCTGTTGCGCTCCAATTGCCGCTTGTAGATTTCGCGGCACTTCACCGAGCAAAATTGCTCGAAGTGCCAGCTGTGCCGGATCAACCCGAAGGGCCGCTTGCATCCGGGATTTCCGCAGCGGCACGTCATGATGCGGCCTCGGCATTCGAACGCGCGAACCAGCGAATGAAGTTCTGCTGACCTTGGTAGAGGCAGAGGCGTCCGCAATAGCGTTCACCCGCCGGATTTCGCAAACAGATGATCTTGGGTTCTTCGCTGTCGCACTGGGCGCAGCGCGGTTCCGCACGCATGGCGACCTCCCTCCGAGGAATTGCCATTTGCCATTCAAAATGTCTGAGGTGGTCCTTGCCGCCGGTCTTCTCGAAGAACGACGGTGCGAAATCTCGCGCCACCATCGTCCCCGCACAATCTGTCCAGATGTTTGCCGGCATCATCCTTGCGTATACCGGTCCGATCAGCCTGATTTGAACTCAATCGCCCGTCGCGGCGCCGCGCTGGCCGAGCGCGGTATCGAGGCATTTGATCAGGACGTCGCCGTCGAAGGGCTTGATCAGAAAGCAGATCGCTCCCGCCTTCAGGGCCCGGGCGCGATCGTTTTCGACGGAGAAGGCTGTGATGAAAATGAACGGAAGGTGGCGTCCGTTGGCAATCAGGTGACTCTGCAGGTCGAGCCCGCTCATCGCCGGCATCCTGACATCCGTGATCACGCACGATGTGTCATTCAGGCGGGGCGAGTGCAGGAATTCCTCGGCCGACGCGTAGGTCTCGACCGCATAGCCCAGCGACCTGACGAGATTGTGGGTCGCGGTGCGAACCGAGACGTCATCGTCGATGATTGATATCACTGGCGGATTGGACAAAGAGGTCTTCCCGGAGGCGGTCGGTCAGGGCGCGGTCTGTGCGATGCTGCGGGCGCACAGTGCGTCGCCAATCGGGGTCGGAGAATCATACTTAGGTTTGCGGCCCGCCGGATGCCTGTCCGATCCCGAGAATCTCGGCCATCCTGACCAGATCGGGCAGCGACTTCGCTGTCATTTTCCGCATAATCTGGCCGCGGTGTATCTTCACCGTGATCTCGGCCACGCCGATTTCGGCGGCGACCTGCTTGTTCATCAGTCCGGCCGTGACGAGTGTCATCACCTGGCGCTCGCGCGGGGTCAGGGTCGCGAAGGCGGCCCGCAGGTTTGCAAGAACCCTGGCCTCATCGCGACGATTCCTGTCGCGCTCGATCGCTGTCGTGACCGCATCCAGCATGTCCTGATCGCGGAACGGCTTGGTAAGGAAGTCGACCGCTCCGGCCTTCATGGCCCTGACCGTCATGGGGATATCGCCATGGCCGGTCATGAAGATGATCGGAATATGAATGCCGGCCTTCGTCAGCTCTGCCTGAAAGTCGAGGCCGCTGAGCCGGGGCAGCCGGATGTCCAGGATCAGGCAGCTCGGGACATCCACCGGCTTGTGCTGCAGAAATTCGTGAGCCGACCCGAACGCTGCAGTGCGCAGGCCGACGGACCGGAACAGATTGCTCAGCGCGTCCCGCACCGAGGCGTCGTCGTCGATGACGAAGACGATCGGATCTTCGGCGTTTGCCCGCGTGGCAGGCGATGCCGTGCGCCCGGTCACCATGCATGCTCCTCTTGGCGCAGTGGCAGGGTGAACTGGAGTGTCGCGCCGGGGCCGGTATGCTCGACCAGGGACAGGCGGCCTCGATGGGCTTCGACGATCGAGCGGCAGATCGACAGGCCCATTCCCATGCCGCTGGCCTTGGTGGTGTAGAAGGCGTCGAACAGCCGGTCGGCACTCGCGCTCGCAACCCCGACGCCGCAATCGGTGACCGTGACCAGGATCTGCTCGGCATCGTCGTCATGGCGGGTCCGGATCACGAGCTGCCGCGGCCGGTCCGTGACCGGCTGCATCGCCTCGATGCCGTTGAGGACCAGGTTGAGGATGACCTGCTGCAACTGGATACGGTCGGCAACCACAGGCGGGAGCGCGGGAGTGAGGTCGAGCCGCAGCGATATCAGGTGGCTCTGCACTTCATGCTGCACCAGGCCGATCACCTCGTTGATGACCTCATTGATGTCGAGCGGCGCCTTCTGATCGGTGGTCTTGTTCACCAGCGCGCGGACGCGCTGGATGACCTCGCCCGCCCGGTTGCCGTCGCTGATGATCGAGCTCACCGCGCCGCGCACCTCATTCAGATCGGGAGCCGCCCGGTCGAGCCAGCGCAGGCAGGCCGCGGCGTTGGTGACCACGGCGGCAAGCGGCTGGTTCACTTCATGGGCGATCGATGCGGCTAGCTCGCCGAGCGCCGTCACGCGCGTGACATGCGCGAGGTTGGTCTGTGCCTCATGCAGTTGCGCCTCGGCCAGCTTGCGGGCGGTCACATCGGTGACCGCTCCGACGAATTCGGTGTCGCCCGAAACGTTCGTCACCGCGTGCGCCCTGGCGTGGACATATTTGATCGCTCCGTCGGGCATCAGCAATCGGTAGCCGTGCTCGAAGTCCTTGCGATCGAGCGAGGCACGGTCGATGGTCCGTTGTACGCGGTCGCGGTCATCAGGATGGACGCGCTGAAGCACCGTACCGTGCTTGATGGATGGAACTCGGTCGAACCCGAATATCCGGAAGGTTTCTTCCGACCAGATGATCTCGCCGCTGGCGACATGCCAGCCGAAGCTGCCGGTATGGCTCAGTCGCTGGGCCTCGGTCAGGTACATTTCACTCTGCTGCAGCGCATTCTCGGCATGCTTGCGCTCGGTGACATCCTCGCAGGCGATCAGGACGATCAGCTGATCGTCGAGCCGCCGCACCGCCTTGGCATTTTCGCGGACCCAGAGCCTTGAACCGTCCTCGCGGATCTTGCGGATTTCCCAGCTGTGGGTCAGGCCGATGTTGTCGAGGCACGCCGCGACATTGCGCTGAACCATCGGGTGGTCTTCGGCGTCAAACACCCGCAGCACGGATTGTCCGAGCAATTCGTCGACGGTGTAGCCGAGTTGTGCCGCGCCGAACGTGTTGACCGACAGCACGAGGCCTGTTGCGTCGACCATGAAGTACATGACGGGGTTATGCTCGAACACTTCCTTCCATTGCGCTTCGCTGTTGCGTTGCGCCTCGATCGCGCGCTCTTCGCCGCTGGCCCGGCCGCGCAATATGGCCTCCATCTGCCTGTGGGTGCGGCCCACCAGGTGCATCATCAGCAGTGTAGCGATCAGCGAGGCGATGAGCAGCGCGAGGGCAACCAGGTGGGCGGACGCTGTGGGCTGCGGACCAAGCACCAGCCCGATGCAGGTTGCGGCCAAGGCCAGCACCATGCCGCCGAGCAGCCATTGTTCGGCTGACCAGGACTTCGTGGTCGGATTCGGCATCATCGGCAGCACCAGCACTTGGCCGTCCGGGCCGCGCTGCGTCGCTAGGTGACCGCTATCATCAGCGGCGACAACGTCGCCCTCCTAACAGACTTGATATTAGCAGCTTTACCGGCGTCGGGACGAAATCATGCGGGCCTTGGCGATCCACGCATGAGATCGCGCAGAACGCGAGGTGCGCAGGCGCACTCAGGTCCAGGTTGCGGATAAACCTAAGTATGGTCCTCCCCACCCGAATGTAACGGCCGGATCAACCTCCGTTCAATGGCCCGTTTCTTCGCGGTGACTACGCTTATTCGGTAACTCGATGACAGTAGAGCTCTCCGGGCTTCGGCAATCGCCAATCAGAGACGGGAGATTGAAATGTCCAACAGGCGCCTGCATTTGATCCTCTGCTCCGAGGATGCCGGACACGAGGCGGCGCGTCAGAGGCCCGCGCGCAGCTTCCAGCCGACCGTTATCGATGGCGGCAGGCAAGCCGCGAGCACTTCGTCGGATCAGTCCTGGATCGACCTGCTCGACGTCTTCGATTTGGGCGTCGTGATCTGTCAAGCGAGTTACCTGGCCTTGCTGGGCGCGAGCTTGGCAGCGCTGCAGGCACAGGCAGGCGTGCCGGATCCAGGATCCTAGGCCGCCCCAGGAGTTAGCCCCGGCAGGCTGCCGGACCGGAGCGATGGCTGCTCACGCCAGGGTCGCGCAAGACGGGTCCGATAACAGCCTCCGAGAGAGCCCGGAATCCAGTCCCCTCTAGCCCTGATGGATTCCGGGCTCAGCCTCTTCGGGCGCGTCCCGCATAACGGACCGGGTAGGTCGGCGGCGTCCTTCCCCACGCCGGATTATCGGCCATCGCGAATTGCGGAAAGTTTTCCGAAAGATGCTCCGTTCGCTTTAGCCGCTTTTGAAGCACCTGATTATTGGATCGGTCCGGCAACGGCATCGCTCCGGTGAGCTGTGCGTTGGTTCGCGCACTGACAGATCAGGGGCCGGTCATCATGAATCAGGCACAGCAGCACAAGCCGTCTTCCGAGGGCGATGTTTCCGTCACCAGGGATGAGGAAGCGGGCGCACGCGGATTGCAGCGCGATCTGCAGGATCGGCTGCAGCCGGCGCACGACGAGCCGGTCAGCGAGCCCGCCGGCGATAGCGCTCCGCACGCCGACGCGCCCGCAGGCTCGGGCCGGTGGGTTCGGCGCCTGCTCAAGGTCGGCATCGGCCTCGCGATCGTTGCCGTGTTCGGGTGGCTGCCGCTGAAAGCGGTGCTGCAGACCTCGAGTGTCGAGGCCGTGGTCAATGCCAGGATCGTGACCCTGCGCTCGCCGATCGACGGCACCGTGAGCGCGAAGCCGCAGCAAGGCTCAACGCAGCTCAGCGTGGTCCATGAGGGCGATACGATCCTGCACGTCGTCAATGCACGTGGCGATCGGGTACGGCTCGACGATCTCCGGCGGCAGATGTCGCGGCTGGAGAATGAGCGCCCGAGCCTGGCCGCCAAGCTCGCCGCCGCCGAGACCGCGCAACAGGACCTCGCCCGCCAGGCCGGTCAGTTCCGCGACGGCCGCATCCTCCAACTCGAGGCGCGCATCGCCGAAATCCAGACCGCGATCGAGGCTGCGGCCGCGCGGCGGGAGGAGGCGACGGCCGCGGTCGAGCGCGCCTCGTCGCTGATCAAATCCGGCAGCGTCTCGACGGTCGAAATGGCCCGGCTGACGCGTGAGCAGTCGATCGCCCAGCAGACCGAGATCGGCGCGCAGCGCCGCCTCGACGCCGCCAAGGTCGAACTCACGGCCGCCAGGAACGGGACCTATCTTGGCGACAGCTACAATGACCGGCCGAGCTCCGTGCAACGTGAAGAGGAGATGCGCCAGCGCGTCAGCGACCTGCGCGCCGATCTGGCGCATGCCGATGCGGAGATCGACTGGCTGACCCACGAGATCGCCTCCGAGCAGCTGCACTACATCAACCGGGCCGAAGCCGACATCAGGGCGCCGGTCGCCGGTCGCATCTGGGAGATGATGACGTCGCCGGGCGAAGATGTCCGGGCCGGGCAACCCTTGCTCAAGCTGCTCGATTGCAGCGGCGCGGTCGTCACCGCCAACGTCACCGAGGGCGTCTACAATCGCCTCAAGCTCGGCGAGCAGGCGAGCTTCGAGCCGAACGACGGCAGCGCCGCGGTCAAGGGTGAGATCGTCAACCTCACCGGCGCATCGGGCGCGCCCGCGAATCTCGCGATCAATCCGGATGCGCTGAACAAGGAGCCTTATCGGGTGACGGTCTCGATGCCGGAGCTCGACACCTCGGGCAAGGAATGCGCGGTCGGCCGCACCGGGCGGGTGGTGTTCAACACGGATGCGGCAAAGCCATGATGGCGGCATTTGCGCCCGGGCTGGTCGCCTTCGGCGCCTGCCTTGCGATCCTGCCCCTGCTCCGGCGCGAGCAGACGCCGGCCCGCGTCATGATGACCGGCATGTCGTTCCTGCTGCTGCTGCATTACTTCGTCTGGCGGGTGACCCAGACCCTGCCGCCGCTGGCACTTACCGCCGATGCGCTGGTCGGCTATCCCTTCGTGGTGGCCGAGGCCGCCTCGATGATCGCAGTGTGCTTGTCGCTGCTGTTCCTCAGTCGCACCATCGACCGTTCGCCCGAGGTCAATGCCATCCTGCGCCGATCCAAGACGTCGACGGATGCGCCGCTCGTCGACGTCTTCATCTGCACCTACAACGAAGAGAAGGCGATCCTCGAGCGCACCATCATCGGTGCGACCGGGCTCAATTATCCGAATTATCGCGTCTGGGTGCTCGACGATGGACGAAGGCTGTGGCTGCGCCGACTCGCCCAGGAACTCGGCTGCAATTATCTGACCCGTCCGGACAACCGCCATGCCAAGGCCGGCAACATCAATCATGCGCTCCAGTACGTGTCCGCCCTGCCGGACCGGCCGGAGTTCGTCTCGATCCTCGATGCGGATTTTGTCCCGATGCCGGAGTTCCTGACCCGGGCCATGAGCCTGATGCAGGACGGCACCGTCGGCGTCGTGCAGACGCCGCAGCACTTCATCAACCCGGATCCGATCCAGACCAATCTCGCCGCCACCGACGTGTGGCCTGACGAGCAGCGTTTCTTCTTCGACATCCTGATGCCGGCCAAGGACGCCTGGGACACCGCGTTCTGCTGCGGCACCTCGTCGCTGATCCGTTTCTCCGGCCTGATGCAGATCGGCGGCTTCCCGACCGATTCCGTGACGGAGGATTACCTCGTCACGCTGCGCCTGAAGGAGAAGGGTCTGCGCACCGTCTATCTCAACGAGCGCCTGACCATCGGCCTCGCACCGGAGGGATTGAAGGAATACATCACCCAGCGCGGGCGCTGGTGCCTCGGCTTCATGCAGATCTTCAGGGGCCGCAGCGGGCCGTTCTCGCGGCAGTCGAAGCTTGCCTTCATGGACCGGCTGTCGCTGGTCGATGCCTTCATGAGCTGGGCGGCGGTCTACGGCACCAAGGTGCTTGGCCTGATCGTGCCATGGCTCTATCTGCTGTTCGACATCAAGGCGGTTCACGCCGACCTGTTCGAGCTCCTGAAATACTTCATGCCGTTCTATGTCTGGCACGCCTTCACGATGGCCTGGATCTCGCGCGGCCGCTCGCTCGCGATCATGACCGACGTCTCGCAATACATTGCCGCCCCCGCGGTGCTGAAGGCGGTCGTGACCGGGCTCGCCAAGCCGCAGGGCCACAAGTTCAAGGTGACGGCGAAGGGGGGCGACCGCAACCGCCGCTTCATCGAGTGGCCGTTGCTGCGGCTCTATGGCACTGCCTTGCTGATCACGCTGTTCGCGATCGCCTACGCATTCATCCTGCATCTGCGCGGCGAGAATATCGCCTATGGCGGGCTGGCGCTGGCTTGGAGCCTGTACAATTGCGTCGTGCTCGCGATCGTCTGCTTCATCTGCATCGAGCAGCCGCGGCGTCGCAAGGCGGAGCGTTTCGAGCGCGACGAGCCGATCCTGATTCAGGAAGGTGCGGAGACGCGGCTGGTGCGGATGGCCGACATCTCGATATCGGGCGCGCGCTTCATCGATCCGGCGCCGCCGGCGATCGGCGTTTCGATCAAATGCAATGTCTACGGCCAGAATGTCATCGCGCTCGTGGTCCGTCGCACCCGAGATGGCTTCGGCGTCCGCTTCGAGGACGCGGTCGCGACGCGGATCAACGTCGTGCGCGCATTCTATGCCGGCGAATATGTCCGAGCCTTCCACGGCGTGCGCGCCGCGCCGGTCGGCAAGGCGCTGCTGATGCGGCTGTTTGGTTAGGCTACAGTCCCATCCCCCGTCATTCCGGGGCTCGCGCAGCGCGAGCCCGGAATGACGAGGGAAAAAGTCCCTACGCCGCCGGTTTGGCCGCCTGGTCCTCGCTCGACAGCAGATGCAGCAGCGAGCTCTTGATCGCCGACTGCCGGGTCGGCGCGGTGATCTGGGCGCCGAGCAGGTCGGTGACATAGAACACGTCGCGGGCGCGTTCGCCGAAGGTCGCGACATGGGCGGAGGCGATGTTGAGGTTGAGCTTCGAGATCGCGGTCGTGAGCTGGTAGAGCAGGCCGGGACGGTCGAGGCCGGAGACCTCGATCACGGTGTAGCGGTCGGACCACTGGTTGTTGATGGTCACTTCGGGCTCGACGATGAACGGTCGCGCCTTGCTGCGCACCGCGCGCTTCGCCACCGCCTCGGGCAGCCTGAGCTTGCCTTCCAGCACGTGCTCGATCATCTCGCCGATCCTTGT
This sequence comes from Bradyrhizobium viridifuturi, assembly GCF_001238275.1. GTDB lineage: Bacteria > Pseudomonadota > Alphaproteobacteria > Rhizobiales > Xanthobacteraceae > Bradyrhizobium > Bradyrhizobium viridifuturi. The sequence goes on from NZ_LGTB01000021.1 coordinate 130,017, forward strand.
GGCGCGGCGGCCCTCGTCCTCGTCGCGGTCGTATTCGCGCGAGATCGAGATGGTGTCGAGCGCGCGGCCGTCGGTCGTGGTGTAGATCTGCGCGTCGACGATGTTGGCGCCGGCGGAGGCGCAGGCGCCCGCGATGATCGACAGCAGCCAGGGATGGTCGGTCGCCAGGATCGTGAGCTCGGTGACGGCGCGGATCTCGTCGAAGCCGACATTGATCGCCAGCTTGTGGCCGGCCTGCTCGCTGGCGCGGATGAAGCGCGCCTGGCGGATCTTGCGCGGCAGCTCGACCTTGAGCCAGTAGCCGGGTAATGCCGGCCGATATAGGCGTTGAGTTCGGCCTCCGGCCATTCGGTGAAGGCGCGGCGGAATTCGGCTTGCGCCACCGCGATGCGCTGGGCGCGGTTCACTTCCGAGAAGCCGCCGGTCAAGACCGGCTCGGTCTCGTAATACAGAGTGCGCAACAGCTGCGCCTTCCAGCCGTTCCACACGCCGGGGCCGACGCCGCGGATGTCAGCGGTGGTCAGGATCGTCAGCAGCTTCATCTGCTCGACCGACTGCACAACGGCGGCGAAATTCTCGATGGTCTTGCGGTCCGACAAATCGCGCGATTGCGCCACCGTGGACATCGTCAGATGCTCCTCGATCAGCCAGGCCACCAGCTCGGTGTCGGCGGCGGAGAAGCCGAGCCGCGGGCACAGCCGCCGCGCCACCTTGGCGCCGGCGATCGAATGGTCCTCGGGGCGGCCCTTGGCGATATCGTGCAACAGCGTCGCGATGTAGATCACCGGACGGTGCTCGGGACGGATCTTGCGGAACAGATCGCTGGCGACCGTGAATTCCTCGTTGCCGCCGCGCTCGATGTCCTGCAGGAACCCGATGCAGCGCAGCAGGTGCTCGTCCACCGTATAGTGGTGGTACATGTTGAACTGCATCATCGACACGATCTTGCCGAAGGCGCGGATGAATTGGCCGAGCACGCCGGTCTCGTTCATCCGCCGCAGCACGACCTCCGCATTGTCGGAGGTCAGGATCTCCATGAACAGGCGATTGGCCTCGTCGTTCTCGCGGAGCTGGGTGTTGATCAGCTTCAGCGAGCGCGTCACCGTGCGCATCGCGTCGGGATGGAAGGCGAGGTTGTTCTGCTGCGCGAGACGGAAGATCCGGATCAGATTGACCGGATCGTGCTTGAACACGTCGGGCGCGGCGAGGTTGATGCGGTTGTTGTCGACGATGAAATCGTCGCTGCCGTTGACCCGCCGCCGCTTGGTGCCGGGCCGGAAGCGCGCCACCATCCGGCTCAGCACCGGCGCCGGCTTGTTGTGCTCCTCCTCGAGCTTGGCGCACAGGATCGCTGTGAGGTCGCCGACGTCCTTCGCGATCAGGAAGTAGTGCTTCATGAAGCGCTCGACGTCCTGCATGCCGGGATGCGAGGTGTAGCCGAGGCGGACCGCGATCTCGCGCTGCATGTCGAACGACAGCCGCTCCTCGGCGCGCCCGGCGAAGAAGTGCAGATTGCAGCGCACCGACCACAGGAAATCGGCGCAGCGGCGGAAAGTGCGGTACTCCTGCGCGTCGAATACGCCGCGTTCCAGCAGCTCGTCGGTCTCGCGCACGCGATAGACGTATTTGGCGATCCAGAACAGCGTATGCAGGTCGCGCAGGCCGCCCTTGCCGTCCTTGACGTTGGGCTCGACCAGATAGCGCGACTGGCCGGCGCGGCGATGCCGCTCCTCGCGCTCGGCGAGCTTGGCGGTAACGAATTCCGACGCAGTGCCCTGCACCACTTCCTTGTCGAAACGATCGACCAACTCGTCATAGAGCGGCTGGTCGCCGGTCAGAAAGCGCGTCTCCAGGATCGCGGTGCGGATCGTCATGTCGCCGCGCGCCTGGCGGATCGATTCATCGACCGAGCGGGTGGCGTGGCCGACCTTCAGCCCCATGTCCCACAGGCAATAGAGAATGGCTTCGGCGACCTGCTCGCCCCAGGCGGTTTGCTTGTAGGGCAGGATGAACAACAGATCGATATCGGATTCCGGCGCCATCAGCCCGCGGCCATAGCCGCCGGTCGCGACCACGGCCATGCGTTCCGCGCCCGACGGGATCGGCGAGTGGTAGAGATGCCGGGTCGCCGCCGCATAGAGGATGCGGATGATCTCGTCCTGCACGAAGCAGAGCCGTTCGGCGCAGCGGCGACCATGACGGTCCTTCAGCAGCAGCGCCTGCGCCGTGGCGCGCGCCGCGATCAGTTCGGCCTTGAGCAGTTGCGCCATCGCGGCGCGGAACTGGTCCTCGCGGCCGGCATGTTGCTCTGCGAGTGCATTGACTGCCGCGGTGATCCGCGCGGTCTCGAAACGATCGTCCGCTTCAGGGCGGGCCTCGGCTACGACGCTGTCCATAGGTTCATCCGATATCGGACGGAGCTGTTGCTGTCACGGACCAAAGTATAACGGCAGCAGCTCCATGCTTTCCTGGCGGCGCTTCGAGCAAGATCGTTCTCGCGCCGTCGCGTAAAGGGTAGAGATTTTCTCGTTGACCGCAAGGATAACTCATTGAAATAAAAGATTGTTTCTTAATCTGATCGAGGGGGTCGACGAATGCATAAATTTTCCCGGCGCGCGTTCGCTGCGCTGCTCGCGGTCTCGACATTCCTGCCCGGCGCGGCGCTTGCCGCCGACGCGCTGAAGGAGATCCGGATCGACTGGGCGACCTACAATCCGGTGTCGATGGTCCTGAAGCAGAAGGGCCTGCTGGAGAAGGAGTTCGCCAAGGACGGCATCAGCATCGTCTGGGTGCAGTCGGCCGGCTCCAACAAGGCGCTCGAATTCCTCAACGCCGGGTCGATCGACCTCGGCTCGACCGCGGGCTCGGCCGCTCTGGTCGCCCGGATCAACGGCAACCCGATCAAGTCGATCTACGTTTATTCGCGCCCCGAATGGACCGCGCTGGTCACCACCAAGGACTCCAAGATCGCCTCGGTCGCCGATCTCAAGGGCAAGCGCGTGGCGGTGACCCGCGGCACCGACCCGCACATCTTCCTGGTCCGCGCGCTGCTCGGCGCCGGTTTGACTGAGAAGGACATCACCCCGGTGCTGTTGCAGCACGCCGACGGCAAGACCGCGCTGATCCGCGGCGATGTCGATGCCTGGGCCGGTCTCGACCCGATGATGGCGCAGGCCGAGGTCGAGGAGGGCGCCAAGCTGTTCTACCGCAAGGCCGACGCCAACACCTGGGGCATTCTCAATGTCCGCGAGGCGTTCCTGAAAGCGCATCCGGATATCGTCCGCCGCGTGCTCGCCACTTATGAAGAGGCGCGGAAATATTCGCTCGCGAACTATGACGAGCTGAAGAAGACCTTCATCGCGGTAACGAAACTGCCGGACGCCGTGGTCGACAAGCAGCTCAAGGAGCGCACCGAGTTGACCCACAGCCGGATTGGCGCGCCCCAGCGTGAGTCGATCCTCGCGGCCGGTCTCGCCCTGCAACAGGCCGGCGTGATCGATGCCAAGACCGACGTGAAGGCCGCGCTGGACGCGCTGATCGACGATCAGGTCCCGTTGCCCTCCAACTAACTCCGCGGACAAACTGCCCTCGTCGTCCCGGCGAAAGCCGGGACCCATAACCACAGGGTCTTGTTGCCGGAAGACGCTGTGGCTCCAGCCTGCTCCATCAACACGCTTCTTGGTTATGGGTCCCGGGTCGCGCTTCGCTTGCCCGGGACGACGCGCGATAGAGCGGCGGCACCTCCACCTTGCAATCCCGCTTGAAGAGTCGTTCTTGCTATGGCCATGAGCGTTGACCTGCCCGCGCTGGAACAGACGGCCGCGCCGCGTGCGGCGCCGGCGCGGTGGTCGCGCTTTGCGCGGCCCGCGCTCGGGCTTCTGGTGCCGGTGGTGTGTGCGCTCGGCTGGGAGCTGGTGGTTTATCTCGGCTACTCCAACGGCCGGCTGGTGCCGCCGCCGTCAAAGGTGTTCCAGACCATCGTCGAGCTCGCCAGGAGCGGCGAGCTGTCGCGCCATATCCTCGCGACCTTGTGGCGGGTCGGCGCGGGCTTTGCGCTTGGCGTCGTCACCGGCACCATCATGGGGGCGATTTCCGGCTATTGGGATTTCGCCAAGCGGCTGCTTGATCCGACGGTGCAAGCCTTGCGCGCGATCCCCTCGCTCGCCTGGGTGCCGCTGTTCGTGCTCTGGCTCGGCATCTTCGAGACCTCGAAGGTCGCGCTGATCGCGGTCGGCGTGTTCTTTCCGATCTATCTCGGCGTGATGGGCGCGATCCTGTCGGTCGATCGCAAGATCGTCGAGGTCGGCCGTGTGTTCCGGCTGTCCGGGCCGGCCATGATCCGCCGCATCCTGTTGCCGGCGGTGCTGCCGGCCTATGTGGTGGCGCTGCGGGTCGGGCTTGGCCTGGGGTGGATGTTCGTGGTCGCGGCCGAATTGATTGGCGCCTCCGAAGGTCTCGGCTATCTGCTGCTTGACGGCCAGCAACTCGGAAAGCCGGCGCAGATCCTTGCTGCGATCGTGATCTTCGCGATCCTCGGCAAGCTCACCGACTGGCTGATCGAGGTCGCGGCCGCGCCGCTATTGCGCTGGCAGGATGCGTTCGGTGCGCGGGGAGGGGCCTGATGCTCGCTCTGAAAGAAGTCGGCAAGACCTATCCGAATGGCGTCCACGCGCTGGAGCGCTTCTCGGCGGAAATCCCGCCCGGTGAGATCATCGCCATCATCGGCGGTTCCGGTTGCGGCAAGTCGACCTTGCTGCGCGCCATCGCCGGCCTCGATCGCGCCAGCACCGGCAACGTGACGCTCGACAATGCTGTCATCAGCTCGCCGCACGCCAAGATCGGCATCATCTTCCAGGAGCCACGGCTGCTGCCCTGGCTCAGCGTCGCCGACAATATCGGCTTCGGTCTCACCGACCTTTCGGCGCAGGCGAGGCGCGAGCGGATCGCAGTCGCGCTGGCCCGCGTTGGCCTCACCGACAAGGCTGCGGCCTGGCCGCGCGAACTGTCCGGCGGGCAGGCGCAGCGGGTCGCGATCGCCCGTGCGCTGGTGCCGCAGCCGGAAGTTCTGCTGCTCGACGAGCCGTTCTCGGCACTCGATGCCTTCACGCGGCGCGATCTGCAGGATCATTTGCTGGATCTCTGGGCCGACACGCGGCCGACTTTGGTGCTGGTCACCCATGATGTCGACGAGGCCGTGGTGCTGGCCGACCGCGTGCTGGTGATGCGGCCGCGACCGGGGCGGCTGTTCGAGCAGATCACCATCAATCTGGCGCGGCCGCGCGACCGCAAATCGGAACTGTTCGACACGTTCAAGCGCCGCGTGCTGACCGCGCTCGACCGCTCGCTGGATCGCTCGGTGCGTGACGTCACGGATAAATCGAGCGCCGGCGAGGCGATGTGGTGGTGACATCGGCGCCATAAGGCCTTACATCCGAGGGCTAAGAAGAACAGCCGGGAGCAGACCCATGGACTCCGCCGAACTCCGCGCAATGCAGGCTCCGATCAAGGAGCGTTACAAGACCGATCCCCAGGCCGCCGTGATCACGTTGAAGGCCAAGGGCACGATCGACAATGAAAGCCTGTCCTGCAAGGTCGAGACCGGCCGCGCGCTCGCGGTCGCCGGCCTGCATCCCGCCACCGGCGGCTCCGGGCTCGAGCTTTGCTCCGGTGACATGCTGCTGGAAGCGCTGGTCGCCTGTGCCGGGGTGACGCTGAAATCGGTCGCGACCGCGATCGAGGTGCCGTTGAAGGTCGGCAACGTGTTCGCCGAGGGCGATCTCGACTTCCGCGGCACGCTCGGCGTCGACAAGGAGGCCCCGGTCGGCTTCCGCGAGATCCGCCTGCGCTTCGACGTCGGCACCGACGCGCCGCAGGACAAGCTCGACCTGCTGCTGAAACTCACCGAGCGTTACTGCGTGGTTTATCAGACCATCAAGAACGGCCCGAAAGTGTCGGTGACGATGCAGCGGGTGTAGCCGCTTTTCACCGGTGTCGTCCCGGCCCGGTGTGCAAATGCGCACGAAAGCCGGGACCCATACGCCGTGTCTTCTCGATTCAAGCTTCGCTGTCCAACGGCTTTCGCTCCCCACGAATAGTCATGGTTATGGGTCCCGGCCTTCGCCGGGACGACTTAGAATGTCCCCCGATCTCCACTTCATCCTGCTCCTCGTGCTGCGCATGGCGGTAGCGGCCGCGTTCGTGGTCTCAGCGTCCATCATCACGGAGCGGTCGGGGCCGGTGATCGGTGCGCTGATCGCAACCCTGCCGATCTCGGCCGGGCCGTCCTACACCTTCCTTGCGCTCGACCATGACGCGGCCTTCATTGCCGAGGGCGCGCTGTCGAGCCTGCCGGTCAATGCGGCGACGATCTTCATGGGCCTGACCTACGCCGTGCTGGCGCAGCGCTTCAGCATGTGGGTCAGCGCGGGAAGCGCGATCGCGCTGTGGCTCGTGCTCGGCACCATCATCCGTCAGTTCGCCTGGACGCTCGCCGGCGGGCTGATCCTCAACGCCATTGCGTTCGCAATCTGCATTCCGCTGCTCAAGCCCTATCGCCACGTCGCCAAGATGCCGCTGATCGCGCGGCGCTGGTACGACATTCCGCTGCGCGCCGCGCTGGTCGCGAGCCTTGTCGGCACCGTGGTCACCGCCTCGACCTGGGTTGGTCCGCGGGTCACCGGCGTGATCGCGCTGTTCCCGATCGTGTTCTCCTCGATGATGCTGATCCTGCATCCGCGGATCGGCGGCCCCGCCACCGCCGCCGTGCTCGCCAACAGCGCCTGGGGCCTGCTCGGCTTCGGCCTCGGCATCGCCGTGCTGCATGTCGCGGTATTGCAATTCGGCTCTGCCGTAGGCCTCTGCTGTGCGCTCGCCACCTGCATCATCTGGAATCTGGCGCTGTGGCAGCTCGGGCGAAGAAAGAGCGCGAAGGCGTAGACCTCCCCTTAAAAAGGGGATGTCGCTTTGCTCGTCAGAGCAAAGCGGGGATCTGGTCTCTCCGCACGCAGTGAAGGCGTAGGATGGGTGGAGCGCAGCGAAACCCATCATCTCCCCGTGCGGAGGAAAGTCGCTGGGTTTCGCTGCGCTCTACCCATCCTACGCAGCTACTCCTTCGGCAGCTTCGCCCTCAATGCATACAGCGCATCCAGCGCCTCGCGCGGCGACATTTCGTCGGGGTGCAGCGCCTTCACCGCCTCAACCAGCAAATCAGTCTCGCTCGGCGGCTTGTCTTCGACAGCGGCGCGGGAAGGGACGGCGAACAGCGGCAGGTCGTCTGCAAGAGCGCGGGCGGCCTGGCCGCGATCTTGCGCTTCCAGTTTCGCCAGCACCGATTTGGCGCGCGTGATCACGGCGGGCGGCAGGCCGGCGAGCTTGGCGACCTGGATGCCATAAGAGCGGTCGGCCGAGCCGGGCAGCACCTCGTGCAAGAACACGACGTCGCCCTGCCATTCCTTGACCCGCACCGTGGCGTTGAACATCCGCGGCAGTTTCGCCGAGAGCGCGGTCAGCTCATGATAATGGGTGGCAAACAGCGTGCGGCAGCGGTTGCTCTCGTGCAGGTGCTCGATCGCGGCCCAGGCGATCGACAGGCCGTCGAAGGTCGCGGTACCGCGGCCGATCTCGTCGAGGATGACGAGCGACCGCTCGCTGGCCTGATTGAGGATCACCGCGGTCTCGACCATCTCGACCATGAAGGTCGAGCGGCCGCGGGCCAGATCGTCCGCTGCGCCGACGCGCGAGAACAGCCGATCGACGATGCCGAGCCGCGCCCGCGACGCCGGCACATAGCTGCCGATCTGAGCAAGCAGCGCGATCAGCGCATTCTGGCGCAGGAAGGTCGATTTACCGGCCATGTTCGGACCGGTGATCAGCCAGAGCTGGCCGGATTTCTGGCCCGGCGCCGGCGACAGATCGCATGCATTGGCGATGAACGGCTGGCCATCGCGCTTCAGCGCCTGCTCGACCACCGGATGGCGGCCGCCCTCGATCGCAAAGCCGAGCGAGCCGTCGACATCGGGCCGCACGTAATTGTCGTCGATCGCAAGCTTCGCCAGCGAGGTCGCGACGTCGAGCAGCGCAAAGGCATGAGCGGCGTTGCGCAGATTATCGCTCGCCGCGAGCGCCAGCGCGCTCAGCCGTTCGAAGATCTCGAGCTCGAGATTGAGCGCACGCTCGCCGGCATTGGCGATCTTGGCTTCGGTCTCGCCGAGCTCTGCGGTGGTGAAGCGGACCTGCCCGGCCAGCGTCTGGCGATGGATGAAGGTCGCATTCAGCGGCGGCGCGAACAGCTTGTCGCCGTGCTGTGCGGTGACCTCGACGAAAAAGCCGAGCACATTGTTGTGCCGGATCTTCAGCGTCTTGATGCCGGTGTCCTCGGCATAGCGGGCCTGCATCGCGGCGACGACGAGGCGCGAGGCATCGCGCAAATTACGGCTTTCGTCGAGCGCGGCCTCATAGCCCTCGCGGACGAAGCCGCCGTCGCGCTTGATCAGCGGCAATTGCTCGGAGAGCGCGCGCGAAAATTCCTGCGCCAGGTCGCGCGAGGGGCGCTGCAAGGCCGCCATCACGGTCGAAACCTCGGCCGGCGGATCGGCAAGCTGCGCCAGCAGGTCCAGCGCCTGGTCGGCGGCAAGGATGCCGTCGCGCAGGCTGGCGAGATCGCGCGGACCGCCGCGGCCGACCGAAAGCCGCGCCAGTGCACGCGACATGTCGGGCGCCGCGCGCAGCACGGTCCGGATGTCCTCGCGTGCTGCGCTGTCCGCGACGAAGGCGGAGACCGCATCGAGCCGCCGCGCGATCACGGCAACATCGGTCAGCGGCGCGGCAAGCCGCTGCGCCAGCAGGCGCGAGCCTACCGCGGTGACGGTGCAGTCGATCGCATCGAGCAGCGAGCCGCGCCGCTCGCCGGCAAGCGTTCGCGTCAGTTCGAGGTTGGCGCGGGTCGCGGGATCGATCGCCATCGTGGTGCCGGCGGCTTCGCGCGCCGGCGGCGACAGGGGCGGACGCTTGCCGACCTGGGTGCGGTCGATATAGGTCACCGCGGCAGCGGCGGCCGTTGCCTCCAGCCGCGACATCGCCGAGAGCCCGTCCATGGTCGCGACCGCGAAATAGTCGCACAGCCGCCGCTCGGCGGTGGCGCTGTCGAACACGTCGCGGGTCAGCGGCGTCACCGACGGCAACTCGCGCAGGGTCGGCGCCAGTTCATTGTCGCTATAGAGCGCGTCGGTGACGATCGCCTCGTTCGGATTGATGCGCGCCAGCGTCGCCGCAAGCTCCGCGGTCGCACATTCCGTCACCATGAATTCGGAGGTCGAGATGTCGATCCAGGCTAGCCCGAGCCGGTCGGCGCCGGCCGAGCCGCGGGCCCGCGCGATCGCGATCAGATAATTGTTGGTGCGGGCGTCGAGCAGCGTGTCCTCGGTCAGCGTGCCCGGCGTCACCAGCCGCACCACGCCGCGGCGGACCACGCTCTTGTTGCCGCGGGCCTTGGCCTCGGCGGGATTCTCGGACTGCTCGCACACCGCCACGCGATGCCCGGCGCCGATCAGGCGATGCAGATAATCCTCGGAGCGCTCGACCGGCACGCCGCACATCGGGATGTCCATGCCCTGATGCTTGCCGCGCTTGGTCAGCACGATGCCGAGCGTCTTCGAGGCGATCTCGGCGTCCTCGAAGAACAGCTCGTAGAAGTCGCCCATTCGGTAGAACAGCAGCAGGCCGGGATGGGCGGTCTTGATCTCCAGATACTGTTCCATCATCGGCGTGACGCGCGACGGCGCCTCGGCGGGAGTGGCTTCGGGCGGAACGGGGATCGGCTGCTGAATGGTCATGAGGGCCGGGAAGCTACAGAATTTCGCCGCGCGGTCCTATCCGCGAAGCCGGGGTTTTCCACCCTGTCCACGGTACCTTTATGACAGCCCTCACGGTAATGCGTGCGGGGCGCGCAGCCGCGTCAATTGACCTGCCGCGGGCACGCTCCTAAAACCCGTCTCAAGTTCCAGCCGATCCAGCGCCTAAGTCGCGGCATTCAGGGAGAGATTCAATGCGTGATGTGTTCATTTGCGATGCCGTCCGGACCCCGATCGGCCGTTTCGGTGGTTCGCTCGCCAAGGTGCGCGCCGACGATCTCGCCGCGGCCCCAATCAAGGCGCTGATGGCCAAGCACCCGACGCTCAACTGGAACGAGGTCGACGAGGTCTATTTCGGCTGCGCCAACCAGGCCGGCGAGGACAATCGCAACGTCGCGCGCATGGCGCTCCTGCTTGCCGGCATGCCGGAGTCGGTTCCCGGCCAGACCCTGAATCGGCTCTGCGCCTCGGGCCTCGATGCGGTCGGTGCCGCGGGGCGCGCCATCCGCGCCGGCGAGATCGATTTCGCGATCGCAGGCGGCGTCGAATCGATGACGCGCGCGCCGTTCGTGATGGGCAAGGCTTCGGAAGCGTTCTCGCGCTCGTCCGAGATCTACGACACCACGATCGGCTGGCGCTTTATCAATCCCTTGATGAAGGCGCAGTACGGCGTCGATGCGATGCCGGAAACCGGTGAGAACGTCGCCGAGGAATTCCAGGTGTCGCGCGCCGATCAGGATGCGATGGCGATCCGCTCGCAGCAGCGCGCCGGTGCTGCGATCGCGTCGGGCTATTTCGCCGAGGAGATCATCCCGATCCAGGTGCCCGGCGGCAAGGCCGGTCCGATCACCGTCGACAAGGACGAGCACCCGCGTCCCGAAACCACGCTCGAAGGTCTCGCTAAGCTGAAGCCGATCGTGCGCAATCCGGGCACCGTGACCGCGGGCAACGCATCGGGCGTCAACGACGGCGCCGCTGCGATGATCCTCGCGTCCGAAGCCGCCGTGAAGCGGCACGGCCTCACGCCGCGCGCGAAGATCCTCGGCCTTGCCTCGGCCGCGGTGCCGCCGCGCATCATGGGCATCGGCCCGGTGCCGGCGACCAGGAAGCTGGTCGAGCGGCTCGGCATCAAGGTGTCGGACTTCGACTTGATCGAGCTCAACGAGGCCTTCGCCTCGCAGGGCATCGCCTGCCTGCGCCAGCTCGGCGTCAAGGAAGACGCCGATTTCGTCAATCCGCATGGCGGCGCGATTGCGCTCGGCCATCCGCTCGGCATGAGCGGCGCGCGGCTGGTCCTGACCGCCGTGCACGGCATGGAGAAGCGGGGCGGGAAGCTTGCCTTGGCAACTATGTGCGTCGGTGTCGGCCAGGGCGTCGCAGTCGCCATCGAAAAGTTGAATTAGTCCAGTGGCTTGGAAGGGCTGAAAACAGCCCTTCCCCAATTTGGTTATGCACTATAATGATCTGACGTGAGCTCACCGGGCGCGTGGGCCGCGGAGGACTTCGCCATGACCTTGTTGTATCCGCTGCAATCGCTTGCGGCTCATCCGGCGCGGCTGTCGCCGGACTATCGCTCCACCGTGAAGCGCGCGCCGCAAAAGCCGCTGATCCCGATGCGGCATACGCTCTCGGAGT
>NZ_LGTB01000022.1 GCF_001238275.1 Bradyrhizobium viridifuturi
CCGCGGTGATCGCCCGAACTTTAGCCGCGACGACCGTGGGCCGCGCCGCGATCGCGACGACGCCCGCCCGGCGGGACGATCTTCCGACCGCAAATTCGGCGACAGGAAGCCCTACGCACCGCGGGATCGCGATGGCGAGAAGCGGCCGTACACGCCGCGCGGTGAGCGATCCTATGGCGACCGTCCGTCGCGCGACGGTGATCGGCCCGAGCGGAAATTCGGCGGCGAGCGGAAGTTTTCGCGCGGCGGCGATCGCGGGGGAGATCGTGATCGTGGCCCGCGCAAGGATTTCGGTGATCGTCCGCCGCGCGGCGAATCCAAGCCGTGGCAGAAGCGCGAGGGCGGCTCCGATCGTCCCGAGCGTGGTTCGCGTCCGTTCCGTGACGGCCCGCGCAAGTTCGACAGGCCGCGCGACGATCGCGGCGGCGATGAGCGTCCGCGGTTCTCCCGGTCCCGCGACGATCGCGAGCAGGGCGATCGCCCGAAGTTCAGCCGGCCGCGCTGGAAACAGGATGAAGACGGCGGTGATCGCCGTGACAGCCGTCGTCGTGAACGCCCCGAAGGCCGCACCGACTGGCAGGAGCATCCGCGCAGCGAGGGCCGCTTCGGCGATCGTCCACGCCGCGACAACGAGGATGACAGCAGGATCTTCGCAAAGCGCCCGGCCTTCGGCGGCCGCGGCGCCTATCGCGAACGCGCCTCAGATGACCGCCGCGAGCAGAAGCCGAAGAAATCCGGCGAGCGCATCGCCAAGGTGCTGGCCCGCGCCGGTCTCGCCTCGCGCCGCGATGCCGAGGAGATCGTCACCCAGGGCCGCGTCACCGTCAACGGACGGGTGATCAACTCGCCGGCGCTCGATATCACCGACAACGATGTCGTGGCGGTCGACGGCAAGCCGTTACCGCCGCGCGAGCGGACGCGGCTGTTCATGTATCACAAGCCGCGCGGACTGATGACGACGCATGCCGATCCCGAGGGGCGGCCGACCGTGTTCGACAATCTGCCCGAGGGCCTGCCGCGGCTGATCTCGATCGGCCGGCTCGACTTCAACACCGAAGGCCTGCTGCTGCTGACCAATGACGGCGGCTTGGCGCGGACGCTGGAGCATCCCGACACCGGATGGCTGCGCCGCTATCGCGTGCGCGCGCATGGCGAGGTGACGCAGGCCCAGCTCGATCAGCTCAAGGACGGCGTCGAGGTCGACGGCGTCAAATACGGACCGATCGATGCGACGCTGGAGCGCGACCAGAGCTCCAACGTCTGGGTGGTGTTCGCGATCCGCGAGGGCAAGAACCGCGAGGTGCGCAACGTGATGGCGCATCTCGGGCTCGAGGTGAACCGCCTGATCCGGATCTCCTACGGCCCGTTCCAGCTCGGCGAGCTCGAGGAGGGCAAGGTCGAGGAGGTCAAGACGCGGGTGCTGCGCGAGCAGCTCGGCGAGAAGATCGCCAAGATCGCCGGTGCCGACTTCACGCGACCGGAGCAGCGTGACGCCGGCGACGATGCACCCGCGAAGAAGCCGAAAGCCAAGCGCGAGACCATCAACGACCGCAAGGGCCGCCGCGTGCTGGTGCAGCGTACCGGCAGCGAGGAGGCGCGCGCCCGCAACGAGGACGAGGCCAACGGCTACGGCCCGCCGCGCCGTGCCAAGCGCGGCTATCACGGCAAGCGCGATCTCAAGCCGCAGGACGAGTAACGGTCGATGCGTGTCGTCGGGGGCAGGCTGAAGGGCCGCAATCTCGCTTCGCCCTCGGGCCGCGAGATCCGCCCGACCGCGGACCGGTTGCGCGAGTCCGTGTTCAACATCCTGGTCCACGCCTACGACAACCCGATCGAGGACGCCCGCGTGCTCGATCTGTTTGCCGGCACCGGCGCGCTCGGCGTCGAGGCGGCCTCGCGCGGCGCGAAATTCACGCTGTTCGTCGACAATGGCGCCGAGGCGCGGGCGCTGCTGCGCAACAATGTCGAGTCGCTCGGCCTCGGCGGGACCACCAAGGTCTATCGCCGCGATGCCACCGACCTCGGGCCGGCGCATCCGGTCGAGCCGTTCTCGCTGGTGTTTCTCGATCCGCCCTATGGCAAGGGCCTCGCCGACAAGGCGCTGGCCTCGCTGCGCGACGGCGGCTGGCTGGCGCCGGGCGCACTGCTCGTGGTGGAGGAGGCCAAGGCCGCGGCGTTCGCGGCGCCCGACGGCTTCGAGGAGCTCGAGCGGCGGGCCTATGACGACACGGAATTCGTCTTCCTTCGCGAAAAAGTGTAGGGCGCACCGGCCTCTATCGACCTTATGCTGCGGCATGGTGGAGCCCGTCATCGGGCTCGGACCCGTTGGGCTATTCCACCATACGACGGACCAATCTTCGCTTTCGGAGCGTGAACCATGGCCGACACTCTCGCCGGGCTCGCAGTTCAGCTGGAGACGCGCGTCAAGGCGTTGCGCGGCGCGGGCGATGACGCAGCGCTGCTGGCGGCCGCGCGTGACGCCGCCGACCAGATCGGGCGTCGTCGCGGCGCGCTCGATGCTGACGCGCACGAAGCGCTCGGAATGATTCAGCGGATGACGTTCAACGCCGCGGCCGATTGCTGGCCGGGCTGGGCCGTTTCGGACAAGCCGATCGATCCGGCTCACCTGCTGGCCGCGCGCGACCTTGCCGAGCACTCGCTGGATCTTGTGCAGGAGCTGGAGCTTGGGCCGGCGCGGCTCGGAACGGGCGCCTGGCTGGTCGGGGCCTTCGATCTGGCGCTTGGCCGCTATGACGAGGCGATCGACATCTTTCGCGGTGCACGTCAGAACTATGCCGCCGCGCGCGCACCGGGCCTGGTGCTGCTGACGGACGGCTATGTCGCGATCGCGCGGCAATTGGCCGGGGATCAAACGTCATCCCGCGACGAAGGTCTCGATCAGGTCTGCGAGCGGATCGCAGCAGGCGGGTTCGAGCACGGCGACGAATGGATCGCGCAACTGCGCACCGCGCTGGAGGTCTTCACGCGGCAAGTGAATTCCTAGGATGGGTGGAGCCAAGCGATACCCATCATGATGCCGCAGAGGCGATGGGTATCGCTGCGCTCCACCCATCCTACGGGCTACGGATCGTCACCGCGTCATGACCTGTCGTCCCTGCGAAAGCAGGACCCATAACCACAGGATCGTGTGGTTGGATTCGCTGTAGCCCCAGCTAGCTCTAACGGCAATCAGCGGTGGTTATGGGTCCCGGGTCGCTCGGAGCCTGTCATCGGGCGGCGCTTTGCGCCGACCCGTTGGCTTGCCCGGGACGACGGAGCGTGTGGTGGCTACCGCCGCCCGAACAGCTTCTCTATATCGCTCAGCTTCAATTCGACATAGGTCGGCCGGCCGTGGTTGCACTGGCCGGAGTTCGGCGTGTCTTCCATCTCGCGGAGCAGCGCGTTCATCTCTTCCGGCTTGAGGCGTCTGCCGGCGCGGACCGAGCCGTGGCAGGCCATGGTGGCGGCGACGTGCATCAGGCGGCGCTCCAGCGGCAGCGCCTCGTCCCATTCCGCCATGTGCTCGGCGAGGTCGCGGAGCAGGCCGGCCGCGTTGGCCTTGCCGAGCAGCGATGGCGTCTCGCGCACGGCAACCGCGCCGGGGCCGAAGGATTCGATCGCGAGCCCGAACGAGCACAGCTCCTCGGCGCGATCGAGCAGTTTCTCGACGGTCGCCTCATCGAGCTCGACGATCTCGGGGATCAGCAGGATCTGGCGCTGCACGCCGTTCTTCGCCAGCGAGGCCTTCAGCCTCTCGTAGACGATGCGCTCATGCGCCGCGTGCTGGTCGACCACGATGAGACCATCGCGGGTCTGCGAGACGATGTAGGTCTCGTGGATCTGGGTGCGCGCGGCGCCAAGCGGACGGTCGAGCAGATCGGGCGCGGGTGCGGCCTCGAAGCGCACATCGGCGGTCGGGGTGCCGACGTCGAAGGCGGCCTGTCCCGGTTCGGCGAAGGCCGTCGCCGCAGCGCTTTCGAATCCGCGCATTGGACCAGTTGGATAGGACGGCGAGCTGCGCCAGTCCCAATTGCCTGGGCGTGGCGGCGTGAAGGCGGGGCGGAACGCCTGCAACGTCGCGCCGTCGGCGGTGTTGGCCGCGGTGCGCCGGCCTTCGCGCGCGAGGCCGTCCTTCAGCGCGTGCACGATCAGCGCGCGCACTAGGCCGGCGTTGCGGAAGCGCACCTCGGTCTTGGCCGGATGCACATTGGCGTCGACCTCTTGCGGGTCGCAGGTCACGAACAGCGCCACCACGGGATGGCGGTCGCGCGGCAGATAGTCGGAATAGGCCGCGCGCACCGCGCCGAGGATCAGCTTGTCGCGCACCGGGCGGCCGTTGACGAACAGATATTGCCCGAGCGCGTTGGCGCGGGTCAGCGACGGCGCGGCGGCAAAGCCCTCGACCACGACGCCTTCGCGCTCGGATCGGACTTCGATCGCGCTGGCTCGGAAATCCGCGCCCAGGATATCGCCAAGCCGCGTCAGCCGGCCGGCCGCCCCGGGCAGCGCGGCGGCCCAGGTCACCGGAGCACGCTCTTCGCCGGCCAGCGTGAAGGCGATGTCGGGGCGCGCCATGCCGAGCCGCCGCACCACCTCGCGGATCGCCTCCGCCTCGGTGCGGTCGGTCTTGAGGAATTTCAGCCGCGCCGGCGTCGCATAGAACAGCTCGTTGACCTCGACGCGGGTGCCTTGGCCGAGCGCGGCCGGCATGATCTCCGATTTCTCGCCGCCCTCGACCGACAGCGACCAGGCATGCGACTCGCTGGCATGACGCGTGGTGATGCCGAGCTTGGCGACCGCGCCGATCGACGGCAGCGCCTCGCCGCGGAACCCGAGCGTGCGGATGCGCAGCAGGTCTTCGTCGTCGAGCTTGGAGGTGGCGTGGCGGTCGACCGCGAGCGCGAGATCCGACCGCGTCATGCCGCCGCCGTCATCGGTGATGCCGATCCGGCGCCGCCCGCCGCCATCGGTGAACACGTCGATCCGGCTCGCGCCGGCGTCGATCGCGTTCTCGACCAGTTCCTTGACTACGCTCGCAGGGCGTTCGACCACTTCGCCGGCGGCGATGCGGTTGACGAGCTGTTCGGGAAGCTGGCGGACGGGCATGGATTGCGCGATCGGACAAGGATTCGAGGTTGACGGCATTCTAGTCGGCCTGCCCGCCAAATGCATGGGCCGGTCCGCGAATGGCTGCCTTTTGCTGGGGATGGAGCCGGCCTATCGCCTTGAAGACGCTCACCTTCGCGTGTGCTCCGGCTACGCCCTACGTGGCGATTGTGGGGCCTCACGCGCGGGTATATCGTTTAGAAAAATTATAATCCGATCGGAGGATAGCCATGTGCCATTTGTTCTCGCACCAGCCGCAGCGCAATTATGAGTCGCAGACCCGGTCGCTGCGAATCGGCGGTCACTGCACCTCGATCCGGCTGGAAATGTCGTTCTGGGACACGCTGGAGGAGATCGCCGCCAAGGAGGGGATGAGCGTCGCCAAGTTCGTCACCACGCTGTATGGCGAAGTCCTCAACCACCATGGCGAAGTCAATAATTTCGCATCGCTGCTGCGGTGCTGCTGTTTGATCTATCGCTCGCAGAGCACCACGCCTGTCTCCGAGTTTCAGAGCCAGCCCATCCTGGACGCTGCCGAATAGGCTTGCGGATTCATCGCGCAAGAAAAGCGGCCTTGTCCTGTTGGGCAAGGCCGCTTCAGTGAGAGGGGAACTGTAGTTTCTTGCTAGATCTCCTTCCGCTGCATCGCGCCGGCGATGCTGTCGGCCTGGCGGATCGCCAGCGACACGATCGTCAGCGTCGGATTGCAGGCGGCACCGCTCGTGAACTGGCTGCCGTCTGAGACGAACAGGTTCTTGATGTCGTGGCTCTGGCCGAACTTGTTGACCACGCCGTCGCGCGGCTTCTCGCTCATCCGGTTGGTGCCCATGTTGTGGGTGGAGGGATAGGGCGGCGTCGGATAGGTCACGGTGGCGCCGACCGCCTCATAGACCGCGGCGCCCTGCTTGTAGGCGTGATCGCGCATAGCGACGTCGTTCGGATGGTCGTCGAAATGCACGCTGGCGACCGGCATGCCGAACTTGTCTTTGATCTTCGGATCCAGCGTGATGCGGTTGGTCTCCTGCGGCATGTCCTCGCCGACCAGCCACATGCCGGCCATCCGCGGATAGCCCTCGATCGCGCTGGTGAAGCTGCGGCCCCAGGCGCCGGGATTGAGGAACGCGGCCATGAAGGGCAGGCCGAGCGACAGCGTCTCCATCTCGTAGCCGCCGACGAAGCCGCGGCTCGGATTATTCTTGGCCTCGTCGCGAATGATGCCGGCCATCGTGGTGCCGCGATACATGTGCACCGACTTCTCGAAGCTCGCATACACGCTGCCGGTCATGTGCCGCATGTAGTTGCGGCCGACCTGGCCGGATGAATTGGCGAGCCCGTCCGGGAACATGCTCGAGGCGCTGTTGAGCAACAGCCGCGGGCTCTCGATCGAGTTGCCGGCGACCGCGACCACGCGGGCCTTCTGGCGCTGCATCGCGCCGGTTGAATCGGCATAAACCACGCCGGTGACCTTGCCGGACTGGTCGTGCTCGATCTTGATCACCATGCTGCCGGGGCGCACTTCGAGATTGCCGGTGGCTTCGCCCTTCGGAATCTCGGTGTAGAGCGTCGACCATTTGGCGCCCGACTTGCAGCCTGGAAGCAGAAGCCGATCTGCTGGCACGAGCCGCGGCCGTCGCGCGGCTCGCTGTTGATCGCCATCCGCCCGGTATGGACCTCCTTGTAGCCGAGCTTCTTGGCGCCGGCTTCCATGACCTTGAAGTTGTTGTTGCCGGGTAGGCAGGGATGCCGTTGGTGCGGGTCACGCCCATCTTGTCCTCGGCCTTGGCGTACCACGGCTCCATTTCGGCGAGTGTGATCGGCCAGTCCAAGAGATTGGCGCCGGGGATGCCGCCGTAAGCCGACTTGATCTTGAACTCGTGCTCGTCGAAGCGCAGCGACGCGCCGGCCCAGTGCGTGGTCGAGCCGCCGACTGCCTTGACGATCCAGGCCGGCAGGCCCGGAAAGTCCTGGTGCACGCGCCAGCTGCCCGAGGTAGAGCGCGCGTCGGACCAGGCGAGCTGGGTGAAGCTGTCCCATTCATCGTTGATGAAGTCCTGGTTCTCGATGCGCGGACCGGCCTCCAGGATCACGACCTTGATGCCCTTCTGCGCCAGTTCATTGCCGAGCGTTCCGCCGCCGGCACCGGAGCCGACGATCACGACAACGCCGCTGTCATTCAGATCGAATTTTGCCATTGTGTCCTCCTGACCGTTTCCGACGCTATGCCTTGGGCAGCCAGTCGATGTCGGCGAAGCCGCGCTTGATGTAGCCGCCATGCTCGGCGGAGGAGCCCTCGTAGCCGAACCGCGGCCACACCTCCTTGTTGTTGTAGAGCGAGACGATGAGGTCGCCGCGGACCTGCTGGAAGAACGCGCTCTGCTCGATCTGCTGCAGCAGCGCGACGCGATCGTTTTCCCAGGCGAGCTGGGCATACGGCATCTTGTGGCGGTCGTTGGCCGCCTGATCGAGCCGGGCAACGCCGTCATTGATCAGCGATTTGACCGCCGGATCCTTGGCCGCCTTGGCATCCCATGCTTGACCGCCGTGATGTAGTAGCTGTCGCCGAGGAAATCGTGCGGATAGATGTCGCGCGCGACCTTCAACAACGTCTTCATCGTGGCCGGCGCCAGCGTCGAGGCCTCTTCGGCCCATGCATCGGTGATGCCGAGCCCGGTCGATGTCGCGATCGCGACGGCGGGTGCGGTGACGGCCGCGCCCTTGAGAAAGACACGCCGGTCATATTTGCTGCGTCGATCGATTTCTCTCATGGGTTCCTCCGAAGTTTATTTTCTGTTTGGATCTGCAACTGGATTAGCCGAAGCGCCCGCCGCGCTGGATCACCTCGATCTTGTAGCCGTCGGGATCGGAGACGAAGAAGAAGCGCGCCAGCGTCTTGCCGTCATGCTTGAAGTCACGCAGCGGTCCAGGCGACAGCCTCTCCTGCTCGAAGCGGGCGTGCTCGGCATCGACGTCGTCGACGACGACGGCGAGGTGGCCGTAGCCGTCGCCGAGCGCGTAGGGCTCCTTGCGATCGAAATTGACCGTGAGCTCGACCTCGAACGGCGAGGACGGATGGCGCAGATAGATCAGCGCGAAATCGGGAAATCGCAGATTGTCCGCGATCTCGAGCCCGAATGCGCGATGATAGAAGTCGAGCGCCCTGGCCTCGTCGAACACGCGGATCATCGAATGCACGGGTTTCGCCATTCAGTTCAGCTCCTTCAGATAGGCGATGATCATGGCGCGGGTTTCCGGCTTGGCCTGTCGATAGGCCATCACGGCGCCCGGGATCACCGCTTGCGGATTGGTCAGCCAGGCATCGAGCCTGGCGTCGTCCCAGAC
Organism: Bradyrhizobium viridifuturi; assembly: GCF_001238275.1. GTDB lineage: Bacteria > Pseudomonadota > Alphaproteobacteria > Rhizobiales > Xanthobacteraceae > Bradyrhizobium > Bradyrhizobium viridifuturi. Next base: position 8,446 of record NZ_LGTB01000022.1, read on the forward strand.
GAAATCGGCCTTGGCGAAGCCGCGGAATATTTGAAGCCGTCGGCCTGGCCGGCATGGCGGCCGACGACCTTGTAGAGCGACGGTCCCTGCCGGACAGGATCTGTCGTGTTGGTCGTGTGGCAGGTCGCGCATTGCTGCTTGAACAGCGTCGCACCATCGGGTGGCTTGGCGGCAGGCAAAGGCATCTGCGCGCTGGCCATTTGCACTGCGAGCATTGCGCTGCAAAATCCCAGCGCCAACATCCGTCTTGCAGCCCACCTTGCGTGCAGCTTTGTCATATACATCACCGCCTCTGTGCAGTGACTGTAGGAGGCTGAAATCCGCCGTTGGTAGTAGCGGGCTGTTTCACGGCAGAACAAAGCTGGGCGGTGATCTGGCGCGGAACCGGTCGCTGCCGCATATGCGGACGACAAATCCGCAAAATGACCGCGAAATCCCTGCACGATCACCACACGACGCAGCTTGCATTGGGTGTGCGCCGTTTGCGGAAATTCAGTCTCGCGCGATGGGGTTCAGGGTCGGCGCTGCAAACGGCGCACACCTGCGCCGCTCTTTCCATCGCCAATCAAAGTCCAGGAGAAATGGATGACGTTTGCAAAAACCAGCGTGCTCGCCCTTGCCATCTCGGCCGCGATGGCCGGCCCCGTCCTGGCACAGGGAGCGGCGACACCCAATACCCAGCTTCGCGGCGGTGCAACGGGCGCTGGAACGATGCAGCAGGGCGGCGGCATGTCCGGCAGCGGCGATGAGGAAATGGCGGCGCAGCCGACCGCGCCGACGCAGAAGAGCGGGACCAGCGCCAAGTCAGGCAGCAAGGGGACGGTCGGCAGCAGCAGCGGTCACGCCACGCCGAAGTCGAGCGGCGGCTCGGAGATGGCGCCCGCAACCAAGAAGCACTGAGTATTCTGATCCCGGATGCAGCGCCGCGCGTGCGCTGCATCCACTTCGCTCGAAAACGCTCTAGTCGTCGAAACGGCGGGTGCCGCGGCCGGCCTTGATGTCGCTGCGGCGCTTCTTGCCTTCGAGGCGGCGCTGCTTGGAGCCGAGCGTCGGCCTGGTCGGCCGCCGCGGCGTCGGCCGCACCATCGCTTCCTTCAGCATCTCGAGCAATCGTTCGATTGCGTCCGCGCGATTGCGCTCCTGGGTGCGGAAGCGGAACGCCTGGATCACGATCACGCCGTCCTTGGTCATGCGGCTGCCGGCAAGCCGCGCCAGCCGCTGCGCGGCATCCGGCGGCAGCGCGATCTTCGTCGTGTCGAAGCGGAGCTGCGCGGCGGTCGAGACCTTGTTGACATTCTGCCCGCCCGGACCGGAGGCGCGTACAAACACGATCTCAATGTCGTTCTCGTCGATCGTAAGGTCGCGGGACACCCGCAGCATGACATCACCCGGTGCAGGGAAGAATCGGCGGCCGCAGGATAGCGGGTTTGTGTTGCGTGTGCTTGGGGTGCGTGGATGCCGCGCTTGCGACATCTGCGGTCAGAGCCCGCGGCTTACCCCTCTCCCCCTCCCTCCTCCGCAAGGGGGGAGGGAGCCCTACCGCCTGCGCGTCCCTAACGATCGAAACGTTACGCAGATTGAAGCGTTGCGCCGATCGAAGCGCCAGTCGTGACGCGCCGTGAGGTGAGCACGCCCCCAGGCTCCCTCTCCCGCTTGCGGGGGAGGGGGGAGAGGGGTAGCCACGACGATGGTGTGTAAAGAAGGAGCGCGCCGAAGCGCCTCAGTTCGCCTTCGGCGGCGCCGACACCGGCTGCGCGGCGGCTTGCGGGGCGCGGCCGACGACCACGGTGAGCAGGCCGTTGCCCCAAAGCCGTTTGGAGACCCGCTTGACGTCGTCGAGCGTCACCGCATCGACGATGGCGCTGCGCTTCTCGATGTAGTCGATCGGCAGCTTGTCGAGCTGGTATTGCAGCATCGCCTGCGCGAGCTTGGAGGAGGTGTCGAGCGCCAGCATCTGCGAGCCCTTCAGATAGGACTTCGCCTCGTCGAGCTCCTGCTGCGTCGGACCCTGCTCGGCGATGCGGCGGATCTCCGCTTCGATCGCATCGATGGTCTCGCCAGAGCGGTCGGCGCGGGTGCCGGTGTTGCCGAGGAACAGCGCGGAGTGGTCCATCCAGAGCAGCGCCTCATAGATCGAATAGGCCAGCCCGCGCTTCTCGCGCACTTCCTTGTAGAGCCGCGACGACAGCCCGCCGCCGCCGAGAATGTGGTTCACCACATAGGCGGCCATGAAGTCGGGGTCGTGCCGGTTGATGCCGGGACCGCCGAAGGTGACGATGGTCTGCGGCACATCGAGCGGGACAAAGGCGCGCTGCGGCGGCTTGGTCGCCACGACGTCAGGAATCGGCGTCAATTCGGCCTTGGCCGGCAGGTCACCGAAGGTCTTGTCGAGCAGCTTGCCGAGCGTGTCGGGGTCGACGTCGCCGACCACGGCGATCCGCAGCGTGTCCTTGGCGATGATGCGGCGGACATACTCCTTGAGGTCGGAGATCTCGATCGTCGGCACGCTCTCGAGCGTGCCGGTCGCCGTCCTGCCGTAGGGATGATCGCCGAAAGCGAGCTCGAGGAACTTGCGGCCGGACAGCGAGGACGGATTGGTCGATTCGCGGCGCAGGTTCGAGATCACCTGGGCGCGGATGCGTTCGACGTCCTTCGGCTCGAACCGCGGCGAGGTCAGCGCCATCCGCAGGAGGTCGTAGGCTTCGTCCTTGTTGTCCTTGAGCATGCGCAACGAGCCGCGGAACTGGTCGCGGTTCGACGCGAAGCTGAGCTCGATGGCGCGGCGCTCGAGCCGCTCATGATAGGTCTTGGAATCCAGATCGCCGGAGCCCTCGTCGAGCAGGTCGGCGACCAGGTTGCCGACGCCGGGCTTGCCTGCCGGATCCTGGCTGGCGCCGCCGCCGAACGAATATTCCATCGCGATCAGCGGCACCGTCGCGTCCTGCACGAACCAGGCCTCGATGCCGCCGGGAGATACCAGCCGCTGGATCTTGGCCGCGGCCTGCGAGGGCGCTGACGTCAGCGCCAGCATCGCGGCGCAGGCGCCGCCGATCAGCGCCGCGCGGCGGGTGAGGGCATAGGTCACGAGCGCTTCTCCTCGCGTTTCGGCGCAGTATCCTTGATCAGATAGCCGGTCACCGACCGCTTCTTGTCGAGCCAGGTCGCGGCAGCGCTGCGCACCTGCTCGGCGGTGACGGCACGAATGCGATCCGGCCAGCTGCGGATGTCGTCGATGCTGAGGCCGGTGGTCAGCGCGCCGCCATACCAGCGCGCCAGCGTCGCCTGGTTGTCCTGGGCGTAGATCGCCTCGGCGATGAGCTGGGTCTTGACCCGTTCGAGATCCTCGGCCCGCGCCGGGTTCTGCGCGAGGTCGGCGATCACCTTGTCGATCGCATCCTCGATCTGGGCGAACTCGACGCCGGGCTTGGGCGTCACCGCGATCGAGAATTGCGACGGGTCGAGCGCGGTGCCCTGATAGCCGGCGCCGGCCGAGATCGCGAGGCCCTTGTCGATCACCAGCGCGCGATAGAGGTAGGAGTTGGCGCCGCCGCCCATCAATTGCGCCAGCACGTCGAGCGCCTGGCTCTCGCCGGCTGCCGCCGTCGTTGCCGACGGCACCAGGTAGTAGCGGCGCAGGCTCGGCTGCTCGACCCGCGGATCCGACAGCGTCACGGTGCGCGGTGCGGCCGGCGTCGGCTCCTGCGGCCGGACGCGCTTCTCGGGGATCGCATGCTGCGCCGGGATCGGGCCGAAATTCTTCTCGACCAGCGGGCGGACATCCTTGACGTCGACGTCGCCTGCGATGACCAGGATCGCGTTGTTCGGCGCGTAGAAGCGGCGGTAGAAGGCGAGCGCATCCTCGCGATCGAGCTTCTCGATCTCCTGGTGCCAGCCGATCACCGGCCGGCCGTAGGGATGGTTGAGATAGAGCGCAGCCATGATCTGCTCGGTGAGTCTTGCATCCGGGTTGTTGGCGACCCGCATGTTGAATTCCTCGAGCACGACGTCGCGCTCGGGCAGCACATTCTCGTCCTTCAGGATCAGGCCGGTCATGCGGTCGGCCTCGAATTCCATCATGGTGGGCAGCTGCTCGCGCGGCACGCGCTGGAAGTAGCCGGTGTAGTCGTTGGAGGTGAAGGCGTTCTCGTTGCCGCCGATGCGCAGCACGGTCTGCGAGAACTCGCCGGCCGGGTGCTTGGCGGTGCCCTTGAACATCAGATGCTCGAGGAAATGCGCGAGGCCCGATTTGCCGGGCGTCTCGTCAGCGGAGCCGACCTTGTACCAGATCATCTGCGTCACGACCGGCGTGCGGTGATCCGGGATCACCACGACCTGCAGGCCGTTGTCGAGCGTGAAGCTCGCAGGGCGTTCCGAGGTGACGGTGGTCTGGGCGCGGAGGCTGGCGCCCGACAGCGGGATGATTGAAACAAATGCGGCAGCGAACAGGGCAATCGATCGGCGAGAGCGCATCACGGTCCTTATGAAAGCCCAGACATGCGGCCGGGGCGCGAAAGCAAGCCATCGTACACGGTCGTGCCCGTGCCCGTCGTCACGAAGCGGAGAGACACACGTCACCCCGCATTAAGCTTTGCCCATGTCAGCCTTCGTTCGCCGAGGCCAAGCGATCACTGCACCGGTTTTCCGGTCATGACGTCGTACTGGCCTTCCTTCGCCATCGGCTGCATCGGTCCGGTGCCATAGGCAAAGCCCGAGGACGGCGTCTGGTAGCCCGGAGGCGGCTCTGTCAGCGAGTCGCGCGTCGGCTCACCCTTGAACGGCCTGGACTCGCTGCTGTTGCCCTTGAAGATGCCGAGCAGGCCGCCATTGTAGCCGAGCTGGCTCGGCATCAGCGACGGATTGGTGGTCGCGCCGGGCTCGAGCGGCTCCCTGCGGCCTTCGGTGGCCGTCTGCTGCTTGCGGCCCGCCTCGATCTCAGCAGGCGTCAAAGCCACCGCCGACTGCCACGGCTCCTTCTTGACTTCCTTCTTGCGCGCCGCGATCGCGGCCTTGCGGGCGGCGATATCAGGGTCCTTCGGCCAGTTCGGCGCGTTGACCTGGGCAGTCGAGGACGGCGGGGGCAGGTCGAGCTTCGGCGGCACCACCAGCGGCGAGCGCTCGCGGTAGTCGATGCCCTTGCTGGCGGCGCTCTTGGCACCGAGCCCGGTCATCAGATTGTCGATGATCCGCTCTTCGAAGGTCAGGCCATCATCGCCGTCATCGTCGTCGTCGCCGGCACGTACCGGGCCGGCCGCCATGACAAGGCCGATTCCGGCCGCGACGAACGCCAGGCGCAGGCCGCGCAGCAGCGAGGTCTCGATCAGATTTCCGCGGACTTCGGTGTTGCGCATCGCGCTTTCCCCATTTCAAAATTCGCCAAAGCGATCACTGGCTTAGCGCTCAGTTCCGCTGGGTACAGGTCGGCCGCCGACCGGCTCGTATCGGCCGGGATCAGGGCGCTTTTACGGCGGGGGTCCCCATGACGGAATCATACAATAGGGCCGCCACGCCAGCAACGATCGCCACGTCGGCGAGGTTGAAGATGTACCAATTATAGGTTTTTCCGGCGATCTCGACATGAAACAAGGCAAAATCGACCACGGCGCCATAGGCGAACCGGTCGATGCCGTTGCCGATGGCGCCGCCGATGATCAGGCCGAGCGAAACTGTCGCCAGCCAGGTCCGCGACCGCGCCATCCAGATCGCCAGCGCGATCACGGCGGCGGCCTTGATCGCCATCAGCAGGATCTGGGCGGCCGGGGTCTCGCTCTGGAACCAGCCGAAGCTGATGCCGGGATTCCAGGCCAGCACCAGGTCGAAGAACGGCGTCACCGTCACCGGGGCGTGGCGCGCGATGTCGAGGACGTGGAGCAGCCAGAGCTTGGAGGCCTGGTCGGCGATCAGGGTGATGACCGCCGCCAGCACACCGGCGCGAACGGGCGAGTTCAAGCCGTGACCCCCAGCGCCTTCCATTCGCGCAGCGCCTGCGCGTCGCGCGGCGAGACGTCGGGATACTCAGGGTCCTCGCCGACCGTTGGCAGGATCTTCCACGAGCGCGCGCATTTCTTGCCGACAGCCTTCTCGACCACGACCGCAACGCCCGGCACCGCATCGAGGCGGAAGGCGTTCGCCGGCGCCTCGCCCTCGCGCACCTCGTAGTTCGAGGTGATGCAGACCTCGGCGAGATCGATGTCGAACAGCGTGGCCAGCGTGTCGCGGTCGGCAACGTAGATCACCGGCGATGCCTCCAGCGACGAGCCGATGGTCTTGTCCTTGCGCTCCAGCTCGAGCGCGCCGGTGACGACGCGGCGGACGTTGCGGATCGTCTCCCACTTCGCGGCGAGGGCGTCGTCGCGGAACTGTTCGAGGCCTTCGGGGAACAGCGTGAGATGCACCGAGGGCTCGGCGTTCGGCCGGTACATCCGCCAGGCTTCGTCAGTGGTGAAGCTCAGGATCGGCGCCAGCCATTTCAGGATCGCGTCGCACAGCAGGTCGATCGTGGTCAGCGCCGCCTTGCGCGCCACCGAGGACGGCGGGTCGCAATACAGCGTGTCCTTGCGGATATCGAAGTAGAACGCCGACAGCTCGGAGTTCATGAAGGCGGCGAGCGTTGCGACCACGGTCTTGTAGTCGAACGCCGCATAGGCCTTGCGGATGGTCTCGGTGTGGCCGGCCAGCTCGTGCAGCATCAGCCGCTCGAGCTCAGGCATCTCGCCAAACGCGACCTTCTCGGCCTGCTTGAAGTGATGCAGCGTGCCGAGCATCCAGCGGATCGAGTTGCGCAGCTTGCGATACGTCTCGATGGTGTTCTTCAGGATCTCCGGACCGATGCGCTGGTCGTCGGCATAGTCGGTGGCGCAGACCCACAGGCGCAGGATATCCGCACCGGAATCCTTGATCACCTTCTGCGGCTCGACCGTGTTGCCGAGCGACTTCGACATCTTGCGGCCGTTCTCGTCGAGCGTGAAGCCGTGGGTCAGCACGATGTCGTAGGCGCGCGCCCGCGCGTGCCGGCGCTTTCCAGCAGCGACGAGTGGAACCAGCCGCGATGCTGGTCCGAGCCTTCCAGATACATCACGGTGTCGTCGCCGCCATCGATCTTGCGGACGATGTTGCCGAGTTGCGGGAAGTTCTGGCGGTCCTCCAGCACGAAGGCGTGGGTGGAGCCGGAATCGAACCAGACGTCGCAGATGTCGTCGACCTTCTTCCAGTTCTCGGACGCGCGGCTGCCGAGGAAGCGCTCGCGGGCGCCGTCCATGTACCAGGCGTCGGCGCCCTCCTCCATGAACGCCTCGGCGATGCGCTGGTTGACCACCTCGTCCTGCAGGATCTCGGCCGAGCCGTCGGCGTTCTCGCGCACGAACACGGCGATCGGCACGCCCCAGGCGCGCTGCCGCGAGATCACCCAGTCCGGACGGTTGGCGATCATGCCGTTGATGCGGTTCTCGCCAGCCGGCGGCACCCATTGCGTGACCGAGATCGCGTGCAGCGCGCGGGCGCGCAGCGTGTCGCCCTTCTTGGCATGGCCGTTCTCCGCGATGGGCTTGTCCATCGCGATGAACCATTGCGGGGTGTTGCGGAAGATCACCGGCTTCTTGGAGCGCCAGGAGTGCGGATACTGATGCTTGAGCCGGCCGCGCGCGAGCAGCTTGCCGGCTTCGATCAGCGCCTTGATGACAGCCTCGTTGGCGTCACCCTTCTCGCCCTTGTCGTTGAGCACGCGCTTGCCGGTGAAGCCCGGCGCCTGCGCCGTGTAGGCGCCGTTCTCATCGACGGTGTAGGGGATCGCGGTCGGGATGCCGCGTGCATCGAGCTCGCGGGTGTTGGCGGTCCAGACGTCGAAGTCCTCGCGGCCGTGGCTCGGCGCGGTGTGCACGAAGCCGGTGCCGGTGTCGTCGGTGACGTGCTCGCCGGCGAGCAGCGGCACGATGAATTCGTAGCCGCCGCCGAAGCCCTTCAGCGGATGCGCACATTCCACGGCGTCCAGCGTATCGCCGGGGATGTCGCGGACCTTCTCATAGGAGGTGACGCGCGCTTGCTTGAAAACCTCCGCGGCGAGCGCATCGGCCAGGATCAAGAGATCGCCGGTCTTGGCCCAATTGTCCGCGGGCGCATCCGTCACCTTGTAGAGGCCGTAGGCGATCTTCGGCGAGAACGAGATCGCGCGGTTGCCGGGCAGCGTCCACGGCGTGGTGGTCCAGATCACGACCGAGGCATTGGCGAGCGCGCCATGCGCCGGCGACGTGACGGGGAATTTCACCCACACCATGTCGGAGGTGTAGTCCTCGTATTCGACCTCGGCTTCGGCGAGCGCAGTCTTCTCGACCACGCTCCACATCACCGGCTTGGAGCCGCGATAGAGCGTGCCGTTGGCGGCGAACTTCATCAGCTCGCGGGCGATCTGCGCCTCGGCCGGATAGCTCATCGTCTGGTAGGGATGATCCCAGTCGCCGATGATGCCGAGCCGCTTGAACTCCTCGCGCTGCACGTTGATCCAGTGCGTCGCATAGGCGCGGCATTCCCGGCGGAACGCGACCATCGCGACGGAGTCGCGGAAGTCGGGCTTCTGCTTGCCCTTGGAGCGGTAGTTCTCCTCCTCGATCTTCCATTCGATCGGCAGCCGTGGCAGTCCCAGCCCGGCACGTAATTGGAGTCGAAGCCGAGCATCTGCTGGCTCTTGGTCACGACGTCCTTGAGGATCTTGTTCAGCGCATGCCCGATATGGATGTTGCCGTTGGCGTAGGGCGGGCCGTCATGCAGCACGAACTTGGCGCGGCCCTCGGCTTCCCGGCGCAGCTTGTCGTAGAGGCCGATCTCGTTCCAGTATTTCAGGATTTCCGGCTCGCGCTGGGGCAGGCCGGCGCGCATCGGGAATTCCGTCTGCGGCAGGTAAAGGGTCTTGGAATAGTCGTTGGCGTCGGTCTTTTGCGGCTTGTCGGACATGAAAGCTCTGATTTGGCAGGTGCGGGCGCGGATACGCGATCAATCGCGGGTGAAAACGGCGAAAGTCCCGGTCTTGCGCCGAGCCTTCAGGCTCAGGCGGAAGCCGGGCCGCTAATCCGTATGATGCGCCGCGAAAACATGGGGTTTCCATAGCAGCCAAGCGGGCAAATCGCAAAGCCCCCGCACCCGTAAATCCGACCCCGCCGGGGGTGCCCTAGGGGCGGCGCCGGGCCGGATTTCCGGCCACGATGGTGCCGGCCGCGACGTCCCGCGTCACCACACTGCCGGCCCCGACCAGGGCGCCGTCGCCGATGGTGACGCCGGGCAGGATGATGGCGCCCCCACCGATCCAGACGTCGCTCCCGATCCGGATCGGGCGGCCGAATTCCAGCCCGGCGCGGCGGGTTTCGGCATCGCGCGGGTGGTCGGCGGTATAAATCTGCACCGCGGGCCCGATCTGGGTGCGATCGCCGATCACGACCTCGACGACGTCGAGGATGACGCAGTTGAAGTTGAGGAACACGCCGTCGCCGAGGCTGATATTGCTGCCGTAATCGCAGAAGAACGGCGGGCGGATCATGGCGTCCTTGCCGACCTTGTGGAAGCGCTCGGCGAGCAGCGCGTTCAACTCGGCCGCGGACGACGCGCCCGACGCATTGTAGCGTGCCATCCAGCGTTCCGCCGCGGTATGGTCGGCGGCGATCTCCGCATCCGGACGATACAGTTCGCCCGCCAGCATTTTTTGCTTTTCAGTCTTGTTCAATCAATCGCTCCGAGCTGCGGGAACGCGTTCGGCGCGGCGGCGAGGTGCGCGCGCGCCTTGGCGCTGTCGTCATCCATCTGGCGTATCAACGCCTCGATGGTGTCGAATTTCAGCTCTTCGCGAATGAAACCGATGAATGCGACATCAAGGACCGCGTCGTACAGGTCGCCCTTGAAGTCGAACAGGAACACTTCGAGCAGCGGCGCGCCATTGTCGAAGGTCGGACGGCGTCCGAAGCTTGCGACACCGTCGAACCGCTGCGCGCCCTTGCCGACCCGTACCGCATAGATGCCGTGCTTCAGGCCGCAATGCTTGTCGAGCCGGATGTTGGCTGTGGGATAGCCGAGATCGCGGCCGCGCTTCTCGCCATGGATCACCTTGCCGGTGACGAACCACGGTCCGCCCAGCATGGTGGTGGCGTCGGTGACCTCGCCTTCGGCGAGCGCCATGCGGATGGCGCTGGAGGAGACCGGGCGCTCCGCGATGTCGACATGGGCCTGCACATCGACCTCGATGCCGAGCCGCGGTGCTTCGCTGACCAGCAGGCTCGGCGAGCCGACCCGGCCCTTGCCGAAATGGAAGTCGTAGCCGACCGCGATCCCGCTGATGCCGAGCCGGCGGATCAGGTCATGGTGAATGAAATCCTGCGCCGACGTCCCGGCACGCGCCTTGTCGAAGGTCATGACGACGGCGCCGGCGAGCCCGGTCGCTGCGAGCAGCCGCAGCTTGTTGGTCTCGTCCGTGAGGCGGAATTGCGGGGTGTTCGGGCTGAAGAAGCTGCGCGGATGCGGCTCGAAGGTCACGGCGAGCGCGGGCACGCCGTGCGCTTTGCCCATCGCCAGCGCCGCACCGATCACGGCGCGGTGACCGAGATGGACGCCGTCGAAATTTCCCATCGCGACCACGCTGCCCTTCGGGATGACGCTTTCGGGGGTGCTGTCGCGGATAACGGTAAAGCCGGTGCTCATGTCAGGTATTCTTCAAGGATTCTTAAGCATGATTGTTGCGCGCCGGACCGTGACGCGGCGGCGGCGTGGAAGTCAAGCGTAGCGAAAATCGCGTCAAATCCGTAACAATCCGGATTCAGCGGGTTAACGCGCTGTTTAACGCCAGCTGTTACTCGTTGCCGGAAAGCTGCGTTCGTGCAGAAGCCAAGTTGCGTCAGGCGTTTTGGGGGAAAAGATGGCGGTTGATTTGTCCATGCCGGTTCTGGTGGTTGATGATTACAGCACCATGATCCGCATCATCCGGAATCTTCTCAAGCAGCTTGGATTCGAGAATATCGACGATGCCTCGGACGGCTCCGCGGCGCTCAACAAGATGCGCGGCAAGAAGTACGGCCTGGTGATTTCCGACTGGAACATGGAGCCGATGACCGGCTACGACCTGCTCAAGGAAGTCCGCGCCGATCCCAATCTGGCGACCACGCCCTTCATCATGATCACGGCGGAATCCAAGACCGAGAACGTCATCGCGGCCAAGAAGGCCGGCGTCAACAACTACATCGTCAAGCCGTTCAACGCGGCGACGCTGAAGACCAAGATCGAGGCGGTCTTCCCGGACATGGCGACGGCGTAAGACGCTCGTCCATCGCATCTACTGAAATTCACGTCGTGCCCGGGCTCGTCCCGGGCATTTACGTCTTGGGTTGACGGTAAGGCGAGCGGACGCATCCGAAATTTCGGAATATTAGAAGTATGCCCCTGAGTTGCCCGACGTGTCAAGGCGACCGGTCGAACACCCGGCGCCGTGGGCCGCTTTGCATGGGGTTGTTTTCGATATTTTGGCAGCGCGCCGTTGCGGAGCCAGCCGCTACCACTTCAGCTCGCGCATCAGTGCACGCGGCGGGTGGCCGAACAGTTCCTTGATCGAGGCCGCGTCGAGCTGCTCGATGCCCTCGAACTGTTCGGAGTGGATGCCGCGGGTGACGAACAACAGGTCGATGCCGAAGCCATGGGCGCCGGTCAGGTCGGTGCGCACGGAATCGCCGATCGCGAGCACGCGGCCGAGTTCGGTCGGATGTCCGCGGCGCTCGGTGGCCAGCGCCATGGCGCGCTCGTAGATCGGCCGGTGCGGCTTGCCGTAGAAGATCACCTCGCCGCCGAGTTCGCGATAGAGTTCGGCGATCGCGCCGGCGCAATAGATCAGCCGGTCGCCGCGCTCGACCACGATGTCGGGATTGGCGCAGACCAGCGTCAGCTTGCGGTCAAGCGCCTTGAGCAGCGTGTCGCGATAATCCTCGGCGGATTCGGTCTCGTCGTCGAACAGGCCGGTGCAGATGATGTAGTCGGCCTGCTCCAGCGGCACCATGGTGGCGTCGAGGCCGCGATGGATCGAGCTGTCGCGCTCGGGACCGATCCAGAAGATCTTCTGGCCGGGATGATCGGCCACGAAGTGGCGGGTCAGGTCGCCCGAGGAGACGATCGCGTCGTAGGTCTCATCCGCGACGTCGAGCTTGCGCAGCTGGCGCTGCACGGAATCGGCCGGCCGCGGCGCGTTGGTGATCAGGATCACCGTGCCGCCCTGCTTGCGGAAATTGTGCAGGGCCTCGCAGGCCTCGGGAAAGGACTCGAGCCCGTTGTGGACGACGCCCCAGATGTCCGACAACACGACGTCGACATCGCCGACGAGGTCGCGAAATTGCTCGACGAAGCGCAATGACGTCATGATGCGAGCCGTTGGCTAGTTAGGACCGAGGGCGCGGCGCGCCAGCGCGGCGCTGCCGGTTGCGCGCGGCGGCGCTGTTGGGCTGGTGACAGGTGCTGAGGTGCCGGCGCCATTGAGGTCCTGGGGTTTGGCCTGCGGAGCCTCGGCGGTAGCAGATGCCCCTTCCGGCCGCAACGGTCGCGGCGGTGCGAACAGGAAGCCCTGGCCGAACCGGACATCATAGTCGAGCAGGTCGACCACCGAGCGCTCGCCCTCGATCCGTTCGGCGATCAGGTCGATGCCGTAGCGGCCGAGCAGGTCGGACAGATCGGACGGATGGATGTCTGACGTCGCGCTCTGCCTGGTGTCGAGCAGCAATGCGGCCGGCACCTTGATGAAGCGGACACCGCGATCAGCGAGCTCGCGCGGCTCGAGGCGGAGGTCGCTGACATGGTCGATCGAGAACCGGTAGCCGCGCTGCGACAGCGCCGCGAGGTTTTCGCTTTCGACCGGGCCGAGATTGCGGAAGGTCGCCTGCTTGAACTCGAGCACGAACGACGGCGCCAGCGCGCGGTTGGCCTCGAGGAAGTCGAGGCACTGGGTGAAATACGCGGGACTGGCCAGCGTCGCCGCCGAGACGTTGCAGAACACGCCGACATCCTTGCTGCGGATCATCAGGCGGCGCAGCACCTGGACGCAGCGAAGCATCACCATGTGATCGATACGGCCGATCAGGCCGGCGTCCTCGGCCGCCTCGATGAAATCGTCGGCGGCAAGCACCTGGTCGCGCTCGTCGCGCAGCCGCGTCACCGCCTCGTAGTAGCGCACCTTGCGCTGCGGCAGCGTCACCATCGGCTGCAGGTAGATGTCGAGCCGGTTCTCGTCGATCGCATGCCTGATCGCGCCGACGAGCTGGGCCTGGCTGCGCGAGATCGGCGGCGGCGGCGCGACTGGCGGCGGGGGTGCGAACACGACGGTCGGGGCCGGCGCCACCGGCTGCAGCAGATCGTCGCGCAGCGAAGTGACCGGCTGCGCCACGGGAGCTGCCGCCAGCAGATCCTCATGATGGGCGACGGATGCCGCAAGCTGCCGCACCAGTCCGCCAAGCTCGCTGATCTCGCCGGCCATGCCCTGCATCCGGTCGGCGCCGGTGGAATTGGCCGAGGCGACACGGCCCTCGACCGCGGCCAGCCGGCGGCCGAATTCGGCGACCTGGCGGGCGAGGTCGGCGGTGCCGCGCGACAGATCCGCAATCTGGCCGCCGACATCGCTGCGGTCGCGCAACCGCATCGAGACGGCGTTGTAGAGGATCAGGCAAGTGAGGGCGGTGAGCGCCACGATCGCCGATTCCGATCCGCTGATACCCACCACCGAATACAGGACGAAGCCGAGCGAGCTGCGACCAGCACCATGCAGATGGCGATGAAGATCGTCGAAATGCGAATCATGTCGCGCGCCCGCGCCCTCCGTCCGAACATCCCCGGCGCGCAAGCTTAGCACCATTGTTGATTCGACGGGTCTGCGATCTTCGGAACCGGCTGGAACTGCACACGATTTTCGCTTCGCTTGATTCGGCTCCGCAGCCGGGCTCCGTAATAGTCCGGACCGGCCGCACCGGTCCGCTCAGAGGTCGGCGGCGGCGATCCAGAACACCTCGCCCTCGGAGTCCTCGGTGTCGAGCCAGAGCAGCGGCAGGCTGGGATAGGCGGCCTCGAGATTGTCGCGACCGCGGCCGATCTCGCAGAGCAGCCCGCCCTGTGGGGTCAGATGCTGCCTGGCCTGATCGAGCAGGCGGCGGACGATGTCGAGCCCGTCGGGGCCGCCGTCGAACGCGATCTTCGGCTCGGCGCGGCACTCGCGCGGCAGCGCAGCCATGCCTTCGGCATCGACATAGGGCGGGTTCGAGATGATGAGATCGTAGCGCCTGTCGCCGAGCGGCTTGAACAGATCACCGCGATGGAGCGTCAGGCGGTCGTCGAGACCGTGGTCGGCGACGTTGCGCGCGGCGACCTCGAGCGCATCCTTTGAAATATCGACGGCATCGACGGTGGCATTGACGAAATGCCGGGCGGCGAGGATTGCAAGGCAGCCGGAGCCGGTGCAGAGGTCGAGCACGCTTTCGACCTCCGCGGGATCGCCGATCAGCGAGGCGCCGTCCTCGTCGCCGCCGAAATGCGAATCCAGCAATTCGCCGATGAAGGAGCGCGGCACGATGGTGCGCTCGTCGACATAGAACGGCAGGCCGCGCATGTAGACCTTGTTGACGAGATAGGCGGCCGGCTTGCGCGTCGCGATCCGCCGGTCGACCAAATCGAGGATCTGCTTGCCTTCGGCAAGCGTCACGCGGGCGGTCGCGAAATTTTCGAACTGGTCGGGATGCAGATGCAGCGTCTCGGAGATCAGGAACGCGGCCTCGGCCACCGGATCGGTGGTGCCGTGCGCGAACACCAGCTTTGCCGCGTTGAAGCGGCTCACCGCATAGCGCAGAAAATCGAACAGGGTGTGAATCTCGCCGGCCCCAACCTTCGGCATCTTTGGCGCGGCTGGGCTGCGCTTTGCCGGCACTTTGCTGCGCTTGGCCATCAGGATTTGGTCCAGCGCGCGGCGGCGGCGTCGTCATGGTCGCGCGCCTCGATCCAGTTCGTGCCGCGGGCGCTTTCCTCGCGCTTCCAGAACGGCGCGTTGGTCTTCAGATAGTCCATCAGAAACTCGGCAGCCTCGAACGCGGCCTGCCGGTGCGCGGAGGCGGTCACGACCAGCACGATGTTCTCGCCCGGCGCGATGCGGCCGAAGCGATGGATGACGGTGAGGCCCTGCAACGGCCAGCGCGCCAGCGCCTCGTCGGCGTGACGTCCAATCTCGGCTTCCGCCATTTCCGGGTAATGTTCGAGCGTCAGGGCTGCGATCGGCTCGCCCTGTTCGCTGCCGCGGCAGATGCCGCTGAAGCTGACGACCGCGCCGACATCGGTGCGGCCCTTGCCGAGAGCAGCGATCTCCTGCGCGACGTCGAAGTCGGCTTCCTGGATACGGATGGTCGCAGCGACAGCCATGATTGGATTTAACCGCCGGTCATCGGCGGGAAGAAAGCGATCTCGCGGGCGCCGAGGATTGCGGCATCCTGCTTGACATGGGCGTGGTCGATCGCGGCGCGGATCACCGTGGGCTTCTCGAAAGCATAGGCGTAGGCATCGTCGCGCGCGGTGAGCCAGCCGATCAGGTCGGCGACGGTCCGCACCTCGGCCGGCGGCTCGACGGTCTCCTCGGCCTTGCCGACGCGCTCGCGGACCCAGGCAAAATATTTCAGCTTCATCCCTCATCCTCCTTGATGAGGTGATGGATGCCGGCGCGGAAGTAATCCCAGCCGGTGTAGATCGTGAAGATCGCCGACATCCACAGCAGCACGATGCCGATCAGGGTGGTTGCCGGGAACACCTGTTCGCCCGCTTCGCCGGCGATCAGAAAGCCGATCGCGATCAGCTGGATCGTCGTCTTCCATTTCGCGAGCTTGGTGACGGGAACGCTGACCCTGAGCCCCGCGAGATATTCGCGCAGGCCCGAGACCAGGATCTCGCGGCACAGGATCACGATTGCCGCCCACAACGTCCAGCCGTGGATCGAATTGTCGGCGGCCAGCATCAGCAGGCTGGAGGCGACCAGGAGCTTGTCGGCGATCGGATCGAGCATCCGGCCGAACGCGGATTGCTGGTCCCACATCCGGGCGTAGTAGCCGTCGAGATAGTCGGTGATCCCCGCTGCGATGAACACGGCAAGCGCCACCCAGCGTAGCCACAACGGGCCGTCCAGGATCGACTGCCAGTAGACGCAGCCGATCACCACCGGAATGGCGGCGATCCGGGCGTAGGTCAGGATATTCGGGAGGGACATGGTCTTGGTCTGTCCCCGGGTCGTAGCGATGTTCATCCGTTCTACCAATACCGCTGAAGCGAGAAGGTCAACCGTGCGGGCGCCAAAGCGCGGCAACATTACGCGGAATCGTCATGGCGCTTTAGCTCGTTGTTTAAGCATGATCTTTTCGGACAGCCGCCTCACACTTTGCCGCATCATGCCCTAGATGCCCTGTTGCAGGCGACGCCCTGATGACTCGCCTTTGGTTTAACCCGGCTGGGCGTGGAAAAACTCGAAAATCTTGCGGGCGCTCTCGGCGCTGACGCCGGGAACCTTGCCGAGGTCGGCGATCGAGGCCCGCTCGATCTCCTTGAGCGTTCCGAAGTGGTGCAGCAAGGCACGTTTGCGCGACGGGCCGATGCCGGGGATCTCCTGCAGGCCGGCCTCCCGGATGTCCTTCTTGCGCAGCTTGCGGTGCGAGCCGATCACGAAGCGGTGGGCCTCGTCGCGCAGCCGCTGGATGAAATAGAGCACCGGGTCGCGCGGCTCCAGCTTGATGGCCTCGCGGTCCGGCATGAACAGGGTCTCGCGGCCGGCATCGCGCTCCGGCCCCTTGGCGACCGCCATCAGCGAGACCCCGCTCAGTCCGAGATTCCCGAAAATCTCCCTGACCGCGTTGAGCTGGCCGCGGCCGCCGTCGATGATGACGAGGTCAGGCCATTGCGGAAACGACTCGTCATCGGCCTTGTCGCTTTCGTTGGGTTTTGCGCCGTCCTTGGCCGTCTCGCCCTCAGGCGGCTTCAAGAGACGCTTGAAGCGCCGCTCCAGCACCTCGCGCATCATCCCGTAGTCGTCGCCGGGCGTCAGTCCCTCGGACTTGATGTTGAACTTGCGGTACTGGTTCTTCATGAACCCGTCGGGCCCGGCCACGATCATCGCGCCGACCGCGTTGGTGCCCTGGATGTGGCTGTTGTCGTAGACCTCGATGCGCTTTGGCGTGTGCGGCAGGCCGAGCGTCGTGACCATGCCCTCCAGCAGCCGGCTCTGGGTTGCGGTATCGGCGAGCTTGCGGCCGAGCGCCTCGCGCGCATTGGTGAGCGCGTGGCCGATCAGCTCCTTCTTCTCACCGCGCTTGGGCACGGAGACCTCGACCTTGGATCCGGCCTTGACCGAGAGCGCGTCGGCGAGCAGCGCGCTTTCCTCGATCTCGTGCGACAGCAGGATCAGCTTCGGCGGCGGCTTGTCGTCGTAGAATTGCGCGAGGAACGAGGACAGCACCTCCTCGGGCGTGAAGCTCTTCTCGGCCTTGGGGAAGTAGGCGCGGTTGCCCCAGTTCTGGCCGGTTCGGAAGAAGAACACCTCGACGCAGGAATAGCCGCCCTCCTGGTGGATCGCGAACACGTCGGCTTCTTCCACGGTGCGCGGATTGATGCCCTGCTGCGATTGTATCGCCGACAGCGCCGCGAGACGGTCGCGGTACAGCGCCGCGGTCTCGAACTCGAGCTCGCCGGAGGCCTTCTCCATTTCGGCCGCGAGCAATTCCTTCACGGCATGGCTGCGCCCGGAAAGGAATTCGGTCGCCTCGCGCACCAGCTCGCTATAGCCGGGAAAATCGATCTCGCGCGTGCAGGGGCCTGCGCAGCGCTTGATCTGGTAGAGCAGGCAGGGCCGGGTGCGGCTTTCGAAGAAGCCGTCGGTGCAGGAGCGGATCAGGAACGCGCGTTGCAGCGCCGTGATGGTGCGGTTGACTGCGCCCGCATTGGCGAACGGGCCGAAATAGCGGCCAGGCCGCGACTGCGCGCCGCGATGCTTGAGGATCTGCGGCGCCCAGTGATCGCCCGAGATTAGAATGTAGGGAAACGATTTGTCATCGCGCAGCTGCACGTTGAAGCGCGGGCGGAGCTGCTTGATCAGGTTGGCTTCGAGCAGCAGCGCCTCGGTCTCGGTCATGGTCGAGACGATCTCGACATGCGTGGTCGCGGCGATCATGCGCAGGATGCGCGCCGGCAACGGCGCGTTGGCCCGCGCATAGGACGACAGCCGTTTTTTGACGTTCTTCGCCTTGCCGACATAGAGCACGTCGTTGCCGGCGTTGAGCATGCGGTAGACGCCGGGCGAGGTCGGGGCGAGCCGCACCGCGTTCTCGATTGCGGCGTGCCCGACCGAGAGCGTCCCCTCGGCGACCGTCTCGGTGCTGTCCTCCGAAGCCTCGGGCAGACGTGCCTCGTCCTCCTCCTCGGCGGCGGAGCTCTCGGGATCGACGTCGCTGGTGTCGAGTGTCAGGTCGTCCTGCGGCAGGTCGGACCTTGAGCCGCGCCGTGGCTTGGCGGTGGCCTTGGCAACGGGCGTCGGACGTTCGGGAGAATCGTGAACCATGGGCCGTAAACTAAGCGCTCGAACGACTGCTCGCCAGCGTCGACGGCGCACGAAAACAACCTCGATTGCAGGAGGTTACCGGCTGCGCGCGGCGGCCGCGGCGGGGCGGTAACACATTGTTAAGACTGATGAGCGGGCCGGTAACCGGGCTTAACAGCCCTTTAACTTAAAACTCTCGATAAACCTTAGCGAAAAAAGTGGAATTCCGTAACCACGCAGGCCTTGGCCCGCGGGCTGCGGCAGTTGCGTGTGGAGAGTACCCATGACCCGGTTTGTTGCGCGTGCGCTGGCACTGATCGTCGCAGGCTGGACGACCTCGGCGGCGGCGGCCGACCTCAACTACGGCTCGCCCTATACCGTCTATCAGCCGCTCAATGCCTATAGCTGGGCCGGGCCCTATCTCGGCGGCAATGTCGGTTATGGCTGGGGTTCGGTCGAGAACAACCCGACCAAGCCGTCCGGCTTCGTCGGCGGCGTGCAGGCGGGCTACAATTTCCAGAACGGCTCACCCTGGGTGTTCGGTATCGAGGCCGATATCCAGGGCACCACGGCCGACGACCGGTTCGCGCCCTGGAAATTCTCCAACCCGTGGTTCGGCACGGTGCGCGGCCGCGCCGGCTATGCGGTCAACAACGTGCTGTTCTACGCGACCGGCGGTCTCGCCTTCGGCGAACTGCGCGGCGAGACCTTCGGCATGACGGAGAGTCACACCAACGCGGGCTTCACTGTCGCGCCGGCGCCGAAATGGGCTTCGCCCCGAACTGGAGCGCCAAGATCGAATATCTCTATGTCGATCTCGCCAACAGCAACTTCACGGTCACCGGCGGCGCGTCGAACGGCTACAGCTTCAGCCTGGTTCGCGCCGGCATCAACTATCACTTCTGAGAACAAGAAAACGTCTGAGATCGACTCCCGGCCGCGCCTCGCGCGGCCGGGTTTTTCTTTGCGGAGATCACGCTTTGCGTAGATCACGGCGACATCGCGCGCGGCGGCATCAACGCCGCGACGTCGGCGCAGCCAACCGATCGGCCGCGCGCATCCGATATGCGGCACCGTCAGTCGCGTCCGCATCATGCAGGCTGTCATGCAGCGAGCGCGAGCCACGCGCCCGGCAGTCAACTCACACGCAACGCTTCATTCGCCGTTCAGGACGAGCCGCGCATCGCGAGGGCTCGTCATGAAACCACCAGGTTGACCGCTTTCGGGCCCTTGCCCTTCTTGTCCGGCTCAACCTCGAACGTAATGCGCTGTCCTTCAGTCAGGTCCTTCAACCCTGCACGTTCGACAGCTGTGATGTGAACGAATACATCGCGGCCGCCATCATCAGGCTTGATGAAGCCGTAGCCACGCTCTCCGTTGAAGAACTTGACTGTCCCAGTCATGGCCATCGGGAAACTCCTCCCCCGTATTGCTCCACCGCTACGCGCACGCCGCGTAGCGGTTGACCGACATTCGCTTGTCGGAAGCTTGGCCACCTGAACAGGCCGGCGTCACGCCGCCGGTCTGCCTGGATCTTATTTCGGCCTTGTCACTCCGCCGCAACCATTCGCGGAAGCGGAACGTAAAGCCAGTCGTAACAGGATGAGCATAATACGGTTCCGCGCGCGTTGCCTATGCTCAAAATCGAACTTTTCAGTGGGTGCTGTAGATCAAGGTTTAGGCGTCTCGAGTCTGAAGCGTGCCGCGCCGCCCTGACCAAGCGGCTTCTCGAGTTCGGGCAGGATGATCTTCAGCTCGTTCGCCAGCGTCCACGGCGGATTCACGATCAAAAGGCCGGTGGAAACGAGGCCGGCTTCGGCTTCTTGCGGCGCCACACTGAATTCCAAACGCAAGCATTTGCCGGCGGGCCTGCTGGTTGCCGCTGCAACGGCAACGCTGCGCGCGAGTTCGTCGGTGGCTCTCCGGGATTTTACGGGGTACCACAAAAGATAGGCGCCGGTCGGCCACTTCGCGAACGCCGTCGTGAACGCGCCGGCCAGCCGCTCGAACTCGTCCTTCGCTTCGAACGGCGGGTCGATCAGCACCAGGCCGCGCCGTTCGTTCGGTGGCACGAATGCGGGCAGCGCCATCCAGCCATCGAGATCGACGACGCGCGCCTGCGCGTCGCGTCGCAATGCATCGATCAACTGCTTGCGCGCGCCGGGCTCGATCTCGCAGGCCGTCAGACGATCTTGCGGACGCAGCAGCGCCCGCGCGATCAGCGGTGACCCCGGATAGGTTTTCAATTCGCCGCGTGGATTGAATGCCCTGACGATGTCGAGATAGGGCCCGATCAAGGGCAGTGCCTTGTCGGAGAGTCGCGCCTGCATCAGGCGCGCGATGCCGGTGAGCCATTCACCGCCGCGCTGCGCTTCGCCCGACGTCAGATCATAGAGGCCGGCGCCCGCATGGGTGTCGATGACGCGGAACGGCGCCTGCTTCTCCTGCAAATAGGTGAGCATGCGCACCAGCACGATGTGCTTGATGACGTCGGCAAAGCTGCCGGCGTGAAAGGCGTGACGGTAGTTCATGCTGTGATCGCGCTGCGCTCCCGAGGGTGCGCATGTTGTACTTCGTCATGCCCGGCATGTCCCAGGGCATCTGCGCCTCATCTCGCCGATTTCGTGACGGCATCGACGAGCGGGACGCTCCGCACGCCGACGCGCGTCCGCCCGGCGATGACGTGGAGCAGGCTTCAGCCGCCGCGAACCGGCGGCATTACCACCTGATCGCGCCGGCAAGCGCGGCGATCGATTTCCTCGCAGGCGCGGAATTGCAGGTCCTTGCTCATGCAGATCCGCACCTCGCTGAGCCGGCCGCTGTTGCAGGTCACCGAGATCGCGGAGTTGCTGAGCCCGGGATTGGCCTTGATGAACGTGGTCTCGAGCTCGTCGGGCGCGATCGTTTTCGGCTCCGACAATTGCAGGAATTCCTCGGGGATCTTCACCGCGGCGCGGGCCTTGCGGATGGCTTCGAAATAGGCGCGCTCGTCGAGGCCGGAGCAGGTGCCGTGCTTGTCCCACTCATTGTAGATCAGCCCGGGCGCCGGCATCAGGTCGAGCATCGAGGTCATGATGTTGCGGGCGAGCCGCGGCGAGGGCCGTTGGCAGTATTCCGGAAAGCCGCGCTCATATTGCGGCCACAGGCCGTGCACCACGAAGGAGTAGGGCCGTCCGCCGCACTGCGCCTGCGTGCCGCGGCCGTTGTTGCCGCGCTCGCTCGCCGCCTCGCAGAACGACGGCGACCAGGACAGTGACAGCACGTAGAAATCGAATTCGCCGGGCGCATTCTGGCGGCGATCCTGGGCCGGGGCGCCAACCGCACCGCAGAGAACAAAGACAGCGGAAATCAGGAATCGGGAAATTGTGACCAACCGAGGCATCAAACGCTCCCCTCACGACCCCACGAAGCCTAGCAGGCTCACGGAACATTTCAAGAACAAAAGCCGCCGGCAGTGATGGCGGCGGCTTCCGATTCAGCAATCCGGTTGGAATATCAGGGCCGGGCGGCCTTGCAGGACGGGTTGTAGGCCCAGTTGCGGTCGAGCCCGGCGACGCACCATTCGACGCCCTGGTCGATGCCGGCAAAGCCGCCGTCCTCGATGATCGAATAATGGACCTTGCGCACCTTGCCGTCGCTCAAGAGCGCATCGCCCGAGCAATAGCGGCGCGGGATATTGTCGGACTGCCAAGGCCGGAACGCGGTTTCGTGAACCCGGCTGAAGCCGGTGATGACGAGCGGCGAATTCCAGAAGGTGGCTTCCTTCTCATGGAATTGATCGCTGATGGCCGCCAGGGCCTTCTCGCACGGGGCGACATTGCCGTCATAGCGCGGGCCCGACAGCCAGAAATTCAGCTCGAACGGATTGGCGGCCTGCGCCGTGCCCCCGAAGGCCAGCGTGCCGACCACGAGTGCGGCGCCGAGGCCAAGCGTGCGGCCGAGTTTGTTGCGGGAGTTGAACAGGTTGCGCATGGGAATCCACCCGATTGTCCGATGCGGCGGACGGTGCCGTGAAGCCCCGGCAAGGTCAAGTGCAGCGCGGCAACACCTGTCGAGAAGTCCACCGTCGGCTGCCGGCTCGTTCTTTTCACCGTCGCCGGCGCACTCTATGTTGGGTCCTAGCGAAATGGAGTCTGCGATGCGAAGGAAATTGGCTGCGTGCCTGGTTGCCGTTAGCGGGATGCTGGCCGTGGGTCCGGCGCAAGCCGACTGGATGCAGCCGGTGCCGCCGTTCAAGGGCAATGATACCGGCGGTATCATCGCCTATTCACTGGCAGCCCAGACCGACGCCCGGCAGCTCGCCGTCGACCACTGCGCCTCCTACGGCAAGGTGGTCAAGTTCCTGGCCGTTCAGCGTTACCCAGGCGGCTACATCTCGTTCGCCTGCCGCTGGGTGCCCTATGGCTCCGCGCAGAGACCGGTGCGCACGCTCTACTGAGTGCCTCAAAATTCCTCGATCGTTCAGCCGGGAGCTCGCCGCATGACCCGACAGCTTGCCTTGCTTGGCTCTGCCGTTTGCCTTGTCCTGTCCACCGGCGCCGCAAGCGCCGTCGACCTGCCGATCCGCAAGGCCGGTCTGTGGGAAATGAAGATGGTGCGCACCGGTGGGCAAATCCCCGAAGTGACCATGCAGCATTGCACCGACGAGACGACCGACAAGGAGATGAGCACCGCGGCCTCTCCGTTGGCAAAGCAGGTCTGCGCCAAGCAGGACGTCCAGAAGACCGCGACCGGTTATGTCAGCGACAGCGTTTGCGGCATCGCCGGCGTCAACGTGACCTCGCATGCCGAGATCATCGGCGACTTCAATTCGGCCTACACGGTGAAGAGCACCTCGCATTCCGAAGGCGGCCCGTCCGGCGCCCATGACGCCACCATGACCATCGAGGCGAAATGGCTCGGCGCCTGCAAGAACGACCAGAAGCCCGGTGACATCATCATGCCCGGCGGCATGAAGATGAACATCAAGGACATGGAAAAGCTGAAGGGCCTGCTGCCCAAGCAGAAGTAGGCGCTGCGTATTCGATTGCTGCCCGCGCGTTCAAGCACGGCCTCTCCCATGCGGAGAGGCCGTTATGCTTTTAGGCCATCATCGTTGCGCGCGGCCCGCGACGAGCGTGCAAGGCAATCTTGCGGTGAGCTGACGCGCGATCCATCTGATCCGTCCCCCGTCACCCTGAGGAGCGCGACGCGCGTCTCGAAGGGTCGACGGCCCGGCTGGTGGCCGCGCATCCTTCGAGGCTCGCCCAGCGGCGCAGTTGCGCCGCAAGGCTCGCGCCCCCAGCGACAAAGGCGAAGCCTTTGCGCAGGGATGACGGGTCCCACCGCTCGTTCGCGCAAGCCGTCAGTATGCAATGACGTGGAATGCGGATCGCAGATGTCGCGCGTGACCGTGCAACGCGCGAGAGCATTGCGGGATGCAATCAACATCATCGAGAGATTGCTGGGTATCACGCGCGCGAGCAATCAGTGAAGACACGCGTCTTCGTGCCGATTGCCTGCACTGCGCGCTGATTGGTTGCTGCGACAACATGTCGTTTTTGAATCGCTCCAATGTTGCGCTTCAAGCGATTCTATTTTGCGCGTGTGGAATTTCACCGATCCCGCCGATAGAAATCCGCCCCAATCGATTCCTGCGTAATGACGATCGCGCGGCTCGATCATGATTAGTCTGGGCGTGTGGGGATTTGTTCGGTGGGAATGGTTTCGTGTCGGAGCAGGCGTGGCTTGCTCGGATCGACGGCTGCGATCAACGCAGCGTTTCTTGGTTCGGTCATGCTTGCGCCAGTGTGCGCAGACGTCGCCAGTGCGCAGGCGCAAACCAGTCCTCCGCAAAACGATGTCAGCGTGCTTCCGCCGGTGACGGTGGAGCAATCCGGCGCTGCAAGGAAGCAAAGTGCCGCCGCTTCAAGGCAGAACACCAGGGCTTCGCGCGCGGCCGCGGCGAGCCGACGCCGCATTGTCGCGGCGACTGCGCAGAGCCAGGCTCCGCGCGCGCAGGCTGCCGCCGGGGCGATCGGTACGACGACCGGTTACGTCGCAACCGGCAGCACGACCGGCACCAAGACCGGCACGGCGCTGATCGAGACGCCGCAGTCGCTCTCGGTCGTCACGCAAAAGGAGCTCAGGGATCGCAACGTTCAGACGCTGAAGGACGCCGTCAACTACACGCCCGGCGTCACGACCACGGCGTTCGGTTACGACCCCCGGTTCGACAGTTTCTACATCCGCGGCTTCGATGCCACCTATACCGGGATCTACCGCGACGGCCTGCGCCAGGGCGGAGGCAACTTCGCGATTCCCAAGATCGAGCCCTATGGTCTCGACAGCGTGTCGATCCTGCGCGGCCCGGCCTCGGGCCTCTATGGTCTTGGTTCCCCCGGCGGCATCGTCGACGTCACCACCAAGCGGCCGCCGTTGACGGCGTTTGGCGAGGTGCAGCTGCAAGGCGGTACCTACGATCGTTACCAGGGCAGCTTCGATATCGGTGGTCCGGTGCCCGGCAGCGATCAGCTGTACTACCGGCTCACCGGTCTGCTCCGTGACGCAAAGACCTGGTATCCCGGCAACGACGATGATCGCACCTATATCGCCCCGGCACTGACCTGGCGGCCCGATGCCGATACGTCGTTCACGATCCTGAGCGAATATCAGAGCAGCCGGACCGCCGCGAGCATCGGCAACTTCCGCACCCCCGACGGCCGATTGACCAACATCTACTCGAATGATCCGGCTTTCAGCGCGATGGATCAGAAGCAGTATCGCATCGGCTACGCGTTCGAGCGCAATGTCGACGACGTCTGGACGGTGCGGCAGAATTTCCGCTTCTATCAGGTCGACACCGACGCGAAATACACCCAGATCGATTCGATCGACAGCAGCACCAATCTCGCGTCGCGGTCTGCATGGCGGATTCTCGACAGCTTCAACACCGTGACGCTCGACAACCAGGCCGAGGCCAAGTTCATGCTCGGCGCGATCAAGAACACGGCGCTGTTCGGCGTCGACTACGGCCATTCCTACTACAACGACAAGATCGGTTACGGCGCGGCGCCGGACCTCAATCTCCTGACCATGAACTACGGCGCGCAGGCGATCGCGACGCCGGCATTCTCGATCTTCAACAAGCAGTCGACCGACGAGGTCGGCCTCTATGCGCAGGAGCAGGCCAAGCTCGGCGGCTTCGTTCTGACGCTCAACGGTCGCCAGAGCTGGGTGGCGCAGACGACGACGGCCGGTCTCGACGGCGTGCCGTCAACGCAGAAGGCGACCGCCTTCACCGGCCGGGCGGGCCTCGCTTACGTCTTCGACAGCGGCATCGCGCCCTATGTCAGCTACGCGACGTCGTTCAGCCCGCAGGTCGGCGTCGACTTATCCGGGACACCGTTCAAGCCGACCACCGGCGAGCAGAAGGAGATCGGCATCAAGTACCAGATGCCGCAGCTTCCGGTGCTGCTGACCGCCGCGGTGTTCGACATCACCCAGGACAATGTGCTGCGCACCGATCCCAGCAACATGGCGTTCCAGGCCGCTACCGGGCAGGTCGAATCCAAGGGCGTGGAGCTCGAGGCGAAGCTGGCGCTCCAACAGGGCTTCGATCTCACCGCGGCCTACACTCATCTCAACGTCGTGATCACGCAGGGCAATCCCGATACCACCGGCAACGAGCTGTCGGGCATTCCGCGCAATTCCTTCGCCGCGTTCGGCAAATACACCTTCCAGTCCGGCGTGCCGGTCGAAGGGCTCGGGCTTGGTCTTGGTGTCCGCTACATCGGGACCAACTTCGGCAACGACCAGAACACGTTCCAGAATGCGGCGACGACGTTGTTCGATGCGGTGATCGATTATGATCTGGGCAGGCTCGACCGGCGCTTTCTCGGCGCCACCATGCGCGTCAACGCGACCAATCTGTTCGACACGCACTACCAGACCTGCCAGGCCGGCTACTGCTATGCCGGCGAACGGCGGCAGGTGATCGGCACCTTGTCTTACCGCTGGTAGCTACACCGGCACCCGCACCTGCGCCCGCAGGCCGCCCATCGGGCTTTCGCTGAGCATGATGTCGCCGCCATGCGAGCGGGCGATGTCGCGGGCGATCGCAAGCCCGAGCCCGCTGCCGCCTTCGTCCTGGTTGCGGGCATCGTCGAGCCGCAGGAACGGCTTGAACACTTCCTCGCGCATGGCGGGGGGGATGCCGGGGCCGTCGTCGTCGACCGTGATGTTGAGATAGCGGTGGTCGCGCTGGCCGGTGATCGAGATCGTGTTGGCATGGCGCGCCGCATTGGAAACGAGGTTGGCAAGGCAGCGCTTGAACGAGGCCGGCTTCACCGTGACCACGGGCAGGCCGTGGAATGCGACGGTCGCGGTGTGGCCGTGGCGCTCGGCGTCGCTGCGCAGCTCCTCCAGCGCCATCGCCATGTCGGTCGGCTGCGCGACCTCGCCGGAATCGCCGCGTGCGAAGGCGAGGTAGTCTTCCAGCATCATCGACATCTCGTCGACGTCCTTGCGCATCGCGTCGATCTCGGGACCTTCGCCGATCAGGGCGAGCTCGAGCTTGAAGCGGGTCAGGATGGTGCGCAAATCGTGCGACACGCCGGCGAGCATCGCGGTGCGCTGCTCGATCGAGCGCTCGACGCGCGCCTTCATCTCGATGAAGGCCTGCGCCGCACGCCGGACCTCACGCGCGCCGCGCGGTCGGAAGTTCGGCGCCTCGCGGCCCTTGCCGAAACTCTCGGCGGCGTCGGCGAGCCGCAGGATCGGCTTGATCTGGTTGCGCAGGAACAGCACGG
Organism: Bradyrhizobium viridifuturi; assembly: GCF_001238275.1. Classification (GTDB taxonomy): domain Bacteria; phylum Pseudomonadota; class Alphaproteobacteria; order Rhizobiales; family Xanthobacteraceae; genus Bradyrhizobium; species Bradyrhizobium viridifuturi. The sequence goes on from NZ_LGTB01000022.1 coordinate 35,785, forward strand.
CGACGATCAACAGGATGGTCGAGGTACCGAGCATCCAGAAGATGAAGATCTCCGAATTCGAGGCGTAGGCCGCGCTGCGCTGGGCGAAGATCCGCATTACGGAATCGTCGAGCTGCACGCGGATCTCGACCAGGTTGGACTTGCCGACGGTGTCGATCCAGAACGGACGGCTGATCTGGCGGCCGAGCTGCACCGAGAGGGTCTGGTCGAGCAGCGAGAAGAACGGCTTCGGCCCCGGCGGCGGCATGTCGCCGGCGGGGAGGAAGTCGACCACCAACTGCAGCTTCTGGGCGATGTGGCGAAGCTGGGCGCGGTCCTTGTCCTGCGGATAATTCTTGTAGACGTCGATCAGCGCGGCGATGTCGGACACAACGGCGGCCGACAGGCGCCGCGTCACCGTGTTCCAGTGCCGCTCCATGAACACGAACGCCACCACGGTCTGCAGGATCACCATCGGCACGATCATGATCAGCAGCGCGCGGGCATAGAGGCCGGTCGGCATCCAGCTCTTGAACGCATTGCCCATCCAGCCGTTCGCCTTCGAGACGCGCTGCGAGGCGTTCTTGATCAGGGTCAGGCCGGAATCGAGCGTGCTCATGGCTGGATCTTACGGCGAGGCGACCAGGCGATAGCCGATGCCGCGGACCGCCTGCAGGAACAGCGGATTGGCGGGATCGTGCTCGATCTTGCGGCGCAGCCGGTTGATCTGCACGTCGACCGCGCGTTCGTTGACGGTGCCGCCAGAGGTCAGCTCGGCGCGCGGCACGGTCTCGCCGGGAGCGCTGGCAAGGATACGCAGCATCTCGCGCTCGCGGTCGGTGAGATGGATGATCTCCTCGCCCTGGCGCAGTTCGCTGCGCTCGATGTGGAAGATGTAGGGGCCGAACGCGATCTGCTCGACGGTCACGACCTGCGGCGGCGCGGTGCGCTTGAGAATGTTGCCGATGCGCAGCACCAGCTCGCGCGGCTCGAACGGCTTGGCGACATAGTCGTCGGCGCCGATCTGCAGGCCCTCGATGCGGGCCTCCGCCTCATGGCGGGCGGTCAGCATGATGATCGGCACCGTGGAGGAGGTGCGGATGAAGCGGGCGAGGTCGAAGCCGTTCTCGCCGGGCATCATCACGTCGAGGATCAGCAAGTCGAAATGCAGCCCGAGCAGCTTGGCGCGGGCGTCGGTGGCGCTCATCGCCGTCGTGACGCGATAGCCTTCGCCGGACAGAAAGCGCGACAGCAGGTCGCGAATACGCCGGTCGTCGTCGACCAGAAGGAGGTGCGGCGCGTCGTCGGCCGGCTCGACCGGCGCGCGCATCATGGTTGCAGCCTGCACCAGGTTCACTCCCTTGTTTTCTTGCCGCCGCCGAAGATCGCTTCGAGCACCTTGTCGGGATCGTCGCGGTCGATCATCGCGCGGAGGAACTGTCGGACCGTCTCGACGCCGGCTGGATCGATGCCGGCGATCGCGCGGTTGATGCGGTCGGTCTGCAGCCCTGCGAGCTTGGCGACCAGCGCCTCGCCCTTCGGCGTGGCATAGAGCAGGCGCTGCCGGCGATCGTTGTTGCCGGTCTTCTGCACGATGTAGCCTTCGTCCAAGAGCTGCTTGAGCACGCGCCCGAGCGATTGCTTGGTGATGCGCAAGACGTCGAGCAGGTCCGCGACCTTCAGGCCGGGATAGCGGGTGACGAAGTGGATGACGCGGTGGTGGGCGCGGCCGAAACCGAATGCCTCCAGCTCCTGGTCGGCGTCGCCGACAAAGTCGCGGTAGGCGAAGAACAGGAGCTCGATGATGTCCCAGCGCAGGTCGCGTCCGCCCGTCGCAGGAGCATGATCGTCTCCCTGCGAATCGGGCTTGGCAGCCATGCCTGAGAAATTTATGTCAGTCATATTGACGTATCTTGGGTTCAATGTTACAAAACTGACTGTCACGACGAAACATTAGGTCGTTTCGTCCCCGACAGCGTTTGACTCGGCCTGAAAGAGCCTGTGAGGCGGTTTGGGCCGCAAATTGGACTACCGTGCGATTGTCGAGCGGCATTTCGGCAAACATACTGGACTTCAGCGTTCCGCAAAAGCATGTCTAAACCGCATGTTGGCGATGGAAACCGGCCCGTGCGGCCGGTGGTGGTGAAGTCCGGGCCAGCCGAGCCTGACGGCTCCGGGGGAAACAGGCCGGCGCCCGGTATGGCGCCGGTTCCGACAGCGGAAAGCAAGAAAAATGACTTTGAAATTCGACATCCATCCTTCGCCGAATGCGACCTCCGACAAGGATCGCGCGGCGAAGCTCGTGGACCCGGGCTTCGGCCGCGTCTTCACCGACCACATGGCGATCGTCCGCTACAGCCAGGGCAAGGGCTGGCACAGCGCCCGCGTCGAGGCCCGCGCGAATTTCCCGCTCGATCCGGCCGGCGCGGTGCTGCACTACGCCCAGGAGATCTTCGAAGGTCTCAAGGCCTACCGGCGCGATGATGGCGGTGTGAACCTGTTTCGTCCCGACGCCAATGCCCGCCGCTTCCACGATTCGGCCGAGCGCATGGCGATGGCGCCGCTGCCCGAGGATGTGTTCATCGAGGCGGTCGAGCAGCTGGTGCGGATCGATCGTGCCTGGATCCCGGGCGGCGAGGGCAGCCTCTATCTGCGGCCGTTCATGATCGCGAGCGAGATCTTCCTCGGCGTGAAGCCGTCGGCGGAATACATCTTCTCGGTGATCGCATCGCCGGTCGGCTCTTACTTCAAGGGCGGTCCTGCGCCGGTGTCGATCTGGGTGTCGGAGAATTACACGCGTGCCGCGATCGGCGGCACCGGCGCGGTGAAGTGCGGCGGCAACTACGCCGCCAGCCTGCGCGCGCAGGCGGAGGCGATCGAGCGCGGCTGCGACCAGGTCGTGTTCCTCGACGCGGTCGAGCGCCGCTACATCGAGGAGCTCGGCGGCATGAACATCTTCTTCGCCTTCGACGACGGCTCGCTGCTGACGCCGCCGCTCGGCACCATCCTGCCCGGCATCACCCGCGACTCGATCATCGCGCTCGCCAAGGATGCCGGCACGCGCGTGCGCGAGGAGCCCTACACGATCCAGCAGTGGCGCGCAGATGCCGCCAGCGGCAAGCTGAAGGAAGCGTTCGCCTGCGGCACCGCCGCCGTGATCTCGCCGATCGGCAAGGTGTGCTCGGCGAGCGGCGATTTCCAGATCAGCAGCGGCGTGGCCGGCCCGGTCGCCATGGGCCTGCGCAAGAAGCTGGTCGACATCCAGTACGGTCGCACCAATGACCCGCATAACTGGATCCGAAACGTCGCCTGACACTGCGGTTCCACCGCTGACAATTTGGCGCCTCTTCCTGTGCAAGGAAGAGGCGCTCTTGCTTTTTGGAACTCCAGCAAGCACGCCGACGCTTCGCTTCGGTCGTCATTTTTCCGTGTTGTCGGCCGTCATCGCATGAACGGGCTGCCGCGAGCGCGCGACAAAGTCTCGCCTCCCGCTTCAAACATTCCCAACTCGCGTGATGAAATGACCGAAACTCTCGTAACACGTCTGACCTGTGCCGTGCTGATGACGGCTGCGTTCGCGTTCTCCGGAACGAGCACCGTGCGCGCGGAGGATCGCTCGCCTGTGATCGACGTTCGCACGGCCGACTCGGACATGAATGCCGCGATCGCCCATGCGCGCGAGACGCTTCCGGCATTCTGGGTGTCCTATGAGGCGCCGAAGCCGTCGGAGACCCAGCACTCCCTGAAGGTCCGCTTTCCGACCCATCGCAACGAAGGCGAGCACATCTGGATGCGCGAGGTGAAGAAACTGCCGAACGGAAGCTATTCCGGCCGCTTCGCCAACCAGCCGCGCGACCTGCCGGGCAAGCAGGCCGGCGACCTCGTCGAGTTCAAGCAGGCCGATATTTCGGACTGGATGTTCATGCGCAACGGCAAGATCGTCGGCGGCGAGACCATCAAGCCGCTGCTGAAATCGATGCCGAAGGCCGATGCCGACGCGCTTCGCGCGCGGATGGAGCAGCCCTGAAGACCGCTGTTCGGCCGTGGCGGAGGCGCAAAGCGGTTGCCGCCTTGCGTGTCCGCTGGTAAATGCCCGCGATGGCCGAAAAATCCAAAAAACCCCAGAGGCTGAAGGCGCGGCTGCCGCGCGGGCTCGAAGATCGTGGCCCGGCCGCGATCAAGGCCACGCGGGCGATGGTCGAGAAGATCCGCGCCGTCTACGAGCTCTACGGCTTCGAGCCGGTGGAGACGCCGGCGATGGAATACACCGACGCGCTCGGCAAGTTCCTGCCCGACCAGGACCGCCCCAACGAGGGCGTGTTCTCGTTCCAGGACGATGACGAGCAGTGGATCTCGCTGCGCTACGACCTGACCGCGCCGCTGGCGCGCTATGTCGCGGAAAACTTCGACGCGCTGCCGAAGCCTTATCGGTCCTATCGCTTCGGTTACGTCTTCCGTAACGAGAAGCCCGGCCCCGGCCGCTTCCGTCAGTTCATGCAGTTCGACGCCGATACGGTCGGCTCGGCGACGCCGGCGGCCGACGCCGAGATCTGCATGATGGCGGCCGACACGATGGAAGCGCTCGGCATCCCGCGCGGCTCCTATGTCGTGAAGGTGAACAACCGCAAGGTGCTCGACGGCGTGCTCGAGGCGATCGGCCTCGGCGGCGACGACAATGCAGGCCGCAGGCTCACGGTGCTGCGTGCGATCGACAAGCTCGACAAGTTTCACGCCGACGAGGTTCGCAAGCTGCTCGGTCCCGGACGATGGGATGGCGGTGAAGAGGGCAAGGGCGACTTCACCAAGGGCGCTGAGTTGAGCCCGGCGGATGCCGATATCGTTCTGGCCGTCACGCAGCAGCGTGCGGATTGGCGAGAGGCGATCGCGGCGGCGGAGACCTACCTCGCGAAGAGCGAAGTTGGCCAGGCCGGCGTGAGCGAGCTCGAGGAAATCGCAAAACTGGTCGCAGCGTCCGGCTATGGCTCGGATCGCATCCGCATCGACCCCACCGTGGTTCGCGGTCTCGAATATTACACCGGCCCGGTCTACGAGGTTGAACTGCTGCTCGACACCAAGGACGAGAAGGGCCGCCCGGTGCGGTTCGGCTCGGTCGGCGGCGGCGGCCGCTATGACGGGCTGGTCTCGCGCTTCCGCGGCGAGCCGGTGCCGGCAACCGGTTTCTCGATCGGCGTGTCGCGCCTGCAGGCCGCGCTGACCATGCTCGGCCAGCTCGACACGCGAGCCGAATTCGGCCCGGTCGTCGTCACCGTGTTCGACCGCGACCGCGTCGCCGACTACCAGAAGATGGTCGCAGAGCTGCGCCAGGCCGGCATTCGCGCCGAGCTCTATCTCGGTAACCCGAAGAACATGGGCAACCAGCTCAAATATGCCGACCGCCGCAACTCGCCCTGCGTCATCATCCAGGGTTCGGACGAGAAGGCGCGCGGCGAGGTGCAGATCAAGGATCTGATCGAGGGCGCCAAGGCCGCGGCTGCGATCGCGTCCAATCAGGAATGGCGCGAGACGCGTCCGGCGCAATTCTCCTGCGCGGAGACCGATCTGGTCGCGAAAGTCCGCGAGGTCCTGGCGCGGCATGACGTGGCGTGGGGATAGCCATTCGCTGGTGATGTGATGCCCGGCCTTGTGCCGGGCATCCGCCTCTTGTTTGATGCACGCCGACGTGAATGGCCGGGAACAGCCTGGCCATGGCGACAACAAGAGGGAGAGCAACAATGCCTGAGATCACCGTGAGCATGGCCGCCGGCCGCACCGACGAGCAGAAGCTCGGCATGATGCGCGACATCACCCAGGCGCTGGTGAAGAATCTCGGCGTCGACGCGACGCGGTCGTGATCCAGATCAACGAAGCGCCGCTGCATCACAAGATGAAGGGCGGCAAGTCCTTCGTCGAGCGCGCGGCCGCGGCGAAGAAGTAACTCACCGTCGTCGTCCCTGCGAAAGCAGGGACCCATAACCACCGATGCCGGTTGTTGTGTTCGCTGGGGCCACAGCCTTCGATCAATTGATATTTGTGGTTATGGTCCCGGGTCGCGCTTCGCTTGCCCGGGACGACAGTGTTTTTGAGGCACCTATGGACGCACGCGACTTCATCAAGATCGGCATGAGCGCCGAGCGCATGCTCGTGGTGCCGCCGGAGCGCACCGTCGGGCATTTCGTGCCTGATATGCCGATGGTTTATGCGACACCGATGATGATCCTCGAGATGGAGATGGCATCGGGCGATGCCATCCGCGCAGCATTGCAGCCCGGCTGGGTTACGGTCGGGACCGAGGTCGACATCCGTCATCTTGCCGCCGCGCTCGTCGGAGCCACGGTGCGGACCACCGCGAAAGTGGTCGCGGTCGAGCGCCGCGTGATCCGCTTCGAGGTCGGGGCGTTCGAAGGCACCCGCAAGCTCGGCGAAGGCCGCCACGCCCGCGGCCTGATCAATGTCGAGAGCTTCAACAAGCGGCTGGCCGCAACGTCAGGTCAGGCGCAGTAGGCGAAGGGCTACTTCGCCAGTTCCTTCGAGCGTCGCGTCGCGGCGGCAATCGCGCGGGTCATCAGCGGCTGTAGGCCGTCGCTCGCCATCAACACCTCCAGCGCCGCAGCGGTGGTGCCGCCGGGCGAGGTGACGTTTTGCCGCAATGTCGCCGACGGTAGGTCCGAGCGGTGCAGCAGCTCGCCGGAGCCGGCGACGGTCGCGCGCGCCAGCGTGGTTGCGAGTTGCTCGGGCAGGCCGGCCGCGACGCCGGCGCGGGCGAGTTCTTCGGCGAGCAGGAAGATATAGGCCGGGCCGGAGCCGGAGACCGCGGTCACCGCGTCCATCAGGCCCTCATCGTCGACCCATTCGACGAGCCCGGTTGCCTTCAGCAGCGCATCGGTCATGGCGCGCTGCGCTGCGGTGACGCGCTTTGACGGCACCGCGACCGTGATGCCGCGGCCGATCGCCGCCGGCGTGTTCGGCATCGCGCGCACCACCGCGCCGCCGACGACTTCCTCGAGCGCTGCGATGGTCGTGCCGGCCATGATCGAGACCACGAGGGTCGAGGGGCCGACCAATGCTTTCAACGCAGCGCCGGCATCGCGGAACGATTGCGGCTTCACCGCGACGACAAGCGTATCAACCGTGCCGAGGTCGGTCGCCTGCGGATTGAGCCGCGCGCCCTTCGCCGCGAGTGCGGAGATCTCCGGCGACAGATACGGATCGATCACCGCGACCTGCTTCGGCGAAAGGCCCTGCGCGAGCCAGCCGGTCAGCATCGCGCCGCCCATCTTGCCCGCGCCGGCAAGCGCGATGGCGCCGGTCGTATTCGTCAGTGCGCTGCTGGATGTGCTCACAGGTGGCTCCGCAAACTCTGTGTCGTCCCTGCGAACGCAGGGACCCATAACCACAGGCGGTTCTAGTAAAGCGTGACGTCAGCCACAAGCAGTTTGCGTGAGCCCCGCGGCCGCCGGGGTATGGGTCCCTGCGTTCGCAGGGACGACACCGAGACGTGTGGAAAGGCCGCGAACCCTTACGCTTCGCCCTCGGTATCGAACATCGCGGCGGCCATCGCCTCGGCGGTCGACTTGCCGGCCCACACCACGAACTGGAACGCCGGATAGTAGCGCTCGCAGGCGTGGATCGCGTTGACCACCATGGCCTCGCATTGCGCGGTGGAGGCGGTGAGGCCGCCCGGCAGCACCAGTGCCTGACGATGCATCACCATGCCGGTGTGGGTCCACAGATCGAAATGGCCGACCCACAATTGTTCGTTGATCGCAGCGACCAGCCGCTGCACCTCGGCGCGGCGCGCCTGCGGCATCTTCATGTCGAAGGCGCAGGCGAGATGCAACGCCTCGATCTCGCCCATCCAGGTGAAGGAGAGCTGATAATCGATCCAGTCTCCCTTGGAGACAATCGTCACCTCGTCTTCGCCGGAACGCTCGAACGCCCAGTTGTTGTCGGTGGCGATATCCTCGACCACCGCAAGCGGGTTGTTCCGGGAATCGATAATGCTTTCGAGGAGGGACATGCCGTCTCGGACCTTGTTCTTATGATCGCTTGATACGCACACGGAAGCCGGCACTTGCGACATACTGCGTCGTGGCCGAGTACAGCTCCTTGACCGGGCTTCCGGATGCCCCTGGACCTGACGCCGATGAAGTGATGTGATTTGCGGAATCCGCGCAACCGCACGCCGAGTCCGTCCACAGCCAAAGCGCGCATCGTCCACAGCTGATCTCCGCCACACTTGTGATTTTGCGAACAAATCGGAATCTTCGTGGTCGGTAAACGATTTGTTAACCATTTGCCGGCGCTTCGCCGTACGCGTGAATCAGCCTTTCCGGCGCTCACCTCACTCTGCAAGAGCCGCAACGCGCTCATGGGGACATGCTGTTTCCCCATGCCAAGGCCTTGCCCGGCTGTCGCGGTTTGGTCATATTTCGGCTCAGGCGCGTCCATCCCGGGCGTGCCGATGTTCTCAGGGCGGGGTGAAAATCCCCACCGGCGGTAAGGGTGACGAGCCCAAGCCCGCGAGCGCCTTCTTCCGCGAAGCCGGAAAAAGGGTCAGCAGATTCGGTGCAATTCCGAAGCCGACGGTTACAGTCCGGATGAAAGAGAACGGTTGCGGCGGCCCTCGCGTTTTCGCGTGGGTCAATGTCGTTGTCCGTATGCCCTGATTCTGGTCCTGAAAGAGGAAAGCCATGAATCAGATGTTGCAAGACGCTGAAGTTCAAAACGCCGAAGTCCAAACCTCTCAAGCAGAAGGCGCTCCCGACACGCCGGCTGGTCCGCCGGCGCCGGAGCATCCGCGCTTCGCAAAGCCGCAACGCGTTGCCTTCGTGCAGTCGTCCTGGCACCGCGATGTGGTGGAGGAATGCCGCATCTCCTTCCTGAAGGAGATCGAGGCCCGTCACATCACCAATGTCGACGTGTTCGAGGTGCCGGGCTCGTTCGAGATCCCGCTGCATGCGCAGCTCCTGGCAAAGACGCGCCGCTACACCGCAATCGTTGCGGCCGGGCTCGTCGTCGATGGCGGCATCTACCGCCACGAATTCGTTGCCGACACCGTGATCAAGGCGCTGATGGATGTGCAGTTGCGCACCGAAGTGCCGGTGTTCTCGGCGGTGCTGACGCCGCAGCAGTTCCACGAGACCGAGGTGCACTACGACTTCTTCCGCAAGCACTTCGTGATCAAGGGGATCGAGGTCGCGGAAGCCTGCGCCAACACGCTGCTCAGCCTGGAACGCCTGCGCGGCCAGGTCGCGGCGGGGATACCCGGCTAACGCGTCAACAGCCTAAGGCCCGACGAAGATGCGATTCCGGCATGCGTGCCGGGATCGCTCTCGTAGCCTGCGCGTTCGGTTATGCTTGCCGGCATAATCAGAACGCGCGGGAGGCGCCCATGACCGAACAACATTCCTCCGACTGGCTCGGCCTGTCGGGTCGCGTTGCCGTTGTCACCGGCGGAGGCGGCGGCATCGGCCGTGCCACTGCGGTCAGCTTCGCCCGTGCCGACGTCAAAGTCGCCGCACTCGATCGCGACGAACGCGGTCTGGCCGAGACCAAGGCCAGGCTTCGCGAGTTCGGCGACGGCCATCTCGTCGCAAGCTGTGACACGACCAGCGAGGACAATGTCGCTGCTGTCGCCGACGCCGTCGCGCGCACGCTTGGTTCATGCGACATCCTCGTCAACACCGCGGCGGTGCTGCGTCCCGGCGGGCTCGATACGCTGCCGCTTGCCGAATGGAACGCGGTGCTGGCGGTCAATCTCACCGGTTATCTCATCTGCGCGCAGGCGTTCGGCCGCCAGATGCGCAAGGCCGGTCGCGGCAGCTTGATCCACGTCGCCTCGATCGCCGCCAGCAATGCGCAGGGCCAGAGCGGCGCCTACAGCGTCAGCAAGGCCGGCGTCGTGATGCTCTCGCAGCAGCTTGCCGCCGAATGGGGGCCGCACGGCATTCGCAGCAATGTGGTCAGCCCCGGCCTGGTCGTCACGCCGATGAGCCAGGCCTTCTACGATACCCCCGGGGTCACCGAGCGGCGCACCGCCGTGGTGCCGATGCGCCGGATCGGCGCGCCGCAGGACATGGCGGACGCGACGCTGTTCCTGGCCAGCGACCGCTCGTCATATGTCAATGGCGAAGAGATCATCGTCGATGGCGGCTACGTGCGGACGCTGATGAGCCACGTGCCGCGGCCGGGGTTCTGAGGAGGCGGCTACCGCAAACTCAGTGTCGTCCCGGCCTTGAGCCGGGACCCATAGCCACGAATGTTTGTTGGTTGAAGGATGGGGCCACAGCGGCGTTCCACAATGGAGCCCTGTGGTTATGGGTCCCGGCTTTCGCCGGGACGACAGAGTGCTAATCGAACAGGCTCGACACCGACTCTTCCGCCGCGGTGCGGCCGATCGCTTCGGCGATCAGCCCCGCGATCGAGATCTGGCGGATGTTCGGCGCCTTGTTGACGGCTTCGGTCGGCAAGATCGAGTCGGTAATGACCAGTTCCTTCAGCCGCGACGAGGCGATGCGCGCGGCGGCGCCGCCGGACAGCACGCCGTGGGTGATGTAGGCCGAGACTTCCTTGGCGCCGTGCCCGATCAGGGCCTCGGCCGCGTTTACCAGCGTGCCGCCGGAGTCCACGATGTCGTCGACCAGGATGCAGTTGTAGCCGGCGACGTCGCCGATCACGTTCATCACCTCGGACTCACCGGGACGCTCGCGGCGCTTGTCGACGATCGCAAGCGGGGTGTTGATGCGCTTGGCGAGGCCGCGCGCACGGGCCACGCCGCCGACGTCGGGCGACACCACCATCACCTTGGCGAGGTCGAACTTTTCCCTGATGTCGCGCACCATCAGCGGCGCGGCGAACAAATTGTCGGTCGGGATGTCGAAGAAGCCCTGGATCTGGCCGGCATGCAGGTCGAGCGTCATGACGCGGTCGACGCCGGCGCGGGAGATCAGGTTGGCGACGAGCTTGGCCGAGATCGGCGTGCGCGAACCGGATTTCCGGTCCTGGCGGGCATAGCCGAAGTAGGGCACCACCGCGGTGATGCGGCGCGCGGAAGCACGGCGCAGCGCGTCGGTGATGATCAGGAGCTCCATCAAATTGTCGTTGGCCGGAAACGACGTCGACTGCAGGATGAACATGTCCGAGCCGCGGATGTTCTCCTGGATTTCGACGAAGATCTCCATGTCGGCGAAACGCCGGACCACGGCCTTGGTCAATTCGATGCCAAGTCCCTTGGCGATTTCCTGCGCCAGCGCAGGATTGGAGTTGCCGGCGACGAGCTTGATGGATCCGTTTTTTGCCGACATCGATGCTTCCCCCCGCGCCTTGCTGGATACGATGTTCAGCATCTCAAGTCCTTACAGAACCGGCGGGTTTTCGGTGCGCGAGGGAATATCAGGCAGGCGGCTCCGCTGGCAACCCATTAGGTCGCCTTCGCCACGGTTTTCCTGGGCAAAAAACGCATTTCCCCGGGAGATACCGGGGGTTAGTTGGCGGAATAGCTGAGGGCCACGGTCTCGGCGGGGGCCGGGGCGCTGACCATCGCCGGCCCGCGGAGCTCCGGTGCTGGGGCCGGGCCATCAGCCGGGCCGCCATTGATCATGCTGGAGAGGCCACTGAGGCCGGCCTGGGCGATCTTGCGCAGCACCAGATCGTCGGCGGCGGCCCAGGCGTCGCGGCCGGCCTTGCCTGCGGGCTCCTCGCCCGAGAGCCGGAGCGCGCGTTGCTGATTGCTGTCGTAGACGTCCCAGACCCACGCGATCATGGTCCGGCCGCGCACCACCTGCGCCGACAGATAGCTGCGCACACGATAGGCCGCAGCGCCTTCGCGCGACACGATCGAAAGGCTGCGCAGCTTGGATTCGCTGTCGAGCACACCCACCATGCGGTCGAACACCTGGGGCGCGGGCCGTCGATCGATTCGAACGCGACGGTTGCGCCGCTGCCCGCCGGGGTGGCCATGGCATAGGAGTCGGCGACATTGCCGCCGGCCGCGCAGCCGCCGAGCGCACACGCGATCGCCAGCCAGGTGGCCGCGAGCGCGGCACGCACGGCTGTCCCAGTTTGAAACTGGTGGTTTGACGCTTCCCTCATTGCGTCCTGCGATATCGTTAAAACGGCTTAACGTCTAGGGCAGGACGGCCACAGCACTTAACCGATCCGATGGCCACGCCACGAGGTTTCGGATTTCCTTGCTCAGTCAGAGAGATGGTGCCGCATAGCTGCCGTGATCCATGCCCATTCGCGGTTCGGGCTCGCGTCCGGCGACTGCCCGCGCATGATGGCGACCAGTTCCCAGTAACGCGCCGCGCGGGCATCGTGCAGCGCATACTTGCCGCGAATCCAGGTTCGGAATTCCAGATCGGGTTCTCGTTTCAGCAGTCGCGCCGACGTCTCCAGCCAGTCGCGCGCCAGTGTCTTGCCGGCTTCCGAATCCGGCGCGAGGCCACGCGCGACGATCTCCTTGGCGCTCGCCAATACGGCCTCGTTGGCTTGTTGCCAGGCGGCGAGGTCCAGCATGTGATGATTCCAGACGTCTTCGGCGTTGGCGCGCATGTTGGCGACCAGCGTGGGATCGCTGAGCATCTGCGACAGCTCGATCCAGGCATCGCATTGTTCCGGCGTCGGCTCGTCGGGCAATTCGGGCACGCTGGTTTCGATCATCTGCCGGATCCATTTCCGGTCGATGTTGATGCCGTCGGATACTTTCTCGAAGAAGCGTTCGACGACGTTGCGGCGTTCAGTGCGGGACAGCTGCGTCATGGTCAGGAATCTCCTCAGGTCTGCTTCGGTGAGTTGCGGTGAACGCAACGCAGCCCGCAGGGCCGAGGCGACGCGGCGCTGCGCCGCGATCTCCGCTTCCAGCGTCTCGAGGCGGAGCTTCAGCGCCTCGACGAGCGAGAGTTCCTTGGTCAGGACCTCACGGATGGCGTCGAGACCGAGCCCCGCATCGCGCAGGCAGCGGATCAGGTCGAGGCGAACCAGTTCGTCGTCGCTGAAGACCCGATAGCCGCTCGCGGTGCGGCCGGCCGGCGGCAGCAAGCCCTGGTCCGAATAGAAGCGGAGCTTGCGGACAGAAATTCCGCTGAGCCGTGCCGCCTCGCCGATGCTGTAGGTGCGTTGTGTCATGCGCCGCTTGTCCGGTCTCCAGCAGGTGGAGAGTCAAGCCGCTTGTCGCACAAAAATCGTGGGGGTGTCCGGCGTCAGCTTCCAGCGCGATGGCGTGAACGTGCCGGCCGTAATCGGCTTCCTTGCGGTGCACCGAGCGGCGATAGCTGAAGCATCGCTCGTCGGAATAGGTGTCGATGCCGAGATCGTCGATCATCAGCACGCCGGCATTCTCCAGCCGCATGCGGATGAAGCCGGCGAGATCGAACATCGCATGGCCGTCGCGTTCGGCGGGCATGAAGAATATGCCGTTTTCCGCATCGGCCTCGATGAAGCGTTCGACGAACTCGCCGCCGACCTCGTAGGATTCCTTGCGGATCAGCGGCCCGATCGCGGCGACGATGCCGCTGCGCTCGGCGCCGAGCTTCTCCATCGCATCGATGGTCGATTCCAGCACGCCGGTCAGCGCGCCCTTCCAGCCGGCATGCGCCGCGCCGATCACCCGCGCATCGGGATCGACGAACAGGATCGGGCCGCAGTCGGCGGTCGTGACCGAGATCGCAAGCCCTTCGATGCGCGTGACCAGCGCATCCGCCTTCGGCCGTGCAGCGCCGTTCCACGGGCCGGTCACGGCCACGACGTCGGGCGAGTGGACCTGATGCACGCTGATCAGGTGGTCGAGCGGCACGCCGAGCTGCTCGGCCATCCGCCGCCGGTTCTCCGCGACATTGGCCGGATCGTCGTGCGAGCCGAGACCACCATTGAGGCCGGCATAGATGCCCTCGGAGACGCCACCCTCGCGCGAGAAGAAGGCGTGGCGCAGGCCCGGAATGGCCGACAGCAGCGGTGATCCCAATGTCATTGTTCGGTCTCGTCAGGCTGATCGCTGAGGCCCGCGATCGAGGTGAGGCGCGGATCGGAGATGGCCATGACCTTGAACATCGAGCCCATCCCGCCGCGCCCGGAATCGGTCAACCGCCTCAGTGCACCGGCGATGTCGGCGGACATTTCGGGGCTGGCTTTCGCCATCAGTCCTGCGGCGCGAGCCTCGACCCCGAGGCGCTTGAGGAAGTCGCCCTGCGTCGCCGGCCCGTGGACGAGCGCGCCGACGTCCTCCGCGGCCCGCGCCAGCGCCTGGAAGTCGACATGCGCGGTCACGTCGGCCTGCCCCGGGTTCTTCAGCGGGTCGGCGAAGCTGTGGCGCGCGATCGCCTGGAAGGTGTCGCCGGCGTCGCTGCGCAGATGGCCGTAGTCGATGATCAGCGCGGCGCCGTCCTGGTCGCGCACCCGCGTCGCTAGCTTCATGATCTCGTTGTCGGGCCGCCACTCGAACACCGCACCGAGCGGCGCGGCGCGCACCAGCGGCGGCAGCAGCACCTCGAAGTGCGGCGTCGGCTCGGGGGCGGGCGCGAAATACAGGCTGCCATTGGCGTCCATCCCGACCGTGCGCTCGTGCCAGCCGGTCTCGCGGCGGACCATCTGGTGGATCGGCAGCACGTCGAAATATTCGTTGGCGAGGATGACGGCCGGTCCCTCGGGCACATCGTCGATGCTGTCGTGCCAGGTGATGTTGCGCACGCCGGTCAGCGTCGCCTGCTGCTTCTCGCGCAGCACCGGATTGACCTCGACGAGATGGATGCTGAGCGACTGGTAGAGCGGCGGCAGCACGCGAAGCGCTCGCAGCGCGTCGGCCATCATGGTGCCGCGGCCGGGTCCGAGCTCGATCAGACGGAACGTCTCGGGCGAGCCGATCGCGCGCCAGATCGAGGCGCTCCACAGCCCCAGCAGCTCGCCGAACATCTGGCTGACCTCGGGCGCCGTGGTGAAGTCGCCCTCGCGGCCGAGCGGATCGCGCGACAGGTAATAGCCGTACTGCGGATGCATCAGGCACAATTCCATGTAGCGCCAGACCGGCATCGGCCCGGATAATTTGATCAGCTTCCTGATCTCATCCAGCAACGGGGAGGGTTCGCTCACGGCCTTCCTTGGAATGAACTTGCGCTAGGTTGGAGTTGTCGGCGCCGGCCCGTTTGCCCTGCGGCGAACGGCGGCCGTGATGATGATAGCGCCCACGATAATCATTGGCACCGACAGCAGCATCCCCATGGTTAGTCCGCCCCACAGGAATCCGAGCTGCGGGTCCGGCTCCCTGAAGTGCTCGCCGATGATCCGGGCGATGCCGTAGATCGCAATGAAGCTGCCGAGGATCAGGCCGGGCCGCTTCAGCGCACCCATCCGGATCATGATCGCCAGCACCGTGAACAGCACGATGCCCTCGAGGCCGGCTTCATAGAGCTGGCTCGGATGGCGCGGTAGCGGCCCGCCATTGGGGAAGATCATGGCCCAGGGCAGGCTCGGGTCGGCGTGCCGGCCCCACAATTCGCTGTTGATGAAGTTGGCGAGCCGGCCGAGGAGCAGCCCGATCGGCGCGACCGCGGTGGTGATGTCGCCGAGCGACAGGATCGGGATGTCGTTGCGGCGGGCAAACAGCATCACCGCGGCGACGCAGCCGAGGAAGCCGCCGTGGAACGACATGCCGCCCTTCCACAATTCGAGGATCTCGGACGGGTGCGCCATGAAGAACGGCAAATTGTAGAACAGCACATAGCCGGTGCGGCCGCCGACGATGATGCCGATGGTGACCCAGAGGATGAAATCGTCGAGCTGCGGCAGCGTGATCGGCGCGGGGCCGCCCCACAGCCGTTCCTTCTTGATCAGCGAGCGGGCGTAGATCCAGCCCAGCACGATGCCGACGATATAGGCCAGCGCATACCAGCGGATTACGATCGGCCCGAGCGCGAGCGCGACGGGGTTGAACACCGGAAAGTCGATCAGCAGGAACGGCATCGTGCGGGTTGAGACTCAGTTCACGAGGTTGCGCCGGTAGAGCGCGAGCAGCCGCTCCCAATGGCGTTCGGCGGCGTCGCGGTCATAGACCGGGCGCTTGGGGAACGCAAAGCCGTGATGCGTGCCGGGATAGATCTCGCCCTCGTTGTTCGATCCCTTCATGCCGGCCTTCACCTGCTCGATGATTTCCTGAGGCGCGTAGATATCGGTCTCGGCGCAGGCGAAATAGAGTTCGGCTTTGGTCTTTTGCGCGGCAAGATGCGGACTGTCGGGCTGGTCGGTCGCCAGATGCGTGCCGTAGATCGAGGCGGCGGCCTTGACCCGATCGCCGAAATGCGTGGCCGCGTTCACCGCATAGCGCCCGCTCATGCAGTAGCCGACGGTGCCGATGATGTTGGTGTTGGCGGCCTTCTGCGTCTCGGCGTAGGCGAGCAGGCCCCTGGTGTCTTCCATGACCAGCGGGATGTTGAGCGAGTGCATCAGCTCGAACATGCGCTTGCGCTCGGGCGATTCCGGATCGGGATTGATCGGGCCGAGCTCCATCACGCCGGCGCGGTAATACATGTTGGGCAGCATCACGTAATAGCCCGAGGTGCCGAGCCGGCGCGCCATGTCGCGCAGCTCCTCGCGGATCGCCGGTGCGTCCATGTAGAAGATGACGACCGGGAAGGGGCCGCCGCGCTCGGGATGGGTGATGAAGGTGGTGGTCTTGCCGTCCTTGGTGGGGATCTCGACGGTCGCTTCGATCATGGCGTTTCTGCTCGCGTTATGTGTGCGATTTCTCTTGTGGGTTCATACGATTGCAAGGAAACCGGAGCATGACAAGGCAAGCTCCCGCCAAGGCTGCCATTTAGGCCTGCCATTCGCGGCGGACTTGAACCGGATGGCGGGGATCGCCATTGTCTTATCGCGATTCAGTGAACGCGGAGAGTTTTGCCAGATGACCCAGACCAGCAACCGGTTTTTCGATGAGATCGGCCGTCTGATGAACGATGCCGCGGGCGCCGCCCAGGGCGTCAAGCGCGAGGTCGACACGGTCATGCGCAACCAGGCCGAACGCATCCTGCGCGACCTCGACGTGGTCAAGCGCGAGGAGTTCGACGCGGTCAAAGACATGGCCCGCCTGGCCCGCGAGGAGAACGAGGCGCTGAAGGCCCGGATCGCCGCGCTGGAAGCCAAGCTCGGCGGTTCGGCGGGCTAACGAGCCCGGCCGGCGGCAGGGCATTTCCGACCTCCCATCTCGAACCTTGCGGCCCTTCCAGTCGGGAACATGACTGAAGCCGTCAAAGAAGCGTATCTGAGGGAGACCCGGACATTGCTCTCGGGCCATCCGACTGAGCTCCAAATATTTGAGGGGCTGTGGGCGGCTGAGAAGTATCGAGAGGCGTTCCTAGCGGTCGACAGCGCGGTAAGGAACCTGGGACTGGCCCGCACCGAGCAAGGCGAGAGGGCGGACGAAGATTTTTACTGGACATTCCGGTAAATTGGCAGCTCACCTCGCCGAGGCGCGCGAGCAAGAAAAATCCCTTCATTTCCTTGTCATTTCGGCCCTTTGGGGCTAAAAGCCCGCCACGTCCGCGGCCCCCGCACCCCTGGAGGCTTGCTGTGGACTTGAGCATGGGCCGCGCTGCGGCCTTTAACTTTTTAAATACAAGGACTTAACGCTATGGCGACCGTCAAGGAATTGAAGGCGACCGCGCGTCCGAAGAGCGGCAAGGGGGCCGCCCGGGCAGAGCGTCGCGCCGGGAGAGTTCCCGGAGTGATCTACGGAGACAACCAGCCCCCCGTCACCATCTCGGTGGACGATCGTGAACTGCGCCAGCGCATCCTGGCGGGCCGGTTCCTCACCACGCTGTTCGACATCGATCTCGAGGGCAAGAAGCACCGCGTGATTCCGCGCGACTACCACCTCGACCCGGTGAAGGACTTCCCGCTCCATGTCGACTTCCTGCGGCTCGGCGAAGGCGCGACCATCCGCGTCAGCGTGCCGCTGCACGTCATCAACGCGGAAGCCGCCCCCGGCATCAAGCGCGGCGGCACCGTGAACATCGTCACCCACGCGCTCGAGCTCGAATGCGCGGTCGACAACATTCCGCAATACATCGAAGCGGATGTCGGCAGCCTCGAGATCAGCCACTCGCTGCATCTCACCGACGTCAAGCTGCCGAAGGGCGTGAAGTCGCTGACCCGCGAGGACGCGACCCTGGTCACCATCGTGCCGCCGTCCGGCTACGCCGAAGAGCAGAAGGCCGCGGCTGCGGCGGCTGCCGGTGGCGCTGCTCCGGCAGCGGGTGCTGCGGCTCCGGCCGCTGCGGCTCCGGCTGCGGGTGCTGCGGCTCCTGCCGCGGGTGCCAAGGCTCCCGCCGGCGGTGGCGACAAGAAGAAGTAACCGATCAGGTCGGCGCGCGATCATCTGATGGCGCGCCGATGCGGGATGCCGTGCCATGCGCCTCTTTGTTGGTCTCGGTAATCCAGGCGCGAAATACGCCAGCAACCGGCACAATATCGGCTTCCTGGCGGTCGACGAGATTGCACGGCGTCATGGTTTCGGACCATGGCGCCGTCGCTTTCAGGGCGAGACCTCGGAAGGCGTCGTCGATCGCGAGAAGGTCGTGCTGCTGAAGCCGACCACCTACATGAACGAGTCCGGACGCGCGGTGCAGGAAGCGGCGAACTTCTTCAAGCTCGCGCCCCCCGACATCACCGTGTTCCAGGACGAGCTGGAATTGCCGCCGGCCAAGGTGCGGGTCAAGATCGGCGGCGGGATCGCCGGCCATAACGGGCTGCGCTCGATCTCCGCGCATATCGGCAACGAATATCGGCGGGTGCGGCTCGGCATCGGTCATCCCGGCGTCAAGGAGCTCGTGCACAGCCACGTGCTGTCGGACTTCGCCAAGAGCGACCGGGCGTGGGTGGAGGCCTTGTGCCAGGCCGTCGCCGACAATGCCGGACTGCTCGCAGCGGGGCACGATGCGTCGTTTGCGAACAAGGTGCATCTGACGATGCAGGCCAAGGGATTTTTCGACAAGGGTGAGTACGGCGGCGACAAGCCGGCCTGATCCCCTTGTCGTCATGCCGGCGCAAGGCCGGACATGACGAGATGGATAGAGGAAGACATGGGATTCAAATGCGGGATCGTCGGGCTGCCTAACGTCGGCAAGTCGACGCTGTTCAATGCACTGACCGAGACGGCTGCTGCCCAGGCGGCGAACTATCCGTTCTGCACCATCGAGCCGAATGTCGGCGAGGTGGCGGTGCCCGATCCGCGGCTGGAGAAACTCGCGGCGATCGCGAAGTCCGCACAGATCATCCCGACCCGGCTCACCTTCGTCGATATCGCAGGCCTCGTCCGCGGCGCGTCGCAGGGCGAAGGCCTCGGCAACCAGTTCCTCGCCAACATCCGCGAGGTCGATGCCATCGCCCATGTGGTGCGCTGCTTCGAGGATTCCGACATCACCCATGTCGAAGGCAAGATCGCGCCGCTCGCCGACATCGAGACCATCGAGACCGAGCTGATGCTGTCCGACCTCGACAGCCTCGAGAAGCGCGTCGACAACCTCACCAAGAAGGCCAAGGGCAACGACAAGGACGCCAAGGAGCAGCTCGAGCTGGTCAACCGCGCGCTGTCGTTGCTGCGTGACGGCAAGCCGGCTCGCGGCATGGAGCGCAAGCCGGAGGAAGAGCGTGCGTTCCGCATGCTCGGCCTGCTGACCTCGAAGCCCGTGCTCTATGTCTGCAATGTCGAGGAAGGCTCGGCCAAGGACGGCAACAATTTCTCCAAGGCGGTGTTCGAGCGTGCCAAGGAGGAGGGCGCGGTCGCAGTCGTGATCTCCGCCAAGATCGAATCCGAGATCGCGACGCTGTCGCGTGCCGAGCGCGCCGAATTCCTGGAGACGCTGGGCCTCGAAGAGGCCGGGCTCGACCGGCTGATCCGCGCCGGCTACCAGCTGCTCGACCTCATCACCTATTTCACCGTCGGTCCGAAGGAAGCGCGGGCCTGGACCATCGATCGCGGCACCAAGGCGCCCGCCGCCGCCGGCGTGATCCACACCGATTTCGAGAAGGGCTTCATCCGCGCCGAGACCATCGCGTATGACGACTACATCGCCGGCAACGGCGAAGCCGGCGCCCGCGATGCCGGCAAGCTGCGGCTCGAAGGCAAGGACTACGTCGTCGCCGACGGCGACGTGATGCATTTCAGGTTCAATACCTAAACTCGATCTCTCCTCAGTGTTGTCCCGGCCTTCGCCGGGACGACACTGAACCTGAGGCGCTGCTCTCTCCCCACGTCGTCCCGGGCAAGCGAAGCGCGACCCGGGACCCATAACCACAGGGCGTGGTTATGAAGCGCGCTATGGCCCCAGCTCGCTCTATCCTAACGTCTTGTGGTTATGGGTGACTGCTTTCGCAGGGACGACACTGAATATGAGGCGCCGCTCTCGTCTCCATCAGTAGCGGGTGAACTGAACCCTGCGTTGTTCCACGTCTCCCGGGCAAGCGCAGCGCGACCCGGGACCATAACCACAGGGCACAGTTCTTGCGCGACCTGTGGCCCCAGCTCGCTCTATCCTAACGTCCGGTAGTTATGGGTCCCTGCTTTCGCAGGGACGACACCGAGTATGCGGTAGCTCTGACGCGTCACCGATCCGCGCGGCCGATCACATCCATCAGCTCGGCGATCTTGCGCCGCTGGTCGGCCTTGTCGCCGGACGAGATCGCATGTTCGACGCAATGCGCCACGTGATCGCGCAGCACCTCTTCCTCGACGCGGCGCAGCGCCGCGCGCGCCGCGGCGATCTGCGTCACGACGTCGATGCAGTAGCGATCTTCCTCGACCATCGTGGCGAGCCCGCGGATCTGACCCTCGATCCGTTTGAGCCGTTTTAAACAGGATGTCTTGACCTCGTCTCTCATACGCCTCATATACCCCCCTAGGGTATGTAAATCAAGAGGCCGGATACGGCCGGGAAGAGTTTCGTGGCACAGGCAAAGCACGACCATTCGCACGCAGATCATCACCATCATGGCGCGGCCGCGCATTCCTGCTGCGGCGGCAAGCATGAGCACGACGCCGCGCCGGCCGAGGCGGCGTTCGCGATCGATCCGGTCTGCGGCATGAAGGTCAACCCGGCGACCGCCAAGCACCGCTTCAGCTACAACGGCGAGGAGTACCTGTTCTGCAGCGGCCGCTGCCGCGAGCGCTTCGAGGCCGAGCCGGAGAAATATCTCAAGCCGCGCGAGCCCGAGCCGCCAATGCCGGCCGGCACGATCTACACCTGCCCGATGCATCCCGAGGTGCGCCAGGTCGGTCCCGGTAGCTGCCCGATCTGCGGCATGGCGCTGGAGCCCGAGCAGGTCTCGCTCGACGACGGACCGGATCCCGAATTGATCGATATGACGCGCCGGTTCTGGATCGGCTTGACGTTGACGCTCCCGGTGTTCGTGCTCGAGATGGGCAGTCATCTCGGGCTGATGCATCTGGTGCCGCAATCCACCTCGAACTGGATCTCGTTCGTGCTGGCGACGCCGGTCGTGCTTTGGGCGGGCGCGCCGTTCTTCGTGCGCGGCTGGCAGTCGCTGGCCACCCGCAATCTCAACATGTTCACGCTGATCGCGATCGGCACCGGCGTCGCCTATGCCTACAGCGTGGTCGCCACGCTGGCGCCGCAGCTGTTCCCGCCGGCGTTCCGCGAGATGCATGGCGCGGTCGCGGTGTATTTCGAGGCCGCGGCGGTGATCACGGTACTGGTGCTGCTCGGTCAGGTCCTGGAGCTGCGCGCCCGCGCGCAGACCTCGGGCGCGATCCGCGCGCTGCTTGGGCTGGCGCCGAAGACCGCGCGGCGCATCACCGATCACGGCGACGAGGACATCGACATCGATGCGATCAAGGTCGCGATCGCCTGCGGGTACGCCCCGGCGAGAAGGTGCCGGTCGATGGCGTCGTGGTCGAGGGCCGCGCCGTCATCGACGAATCCATGGTGACGGGTGAATCGATGCCGGTCACGAAGGCGGAAGGCGCCAGCGTGATCGGCGGCACCGTCAACCAGAGCGGCGGCCTCGTGATGCGCGCCGAGAAGGTCGGCCGCGACACCATGCTGTCGCGCATCGTCGACATGGTGGCGAAGGCGCAGCGCTCACGCGCGCCGATCCAGCGGCTCGCCGATCGCGTCGCCGGCTGGTTCGTGCCGGCGGTGATCGCCGCGGCGGTGCTCGCCTTCATCGCCTGGACGGTGTTCGGGCCCGAACCGCGCCTCACCTTTGCGCTGGTCGCAGCCGTCACGGTGCTGATCATCGCCTGCCCCTGTGCGCTCGGATTGGCGACGCCGATGTCGATCATGGTCGGCGTCGGCCGAGGCGCGCATTCCGGCATCCTGATCCGCGACGCGCAGGCGCTGGAGCGGATGGAGGCGATCGACACGCTGGTCATCGACAAGACCGGCACGCTCACCGAAGGCAAGCCGAAGGTGGTGCGCATCATTGCCGCCGAAGGGTTTGACGAGGGCGACCTGCTGCGCCTTGCCGCCGGCGTCGAGCAGGGCAGCGAGCATCCGCTGGCGCAGGCGATCATCGCGGCAGCCAAGGAGCGCAAGCTCGCATCGTCGGCCGTCAGCAACTTTGCCTCGCCCTCCGGCAAGGGCGCGACCGGCACGGTCGAAGGCAGGCAGGTCGCGCTCGGCAATGCGGTACTGATGGCCGAACTGAAGATCGCGACGACAACGCTGGATCAGGCGGCCGAAGCCGCGCGGCGGGACGGCGCTACCGCGATCTATCTCGCGGTCGATGGCAGCATTGCCGGCGTGATCGCGATCGCCGATCCGGTCAAGCCATCGGCTGCGAATGCATTGCAGGCGCTGCGTGCAGAAGGCCTGCGCATCGTAATGCTGACCGGCGACAATGAGACCACCGCGCGCGCGGTAGCGAAAACGCTCGGCATCGACGAGGTCGAGGCCGGCGTGCTGCCGGAGCGCAAGAGCGAGGTCGTGCAGCGGCTGCGCGGCGAGGGCCGCACCGTCGCGATGGCCGGCGACGGCGTCAACGACGCGCCGGCGCTGGCCGCGGCCGATGTCGGCATCGCGATGGGCGGCGGCACCGACGTCGCGATCGAGAGCGCCGGCATCACGCTGCTCACCGGTGACCTGATGGGCCTGGTCCGCGCGCGGCGATTGTCGGTCTCGACCATGCGCAACATCCGCCAGAACCTGGCGTTCGCGTTCGCCTACAACGCCGCCGGCGTGCCGATCGCAGCCGGCGTGCTGTATCCGCTGTTCGGCATCCTGCTGTCGCCGATGCTCGGCGCAGCCGCAATGGCGCTGTCGTCGGTCAGCGTGATCGGCAACGCGCTGCGGCTGTCGCGGGTGAAGCTGGATTGAGCCGTCTTACCTCTTCCCGCAAGAGCGGGGCGAGGGACCAGAGCACGGCACAGCGGCTATGCCGGCAGCAGCAGCTGCGCGCGGCGCTCCATCTCGGCATCGAGCCAGGTTGCGAGATCCTCGCTCACCTCGACCATCGGCAGCCGCACCTCGGGGCTGTCGATCAGGCCCTGCCGCCACAGCCAATGCTTGGCCGGCGCGGGGCTGGGTTCCGCGAACAGCAGCCGGGTCAGCCCGACCACACTCTGCCAGGCCGCCAGTGCCGCGTCGCGCTTGCCCTGCCGCAGCAGCGTGCGGATCGACGCGAAGGTGTCGGTCTCCAGATGTGCGGACAACAGGATCGCGCCGTCGGCGCCGTCCGAGAGCGCATCGAATGTCTGCGCATCCTCGCCGGTCAGCACGCGGAAGCCGGCCGGCCGCCGGTTCAGGAAGTCGATCGACTGCGCGCGGTCGGCGCAGCAATCCTTCATGCCGGCGATGTTGGGATGTTCCGCGAGCGCCAGCAGCGTCTCGTTGGTGAGGTTCACCGCCGTGCGATAGGGAATGTTGTAGAGCACGATCGGCCACGACGCATGATCGGCGAGTGCGTTGAAATGCTGCACGAGACCGCGCTGCGAGGGCCTGATGTAATAGGGGCTTGCGATCAGATAGCCGTTGATCGGCCAGTCGGCGGTGTCATCCAGCGCTTCCTTCATCCTGGCGGTGGAAGCGCCGGACAGCCCGAGCACGACTGGCAGATGGCGGGAGCTGGCAGCGAGCTCGTCGAGCACGACACTGACCAGCCCCTCCAGCTCGTCGGTGCCGAGCGCCATGCCTTCACCGGAGGTTGCGCCGAGAATGAAGCCGTCGACGGGGCCGCCGGCATAGTGTCGCACCAGGCGGCGCAGCGACGTGGCGTCGAGTTCGCCGTCGCGGAACGGCGTGATCAAAGGCAGCCAGAGGCCCTGCAATTGCTGGTGTAGCTCA
The DNA here is from genome assembly GCF_001238275.1 of Bradyrhizobium viridifuturi. Classification (GTDB taxonomy): domain Bacteria; phylum Pseudomonadota; class Alphaproteobacteria; order Rhizobiales; family Xanthobacteraceae; genus Bradyrhizobium; species Bradyrhizobium viridifuturi. The sequence continues at coordinate 60,051 of NZ_LGTB01000022.1, forward strand.
GTCATGTTCCATCTCCTCAGGGGACAAGCCGGAGACGGGACCAACAAAAAACCCCGTCCAAGCGGCGGGGTTTCGGGATCGTTGAATGCGAAGGTGATCTTATCGCGCGCGATCTCGTGTCCCCGGGAGGGGAGCTTTTTTCGACGAGAGAGCGGCGCACGAAGTCGTGATCATTCAACAATGATGCTGCGCTGCGAGGTTGTTGTCAATGCACATGCTGACCGTGACGTGCGGCACGATGGCTATGAAAAAAAGCCGGGCTCTGATGAGCCCGGCTTAAGGTATTGGCCACGTGAGGCCGACACAATCACCTTCCAAGAGGGATTACTGAACTTCCGCGCCACTGGAGGAGGGGGACATATGCGCGACGCGACCGCTCAGCGTGTAAACACTATGATCCCCATCGACGGCATGCAGCAACTATCCAGGCCGCATGTCAGTCATGCGGAGACCGGGGGCAGCGCGGATATCCCTATAAACCAGCCCCATAAGGCCGGCTTAATCAGGACGGCCAGCGCTGCGCCTTGCTGACCACGAAGTCGCGGAACACCTGCACCCGGGCCACTGTCTTCAGCTCTTCCGGATAGACGAAGTAGGTGTCGAGCGCGATCGAGTCGGACTCGCCGAACAGCTGCACGAGGTTGTTCTGTTCGACCAGATAGTCCGGCAACGCGGCGATGCCGAGGCCTTGCTGGCAGGCGCGCACCAACCCCAGGATGTTGTTGACCTTGAAGTAGGGCTCGCGCGGACCGGAGCCGTTGCGGCCGGCGTCGATCAGCCAGCTGCGGTTCTGCAGATGCGGCGGTACCTGCGAGTCGCCGAGCATGATGATGCGGTGCGAGTCGAGATCATCCAGCGTCCGCGGTGTGCCGAAGCGCTTGATGTATTCCGGCGAGCAATAGGCGTGGAAGCCGATCGAGAACAGCTTGCGCTGGATCAGGTCCGGCTGGGTCGGCTTGCGGGTGCGGATCGCAACGTCGGCCTCGCGCATCGACAGATCGAGGTCCTCGTCGGTGACGATCAGCGAGATCCGGATGTCCGGATAGAGCGCGGTGAACTCGTCGAGCCGCGGGATCAGCCAGTTGATGCCGAGCGCCGGTGGTGTCGTGATCTTGAGGTCGCCGCTCGGCCGCTCGCGGCTGTCGGTGAGCTTGGCGCGCGCCGCCTGCAACTGCATGAACACGTCATGCGCGGTGCGGAACAGGAGGTCGCCCTGCTCGGTGAGGATCAGGCCTCGGGCATGGCGGTGAAACAGCGAGACCGAGAGCTCCTGCTCCAGCGCGCTGACCTGGCGGGAGACCGCCGATTGCGACAGGCCAAGCTGCTCGCCGGCATGCGTGAAGCTGCCAGCTTCCGCCGCTGCGTGAAAGACCTTCAGCTTGTCCCAATCCATATCCGTAAATCCGTCGCGAGATCGTGCCATGATTATTCCGCCGCTGCGCGATCGCTCGCGCGAAGAGCCAGGAAGCGTTCGGCCTCGAGCGCAGCCATGCAGCCGAGGCCGGCGGCGGTGACCGCCTGCCGGAAGGTTTCGTCCGCCACGTCGCCGGCGGCGAACAGGCCGGGCACCGAGGTCGCCGTGGAGTTCGGCGCCACCTCGACATAGCCCGACGGTTTCAGCTTGATCTGGCCTTTGACGAGCTCCGTCGCCGGCGCATGGCCGATCGCGATGAAGACGCCGTCGGTCTTGAGGTCGGTCAGCGCGCCGGTCTTGACGTTCTTGAGCCGTACATGGGTGACCTTGTTCGGGTTCTCCGAGCCGCAGATCTCGTCAATCGCGGAGTCCCACACCACCTTGATCTTGGGATGCTTGAACAGCCGTTCCTGCAGGATGCGCTCGGCGCGGAAGTGATCGCGACGGTGCACGATGGTGACCTGGGAGGCATGATTGGTGAGGTACAGCGCTTCCTCGACCGCGGTGTTGCCGCCGCCGACCACCACGACCTCCTTGCCGCGGTAGAAGAAGCCGTCGCAGGTCGCGCAGGCCGAGACGCCGCCGCCCTGGAATTTCTCTTCCGACGGCAGCCCAAGCCAGCGCGCCTGGGCGCCGGTGGCGAGGATGACGGTTTCGGCGAGATACACATCACCGGAATCGCAGGTCAGGCGGAACGGCCGCTGCCCGAGTTCCAGTCTGTTGACGAGATCGGTGACGATCTTGGTGCCGACATGCGCCGCCTGCTTCTCCATCTGCTCCATCAGCCAGGGGCCCTGGATCACGTCGCAAAGCGGGATAGTTCTCGACGTCGGTGGTGATGGTGAGCTGCCCGCCCGGCTGAATGCCCTGGATCAGGATCGGTTCGAGCATCGCGCGCGCCGCGTAGATCGCTGCGGTGTAACCGGCGGGGCCGGACCCGATGATGACGACCTTGGCATGGGTAGGCGCGGGCATTTTGAGATCCCTCTCTTTTGGGGATTTTGATCAAGGACTTGTGCGGGAAGCGCCCCGGAAACGCGTCACGGCGGCGCCAAAAGTGTCAAATCCAAGTCTAGGATATCTGGGTAGCTATGCAAGATTTGCAATCCATGGCAGCGAATTTTCCCCGGAACTGAAGTCACATTCGCGAAATCATGCGCTGCACGCGCAATAAAATTGCGCAATGCTGGCTGGCTGCGCTATGAGAGTTGCCGGCAGACCTGCCAAACCTTCCAAACTCCAGGGAACCGTAGTCGCGTGTCGAAGAACCTTGACGAGATCGACCTCAAAATCCTCGCCGAGATCCAAGCCGATGGCCGAATCACCAATGTGGAACTCGCCAAACGCGTCGGGATCTCGCCGCCGCCCTGCCTGCGCAGGGTCCGGGCGCTGGAGGAGGAAGGCTACATCCAGGGATATCGCGGCCTGCTCGATCCGCGCCGCCTCGGCTACGACGTCACGGTGTTCGCCTCGGTGCATCTGTCGAGTCAGGCTGACGCTGATCTCCGCGCCTTCGAGAATTTCGTGCGCGCCGAGCCGCTCGTGCGGGAGTGCTGGATGCTGTCGGGCGAAGTCGATTTCATCCTCAAATGCGTCGCGCCCGACATGGCGACGTTCCAGGATTTCGTCACCCACCTGACCGCCGCGCCGCATGTGCGCAACGTCAGGACGTCGCTGGTGCTGCACAATTCGAAATACGAGGCCGCGGTGCCGCTGGGCGTGAAGGTGGCGAGCTGACGCGTACGCTCATCATCATTGCGAGCGAAGCGAAGCAATCCAACTGTCCATATTTGTGGAGAGATGGATTGCTTCGTCGCTGTCGCTCCTCGCAATGACGAACGAATCCGGCGACGTTTTTTTGATTGATCGTTTTCTCCCTCCCCCTGAAAGGGGGAGGGCGGGGTAGGGTCAAGCCACAGGCGAGAGCGCCGATGTGGAAGCAGATCCCCACCCGGTTTGCGCTTTCAGCACAAACGACCTCCCCTTTGCAAGGGGAGGTGAGATCGCGCTGCTACCTCTTCCCCATCGCTGCATCGACGCTGATCGGGCCCGGGCCCGAGGTCGCGAGATACAGGCAGGCAAAGCAGAGCGCGATTGCAAGACTGCCGTTGTTGAGCAGCGGATAGAAGCCTTTGGGGAAATGGCCGATGAAGTAGGCGAAGGCCATTTCGCCTGCCAGGATGAAGGCCACGATCCGCGAAAAGAGGCCGATCATCAGCAGCCCGCCCAGGATCAGTTCGAGCGTGCCGGCCGCGCCGATCAACGAGAACAGTTCGACTTTCTCGAACATCGTCCCGGGAGGGAATTTGAGAAGCTTGGCGACGCCAAACTGAAACAGCAGCAGTCCTGTGATGAACCGAAACAGGCTCAGCGCCACCGGTTGAAACCTGGAAAACATCTGGTCCATTGTCATTTACCCCCTGATTGACACGCTGGAACATTGCACGATGCAGAACCACACGGTGTTCGTCACCGGAGTGTGATGTCAACACCTTGCGTCTGGAATCATTCCTCGCGCGATTGCGGTTGCGAGAGAACACACCAGTGACACGGTGACGCGCTGCGATGCGTTTTGCGACGCAATCACCAGCCGAGCCGCAGTCCCCCGACATGATTATATTGCATAAACATGTCGTGGCCTCACTAGTATGCCGTGCCGCGGCTCTCCACTCACATTGCTGTCAGACGGGGGTGAAACGCAGGCACAAAAAAAGCCGCGTGCGATACGCGGCTTTTTTGCACCAGTCACATCGAAGTAACTACCGCCACTCGACCTTGGTGATCTCGTAGGCCTTGGCGCCGCCGGGCGCCATCACTTCGACGGTGGTGCCCTTCTTCTTGCCGATCAGCGCGCGCGCGAGCGGCGAGGTAATTGAGATGCGGCCCTTCTTGGCGTCGGCCTCGACCTCGCCGACGATCTGCCACACCGCTTTCTTCTCGGTGTCCTCGTCGATCAGCGTCACGGTCGCGCCGAACTTGATGGTGTCGCCGGACAGTTTCGAAATGTCGATGATGTCGCGCGCGCCAGCTTGTCCTCGAGCTCCGCGATGCGGCCCTCGTTGTGCGACTGCTCTTCCTTGGCGGCGTGATATTCGGCGTTCTCCGAGAGGTCGCCGTGCGAACGCGCTTCCGCAATGTGTTCGATGATGCGCGGACGATCCTCCGACTGGCGTCGCTTCAACTCGTCCGTCAGCGCGGCGTATCCGCCCGCGGTCATCGGAACCTTATCCATCATCTTCGTCCTTCATCGTGCGCGCCCGGCGGTCGTGCACGAATATCCAGTTCAGCTAACGCAGGAATCAGGACGCTAACGCGCCCGGAAGCCCAGTGATTTTCGGCCCCGCTAAGGGCCGTGACAACATCCAATCGCGCGGTGAGTTCCAGCCATTCGGCTAATTGACCGCTTCGGGCCTTTCGCCCGGGCAGCGGTCAGCTTTCGGAAAAGTAACTCTGAAGCGTGCGGACCTCAAGGTCCCCGTCCCGATAGGCCCGGATCCCCCGTGCGGCCGCCACCGCGCCTGAAAGAGTGGTGTAATATGGCACTTTATGCAAGAGGGCAGCCCGCCGCAGCGAACGGCTGTCGGCCAGCGCCTGCGGACCTTCGGTGGTATTGAAGACTAGCTGGACGTCGCCATTGGTGATGGCGTCGACGATGTGCGGACGGCCTTCGAGCACCTTGTTGACCTTTTCCGTCGGCACGCCGTTGTCGCTGAGATAGCGCTGCGTGCCCGAGGTGGCCATCACCTTGAAGCCGAGTGAGTGCAGCAGCCGCACCGCATCCGCGATGCGCATCTTGTCGTCGCCGCGCACCGAGACGAACACGGTGCCTTGCCGCGGCACGCGCGTGCCGCCGCCGAGCTGGCTCTTGGCGAACGCGACCTCGAAGGAGCGGTCGAGGCCCATCACTTCGCCGGTCGAACGCATCTCCGGTCCGAGCACGGTGTCGACGCCGGGGAAGCGCGCGAACGGGAACACCGATTCCTTCACGCCGACATGGCCGAGCTTCTTCTTCTTCAGCTTGAAGTCGGCGAGCTTTTCGCCGGCCATGATCCGCGCCGCGATCTTGGCGACCGGGGTGCCGATCACCTTGGCGACGAACGGCACGGTGCGGGACGCGCGCGGGTTGACCTCGAGCACGTAGATCTCGCCGTCCTTGATGGCGTATTGCACGTTCATCAGGCCGACCACGTCGAGGCCGAGCGCGAGCTCGCGGGTCTGCCGCTCCAGCTCCTCGATGGTGCTGGCATCGAGCGAATGCGGCGGCAGCGAGCACGCGGAGTCGCCGGAGTGGATGCCGGCTTCCTCGATGTGCTCCATGATGCCGACGACGAAGGTATCCTTGCCGTCGGACAGGCAGTCGACGTCGACCTCGGTCGCATCGGACAGATAGCGGTCGAACAGCAGCGGGTTCTTGCCGAGCACGGTGTTGATCTGCCCGGTCTTGTCGTTCGGGTAGCGTGCCTTGACGTCGGCCGGCACCAACTCGGGCAGGGTGCCCAGCAGGTAGTCGTTGAGCTGGGTCTCCTCGCGGATGATCTGCATCGCGCGGCCGCCGAGCACGTAGGACGGACGCACCACCAGCGGCAAGTCGAGATCGGCGGCGACCAGGCGGGCCTGCTCGACCGAATAGGCGATGCCGTTCTTCGGCTGCTTGAGACGCAGCTTGTCGAGCACGCGCTTGAAGCGGTCGCGGTCCTCGGCGAGGTCGATCGCGTCGGGCGAGGTGCCGAGGATCGGCACTTCGGCGGCTTCCAGCGCGCGGGCAAGCTTAAGCGGAGTCTGACCGCCGAACTGCACGATCACGCCGTGCAGCGTGCCGTTCTTGCGTTCGGTCGCGACGATCTCCAGCACGTCCTCGGCGGTGAGCGGCTCGAAATACAGCCGGTTGGCGGTATCGTAGTCGGTCGACACCGTCTCCGGATTGCAGTTGACCATGATGGTCTCGTAACCGGCGTCCTCGAGCGCGAAGCAGGCGTGGCAGCAGCAATAGTCGAACTCGATGCCCTGGCCGATGCGGTTCGGCCCACCGCCGAGGATGATCACCTTCTTGCGGTCCGACGGCGCGCTCTCGTCGGCCGGCTCGCCGACGAACGGCCGCTCATAGGTCGAATACATGTAGGCGGTCGGCGAAGCGAACTCGGCCGCGCAGGTGTCGATGCGCTTGAACACCGGGCGCACCCCGAGCGCATGGCGCTTGGCGGTGACGTCGGCTTCGGTGGTTTCGGTGAGCACGGCGAGGCGGGCATCGGAGAAGCCCATTGCCTTCAGCGTCCGCATGCCGAACGCATTCGGCGGCAGGCCGTTGCTGCGGACCTTGTCCTCCATCTCGACGATGGCGCGCATCTCCGCGAGGAACCAGGGGTCGATCTTGCAGGAGTTGAAGATCTCCTCGTCGGTCCAGCCGAGCCGCATCGCCTGTGCGACCTGCAGGATGCGGTTCGGCGTCGGCGTGCCGAGCGCGGCGCGGATCGCGTTCTTGTCGTCGCCGCGGCCGAGTCCTTCGATCTCGATTTCGTCGAGCCCGGTCAGGCCGGTCTCGAGCCCGCGCAGGGCCTTCTGCAGGCTTTCTTGGAAGGTGCGGCCGATCGCCATCACCTCGCCGACCGACTTCATCGACGTGGTCAGCGTGGAGGAGGCGCCGGGGAACTTCTCGAACGCGAAGCGCGGAATCTTGGTGACGACGTAATCGATGGTCGGCTCGAACGAGGCGGGGGTGGCGCCGCCGGTGATGTCGTTGGCGATCTCGTCCAGCGTGTAGCCGACCGCGAGCTTGGCTGCGACCTTGGCGATCGGAAAGCCGGTGGCTTTCGAAGCCAGCGCCGACGAGCGCGACACGCGCGGATTCATCTCGATCACGACCATGCGGCCGTCGACGGGATTGATGCCGAACTGGACGTTGGAGCCGCCGGTCTCGACCCCGATCTCGCGCAGCACCGCCAGCGAGGCGTCGCGCATCACCTGGTATTCCTTGTCGGTCAGGGTCAGGGCCGGTGCGATGGTGATGGAATCGCCGGTATGGACGCCCATCGGATCGAGATTCTCGATCGAGCAGATGATGATGCAATTGTCCTTTTTATCGCGCACCACCTCCATCTCGTACTCTTTCCAGCCGAGCACGCTTTCCTCGATCAGCACCTCGTTGGTCGGAGACGCATCGAGCCCGCGCTCGATGATGTCGAGGAATTCTTCCTTGTTGTAGGCGATGCCGCCGCCGGTGCCGCCCATGGTGAACGAGGGCCGGATGATCGCCGGCAGACCGATCTCGGACAGCGCCATCAGCGCCTCGCCGAAGGCGTGCTCCTGGTAGCGCTTGCGGCGGTCGTTCTCGCCGAGGGTCCACTGCCGCTCGAGTTCTTCCAGCGCCTCACCGGACAGCTTCTCGCGCTCGGCGAGGTATTTGTCGCGGTAGGTTTTCTTCAGTGCCGAGGCGTTGGCGAGCCGCGATTTCGGCGTCTCGAGCCCGATCTTGGTCATCGCCTCGCGGAACAGCTGGCGGTCCTCGGCCTTGTCGATGGCGTCAGCGGTGGCGCCGATCATCTCGACGTCGAACTTGTCGAGCGTGCCCTGACGGCGCAACGACAGCGCGCAATTCAGCGCGGTCTGGCCGCCCATGGTCGGCAGCAGCGCGAAGCCGCCCGAAATGACGTGGCGCTCCTTCTCGATGATCTTGCCGACGATCTCGGGTGTGATCGGTTCGATATAGGTGGCGTCCGCCAATTCCGGATCGGTCATGATGGTGGCCGGATTGGAATTGACGAGGACGACGCGATAACCCTCTTCCTTCAGTGCCTTCACCGCCTGCGTGCCGGAATAGTCGAATTCACAGGCCTGGCCGATCACGATGGGACCGGCGCCGATGATCAGGATGGTGGAGATGTCGGTTCTTTTGGGCATCAGCTCTCGCGGACTGGAATTTGGGCACAAAAAAAGGGCGCGCTTGCCGCGCGTCCCTCGAGCCATGCGCTACATTTTGCAGCGCCGGAAGCGCGATCCCTCGCGCGCGGGTGGTCTTTAGACCAGTTTCCGCACCCGCGAAACCCCCAAAAGTGCCCAATCAACTGCGATTCTGGGGGAAAATCCGCATTCGGCGTATGCTCGGTTGGGGGTACTCGGGGCGGAGGGGAATACTCGGTAAGGGCCCGGCTTCGCCCTACGGGCTACGCCGCGGCAGCCTTCGCTACCAAAGGGGTTGCCGAGTCGAAGCTGCGCGAGCAGCGAAGGCTGGAGGCCCGGCCTGGATTTGAACCAGGATAAACAGTGTTGCACCACTGCCGCGTCGACGCTTCCGCCACCGGGCCGAGCGGATCATTGCTGATTATTTCGGCGGCCGCCATGTTTACTTTTGGTTAACCCTAATTTTTCCCACAACCTCTGATCAGTGGTGGGCCACGAATGTCATCCGCCACGGATTGTGCCCGATGTTGCGCGAAGCGCGCTTGCCGGTGAAGCCCGCGGCGGCAAGCTTCTTGATCATCTCGTCCTCGCGATAGCGCTGCAGCCCGATCCGGGTGCGGAGCTGCCGGTAATCCGACAGCGCGGTCGAGGCTAGCCCGACCAGCGCATCGCGCAGGAAGCCGTGGGTTGCCGCAAAGCGCAGCAGCGCGATGACGTCCCTGGCCATGCCGACTTCGGGCCGCAGGATATCGCCGAGCACGAAACGGCCCGACGGCTTCAGCAGGCGGTGGATCACGTCGAATGCGGAATCGAGCTCCTGCGGCGTCATGTATTGCGCCACTGAGTTCATCACCACGAGGTCGATCGAGTCCGCCGCCATGTTCTTCAGTTCATCGAGCGAGCGGACGCGGATCCTGGTGTCGGCGGCAAAGCGTGCGACCAGCCGGCCGCGCACGCCGGGCGCAGGCTCCGCCAGATAGAGCTGCGCGCAGGCATTGGCGACCTTCACCGCCGACAGCGCCTCACCGCAGGCATAGTCCAGCACCACGGCGTCGGGCGAGGTGATGTATCCGATGATGTCGTTTGCGATGACCTGGAAATGCAGGTCGCGGTGTAGTCGGCTCGCATAAATCGTATGTGTGGAATCGTAATAGTCGATCCAATCATCCATCGCGCTTGGTATCCGGCAAAACGGGTTCCTGACGTCCAGGAACAGGTGGAGTGATGATGCGTTAGCGGTCCGGCGGCCAATGTTCAATGCGCCGAAATACGGGGTTCCTAACAGGAAGGTTTACCGTGAGCAAAGCCAAGAGTGACACCAGGACTGACAAGATCTCGCCCGACCTCGACACGCCGAGTGACCTGCCGCAGGCTGCGGTGGACACGATCTCGGCCTCGCTCAACACGCTTCTGGCCGACGCCTTTGCGCTCTACCTGAAGACCAAGAATTTCCATTGGCACGTCAGCGGCCGGCATTTCCATGATTACCATTTGTTGCTGGACGAGCAGTCGGACGCGATCTTCGCGACCACCGACCAGCTCGCCGAACGGGTGCGCAAGCTCGGCGGCGTGACGCTGAAGTCGATCGGCGACGTCGCCAAGCACCAGACCATCAAGGACAATGACGAGGACTATGTCCCGCCGCGCGAAATGCTGCGCGAACTGATGGAGGACAACAAGCACATCGCGGCTGCGATGCGCAAGGCGCACAAGCTCGCCGACGACCACGAGGATTCCGGCACGGCCGGCCTGCTCGAAACCTTCATCGATGAAACCGAGCGCCGCACCTGGTTCCTGTTCGAGGCCAGCCGCCAGGAAGGCAGCAACGCGGCCTAGCACGGCATCGTTGCCGCAGCGACAGTCGCGCCTTGCGAGGCCGAGCGGAAAGCAAGCGGTCTTCTAGGCCGAATTGCCCGCTTTCGCGGGCGTTCCGGCTTACGAGCGCAGTGCAGTGTAGATCGCCGGGATCACGAGCACCGTCAGCAGGGTCGACGACGCCAGGCCGAACAGCAGCGAGATCGCCAGCCCCTGGAAGATGGGGTCGAGCAGAATCGTCGCGGCCCCGATCATGGCCGCGAGTGCGGTCAGCAGGATCGGCTTGAAGCGAACCGCGCCGGCTTCGAGCACCACCTCGCGGAGCGACATGCCACTGCCGCTACTATGGCGAATGAAGTCGACGAGGAGGATCGAGTTTCGCACGATGATGCCTGCCAGGGCGATGAAGCCGATCATCGATGTCGCCGTGAACGGCGCACCCAGCAGCCAGTGCCCGATCAGGATGCCGATCAGCGTCAGCGGGATCGGCGTCAGGATCACGAGCGGCAGCCGGAAGCTGCCGAACTGCGCGACGACCAGCACATAGATGCCGAGAATGGCCGCGCCGAAGGCGGCACCCATGTCGCGGAACGTCACATAGGTGATTTCCCATTCGCCATCCCACAGCAAAGTGGGGCGCGACTCGTCGGTCGGCTGCCCGTGCAGGCGGATCGCGGGCTTCGGCAGATTGCCCCAATCGTGGGCATCGACGCGCTTGGCGACCTCCATCATGCCGTAAAGCGGCGCCTCGAAGCGGCCGGCGAGCTCGGCCATCACCATGTCGGCGAAGCGGCCATCCCTGCGGAAGATCACCGGCGTCCCTTGCTCGACCGTTGCCTTCACCACCTGACCAAGCTCGACGACCGTCTTGCTGCCAGGCAGCGTGTTGGCCGGCACGGGCGTCGAGGCCAGCGCCTCGTCCCAGGCCAGGCCACGTTTCGGCAGCCGCACTGCGATCTCGATCGGGTTGCGGTCCTCGCCGCGGTGCGAATAGCCGATCGAGGTGCCGCCGAACAGAGCTTGGATCGTATCGTAGACGTCGCGCTGCTCCACGCCGAAGAATTCCAGCCGATCCTGGTCGATCGACAGCCGCAGCCGCGGGCGCTTCTCGCCGATCGAATCGTCGATGTCGACGATGAACGGCACTTCGGCGAAGATCTGCTTCAACTCAGCCGTGACTGCGCGGCGCGTCGCGGCATCGGGACCGTAGATTTCGGCGAGCAGGGTTGCCAGCACCGGCGGCCCCGGCGGCACCTCGACGACCTTGATGCTGGTCCCCTTGGGCGCATCGACCGTCTTGAGCCGCTGTCGCAGTTCGAGCGCGATATCGTGGCTCGCCCGTTTGCGATCCCCACGCGCGGTCAGGTTGACCTGAAGCTCACCCAGTTCGGGCTTTTCGCGCAGATAGTAATGCCGCACCAGTCCGTTGAAATTGAACGGCGCGGAGGTGCCGGCGTAGGATTGCAGCGAGGTGGCCTCCGGCAATTGTTTCGCGATGTCGGCCGCGGCGAACAGCGTCCGCTCGGTGGCTTCCAGGCTTGCGCCCTCGGGCAGATCGACCATGACCGCGATCTCGGACTTGTTGTCGAACGGAAGCAGCTTGACGGTCACCGACTTGGTCGCGAACAGCGCCATCGACAGCAGCGTCGCCAGTCCGACGCCGAGCAGGAAGATCCAGGCCGCACGCTTGCTCCGGACCACCGGCGTCGCGAAGCGCCGGTACAGGCGGCCGAGCCGGCCTTCGTGGTGCGTGGCATGCGCACTGGCCACATCGTTTTTCGGCGCGAGCTTCAGCATCAGCCAGGGTGCGATCACCACCGCAACAAAGAACGAGAACAGCATGGCCGCCGACGCATTGGCCGGAATCGGGGCCATGTAAGGTCCCATGAGGCCGGATACGAACAGCATCGGCAGCAGGGCGGCGACGACCGTGAGAGTTGCGATGATGGTGGGATTTCCGACCTCGGCGACCGCCTCGATTGTTGCCTGCAGGCGCGACCGTCCGTCATGCATTGCCCAGTGGCGGGCGATGTTCTCGACGATCACGATCGCATCGTCGACCAGGATTCCGATCGAGAAGATCAGCGCGAACAGGCTGACCCGGTTGATGGTGTAGCCCATCAGGTTGGCGGCGAACATCGTCAGCAGGATCGTCGTCGGGATGACGACGAGGGTCACGACGGCTTCACGCCAGCCGATCGCGAGCGCGATGAGCACGACGATCGAGACGGTCGCGAGCCCGAGGTGGAACAGCAGCTCGTTGGCCTTTTCGTTGGCGGTCTCGCCGTAGTCCCGCGTCATCGTGACCTGAACATCGTCGGGGATGAGGTGCGCCTTCAGTTCGTCGAGCCGGCGGGCGATGTCGGTCGACACCACCACGGCGTTGGCGCCGGCGCGCTTGGCGAGCGCGAGGCTGACCGCCGGCACGCGCTGCCATTGCCCGGCGGCATCGCGCGCGTCGTTCCAGACGCGGTGTTCGACCGTGTTCGGACCGATCACCACGGACGCGACGTCCTTGACGTAGATCGGCCGTCCGTCCCGGGTCGCGATCAGAAGCAATCCGATGTCGGGAATCCCCGATAGCGTCTGGCCCGCGGCAACGTTGCGAACGGCGCCGGCATCGCGGACCTGCCCTGCCACGAACGAGCGGTTGGCTTCCTTTACCTTGGCGACCAGCTGCTGAAGCGTGACGCCAAACAGCGACAGTTTTTCCGGATCGGGCTCAACCCTGATTTGCTGCGCGGAACCGCCCGACACATAAGTGAGCCCGATGTTGTCGACCTTCACGAGTTCGGAGCGCAGCTTGTCGGCAAGCTCGAACAGATCCTTGTCGCTCCAGCGCCCGGCCGCCTCCGGCTTCGGCGACAGCGTCAGGACCGTTACCGCGACGTCGTTGATGCCCCGGCCGACGATCAGCGGCTCGGGGATGCCGACCGGGATATGGTCGAGATTGGCGCGGACCTTCTCGTGCACGCGCAGGATCGCGTCCTCGAACTTGGTGCCGACCAGAAATCGCGCGGTGACCATCACGCGGTCATCCTCGGTCTGGCTGTAGACATGCTCGACGCCGTCGATGCCCTTGACGATGGCCTCGAGCGGCTTGCTGACGAGCTCGACCGCGTCGGGGCCGCGCAAGCCGTCGGCGTTGACGCGGATGTCGACCATCGGCACGCTGATCTGCGGTTCCTCCTCGCGCGGGATCACCATGACGGCAATCAGGCCGACGGCGAGCGATGCAAGCAGGAACAGCGAGGTAAGCGGCGACGTCAGGGTCGCCCTGGTCAGCCGGCCGGACAGCCCGAGGTTCATGGCTGCACCAGCTGATCGCCGTCGCGCAGGCCCGACAGGATTTCGAGGCCGTCGGGAAGGGCGGGCGTCGGTACATCGCGGCCACGCTGCACCGGTACTTCAACGGTTCGGTCGCCCTGGCGAAGCTGGACATAATCGATCCCGAACCGCGTCCTGACATAACTTGCGGGGATCACGAAGGCCGGCCGCGTTCCGGCGGAGATCCACACCCTCAGGCGGTCGCCGACGAAATATTCGCCGAGACCCTCGACGGTGGCGTCGGCGATCACGCGTCCTTCCTCGATCTGCGGGTACACGAGGTCGATGACTCCGATCCGGGGAGCTTCCTCGCCAAGTTCCGCTGCATCCACACGAATCTTGTCGCCCGACTTCATGAATCGCGTGCCGCTCCGGCACGCGCAGCCGCAGCTTGAAGTGCTGCTGGGCGACCGTGACGACGGCATCGCCGGGCAGCACCACCGAACCAACGGTCACGAGCTTCTTCAACACCCGGCCATCGGACGGAGCCAGCACCCGGCCTTCGCTGAGCTGCTGGTTGACGACCGCGCGCTCGGCCGTCTTTGCGCGCAGCCCATTGTCGGCGACGTTCAATGCGGTCCGCGCCTCGTCCAGCTTGACGCGCGGCAGCGTGCCGCGCTCGACGAGCCCTTCGATGCGCGTGAAATCGATCTGCGCCTGGTTGGCCTGCGCCTGCAGCGCTTCGATCTGCGCGTCGAGCGATTTCATCTGCAACACGAGCTTTTCGTCGCCGATCGTCGCGATGACCTGGCCGGCCGCGACGCGATCGCCCTCCCGGACATTGAGCTCGACCACGGTGCCGCTGATGCGCCCGCGGGCGGGTGCCACGCTGATGCTCTCGACTGTCGCGAATACGGCCTTCTCGTCGGCCACGCGGTGCTGCGCAACCGTGAGCAGCTCTGCGCGAGCCGGCGCCAACGAAAGGACAAAGGCAGCGAGGGCCGCCGACAAGATCGCAAGTCGCATCGGGAATATCCGTCTGGTTGAAGCCACGGCGGTGCGCGGCTCATTTCTTATCTTCGCGCCGTCGCGGCGACGTTGATCCTGCTCAACGTATGACGGTCGCGGGGGTCATAATGTTCGTTTCCGTTTGATGTCCGCCGGAGCGCAGTAGGCTTCATAGAGCGCCTGCAGGACCTTCCGCGCGGGCTCGCTCGCGATCGAATAGAAGATCGTCTGTCCGTCGCGGCGAGCGGAGACCAGGCCATCCTTGCGTAGGAGCGCAAGATGCTGAGAGACCGTGGAGTCACGCAGATCGAGAAATTCGGCGAGCTCGCCGACCGATCGCTCGCCGTCGATCAGTTGGCAGATGATCAGCAGCCTGTGGCGGTTGGAAAGCGCCTTCAGCAGATTGCCGGCCTGGTCGGCCGCGCGTTCCATGATGTCGATATCGATATTCATAGTTGCGTATATACGAATATATGAATATATAGTCAACCATTATCGAATGGCCGGGACAGCCGGCGATGTTCAGAGGAGGTGCGCATGGCGGAAGTTGTCGTGATCGGAGCCGGCCTCAGCGGCACGCTGATGGCCTATGAATTATTGCCGCAGCTGGGCAGGGACGATCGCCTCAGTGTGATCTCGCAGGGGGCCGTCTATCACTTCGTCCCGTCGAACCCGTGGGTGGCGGTCGGCTGGCGCAAGCGCGAGGAGATCGAGATCGATCTCGAGGAGATCATGAAGCGCAAGAACATCCGCCTGCTGACGCAAGGCGCGAAGCGCGTTCATCCGGCGGAAAATCGCGTCGAGCTCGGCGACGGTACGTCGGTGAACTATGACTATCTCGTGGTCGCGACCGGGCCGGAGCTTGCCTTCGACGAGATTCCGGGGCTCGGGCCGCAAGGCAACACCCAGTCGATCTGCCATGTCGACCACGCGTCGCACGCAAGGGAGGCGTTCGAGCGGCTGGCCGCCAATCCCGGACCGGTGGTGATCGGCGCGGTGCAGGGCGCCTCGTGCTTCGGACCGGCCTACGAATTCCTGTTCATCCTTGAGACTGAGTTGCGGCGCCGCAAGCTGCGCGATCAGGTCCCGATGACCTTCGTCACGTCGGAGCCCTATATCGGCCATCTCGGCCTCGACGGCGTCGGCGATACCAAGGGCCTGCTCGAGAGCGAGATGCGCGGGAAGCACGTCAAGTGGATCACCAATGCCCGGGTCAAGGCGGTCGAGGCCGGCAAGATGATGGTCGAGGAAGTGGCTGAAGACGGCTCGGTTCGCAAGACCCACGAATTGCCGTTTGCCTATTCGATGATGCTGCCGGCGTTCCGCGGCGTCGAGGCGGTTCGCGGCATTGACAAGCTGACCAATCCGCGCGGCTTCGTCATCGTCGACAAGCATCAGCGCAATCCAGCCTTCCCCAACGTCTTCGCGGTCGGCGTCTGTGTGGCGATCGCGCCGGTCGGCACGACTGCCGTGCCGGTGGGCGTGCCGAAGACCGGCTTCATGATCGAGTCGATGGTGACGGCGGCGGCGATGAACATCGGCGCGCTGCTGAAGGGCAGGGCGCCGACGACACAGCCGACCTGGAACGCGATCTGCCTCGCCGACTTCGGCGATTCCGGCGTCGCCTTCCTGGCGCAGCCGCAGATCCCGCCGCGCAACGTCAACTGGTCCTCGAAGGGCGAGTGGGTGCATTACGCCAAGGTCGCATTCGAAAAATACTTTCTCCGCAAGATGCGGCGCGGCGAGAGCGAGCCGTTCTATGAGCGGTTCGTGCTCGACAAGCTCAACATCGCCAAGATCAAGGAGGTCCGTACCGGGACATGAGCGAGACGTCTCAGATCGTGTGTGGACATTGCGGGCGGACCAACCGTCTGCCGGCCGGGCGTGCCGCGGATGGCGCGCGCTGTGGCTCCTGCCATCAGCCGATGTTCACCGGCCATCCGATCGAGGTCGACGAGGAGGGCTTTACGCGCCAACTGGCGAACAGCGACGTTCCTCTGCTGGTCGACGTCTGGGCTCCGTGGTGCGGTCCGTGCCGCGCCATGGCGCCGATGTTTGAACGTGCGGCTCAACAGCTCGAGCCGAGGGTACGGCTGCTCAAGCTCAACTCCGATCGCGCCGCCGCGACCTCGTCTCGCCTCAACATCACGGGAATTCCGACGCTGCTGCTGATGCGCCGCGGCCACGAGATCGCACGTCATTCCGGGGTGATGGATGCACGCAGCATCGTTGCCTGGACCGAGGCCGGCCTCGGCCGTTCCTGATGCCACTGAAACCGAAGAGGAGTTTTGCCATGAATATCGACAAGGCCGTTCTAGCCTTCGCGGGGAGCGTCGTTCTGCTCGGCCTCGCGCTCGGCACCTACGTCAACGCCTATTGGTACCTGCTGACGGCCTTTGCCGGGCTGAACATGATCCAGGCGTCTTTCACCGGGTTCTGCCCTGCGGCGATGGTGTTCAAGAGGCTAGGATTGCGCGGCGGATGCGCGTTCAGCTAACTTCCGGAGAGAGCGATGACATACCACTTCTCGAAAACGGTCGACATGCCGTTCGATGCGGCCGTTGCGGCCACGACGGCCGCGCTGAAGAACAACGGCTTCGGCGTGCTCACGCAGATCGACGTCAAGGACACCCTCAACAAGAAGATCGGCGCCGAATTCCGCCCGTATCTGATCCTGGGGGCGTGCAACCCGAAGCTCGCCTACGAAGCGCTTACGCTGGAGGACAAGATCGGCACCATGCTGCCCTGCAACGTGGTGGTCCAGCAGCACGAAGGCGGCAAGGTCGAGATTTCGGCGGTCGACCCCGTGGCTTCGATGAGTGCGATCGAGAACCGCAAGCTCGGTGCGGTTGCCGACAAGGTTCGCGGCCTCCTGCAGCAAGTCGTTGCTGAAATCGCCTGAGGCAGTCGCAGCGGATCGCGAAGCGGCGCCAATTTATTTCGCGATCGGCGACAAGATATGGCGATCGCTGGCTGCAGGGCTGGGTGGGAATGCCGCGCATTCCGGCGCGGCGTATGCAGCCCTACACGTGAGCGAAACCCGTTGATCCGTACGTCAGGCGCGTTTCCATAGCCGCAGCAGCGGCCCGTCCCTGCCCAGCACCGGGTCGGTCGCGGGCACCGCGACCAGCGGGATCGTCCTCAGTGCGCGCGCGTGGTTCTCGGGCGTCGGCCGTTGCAGGTCCATCGGCGGGCCCGGCGGATAGGCGCCGACCACGCTGAAATCGCTGCTCGCGGACAGGCATTGATGCCCGGTGCCGGCCGGCAGGATCGCGACGTCACCGGCTGCGATCTCCAGCGCACGGCCATGCGCGCCGCCGAACTGCACGCGTGCGCTGCCGCGCGCGACGCCCAGCACCTCGTGCACGGTGGCGTGGTAATGCGCAAAGTCGTAGACGCCGTTGCGCCAGATCGCGCCCCAGCCATTGCTGCCGAACAACTGCTCGATCGTAGCCTCAGGATTGCTGCCGACGCCGACCGCGCCTTTGTAGAGCAGGAACGGCATCGGATTGTTCGGTACCAGGCCGTCGTCCTGAAAGACGAAGGTCTGGGGTTCGGCATCGGGACTCACGACCGGCATGGCGGCCTCCAGCGTTGCGCGCGGCGGCGATATCATGACCGACAAGCCGTCGGCCCGGAAGCCGTTCCCGCTAGATCTTGAACTTCAACACCTCGTCCTTGAATCTGAGCCCGTGCCCCGGCCGCTCTGGCGCGGTGATCATGCCGTTGGCGATCTCCGGCGGATCGACCCAGAGGTCGTCGATCAGCGCCATGTTCTCGCACCAGATGCCGTTCGGGATCGAGGCGAGAAGATGCACGTTGAGTTCGGGGAACAGATGCGGCGCGATGGTGATGCCGAACGTGTCCGCCAGCGTCGCGATCTTGCGCAGGTCGGTCATGCCGCCGCGCATCGGGTCGGGTTGCAGGATCGGCAGGCATGGATTGAGGAAGAACAGCCGCAGATCGTAGCGCGTGAAATGCGTCTCGCCGCCGACGACGCGCATGTCCAGCGCCGCCGCGATGCGCTGATAGCCGGCGAAATCATCGGCCGGTACCGGCTCCTCGAGCCAGTAGATATCGTACCTCTCGAACTTGCGTCCCATCTCGATCGCGAGATCGGCGCTCCAGCCCATGTTGACGTCGATCATGATGTCGATGTCGGGCCCGAGCGCCTCGCGCATGCGGCGCACATTGTCGAGGTCCTGCGCCGGGGTGTGAACGTGCGCGACCTGCATCTTGATCGCCTTGTAGCCCTGCTTGACGAAATGCAGTGCCTTCTCGATCATCCCGTCGCCGCCGGCGCCACGGAAGCAGCCGGAACCATAGACCGGGATTTCCGAGCGATAGTGCCCCCACAGCCGATGCAGCGGCAGGCCGGCGCGTTTTCCCAGCGCATCCCACAGCGCGATGTCGAGCGCCGACATCGCCATCGCGGCGATGCCGCCGCGGCCATAGGTCATCGTCGCGGTCCACAGATCGCGCCAGATCGCCTCGATCGCGCTGGCGTCCTTGCCGATGACGCGCGGGATGATGCACTCGTCGAGGCAGGCCGCGATCGACTGCATCGCCGGGCGGAACACGAACAGATAGCCCATGCCGGTAATGCCGCCTGACGTCTCGACATCGCAGATCAGGATGTCGCGCGTCGCGCCGAGCGCTGCGCCCTTCAGCCAGGGATCGTCGGCCCAGGGCAGCCGCAGCATCGTCACGCGGATGTCGCGGATGGTCATGTCGGAACTGGCTGATTTCATCGGGGTTTCCCTTATCCAGGCCGGATCATGTTGCCTGATCTCGGATAAGGGAAACTCAATCACAGAGTGCAGGCGGCGATCCAGCGCGCTTCGTCATGCCTCCAATGCGTGAAGACGCGATTGCGTTCAGGTATTCTTGGGAAGCTCGAACACCAGGCAAGTGGTCGTAGCATGCGCGATCAGCTTGCCCTTGCCGTCGGTGATGCGGGCTTCGGCGGTTGCAACCCGGCGGCCGGCGTTGAGGACCTGGCCCTCGGTGCGGATCGTGCCGGTGTCCTGGCTCATGCCGCGGACGAAGGAGATCTTGAATTCCAGCGTGGTGTAGCCGAACCCCTGTGGCAGCGTGGTCTGCACCGCAAGCCCCATCGCGGAATCCAAGAGGATCGCGGCGTAGCCGCCATGCACCGACCCGATCGGATTGTAGTGGCGCAGGCCCGGGATGCTGTGCATCACCACACGCCCGGTCTCGGCGGTGCAGTCGAACGGTTCGACATTCTCCATGATCGGCGGTTCCGGCAGGGCACGGGCGAAGATGCCGCGCACGAAGTCGAGCCCCGGCATCGACGCCATCACCTCCATCGAGGAGACACCGTAGGTGGGCTTCGGGGTGGCGCTGTCGCTCATGTCGGGCAATCCTGCTGCGTGATGATCGTCATCTTATGACGAGTAGCTTGGCAGCGTCCGCTCAGGCAAGGCGTGACAAAAGATCATGCCCGGACCTGATGGTCCGGGCATGGGGCATCTTGAAGGACTACGCCGAAGGCTGCGGGTTACGCGGCCTGCTTCTTCTGCCGCATCAGATCGGCAAAGCGCTGGAACAAATAGTGCGAGTCGCGCGGGCCGGGCGAGGCCTCGGGGTGATACTGCACCGAGAACACCGGCTTGCCCTCGAGCGAGATGCCGCAATTGGAGCCGTCGAACAGCGAGATATGGGTCTGGGTCGCGCCCTTGGGCAGCGTCGCCTGGTCGACCGCAAAGCCATGGTTCATCGAGGTGATCTCGACCTTGCCGGTGGTCTCGTCCTTGACCGGATGATTGGCGCCGTGGTGACCCTGATGCATCTTCATGGTCCTGGCGCCGACGGCGAGGCCGAGCATCTGGTGGCCGAGGCAGATGCCGAAGGTCGGCGTCCCCGAGGCGATCACCTTCTGGATCACGGGCACGGCATATTTGCCGGTCGCGGCGGGATCGCCGGGGCCGTTCGACAGGAACACGCCGTCCGGCTTCATCGCCAGGATGTCCTCGGCCGCCGTCGTTGCCGGCACCACGGTCACCTTGGCGCCGACGCCGGCGAGCAGGCGCAGGATGTTGCGCTTGATGCCGTAGTCGATCGCGACCACGTTGAATTCCGGCGCGGTCTGCTGGCCGAAACCCTTGCCCCACGCCCACGGCGTCTCGTCCCAGGTAAAGCGCTGGCCGGAGGTGACCATCGGCACCAGGTCCATGCCCTCGAGGCCGGGCCATTCGCGGGCCTCTTCCTTCAGGCCGTGCAGGTCGAACTCGCCGGTCTTGGAATGCGCGATCACCGCATTGGGCATGCCCTTGGAGCGGATCAGCGCGGTCAGCGCGCGGGTGTCGATCCCGGACAGGCCGATGATGCCGCGCGCCTTCAACCACTGGTCGAGGTGCCGGGTGGCCCGGTAGTTCGAGGGATCGGTAATCGCCGAGCGCAGGATCACGCCGCGCGCGCCGGGCGTCGCGGCCATGTTCACCGTCTCGATGTCTTCCTCGTTGGTGCCGACATTGCCGATATGCGGGAAAGTGAAGGTGATGATCTGGCCGGCATAGGACGGATCGGTGAGGATCTCCTCATAGCCGGTCATCGCCGTGTTGAAGCAGACCTCGCCGACGGCGTGGCCTTCCGCGCCGAGACCGAAGCCTTCCAGCACGGTACCATCGGCGAGCACAAGGAGCGCGGTCGGTTTGTGGTCCGGCCAGGCGGGAGCGTTTTCGGATGTTGTCATGAGCCCTTTAAATAGAGGCCGCACGCTGCGGCGTCAAAGCGAAAGGGCGCGGATTCACACGGCAATCCCGGCCGATTTGACAGGCAGGAACGGCCTTTTAATCTAAAGTTCCCTGAAGCGGCCGTTTGCTTGCCGAAAATGACCCGGTCCGGAGCTCCCGCATGGACAACACGATGCCGATCCTGCTCGTCCCGGGCCTCATCTGCTCACCGCGAATCTTTACCCCGGTCATCCCGGCGCTGTGGCGGTGCGGGCCGGTCACGGTCGCCAACCACGTCAGGGACGACAATATGGGGGCGATCGCCCGCCGCATCCTGGCCGAGGCGCCGCCGCGCTTTGCCCTAGCCGGGCATTCGATGGGCGGCTACATCGCCTTTGAGATCATGCGGCAGGCGCCCGAGCGGGTCGCGAAGCTGGCGCTGATGAGCACCCAGGCGCGGGCCGACACGCCGGAGGCGACCGCGCGCCGCCGCGGCATGATCGAGCGCGCCCGGGGCGGGCAATATCGGGACGTGGTCGACGAGCTGTTTCCGGGCTTCGTGCATCCGTCGCGGCAGGGCGATCCGGGCCTGCGCCGGACTGTTTATGACATGAGCGAGGATGTCGGTGCGGAGGCCTTCATCCGCCAGCAGAATGCGGTGCTCAGCCGGCCGGATTCGCGGCCGAGCATGGCCTGGATCAAGTGCCCGACCCTGGTGCTGACGTCGGATACCGACAACACCGTGCCGAATTCGCTGTCGGACGAGATGGCCAACGGCATTCCCGGGGCCAAGCTCGTCGTGATCCCCAATTGCGGTCACCTGCTGCAGCTGGAGCAGCCGCAGGCCTGCGCCGATGCGCTGGTTGAGTGGTTGCGGAACTAGGTTGTTCTGCCACCGTAAACTGCCTACATGAGGGGATTACTGGTTCAAGGATACAGAGATGCTGCGCGACGAGATCAACACTGCGGTCAAGGAAGCGATGAAGGCGAAGGACGAGCGCAAGCTCTCCACGCTGCGCATGGTCAATTCGACCATCAAGAACGCCGACATCGACGCGCGCGGGCAGGGCAAGCCGCCACTCTCCGATGCCGATCTGCTCGGCCTGTTGCAGAAGATGATCAAGCAGCGCCAGGAGTCGGTCGAGCTCTACGACAAGGGCGGCCGCGCCGAGCTCGCCGACCAGGAGCGCGCGGAGATCGCGGTGATCTCGGCCTATCTGCCGAAGCAGATGTCCGACGACGATGTGAAGGCCGCGATCTCGGCCATCATCGCCGAGACCGGTGCCGCCGGGATCAAGGACATGGGCAAGGTGATCGGCGCCTTGAAGGCGAAATACGCCGGCCAGATGGATTTCGGCAAGGCCAGCGGCCTGGTGAAGGCGGCACTCGCGGGTTAACGACGGAGGCTTCCGATGTTTCGTGTCGCCGCGGACAGCCTGGAAGCCTATCTCGCCTTTGATCCCGCGCGGACCGCGGATCTCGAGCAGGTCCATGCGGTGATGCGCAAGGCCGCGCCGTCGCTGAAGCGGCACTTTCATGCCGGCACGCCCGCCGGCGAGGCCGGCATGCGCATGAACATGATCGGTTACGGTCAGTTTCGCTACGCGATCAAGTCCGGCAAGACGGCGGCCTGGCCGGTGATCGGGGTGGCGCTGCAGAAGAACTACATCAGCATCTACGTCGCGGTGACCCGCGGCGGCAAGCCGTTGGTGTCCTGCTACGCCGGGAAGCTCGGCGAATTGCGCGCGGGCGGCAACAATTTCAGCTTCGAGGCGTTTGTTGATCTGAAGGCGCCCGCCGTCGCGGCGCTGTTCGCCGAGGCCGCCGATATCTTCAAGGTGGATCAGGAGAACCCGGTCCGCTACATGCAGGGAAGCTGATAGCGACAAAGTCCCCGTGAAAGCGGTGCCTCGTTGCGAAGTTCTGGATAAACTGGAGACAGGCCATGGCCGACCAGCAAGCTCCTTCCGGTCCGGATCTGACACAAGGCGTGGGCCTCTCCGACTTTCCGGGCGCGATGCTGCTCGGCCATGTCGGCGACGAGGCGGTCCTGCTGGTGCGCTCGGGGGCGGATATCTTCGCCATCGACGCGCATTGCAGCCATTACCACGGACCGCTCGCCGACGGCCTGTTGGAGGGCGAGACCGTCCATTGCCCCTGGCATCACGCCTGCTTCGACATTCGCACCGGCGAAGCGACCGCCGCGCCCGCCTTCAATGCGCTCGCCATCTGGAAGGTCGAGCGGGAGGGCGATCGCATCATCGTGCGCGAGAAGCGTGCGCAGCCGAAACCCCGCATCAATGGCGTGGTCGATGCGCCCAGCAGGATCGTGATTGTCGGCGGCGGCGCGGCAGGCTTTGCCGCGGCCGAGATGCTGCGACGGCAGGACTATCGCGGCAGCATCGTCATGCTCAGCAGCGAGACCGCACCGCCCGTGGACCGGCCGAACCTGTCAAAGGACTTCCTCGCCGGCAGCGCGCCGGAAGACTGGCTGCCGCTGAAGCCGGACGATTTCTATGCTGACACGGCGATCGACCTGAAGCTTGCGACCGAGGTCAAGTCGATCGACACCGGCCGCCGCGACGTCGTGCTCGCCGGCGGCGAAACGCTCGCTTACGACCGGCTGCTGCTGGCGACCGGCGCGGAGCCGGTGCGGCTGCCGATCCCGGGCGCCGACCAGCCGCACGTTCACGTGTTGCGCAGTCTCGACGATTGCCGGGCGATCATCGCCTCGGCCAGCGGCGCACGCCGTGCAGTCGTGATCGGTGCAAGCTTCATCGGGCTCGAGGTCGCGGCGTCGCTGCGCGCACGGGAGATCGAGGTTCACGT
This sequence comes from Bradyrhizobium viridifuturi, assembly GCF_001238275.1. Taxonomy (GTDB): domain Bacteria; phylum Pseudomonadota; class Alphaproteobacteria; order Rhizobiales; family Xanthobacteraceae; genus Bradyrhizobium; species Bradyrhizobium viridifuturi. The sequence continues at coordinate 83,973 of NZ_LGTB01000022.1, forward strand.
GGTCGGGCTGGAAGCGCGCCCGATGGAGCGCGTGCTCGGGCCCGACATGGGCGATTTCGTCCGCGCCCTGCACGAGGAGCATGGCGTCGTCTTCCACCTCGGAGACACGGTGACCGCGATCGACGGCAAGCACGCGCAGCTGAAGAGCGGGCCCGTGCTCGATGCCGATCTCGTCGTGGTCGGTGTCGGCGTGAAGCCGCGGCTGGCGCTGGCGGAAGCGGCCGGGCTCGCGATCGATCGTGGCGTGACGGTGGACGCCCATCTCGAGACCAGCGCTCCCGGCGTCTATGCGGCCGGCGATATCGCGCGCTGGCCCGATCCGCACAGCGGCCAGAACATCCGGGTCGAGCACTGGGTGGTCGCCGAGCGCCAGGGCCAGACCGCCGCGCGGAATATGCTGGGCCAGCGCGAGGTCTTCGATGCGGTGCCGTTCTTCTGGAGCAAGCATTACGACGTGCCGATCAACTATGTCGGCCACGCCGAGCAGTGGGACGAGATCGCGGTGGACGGCAGCATCGCCGGCAGGGATTGCGTGCTCCGCTACAAGCGCGGCGGGCGCGTGCTGGCGGTCGCGTCGATCTATCGCGACCTCGACAGCCTCAAGGCCGAAGTTGCAATGGAGCGGAAGGCGGCCTGACCGCTTTCTCCTCAAGGAAGGGTTTGTGGTCCGGCGGCAATGCTCTAATCTGCGGCCATGCTTCAGGAAGCCAAAACCTACGACGAGCTCTATCGCAACTTCCGCTGGGACGTCCCCGCGCGCTTCAACATGGCGACCGCGTGTTGCGATCGTCATGCTGATGGCACCGGCCGGCTGGCGCTGATCTATGTCGACGAGGATGGCGCTATCACGCGTACCTCGTTCGACGAGGTCGCGGACGCCTCGCGCCGCTTCGCCAATGTGCTGATCGCCGACGGCCTGATGCGCGGCGATCGCGTCGCGGTGTTCCTGTCGCAATCGCTCGAATTGCCGGTCGCGCATCTCGCCGCGTTCCGGGCAGGGATGATTTCGATCCCGCTGTTCGCGTTGTTCGGCGAGGACGCGCTCGAATTCCGCCTGTCGAACTCGGCGGCGAAAGCCGTGATCACCGATCAGGCCGGCTGGGAGAAGATCGCAAAGATCCGCGATCGTCTGCCCGAGCTAAAGAGCATCTACATCGTCGGCGAAGAAACGCCGCCCGGAACCAAATCGTTCTGGAGCGCGATCACTTCGGCGTCGCCGGAATTCACCACGGTCGACACCTCCGCCGACGATCCCGCGCTGATCATCTACACCTCGGGCACCACGGGCAATCCGAAGGGCGCGCTGCATGCGCAGCGCGTCGTGCTCGGCCATCTGCCGAATGTCGAGATGTGCCACAACTTCCTGCCCAGGCCGGGCGACCTGATGTGGACGCCCGCCGACTGGGCCTGGATCGGCGGCCTGATCAACGGCCTGTTCGCGTTCTGGTACCACGGCATCCCGATGGTCGGTCACCGCGCCCGCAAGTTCGAGCCGCAGGCGGCGATGCAGATGATGGCCGAGCTCGGTATCCGCAACGTGTTCCTGCCGCCGACCGCGCTGAAGCTGATGCGGCAGGCCGGCGTGAAGAATTCCGGCGTCAGGCTGCGCAGCATCTTCACCGGCGGCGAGTCGCTCGGCGGCGAATTGCTCGGCTGGGTACGCGAGACCTTCGGCATCGACGCCCATGAGGTGTTCGGCCAGACCGAATGCAATCTCGTGATCGGCTCTAACTCCAATTTGTTTCCGATCCGCCCGGGCTCGATGGGCCGCGCGACGCCGGGCTTCGATGTTCGGATCGTCAACGACAAGGGCGAGGAATTACCGCGCGGGCAGCGCGGCATCATCGGCGTGCGCCAGCCGTGCCCCTGCACCATGATCGAATACTGGCGCAATCCCGAGGCTACCGCGAAGAAATATGCCGGCGAATTCCTGTTGACCGGCGATCTCGGCGTGCAGGATGCGGACGGCTATTTCTGGTACGTCAGCCGCGAGGACGATGTCATCACCACGGCCGGCTATCGGGTCGGTCCGTCCGAGATCGAGCACACGCTGATGAAGCATCCGGCGGTCGCGATGTCGGCGGTGGTCGGCATTCCCGATCCGATCCGCACCGAATCGATCAAGGCCTGGATCGTGCTACGCCCGGGCTATGCCGCGAGTGACGCGCTGGCGCGCGAGATCCAGGAGTTCGTCAAGGTGCAACTCGCCGCCCACGAATATCCGCGCTTCGTGCAGTTTGCCGACAGCCTGCCGATGACCGCCACCGGCAAGGTGCTGAGGCGCGAGCTGCGGGCGCTGGGCTAGATTCCTTCCGGCAAGTTCGTCACGATAGATACATGCAAAAAACCGCCTCCCAGGTCCCGGGCCTGCATCGCGCCTCGCTTAGGAAACTCCACGAACTGGATGCGGCGCTGGAGCTGATGTATTACGGCTGGCGCGGGATGACGCTATCGGCCGATCAATATCTCGACACGGTTGGCCTGTCGCGTCCGCACCATCGCATTCTCTACGTTGTTGCCCGGCGGCCCGACATCTCGATCGGCTCGTTGATCGAGGTGCTCGGCATCTCCAAGCAAGCCTTGAACCGGCCGCTCGCATTGTTGCTGGAGCGCAAGCTCGTGGCGGCGAAGCGTTCGCCCGAGCAGCATCGTTCCAAATTGCTGCGCCTGACGGCAGCAGGGCAAAAAATCGAACAGACCGCGTCCAGCCACGAGCGGAAGGTCCTCCGTGACGCCTTCGATCGCGTCGGCGCGCCCGGCGCCGCCGCGTGGATGGCGGTCATGGAAGCGATCGCCGACAACAACTAGCTGCATCCTCATGTCAACATGGTTGACGTTAGGATGGCGCCATGGCAATCTTCCTGCGGTTACGCCGCAGGGAGGGCGGCAGCATGGGCGAGCAGATCATGGATCGTGAAGCGGCTGGACGTTTCGTCGAGGCATGGTGCGCCAACTGGTGCAACGTCGATATCGATGCCGTCGTCGCGCACTTTGCCGAGGATGCGGAGATGCGCAGCCCGTTGGCGCTGAAATTGACCGACGCCCCTGTGGTCGCCGGGGTCGAGAACATCCGCGCCTACTGGCGCAAGGCCTATGGAAGCATCGGGAGCGCCGACCTCAAGATCCTGAACTGGAGCTGGGACGAAACGATCGCGCGGCTGACGGTGTGGTGGCAATTGGGCGACACGCGTGCCAGCGAGTTCATGGATTTCGACGCCGCCGGCCGTGTGGTGCGCAGCGAAGCCTTCTACGGAAAATAGCCGATGCGATTTTCGAGTTTTGTCCTGCTGCTCAATGCACTCTGGTTCTGCGCCGCATTCGTCCAGTTCAGCATCGCCCAGCGCAACACGCTGAAGATCCTGGTCCCGCGCGAGGAGCGCGGAAATCCGATTGCGCCGACTTTATCGGCCAGCGTCGCGTTTCTCGGCGGGATCAACCTGCCGATCGGTCTGCTATCGCTGTATTTGCTGCTGGCAAGGCCGCCGTTCTTTCAGGCGGCGGAGGCGCAGCTTGCCTTGTTCCTGTTCTTCGCGGCGTGTCACTTCAGCCAGTTCGCCTACAATCTGCCCGTCGTGATGCGCGGCGGACGCGTCGGGGTCGCCTACTGGCCGGTCTTGAAGGGGCCGATGCTGCGGATCTTCGTCATCGACGCAACTCTGTTCGTCGCCAATCTCGCCGTCGCCCTCCTGCTCGCGTAGCAATTCAGCCCGCGGCACCTGTCGGAGTATTGATCCGCGTCAATGCGGCTCGCGCGATCACCTGCATCGATGTGCACTCAATCATTCGCGGCAGGGTTGATGTCCGTCTCTGGCAAGTTCGATCCGGTGGTGCGCAGGATCCGCGTGGCTGATATCGCGGAAGCGCTTGGCCAGGGGCTGCGCGACTTCCAGGCAGTCCCGCTCTACGGTTTGATGTTCGGCGCCATCTACATGCTCGGCGGCAACGCGATCCTGCTGTGCCTGACGGCGCTCGGCATGGTCTATCTGGCCTATCCGTTGGCCGCGGGTTTTGCGTTGATCGGCCCGTTCGTCGCGATCGGGCTGTACGAGATCAGCAGGCGTCGCGAAACGGGTGAGCCGATCACGCTCAGCGCGATCTGGTCGAAGCTGCGCTCGCGCGGCGAAATCGGCTGGATGGCGTTCGTCACGCTGTTCGTCTTCATCATCTGGATGTACCAGGTGAGGCTGTTGATCGCCCTGATCCTTGGGCTCAGCGCCTCCTTTGCCAGCCTTCACGACTTTCTGACCGTGGTGCTGACCACCAATGAGGGTCTGTTGTTCCTCGCCATCGGCAATGCGGAAGGCGCGGCGTTGTCGCTGATCCTGTTCTCGCTGACGGTGATATCGTTCCCGCTGCTGCTGGATCGCGAGGTCGACTTCGTCACCGCGATGATCACGAGCGTGCGCGCGGTGGTGACGAGCCCGCTACCCATGATCGGATGGGCCGCGGTGATCGTCGCGCTGCTGATCGTCTCGGTGGTCCCGTATTTCCTCGGACTTCTCGTGACGATACCCGTGCTGGGCCACACCACCTGGCATCTCTACCGCCGCATCGTGGTCCCGGTCGGCTCCCTTGCGGATCCGATCCTGCGCAGGGAGTGAACCTCAGGTCGGCATCGGAATCCCCAATTCCTTCAGTGCCGCCATCATGCGCTGCGGAGGCTGCATCGGGATCACCATCGCCTTGCCGGTCTCCAGCATGCTCTTCAGGCTGGAGAGGATCGCCGGCCAGCCGGCGCGGCCGCCGGACAGGATGTCGTCGCTGATCGGGCGGTCATGCGATTGCAGCAAGGTCAGCTTGACGCCGTCGCCGGCCGGCTCGATCTCCCAGGTGACGAGTGTCGGCCCGAGCTTCTCGACGAGCTGCGGCCAGTTGACGTTGAAGGTCACGGTCAGCCGCCGCAGGGGATCGCACTCGATCACCTCGCCGGAGATGTGCACGGCGCCGTCCGGCGTGCGCACGATGTAGGCGCCGCCGAGGCGAAGATCGACCTCGACCGCGTTGCCGGAGAAGTACTGCAGGCTGAACTCGGCGTCCGTCAACGCTTGCCACACCTTCTCCGGGGTGGAAGCGATGTAGATCGCGTAGACGATCGCCGGTTTGAATGTCTCGATGTTCATGTCCGCACGTGTCCTTCGATAGATCTTCATTGTCATTCGAAGCCGTCGATTCCGAGCGCGGCCGGCGGGATCGCGACCGCCTTGCCGGTTTCGAGCAGGCTCTTGAGAGCGGACAGGATCGCAGGCCAGCCCCTGGAAATGCCGTCGAGCAGCTTGCTGCCGACACCGAAGCCCTCATGGGTCACGGTCAGCTTCACGATCTTGCCGAACGGCTCGAGCGTGAACACGACCTTGGTTGCCGGCTCCTTGCGCAACTCGGGGTCGGCCTCGTGCTTGAACGTGTAGGAAAGGCGCCGCGGCCGGTCGGCCTCGAGGATCTCGCCGGTGTCGGTGGTCTTGCCGCTCATCACCAGCGCGAGCGGCGAGCCGACCTTCCAGTCCGATTGCAGCTCGGTGTCGAACCAGTACTGCCGCGTGAACGTGCTTGAGGTCAGCGCATCCCACAGCTGCTCCGGCGTGGTCTCGATGTAGGTGACGTAGGTGAATTCGGGCTTAGGCATGGTAGGGCTCCCTGGCGCCGCTCGTGAGCAGTTCGGCCGGCAGTTCGCGCCCGGTCTCCAGGAAGCTCTTCAGGCTCGCGATCACCATCGGCCACCCGCCGGAGATGTCGCGCAGCGTCTTCGGGCCGAGATTGTCGTGCGTCATGGTCAGCTTGACGACGCCGCCGTGTGGCTCGATGTCGAAGGTCACGCGCGAGACCTGCTCGCGCTCGACGCCTTCCTTCACCACGTCCCAGCTGTAAGCCAGCCTCTTGGGTGGATCGGCGATCAGCACCTCGCCCTGCACGGCGCGGCGGCCGTCCTTGCTGAGATGATGCGGCGAGCCGACCTTCCAATCGGAGGTGGCGCGATAGCCGAACCAGAAGCGTTCGGTGAACTCGCTCGATGTCAGCGCGTGCCACAGCTTCTCGGCCGTGGTCTCGATATAGGTGACGTAGACGTAGTCCGGTTTACTCATCACGCTTCTCCAATTGTCGCTTCAATTCGCTGAGCGCGGCGAGCTTGCCGCGCTCGAACTTCCTGATCCACCGCTCGCCGATCTGATGGATCGGAACCGGGTTGAGATAATGCAGCTTCTCGCGACCATGCTTGATCGTGGTGACGAGGTTTGCCTCCTCGAGAATCACAAGGTGCTTGGTGACGGCCTGACGCGTCATGTCGAGCCCATCGCAGAGCTCGCCGAGCGTCTGCCCGTTCTGATCGTGAAGCCGGTCAAGCAGCGTCCGCCGTGAGGCATCCGCGAGCGCTTTGAAGACTTCATCCATGGGTTGGATAATAGGCAACCAAATGGTTGCATGTCAAGAGCGTGTGTTTTGGCATCGATATCGCCGTGCTAGCGTCACGCGCAGCCAACGCAGATTGGCAGGGAACTCGGGGTGGTGCGCATGGGTGGTCGCGTTACGGCGGTTTGCTGCACATTCTTTCTCGCTCTGTTCGCACATGGTGCGAGCGCCCAGCAGAAGATCGGCGATCCGCCAGAAGCCTCCAACATGAGGCTGGTTGGAACCAACGATCTGCAGGCGCGCAGCGCCTATCAGCCGACCATCCATCACCAGGGCGATCGCTGGATCGCCTATATCGGCCACCACGGCGGCACCGACGACATGCCCGATCCGGTCAACCCGATGACCGGCAGGCCCGAACCAAATGGCACCTCGATCGTCGACGTCACCGATCCCGCGCATCCGAAGTACTTGCGACACATCCCGGGCCAGGAGGGCAAGTACGAATCCGGCGGCGCGCAGATGGTGCGGGTCTGCAACGGCAAAGACCTGCCGAAGGGCGATCGCAACGCGGTCTACATGCTGCGCACCTTCGGCAGCGAGGCGCATGAGATCTGGAACGTGGCCGACCCCGCCAATCCCGTGCTGCTCGCCCGGATCGGTGACGGGCTAAAGGACACGCACAAGAATTTCTGGGAGTGCAACACCGGCATCGCCTACCTGGTTTCGGGCGCGCCGGATTGGCGCACCCGTCGCATGACGCAAATCTATGATCTCTCCGATCCCGCACATCCCGTGAAGATCAGGGATTTCGGTCTACCCGGGCAGGAGCCGGGCGCGATCGGCGCGGTGCCGACCGAACTGCACGGCCCGATCTCGACCGAGCCGCAGGGCAACCGGGTCTATTTCGGCTACGGCACCAACAAGGGCGGCTTCCTGCAGATCGTCGATCGCGAGAAGCTTCTGAACGGGCCGAAGGACCCGACGCCGGACAATCTGAAATTCCCGGAGATCGCACGGATGCCGCTGTCGGCGATGAACGGCGCGCACACGGTGTTCCCGATGCCTGGCATGCCGATCGCGGAATTCGCGCACGACAAGGACGGCAAGACCCGCGACATCGTGATGATCGTGGACGAGGCGATCCAGAATGAATGCGGCGAAGCGCGGCAGATGGTGTGGTTCGCCGACGTCACCACCGAGGCGCAGCCGATGATGATCTCGAGCTACACCGTACCGGAAGCCTCCGGCGGGTTCTGCGAGCGCGGCGGCCGGTTCGGCTCGCATTCGTCGAACGAGAGCATGGCGCCGGTCTATTACAAGAAGCTCGCCTTCATCGCTTTCTTCAACGCCGGTGTCCGCGCGCTCGACATCCGCGATCCCTATCACCCCAAAGAGGTCGGCTACTTCATTCCCGCAATCACCGCGGCGACCGACAAGCGCTGCGTCACCATAGACGGCAAGGCGCGCTGCAAGGTCGCGATCCAAACCAACAATGTCGAGACTGACGATCGCGGCTACATCTATGCGGTCGACCGCGCCAATACCGGCCTGCACATCCTCGAACTGACCGGCGCGGCACGCGCCATCGCCGGTCTGCCGTGAGCTTTTTCATGACGCGCTCGTGGCCGCTCATCGTGGCGATGTTCCTGGCGCTCGGCGGCCTCTCGGCCGTGGCCGGTTACGAGATGGCGCCGCCGCGGGCCGCGCATTGGCGCGAGATCGCCTGGCCGTTCCCGCGCGACGGTTGGCCCGCCGGCCGCGCCTTCCGTTGCGGCTCCACGGAGTGCGGCACCGAGGTCGAGGTCTATCTCAGGCCGAAGCTCGGCTTCTGCAACTGCGACAGCGGCGTCGCCGATGACGATGAGGTCGACCGCGTCGCCGATGTCGACATGATCAGCCCGCGGTTTGTGCCGCGCAAGGCGGGCGACGCTGTGCGGGTGGCGGACATGCCGGGACGGATCAGGGCCTATGATCTCGATGGCCACCGCACCGCGATCGGCATCGCGGTGTCGCATCGCTGCGATCTGATGGCGGTGGCGGCGCAGGGGAGTGGTGATGCCGCGCGGGTCCAGCAAACGACGTTGAAGTTTCTGGAGGGGCGAGAGATCAGAACGTGGATGGCCGCGGCCATGGAAGGGCGTTGAGCGCCGCGCTCCCATTCACCTCGCCCCGCCTGCGGGGAGAGGCATAGGCCGCCTTCGGCGGCCGTCCCAAAGAACGCCGAAGCGAAGCTTCGGCTGTGTCGCATCGTCGGATGCGATCCGGGTGAGGGGGACAGGTTCAACCCGCAAGAGCGGGGCGAGGGAGCAGAGATGTTTCCTTGTCGGCTGCTCGCGTGCATAATGGCAGCAAAGAACCAGAAGAGCCCCCCATGTCCCTGCAAGCCTATTTCGCCTTCGTCGCCGCCTGCATCGCGCTGGCGCTGTTGCCCGGTCCGATCGTCACGATGGTGATCGCCAACGGGCTGCGCTACGGCACGCGCGCTGCGCTCACCAACGTGCTGGGCGCGCAGGTCGGGCTTGCGATCGTGATCGGCATCGTCGCGGTCGGCCTGACCTCGCTGATGGCGACCATGGGCTATTGGTTCAACTGGGTGCGCTTTGCCGGCGCCGCTTACCTGGTCTGGCTCGGCATCAAGCTGATCCGCTCGCCGGTCGAGGGCGTAGGCACCGACGACAAGCCGCCGCCGCCGCGCGGCGGCTTCTTCCTGCAGGGCTTTCTGGTGCTGCTCTCGAACCCGAAGGTGCTGGTGTTCTTCGGCGCGTTCATTCCGCAGTTCATGGATATGGACAAGCCGCATCTGCCGCAAGTGGCGCTGCTCGGCGTCACCTTCATGGCGACCGCGGTGCTGACCGATGCCGCCTACGCGCTGGCCGCCGGCCGCGCCCGAAAGTTCTTCTCCAAGGAGCGGACGCGACTGATGTCGCGCATCTCAGGCGGCTTCATGATCGGCGGCGGCATCTGGCTGGCGCTGACCCGGGCGCGGTGAGAGTCTGCGCGCCCTCTGCTTCACCTCTCCCCGTAAGAACGGGGCGAGGGAGCGCAGCGCCGTCGCTCTCCGACCTGGTCGCATCACGCGCTACGTCGCGATCCGCTCCATTACGTCGCGCACCAGGCCGGTTAGCAGCTCGAGCTTGTAGCCGGTCATCGGCAGCGGCTTGGCTCCCGATGTTGCCAGCTCGGCGGCTTGTGCGATGGTCGCGGCAGTGGCCGGCTTTCCCTCCAGCGCAGTCGCGCATGCGGTGAGCTGCAGCGGCACCGGCGCGATGCCGCCGACGGCGATGTGGACCTCTCGGAATGTGCCGCCTGATATCACCGCCCGCGCGCAGACCTCGACCAGCGGCCATTCCGCATAGGAGCGGCTGATGGCGCGCTTGTAGTGCGCGCACTCGCCGGCGAGCGGGGCAGGGAGCTCGATCTGCTCGATCCGTTCGCCCGGCGCAAGCAGATTGTCGGCCGCGCCGTTGCTGCCGTCGCCGAGCAGGTCGGTGATCGACAATCCGCTGCGCCGGTCGGTGGTAACCTTTGCGCCATAGGCCATCAGCGCCATCGCCATCGTCGACGGATGCGGCGCCACGCACGGACCGAGATCGAACGCGACGTGATAGAGGTGGTTGCCCGATCGCGCCGGGCAGTCGGCGCCGCCTTTCTTGAGGCAGGCGATCTGCGGATTGCGGTAGTACCAGCAGCGCGAGCGCTGCGCGAGGTTACCGCCGAGCGTCGCCATGTGCCGTATCTGCGGCGTGGCGAGCCCCAGTGCGGCAGCCGTGATGCCGGGATAGGCTTGGGCGAGCCGCGCGTCCGATGCGATCGCCGCGATCGCGGTCAGCGCGCCGACCCGCGCCGAGCCGTCCGCATTCCACGCGACCCCGATCGTCTCGGGACTGGCGGTGAGATCGATCACCTCTCCGCACGACAGGCCGCTGCGGCGGCGCTCCGACAGGTCGGTGCCGGCGGCACGGAATTCGGGGGCGGTCATTGCCGGTGCAGTTGCGGCGCTCATGCGGCGGTCCTCCCCTTCAGCGCGGCGACGATGCGGTCGGGCCGGATCGGAATCTCGGTGAGGCGGACGCCGATCGCATCGTGGATCGCGTTGGCGACCGCGGCAGAGGTCGGCACCGTCGAGGCCTCGCCGATGCCGACGCTGTTGCCGAGCACATGGTCGAAGCCGGCTTCGTCGAAATGCACATCGATCTCCGGCGTGTCGGCGATCCCCGGGATGCGATAGTCCTCCATCCCCGCGGTCAGCACGTCGCCGGTCTTCGGATCGAGCTCGCGCGCTTCGTAGAGCGCGTAGCCGAGGCCCTGGATCACAGCGCCGCAGGCCTGGCTGCGCGCCAGCGCGGGAGAAGCGATCTTGCCGACCGCGATGCCGGTGTGGACGTTGAGCACGCGGACATGGCCGAGCCAGGTGTCGACCTCGACCTCGATCACCTGCACCGAGCTCGGCACGCCGGCGCCGACCGCGATGTTGGAGAAGCGGCGCATCATCCAGCCGAACACCATGCCCATCAGGCCGACCTCGCGCAGCGGCGAGCGGATGCCGGGCGCGGTGTTCTTGCCGTCCTCGCCGCGCGTCTCGACGACGGCGATATCGGGCGAGCGCGCGATCAGCTCGCGCCAGGGCGCGTTCGAGCCGGGCGCAGGCTTTCGTGTCGCCTGTTCGAGGATTTGAGCCTTCAGTTTCCGCACCGCCTGCAAGGTCGGCGGCATCACCGAGGCGGTGACGCGGCTGCCGCCGGAGCCGGGCCCTTCGGGCAGCGAGGAATCGCCGATCCGCACATCGATGTCAGACGGTTCGAGATCGAACTCGCGCGCGATGGTGTCGGCCAGCACGCTGCGGGTGCCGGTGCCGATGTCCTGCGTCGCGGTGCTGGCGACGATGCGGCCGGCCTTGACCGCGACCTCGACCTTCACATTGGGCTGCCAGAGATAGAGCCAGTAGCCGGTGGCGACGCCGATGCCGCGGCGATAGCGGCCGGTCTGTGCCGGTTTGCGATTGCGCCAGATATCGAGCCCGGAGGCCCAGTCGTAGAGCCGCTGGCGGTTGGGATCGGGATCCCAGCGCTTGCGCAGGGCGATCGGATCGACCTTGAGCCGCTGCGCGGCCTCGTCGATCGATTGCTCCACCGCGAAGGCCATCGGCGGCCCGCCGGGGCCACGGAAGGCGGCGCCGGGCGGCAGATTGCTGATGACGTCGAAATCCGACAGGTCCTTTGCCTCGGCCGGATAGATCAGCCGTGCCAGGCCGGCGATGGTCGAATTGGTCGCGGCGCCCGTATCGGCATGCGCAGTGACGGAGAGCGCCTTCAGGCCGCCCTGGTCGGACGGCAGCAGCGCGACCTTCAGCTCCGCGGCCGGCCGATAGCCGGCGACCGAGAGCTCCTCCTGCCGGTCGTAGGCAACGCGCACCGGCGCCTTCGCCTCGCGCGCCAGCTCGATCGCAGCAATCGTCTCCGTGCCGAGGCTCGCCTTCGATCCGAAGCCGCCGCCGACGTGATCGGCGATGACACGGACCTTGTCGTGATCGAGCTTGTAGCGCTTGGCGATCTGCTCCTTCAGGTGAAACACCTGCTGGGTCGAGGCGTGCAGCGTCAGCCGGTCGCCGTCGAAGCGCGCCACCGCGGCATGGGGTTCGAGGCAGACATGCTGCTGCGTGGCGGTGCGGAAGGTGGCTTCGACCAGGAGCTTGTTATTGGCCTGGCGTGCCTCGTCGACCCAGCTGCGCGCCTTCTTGGCGCGGGTCGAGAACACCGCGGTCGGGCCGCGGATGTTCTGCTTCCACGGCGCCGGGCCGCCGGCCGCCTCCGAGACGTTGCCGGCCCGCTTGCGGCTCGCCTTGTCGAACACCACTGGCGCGCCGTCCTTGCGTCCGGCGTCGAGCCCGACCACCGCCGGCAGCTTGTCGTAGGTCAGCTTGATCGCAGCGAGCGCGGCCAGCGCCGTCTTGCGGTCCTTTGCCGCGACCGCCGCGATCGGCTCCCCGACATAGCGCACGACCTTGTCGTCGCCGAGCAGCGACACCGCGGTGACGCCCGCGAGCGCGCGCGCCGGAGCCAGATCGAGCGCGGCGATGCGCGCATGCGCCTCGCGCGAGCGCAGGATCAGGCCTTCGAGCTGGCCGTCATGGTTGATGTCGACGGTGTATTTCGCCGCGCCCGTCACCTTGTCGCGCGCCTCGATGCGGGGCGCTGCGACATGGTCGCCGTCAAAGCGGCCGGCGCAGGCATCCGCGACCGCGCGGAAAATCCCGTCATAGGCGCCGCAGCGGCAGAGATGGCCGGACAGCGCCGCGCCGATCTCCTCGCGCGAGGGCACCGCCGTTCCCCTGGTCGCGCGCCATTGGTCGCAGAACGCGGTCGCCTCAACGATGAAGCCCGGCGTGCAGAAGCCGCATTGCAGGGCGTCATGCGCCATGAACGCCTTCTGCACCGGATGCAGCCCTGCGGCGCCGATGCCCTCCACCGTCGTCACCGACTTGCCGGCCGCGGCCTGCGCCGGCATCAGGCAGCTTGCGACCGGCGCGCCGTCGACCAGCACCGTGCAGGCGCCGCAGACGCCGGCGCCGCACACCAGCTTGGTGCCGGTGAGCTTGAGCTGGTCGCGCACGATGTCGATCAGCAGCGCATCGGGATCATCGGGCAGGGATTCGACGCGGCCGTTGACGGTCGTCGTGGTCATGACTGTCCTCCAGTTGTCCTGCGTGTCGGCTTCTTTGCGGGCGCCGCCTTCTTGGTGGGCGGCTTCTCGGATTTCGGTACGACGCCCGCGCAGAGCGTTCGCACCATGATCGCCATGTCCTTCAGGAACGCGTCCGCCGGCTGCATTGCCGGGTACTGCGATTTCGCTGCGTACATCGACATCTCGACCAGCCGGCCGAATTCGGCCGGCGACAGGTCTTGCGGCAGCGCGAGCTGCTGCCGGCGCACGTTCCGCGCGATCGTCGCGACCATCCGCTCCGCATATCGCGCCGCATAGGTCTGGTAGAGGTCGCGGGCGTGCACGAGGTGTTCGGAATACAGTTCCTCGAGATGCGGCGAGCCATCCAGCGATCCGATCATGGTCGACATCCGCGCGGTCATGCCCGCGGCAAGGATGTCGCCGAGATTGCCGCCCGCCGTCTCGGCTTCGGCCACGGCTGCCTCCTCGGCAGCGATCGCGGATTCATGGATGCGCTCGATCACGGCGCGGAACAGCGCTTCCTTGGATTCGAAATGATGATAGAGCGCCTGCCGCGTCAGGCCGGCCGCCTCGGCGACCTGCTCGATCGAGGAGCGGCGAAAGCCGTGCCGGCGGAACACCAGCATGGTGGCATCGAGGATGCGGGTCTTCGGTCCCATTTGACGAATTTGACAAATATAGGAGAATTGTCAAATCGCGATTTGGTGAGGCGGCCCGCCGCGGCGCCCGCACCCGTGTGAGCCGCGTCACGGATCGTCCCGCCCGGCCTGCGTAAAGCTTCGTCATGCAAGGGCGAGCCCGATCGCCCGGCGCTTGCGAGGATACGGACATGACACAGGTCTATTTCCATTGCTCGAATACGCGCGGCGTGCTGATGGATCGCCGCGGCACCTCGGTCGACAACCTCTCCGAGGCCTGCGAGGCCGCGACCCGCATGATGCGCTCGCTGGTCGCGACGGTCAGTCTGGAAGACTGGCGCGACTGGGCCGTGCATGTCAGCGACGAGGCCGGCGAGGAGATCGTCATCCTGCCGTTCGCCTTCGTTCTCGGCAAACCGCACTGAGAGGCAGCCATGCCGTCATTGCTGCCTCTCTGCCGCCGCCTGAACGCGATCGCGACCGGCTGGCAGAATCTGATCGCGCGAATTCGCGATCCCTACCGCCCCGAGCTCCACTACATGCGCGGGCCGGGCCCCAAATGGCGCGCCAAGCACGCCGTTCACGCCGCGGCAGCCGGCTGAACGCGGCCCCGATCCTGGCTAGGCCGAGCAGGTCTCGCGCATCGGGGCCGGCAGGGATTCCCAGATGCGAACCAGATCGCCGATCGAGCTCGCCTGCATCTTGCGCATCACGTTGGCGCGGTGCAGCTTTACTGTCACTTCGCTGATGCCGAGATCGAAGGCGATCTGCTTGTTCGCACGGCCGCGCGCAACCTCGTAGAGCACCCGGCGTTCGCGCGGAGAAAGCGATTCCAGCCGTCGGACCGTGCGTTCGGCGGCCCGGGCATCGGCGCGTTGCGCGAGATCCTTCCTGATCCCGGCGGTCACCGCATCCAGCAGGGTTTGATCGCGCACCGGCTTGGTCAGAAAGTCGACGGCGCCGGCCTTCATGGCCTGGACCGTCATCGGGATGTCGCCGTGGCCGGTCAGGAACACGATCGGCTTGCGCTTGCCGTTCGCTGCGAGTTGGTGCTGCAGATCGAGACCGCTCGATCCCGGCATCCGAACGTCGAGAATCAGGCACCCGGGCCTCTCCCATACGCTTGCCGCGAACAGTTCTTGCGGCGAGGCAAAGCAGGCGCACTCCATGCCGGCCGACAACATCAGTTCCTGCACGCCTTCGCGAACCGCCGGATCGTCGTCCACGATGATGACAAGCGGCCGCTCGGCCTCGTCGTTTGGCCGCATCCGACCCGAATCGGGGTTCTGCGACGTCTCGAGTTCATGTGTCATATCTTCCTCCTCATCGGACTAGCGCCACGCGCCAGTTCCCCGATTAGAACAGTTGCTCCGGCATCTTTGGGTCGTCACCAACGACGGCGATGACCGACGTTCGATGCGCGGTCATCACACTGCGACGGCCTCGTCGGCCTCCACCGGCAATGTGAACGTGAACGTTGTCTCGCCGGCAGGGCCGGTCTCCGTCCACAGCCGGCCGCCATGGGTTTCGACAATGGAGCGGCAGATTGCGAGCCCCATTCCCATGCCGTCCGTCTTCGTCGTTACGAACGGCTCGAATATCCGGTCCGGCGATTCCACCCCGGGACCGCGATCGCTGATCTCGATCCGCACGCTGCCGCCGGATCTGCGCGCGCGGATGGCAAGCGGCTTGGCGTCTCCGAGGCCCTCCATGGCCTCGATCGCATTGCGTATGAGATTGATCAAGACCTGCTGGATCTGGATCCGGTCGCAGACCACGGCGGGCAGGGCGGCCTCGATCTGCATCGCGACGCTGACGCGGCTCTGCCGTGCGGCGTCGATCATCAGATCACGTGCTTCCGCGATGATCTCGCCGAGCGTCGCGCGTCGCTTCTCTTGCGTCGATTGTTTGAACAGTGCGCGAATGCGGCTGACCACGTCCGCGGCTGCATTGGCGTCGCGAATGATGCGCGTAACGATCAGTTGCGCGCGTTCGACATTCGGCGCATCCGCGGCCAGCCACCGTTGGCAGGCGTGCGAATTGGCGACGATGGCGGCGAGAGGCTGATTGACCTCGTGGGCGATCGAAGCGGAGAGCTCCGCCAGGCTGGCCGCCTGGCTTGCGCGTCCCAGGGTGTCCCGGGTTCGCCGCAGATCGTCCTGCGCCTGGACTTGATCTTCGATATCGAGACAGACGCCGTACCATTGCACCACGACACCTTCAGCATTGCGCATCGGCGCAGCGCGTGCCTCCACCCAGCGATGCACGCCGTCCGAGCGACGAAGCCGATGTTTCAACGAGAACGGCTCGCCGCTCACCATCGAACCGCGAACCGCGTCGGTGACGACGACGGCGTCATCCGGATGCACGATGATCTTGATCGTCGCTGCGAGCCGTCCAGCGTCGAGATGACTCAATTGGTCAATCGACAGCCCCGTGAATTGCGCCATTCGCTTGTTGAAGTAGGTGGGTTCGCCGTCCGGGGCCAGGCTCCAGATGAGGCCGGGTACCGAATCGACCAGTCGGGACAGTTGCTGTTCGCGTTCGAGCAGGGCTGCCTCGGCCTGCTTCTCGTCGTCGACATCGATGGTGGTGCCGTACCAGGCGGCAATCCGCCCGTCCTGATCGCGTTCGGGCGATGCGAAATTGCGGAACCAGCGATAGACGCCGTCCGCCATCGCAATGCGATGCTCCAGATCATAGTGATCGCCGGTCGCGAGGCTGTGCTGCCAGGCTGCCACGAGCCGATCATAGTCATCGGGATGAGCGAGGTTTCTGACGCCGAAGGCGTCCCGTCCAAGCGGCGACAGGTCCTTCTTGGAGAGCCCCGTGAGGGTCCTGATACGGCGGCTCATATAGAGAAATTTGCCGCGGGCATCGGTCGACCATGCGAGCGCCGGCATGCTTTCGATGATGCGCAGTGCCTGCTCGGCCTTGTCTGTGCGCTTCGTCCGCCGGCGCCCGGACCAGATGCAGCAGATGCCGACTAGAATGCAACAGCACGCCGCGACGGCAGCCCAGAGGCCGGTCAGCCCAAGCGCCGACCCAGCCAGCAGCAGTCCGACACCGCAACCCGACAGGGCGAAGCCGAAATCCTCAGCGAAACGCGACGTGCCCGTCATCGGCCGCTCTCCCGCTTCGACCTGCGCGGTCGTCGCTTCGGCGACTTGTTGGGACCGTCGGTCGGGTCGGATCTTCGGGGGCGATCCTTGACGCGGTCGCTGATCCAGTCCTGGACGTCCCCGAAGAACGCTGCGGGTGCGGTACGCCCGAAACGCTGCGCAACGTCGGCGAGGGTCTGTTCGGCCAGGGCGTCGCGCATGGCCTTCTCCGCGCGAAGCATTACGGCGTGAACGGCGCACGTTCCCTTCGCGGCCCATGTCGGCGGTCTTGCGCCGAACAGCTGACATCGCAAGCGGACATCCTGGCAGTCGAACAGCGGCTTATCGCCCTCGATGGCATCGACGATGTCCAGGAAGCTGATCTGTTTCGGCGCCTTCGCGAGCACATATCCGCCTCTGGCGCCTTCGGATGCCCTTACGATGCCGGCCTTCTCCAGCTTCGGAAATATCTTGGCGACGAAGCTCGGCGAAATGCCCTGCAATTCGGCGAGGTCACGGCTGCTCAACGGCTTGTCGCCGGAGCCGACCAGCCACAGCAGGCAATGGATGCCGTATTCGACGCTCACGGTGACGTGTGCCATGACGCGGACTATATCAGTCCGAGTTTTGCCATGCAATACGCGGATAGCATTTGTCCGAGTTATGCGGATCCACGACGCCGTGATGGCGGCGATGCGTCGATGCCGCCCTAAGCTGCTGAAGCGGCAACGTATTCCGGCGCATGCGTTGGCGTTCCCTCGGCGTGCGGGGCCCAGTCGACCTAACCCTCGGTACAGGCAACCTATCCTCGCGCACGGTATCGGCGGTTTGACGAACGTGGCAGTCGCTTCGATCGAAATTTCCTGCTCCGAAGACGAGCCCGATACCATGACCGAGCTGCTGTTGCGTGATGTCTCAGAGAGTTTGCCGCCTTCGTCCGAGGCGCGTCAGGCCAAGCAGCCGAGTACCGAGCATCGTGCCGCCGATGTGGAGATGGCGCGCGTGCTCGGCACCACTCCGTTTCGCATGGCCTTGGATGCCGCCGGTGGCGGGATCGCCCACTGGAAACACGAGCCGCTGCACGACGTCGTCGAGCCCATGAGCCACCACGTGATCATGGCCTACAATGGTACGATGCAGCGCATGGAGCGCCGGTCGGGACGGTCGGTCGCAATCGGCACGTTTCGTCCCGGGGTCCTGATCATCATACCCGAGGGATCAAGCTCCCGATGGGATATTCCGAAACCCGTTGACGTCGTTCAGCTCTATCTTCCCCGGACGACGCTCGCGCGCGTCGCCGACGAGGCCGACGTCCCATCGACTGATCTGCTAGAGCGGACGGCGCATCCGGACCCCATTACGTCCCGATTGCTGTTGAGCGCGGCGGATGCGCTGCAGGGCAACGAGGCCCTCGATACGTTGTTCAGGCAGCAACTGACGGATCTTCTGGCCACGCGGCTGCTGGCGGCCCACACCGGCGCGCCGGCGCCGGTCCGGTCGGTTGGCG
This sequence comes from Bradyrhizobium viridifuturi, assembly GCF_001238275.1. Taxonomy (GTDB): domain Bacteria; phylum Pseudomonadota; class Alphaproteobacteria; order Rhizobiales; family Xanthobacteraceae; genus Bradyrhizobium; species Bradyrhizobium viridifuturi. The sequence continues at coordinate 102,245 of NZ_LGTB01000022.1, forward strand.
GCGGCTGGCGCCGCAGGCGCTGCGCCGTGCCATCGAGCGGTTGCGCTCGGACGGCGAGGCCGACGTCTCGCTCGCGGCATTGGCAACGGATGTCGGCCTATCGCGCTTTCACTTCTGCCGCGCCTTCAAGGAAAGCACCGGGCTCTCGCCGCATGCTTGGCTGCGCCAGCACCGGCTCGAGCAGGCCATGAACATGCTGCGCGACACCGATGCATCCGTCGTCTCAGTCGCCGCGGCACTCGGTTACGGCTCGCAGACCTCATTTGCCGCCGCGTTCCGGAAGCTGACCGGTGAGACCCCGAGCGATTGGCGGCGGCGGCTGCGGTAGCCGCAATCGCTCTTCAGGTCAGGCAATCGCTCTTGGGCGCTCACAAGCCCCATTCGCTAGATCACCGTGGCGCCCATGCGAACAACGGAGACAAGCGATGGTTTGGAAGGATTTCGGCAGTTCTCTTGCAATCACGCGCCGACGGCGGATTGTGGCGACTGCGCTCATGTACGGGCTGACGCTGACCGTTCGCTTGACGTCGACAACGAGTGCAGACACGGATGCTTCGGCACAGGCGTTTCAGGGTGCCAATCCCATCACGTCGGTCATGATCAACGACAACGCCCCGATCGTTGACGGGGACTGGCTCGCGGCCGCGGTCCAACCGATCGCCTTCCGCCGCGGCGGATCGCTCGCCTCTGACGCGTGTCGTCCAGCTTGCGAGACGGCCGCTCCAACGTCGTTCGTGTCGGGCTGCGCCGAGCGTCGCTAGGCGGTCGCCGCATTGCCTCACCCCATTCGCGCCGAGATCGCCGCAAGACCCATCAGCGGCGGCGACGCGCGGACATCAGAGACTGCCAACCCAAAGGAGATATTATATGCGACTGGTTATCGTCGGAGCCGGCTTTGCCGGCATGTATGCCGCACTATCTGCAGCCCGCCTGCGCGACATCCAGGGCGTATCGCCCGAGGAACTCGAGATCGCGCTGGTCGCGCCGCAGCCGACCCTCGTGGTCCGCCCGCGGCTCTACGAGCCGATGCCGGAAACGCTCACCGCGCCGCTGCTCGACATCTTCAACGCGATCGACGTCGTCTATGTGCAGGGCAGCGCCGAGGCGATCGACACCAAGGCGCGCACCGTGCAGATCGTCACCGCCAGGGACGCGCGCAAGACGCTGCCCTACGACCGGTTGGTGGTGGCGACCGGGAGCCGGCTGTTTCGTCCGAACGTGCCGGGCCTTGCCGAGCACGGCTTCAGCGTCGACAGCCTCGAGGACGCGGTCGCGCTCGACCGGCATCTGCACGGCCTCGCCAGGCAGCCGGCCTCGGCAGCGCGCGACACCGTCGTCGTTGCCGGCGGCGGCTTCACCGGCATCGAGGCGGCGACCGAGATGCCGGCGCGCCTGCGGGACATCCTCGGCAAGGACGCGAAGCCCCGCGTCGTCATCGTCGATCGCGGCGCTGCGATCGCGCATGACATGAGTGCGGATGCACGCCCGGTCATCGAGGACGCGATGCGCAAGCTCGGGGTCGAGGGCCGGTTCGGCGCCGGCGTCGCCGAGATCAGCAAGTCCGGCGTCACGCTCTCCAATGGCGAGCATATCGAGGCCGCGACCGTGGTGTGGTCGGCCGGCCTTCGCGCCGCGCCGCTGACCCAGCAGGTCCCTGCCGAGCGCGACAATTTCGGCCGGCTGCTGGTCGATCGCGAGCTGCGCGTGCCGTCGGTTGCAGGCGTGTTCGCCACCGGCGATGCGGCGCGGGCCGCGTGCGACGACGTCGGCAACTATGCGCTGATGTCGTGCCAGCACGCGACGCGGATGGGCGCCTTCGCCGGCAACAATGCCGCGGCCGAGCTGCTCGGCGTCCCGACCAGGCCGTATCATCAGAAGGTCTACGTCACCTGCCTCGACCTCGGCGAGGCCGGCGCGCTGTTCACCCGCGGCTGGGAACGCAAGGTCGAACTGGTCGCGACGTCGCCAAGAAGACCAAGCGGGAGATCAACACCGTCTGGATCTATCCGCCGCGCGCCGAGCGGGCGGCAGCGCTCGCAGCCGCCGATCCGGAGCGCGTCGTCGATCTCTGAGGCTGGTTGGTCGATGGCCGCGCCTTGCACAGGGCGCGGCCATCGATTCAGTTTAGAACCATCCTAACGACAGCGCCGAAAGACGGGACGCATCGTCGCAGGTCGCGGCGGCCTTCGTTGCGCGATCGCAACACGATCAATGATAAGCCCGTTACTGGATGAGTTCTAATCGACGCGCTGCTGCGCGCATCCGACATCGTGTTAGGCAAGAATGGAGACTCCGGAATTAGGTAGCGACGTTGACTGCGACGACCAAATCCCTGCGGCGATGGGGCGCCGTCCACAAATGGACCAGCCTGATCTGCACATTGTTCATGCTGCTGCTGTGCATCACCGGCCTGCCGTTGATCTTCCATGATGAGATCGACGATCTCCTGCACAGTTCGGTCAAGCCGGCCGAAATGCCGGCCGGCACGCCGCCGGCCAATCTCGACCATCTGCTCGCCAACGCGCTCGCGCAGGCGCCGGGCAAGGTACCGCACTTTCTGATCTGGGATCGCGACGAGCCCGGCGCGATATGGGTCAGCGTCGGCCCGACGATCGACGCCGATCCGGTCAACAACCTCTTGATCCGGATGGACACGCATAGCGGCGCCTATCTCGATTCCCCCGATGTGACCGGCCGCTTCACCTACATCATGCTGAAGCTGCACACCGACATGTTCGCGGGGCTACCCGGCAAGCTGTTCCTCGGCTTGATGGGCATCCTGTTCTGCGTCGCGATCGTTTCCGGCATCGTGGTCTACGCGCCGTCGATGCGGAAGCTGCGCTTCGGCGCCTACCGTGCGCAGCGCACCCGCGTCGTGCGCTGGCTCGACGTGCACAATCTCGCCGGCATCCTGCTGGTCGCCTGGACGCTGGTGGTGGGCTTCACCGGCGTCATCAACACCTGGGCGGACCTCGTGCTCAAGATGTGGCAGTTCGGCCAGCTCGCCGAGATGACCGCGCAGTACAAGGACCGCCCGGTGCCGTCGAAGCTGACCTCGCTGAACGGCGCGGTCGAGGTGGCGAGGCATACGGTGCCCGGCATGACGCCGAGCTTCGTCGCATTCCCGGGGACCCTGTTCAGCAGCAAGAGCCACTATGCGGTGTTCCTGCACGGCGATACGCCATTGACCTCGCGGCTCCTGAAGCCCGCGTTGATCGATGCGGAGACCGGCACGCTGACCGACAGCCGCGACATGCCCTGGTATGTGTCGACATTGTACATCTCGCAGCCGCTGCATTTCGGCGACTATGGCGGCATGCCGCTCAAGATCGTCTGGGCGCTGCTCGACATCCTCACCATCTTCATCCTCGTCACCGGCGTGTATTTGTGGATGCGCCGGCGCAAGGCGGGCGTGAGCCAAGAGCGCGCCATCGCCAACGCCGGCGCGATCGACAAGCCCGCGTTCACCGCGTGACGTCAGCATGGTCGCACATCGCTCATTGACCCAGATCTTCGTCGCCCCGCTCGTGATCGCAATCGTGAGCACGGTGGGCTTGATCAGCGCGCTGGTCGGTGACGGCTGGTGGGATGCCGTCTCATGGGCGGCGCTCGGCCTGCCGGTGCTGCTCTATCTCGTGTTCATCTGGCGCCGCCGGCCGAATTGAGCCAAGCACGCCCCCGATCGCGGCTCGAGGATACTTGCCGGAGTGACGGAGCCTCACTCCGGAAGCCCCGCCATCCGCAAGGGAGTGACCAATGCGTCCAGGTCGTCTTGCCGGCGATACGGAAGCAGCCGCGCCCAGCGCGCCAGGGTGAAATTGGGATGGCCCCCCAGCAAGTCGGCCGCGGCGGCGCGCGCTTCGTCCTGCCGGCCGAGATTCCAGAGCGTCGCTATGAGCGTCGATTGCGCGGTCAGCCAGAGCGGCCGCTGTTTCAATACGTGGGAGGCAATCTCGTGCGCCACCGTGAAATCGCCGAGATGGAATCTTGCTCGCGCTTCGTCGACCATGGATTCATTGCGCTCGATCGGACTGAGCCGCTGGGCGTGCTCTTCATAGACGACGGCCTTTCGGAAATTGCCAGCATAGCCGTGATACATGCCAGCCATGTGATGGGCATCGGAGCTGCTGGGAGCGAGGCTGATCGCCGTTTCTCCTGCCGCCACGGCCTCGTCATGGCGGCGTTGAAAGGTGCGAACATAGCCGATGACCAGGTATGCTTCGCCGAAGCTGGTGTCGGCGGCGAGCGCCCGATCGGCGCAGTCCAGCGCGGCCTGATACGTTTCATTTTCGGCTTTCGTCCAACCGAAGCGCGCTTGATCGGTCAGAGTGAGGCCCAACAGATAGAGTGCCGGCATAAAGGCGGGGTTGATCTCCAGCGCTTGCTCAAAAAGCTTCCGGGCTTGTGCGTGGGTTTGCCTTGAGAAATTGACGTAGAGTGCGCGTCCCTTCAAAACATACTCATAAGCCAGTGGACTGCCGGAGCGTTTTCTCCATATCCGTGCGCGTTCGCCGACCGTCAACTGGACTTCAAGTGCTTCGACGATCTCTTGCGTAATTCGATCCTGAAGATCGAACACGTCGTCCAGGTCTCCGTCAAAGCGATCCGCCCAGAGGTGGCCGCCGTCGCGACCATCGATCAACTGCGCCGTCAACCTGACGCGATTGCCGATCTTTCGAACGCTTCCTTCCAGCAGATACCGAGCGCCCAGTATCTGGCCGATCTCGCGAATGTCCCTGTTCTGCCCTTTGAACGCGAAGCTCGAGTTGCGAGCGATCACCATCAATTCCTGAATCTTTGACAGGGTCGTGAGGACGTCTTCCGCAATCCCGTCCGCGAAATACTCCTGCTCGCTGTCGCCGCTCATGTTCTGAAACGGCAATACCGCGATAGACGGTTTTCCGGAGGATGGGCGGAGATGGTGCGACTCCGCGGCAGCCGGATGACGCTCAGGCGAAGTTCCGGCGCCGATCTTCATTCGCCAGGCGCGGACCGGCTCGGCGATGTTTTTCAGGTTCTGCTGGCCCATGTCTTCGAAAGTTGCTTCGACCTTGCTCCGGACTTGCCGGTAGGCGTCGTCGGACAGGCATATGCCGCCCGGGTCGGCAATGCTCTCGAGCCGAGCGGCGATATTGACGCCATCGCCGAAGATGTCGCCGCTGTCGATGATGATGTCTCCGACGTGAATGCCGATGCGAAACTCGATCCGCTGCTGTGGCGCTGCGGAGGCGTTCTGCTCCGCCATTCTGCTCTGAACCTCCGCGGAGCTGCGCACGGCATCGACGGCACTACCGAATTCGACCAGCATGCCGTCGCCGGTCGTCTTGACGATGCGGCCTCGATGAGCGGCGATCGTCGGGTCGATGAGCTCCTTTCTGATGGCCTTGAGCCGGGCGAGCGTGCCTTCCTCGTCAATTCCCATCAGACGACTGTAGCCGGCGACATCCGCCGCCAACACTGCTGCCAGTCGCCTTTCCACTCGCTCGGGTGCCACGGAACTGTCCTAGCAGGAAGTTCAAGCCAGGGGATTAAAGCACGCCGGGTTGCCTCCGGGCTAGGGGCGCCGCGCCCTGACCGGCCGTTCGAAACGCTAGATCAGCGCTTCGGCGCGCAGCGTCGTCTCGATCTCGCCGAGGACGCGCGCCAGCCGCTCGGCCCATGCGGTCTCGCCGGCCTGGTCGGAGATCAGGTCCTGACGGATCTCGATGCCCGAATTCATCAGGCCGCGCTTCTCGCCATGCACCGGGATCGTGTAGTCGGTCTCGTCGCTGACCGCGTAGGGCTCGTTGTCGCCGACCACGAGATCGCCCTCGGCGCGCAGATGCTTCAGCAGCAGCGGCGGCAGAGCCTTGTCGTGGTGATACAGCGTGCCGATGTGCCAGGGACGTGCGATGCCGGCATAGACCGGCGTGAAGCTGTGCAGCGACACCAGCACGGTCGGCATGCCCTGTCGCGCACGTTCGTCGATGATGTCGTCGATGCGCTGGTGATAGGGATCGAAGATCTGCGCGCGGCGTATCTCGGCGGCCTCGCGTGACAGGCCTTCATTGCCCGGAACGGTGGTGGCTTCGCTGATCAGCGGGACCGAGCTTGCGACATGCGGCGGCCGGTTGCAGTCGATCACCAGCCGCGAGTAGCGTTGCGCGATCAGGTGCGCGCCGAGCAGGTCGGAGAGCTGCGTGGCGACGCCGGCGATGCCGATGTCCCAGGCGATGTGCCGGACCAGCTCGCTTTCGGGCAGGCCGAGATCGCCGAGCGGGGAGGGAATCAGCCTGCCGTAATGATCGCAGGTGAATAGGAACGGCGAGCGGCCGGCCGCATTACGTTCAAGAACCGGTGAAACATCGGTGCTTGCGAGCAGAAACGATGGACCGCCGCCGTCATTCAAGGGCTTTTTTCCTCAACTTTGCCTATTCAAGCGGCATGCTGGTTTGGAATCGAGCAGCTTTCTCTATAGATTATGCGGCCCGAAATCACGATGATTGTTTGAAGATGCCGCTCCTGACTATTCATCACAAGACCGTTTATCGCTACGCGCGCCCGGTGGCGTTCGGCGAACACCGCATCATGCTGCGCCCCCGCGACGGCCATGATCTGCGCGTCCTCGACGGTGCGCTTGTGATCAATCCGCAGCCGATGTCGCTGCGCTGGATTCACGACGTGTTCGGCAACAGCGTCGCGATCGCGGCCTTCGACGAGCGCGCCGATACGCTGTCCTTTGTCTCGACCGCGACGGTGGAGCACAATCCCGCCGACAGGTTCGCACTGACGCCGGACGACCCTGCGTACTTCTATCCGTTCCTCTACGACGACGAGGAATTCCCCGATCTGCAGCAATTCATCACGCCGCAATATGGCGACCCGAACGGCGAGCTGTCGGCCTGGGCGCGGCGCTTCCTCGATGTCGAGGCGCCGACGCTGACCTTCAAGATTCTCAGCGACATGACCCACGGCATCCGCGAGGCGTTCAGCTACCGCAAGCGGTACGAGCAGGGCACCCAGCATCCGCTCGACACGCTGCGCACGCAGTCCGGCACCTGCCGCGACTACGCGCTGTTCATGATCGAGGCGCTGCGCCGGCTCGGCATCGCCGCGCGCTTCGTCTCCGGCTATCTCGCGATGCCTCCGGGCAGCGCGCATGGCTATGTCGGCGGCGGCTCGACCCACGCCTGGGTGCAGGTCTATCTGCCGAGCGCGGGCTGGATCGAGTTCGATCCGACCAACGGCATCGTCGGCACGCGCGATCTGATCCGCGTTGCGGTGGCGCGCGATCCGCGCCAGGCGATCCCGCTGCATGGCGTCTATCTCGGCGCTGCGGATGCCTTTCTGGCGATGGACGTCGACATCAAGGTCGTCTCCGTCGGCGAGAGCGTGGCGGAGCGGGAGACGGTCTGACGATGCAGATCAAGGTCGGCTTCGAGATCACCTACACGGCGCCGCAGCCGACCCCGATGGTGATCATGCTGTCGATCCATCCGTCGCGCTACGCCGACGTCGTCGGCACCGAGCGCATTGCGACCGAGCCGGATGTCCCGATCGGTCTCTATCGCGACGGCTTTGGCAATGTCTGCGGGCGGCTCGTTGCCCCCAGCGGCGGCGTCACTTTCCATGGCAGTGCGCTGGTGCGCGATTCCGGATTGCCTGATGTCGTCAACCCGGCGGCGCAGCAGCTCCCGGTCGAGCAACTGCCCGACGACATGCTGCTCTACCTGATGCCGAGCCGCTATTGCGAGACCGACAAGCTGACCGACATCGCCTGGTCGCTGTTCGGCAACACACAGCCCGGCTGGGCGCGGGTGCAGGCGATCACCGATTTCGTGCATCACCATGTGACATTCGGCTATCAGCACGCCCATCACATGAAGTCGGCGCATGATGTCTATGAGAGCCGCGCCGGTGTCTGCCGCGACTTCGCGCATCTGGCGCTGACGTTCTGCCGCTGCATGGGCATTCCGGCGCGCTATTGCACCGGCTATCTCGGCGACATCGGGGTGCCGCCGGATCCGGCGCCGATGGATTTCTCCGGCTGGTTCGAGGTCTATCTGTCGGGCCAGTGGTACACCTTCGACGCCCGCCACAATACGCCGCGGATCGGCCGCATCCTGATGGCGACCGGCCGCGACGCCGCCGACGTCGCGCTCACCACGAGCTTCGGCCGCATGACGCTGGCGAAGTTCGTGGTGGTGACGGATGAGGTGGTGGCGGCTTGAGCTGTTTTCCCCGTCATTGCGAGGAACGTTAGCGACGAAGCAATCCATGTCTCCGCACGCTGCGCAATGGATTGCTTCGCTTCGCTTGCAATGACATAGAGAGCCATGACTTCCGATCTCCTCTTCGTCTACGGCACGCTGATGCGCGGCTTCGACCATCCGATGGCGAAGCTGCTCGCGGGCAATGCGGAATTCCTCGGGCCGGCGCAGTGCCGCGGCCGGCTCTACCTCGTGAAGCATTATCCGGGCCTCGTCGTGTCGGACGATCCCGCCGATATCGTGCACGGCGAACTGTTCCGCCTGCGCGAGCGCGAGGCGATGCTGCGCGAATTCGACATGTACGAGCCTGCGGCGAGGGCTTCCCGCAACCGACCGAATATCTCCGCGAGATGCTGAAGGTCACGCTTGCCGACGGCAGCGTGAGCGAGGCGTGGACCTATCTCTACAACTGGCCGGTCACCGAGCTGCCGCGGATCGCGTCAGGAAAATTCTTGGAGCACTAGCGAGTGTGGAGATCGGGCGGCATCGGAACCGCGTCCCCTCTCCCGCTTGCGGGGGAGGGCTAGGGTGGGGGCTGCAGCGCGATCGATTCAATACAGCATGACAGCGCGCGGCGCGCTTCACACTTCCCGCTCGACGCGAATGTCGACCTCGCGCTCGACAAAGCTCCATTCCTCGGTCGCGCGCAGCATGGCGACCAGTTCGTCGAACAGGCTGGCATGCTCGGGGGCGAATTCGAACCAGGTCAGGAAGTCGAAGGGCATGCCGAGGTCGCGGGCGTGAAACAACTGGCGGGCGATTGCCGGCAGGTATTTCAAGGTCCCGGCGATGTGGTGCGACTTGTCCTCGAAGATCGCCCGCCGCTCCTCCTGGGTCAGCTCCCACCACGCCGCGGATTTCCGGATCGGGATCAGCGCTGCGTGCGTCGCCTCGCTGCGGCCGAGCGCGGCCTGCACGGCGGCAAGCTTCTCGCGCTCTTCCTTCTCGGTGTAGCGCAGATGGCTGGCGACGCCGGCAAGCCGCCAGGAGGTCTGCGCCGGCAGCAGCGGCAGCGCGATCGAGTCGCTCGCAACGATCGACAGCGCCGCGACCTTCGGCAGCGTCTCGCCCTTCACCCGCGTGATGGACGTTACCTGCCAACCGCCGCTCTGACCGCCTCTGAATGTCGTGAACATAGCGCTATCCAATCCCGGAACCGGGGAGGGGGCAAGCTCGCTGCGTGGGCTCTCCACTGTCATTCGGGGTGGCCCGGGGTGTGGATAACGGGTGAAGGCCGACAAACTTGATGGGTTTGGGGCTTCGTCACTATATCGATGTCCGATTGAAGCCGAACCCGAGCCAGATGCGTTTCACGCCCCAATTCCTCGAAGAGCTGCGCGCCCGGCTTCCGGTCTCGGAAGTCGTGGGCAAGCGCGTCAAGCTGAAGAAGGCGGGGCGGGAGTGGAAGGGGCTGTCGCCGTTCCAGCAGGAGAAGACGCCCTCGTTCACGGTCAACGACCAGAAGGGCTTCTACCACGACTTCTCCTCCGGCCAGCATGGCAACATCTTCGACTTCGTGATGCAGACCGAGGGCGTCACCTTCCCGGAGGCCGTCGAGCGCCTGGCGTCGATGGCGGGCATGGCGATCCCGGCGGCGAGCCCGGATGCGGCGCGGCACGAGCAGCGCCGCCGCACCCTGCACGACGTGATGGAACTCGCGACCAAGTTCTTCGCCGACACGCTGGCCTCGCGCAATGGCGCCAAGGCGCGCGGCTATCTCGCCGACCGCGGTATCTCGCCGGCGACCCAGCTCCAGTTCCGGATGGGCTACGCGCCGCCGGATCGCTTTGCGCTGAAGGAGCATCTGGGCGCGCAGGGCATCTCCACCGAGGACATGGTGGAGGCCGGGCTTTTGGTGTCCGGCGAGGACAAGCCGGTGCCGTTCGATCGCTTCCGCGACCGCGTCATGTTCCCGATATCAGACGCCCGCGGCCGCGTTATCGCGTTCGGCGGCCGCGCGCTGGAGAAGGACGTTCCGGCGAAGTACCTGAATTCGCCGGAAACCACGCTGTTTCACAAGGGCGACAATCTCTACAACCTGTTCACGGCGCGCCAGGCCGCGCATGACGGTGCGCAGCTGATCGTGGTCGAGGGCTATGTCGACGTCATCGCGATGGTCACCTCGGGCTTTCCCGGCGCGGTTGCGCCGCTCGGCACGGCGCTGACCGAGAACCAGCTCGCGCTGCTCTGGAAGATGGTCGACGAACCGATCCTCTGCTTCGACGGCGACCGCGCCGGCAAGAAGGCGGCTTATCGTGCTGCGGACATTGCCTTGCCGCAGCTCAAGCCCGGCAAGAGCCTGCGGATCGCGCTGCTGCCGGAAGGCCAGGACCCCGACGATCTGGCACGCTCCGGCGGCCGCGCCGCGATCGAAGACGTGATCTCGGCGGCGCGCCCGCTCGCCGAGATGATCTGGTCGCGCGAGATCGAGGGCGGCAATTTCGACACCCCCGAGCGCCGTGCGGCACTGGAGGCGCGGATCGGCGAACTGACCAACGGCATTCAGGACGAGGTGGTGCGCCGCTATTACCGGCAGGACCTGCATGAGCGGCTGCAGCGCAATTTCGCCCCGGAGGGCGGACGTGGCGGCTATGGCCGCGGCGGCGGCTTCGGCAGGGGCAATTTCGGCGGCGGCCGCGGCGGCGAATCACCCCGTCAGTTTGTCCCGCGCGGACCGGGCCAGGGCGGCCGGTTCGGCGCCAAGGGCGGCGCCGCCCCCGGGATTGCACGGGGTCCCTACCAGGCCGCGAGCCCCCAGCTCGCCAACAGCCCGATCATGCGCGGCCAGCGCAGCGCGATCTCGCGTCGCGAGGCCCTGATCCTGCAATGCCTGATCAATCACCCCTGGCTGCTGCACGACCATCTCGAGGAGGTGGCAGCGCTGGAGCTCGCCCATCCCGAGGCCCACAAGCTCCGGGCCGCCATTATCGCGGCCTTTGCCCACGACCATCACCATTCCCCTGACGTCGAGGAGCAGGCCGAGAAGATGCGATCCGACCTCGAAGCGGGCGGATTATCTCAGATTCTTCAAAGGGTTGAGCGGGCGATCACAACCCAGGCGGTGTGGGGGGCGCAGGTTGGCGCCGCGCGTGAGGACGTTTTATCGACCTGGCGTCAACTCGTTGCCTTGCATCAGAAAACCCACGCCTTACTTAGGGAAAGAAAAGATGCGGAAGCAGCCTTGGCTGAAGACTCCAGCGAGGCCAATCTGGCATGGTTGCAGGATATCCAGGCCCGGATGGCAGAAGCCGATGGGACCGAAGCCCTGATTGAAGGGTTCGGCGAATTATCGGGCCGGTTCCAGCGTAATGTCTGATAACAAAAATGCTGCGGACGGCGCTGGCCGAACCCGCAAAAAGACTCGCCAAATCCATGGTTTGGCTGCAAAAACAGGGTTAAGCGAAACTTAATAGCCTCGCGGCTATTGCAGATGGAAACCGTCGAGACGGATGACAGGGGTGGCGAGATTTTGCGCCGCCCTTTGTGCGTCGAGAGAGTAAATCTAGATTTCGTGCGGATGCGCGTGCGTGGCGCCATTTTGCATGACCGCGTTTCGGGAGCTTAGTGAATGGCCACCAAGGCAAAGACGCTGCAGGTTAAGGACAAGGAAAAAGACGACAAGGCAGCGGATGCTCCTGAGAAGGATTCCGCCGACGCGCCGTCGCCGTTGCTCGACCTGTCGGATGCCGCGGTGAAGAAGATGATCAAGCAGGCCAAGAAGCGCGGCTTCGTGACCTTCGATCAGCTCAACGAAGTGCTGCCCTCCGATACGACCTCGCCCGAACAGATCGAAGACATCATGTCGATGCTGTCGGACATGGGCATCAACGTCACCGAGGCGGATGACTCTGAAGGCGAGGACGAGAAGGACGACGGCGACGACGAGACCGACAACGAGCTTGTCGAGGTCACGCAGAAGGCCGTCACCGAGGTCAAGAAGTCGGAGCCCGGCGAGCGCACCGACGATCCCGTGCGCATGTATCTGCGCGAGATGGGCACCGTCGAGCTGCTGTCGCGCGAGGGCGAAATCGCGATCGCAAAGCGCATCGAGGCCGGCCGCGAGGCGATGATCGCGGGCCTCTGCGAAAGCCCGCTGACCTTCCAGGCCATCATCATCTGGCGCGACGAATTGAACGAAGGAAAGATCTTCCTTCGCGACATCATCGATCTCGAAGCGACCTATGCCGGCCCTGAGTCCAAGGGCGGCATCAATCCGAACCTGATCGGCAACAACGGTGCCGAGGGCGCTGCCGCTGAAGGCAATGGCGGCGATGCGCAAGCCGGCGCGCCGGCCCATGTCGCGCCGCCCGCAGCCCCGCCGTCGCCGACCCCGTTCCGTGCCGCGCCGGCCGGTGGTGAAGCCGGCGGCGAGGAGAAGGATCCCGCCGAGGCCGCCGCCGAAGGCGACATGGACGACGACGAGTTCGAGAACCAGATGTCGCTCGCCGCCATCGAGGCCGAGCTGAAGCCGAAGGTGGTCGAGACCTTCGACAAGATCGCGTCCGAGTACAAGAAGCTGCGCCGCCTGCAGGAGCAGGACATCGCCAACCAGCTGCAGAGCGAATCGCTGTCGCCCTCGCAGGAGCGCAAGTACAAGAAGCTGAAGGACGAGATCATCGTCGAGGTGAAGTCGCTGCGCCTCAACCAGGCTCGCATCGATTCGCTGGTCGAGCAGCTCTACGACATCAACAAGAAGCTGGTCTCGTTCGAGGGCCGCCTGCTGCGCCTCGGCGACAGCCACGGCGTCGCGCGCGAGGATTTCCTGCGCAACTACCAGGGCTCGGAGCTCGATCCGCGCTGGCTCAACCGTGTCTCGAAGCTCTCGGCCAAGGGCTGGAAGAACTTCGTCCATCACGAGAAGGACCGCATCAAGGACCTGCGCCACGAGATCCAGTCGCTGGCGGCGCTCACCGGGCTCGAGATCGGCGAATTCCGCAAGATCGTGCACGGCGTGCAGAAGGGCGAGCGCGAGGCCCGTCAGGCCAAGAAGGAGATGGTGGAAGCCAACCTCCGTCTCGTGATCTCGATCGCCAAGAAGTACACCAACCGCGGCCTCCAGTTCCTCGACCTGATCCAGGAAGGCAATATCGGCCTGATGAAGGCGGTCGATAAGTTCGAATATCGCCGCGGCTACAAGTTCTCGACCTACGCCACCTGGTGGATCCGGCAGGCGATCACCCGTTCGATCGCCGACCAGGCCCGCACCATCCGCATCCCCGTGCACATGATCGAGACGATCAACAAGATCGTCCGTACCTCGCGCCAGATGCTCAACGAGATCGGCCGTGAGCCGACCCCGGAAGAGCTCGCCGAGAAGCTCGGCATGCCCTTGGAGAAGGTCCGCAAGGTCCTGAAGATCGCCAAGGAGCCGCTGTCGCTCGAAACCCCCGTCGGTGACGAGGAAGACTCGCATCTCGGCGATTTCATCGAGGACAAGAACGCGATCCTGCCGATCGATGCGGCGATCCAGTCCAACCTGCGCGAGACCACGACGCGCGTGCTGGCCTCGCTCACCCCGCGCGAAGAGCGCGTGCTGCGCATGCGCTTCGGCATCGGCATGAACACCGACCACACGCTGGAAGAAGTCGGCCAGCAGTTCTCGGTCACCCGCGAACGCATCCGCCAGATCGAAGCCAAGGCGCTGCGCAAGCTGAAGCACCCGTCAAGGTCGCGCAAGCTGCGGTCGTTCCTCGACAACTGATTCAGTCGATATATCGAAACAAGAACGGCGGGCCTGGGCCCGCCGTTTTTGTTTGTTGGCTGATCATTGTCCCGTCGTCATTCCGGGCTCGCGCTGCGCGCCCCGGAATGACGGAAGAAGTGGCAATGGGAGATGACCGAGCGGGCGGATGGCTCGCGCCGCGCCGGCCTACTTCTTCTTTGCGCCAACCCGCTCGATCGACTTGATCTCGAGCGGCGGGCGGCCGCCCTTTTCGGCGATCTCGCGGTCCTGGTCGCGCAGGAAGGCGCGCACCGGCTCGTCGCCGTCGAGGCCGCCAATGAGCTCCGAGGGCACGCGGCGGTTGGAGCGCTGCGAGCCGTCTTCATAGAAGACGTTGAAGAAGGCGAATTCGCCTTTGGGATTGGTCCCGGGTTTTTTCGGCATGCGCGGCTTGTCCCCGATCGCGGCAAGGCTGTCAAAGCAAATCCCGCGCGTTTGCGCGCTGGGCTGCCCTGCGCAATCCGGCGGCGAAGCGCCCTTGCGATGCGATCGGACGTAATCCGGCGACATGTCAAGCTGACAACGGCCCGCGAGATGTCCACCGTTCTCTGGCGTCCGGTGTCCGTCTCAGCCCTCGAACAGCACGAACGCCGCCCACACGCTGGCGTCCTTGGCGCCCGCGACCTTGCCGTCGCGCGCATCGCGCCGGGTCTGGCGCAGCGCATCGGAATAGGTCAGGCCCTCGGCGAGGTGCTCGTAGAAGCGCACGGTGAAGTTCGCGGTGCCTTCGTCGGCGACCGGCCACAGCGTCAGCAGCGCACGGCGGGCGCCGGCGATGCCGAGTGCGGTCGGCAGCCCGCGCAGGCCGCTGACAAAGCTCTCGTCGCCGCGGCCGGTCTCGCAGGCCGACAGCACCAGCAGATCGAGCCCGGACAGGTCCCAGTCCATCAGCTCGAAGGCATAGAGATAGCCGTCCTTGTCATCGCGCAGCGGCCAGCGGCCGTCGCCGGCGCCCGACAGCACGATGCCGCTCTGCCACAGCGTATCGAGGCCGGACGCGGTGCTGTCGTGGTAGAAGCCGTGGGTCGCCAGATGTGCGATGCGGGCCTTGCCGATCGCCTCGCGCAATGCGGCTTCGCTGACGCCGCTTCCGGTCAGCATCTCGACCGGGGCGCCGCGCGCGCGGGCGAGTTTGGCGATCGCCTCGATCTCGGTCTTGGTGCCGGGCAGCGGCATCGGCCCCGGCTGGCCGTATTCGATGCCGCCGGCCAGCAGCATCGCGCCGGTCCGCTCGAGCTTCTCGCGGGCATGGATCGCGATCAGCGCATCGGGGCTGGTCAGCAGCCGGATCGTGAACTTGTCCTCCAGCAGGCCGCCGTCGGCGCCGGGTAACAGCGAGAACGGCACCGCAAACAGGAATCCGTCCGGCACCACGTAGAGCGTGGTCTTGTCCTTCAGCATGGCCTCCAGCGGCGCGAACAGTCGCGCGTGCAGGTTCTGGAAGCGGCCCTTGGTGTCGAGCGCCCTGGTGTCGGAGCCTCCGGCGTCAATATCGGGGACGGTGGCCCGTGTCGTGCGCAGCCGCGCGATCTCGGTCCGCACGCCGGTGTCGACCGTCTTGCCGGGATCGCCGAGATCGACCACGCGCGGCTCGCTGGTTGCGGTCTCGACGATGGCGTAGAGCACGGTCGCTGCCAGCGGCTCCTTCGACTGCCGGTCCGCCTTCCATTGCCGCGTGATGAAGTAGTTGACGACGGCTTCCTGCGGGGCGAGCAGCTGCGCGGGACGGATCGGGTCTTGCGGCGGCTTCACGCCGATCGCATCGAGCCGCTTGGCCAGCGCCTTCTCGGCCGCGTCCTGCCGCTGCCACACCGATCTCGCCCAGTCGTCGATATTGCCCGACGAGAACAGCTCCTGCTTCTCGCCGTTGAGCCGGAGTGCCGTGCGCACCAGCGCCGCGGTCTCCGCGTCCTTATCCGCGACCTCGGTCTCGAACCGGCGCAGCGCGGTGGCGTCGCCGCCACCGAGCGTCTTCCAGCGCAGCACGGCGGCGGCAAAGGCCGGCTGCGCCACCGTGGAGCCGGCGCCAGTGGCGAAGCGGCCGAATGCGAACAGCAGATGGTCGGCCTGGGCGCGGATCGCCTCCGCGACGGCACGATCGCCCGCGGTGCCGACTTCGCGTTTCATCCAGTCGAACATCTCACGGTCGAGCGCGGTGAAGTTCTGCACCGCGCGGTTCGGATCGACAGCGATCAACGCGGTCGCGATGCCGAGCTTGATCTCGAAGGAGATTGGATGCTGCGCGGTGAAGGCGCGGGTTGCGATGGCCAACGCAATTTCGCGCAGCCGCATGCCCTTGTCGCGTTCGCCGCGCGCCTCGCGCTTGCCGGCGGCCAGCACAGCTGCCTTGATGCGGAGGAAATCGGCAAAGTTCTCCTCATTGGCGACGATCGCCTCCAGTCGTTCCAGGTCGGCCGGCGAGATCGCTGTGTCGCCCGCCGCGAGCATGTCGGTGTAGAACAGCCAGGCATCGGCCTGTCCCGCGAAACCCGGGTCCTTTGGTGCGAGCGCGGTCGCGATCGCCCGATGCCGGCGGAAATAGCGGCGAGCGTCGTCGAAGCGGCCGAGCGCGAGGAAATCCTGTCCGGCATTGTTGACCGTGACCAGCGTGTTGAGATGGTTCTCGCCATAATGCTTGGCGCGACCCTCGATCGCGAACAGGTCGAGCTCGAGCGCCTTCGCCGGCGCGCCGATCTCACGCAGCATGTCGGCATAATTGTTGGCGAGTTTCCAGGTGGTGCGATGGTTGGGCCCGAGCGTCTTCTCTGCAAGCACGAAATTATGCCAGCCGAGGTTGGTCGCGGACGCCGCCGACCCGTTGGCCGACAGTGCGACCGCGAGCTTGTCGTTGGCGATCAGCGACACTTCGGAGCCTTCGCCCCAATAGGCGTTGAAGGCCGCGATCGCCTTCATGTAGAGCGGAACCGCTTCGGCGATCCTGGCGTGGTCGGAGACCAGGATGGCGTACATCAGCAGCAGGTCGGCTTTGCC
This sequence comes from Bradyrhizobium viridifuturi, assembly GCF_001238275.1. Classification (GTDB taxonomy): domain Bacteria; phylum Pseudomonadota; class Alphaproteobacteria; order Rhizobiales; family Xanthobacteraceae; genus Bradyrhizobium; species Bradyrhizobium viridifuturi. The sequence goes on from NZ_LGTB01000022.1 coordinate 119,207, forward strand.
GGGTGTCGATTGCGCCGCCGCCTTGCTCTGGAATGCGCGCACGAACAGCTTTTCGGCAAGATCGTCGCGCTTGACCGCGCGCAGCGTCGCAGTTGCCTCGAAATACTGCCCCATCGCGAACTGCGCATCGTCGAGCCTGTCGGTGGCGTCGAGCGCGGCATTGAGCTGCGCAAAGCCTTCGTCGATCTTGCCGCTGCGCGTCAGCGCGATGGCGTTCTTCAATTGCGCAGTGACTGTCGGCACGCTGTTTGCGCCCTGCGCCGGCGCTCGCCTGGCGCGGGAGTCCTGCGCGGCTGCACTGTCGACCGGTCCGGTCAGGACAGCGCCGAACGCGAGGATGATGCCAAGCGATGCGGCGGCCCTGCGCACGCGTGCGAAACCCAAGGCGATCGTCATCGGCAGCACATCCTCATTTCAATTCGTCACCGGATGCATCCCCAAATGACGGCGTCGTTGCGGCAGCTTGCCCGGCTTTATCGTCGCGCCTTTGCGTGAACAAGACACGGCGGCCGGCCGTGCGGGCGGAACCGGCTTGCCGGGCTGGTGCCTTCTTGGTCGCCGCCGGCGGCTCCGGCGTTCACGCACGCGCGCTGAGATGCACCGTGTGGTGCGTCGGCTACTTGCATGCCAGCGGCATGATGGAGCCATCGGATGATGTTACCGCCAGCGAGCGGATTTTCGCGGCAACCGCCTTTCGCTTCGAAGCCGAAACGCGCCAGCGCCGAAAGCATTGATTTTTCTGACCTTCGTCACTTGCACCATCCCCTCAGATTCGCGTATGAGGCGCATCCTTAGCTTCATACAACTTTTTTCTTGAGAGCCGATCGCCGATGTCCAACGCCACAAGCGACGCCAACAAGGCGCTCGTGCTCGCGCATTACGACGCCGTGACCAATCGTCTCGATCCCGACGCGATCCGCGCCCAGCTCGCATCCGACTATTTCGACCATGCCGTGGGCAAGCGGATGAGCGCCGAGGAGGTGATCGCGCATGCGTCCGCGATGCACGAGACCTTCGCCGACCTGTCGGCGGTGGCCGAATGCCTGGTGGCCGAGCGCGACATCGTCGCCGGCCGCTTCGTCTGGCGCGGCCGGCACCGCAGCCCGTGGCGCGGCATCGCGCCCACCGGCCGCCATGTCGAATTCCGCGGCATGACGTTCTGGCGGATTCACGACGGCAAGATCTCCGAGCGCTGGGCCGAGATCGACTTTGTCGATCTCGAGCGTCAGCTCAAGGATTGAGGGAATTCTGCACAACTCCGCCGCGCTGCGACCGTGATCTGTCGGCATCCCAAGCGGTGTGCATCACAGGCTGACAGGTCCCACCAAACCGATCGCAAGCGCGGCGGCCAACTGGCTGCCGCTGCGCCGCTTCATCGCCGCCGAATATCGCGCGATGCCGCTGCTGCTCGTTCACCGAGAACATCGGCACCTTCACCAAGACCTGGCTCTATCCCTCGCCGCGGCTCGGCTGGTCGATGGTTTCGATCGAGAAGCTCGGCTCCTGGTTCCTGCTCCTTGTCATCGGCTACACGCTGGTCAGCCTGGTCAATGCGCCGCTGACGTGGAGGGGCGAGACACCACGGCGGGATGACGCGGCCGCGGGCGGAATGTCGGTGCCGACGCTTTGACGGCCTCGTTTGCTCCATGGCATGATCGGCCATTCGAAGCTGGAGGGATGTTTGCATGCTCAGGTGTCGTTTGGCGGTTATGTTCGGCGCCTTGCTGCTTGCCACCCCCTCCTATGCCGCCCGCTGCGGCGGCAGTTTTCCCGCCTTCGTGCAGTCGTTCTCGCAGGAGGCGGCCGCGGCCGGCATCCAGCAGGACGTGATCTCGCAGGCGCTCGGCGGGGTGCAGCAGGATGGCGGGGTGCTCGCCTTCGACCGGCGGCAGCGCTACACCTTCAACAAGACCTTCGAGCAGTATGTCGCAACCCGCGTCGGCTCGGGGCGCATCAATGGCGGCCGCGCCATGTTGCAGCGTCACGCCGCGCTGCTGTCGAAGATCGAGGCGCAATACGGCGTGCCGCGTCAGATACTGGTCGCGATCTGGGGGCTGGAGACCGATTTCGGCAAGGGCGACATGGGCAAGCTGCCGGTGTTTCGCGTGCTCACCACGCTGGCGCATGATTGCCGCCGCACCGACCTGTTCCAGGGCGAGCTGCTCGCCGCGCTCAAGATCCTGCAACGCGGCGACCTTCGTCTGAATGATATGATCGGCGCCTATGCCGGCGAGATCGGCCAGACCCAGTTCCTGCCGTCATCCTACATCAAGTATGGCGTCGACTTCGACGGCGACGGCCATGTCGATCTGCGCCACTCGGTGCCAGACGTGCTGGCTTCGACCGCGAACCTCCTGCACTCGAACGGCTTCAAGATGGGCGCGCCCTACGGCGAGGGCAGCGCCAATTTCGAGGCGATGCGCGAGTGGAACAGGGCGGTGATCTATCGCAAGACCATCGGGTATTTTGCCGATCAGCTCGTCGGGCGGTGACGGCATTGCGGTCATCCCCAATGCGCAATTGCGTATTGTGGGGCTCGCGAAGCGAGAACCCGGGATCTCGAGCCGCATATCTGCAGGGCATCCCATGGAAACCATCGGCAGCCAAAAGATCTGGTCGTTCTTCGACCGCCGGGGATGCCAGATCGCGAAGAATTCGGCGGTGCGGGAGGGGCCGGGGCATCGGGTCGGCTCCTATCTCGAGCTTGCGACCAAGATCGCCGAGCTGCAATTCCTCAACCGCGACCATGTGCTGCTGTTTCGCGGCCAGGGCGCCGACTTCAGGAACATCAAGCGCAACTCGTCGCTGAAGCCGACGCTGTTCCGCGGCGGCCGCGGCAATCCGGATCAGGCGACGCTGGCGACGCGGTTCGAGGCCTTGCGGCGCGCCGAGCAGGTCCTGATCGCGGAGTATGGCAGAGCGAAGCTGCTCGGGCTGGAGCGGCTGAAGCGGCATCGCATCCTGCGCTGGTCGATCCTGCAGCATTACGAGGTCTGCACCACGCCGCTGCTCGACGTCACCCATTCGATCCGCATTGCCGCCTCGTTCGCCTCGCTGGCGGAGACCGGCACCGCCTTCCTCTATGTGCTCGGCGTGCCGAATCTGAGCGGCGCCATCACGGCGAGCGCCGAAGCCGGCCTGCAGATCGTGCGGCTGTCCAGCGTCTGCCCGCCGTCGGCGGTGCGGCCGCATATCCAGGAGGGCTATCTGCTCGGCGAATATCCCGAGATGTCCGGCACCGAGCAGAAGGAAAACTATTTCCCCTACGAGATGGATTTCGGCCGGCGGCTGGTCGCCAAATTCTCGTTCGCGCCGTCCTCGTTCTGGAAGAACGACAATTTCCCGCAGGTGACGCGAAGCGCGCTCCATCCGTCGGAGCGGAGCGATCCGCTGTTTCGGCTGGCGCTCGGGGTGAAAAAGCAGCTCGGCGGGTGATCCGCCTGGGATGTGTGACTCACCGATCGCCCGGCACATTCGGTGTCGTCCCGGGCTTGACCCGGGACCCATAACCACGACTGCCCGTTGTGCCTGACGCTATGGCCCCAGCGTGCTCACCAACGCGACCCTGTGGTTATGGGTCTCTGCTCCCGTGCGCAATTCCGCACTAGGCAGGGACGACAGATCGTGTGCGGCACCGCTGCCGTCGTGCAATCAACCCGCCCGCGCGGCATCGCGCGCGATCCGCCTTGCGGCCGTTTTCTCCATCTGCCGCTGCATCACCTTCCAATAGGTCGCGGGGCGGAAGCGTTGCAGCAGGTCCATGAAGATGGCGTCCTTGCCGATCAGGATGCGCGGCTGGTTCTTCTCGATGCCGGTGATGATGCGTTGCGCGGCGGCCGCCGGCGTGGTCCTCGCCAGCGTCTCGAAGCGCTCGATCGATTCGGATCGGCGGGCGTTGTCGGTGACGCCGCTGCCGGTGCGCGAGTTGCGCGCGATGTTGGTGGCGATGCCGCCGGGATGCACGACGGAGAGCTTCACCGGGCTGTTGGCCATCGCAAGCTCGTGGCGCAGGCTCTCGGAGAAGCCGCGCACCGCGAACTTGGCCGCGCAATAGGCGCTCTGGCCGGGCGGGGCGACGATGCCGAAGATCGAGGAGACGTTGACGATATGCGCCTCGCGCCGCTGCGACAGCAGCGGCAGGAAGGCGCGGGTGCCGTGCACCACGCCCCAGAAATTGATGTTGAACAGCCACTCCATCTGCGCCTGGTCGATCTCGCCGAACTCGCCGAGCAGCGCGACGCCGGCATTGTTGACGACGATGTTGAGGCCGGGATGCGCGGCGCCGGCGGCTGCTGCGAACGCGGTGATCTGGTCGGGCTCGCTGACATCGACGCGGTGGACGATGACCTTGCGCGGGCCCGCTCTGGCGATCTCGATCGCTTTGGCGATTTCGGCGGCGGTGGCCTGCAGGCCGCCCTCGTCGCGGTCGGCGAGCGCGAGATCGCAGCCGCGGAGCGCCAGTTCAAGCGCGAGCGCGCGGCCGATGCCGCTGGCAGCTCCGGTCACGGCGGCGGCGGATCCAGAGATCGCGGTCATGTCGGGTCAGCTCCATCTCGACGAGGGGTGGCGGTTGCCGCACGGGAACACAGGTTTCCTCGCTTTTCTCAAATTGGAACCGAACCATCCAGCGATTTTAGGCATTTAATCTGTGCTCGTTTTCGAAACCGCGATCAATGAGGGAGGCCCAGCCATGGGACAGTCGAGGCCCTATCGTGCGAAGGCGCTGGTTGTCGAAGACGACCCGATGCAGCGGGAGATGATCGGCCTGCTGCTCGAGGAAAGTGATTTCGATGTGATCTCCTGCGAGAGCGCGGAGGCCGCAGAATTGGTCCTGCGGGGTGACGGCGGCAATGTCGTGCTGATGCTGACGGATGTCGAGCTGGCCGGCAACATGACCGGGGTCGAGCTCGCTCATGTCGCCAAGAAGTACAAACCCGATCTCGACGTGATCGTCACCTCAGGCAAGCCGCTGCGGCAGCGGCTGCCCGACGGCGCCCTGTTCTGGGCCAAGCCCTGGGCGCCGCTGGACGTGATCCGCCTCGCCGAGACCAAGGCGTCGGCGCTGTCGGGCGGCGGGGTGAGGTCCGCATAACGGCGTTGTCAGCGCGGGCGAAGGGCGGCCGGCCGGCGGCCGCTTCCGCCTGCTCGGGCGCCGTGATATTGCCGGACCATGTCCCGTCCCCTCGAGGATTTGAAATGACCTGGTCCTTCCTGCTGACCACGCTGATCGTGGTCGCCTCGCCCGGCACCGGCGTGCTCTACACCCTGGCGGTGGCACTGACTCGGGGCTCGCGGGCGAGCGTGGCGGCGGTGTTCGGCTGCACCCTCGGGATCTTGCCGCAGATGATCGCGGCGATGCTCGGCCTTGCCGCCATCCTGCACACCAGCGCGATGGCGTTCGCGGCGCTGAAATGGGGCGGCGTGGTCTATCTGCTCTACATGGCCTGGCAGGCGCTGCGCGAGCACGGCGCGCTCGCCGTCGACACCGAGATCAAGCCGCGCTCGAGCGGGCGGGTGATCGTGACCGCGATCCTGATCAACATCCTCAATCCGAAGCTGTCGATCTTCTTCCTGGCCTTCCTGCCGCAGTTCATCGCCGTCGACGAGGCGCATCCGCTGACGCGGATGGTCGAGCTCAGCTTCGTGTTCATGGCGATGACCTTTGCGGTGTTCGCGGTCTACGGGCTGTTCGCAGCGTCGGTGCGCGACCGCGTCATCACCCGGCCGAAGGTGATGGCCTGGCTCAGGCGCAGCTTTGCCGCGGGCTTTGCCGTACTCGGCGCCAAGCTCGCGTTCGCGGAGCGCTGAAGCCGTATTCGCTTGCGGCCGAGGCTGGCAACAAGACAGAGGCAGGCAATAAAAAGCAGGCCTTGCGCCTGCTGCCTTGCCCCATCTGGCGGGGCCGATCGAATTGGTGAATGTGAGGTTGCTAAGTTCGGGGCTGGCGTCGTTTCGACCGGCGGCCCCGGGGCCGAGTGCCCGGGCAGGGCAGGAGCCGCTACCCGGGCTGGAATTCGTTACTTCTTGGCGGCCTTCTTCTTGGTGGCCTTTTTCGCCTTCGCCTTCTTCGCCTTCTTCGCTTTCTTAGCCATAGTATCCTCTCAGGGTTTCATGGATTGAACGCGACTCCGAGGCATGCTTGGCGGAGGGCCAGCCTCGCAACATCCTCAGTATCAAACTCAGCAGATTCGGAGGCGGCTGCCGCGTGCTGTCACGTCGCCGTCATCGTGTTATCCACAGCTGTTACGTGTTTTCGCCAGTTTTTCGCCAGCGTCGGCGTGTCGCGCGCCGCGGCGCAGCCGTGACGGTCATGCTTAACGATGCGCGAACGGCCGATGCGCGGTTCTTCATCAATTCAAAACCACAGCACGGAATGGCGCGCGGCGGTGACAGTCCGTTAAGCCGCGCGGCCGCATCCTTGCCGCCAAGACAACGGGGATTGTCGTTGGGGGAAACGCCTTAAGGGGTGGCGGTCATTTCAGGGGAGGCGAGGCCGATACCGGTCTCGAACAGGGGCGATGTTGAGCGTTCCGACGCTTTGGACGGTATTCATTATCAATTTTCTCGCGCTCGGCCTGATCTGGGCCTATGTCGCGCAAAGCTATCCAGCTTTCGGCGCGGCGCGGTTCTGGACCGCGTCCGCCTTCGTCGCGTCCGCCGGCGCCGCCTGCGCGATGCTCCGTGTGATGATGACGGACTCGCTGTTGCCGCTGCTGGCGGCGGGGACGCTGATGGTGTTCGCCGCCGGCCTTGCCGCGATGGGCATCGAGCGCTTCTACGGCAAGCCGGTGGGCTGGCGCAGGACCGCGCTGTCCACCGCGTTCGCGTTTGCCGGCCTCGGCGTCTTCATCTTTGCCTATGACAGCCTGCCGATGCGCATCCTGGTCTATACCGTCGCCCAGGTCATGCCGTTCGCATTGACGCTGAAGCTGTTGCTGTCGCCCGAGAACGGGCGCGTCAGCCCCGGCGCGCGGCTTGCCGGCGTCGTCGCCTCGGTGCTGATCGGCATCTATGCGCTGCGCCTGGTCGGCGCCCTGCTGCAGCCCGGCGAGTACTCCTTCGTTCGCTTCAGTGCGGGCCAGTCGCTGGTGATCCTGCTGATGGTGTTCCTGTCGATGGCGCTCAATTTCGGCTTCCTGCTGATGGCGATCGACCGGTTGCGCAACGAGGTCGCCGACCTCGCGCTGCTCGACGATCTCACCGGCGTCGGCAACCGCCGCCACCTGGTGCAGCGGCTGACCGAGGAATGCGCGCGGTCCGACCGCAACGGCGAGGCGTTCGCGCTGCTGGTGATCGACCTCGACGGCTTCAAGGGCATCAACGACACCCATGGCCACGCCGCCGGCGATGCCTGCCTGCAGCACTTCACGCTGATGGCGCAGACCAGGCTCCGCCCGGGCGACATGCTGGCCCGCACCGGCGGCGACGAGTTCTGCATCGTGCTGCCGTCCTCGACGCTGCGCGAGGGCGCGATGATCGCCCGCCGCGTGCTGGAGGTCTGTCGCGCCGACGCCGAGCAGTGCACCGGCCGCGATATTCCGATCGCGGTCTCGATCGGGGTTGCGCAATGGACCCGCGAGATCGGCATGCATCCCGACCGCCTGATCGCCGCCGCCGACCACGCGCTGTACGACGCCAAGAAGGGCGGCAAGAACGGCTATGCGACCTACGAGCCCAGGCTGCCGCCCGAGATGGTCGATGCGCTGGAGGCGAGCCTGCGCCAGCGCGCCTGAGTGTGCTAACGAGGGACGCCACTGGATCCCGTCGTCATGATGCCTCGCCTGCTCACCGCGCTCCTTGCGCTCGTGATCTCCTCCGCCGCACTGGCCGAACCCCCTGATCTCGCCGTCATCGCCCGATCGCAGGGCACGCCCGAGATTCCCGGACTGAAGATGGTGTGGCTGTCGCCGTGGGGCGACGTCGCCAAGGCGCATCCCTGGCGCAACATCATCGTGCACCAGACCGAAGGGCCGCAGGGCTCGGCACGTTACGGCGCGCAAGAGCAGCACAAGAACCCGACGCGGCGCGGCGTCATGGTCTGGGTCGAAACCGACGGCACGGTCTACTGGGCGGTCGCCGACAACCTCGTTCCGACCCACACCGACGGCGCCGATCGCAACGACAACAAGTATATCGACAACAGCAAGACCTATCACCAGGTCAACAAGGACACCTCGATCGGCGTCGAGTTCGCCGGCAATTATCCCGACGTCACCAAGGGCCCGACCGACGCGCAAGTTTCGGCCTGGCGCGTGCTGCTGAAGGTGCTGCGCGCGCGTTACGGCATTCCGCTCGATCGCGTCTATGCCCACAACTGGATCGACTTCAAGGACGCCCGCTACTGCGAGGGCTGCGCGCTCGCGACCATGGCGCGAGAGTGGGGCGAGTAGGGGTGGACACTCGGCAGCCGCATCGACGGCCACGCGCGCGCCACTGAGGATTCAGTCCTGCGGGCGCAGGGCCGTCTCGGCGCGCTGCATCATCCGCCGCCATCGCTCGCTGGTCGGGCCGCCCATCAGCAGGAAGTAGCGGACGATCGCGATCGGCAGCCAGCTCTCCGTCGCTTGCCTCAGCGCCGCTTCCGGCTGGCCGGACAGCCGTGCGTATTCGGATTGCGCGGCCGCATGGACTGCAAGCGGCCGCTGCGGATTGTCGGTGATGTCGAGAGCGAGCTCGGTCAGGTTGATGTGAAAGTGTCCGTGATCGAAGGCCGCAGGCGCGCGGATCGAAAAGGTCCAGTCGATCAGCCGCGGCCCGTCCGCCGTCATGATCACGTTGTTGGGGTGGATGTCGCCGTGGCACAGGGGGTCCCCCGGCTGCTGCAGGCGGTCGATCAGCGCGAGAACGCCGGAGGCGATGTGCTTGGGCACGATGTCGCCCGCGAGCCTGAAGGAGGTGTCCATCCAGCCGCGCAGGAAGAACGCTTCCGGCGGTGGCGGCATCCTGTGAACGGACAGGCTGAGGGACGCGAGGATCGCGCCCGCCTGGGCAAACGTCACGCCGCCGCTGCGCGTGAGCTGCAGCAGTGTCGGTCCGTCGAGGCGGGCGAGCACGATGCCGAAGCGTCCGTCGATCGTCACCTCGCCGAAAACTTCCGGTGCAGGCACGCCGGCGGCGAAGACCGCCCGGGCGATCCGCGCCTCTTGCTTGGCGAGCCGCGGCGGAAAACCTTCCTTGAACAGCTTGACGACCCGACCCGGCGCCCAGGCGTGGATATCAGCCGTGCCGCCCTGGTTGATCTTCTCGCCGAGGGATCCCCGCATCGCCCGTCCTCCCGCCGGTCGCAACGAAACACCGGCGGCGGGCAAAAGAGAATGCTTCCGCGCTCTTGGCTGCCAGCCATGATCGTGGCTTGTCCCAGGTCACGGTGTTTGCCAGAATCGCGACGCGATGCGCGGTTTGGGACAAGTCCGGTTCTGGCCTTGGCCGACATGGCTAAGAGCGCCGCTCTAACATCATGCCAAAAGCCAGCCCTGGAGGCGCGCGAGTGGGGCGGGTTGGACGCGGGGTCATTGAAATCCGAAGCCCCTGCTTTCGGGGAATGAAGCGGAAACCCGACCGGCCTCAGCGATTTGCGGCTTTTGACGCGAACGGGCTTTGGGAGCATTGCGACTCGCTCCGAGTGCACACAGTCGAATCGAAGGCGAACACGTCAGCGTCGTCGCACAACCCCAATAACATTGTCCGGCCAGCAACAACCGATATGCGCCGCTGGAAAATCTCGATACATTTGCTTGGCCGAGAGAGAGGGGCGTCATTTGGCACGAAAATCCGAGGCGCTTTTCTTTGCGGTCGGGCTGTTGCTGGCGACCGTACCCGTCCGTGCTCAGAATTTTCAAGGTTTGGGATTCTTGCCAGGATTTGACTACAGCGAAGCTGCTGGTGTGAGCGCTGATGGAAGGACGGTGGCTGGAAATCTACGTCCAATCGGCCAAGAGACTAGCGGCAACTCTGAAGCGTTTGGCTGGACCGCATCGACTGGGATCGTCGCTCTGGGCTTTCCAAGCGGCAGTGACATGAGCCGGGCGTTGGGAGTGAGTGGCGACGGCACGACGTTCGTGGGATCCGGCGCACTGCTCAATAGCGCCACGGGTGCGAGGGCATTCAAGTGGACGTCAGCCACTGGATTCGCAGGCCTCGGAGATTTACCCGGAGGCAACAGCAACAATTTTGCCGCTGCAACGAATGCAGACGGCTCCGTCATTGTTGGCAGTGCTGTAGCCGGGTGTTGTGCGCAAGCCATTCGCTGGACTGCATCTACGGGCATGGTCAACCTTGGCACTTTGCCAGGCGCCACCGGAGGAGTTGCGAACGGCGTGAGCGGAGATGGCTCTGTCGTCGTCGGTTACAGCAACACCAATGAAGCGTTTCGATGGACCGCAACGACCGGCATGACCGGTCTTGGCTTTCTACCGGGCTCCAACAACAGCACCGCAACTGCTGTCAGCGCAAACGGGTCCGTCATTATTGGTTCCAGTCGCGACCAAGCCTTTCGATGGACCGCGGCCACGGGCATGGTCGCCATCGGCTCTCTACCGGGAGCTACCTTTAGTCAAGCGAATGCAATCAATGCGGACGGCTCGGTCATTGTCGGCACGAGCGGCAGTGCTAATTTTCAGGCCTATCGATGGACACAAGCGACGGGAATACAATCAATCCCTGCCATTCTGAGCGCAGGAGGTTACGGCCCGACGAATTGGAGTCTGCAGACAGCCCAAGGTGTTTCGGCTGATGGAACGGTTATCGTGGGGAATGGCATTGATCCCAACGGAAAGAACGAAGCGTGGATTGCACATATCCCCGTCAACGCTTTTGCATTGCTCGACCTCAACGGCGTCGATCACTCGCTTGGGTCGCTGGTATGGGGCGGTGTAGTCACAAACAGTGGTCCCGGGACCGCAACTCTGTCGGCAGGAAGTGACAACACCAACAGCACATTTATCGGCACGATTCAGGACGGCCTCGGCTCTACGGCTTTTGTCAAGACAGGTACCGGGACGCTGACCTTGACGGGTGCCAGCACCTATACCGGCGCGACCACCGTGAACGGCGGCACGCTCGAGATCGGCAACGGCGGCTCGATCGCTAACTCGTCGTCATTGACGAACACGGCGAATTTCGTGGTCGATGGCGGCGGTTCGGCGACATTCGGATCAGTCACCAACGCGGCGACTGGCGCCATCACCGTGACGGCAGGTGGTATCATGCACGACGATCTGAGTAATGCCGGGACGGTGACCAACAACGGCGCTTATTTCGCCAATGTCGCGAGCAACACAGGCACGATCACTAACAATGGGACGTGGACCGGCAACGTCAACAACACGGGCGGTGCCTTCCTCGGCATCGGTTCGGTCGCCGGCAATGTCGCGATCGGCAATAGCGCAGTTTTTGCGCCGGGCAGCGGCACACCGGGTGCGTCGATGACGATCAACGGCAGCCTCGCGTTCTCGTCCGGGGCATTCTATCAGGTGGCGATCAACCCAACGACCGCTTCGTTCGTGAATGTTACTGGATCGGCGACGCTGGGCGGCGCCTCGGTACAGGCTGTCTTTTCTTCGGGCACCTATGTCGCCAAGCGATACACCATCGTGAATGCGGCAGGCGGTATCAACGGCACATTCAGCTCGCTGGCTGATACTAACTTGCCAGCCGGATTCACCCCGACCCTAAGCTATGACGGCACGCATGCCTTCCTCAATCTTCCACTCAACTTTGTGCCGCCGCCAGGGGGCAGGTTTAGTGCCAACCAGCAGAGCGCCGCCGACGCCATCATCAATTTCTTCAATCGCAACGGCAGCATTCCGATCGTGTTTGGCGCGTTGACTCCCTCTGGCTTGACTCAGCTCTCGGGTGAGGGCGCGACCACCTCGCAGCAAACGACCTTCGACGCCATGAACCAGTTCCTGGGCGTGCTAACCGATTCCTTCATCGCGGGCCGCGGCGACCCTCTCAGCGCTGGTGGCAGTACGGCTGGCTATGCCGAGGAAAGTATGGCGTATGCAGCGAAGCGGGGCGCCAAGAGCGAGCGCGATGCCTATGCCGTCGTCTACACCTAGGCACCACCTGTCGCATCAACCCCCGAGCAGCGCTGGAGCGTGTGGGCGGCGGGATATGGCGGTTCGCAACGGACCGACGGCAACGCGGTGACCGGATCGAACGATACTCGCAGCAGCATCTACGGGACGGCCGTCGGCGCCGACTATCGTTTCTCGGCCGATACCATCGCCGGCTTTGCGCTGGGCGGCGGCGGCACCAATTTCGCCGTCAATGGCCTCGGCACCGGCCGCTCCGACTTGTTCCAGGCCGGTGTCTTCGTTCGGCACAATGTCGGTGCGGCCTACCTCGCCGGCGCGTTGGCCTATGGCTGGCAGGACATCACGACGGATCGCGCCGTGACAGTGGCTGGCGTCGATCAGCTGCGCGCTCGGTTCAATGCCAATGCGTGGAGCGGACGCATCGAGGGCGGCTATCGCTTCGTGTCGCAAGGCTTCGGCTGGACGCCTTATGTGGCCGGACAGTTCACGACGTTCGACATGCCGAACTATGCCGAGCAAGCCATCGTCGGTGCCAATACCTTCGCGCTTGCCTACAATGCGACGAGTGTGACCGACACGCGTAGCGAGCTCGGACTTCGCACCGACAAGTCCTTTGCCGTGGCAGATGGCATCGTGGCACTGCGCGGCCGCGTCGCGTGGGCGCATGACTTCAATCCGGATCGCTCCCTCGCGGCGACCTTCCAAACGCTGCCCGGTGCAAGCTTCGTCGTGAACGGCGCCAGGCAGGCATCGGATTCGGCGCTGGTGACGGCCACGGTCGAGAAGAAATGGCTGAATGGCTGGTCGGCGGCGGTCACCTTCGAAGGCGAGTTCTCCAACGTGACAGAGAGCTACGCCGGCAAAGGTGTCGTGCGCTACGCGTGGTGATGTCTGCTCTTGGCCCTTTAGCCGACGAGAAGCGCCACCCACCAATCTCGTGCTGCGCGGACCCGTTGATCCAACCCATTCTACAGGCAACAAAAAAGCCGGCGTTGCCGCCGGCTTTCGTGTCTGTTGGCTCGTTCGCCGCGCGGTTAGTGCGCGGCTTCGAGAGCTGCTTCCTGCCGGGCGATCGTGCCCTTGACGGCCGACTGCACCTTCTCGAACGCGCGGACCTCGATCTGCCGCACGCGCTCGCGCGACACGCCGAATTCGGCGGCGAGGTCTTCCAGCGTCATCGGCTCATCGGCCAGGCGCCGCGCCTCGAAGATGCGGCGTTCGCGCGGGTTGAGCACGCCGATCGCACCGTTCAGGGCCTGGCGGCGATGATCGAACTCCTCGCTTTCGGCCATCAGGGCCTCGGCGTTGGGCGAGTTGTCGACCAGCCAGTCCTGCCATTCGCCGGCTTCGCCGTCGTCGCGGATCGGGGCGTTGAGCGACGCGTCACCGCCGAGGCGGCGGTTCATGTCGACCACGTCCTGATCGGTCACGCCGAGGCGCTTGGCAATCAGCTTCACCTGGTCGGGGTGGAGATCACCCTCTTCCAGCGCGGAGATCTTGCTCTTCGCCTTGCGCAGGTTGAAGAACAGCTTCTTCTGGTTCGCGGTGGTGCCCATCTTCACGAGCGACCAGGAACGCAGAATGTACTCTTGTATTGACGCCTTGATCCACCACATGGCGTAAGTGGCGAGACGGAAGCCCTTCTCGGGCTCGAATCGCTTCACTGCCTGCATCAGGCCGACATTGCCTTCCGAGACGACCTCGGAGATCGGCAAGCCGTAGCCGCGATAGCCCATGGCGATCTTGGCCACGAGCCTGAGGTGGCTGGTGACGAGTTTATGCGCCGCGTCGCGATCGTCATGCTCGCGCCAACGCTTGGCGAGCATGTACTCCTGCTGGGGCTCCAGCATGGGGAACTTGCGGATCTCGGCGAGGTAACGTGAAAGGCCAGATTCTCCATTGAGAACCGGCAACGTAGCTGTACGGGCCATTCGAGCGCCCTCCAGTGGTTCAGACCCCCGATAGCGGCGGGCCCGGCAGGTGGCCGCTGGGTTAAAGCCGGCCATGCTGCGATGTTCCGCGCTGGATATTCAGCGCAGGTGCAACATACACTAAACGGTCCGTGATAGGGAAGGATTGCTGACGTCACGTCCCCGTGTGGCAGGTATAACCTATTGTCATAACGGGACTTTTCCAGAAGGGGTGCGTCATACCGCCGCTGTCAGCGCCCGTTCCAGGAGAAGCAAATCCTCCGGCAGGGCCGACTCCCAGCGTAAAAGTTCCCCGGTGCGGGGGTGCTCCAATGCCAGCAGATAGGCGTGGAGGGCCTGCCGGTCGAGGGCGGTGAGTGCGTCCTTACCTTCCGGTCCGAGATGGCCGGCCTTGGTCTTGAAGTGCGGGCCGTAGACGGCATCGCCCATCAGGGGATGACCGAGATGGGCGAGGTGGACCCGGATCTGGTGAGTCCGCCCGGTCTCGAGCCGGCAGGCCAGCAGCGAGGCGACCGGCTTGCCGTCGCGGCCGGCAAAGCTCGACAGCACCTCGAAATGGGTGATCGCCTCGCGGCCGCCCTGGCGCACCGCAATCTTCTCGCGGGCATGCGGGTGACGGTCGATCGGCGCATCGATGGTGCCGTGCGGCCGGTTCGGCACGCCCCAGACGAACGCCATGTAGCCGCGCTCCATCGGCCCCGTGCGGCCGTGGTCGGCGAACTGCGCGGTGAGCGACTGGTGGGCTTGGTCGTTCTTGGCGACCACCATCAGGCCCGTGGTGTCCTTGTCGAGCCGGTGCACGATGCCCGGCCGCTTGACCCCGCCGATGCCGGACAGGCTGCTGCCGCAATGGGAGATCAGCGCGTTGACCAGTGTTCCCGTGGCGTGGCCGGCCGCCGGATGCACGACCAGGCCCCTGGGCTTGTCGATGACGATGATGTCGTCGTCCTCGAACACGATATCGAGCGCGATGTCCTCACCCTTCGGCTCGGCAGGCGCGGCCTCCGGCACGTCGATTATGATCGTATCGCCCGTGGCGACATGATAAGCGGGGTCGCGGACGACGGCGTCCTTGACGGTCACGGAACCGGCGAGGATCAGCGCCTTCAGCCGGGACCGTGACAGCTCCGGAGTGCGCTGTGCGAGCACGCGGTCAAGCCGGGCCGAGCCCTCGTCGCCCGCGACGATGACCTCCAGCTTCCGACCGCCATTCGATGAGACCTGCTGCGAAGTAACTTGCAAAGATATAGAGCCTTGTGATGACCGACACCGCTGTGACCGAACCGACCCCCGACCAGGCCGCGCTGATCGCGCGGGTGCGGCGCATGATGCTGATCGCGGGCCTGACCTCGGCATTGGCCGTGGCCGTCGTGTTGATCGCCATCGGCTACCGCCTTTATCGCAGCGAGGGAAGCCCTGTTTCGGTCTCCGATGTCACTGCTGCGCTGCCGAAGGGCGCCCGCATCGTCGCGACCGCCGTCGCCGGCGACCGGCTGGTGCTTACGCTTGATATAGGCGGTGCAACAGAGATCCGCACATTTGATGCAAAGACGCTGAAACCTGCCGGCAGGCTGAGCTTCGTCAACGAGCCCTGACGTTCGCAATCGCGAAGCCGCGCGCTGGATGAACCAAAAGCTGCAAAGCATATTCTGCATAGTTTTTGCGCCAGCGTTCGCGCATCGAGAAGGTGTGCCGCCATCTTTTCGGCCGAGTTGCACGTTCAGCTTGCGCCATGCAGCAATCCAACCCCAGCGCTTCCATCGAACAGTCCGGTGAATCCGATGCAGTGGGGTCGTGCACCGATCCGACGCGCCGCGCGGTGTTGACCGCGCTCGCGGGCTGCGCCTGTCTCGCCGCGATCGAGCCCGCGGCCGCCGACGATGAAGATCAGCCCGGCGCCAGTGAGCGGCCGCAAAAAGCCGATCAGCTGGTGCGCGCCGAAGGCGACAAGGCCGGACAGGTCATCAAGTCGGATGATCTGACGCTGGGCGGTCCGCCGATCCGCGCCTGGCCGAAAGACCCGACGACTTCAGTCGTCCGCAAGGGCTCGCGGCTCAACGAGGTCGTGCTCGTCAAGCTCGATCCGAAAGAGCTCGACGACGCCACGCGTGCGCGCGCACCTGACGGCATCGTCTGCTACTCCGTCATCTGCTCGCACGCCGGATGTCCGATCACCGCCTGGGTGAAGGAAAATCAGGGCGACAAGAACGTTCTGAAATGTCTCTGTCACAACTCCGAATACGATCCGCGGCAGGATGCGCAGGTCGTGTTCGGGCCGGCGCCACGTCGCCTCGCGGCATTGCCGCTGACGGTTGCCGACGGCGCGATCACGGTCGCAGCGCCATTCGTCGGAAAGGTGGGTGCTCAGCAGGGAGGATGAGACCACATCGGGAGTTCTGCATGATCTAAATAAAACTGAAAAAATAGAACAGAGCAGGGAGGTAGCATCTCATGACAAGCAAGCAGTGGTTACTGTCGAGTTGTGTCGCATTCACGTGCCTCATTTCGACCTATGCCGTCGCGGGGCCGATCGAAAACTACAGTCCGGTGACGTCTGCCCGCCTCGAAAATCCCGAACCCGGCAACTGGATGCTCTATCGCCGGACCTATGACGGACAGGGTTTCAGTCCGCTCAATCAGATCAACACATCCAACGTCAAAGACCTCAAGCCGGCCTGGACCTTCTCGACCGGCGTGATCGAAGGCCATGAGGCGCCGCCGATCGTCAACAACGGCGTGATGTTCGTCGCGACCCCGATGGGGCAGGTGATCGCGCTCAACGCCAAGACCGGCGAAGAATACTGGCGCTACAAGCGGCAGCTTCCCGACGATCTGTTCCAGCTGCATCCGACCAGCCGCGGCGTCGGCCTGTGGGAGGACAAGCTCTATCTCGCCACCACGGATGATCATGTGGTCGCGCTCGATGCCAAGACCGGCAAGGTGGTCTGGGACACCAAGGTCCAGGACTACAAGAAGGGTCAGTACATGACGCTGATGCCGCTCACCGTCGACGGCAAGGTGATCGTGGGCGGCTCCGGCGGTGAGTTCGGCGTGCGCGGCTATGTTGCCGCGTTCGACGCGAACAGCGGCAAGGAACTGTGGCGCACCTTCACCATCCCCGGCGAAGGCGAGCCCGGCCACGAAACCTGGAGCGGCGACGACTGGAAGTCGGGCGGCGGATCGGCCTGGATGACCGGCACCTACGACAAGGACACCAAGACGGTCTATTGGGGCGTCGGCAACGCCGCGCCGTGGCCCGGCTCGATGCATCCCGGCGACAACCTCTACACCAGTTCGGTGCTCGCGCTCGATCCCGACACCGGCAAGATCAAGACCCACTTCCAGTATCACCAGAACGATTCCTGGGACTGGGACGAGGTCGATGCGCCGATGCTGATCGACATGCAGCGCGACGGACGGTCGTTCAAGAGCCTGGTGCATCCGGGCCGCGACGCGATCTTCTGGGTGCTGGAGCGCAAGCCGGACAAGATCAACTATGTCGCCGGCTGGCCGTTCGTGAAGACCAATGTCTGGAAGGGTGTCGAGGCCGAGACCGGCCGGCCGATCCTCGATCCCGACCACAAGCCCGTGCTCGGCAAGCGGGTCGAGTTCTGTCCGTCGCTGTGGGGCGGCAAGGACTGGCCCTCGGCGGCCTATAGCCCGAACACCAAGCTGGTCTATGTTCCCGCCAACGAGAACTTCTGCGGCGGCTTCACGGGCGAGAAGCAGCCGCTGGTTCCCGGCCAGCTCTGGCTCGGCACCAAGCCTGAAGACATTGGACTGATCCCCGCGCCGAATGCCGATCATTTCGGCGAGTTGCAGGCGTGGGATCCGGCCACCGGCAAGAAGGTCTGGCAGCACGACTACAAGACGTCGCAGCTGTTCGGCGCGGTGACGGCAACCGCGGGCGATCTGGTTCTCGCCGGCGGCACCAACGACCGCGCCTTCCGCATCTTCAACGCCAAGACCGGCGAGCTGTTGTGGGAGCAGAAGACCAACTCCGGCATCATGGCGATGCCGATGTCCTATGAGGTCGATGGCACGCAGTACATCGCGGTCCAGTCGGGCTGGGGCGTCGACGCGCAGCGTATCCAGGATGCGCTGGCCGGCAAGGTCAAGGGCTTCGAGAACAACGTCCCGCAAGGCGGCGTGATCTGGGTGTTCGCGCTCGACAAGAAGTAGCGCACGACCTGGGCCTCGGTTCTGACCAAATCAGGACCGAAGCTCGGGCTGTTTGGTTTGATCGGCTTTCGGGTTCGACCGACAGGGGGCGATGCGATCGGGAAGCGGCGGCTGGGGAGACCGCCGCTTCCCGGTCCGCCCATTCGGCTATTTTCCCTTCTCGTCGACCTTCCGCTTCTCGTCGTCATTCATCTTCTTGATCGTCGGATCACGACTGGCCTCACCGGTGGTTTGGTCGGTGGTCGATGGTGGGCCGTTGCTCGGAACCGAGCTCTGGTCGGGCAGCACCTTGGCCGGACGCGTTGCCGTCGTGCTCGGCGGCGAAGCTGTTTGTGCGAACGCCTGTGCTGCAAAAAGAAAGCGCCCGCGGACAGGGTTGCCGCGAGCGTCCCGAATGTTTGAGGCGGGGTTCTCATCGATCTCCTCCCGAGAATGTCGATGAGAACCGCCAGCTTCGCCGAACGTTCCTGCGTCAGATCTCCAGTTGCTTGCCGATCGGCAGGGCGCGGATGCGCTTGCCGGTGGCGGCAAAGATCGCGTTGATCAGCGCCGGCGCGAACGGCGGCACGCCGGGCTCACCGACGCCGCTCGGCGGCGTGTCGGCGCCGGGCGGCACGATGTAGACGTTGGTGATCGCAGGCGACTCGTCGATCCGGATCACCGGGAAGTCGTCGAAATTGCTCTGCTGCACCTTGCCGTCCTTGAAGCTGATCTCGCCGTATTTGGCGAGGCTCAACCCCATGATCGCAGCGCCTTCGATCTGCGAGTGGATGCGCTCCGGATTGACGTAAGTCCCGCAATCGATCGCGGTGTCGACCCGCGGCACCGTGAACTTGCCCTTGTCGTCGACTGCCACCTCGACGATGGTCGCGATGTAGCTGACGAACGAGCGGTGCACGGCGATGCCGAGGCCGTGGCCCTTCGGCACCGTGCGGCCCCACTCGCCCTTCTCGGCGACCAGCTCGACCACCTTGCGCAGCCGCGCGGTGTCGATCGGATAGCTCTCATAGGGCTCGCCGTAGTTCCAGGGATCCTTCACCGAGGACAAATTGACGATCCGGGGCGATCCGATCAGCTCCAGCAGCATGTCCTTCTGGTCGCGGTTCGTCGCATGCGCGATCTCCGCGGCCATGGATTGCACCGCGAAGGCGCGCGGGATGTTGGACACCGAGCGGAACCAGCCGATCCGCGTGAACGCGGCGGCTTCCGGATTCTCGCACTGCAGGTTGGCGATCTCGAACGGGTTGTCGATCAGGCCCATGCCGAGCTCGAACGGCGCTTCGTGATTGGCGCCGGCGGCGAAGGTCGAAGCGATGGTCGGCGCCACGCTGCGGTGCCGCCACGCAATCACCTTGCCGCTCTTGTCGAGGCCGGCCTCGATCCGCTCCACCGAGACCGTGTGCAGGAAG
>NZ_LGTB01000023.1 GCF_001238275.1 Bradyrhizobium viridifuturi
GGCCGGCGACAAGGTCTACGAGGTCAACCCATCAGGTTACGTGCAGAGCCTGGGTAAGGCCGGCTACACCATCGTCGGCACCTCGGGTCACGACCAGACCGGGCTGAACTTCGCCGACTATGTGAACGGCTCGATCCACGGGTTCAAGTTCAATGACCTCAACGCCGATGGTGTGTTCGACGGATCGGACACGCCGATGGCGAATATTACCATCGAACTGAAGGGTGATGTGGACGGCAACGGTACCATCGATACGATCGATGTGGTGACTGATGCCAACGGCTACTTCTCGTTCACAAATCAACTACAACAATTCGAGCGAGCCCGGGAAAGACGGGTTTAGCACGACGGTGAAGGCGAGCAGTGCCGCCTGGCAGACCGGGGCTCCTGGCATACCATCCGGCAGCGAAATCTTTGCGGCAATGAATGCAACGACAGACTCCACGTCGAACAACATGGTCGTCGACTCGCAGAAGGCGTTTGTGACCTCGGTTGTCGACGAGGGAAACTATTTTGGTCTCTTGGGCGTGACGCCGAACACCCCAGACGGGTATCTGCACCTGATGTGAAACGGGTCTTGAAATGGCATCGAGCCCATACGGGATGGGGCGATGATTTGGTGCTGCAGCGCTCGGCGGTCCATATGCGCATGGGCCGCCTCGCCATTGCAGGTATTCGAACGCAGGTGCCTCGGAGCCCGAGCGCGAGCGCTTCCTGGTAACGAGGACATTGACGAGAGGGGCGGGTATCCGTCGGATTGAGTGAACGTCCGTTTTAGAAGGCCAGACGAGCTCCTACTGTTGGTGCAGACGTGCCGGAGCTATTTTGTGGTGGCCGGGATCTTCAGCCTGGCGATCAACCTGCTGTATTTGGCAGGTCCACTTTATATGCTGCAGGTCTACGACCGCGTGATCTCGAGCGCCAGCGAGGTCACGCTGGTGATGCTCACTATCGCGCTGCTTCTGGCTTTCATGGCCCTCGCTGGACTGGACGCGGTTCGCGCGCGGGTATTGTCCCGCGCCAGCATCCGCTTGGATCAGCGGATCGCCGCGCGGGTGATGACGGCAACCATTGATCGTTCCGGCGGCGCCGGCGGCTCGCGGAGTCAGGCGCTGCGGGACTTCGATACGTTTCGCCAGTTCGTGACTGGTGCTGGAATTCACGCGATTTTCGATCTGCCGTGGGCGCCGATCTATATCGCCGTGATCTTCGTCTTGCATCCCTGGCTTGGCGCCTTTGCACTCGCCAGCTCGATCACGCTCGTGCTGATGGCGCTGCTCGGCGAATGGCTGGTGAGGCTGCCGCTGACCGAATCGAACGAATCCGCGGCACGCAGCTACAACTTCGCCGAAATGAGCCTGCGGAACACCGAAGTCGTGCGTGCAATGGGCATGACAGCGGGCCTGCTGCGGCGTTGGCGCCGCGACCGCGACCGCATGCTGGAGCGCCAAGTAGCCGCAAGCGACCGTGGCGCTGCCGTTCAAAGCCTCATCCGATTCCTTCGGCTCGCCATGCAATCGTTGATTCTGGGTCTCGGTGCTTATCTCGTCATTGAGCGGGTCACGACGATCGGTTCGATGTTTGCCGCAAGCATTCTGTTGGGGCGCGCGTTGCAGCCGGTCGAGCAGATTGTTGGCTCCTGGCGGAGCCTGGTGTCGGCGCGCGATGCATTCGTGCGGATTCGGGAGCTGCTTTCCGCAAGTCCAGTCACCGAGGCAGGGCTGAGCTTGCCGTGGCCCAAGGGCAGCTTGTCAGTCGAAGCCGTATCGTTTGTGCTCCCTGGAACCTACAAGCCCATCCTGCGTGGCGTGACTTTCGCGATAGAAGCGGGCGAGGTGCTTGGCATCATTGGTCCGTCTGGCGCGGGCAAGTCGACTTTGGCGCGTCATTTGGTCGGCGTGCTGACGCCGTCGGCCGGCGCCGTGCGCCTGGACGGCGCGGACGTCTCGAGCTGGGTGAAGAAGTCCATTGGCGACCACGTCGGCTACTTGCCGCAGGACATTGAACTGTTCGCGGATACGGTTGCGGCCAACATCAGCCGGTTTGGAGAAGCCGCGGACAATGAGGTCATTCTCGCGGCTCAGCTCGCAGGTGTTCACGAGATGATTGTGAGGCTTCGGGACGGCTATGACACCGAGGTCGGCGACGGCGGAGCGATCCTGTCCGGCGGCTTTCGCCAGCGCATCGGCCTTGCCCGCGCCGTTTGTGGCAACCCCAGTTTCGTCGTCCTGGATGAACCGAGCTCGAATCTCGATGCTGAGGGCGATGCGGCGCTTGCGGACTGCATCGTCCAGCTGAAGAAGGCCGGAACGACTGTCGTCATTATCTCGCACCGGCCGGCAACCATTGGCGTCGTCGACAAGATTCTTGTGCTTCGGGAAGGAGCCGTTGAGATGTTCGGACCTCGTGTCGAGATCATGTCGCGGCTAACCCGCCCCGTGCCCATGCACGCAGTGCAAGGCGCCAGGAACTAGGCTCTCTTCCATGGCCATTCTTGACACAACTCTCAAGTATCGAACGACAAACACCGCAGTTGCGTCGAGCAGTGCCGGTGGCCTCCCAAGCGATTCGATCAAGCACGTCGCACTCGCCGGCTGGATCATCATCATGATCTTCTTCGGCGGCCTCGGCACTTGGGCGGCAACAGCGCCTCTCAATGGTGCTGTGGTGGCGAATGCGGTCGTCAAGGTCGACGGCAATCGCAAGAGCGTCCAGCATCTGGACGGTGGCATCATCAAAGAGCTGCACGTGAAGGAAGGGGACAAGGTTCGCGCCGGCGATCTGCTCATTGTACTCGACGAGACACAGGCCCGCGCGGAATACGAGGTTTTGACGCAGCAATTTGTCGTGCTCCGTGCGACGGAAGTCCGCCTCCTGACGGAGCTTGATCGCGGATCCGAGCTGGTGATGCCCTCTGATCTGAAGGCTCATTCCCAGGATCCCTATTTCAAGAGTGTCTGGAAAGGGCAGGTCAGCCAGCTCGAGAGTCGGCTGGCGGCGATCGCCGGGCAGCGAAGCGTCATTCGCGAGAAAATCAATCAGCTAGGCTCGCAGATCGTCGGTGCCGAGGCGCAGGTCAAGGCATTTACGGACCAGATTCACTCTGTCCATCGCGAAGCGAAAGATATCGCGCCTCTGGTTGATCGTGGACTGATTGCGCGCCCGCGTATCCTGCAGCTGGAACGCACCGGGTACGGCCTGGAGGGCCAGATCGCCGATACCAATGCCAACATCGCGAAAGCGCGTCAGGCAATTGCCGAGCAGGAGCAGCAAATGGCCCAGCTCGACAACGATCGGATGACAGAGGTCACGAAAGATCTGCGCGATACTCAGGCCAAGATATTGGAAGTGATCCCGAAGGCGATGAATGCGAGAGCCGTGCTGAGTCGAATGGAAATTCGTGCTCCCTACAGCGGCCAAGTGGTCGGGCTCAATGTCTTCTCGGTTGGAGGAGTCATTCAGCGAGGAGACAAGATCCTGGACATTGTGCCGGAACAGGATGGATTGACGATCGAAGCACAGGTCGCGGTGGAGGACATCAGCGACGTGCATCCAAACACGCGGGCAGAAGTGCATCTGACAGCGTACAAGCAGCGCATCGTGCCGATCGTCCATGGCGATGTTATTCAGGTGTCGGCGGACCGGCTGACGGATCCCAAAACAAATAATCCGTACTATACGGCATTCGTGCGCGTCGATTCGAACGAGCTCTCGACGATGCCTAATGTTCACCTTTACCCGGGCATGCCAGCAACGGTTATGATACCAACCGTCCAGCGCACCGCGCTTGAGTACATTGTCGGCCCGCTAATCATGTCGTTCAACCATTCGTTTCGCCAGCGATAGGCAGGGTTGACCAGTGCTTTGCTTGCATATGCGAGCATGAGCCGATGCTCAGTTCGCCAGCAGCACGGCATCGATCCGGCGGCTGTTTCGCGTGCTGATGATGATGGCGCCGTTGCGGGTCGCAAATCGCGCGCCGACGAGCCGCGGAACTTTCTGCGTCAGCGCAGACGGCAGCGGAATCATTCCGCCGGTGATGGGATCGCCGACATTGATCGGCGGCGCCCCCGCGCCGATTGAAGGGGCAGCCTTGATGTATTCCCTGACCAGCTGAATTTCCTCGCGCGAGAGGTTGAGCGCGGCCTGCTCGTTGGCGGCGTCGGCAGCCTTTTCCGCGTCGGCCTTGTCTTGCGCTGCGTCCTGCTCGGCGGCTTCGCGTTTCGCGGCGTCCTGCTCGAGCCTTGCGAGACGGTCCCTCAATGGAACCAGCTCCCGACGCAGCGCGGCATTGTCCGACTTCAACGAGGAGATCTGGCCGAGTGCGATCGCGGCAGCAACGCACGCAACGACCGAAATCAGGCTGAGGCACGCAACGGCCAGCCCGGTCATTCCGCCGCGGCTTTGGGTGCGTCGATCCGGTCCTTCGACCGCGGATCGCCGTTTGCGCGCGCGGCCGAGCCTGGGCATGCTGGCGCCGAGCCAGGCGGCAAGCTGCGACAACCGGGAATCGTTTCGATCGATCCGATGAATGGAGCCGAATGCCGGCTCGGGGACCATCGAAGCGGGTGCGGGCAGGTCGGATGGCGCCGTCGGGCGGCTTGCGTTCGAGGTCGCGCGACCGGCAAGCTCTTCCATCAGGCGAGGCAGTTGCCGGGCAATGTCGCCGGGCTGCTCGACCGCAGCATTGCCGTTCGCATCGCGCCTGTCGGCCGCAACAATCTCCAATTGCTCGGCCTGCGGTTCGCCGGTCTCCGGCTCGTCGAGCTCCTGCTCGATGCGTTCCTGTTCGACGCGCGACGCTTCGAGCGAGTGCCATAGCGCAAGGCCGGACTCCGTGATCTGCAGCCCGGTCTCATTGATCGCGGCCCATCCGGATTGGAACACGTCAGCGTCGCCAAGCTCGGAGGATCGCTTCAACTTCGTGGCCGCATCGCCCGCCGCGATCATGCGTTTGACTTCGCGGCTGACCTCGTCGAGCGGGATCCGTTGCTCGGGTCTTGCGGCCAGCACGCTCAGGATCGCCAGGTTGAATCTCATGTGGCGCCCCTCGATGTCCCATCAAGCGGTCGCGCAGCCGTTGCTCTGCCGTGCCGGCGACGTGCGAACCTCAGTGGAGGTCGAAGCGGATCAAACATGCCGTCGCGGACGCCCGTCAGTCGGAGAGCCCGGCGACTGTAGCGGCTCGCCAGCGGGCAAACAATCCGCCTTCAGGCGCACGACAGATGGATAAGTCTGCCCGCGGATGAGAGCGCCAGGATCAGGTCGACCGGCGAACTCAGAGAAACTCGCGAAGCCTGGAGAGCTCGATCACGTGCTCGGGCGACAGCACATCGGGGACGAGGGGAGGCTGCGACTTGGTCCGGATCTCGTAGAGATGTCGGGTCTTCTCGGGCTTGCCCATGAAGTCCCGAATGCATTGGTCGAGCGTTCCGTTGACGATCATATACGGCGCGCGATCCTCTCGCCTGGAATTGCCGAGAGAGGGCCATTTGTAAAGGTAGGCAGCGGCCTGGAAGTCCACCTGATGAGAGGGGTCGGTCATTCCGGGATATCTACCCGAAAAAGCCGGTCGGTCAAATCATCCGGCCCTTGCACGCCGGTGCGGCGGGGATACGCGAACCGTGCGTCGTCGCGCGGGATGCCCGGGCGATCCGCCAACCGCCCCGCGGCAACTCGCTCCGATATCGCGCGAGCCAAGGTCAGCGCCAATGCGAACGTCCGTTGACGGAGCGGCATCGCCGGGGCCATGTGCGCTTGCGGCAAATTCCGGGTTGACCCGCTTGACAATGTTCTTGATTTGTTCCTATGGCCGTCGTAGCGTCCAAACCCGGGCGGTCTGGGTCAGGTCAGGGATGAACGGGTTGAGATGGCAGCCGTAGCCACCATCCTTCACGCGGACCTCGACGCATTTTACGCGTCGGTCGAGCAATTGCTTGAACCGTCGCTGCAAGGCAAGCCGATCGCCGTCGGGGGCGGGGTTGTGCTCGCGGCGTCCTATGAGGCCAAGGCCTTCGGGGTGCACGGTGGCATGTCGGGACGGGAAGCTCGTCGGCTCTGCCCGCAGCTCATTTTCGTCGGCGGCCACTTCAGCGACTACCAGCGGCTGGGTGATGCGGCCATCAAGGTGATCGGCGACTTCACGCCGCTCGTCGAGCGCATCTCGATCGACGAGGCGTTTGCCGACGTTGCCGGCTGCACGCACCTGTTCGGAGCGCCCGCTGAAATTGCCGCAGCGATCCGGCGGCGCGTGCGCACCGAACTAGGCCTTGCGATTTCCGTCGGCGTCGCCCGCACCAAGCACCTCGCGAAGATCGCCTCGCAAGTCGCCAAGCCCGACGGACTTGTCGTCGTCGATCCCGACGCCGAGCTCGGCTTCCTTCACGAATTGCCGGTTGAATTGATGTGGGGGGTAGGGCCGGTCACCCGGACACGGCTGGACGCGATCGGCGTCTCGACGATCGGCCAGCTTGCTGGATTGTCGGAGCAGTCGCTGACCCGGTTGCTGGGTCCTGCGGCGGGCGAGAAGCTTGCGGCGCTGTCCTGGAACCGCGATCCGCGACAACTCAAGCCGCATCGGCGCGCGCGCTCGGCAGAAGCGCAACCGGCGCTCGGCCGAAAGCCCGCGATCGAGCGGGTCATTCGGCCGACGCTGCTTCATCTCGCCGACCGCGTCGCCACGCGGCTACGGGCGAAATCGCGGCCCGGACGAACCGTGACGGTGCGTGTTCGCTTTGCCGACCTGAAATCGGTGACGCGCTCGATGACGCTCGATGCGCCGGTGTGCACGACGATGATCCTCGCCCGACTCGCCGAGAGTCTGGTGCGCGCCGCCCTTGCCGACCATCCGGACGAGAAGTTCATTTCGCTGCTGGCGATTTCGGTGTCGCACCTCGAGGAGCATTGGGATCTTGCGCTCGAGCTTCCGCTTGGACTGGCCGATGAAGCGCTGCGCGCCGGCAGCCGGGCAGGGATGGCGCGCTGGGCGGCGGACCGTGCCGTCGACAAGGTCCGCGATCGTTTTGGCTGGGATGCGATCGGATACGGTTCGGCGGCGCTGGAGGTTGCTCGTTCGGTGCCTGACGATTTCCGCAAGCTGGCCGAGAAGGAGCTCTAGCGCCGCGCCGGTTCACCGATCTGTCATCGCATTAAGAAAAGGCAATTTGGAATCGCGGGCTTGTGAGTGGTGGCATGGCGCGCCGGGTCTATCCTGAGCGTGCGGAGGATAGCCATGAAGTTCAGCGCCGAACTGATCCAGACGATGCGCGATGCGCTAGAGACGGTGATGGCAAGCGTGCCGGCCGATCAATCCGTGTTCGGCCTCAAGGCGGCCGTTGCCGAATGCATCCTGCGGGCGGCAGCCCACGGCCAGACGTCGTTCGACGGGCTCGTGACGTCGGCATCCGATCAGCTGCAGTCGATCATTTCGATGCTGACCTAAGAGATCGAATTGGGCGCGACTTTCGCTCGCGGTCCTGGTTGCCTGCCGCACGAATTGCGACAGGCGATCGTTGTCAGCGGAGCGCCGCATACGGGCAGCCCTGCGCGCTACCGGCGGAACCGGACTGGTCCGGCATAGCGCATCCCGGCAGACTGCGAGACCGATTCCGGCGTTCTGCAGTGACACGGTAACGTATTGAGTTGACTTGATTATTTTTCTCTGTGCCGCCGCATGTCGATGCGGCGGTCCTGCTCAAATCACGCGCGGCCGAACCGTGCGAAGCCGATCCCGGCTCAGGCAGCTTCGGGGCGTATGAATGACGGCCTGCCGAAGAAGAGAGTGTCTTGCTCCTGGCGAAGCGCATCGCACATTCGGCCCGCCGGAATCTCGACGTCGTCGTATGCGAGCACCTGGTCTCGCGCGACATTCCGCCGAAGACGACAACCTTCGGCGAGACCGATCGGAAGAAGGCGCTCGGCGTGAACGACCTGCGCGTTCTCGCACAAGCCGTAGGTCATGTAGTGACCAAGCCCGTCGAGGACCTCGCCAGCCCTGAGATTCCTCTTGGCCGCAGCAACCACATCGACATGTGGGGCGCCGAGCGGAGTGATGGTCGCATCCCCGAAGATCGCCGCGCGGGCAACGGTGAACGGGACTTCGAAGTGACAAAGATGATAGGGCCAGTAGAAGCAATAGAGGGGGCCTGCTCCCATCTTGTAGAGCGACAGGTAGTGCTTCTCGACCGTATCGTTCGTTGTCCCAAGTACGAATATGCCTGGGTTCGGCATCGCTCCCACACAATAATCGACGATGCCGGGACCCTCGAGAAGCTCATCGACCGGATACCAGTTGACCGCTTCCTGGATCGGGGTGCCGGCCTCCACGACCGGTCCGTGCATTCCGCGCCTCGCGACCCGCATTCCCGTTGCATTGGCAACGATCGCATTCTCGAAGGATATCTTGGTGCCGTCAGCGAAGGACGTGACCATCGGGGCCTTCATTCCCCATTTTTTGGCAAACCCTTCCTGGGTTGTCGGATTGCGGTAGGGGTCGTGCAGACCTTTGATGTTCCCGCACAGAACGGGCCTGATACCCAATCCCTTCACCCACCGGTACAGATTCATGATGACGCCCGGCTGGTCACCTTCCGTGTTGGTGATGACGACGCCGGCGCGGTCGGCATAAGTCTTCAGGATGGGGCCGAGAGTGCTGTCGAGTTCGGCGTTCATCATGACGACGTGCTTGGCTCGGGCGATCGCCTGCATCACCACACCGGCCGCGAATTCGATCGTGCCGGTGACCTCCAGAATCACATCGATCCCATCAGCGTTGCAAAGCAGCATTGGATCGTCGGTGATCGCGCGCCGGCCCCGGGCGATGCAGTCATTCAGTTCGTCCACGCGGCTTACCTGTGTGACGTTGCTCTCGCCGGATTCGGCGTAGGCCTTGCGGGCTTCGTCGAGGTGGCGGTTGCAGATCGCCGCGAGTTCGATGCCCTTGGTATACTGCAGCATCTGACGCGCGATGCCTTTGGCCATGAAGCCGGCACCCACCATTCCCACCCTGATCGGGGTGCCGCTCCGTTGCAGCCGCTCGAGTTCGCGATCGACGATGAACATGCTGTCTACCTCTCATCGGCAGTCGCGACGAGCCGGCGCTCGTCCACAAAATCGGGCCAGCTGGAGTCCTTCTCCGAGATGACGGCGGGATCGGCGGGCCACCTGATGCGAAACGCCGGATCGTTCCAGCGCACACCCCGCTCGGCGGCCGGCGTGTAGAACTCGGACACGAGGTACGTGACCTCGGTCTCGTCCGCGAGGGTCAAAAAGGCGTTCGCGCATCCTTTCGGGACGAGGAGCATGCGGTAGTTTTCAGCGCTTAGCTCGACCGAGATGTGATGCATGAACGTTGGCGAGTCGGGCCTCAGATCGAGCATCACGTCGTGCACGGCGCCGCGAACGCAGCGCAGAAGCTTGTCCTCCTGATGGGGAGCGACCTGGTAGTGGAAGCCGCGCAACGTGTGCTTTTGGCGGTTGAAGGAGATGTTCATCTGGGCGATCCGGCTGGGTAGGCCGTGATCTTCGAACTCCTGGCTGCACCAGCCACGAGCAAAAAAGCCACGGCTGTCGGCTCGCTTTTCGAGCTCTACCGTGCATGCGCCCTCGATCTCGGTGGTCTTGAAAATCATCTAATCCTCCAAGACCAGCGTCACCCGACCGGGTACAGCACTCGCGAGCCGTGCACCTCGTACCCGAGCGAAACCAGGGGGAGGTCCGAGAGCGCCTGGCGCACCCGCTCGCGCTTCTCCGGCTTCACGATGAACATGAGAAAGCCGCCACCGCCGGCGCCGCAGAGCTTGCCACCTTCGGCGCCTGCCTCGATGGCCCGTGCGTAGTAGCGATCGATCTCGGAGGTGGAGATCTTGGAAGCAAGACCCCGCTTCAGCGTCCAGCCGCGGTGCAGGGCCCCGCCCACCTGCTCGAGCTCGATGTTTTGACCGGAGAAGATGGAACGAAACTCGAAGGCGTCGTTGCGCATGTGCCGCAGAACGTCCAGGTTTCGCGACGTGTTGCTTCTCTGCTCGGTGAGCACCGAGGCGGCAGGGCGCTGATGACCGGTCCAGAACATCATGATGCTGCTGAACAAATAGGCAACGGAACCGTTTCGGGCCGGCTGCGGCTCGACCGTCACGCGGCCGCCGCGCGCGAACCGCAGCAGATTCAGGCCGCCGAACGCTGCGGCGTATTGGTCCTGCTTTCCGATCGGCTCCTTGAGAACCTCCATCTCGATATGGCAGGCCTCCTCGGCCAGCTGGCCGGCAGTGACGCGCTCGCCACGGAAGGCATGGAGCGCGTGGAGCAATCCCACTGCGAAGGCGCTCGATCCGCCCATGCCGGTGGAGGCTGGCATGTCGGCAACGGTGCTGATGAAAATCGGAGGCTCGATGTTGAGAAACTTGAGACACTCACGCGCGATGTTGTTGTCGATCTCCTCGATCGTATTGACCTGCTCGGTGCGTGAGTAGTTGAGCCGGATCGGCTCGTTGAAGAGGTCGCTGTGGCGCTTCACGGTGACGTAGACGTATTTGTCGACGGCCGCGCTCAGTACCGCGCCTTCCTCAACCTCGTAGAATTCCGGCAAATCCGTGCCGCCTCCCGCAAAGCTGACGCGCAGCGGGGTCCGCGTCATGACGATATCGGTCGGACGCCAGCTGGCGTTGGCGGCTCGGATCAGCTCCGTGTTAGGGACGACGGATGTATGCCCGAGTTCCCGTTCCCGCGTCGTTAAAGTTTCCACTGCGTTCGGCCTCCCAACCGTTCCAGACTCAGGCTCGAATTCGACTCACGTTGGCGCTGATCTCCGTCCACCTGAGCGACTCGTCGACTGATCCGCTGTCGAGCAAATGTCGTAACCAGCTGAGACGCGTAAAGCGCTTGTCCTTGAACGCACCATGCTTGAGGCCGATTCTTTGGAACGCGGTATAGAGCTCCCTGGCTCCGTCCGTTGCCGTCCATCGGAAGCTGAACTCCGGAAAGGTTCGCTTGAACTTGGCAAAATCCGCCTTGTAGGTGCGCTGATCAGCTCCGGGCTGCGGCACGCTCGCGAGCTCGCAGCCGGGAACGCTTTGCGCAGCAATCTGCCCAAGATCGCGGATCTGGTGGTTGAGTTGGTCAGCACCGACGTTGAAGGCCTGGTTATGGACAGTCTCCAACGGAGCCTCGAGCACCGCCTGAAACGCGCGCGCAACGTCCTGGACATGGACGACCGGCCGCCAGGGCGTACCGTCGCTCTGGATCACGATGCGGCCCGTCGTGAAGGCGTTGCCCATGAAATCGTTGAGGACAGTGTCAAACCGCATTCGCGGCGACAGGCCGTAGACGGTCCCGTTGCGGCAATACGTCGGAGAGAAACGATCGTCGGCGAGGGCGCGCAACGCCGTCTCCGCTTCGACCTTGGAGCGAGCATATTCGGTGCGCGGCGCGAGCGGCGCATTCTCGTCGACGACCGCCGCTTCGGAGGTCCCGTACATGATGCAAGAGGATGAAAAGATGAAGCGCGTGACGCCCGCCTGCTTCGCCAGCTTCGCAAGCCGGATCGTCCCCTGCGAGTTGATCTCCCGCGTCCAGGCTTCGTTCAAATTGCCGATCGGATCGTTGCTGAGTGCGGCCAGATGAATCACCGCGTCGAAGCCGGCGAGCTCCTTGGCGGTAACCTCGCGCAGGTCCTGACGGATCGTCGGGACCTCACCGAGGTCGGGGACGAGTGTGCAGGCAGAGAAATATCCGGTGTCGAGACCGACCACGTCGAATCCCTGGCGCTGGAGCCAGGGCGCCATGACCGATCCGATATAGCCATTGTTGCCGGTGATCAGGATGCGCTTGTTGTCAGGCATATTCCGGGGTTCCGTTCAGCATTTGTCGGGTGAGGTCGAGGAGCGAGCAGGCATCGGTCACGCGGCGGAAGGGACAGTCGGCTGCCGACGCTGCGGCAGCGTCGCGCTCGTCGTCACCAACGAACAGCGTGCGCGTGAGGTCGAGGTGGAAGTCACGCTGGGCCTGGTAGAGGAGACCGGGTTTCGGCTTGCGACACTCGCAGCCGTCCTCCCAACCGTGCGGACAGTAGTATATCGCGTCGATCCGTCCTCCCGCCTGCGAGACCTCTCGCTTCATGCGGTCATGTACGGCTTCGAGGTCGGCTTCACTCATGACGCCGCGGCCGATGCCGGGTTGGTTCGAGGCGATGATCGTGCGGTAACCGCGCTCGTGCAGGAGCCGGAGTGCTTCCAGCGAGCCGGGGCACCACGACCACTCATTCCAGTTTCGTACGTACTGCGCTTGCGGCGGCTTGCGGTTGAGCACGCCGTCGCGATCGAGGATCACGGTCGGTTTGCGTCGCATGAAAGCTTCCGTCGCTGGTAGCCGATCCAGCGAGCCGACGCTGTAATAGCGGTGATCACTCGCGTAAGCGGTGAGCCGCCCCTGTTGAGCGAGCGGTGTATAGAGCGCCTCCTCGAGCAGCGTGTCCTGCTCGGGCAGCAGCGCGAGGGCGAGGTCTGTGAGGATCGCGTAGCTGATTTCGACTTGCTGAAGCCCGGGCGTCGTGCGCAAGCGATCGAATACGCTTACGTGACCGTCGTGGTCGAGCAGGGCGCTGCCTCGGGAGTAACGATCCTTGTTGTTATAGACGGTGATCAAACCGGGCTTCCCGGCCTCGCGGAACCGCGCCCACATCCGGTCCATCTGCATCGGCCAGTAGTTGTCGCAGTACAGCAGCAGGAAGCAGGGATCGATCATGTGCCGAGCAGTTGCAACTCGGCTGCTGGTCAATTGGTCGGGTTCCGTTATCGAGTACTCGATGTGCACACCCCAGTCACGACCATCGCCGAAATGGCTCTGTACGACCTCTGGCAAGTACCCGAGAAGGAGCAGGACCCGTTCAAAGCCCTGGTCGCGCAATTGCTCGATCTGGTACTCCAGAAAAGGGCGCCCGAGAATCGGCACCATCGGCTTGGGCCGATCATTCGTGATCGGCTGCATTCGGGTGCCGCGGCCACCGGCAAGGATGACCGCCTGTGTCGGCCGATCATAGATCCGGCCTTCGATCAGCGCTGGGCGAGACGTGCCGTCGAGGGCGGCCATTAGTTCAGACCCGGTCTGTCGGCAACGAGGCACCTTGTGACCGCGTGACAGATCGCCGAATGGACGTCCTCGACGAGCTCGTACTTGCCTTTCTCGGTCTCGACGCACACCGGCTCATCGACCAGGCCTCTCAGCGCGCCGCCGTCAAATCCAAGGAGTGCTACGGTGGTGAGCTTCTTCCCCCGAGCCAGTTCGACCGCGCGAACCAGGTTCGGGGAGTTGCCGCTCGCGGAAATGCAGGCCAACACGTCTCCCGGCGTCGCGAAATTCTCGAGCTGGCCGGAGAATGCCCGCTCGTAGCCTTCGTCGTTCGACAGAGCCGAGAACCAGGACACGTTGTCGGACAAGCACATGACTTTCAGCGGTCGGCAGCCCGAGCGTTTGGTCGCCTTGCCGAGGTCATTTACCCAGTGAGAGGCGGTCGAAGAACTGCCGCCATTTCCCGCGATGTAGATGAAGGCGCCCCGGTCGCGAGCCTCGCGAAAAATATCGACCAGTCTCCGGACTGCGTGCACCTGAACTTCCGCCAACACACGCCGCACATTCTCGAAATGCATCGAGATGACGTCCGACGTCTCCGGTGGTGTCGAGATCACCGGCTGCACATGTGGTGATTCAGATCGAATCGTGCGCATACGCCCGGTTCTCCAAGGTGAACGATGGCTCAAACCTCTGGATGCATTAGACGCCAGTTCTTGCCGCGCGACATTCACTCTTTGGGGGTAGGCCGGATGGCGACCACAAACATCATTGGTCGCGAGCGGAAAATTTACGCTGCTTCTTACGACGGCCGGAAGTGCGGGCATCTCAGGCTGTGCGTCATGCCGGCAATGGCGACATGGCGGCGGCCGCGACCTCGCTGAGCTTGGACTTGCGATCGTGGAGCTGCGGAAGCGGCTCCATTCCGATAGCAGACAGGATGTGCTCCCAGCGGTAGACCCAATCGTGTCGCTGCAGGCTGCGTACGGCGTTGGTCCGGCGCACGCGCGCTATCCGCTCCGGCTGCGCATCCAGTTCCTCGATTACGGCGGCGATGTCGGTTGTCTGCGGAGATACCTCGATCACCGCATCCGGCCAATCGAAGTATTCGCTGAACTCGGCGCATTGCGGCGCGTTTCCAAGGATGACGGCGCCGCCGGCGGCGCCCTCGAACAGACGTGACGGCAGGACCTGCTCACCTGCGACCTTTTGCGAGTTTGCGCCCGCCACTGCCGCGGGATTGAAGCCCATGAAGTAACGGGTGCGCTTGATCGTATTGGCAAGAAGCAGCCGATGCTCGCGCCAGTCCTTGACCTGGGAATTGCCGCTCGAGAGCGAGTCATAGAGATAGAAGAGATTGCGGCGTTCAGCCAGCGCCAGCAATTGGCGATGTGGCCCCGCTGCACGATTGCCCATCGAATAAATATCGACGACCCGTTCGGGGGGCGACGGATACGGTGTGGCAATCAGGCAATCGACGCCCGTCGCCAGAAAGGAGCAGGGGGTGCGCGTGTACGCCGAAAGGCGCGCAACGCTTGCGCTGTGAAGCAGGAACACGTGGTCGAACTGGTCCAACAGTCTCAGGTATTGGCGGTCCTGTTCGAGTGTGCTGGACCAGAGCTCGATCAGATATGCGACGGCGATCTTGCATCGACTGCGCCAGTTTCGGATGCGCGAGAGCTCAACGAAACTTTGCGGGCTCCAGGCCACAAAGAAGAAGACGTCGTAGTTCTGGTCGAGATCGACCCGCTCAACGGTCGGCGCGTTCTTCAGTCCGACCCCCTTGCGGACACCGTTGACCAGCCTGTTGAAGTCGCGCTGGACGCTCTGGTTGTCATGGGATGGCAGAATGCCGCTGAGATATTTCGTCAGGTAGTTGTCGATACCAGGCGCGACGAGGTCTGCATGATCGCACTCGGTGACGATACGGCAGAACTCGTAGGACGATGCGAAGTGGGCTCGATCTTTCGCGTTAAAGTCGGAAGCAACGAGGATTCGTCTCTTCAAGGACAGGTCCTCCATTCACCTTTTGACCAGCAGGGCCTCGGGATTGCGATCTACGCCATCAAGGCGCGCTGAGGACGCTGGACTCGGTCGGAGGGATCAGAATGCATTGCGGGCGAATGCCGTCCCAGTATCATGTCCGCGGCCTTTTCTGCGATCATGAAGACGGCCGCGGACGTGTTGGCGGAGGGCACGGTGGGCATGATCGAAGCGTCGGCTATCCGCAGGTTCTCCAAACCGTGGACACGCAACTGATCATCGACGACGGACGCCGGGTTGTCCTGCGGGCCCATTTGGCACGTCCCGCACGGATGATACGACGTCAGTCCGGCTTCCCGCGCAAATTGCAGGCACTCGGCGTCGTCCGTGACCGAAGGACCGGGCAATTCCTCTCCGTAGTAGTAGGGCTGAAGCTCGGGGGCGGCGAGCAGCCGCCGCATCATCCTGATGCCGTCGACAGCAACGCGCTGGTCCCTTTCGTCGACGAGAAAGTTGGGCTGAATGATTGGGGCACGGAAGGGATCTGCCGAGTTCGCGTGGACGAACCCGGTGCTGTGCGGCCGTAGCTGATAGAAACCGGGCTTGAGGACGGGAAAGCGCTCCCGGAGATTGGAATAATTCCCGATGGCAACGTCGATCTGAACGTCCGGCGTGGAGGAGAGATCCCGCGAATTGGCGAAGCCGTACACGAGCGACGGGCTGAGAGCGAGAACGCTCGGACGACCGAGGATCCATTTGGTGCCTTCCCGAAGCAGATTCAGGCCGCGCCCGCTTACCGTCTTGCCCTTCACCCGGACGATGAAGTGGATCATGTAGTGGTCTTGCAGGTTCTGGCCGACGCCAGGCAGGTCATGCAGCACCGGAACCCCGAGGCCTGCAAGCAATGCCGGTGAGCCGACCCCTGAAATCTGCAGCAGCCTCGGCGTGTTCACAGCTCCGGCGGTGAGGATCACCTCGCGACGCGCCTTCACTTCGCGAGCGGGCTGGCCAGGTCCTTGGGCGTACCGAACACCAACCGCTCGCTTTCCCTCGAACAGCACGGCGGTGGCCTGGGCCCTGGTCCGAATCTCCAGGTTCTTCTTCTTGGCAACGGGTCGCAGAAATGCCCGCGCGGCGCTTACGCGCCAGCCGTTCTCGATGTAGCGCTGATAGTATCCGAAACCCGCCTGCCTTGCGCCGTTGTAGTCGGAATTGTGCGGGAGTCCGAGGTTGCGCGCAGCCTCAATAAATGAATCGCAAATCGGGTGTTTCCAATCGCAGTCAGTGATCGGCAGCGCTCCCTCGACACCTCGGTACGTGGTGTCGCAGGTCCCGATTCTTCGTTCGGTTTTCTTGAAGTACGGCAGTACGTCGGCGTAGCCCCAGCCCCGGTTGCCGCGTCGGGCCCAACCATCGAAATCGTCGTGATGGCCCCGGTTGTAGTTCATTCCGTTGATGGCAGTCGAACCACCGAGCGTCTTGCCCTGCGGGATCGGTATGGCACGGTTCGCCGTTGCCGGGTTCGGCTCCGTTTCGTACTGCCATGCAAATTTGGGAATTGATGCGGCCTTATAGACCCCGGCGGGGACACGCAGGAAGACACTGTAGTCCGGCGGGCCGGCTTCGAGCAGGCAAACGGTGCAGCCGTCTGTGGAGGCCAGTCGATTGGCCAATATGCACCCCGCGGCCCCGGCGCCGACAATGATATAGTCGAAAATCTCTGTCTCCGCCGACATTGCTTCAACCCCACGAGTGCATGTGCGTGGTCGATGTTAGCGGACAGGTCTTCGCGCCACTGGGTTCATCGGTGTTACCCCTTCGGAGAGCGCTTGAGATTGTCATTCATGGGCATGCTTGAGAGCGCCGGTTCCAACTTCGTATTCGTCCTGCCCCAGCAGATAGCGGTAGAGCATCGTCGTGCCGATACCGAAGCCGATCAGGCACCAGAACCAGATCCCCTGCATCGGCGCCTCGAGCGCGACGTCGAACGAAGCGTTGATGATGCAGGATGAGACGTAGCAGGCGATAAACAGCATCAGTGCGGCCCATTCGGTGTGCCCTCGGCTGTGGGCCTGCACCATGGCGCGAAGCAGCGTGCCAAACCAAGCGGCGAGGAAAGCTACCCACAGCACAAGCCCCGGCACCCCCGCGCGTGCCAGGATCGTCATATGGGCGCTGTGCGGACTGCGCAGGGGCCGCTCGCTGTTAGCTCTCGCAAGCCCGTCCTCGACAGCCAGGTTCACCCCAAATCCGCGGCCGGTCCAGAAGTACGGTCCATGCACCGTCTTGTCGACGATGGTCCGCCACCAATTCGCGCGCCATTGCGTGGTGTCCTCGGTCTGGGCGCCACCCTGGCCGACGATGCTGGAAATATTCTCGACGATTTGCGCAACGCTGATCCGCCGTTCGGTCGAGACGCGGGCTTCCTGGTAGCCGGAGATGCTCATCTCGATCGCATAGGAAGCGGCAAGGAGCACTGCGCCGGTCGCGACGACGGCGAGGAGCGGGCGCACTTTACCGACCGCCAGCGCCGCCAGAGTGACTGGCACGGCAAATGCCAGAAAGGCTGCACGGCTAACGGCGCTGATGACAACCACTCCCGCGATGAGACTGGCCGTCCAGATCGGAGTTGGTTTGCGCAAGCCCGCGAGAACGAACACGGCGCGCCTGCAAGGTGTGTCGCGACTTCGCCGGCGCCGAGCCAGATCAGGCCGACGTCGGTGCCGGGCACATCCGGTATATAGTCTGCAAAATAGAAGCTGAGCGGAAACAGGATGGGGACGACAGGAACGTAGATATCCAGGAATTTCCGGTAGTAACCAATGACCGTATCGATACGGCGAAAGTCTTCGATCAGAAGGGCTGCGACGACGAAGGAGAAGACCCCATAGACGAGGATCACGCTGTCGCGCAATGCGTCGAAGCCGTAGATGTCAAGATACGGAAATGTGCGCAACAAGGCCCAGCCCATGGCCACCGC
Source organism: Bradyrhizobium viridifuturi (assembly GCF_001238275.1). Taxonomy (GTDB): domain Bacteria; phylum Pseudomonadota; class Alphaproteobacteria; order Rhizobiales; family Xanthobacteraceae; genus Bradyrhizobium; species Bradyrhizobium viridifuturi. Next base: position 18,023 of record NZ_LGTB01000023.1, read on the forward strand.
GAGGACCAGGCTCGGTCCGGATGCGAATACGGCCAACAGGCAACCTGACCGCAACAGCACAAACACCCCGGCGAGGAAAGCGATCTCGCCGACGAAAAGCGGCCGATAGCCCCAATAGGCGAAACCCTTTCCCATCAGCGCATATCCCGCCAAGGCGCAGCAGAGCGCGAGGGTATAGCGGTCGCCCAGACCTGCAGATGGTGAACGTGGGAGAGGGCTGGTCATGACAATTCAGGAATTCACCCCCTTGCTTACGGCCTGTAGGCGACCATACGCAAACCTCCGTCGACAGCGAGCTTCTGCATCCCGACGTGAAGAAGCGCACGTAACGGAGAGGCCTCGGGGTACCGAACATGCCAGCGCTGACGCTGGACGCGGTTGAATCCATTCTTCTTCAGGATCCTGGCGAGCGCTGCGGGAGTGAAGAAAACGATATGGCCTGGCCTTGCCGCTTCGCGCCAACGCTGACCCATCAGCCGTGCCGGAAAGCCAGCTGCATTCGGAGTGGTGATCAGGAGCCAGCCGCCCGGTGACAAGCGCTCGTACAAGCCTGCCAGCACGGCGCTGGGGTCACGAAGGTGCTCAATGACCTCGAGGGATACGATCCCGTCGAAGCTCGATCCATCGGGGATAGCTGCAAGATCCCGGTAAACTGCAATGCCGCGTTCGGCAAGGAACTGATATCCGAACGGTTCAACAGCGGCGACCTTGGCGCCGCGCTTCATCAATTCGAAAGTCATTGCGCCGCGGCCGGCACCGAAATCCAGGATGCGCATGCCGGAGAGTCCACGTACGCCCAGCGTATCTGTCAGTGAATCCACGAGGCATCGGGCGACAGCTTCATCCGTAGCGCCGGTTTCGACGGGGTTTCGGTCAGGTTCTTTCCATCCTTCGCGGTAATAGCTCGCAAGCTCCGACTCGTCCGGATAGGGATCACGGAATATCGTGCCGCATTCACGGCAGCGCAGGAAGCGGGGCGCCTGCCAGTGCACGCAAGCGTCTCCCTGGTGCCTGCATTGAGGACAGATCGGAGTATTCATCTTGGTGGTTCACCCTTCGTATGCCCGTGGGCCGCCGTTCCCGATTCCAACATCCGCACTACGCAAGAATTCTCGTGACGCCGCCGCAGATGGCGCCAGCCGGGATCAGCGAGAAACTGGACCTCGATCCGGCCAGAACCGGTTCTCGCCCGCCTTGCAGGATCGTCCGCGCAAACGCCGCGGCGCGGGATCGGCTTGCGGGAATTGTCGATATCCGGCCGTGGCCCGTGAAGGATCGATACATCGTGGCGCAGGCTCGCGTTGGTCATGTTGTCGGCCCGAGATCCCGAGAGCCCGAGACTAGTGGTTGCGTACGCCCTGTTGCCGAGAAACACGGGCTACCGGAATGCCTTTCGGAAGTACTTCGCTGGGGGTACCAGGTTCGCCGTTTGCGGGTTCCATGCTCGGGTGGTCACCGGAGCCGTCCCCAAGCGCCAACGCGACGGGCTTTCCTCCCGGCCATGCCCCGTGAGTTAGCCGAGTGCATGATTTCAACGGCCGGAGCAGCGCAAGCACCGCCGCGCACCAGATGGCTCCGTCAGGGCAGGAGGTCCGGGCGTATGGAGTACCCCTCCGTCGATGGTTGCGCCTGTGCGTTCTGTGATCCAAAATCACAGAGGGAGAGGTTGTATGCGTGTTGTCCTCACTCGGCGCGAGGCTCTCGACTGCCCCGACGGCGTCAATATTTTCATCGTATCGCTTGCTCAAGCTCTGGCTGATCTTGATCACGAGGTGACGATTGTTGTCGGAAGCCTCCAGAGCCATGAAGAGTACCGGCGCCTGCTGGGTCCTCGTCTCGATCTCCCGATCGTTGCCCTGAGCCGCACGCCCTTGACGGGGCTTGCCTCCGCCGCGGCCTGGCTGGGCGCGAAGCGGATCATTGATCGTTATAGGCCCGATCTTGTTGTCCATAGCGAAGCAGTGCCGGTCCCGCTCCGCGGCACGATCGTCCAGGTTGTCCACGATCTCGAACCTCGCAGCGGCCGGCTTGCTCCATTGTGGCGGAGCATTCGGCGGTTCAGCACCAGACGGTGCGATTACGTGGTCGCGACGACGACGGAGCTTCGCGATGAACTCGTCCGCGATCTTGGCATGCCACGGCGCGAGCTTGCCGTGATCCCCAAATGCATTGAGCTTCAGGCTTACCGTGGGGGCGACCTCGCCGGGCGCGAGCGGGCGATCCTTCATTCCGGGACCTCGCCCTACAAGGATCCCGTCGCCACGATCCAGGCATTCGGTGTGCTCGACGATCCGTCAGTGGGCCTCTACGTTGCAGGCGATATCACTCGACCGACACAAGCCGCGGTGGATGCTCTCCCAGACCGGCTTCGCAGGCGCGTTACTCTCCTTGGGTCCGCGGATGGGCAGACCGTGCGGATGCTGCACGGTCGGGTCAGGGTCGCAACTTTCCCGACGCGCTATGCGATCCCCGTCGCGTCTGCAACTGTCATGGAGGCGATCGCCAGTGGAACGCCTATTGTCGGTTCCTCACGACTCAGCCGGGACGTTCTCGTGAACGACGTGAACGGGCTTGTGACCGATACAGACCCGGATGCGATGGCGATTGCGCTCCGATCCGTCCTGAATGACGACGCTCTTTGGTTACGGCTGTCGGCCGGCGCCCGTCGAATGGCCCAACAGTTCGATGGTTTTCGCGTCGCACGGCAGTACATCGAGCTTGCGTATCGAGGGGCCCGCGGCAGCCGCCGTCTTGGCGACCGCGAAAACAGTTCCGGTGGTCGTCTGATCGGCCTGGGGCGGGAGAACCCGCATTCGCCGGGCAGCGAATAGCGTCTCCAGGACTGGATACACCGAGCAGCTTGTCAAAATAGATGTGCAAAGCTTCGGCATCTTAAGTGGCGTCTCGCCGCACGCTGGAAGCGGCCGTCACCGTCCGCGCCACCTACCGATGCTCAGATCCCATAGCACGGACCGCAGCGGGGAAGCGCCAAGCGACCAAAGCGGCGCCGACCCGAGGATCATCCGTCCGGTCGTGGTACTCGTGTCAATCGGCGTACCGAGAATGCGAAGGCCGACGCCCTTGCGGCCCAGCCGCTCGATGAGCGCCAGCACGCCCCGGGTCGAATGCGCCACGCGATAGGGTTTCGTGATCGCTATCACGTCCCCTTTCCGGGTGACCTCGATCGCACGCTCCAGCTCCGGCATCTTTCCGAAGACGCTGGCCTTCTCGCAAAAGTGCTCTTGCGCCCCGAGCGCGGCCAGGTCGCGCTTCTGGGCGTCAAGTCGCTCGATGGGTTCGCGTGGACCAACGCGACAATAGCTCACGATCACGGGCCTTCCTCCTGGCTGTCGCCTGGCTCAAACAGGCTGAAACGCGTGCCGCGCCTCGACCGTGATTCATGGCGGTCACGCGGCAACCATCGTAAACAGTTCTTCCGTCCGCTGCGTTGAATGCGCTTCATGGCTCCAAAGCCGGATCAGGTGCATGGGCTGGACGGCTAGCGAGCTCCCTTTGCTGCCAGCACGGCCGGCAGGGTCTGCAGCATGATGAACACATCCAGCCAGAATGACGAATTGCGGATGTAAGAGAGATCCTGCTCTCTCAGAACTTGCAGGTCACCATCGCTGCGGGACGAAACCTGCCACAGTCCGGTGAGTCCCGGCAGAACGGTGGAGCGCAGTGACTGGAACTCCTCATCGAGCTGTTCGATATGGTAAGCGGGGAGCGGGCGAGGGCCGACCAGACTCATGTCGCCACGGATGACGTTCCAGAGCTGCGGCAGTTCATCGATGCTGGAGCGGCGCAGGAAGTTGCCGATAATCGGCAGAATGCGCGGGTCGTTCCGCAGCTTGAAGAACTGTTGCCACTCGGCGCGCGCATGCGGGTCACGATTGAGATGCTCCTCCAGCAGCCGACTGCTGTCGGCATACATGGTCCGCAACTTGTGCATCTTCACCAGCTTTCCGCCGTATCCGATGCGCTCTTGGGCAAAGAAAGCCGGACCTGGGTCGATCAACTTGGTCAATATCGCGGCCAGCGTCACGACGGGCAGCGCGAGCAACGCCAGCGGAACAGCAAGTACGAGATCCAGCATTCGCTTGAGGAGCCAATTCTGCCGCGAATATCGTGCAGCGTCTCGGTATTGGCTGACCGGACCGACCAGGATGGTTGGAGCATTCCACAGGCCGAAATCTATCAGCAGAGTTCGCAGTGCGACTTCCACATAGTGGCTGATCACCAGGAGGCAGCCCGCATAGGCGGTCTGGATGAAGATGACATGGGCGATGCTCTCGCCGCCGCGGTGCGCTACCGTGACAAGGCTCCACACCGCCACGACGATGCCGACGCCGAGGGCACGCTGCCGGAAGCGCTGGTAGGGTTCTGGCCTCCGACCGTTGTAGAGCCCGGTTACGAAGAACGCGAAAACGGCGAGGAGCACTGCGACCCCTAGATGCTGCGGCGCCGGCAGCCCGGCCGCTCGTGCCAGCAAGCCGGTACAGCAGCCCGCGTCCAGGGCGGCGGCAAGATCGCCACTGATCAGCCAGGCTGTCACGATCCAGTTGTGATTTCGACGGACCAACCCAAGGCCACGTTGGTCGCCGGAGTGCAGGTCCGCGCGGCTCGCTTGGCGCAGGTTCAGCCCCTGGTCCGTCATGCTGGTACTTGCTTCCGTTCTATCGAATGGAAAGCGTCCTCCGGCTCCAATGCCGGAGGACGTCCACGGCTATGCGGCTGCGATGTTGGAGAGATCCGGCTTGCCGAGAACTCGCCCTTCGATCCAGCGGTAGGTGGGAACGAGGCCTTGCCGCAGCGTCGTTCTTGGTTCCCAGCCGAGGACCGTCCTTAACCGCGAATTGTCGCTGTTGCGGCCGCGCACGCCCTGCGGCTTCGATGTGTCGTGACGCTTGATCACGGACTTGCCGGCGATGGCGGCAATGATGTCGACCAGTTCGTCGACCGTCACCAGTTCGTCGGTGCCAAGGTTTAGTGGACGGGAATAGTCGGACTGCATGATGCGATGGATGCCTTCGACGCAATCATCGATGTACATGAACGAGCGTGTCTGCTTGCCGTCGCCCCAGATCTGCAATTCGTCTCCGCTATGGAGACCAGCAATCTTGCGCGAAAGAGCCGCGGGTGCCTTCTCGCGACCGCCGTCATAGGTTCCGAGCGGACCGTAGACGTTGTGGAAGCGGACGACACGCGTGGGCAGGTTCCAGTCCTCGGTGAAGTACTGGCAGAGCTTTTCGGTATAGAGCTTTTCGAGCCCGTATCCTTCTTCCGGATCGGCCGGAAACGCATCGTCCTCGCGCAGCGGAACCACGTCCGGATTTAACTGCAGATGCTGCGGGTAGACGCAGGCGGACGAGGAAAACAGGAAGCGCTTGACCTCGTTGAGCTGTGCGGCCTGCAGCATATGCGCATCGATCAGGGTGTTGTTGAGCGTGATCTCTGCGTGCTGCGTGCTGATATAGCCGATGCCGCCCATGTCGGCGGCAAGATGATAGACCTCGTCGATGTTTTTCGTGACACGCAGGCACTCCGCGCGGTCACGCAAGTCGGCAATCATGAACTCGTCGGCGGCGGTCTCTTCGTATTCGGGAGCCTTGATGTCGGCGCCACGGACGAAGTATCCGTGCCCGATAGGTACTTGACCAAATGGTGGCCGATGAACCCACCGGCACCCGTGACGAGCGCCGTTTTCCTGCCTCGCATTGTCGCGCCTCCATGTTCTCTCGGTAGCTGCCTGAGCTACATCAGTCGCGGAAGGGATTGAGCAACGTCGGATGCCAACCTTAGCCGGACCGTTTCAAAGTCCCGATTGAAACGTGGTGGTAGTCCAAAATCGCAGAAGCCAACTAAACAACAGTCGATGCGCGCGGCGTACAAGTCGCGGTCCGATTCCTGTCAATGGACGAGGAGGCTACCGTGTTGTTCGAGCCCGGCGTGTTGCAATCGATCCCAATCGAGCACGGCACGTCCCCATGCGAATCTGACCGGCGCGCCGCCACGTGAGATGCGATAGATGTTGTGATCGAACCGGTTGTTGCCGTTCTCGATGACATCGGCGTTTGCGTTGTCAGGTCCGACGTCGGAGGCGGCGCCGGCACAAACTGCACCCTCGAACGTCGTGTCGTTGTCGTGGATGTGGTTGTCGCGGGTCTTGTAGAGCTCGCCCGATTTGGTGCGGCGGCCCTGATCGACAAGGATGACGCCGCACTTTCCGGGACTTACGACCAGCTCGTTGCCGTAGACATCGACGCCTTGCGATGCGGCAATCAGGAGATTGTTGCCCCAGAACCCACCCTTGCCGAGGCCGTTGTGTCGAAGCTTGTTATTGCGGATCACCGCTGCGAACGAGATCTCGTGAAATATTCCGGCTTCGCTGTTTCCTTCGGCGACATTGCCTCGTAGAGAACGTCGCGGCACTCGATGTCGCACCACAGGCCTGGGCCGCGATTGTTGTAGACGAAATTGTCGCGCATGACGACATTTGAGCTGACTGCAAGCTTGACGCCCCCGGCCTCCCAATTTGGATTGAACTCGCGCGTGTTGTTCTCGAACACGCGATTGCGTTCGATCACAACGTCGTGGCCGACGCCCGTGATCCCGATCTGGCCGTTGTGGTGAACTTCGCAGTCGCGGATCCGGGTGCCGGAACCGACCGCGATCCCTGCCGCGCTGTTCAGCCGAAGCTCGCAGTTCTCGACCACCCAGCCGATAGCGTCCTGGGCCTGGACCGCACCTTTCTGGCCGACGCTGGCATATTTCTCGATGATGAGGTTCTTGATCAGGATGCCGGGTGCGGTGCTGTCGAATGCGAACGCTGCGACGGTGACTTCGATAGTATGAGCCGAAGGGTCAATGGCGAGGAATATCTTTCCGGCTGAATGGTCGAAGTAGAAGCGATCGGAAGTGACGTCGTTCTTCGTCAGCACCTGCGTGAGCGGAACGTTGTCGACGAAGACGGCCTCGGGCAGATTGCAAGCTGGCATCGACTTGACACATGATCCCACCCTGCGTCCTTGCTGGGTCTGGCCACTGGCAACCCAGTAAGTTCCTTCGCGGCTGAACTCGGTGAGAACGCGGCTGCCATTCAGGATTGTCCGGCCCTCTCCATAAAAGCGCTGGTTTTTGCGCGGCCGGACAGCTTGGCTGCGATGAATGCCGTTCTTCAGACAGAACGCCGCACCTATTTCGGCGCGATCGACGGCGGGCTGGATCGGTTGGTCCGGCAGAATCGGAATGGCATCGGCCGGGCACGGCTCCTCGACGGGGCCGCAGAGCGCCGGCTGCGCCGAGACGAGCCAGATCAACGCCGTCAGCCCGACCGCGAGCCTCGGCATGCGCCGGCCGGCGAGGGCGCGCGATAGGTTGGTGTGCAGGTTGCAGGGAGCAGATGCGAGCAGGGCGATCAGGCGGCGTGGCCGAAGTAGAGCAAGCGATCCCGCGATGAAGGTCAATTCACCAACGAGGATCGGCCGGTGGCCAAAATAGGCAGAGACGTTTCCCAGCAGCGCATAACCCGTGAGAACGCAACATGCCAGGAGGACGTAGCTGTCCTCGGAGCCAAGGCGCGCGCGGTTGAGGCGGGTGTTGTCATGGCTCCCGGAGGCGCAGTCGCAATTCATCGGCGGCAGTCCGTATGGCGGCGCAACCTGCTATCTGGCAATCGGACTGGTGGAGTCCTGGCCGTTGGCTTGTTCAGTCCCCGAGGATCGCGATCCAAGCGGTTGCGCGGCGGCCTGGTCGTTCGACGTCATGCCGGCCGGCATCTCGTTCTTGATCTCGATGACGTCTCCAGGCTCGACGGGCGTCGTCTCGTCGGCGTCCGAGACGACGGCGTGACCATTGCGCATGCGCGTGATGCTGATCAGATGCTTGGCACCGGCGCTGCCGCCGACGTTCCGCCATCTGGCGTCGCGGACTGCGGTGGCCGCCGGCAGCGTGATCTCGAGGTCGTTGAGCTGATCGCGCGTCAGCTGCAGATCGATCGCGACTTGGCGCTTGAATGCCGCGTCAACCTCCTTGATCCTGAAATCCACGTTTCCCGCATCGACCTGCAGCCGCGAGACGTCCGAAAGCGATCGCCAGACTGCCGCTTCCTGGTTTGCCTCGAGGACGCGGTAGTTGAAGTCGTTGTTCTGTGTCCCCAATCCTTGCCGGAGAAGGTTGGCATATCGATCGATTTGCTGACGGATCAGGTCGAGCTGCTTCTTCCCGGCATTACCCTGTTCGCTGTTGGCCTCGATCTGCTCCTTCAGCAGCGGTTTCTGCGACCGAAGCAGGTCGATCTGGCCCTGCAGGATCGCAGACTGGACCCGGAAGATGTCCTGCTCGCTTGCGATGATCCGGAGCGTTTCCTTGTCGTTGGCCGCGTTGCCGAGATCCGGCGGAGAGAAGCTGTCCTTTCCGTCGCGCTGCGCCTCGAGACGAGCCTGACGGACGAGCATGGTGCGCTTCTGGTTGGTGAGCTGGCGGACGCGCTCTTCCGCTAACAGATAGTCGGAGAGTGCGGTCTGGCGCAGTGCGTCGACGGGGCCGTATCCTCCGGCGAGTGCCACTGCACTCTGCGTCGTGCTGCCGTAGCGGAATGGATAGGCACCAGGCAGCCGCACGTCGCCCAGCACATAGAGCGGCCGCAGTTCGGCGATGCGCACGCCGACCGATCGTGTGCGAAGAAGTCCTTCGGCCAGCAGCTGATCGTTGATCCGTTCCTGGCATTCAAACACGGTCAGGTCCTTGACCTCGATCGCCGCGGCAAGGGGGAGGCTGATGGTGCCGGCATCATCGATCAGGACGTCACCCGAGAGTTCAGGCTGCCCGAAGATGGTCACCGTGATGCGATCACCCGGCGCAAGGCGGTAGGTCGTTTGGCCTGCCGGCGCAACGCCGGAGCACAACAGGACGGAAACGCACGCCGCCGCCAACGATGTCAGCAAGCGGCGGATCGGCGTCGACGGGCCGGTGCCGGAAGCAATCGGTCGGTGATCACTATCCACGGAGAACTCCACGCGTTGCCAGCTGGATGCGCGCAGACGCTCCATGGCCGGCGCCGTCAAGACTAGTGGTTGCGTGGGCCAAGTGCGGAAAAACAGGGGCTAATGAGACGCGCGTCGGCGGTACTTCGCTGGTGGTACCCCTCGATTCGCGCCGGATAGCTCCTATTCGTTGCGGCTTATCCATGAGCGCGACTGTTGGCAGCCTCTTCGCTCCCGCAAGATCAGCAACGCCGGAGACTGTCCGGCGAACATGCAAACTGGCGGAGACGCAGCGTGAAAAGACGTGTTCTGGTCACCGGGGGAGCTGGGTTCCTCGGCTCACATCTGTGTGCGCGACTGTTGAAGCAGGAATGCGAGGTGCTTTGCGTCGACAATTTCTTCACCGGGATGCGTCGGAATATCGAGCCGCTTCTCGGCGAGCCGGCGTTCGAGGTCATGCGGCACGACGTCACTTTCCCGCTCTATGTCGAGGTCGACGAGATCTACAACCTCGCGTGCCCGGCATCGCCAATTCACTACCAGCGCGACCCGATCCAGACCACGAAGACGAGCGTGCTCGGCGCGATCAATATGCTGGGCCTCGCCAAGCGGCTGCATGCCCGTATCCTTCAGGCGTCGACCAGCGAGGTCTACGGCGATCCGGATGTCCACCCGCAGACCGAGGATTACTGCGGCATCGTCAACATCGCCGGACCGCGCGCCTGTTACGACGAGGCAAAGCGCTGCACCGAGACGCTGTTCTACGATTACCGGCGGCAGCATCGGCTGGATATTCGCGTTGCGCGCATCTTCAACACCTACGGCCCGAACATGCATCCGCAGGACGGCCGCGTCGTGTCCAGCTTCATCGTGCAGGCGCTCAGAGGCGAGCCGATCACGGTTTTCGGGACGGGAATGCAGACACGATCGTTCTGCTACGTCGACGATCTGATCGATGGCCTGACACGGTTGATGAACGCGAGTACGGACATTGAAGGATCGGTCAATCTCGGCAATCCGACCGAGATGACCATGTGCCAGCTCGCCGAGCTCATCATCTCGCTGACGGGATCGCGCTCCAGGCTCGAGTTCCGCCCGTTGCCGCAAGACGACCCGCGCCAGCGCCGGCCCGACATTTCCCGCGCGCGCGAGCTTCTGCATTGGGCGCCGGTCGTGAGTGTGACGGAAGGACTGAGCAAGACCATCGACTATTTCGACAAGCTGCTGTCGGATCCGCGCGAGGCTGACAAGCTCGTGTGGAAGATGCCCCAGTGATCGCCAGGGCCGAATCAGCGCTTGATCGTGGCGACGTGCTCGGTGTCGGCGTGAGCGCGATTACCATGGACGACGCCGTCGCGACGCTCGAGAGCTGGATCGAGGAGCGGCGCCGCGAATATGTCTGCGTCACTGGGGTGCACGGCGTGATGGAGTGCCGGAGCGATCCGTCGCTGCGCAAGATCCACGATGAGGCCGGAATGGTGACCCCGGACGCATGCCGCTCGTGTATTTCCTGCGCCTTGTCGGCAAGAAGCGCACGCAACGGGTCTATGGGCCGGACCTGATGCGAGCGATGACCGCGCTTTCCGCAAGGCGGGGTTATCGCCAGTTCTACTACGGTGGAGATGTCGGCCTCGCCGAGAAGCTGAAGGAAACGCTGGTTCGTACCGCTCCTGGACTGCAGGTGGTGGGCACCTTCTCGCCGCCGTTTCGCGCACTGACGCCGGAGGAGGACCGCGCAATCGTTGACATGATCAACGCCGCGCGGCCGGACATCGTCTGGGTCGGCCTGAGCACGCCGAAGCAGGAGCGGTGGATGGCGGCGCATCGCGAGCAGATCGAGGCGCCGGTGATGGTCGGCGTCGGCGCGGCGTTCGACTTCCTCGCGGGAACCAAGCGTCAGGCGCCGCTGTGGATGCAGCGTCACGGCCTCGAATGGCTGTTCCGGCTGTGCTCGGAGCCGAAGCGTCTGTGGCGGCGCTACGCCTACATCGTCCCGGGATTCTCCTGCCTTGCGGCGGGTGAGCTATTGCAACACGCCATGCGAAGTCGAAAGTCGACCGGTGCGATGCCGTCGCGTGAGGCGGGTAAGTCGAAGGTTGGAATGCGGAAAATCCGAGTGAAAGACCGTTCCCTGGTGCTTGGTGTGGACCGCAATCCGCTGCCGCATCCGAAGCCCCACGTTGTGCAAGAACCCGCAAGCCGGAGCGCCACAGCGTGGGCGGCGATCTCCCGCATCATCTTCGGAACGCACGTCCTGGCGTTGGCGGACCAGGCGGTCGTGAGCGGCACCAGCCTGTTGTCGACGGTGCTGGTCGGTCGTTTTACCCAGCCAAGCCAACTCGGCATCTACGCCATCGGGCTGTCCGTGCTGGGATTTGTGCTGGCCGTGCAGGACGCCCTCATCCTGATGCCGTATACGATTCAGCGGCACCGCCCGTCGCGAAGCCCCGCGCAGCATGCCGGGCTCGCGCTGCTGCATAACGCGTGGTTGTCAGTTGCCGCCATTGTCGTGCTGGCAATCGCGGCCGGCGTGATGATCGGGTTCTGGGCCGGGAAGGATCTGACCTGGCTGGTCTGCACGCTGGTGCTGACCGTTCCGTTCGCATTGCAGCGGGAGTTCAATCGAACCTATGCATTTGCGCATTTGAATGTGGCGAATGCGCTGATCCTGGACGCCGGGGTGGCGGCGGTGCAACTGCCTTTGCTGGCCTGGCTCGGATGGACCGACAGGATGTCCGCTGTCAGTGCCTGCATCGCGCTGGGGAGCGCCTGCGCGTTGACAAGCATCGTCTGGTTCTACCTGGCGCGACGGAATTTCTCGGTTCCGACGGGCCGCGTGCGGCAGGCGACCGCGGAGAGCTGGCGACTTGGCAAATGGCTGTGTGCCGGACAGATGGCTGTCACGATCCAGAGCTATGTCAGCTACTGGGTGCTGCCGCTGTTGATCAGCCTCGTCGAGACCGGCATTTTTGCGGCTTGCAACAGCATCGCGTCTCTGGCCAACCCGCTGTTGAGCGCATTCCGCAACACGCTGACGCCGCGCTCGGTCCTTGCTTTCAAGGAGGGGGGCGTCGAGCGACTGCGCCGTCAAGCAACGCGCGACGCGCTTCTGCTTGTCGGCATCATGTCGCTGTTCTGGGTCGTGATTCTTTTCAGCGGCGACACCTTGATGAGCGTGGTCTACCACGATCATGGATACGACGGGCGCGGTAGCGTGGTGACGATCCTGGCGCTGGCAGTGCTTGCGACTGCCGCCGGGGCGTCGGCCTCCAACGCAATGGCAAGCATGGAACGGCCGCGTGCGGTCGTGTTCGCGACGTCGGCCGGAGCGGTCGTCACGGCGGCGGCGGTCTGGGCATTTACCGTCGAATGGGGATTGATCGGAGCGGCTTACGGGATATTGGCCGGCAGCGTTGCGGGCTCGGTGGCGCGCTGGGCCGCATTCCTGACGATCGCGGCCCGGCCCGGTCCTGCGGATCACGTCCGCGCTCCTATCGTGCAGGTCCTGCAACAACTGGCGGAACCGAACCCGGCTGTCGAATGGGACATCAGGCAGATCGGGCAGGGATTCCAGGGCCGGATCTACGGCATCCGTACCCACAGGGACGATGCGGTCTGGCAAGGATATCGCGATCTGGCGGTCAAGCTCTATCCCGACGAGCCGGCCGCGGTCGAAACGGCAAGGCGGCAGTTCGACGCCCAGGTGCGGCTGCACGGCTCGGTCGACGGCAGGACGGTTCATGACTGGACGCTACGCGCGCCATTGCCGCTTCACGTTTCCGAAGCGCCGCCGGCCCTGGTGATGACCATGGCTGCCGGCACCGACCTCAACAAGTCCCTTGCCGCCCATAGCGATCAACCTCCCGAGGTGCTGGCGGCCATGGCTCGGGTTCTCGTCACCGTGTTGCAGCCGCACTGGGCCGCGGGCAGTGCGCATGGTGATCTCTGCCTTCAGAACATCCTCTACGATCCTGCGCATCGCATTCTCACGCTCGTCGACGCCGACAGGCCGGTTTGCGCCGGCGCCGTACTCAACCGAAGTGACCCAGCGGCCTACGATCTGGGTGTCCTGCTTTGCGATGTGGCGACTGACATTCGTACCATCGATCGGCGTGTGGCCCTGAGCAAGAGGACGTTCGCGGAAAACGCGTTGTCGGCCTTCCTGACCATGATGGAAGCACCGGAGCGGGAGCCGGAGCTGATCGCGGAAATCCGCGCGTTCGCACGGGCCGAGCTCAATCTGCTCGACCTGCGATGGTCGCCGCGCGGGCTTTTCCGCCTGATTCAGCGAAGCATCGCGATGCCCCGCATCGATCGGATGCTCGCCACCGCACAGGCGAACGTGCGGATGCGCCATCGCCTGAGTGTGGTCGGAGGCAGGCTATGACGTTTCCGGCCTACATCACGACCAGTTGGGACGACGGCCATCCGCTGGATCATCGCGTGGCGGCGTTGCTCTCGAAATATCGACTGGAGGGCACCTTCTACGTGCCGGCGACGACGAGCGACCGACCGACCATGTCCGCCAAGCAGCTGCGCGAGCTCAGCAAAAGTTTCGAAATTGGTGCACACACGCTCAACCATGTCGATTTGACGTCCGTGACGACGGAAACGGCCTCGCGGGAGATCGCCGATTCCAAGTCCTGGATCGAGGACAGCACGGGCGTTCGTTGCGAGTGCTTCTGCCCGCCAATCGGCCGCTATCGCAAGGAGCATGTGCACATGGTCCAGCGAGCGGGATATATCGGCCTGCGCACCGTCGAGCTTCTTGCGATCGACTTTCCGCGATCGCTGGCCGGCCTGTTGCACATACCGACGACCGTCCAGGCGTTTCCGCACCGCCGTGCCGCGCTGGCGAGGAACGTGATCAAGCGGATGGCCTTCGGCAACCTCTGGCGCTACATCCGCCACGGCCGCACGGCGGATTGGCCCGCGCTTGCGGAATCGCTGCTGTCTCAGGTCGTCGCGCGCGGTGGCGTCTTCCATCTCTGGGGACATTCCTGGGAGTTGGAGGAGCTCGACCAGTGGCAGCGGCTGGAGAGTGTCTTGCGCCTGATGGGGCAATTCGCGCGGCAGGCGCCGGCCGTCAGCAACGGGCAGCTTTGCCGCTTGCCGATGCCGCCCGTCGCGGCGTCCGGTCAGACGGTGCCCGCCGCGGAAGCTGCAGCTGCAGGAGGACGTCGATGAACATTCTCGTGGCGCACAATTTCTACAAGCTCGCCGGCGGCGAGGACCAATGCGTCGCCGCCGAGGTCGCGCTGCTCAGGGCGCACGGCCACGAGGTGACGCAGTATTGCCTCTCCAACGACTCGATCGACGACATGGGGCGCCTGCAGCTCGCGAGCCGCACGATCTGGAGCCGGCAGACCATAGCCGAGATGCGGCAATTGATCCGTTCGCATCGGCCGCAGGTCGTTCACTTCCACAACACGTTTCCACTGATGTCTCCGGCCGCCTATTACGCCGCGCATGCCGAGGGCGTTCCGGTGGTGCAGACGCTGCACAATTTCCGTCTTGTTTGCGTCAATGCGCTGCTGTTCCGCGATGGCAAGCCTTGTGAGGATTGCCTCGGCAAGGCGACGTTGTGGCGTGGCGTCGCGCACAACTGCTACCGGCATAGCACAGCGGCGAGCGCGACCGTCGCGACGATGCTTGGGGCGCATCGCATGCTGGGGACCTGGCGACACGCCGTCGATGCGTACGTCGCCCTGAGTGCATTCAGTCGCCGGAAGTTCATCGAAGGGGGGCTTCCCGCGGAAAAGATCGTGGTCAAGCCCAACTTCCTCTTTCCCGAGCCGCGCGTCGGCGTCGGCGATGGCGGCTACGCCGTCTATGTCGGCCGGCTTTCCGAGGAAAAGGGCATTCAAGCGCTTCTGGAGGCCTGGCAAGGGCTGGAGGTGCCGCTGAAGATCGTGGGCGACGGTCCACTTGACGGGCTGGTTCGCGAGGCGGCCGCGCGTAACGCGGCGATCGACTGGTTGCGCGGCGTGGCCCACGAGGACGTCTACGAACTGATCGGCGGCGCCGCGGCATTGATCCTGCCGTCGCAATGTTACGAGGGGGCACTCCCTCGCGTCGTGATCGAGGCGTTCGCCAAGGGCACGCCCGTTATCGTTCCCCGACATGGCGCAATGGCGGACATCGTCGATGGGCACAACGGCGTGTGCTTTGCATCGGGCGACGCGGACGATCTCGCGGCATGTGTGCGCTCGCTCTGGTCCGAGGCATCGGTATTGACTGAGATGCGCCGCGCTGCGCGAGAGACGTTTGACCGGTATTTCACCGCCGAAGCCAACTACCACGCGCTGATGGCGGTCTATGCACGTGCGATCGATCAATACGCCGGACACGATCTGTCCGAAATCGAAGCGGGTTCGGCGGCGTAACCTCCAGGGAATCGGAGCCGAAATAGCGATGTTGATGCTGGAGAGGCAGGCGATAATCGGGCGATCGACGGTGGCGCTGGACCCGCTGCCGGCCGAGACCAAGTTCTATTCCGCCTATGATTGGTGCCTCGATCCTCATCTGACGGTCGGCGAAGCGAGCGAGCGACTTGCCGCCGAGCTCGATCGGCTCGGTGATGTTGAACCGGGGTGGCAGGCGCGGGACGTTGCGACAAACATATATCTGCTTTCGTGCTCACTGTTGAATGGCGTCGACGAATATCTGCGCGGCCACACGCTGCGCTTACCCCCGCAGCTGGCAAAAACCCGGCTCGGACGGCTCGCGTTACGGACCACCGACAGAGCCGCGCAGAAGATCCCGCTGCGTCACAAGAACGAGCTTCGCCGCTGGAGCGAGGAGTGGCAGAACGGGCTCGACATCCTCCTGGCCGACCTGATGCGATCGGACGGCGATGCGGCGCCGTTCGCAGGGGTCGTCGGGAAGCTGTCGGCGTTGTTGCGCCGGCGGCTCCCATCCGGTCTGCGCGACGCTCGCCTCGGCATACCGTCCGCATTCAATCGGCTCGATCTCACACCTGACGATGTGTTCGAGCTGGGACGGCAGTTTATGCGGGAGAGCGCCGACAGGTCGCAGCCGGTTCTCGTCCTGGGTTTGCGAACGGCTGGCACCTATTTTTCCGCGCTGCTGTGCTCCTTCTTCAAGGCGGAAGGTTACAGCCGGATCGCCG
The DNA here is from genome assembly GCF_001238275.1 of Bradyrhizobium viridifuturi. Lineage (GTDB taxonomy): Bacteria > Pseudomonadota > Alphaproteobacteria > Rhizobiales > Xanthobacteraceae > Bradyrhizobium > Bradyrhizobium viridifuturi. The sequence continues at coordinate 34,139 of NZ_LGTB01000023.1, forward strand.
CGCTCACCGTGCAACCGAAAAAGGGACCCAGCGAGCGGGAGCGCAGGCAGTTGTCGGAGTACGCCCGGAAGGGCTTCACGCTCGTCATTGTAGACGACCCTCCGAATTCGGGAGGCACGATCGTTCTGGCTGTCGATATCGCGCGTCAGGCGGGCTTCGACCTTTCCAGCATAAGGGTGCTGGTGCCGACGCATCCGGCAACGCCCGGCTGGGCCGCGATGTTGCCTGACGGCCTGGTGATCACGCTCGAGCCGGAGCGCTGGCGAAAGCAGCAGCTGCTTGATCCCCGGATCGTTCAGGCACGATTGGCCGAATATCTTGCGCCACGTGGGTTCGCCGACGTCCAGATTCTTGATAGCTGGTGGGCGGAGGAGCTCGATGGCAGTCAGCAGCACGGCGCGAGCGGCAAACGCGGCGCGACGCTGAAGCGGATATTCAAGGTGCAGCTGCAGGCAGCGCAAGGCGATCGCGAGGTCCGTCACTTCGTGGCGAAGGGCGTTGGGCTGGGATACCTCGGTTACCCGGCGTTCCTTGTCGCGCAGCGGCTGTCCGAGTTCGTTGCGCCGGTCCTCGGGCTGCGTGACGGCATCCTCTACAGTGAGTGGCTTCCGCAAAAGCAGGCTGCGACGGATGTCGGACTGAATCGCGATTCCTGGATCGACAGGATGGCCTGCTACGTTGCTGCGCGCACCCGTCTCATGGCCCTGCCGAAGTCGCGTGTTGCGGGCAAGGCCGTGCACGAGAACGGTTGGACGCTGCTGGCGGAGGCGTTCGGTCGCGCGTATGGCAGTTTCGTGCTCGATGTACCGATGCGGTCGTTGATCCAGCAGCGCCTCTATCAATTGCATTGCCCGTATCCCACGCTGATCGATGGCAACATGGAAGCTGGCAAGTGGATCGGGGACAGGACAGGTCTGTTGAAGACGGGCTATTACGGGCATGGCCTCGGCAAGACCTTGCTGAACAGCGTCGACCCAGCTTACGACCTCGCGGACGCCATCTTGAGCTTCGAGCTGTCGCCCGACGAGGAGGATCGATTGCTCCGCCGTTACGTCGAGCATTCCGGCGACACGTCGGTTGCAGATCGGCTCTTCATCAACAAGCTGCTCGCCGGACTGTGGGCAATGGAGACCGCGCAGGAGAATCTCTTCAGTGTCGTGCAGTGCGGCAAGCAACAACAGGAGCAGCACCGGCGCTTCCTCGGCGCGTGGGATTTCCTGACCGTGCAGACCGCTCAGTTCTGCGGTGCGCGGTGTCGGCCGTCGCGAGCGGCGTCCTGGCACTCGCGGCTCGTCTTCCTCGACATCGACGGCGTCCTGGATCGACGCATCTTCGGCTATCCGTCCACGACGGCGGCCGGCATCGAGGCGCTCTCCCTGCTATCGAAGCACGGCTGCTCGGTCGCGCTCAACACGGCGCGGTCGGTCTACGAGGTCAAGGACTATTGTGAAGCCTACGGGCTGGCCGGGGGCGTGGCGGAAAGCGGCGCGTATTTGTGGGATGCCGTTGCCGGACACGGGCTGCCGCTGATCGATCAGAACACGCTGGTTCAGCTCGATGAGCTCAGGAGAGCGCTGCGGCAACTTCCCGGCGTATTTCTCGACGAGCGTCACAGATATTCCATCCGGGCCTACATGATCGAGAAGAAACCCCAGAGCCTGCTATCGCGGATGCGCCGCTTTACCGTCGGGCAGGGCGTTCCGGTCCCGCTGCCAACGCTGATCGTGCGCGATCTGATCACGACGCTGCGGCTCGACCGGCTTTGCTTCCGTCAAACCACGAGCGATACCACCGTGGTGGCAAAGGACGTCGACAAGGGGACAGGCCTGGCGGCCCTGCGCGATCGGGTCCTGGGACCGGACGCCGAGACGATTGCGATCGGCGACACCGAAGCCGATTTGCCGATGTTTAGGACGGCTACGCGCAGCTTTGCCCCGGCGCAAATCCGATGCAAGCGAGAGGCGCGGCTGCTCGGCTGCACAGTCTCGCGCCATTCCTATCAGCGGGGTCTGCTCGATATAGTCGGCGCCCTTGTCGACCGAAAGGCCGACGGGTGCGATGGCCGGATAGAACCGGCCGACCAATCCGACGGCGAGCGCCTGTTTCTGGATCTGCTCAGGGTAGCCGACCGCCTTCAGGCCCGTGCGCTGGTCGGCGCGCTTTTCAACCGGGCCACTTTCAGGATTTTCATACGATGACGTCACTGAGCCATCGGCTACAGGCCGGCCGCTTTGGCCACTCGCAAAGATCGGGGACCCGTTCCCGTTCGGGAGATCAGGACATGTTTGTCGAGACAGGTGCGATCAGCGCCCCACGTATGCATTATGAGCAGGTCGTGCGCGATACGCTGGGTGTCGTATGGAGGCAGCGACGGCTCGTCATGGGAACCGTCGTGCTGGCACTGGCAGCCTTCCTGGTCGCGTTCATGTTTATGGCACCGCGATACACCGGCGAAGCATCATTCAGCTCGACTTTGTTCGCAACGAAAATATGGCCGGCGAGAGGCTGCAATCGACAGCGGCCGTCGATGCGACTGCCGTCGTGGACAGCTCGGCGCGCATCATCCGGTCGCGCGGCACCGCCAGCGCGGTCGTGTCGGCATTGCGGCTCGACCAGGACCCCGAATACACGCGCCCGAGCCGCCTGGAGCGCGCGCTGTCCCATGTCTGGGCTCATCACACCTCAACGCCGCGCGAACTCGCGATCACGCGCCTCATGAAACAGATCACCGTTACCAACGATCCGCGGTCCTATTTGATCGCGATCGCCGTGACCACGTCGAACCCGGAGCGCGCGGCCAACCTGGCGAATTGGGTAGCGTCCGAATATCTGCGTGGGCGGCTGCGCGCGCAGACGACCGAGGCGTACGCTGCGGCCGAGCGGGAATTGGCCGGGCTTTCGGCCGTGTTGGGTCCGCGTCATCCCACCTATCTCAGCGCTCAAGCCAAACTCGAACGTCTGAAGGAGGTGGTGGAGGGCGCGGAGAAGGATGTCGCGTCCGACAACCAGGACGGCACGCCGGCGACTGACATGGTCAGGTTCGCTGCGGGTCAAACGCTGCTGCCCGCGGAGGCGGTGACGATCCCCTCCGGTCCCAACGGTCCGCTGCTGTTCGCGCTGACGTTCCTCGCTGCTCTGGTGCTCGGCGGTCTGCTGTCGTTGCTCGCCGAAAGACGCCAGCGACAAAGGTCTGCCCGTCCGCGGGGCCATTGAGGAGGTTGCCTCTCTCGGGCAATCGCTCCGCATCGCTCGTCGACGGCGACGAGCGATCAACGCCCACGGTTAGCTGCGGCGGCGGCCGATACGTTGATGCGCGATCGTCGGCTGCGTTGGCGCGGACCTCGGCATCGGTCATCGCGCATCGCGTCCGTTTGTGCGGCTTTCAGTTCGCGCGACATCCCGCCGGGATTACCCGGCGGGACATCAAACGGGAAGGCTTCGGCTATTTGCGAAGCCGGATCGCCCCGTCGATCTTCGAGCTCATGCCGTTGTGGCCGTGGCCGTTCGTGAGGGGCACTTCAAAATAGTTCGTCGTGTGCTCGATCGGGCCAAGTGGTGCCGGCCGGCTCGCTCTTGCGACCTTGGGAATTTCTCGCTTCGGCGGGAGAGGCCGCTCGGCATCGGTGGCCTGGTGCGACGAACCGTGGCCATTCGACCAGGCCGCTGGGCGATGGTGCAAGCCCCAGATCGCTGCCTGCGTTCTATTCTGAACCCTGATCTTGCGAAGGATCGCCTTGATGTGAACCTTCACCGTGGCTTCGGCAATGTTGATCTTGCGGGCAATGCACTTGTTGGAATCGCCCTCGATCAGGCACTGCAGAATCGAGATTTCCCGCGGCGAAAGTTGCCGAGCGAGCCTGTCGTTCGCTTCCGCGGCAGCAGGATCGTCGTCATGAGGCACGGGTGCATCGTCTGCGTCGCGTTCCTCGGCGTCGAGTGCGGACGTCAGGAACGCCGGCGGAAAGACCGTGCCACCCATCATGACGAGTTCGATGGACTTGATGAACGCGTCACAATTCATCACGTCGATGAAGTACCCCGTGGCGCCTGCCCGAAGCGCGGCAGCCAGGTCGCTCACACGATATTGATCCGCGACGACGGCTACGCGTCCATCGGCGTGGCGGCGTGTGAAGGACTCGATTTGCTCGATTGTCGGGCGAAAATCGTCGCCGGTGTGAACAATGAGGAGCAGCAATGGCTGATTGGCTGCGGCCCTGTGGGGCGTGGCGACGCCAAGCAAATCGTCGGCGTCGGATATCGAAGTCAGGACTTGAAAACTCTCCGAGTTCAGAATTCTTGCAAGACCTTCTTTACGAAGACTATTTTCACCAACAAGTACAATAGCAAAAGGATATCGTCGTCTCATGGAAACTCTCCCGGACGCTACAATGAAACAATGGGCGGGTCGGCTGAAGCCGGCTCATTTTGTTGCTCATCACCCAGCTAAAAAAGAAGTCGTATTCAAAACGCTTCCTCGGACTTGTCCGATCGAACGGGCGAATCTGAGGTCGAAAAAGTCTGAGCCCACTCTAAATATTTAAGAATGTTAGATGCTAATCCCCAATATCCCTATATACCTTTGGTTATAGTCATTGCCGGAGATGACGCTCGGCGTTTCAAATGTCGATCGTCATCAGAACGAGCCGGCGGACCTCGTGGGACGCGCGCCAAGCACCTTTCGATGGGCACCCGCTCTGGGTGAGTGATTTTGGACTTGCGATTATGCGTTGCTGAAATGTGTCCATTGACACACTTCAGGGCAGTAAATTCACGGGTCCCCCGCGACAACAAAACCTTACGAAAAAGCTTAAGATTGGAGTAGCTTATTAATCGATTGGGCGCCGAGCTGAACTGGAGGGATTGAGGATCGGTCGTAAATGCATTTCAGTCGTGTGGTGATTGCTAGCAGATATCCAGTTGTTTTATTGGGTCTGAATTGCCTGCTCGAAGCAGAACGTGATTTCAAGGTTGTCGCTCGTTGCAATGATACTGCGAGTTGTTTCGACGCAGTGAGGGGTCTAGCGCCCGACATAGCCATTTTGGACATGTCGATGCCTGATATCTTTGAGCAGGCAACGATCGACGTTGGCAATTGCGGAGCGCCTGCCGTGCGCTTCGTCTTTCTGGCTACCTCCATTGAGGATCGCGATCTGGCGATGCTGGCAGCGGCCGGTGCGTACGGCGTTATTCTCCACGACGAGGAGCCTGAGACCCTGATCCAGACATTACGTCAGGTCGCGGACGGCCAGAAGATGCTGCCGCCGCCCTCGGGGGAGGAGGCCATCTCCTGTTCGCAAACCGCGATGCCGGAGAAGTATCTCGCGATGCTGACGGAGCGCGAGCGTCAGATCATGAACCTGGTGTCGGAAGGCCTGTCGAACAAGGAGATTGGCCGCCGTTTGAAAGTGGCCGACGGTACCATCAAGGTTCACCTGCATCACATCTTCCGCAAGCTCGAGATCAGCAACAGGACCGTCCTGGCGACGCTCGCGGTCTCGTATGCCGGGCCAGGCGGCACGTAGCGATCGCGCGTCCCTTTAGCGGAAGCCACCGCAGGCAGGTCATCGCTGCCGCTCGAACGCTAACGCATCAATGGCGATCGCTCGCGATCGCCGACGATGTCGGTTGCTGAGCAACCCCACGGACGTTGCAGCCTGAACCAACCGGGACAGCCGTGCTCATGCGTCGTGCGCATCTCGCGGTCTTTCCCACCCAGCGATCGACGGCGTCTTGCCTGCCGAATGGATTGCGCGCTCCGCTCGCCGCGGAGGACCCGCGCCGGCCCGGGCGCGGGCCTTCCTTTGCGACACCGACATCCCGTTGCTTCGACGATTGACAGCCAATTATTACATGTATAAAAATATGCAAATTCATATAATATGAGATGCCCGAATGGACGCGCATCCGCTCAAGCTCAGAGTGCAGTCGGTCGTTGCGGAGACGCCAGTCATTCGCAGCGTTGTGTTCGACGTGGAGGGCGGTGCTGTGCCGGACTGGCAAGCGGGCGCGCATATTCGCGTGCTGCTGCCGGGCGGGGGCGACCGGCCGTATTCCCTGATGGCGCTGCCTGATCTGCCCGAGGGCGCGGTTGCGCTCGGGGTGCTCCGTGAGGAGACGTCGGCCGGCGGTTCGCAGTTCATGCATGCCCTTCAGGTCGGCGACGTCATCCGGGCGAGCGCGCCGGTCAACAATTTCGGCCTTCACGAGGGATCCGCGCCGGCGTTGCTGGTTGCCGGCGGCATCGGCGTTACGCCGATCCTGTCGATGGCGGCCGAGCTGAAGGCGCAGGGGGCTCGATATCGCCTGCATTATGCCGGGCGGATGCCGGGGTTGCTGGCGTTCCTGCCGCAGTTGCAGGCGATCTGCTCGGACGGTTTGGCGATTCATTACGACAGCGACGAGTCCCGCCTCGATATCGCAGCAGTGCTCGGCGATGCGCCGGCGGACGCTCACGTCTATGTCTGCGGCCCGGCCGGCCTGATTGACGCGGTGAAGGCGGCGGCACTCGCCAGGGGCATTCCGGCGGACCGCATCCATTTCGAGCTGTTCAAGGCGGAGCAGCCGACGTCGCCGAACAAGCCGTTCGAGGTCGAACTCAAGTCGACGGGGCAGGTCATCACGTCGCGACCGATCAGAGTATCATCCAGGCGCTGGAATCGGCCGGGCTCGACGTGCTCTACGACTGCCAGCGCGGTGATTGCGGCATCTGCCAGTGCGGCGTGATCGCCGGCGTGCCCGATCATCGCGACGTCATTCTCAGCGACGAGGAGAAGGCGTCCAACAAGGTCATGCAGATCTGCGTGTCGCGTGCGAAGTCGGAACGGCTGGTGTTGGATCTCTGAGCGGAGGCAAGAGGCGCCATGGCGAAATATGGAAAGAATCCCCGCGCGATCGGCGGGCTGGTGCGCGAGGCCGAGGTGCATCGCGACGTCTATGTCGATCCCGAGATCTTCGATCTCGAGATGGAGCATCTGTTTCCCAACAGCTGGATCTATGTCGGGCATGCCAGCCAGCTGGCGAAGGCCGGCGACTTCATCACCGCAAATGTCGGCCGGCAGCCGGTGGTGGCGAGCCGCCACACCGACGGCTCGATCCACCTGTTCTACAATCGCTGTCCGCACAAAGGCGTCAAGATCGCCTCCGAACCGTGCGGCAACACCGGAAAGTTCTTCCGCTGCCCCTATCACGCCTGGTCGTTCAAGACCGACGGCTCGCTGCTGGCGATCCCGCTGAAGAAGGGCTACGAGGGCACCGGATTCACCGACACCCAAGCGAACAATGGGCTGTCGCGGATCAAGAACGTCGTCGTCTACCGCGATTTCATTTTCGCGCGCCTGAGCGAAACCGGCGTCGGCTTCGAGGACTATTTCGGCGAAAGCCTCTCGACCATCGACAACATGGTCGACCGCTCGCCGGAGGGGAAGCTCGCCGTCGAGGCCGCGCCGATCCGCTACATGCACACCTGCAATTGGAAGATGCTGGTCGAGAACCAGACCGACACCTGCCATCCGATGGTGGCGCATGAGAGCTCGGCCGGCACCGCCATCAAGGTCTGGCAGCGCGAACAGGGCGACTCCAAGGAAACGCCGATGGCGGTGCAGCTCTATGGGCCGTTCATGAGCCCGTACGAGTTCTACGAGCAGAGCGGCATCCGGATCTGGCCCAACGGCCATGGTCATACCGGCGTCGCCAATTCCATCCATTCCAACTATTCTGATATCGAGGGCTATCTCGGCCGGATGGTGGCGGCCTATGGCGAGAAGCGGGCCCACGAGATTCTCGGCGAAGTCCGGCACAACACGGTCTATTTCCCGAACATCATGGTGAAGGGCGCGGTGCAGATCCTGCGCAACTTCATCCCGATCGCGGTGGACAGGACGCTGGTGGAGAGCTGGGTCTATCGTCTGGTCGGCGCGCCCGACAAGCTCTACGAGCGCGCGCTGATGTACAACCGCTTCATCAATGCGCCGACCTCGATCGTCGGGCACGACGATCTCGAGATGTATGAGCGGGCGCAGGAAGGGTTGAAGACCAACGGCAACCAGTGGGTCAATCTGCGCCGGCTCTATGAGAGCGGCGAGGAGGCTGATGTCACCGCGGTCATCAACGGCACGTCGGAACGGCAGATGCGCAACCAGTTTCATGCCTGGGCCAAGTTCATGACCATGGACATGGTCGAGCCGGTCGAGGCCGCGGAATGATCAGCGAAAAAACCATCACCGATTTCGTCTATCGGGAAGCCGATCTGCTCGACACGATGCAGTGGCAGGCCTGGCTCGACCTGTTTCACCCGGAGGGGCGCTACTGGATGCCGCTGGAATGGCAACAGCAGGATCCGGTGCTGCAGCCGTCGCTGATGTACGAGGACCTGCTGCTGATGAAGGTGCGCATCGAGCGGCTGGCCGGCGAGCGCACCTTCAGCCAGAAGCCGAAGAGCCGCTGCCATCATCTGCTGCAGGCGCCGCAGATCATTGCCTGCGATCCGGCGGCCGGCATCTTCAAGGCGCGGACGTCGTTCATCTACACCGAAACGCGCGGCGACACGCTGGAGCGCTTTTCAGGATGGGCCTCGCACGATCTCGTGCAGGTCGGCGATGGCCTCAAGATCAAGCTCAAGCGCATCGATCTCGTGAATTTCGACGCGCCGTTCGGCAATATCCAGCTTTTCATGTGAGTGCGTCTTGACCACAGCGACCACAGTCTATGCCCGCTTCCGCGAGACCGCGCTCCGCCGGGGGGGAGCCGGCTTTCTCAACGTGCTGCCGGAGACGGCCGGGATCTACGGCATCGCCGCCGGGGAGATCACGTACGAAGCCATGCTCGGGCGGGTGGAGCGGTGGCGCGCGGCGTTTGCCGACCGCGGCTATGGTGCGGGCCATCGGGTCGGGCTTCTGCTGCAGAACCGGCCGGTCTTCATCGAGCTGTGGTTCGCGTTGAACGCGCTCGGGGTCTCCGTGGTGCCGATCAACCCCGATCTGCGGGTCAGCGAGCTCGAATACATCATCGCGCATTCCGAGATGAATGCCGCCTTCGTCCTCGCCAAGCGGCACGACGAGGTCGAGACGGCGGCGCGCCAGGCCGCCGGCCGATTCCGGTTGTGACCGATGACGGCGATGTTCCGGCCCCGTTCGGCGGCGCGCGGCCGGCGAGCGCCGGCGACGGTGCGAGCGAATGCGCGCTGCTCTATACGTCGGGGACAACAGGCCAGCCCAAGGGCTGCGTGCTGACCAACACCTACTTCCTGTATTCCGGAGACTGGTATCGCGACGTCGGCGGGTTGATCGATCTGAGGCGCGACGGCGAGCGCATGATCACGCCGCTGCCGCTGTTCCACATGAACGCGATGGCGGTGTCGCTGATGGCGATGATGTCGGTCGGCGGCTGCCTGACGATGCTCGATCGCTTCCATCCGCGCAGCTGGTGGGCATCGGTGCGCGACAGCCGCGCGACCTGCCTGCATTATCTCGGCGTCATGCCCTCGATGCTGATGAGCGCGCCGCCATCTGATGAAGATCGTGCGCACACCGTGCGGTTCGGCTTCGGCGCCGGCGTCGACAAACTGCTGCACGCGCCGTTCGAGGCGCGCTTCGGCTTCCCGCTGCTCGAGGCCTGGGCGATGACCGAGACCGGAAGCGGCGGCGTGATCGCCGCCAATGCCGAGCCGCGCAAGGTCGGCACCAGCTGTTTCGGTCGTCCGGCGCCCGAAGTCGAGGTTCGGATCGTCGACGACGGCGGCAACGATGCGGCGGCGGGCGTGCCGGGCGAGCTGCTGGTGCGGCGGGCAGGGGATGATCCCCGCTACGGCTTCTTCAGGGAATACCTGAAGAATCCGGAAGCCACCACTGAAGCTTGGAAGGACGGCTGGCTGCATACCGGTGATATCGTCTCGCGCGATGCCGATGGCGATCTGCATTTCGTCGACCGCAAGAAGAACGTGATCCGCCGCTCCGGCGAGAACATCGCCGCGGTCGAGGTCGAGTCCGTGCTCAACCGCCATGGCGCGATCCGGCAGGCCGCGGTCGCAGCGACTCCCGACCAGGTGCGTGGCGATGAGGTCGCGGCCGTCATCATCGCGGAGCAGCCGGGGGCCGACCGCGCGCTCGCCGAGGAGATCGTGCGCTGGAGCCTGGAGCAGATGGCCTATTACAAGGCGCCGGGCTGGATCTGCTTTGTCGATCAACTGCCGCTGACCGCGACCGAGAAGATCCAGCGCGGCGGATTGAAGGATGTCGTCGCGAAGCTGATGCGTGAAGGCGCGTTCTTCGACCTTCGCGACCTCAAGCGGCGGCAGGAGTGACCCGTGCCGCTTGCAGGGAGCCGATCATGAGCCAGACCCGCACCACATTGATCACCGGAGGCAATTCGGGAATCGGCGAGGCGCTGGCGAAGAAGCTCGTCGCCGAAGGACAGCGGGTGGTTTCGGTCGGGCTTGAGGAACCTGCGTGGACCCATGATCTGCTCACCGCCTATCGCGCGGACCTGACCAGCCTCGCGGAGACGCGGGCCATCGCCGAGGAGATCACCCGCGATCACGCGGTCGACTGCCTCGTGCACAATGCCGGAATCATCCTGCCGAACCTGCTGGCCGATGCGAAGCCGGAGGACATCCTGACGCTGGCGCAGTTGCATCTGGGCGCGCCGATGCTGCTGACCCAGGCCGCGATGGACGGGATGCGCTCGCGGCGGTTCGGGCGGATCGTGTTCGTGAGCTCGCGCGCCGCGATGGGCGCGGTCACGCGCTCGGCCTATTCGGCGACCAAGGCCGGCGTGCACGGCATGGCGCGGACCTGGGCGCTGGAGCTGGCGTCGAGCGGGATCACGGTCAACGTGGTCGCGCCGGGCCCGATCCTGACCGACAATTTCTGGGGCATCGTCCCGAAAGGCTCCGAGCAGCAGGACAAGATGGCACGCAACGTTCCGGTCGGGCGGCTCGGCACGCGCGAGGACGTCGCGCATGCGATCAGCTTCTTCCTCGACGAGCGCTCGGACTTCGTCACCGGCCAGGTGCTCTATGTCTGCGGCGGCACCAGCCTAGCCGGCCTCAGCCCATGATCGCTGCGGATCAGATCTGGTTCTGGCGGATGTTCTCGACCATCTTGGCCAGCACGCGGGCGCAAACCTCGATCTCGTCGATCGATCCCGACGGTGAGGCGTTCGTAATTGTTCTCCATGATCGGCCAGATCTTGCGCAGCAGGGCCTCGCCCTCCGCCGTCAAGCCGACGACGCGGCGGCGCTGGTCTTCTTCCGCGATCTCGCGCTTGACGAGGCCCGATGTCACCATCGACTCGACCATGCGGCTCGCGGTCGACTGCTCGGTGACGGCCAGCACGGCGATCTCGTTGACGGTCAGGGTCTTGTAGATGAACAGCACCGACAGCGTCCGGAATACGACGTTGTTGATGTTGTGCTCGCTGAGATCGCGGTTCTGATCCAGGTTCCAGCGGTTGGCGAGCCGGTTGAACAGATAGGGAATATAGCTCTGCAGCTGATCCCGCGTCCGCGGTGGACCGGATTTCCATCTGCTCCTGGAGTCTTTGGCCATTATGTCTTGCGACCCTGCTTCTTGCTTTCGCTGCCGAGTTTCGAGGAGAGCGACCGCAACATCGACAGTGCCGCCTCCAGCTCCCGCGCTGGGATGCCTTCGAGCCGTTCGCTCAGGTGCCTCTTATGCACGTCGGCGGCCTTCCTGAACAGGGCCGCGCCCTTCGGCGTCAGGCGCACGATGAACGAGCGGCGGTCTTCGCTCGACATCGCCTTGCTGATGAGGTCGTCGGCCAGCAGGCGCTGCACCAGGCCCGAGACATTGCCGCCGGACACTTTCAGGTTCTGCGACAACTGCCCGAGCGCGAGGCCTTCCGGGTAACGATCGAGTTGCGCCAGCACGTCGAATTTGGCGAGCGACAAGCCGAACTCCGAGCTCAGCATGGAATTCAACGACGCAAACAGCTCGCCATGCAGCGACAGCAGTTGCAGCCACAGCCGGGTTTCGACCTGCCCGAAGGCGGGAGCCGTGCTTTCCTTGAGGGCCGACGACGTCATGCGAAGCTCTTGATGGTCTGGATCACGCCGTCGAGTTCCTTGCCGGCGCTGTCCTTCAGCGCGGCTTCCCGCAGCCGGCGCGCCCAGTCGGCGGCATCCTCGCGCGGCGCGACCAGCTTGATCGCGGCCAGCGTCTTGTCGAATTTCGACAGGCCGCGGCTGTGGGTGTCGGAATAGCCTTTGACCAGGCGCCGGCATTGCAGGATCTCGACGCCCAACTGATAATTCGCCTGCACGGCCTCTGTCGCGGCCTTGAGCCATTCGTCCCGGTGCGCCGTCTCGATCGCATGGCGCAGCGAGCGGCGGCGCATGCCGCGCAGTCCGCCGACGGCATAGAGCGCGACGAACCAGGGCAGCGAGTAGGTCTTGACCCGTCGTCCCTTGTTGACGCGGCGGTCGAGCCAGCCGACCAGGCCCGGCCTGTCGCCAAGCCAGCGGGCAAATCCCGCCGGCAGCATGCCCATCACCTCTTCCATGCGGGGATGCATGAACTCGGTGGTCTGCAGCACCTGGCCTTCGGACAGCTCGAGCTCGCCCTCGATCCGGGCGCGGCGGGCCGATCGGGTCTTGAGGTCGGCCACGCGGATGACGTCATCATAGGTCATGGCGTTGGCGAGATATTTTGCGGCGGCCTCGGTGAAGGCAAAATTGCGCTCGGCGCCATTGGCGCTGCGATCGGCGGCGTGGAGCCTGCCGAGGATGTCGAGATATTCGCCGCCATAGGCGACGTCCTGGAAATCGACCACCTTCTTCAGCCCGGCGCGGCCGATGGCCTGCGCGGCCGCGGGCAATTCCTGCGTCAGCCGGGCGGCGAGGCCGGCAAGACGGGGATCCAGAACAGCCGGCGAGGAGGGCGTCGTGGCCGTCTCCGATGGCGGAGGTGCCGCAACCTCCGGAGACTTCGACTGTACCCGGTCGAACGCGGCGTCGAACGCGCGGATGCTGGCCTGCGCGCCTTTCTCGCCGGCGCGGATCACGTCGAGATAGCTGTCGCGGCTGAAGCTCAGCACGCCGGCGCCTGCGAGTGCGCCGAACATCGCGGCTGAGATCACGCTGCCGTTGGCGATCGCCAGCGCATTCATGTCGAAGATGATCTCGGTCTTGGCGGCAATTCCGATGGCGCCGGTCACCGCGCCCTGGTCGGCGATGCCGTTGCCCGGCGCGATCTTCTCGCCGATCGCAAACGTCCGGTGATTGGATGCGATCAGCGTGGTGCGGTCCGGCGTCACCAGGCCGCGCAGGATCGAGCGGCCGGCTTCCATGAATTCCGCCGCCATCACCACGTCGACGTCGCCGGGCGTCGGCATCAGCGACAGGATCGGCTTGCGACCATCGAGCGGCGGCATCGCCTCGATATAGTAGATCGTGGCGCCGGTGCGCTGGGCGACGCCGGGCACCGAGGTCGACTGCGCGACCCAGCCATGGTTCTCGGCGAGCTGGACGATCCAGTCGGTGAGGACGCCGCCGCCCTGGCCACCCATCGCGACGATCGCGATCGAAATCGGCCGTTCGGTCGCATCACCCGCGGCAGGAAGCGCCAACTGGACGGTCTCGTCTCTCATGTCCAAATTCTCATGCCAAAGCCTCGAGCGCCGGCCGCCGGCGATCGCGTCGCCGCTGCAGCCAGCCGATCACGGCCATCGCGATCCCCGACTTGAACTTGTCCCAGCCGGTCGGATTGTGAATGACGTCGGCGCGGTAAAACGAGGGACACAGCACGGCTGCATCCGCGACCTCGCCGCAATTGCCGCAGCCGACGCAGGAATTGTCGATCGCCGCGACGGGATCGTCGCGCAGGGGATCGTCGAGCTGCTTGACCGAGAGCGACGGGCAGCCGGAGAGGCGGATGCAGGCGTGGTCGCCGGTGCAGACATCCTCGTCGACGCCGAACCGTTCCTTGACGGTGCGGACGCCGTCCTTGATCGCCTTGCTGATCTGCGGCTTCACGCGGCGCTGCTTGTTCAGCATGCATTCGGAGGAGGCGACGATGACCTTCGGGCCTTGCTCCTTGGTGGTCAGCGCTTCCTTCAGCGTGTCGCGCATCCGGCCGACATCGTAGGTGCGGTCGATCTGCCGGACCCATTGCCCGCCGATGCCCTTCACGGCCTGTACGATCGAGTTGTTGGTGTTGCGCCGCTTGCTGACCGCGCGCGACGACAGGATGTCCTGACCGCCGGTCGCCGAGGTGTAGTAATTGTCGACGATGACGAAGACGCCGTCATGCTTGTTGAAGACGGCGTTGCCGATGCCGCTGGTCAGCCCGTTGTGCCAGAAGCCGCCGTCGCCCATCACGGCGATCGAGCGCTTGTCGGCCTTGACGTTGAAGGCCGAGGTCGAGGCCGGGCCGAGGCCGAAACCCATCGTCGTGGCGCCGATGTTGAACGGCGGCAGGATCGAGAACAAATGACAGCCGATGTCGGCGGAGACGTGGTGTTCGCCGAGCTCGCTTTCGACCAGCTTCATGGCGGCGAAGATCGGCCGCTCCGGACAGCCGGTGCAAAGACCGGGCGGACGCGCCGGCACGACGTGCTTCAGCTTCTCGACCTCGGGATGGTTGAGCACGGGGCTCGCGTCCGGCGCCGGCGGCCGGTTGCCGAGCAGTCGCGGGTCGGTCTTCTCGAGGAACTCGCGCACGCCTCCGAGCAGCACCTGCGCGGTATAGTCGCCGCCCATCGGCAGCACGTCCTTGCCGTGGACGCGGGCCTGGATATCCCTGCGGCGCAGTACCGTATTGATCGCCTGCTCCAGATATTCCGGCTGGCCTTCCTCGACGATCAGGACGGCGTCCTTGTCAAGGCAGAACTCCGCGACCTCGGTGTCGATCACGGGGTAGGTGACGTTCATGACGTAGAGCGGGATCTGGGTGTTGCCATAGGCATCCGACAACCCGAGATACTGCAGCGCGCGGATGACGTTGTTGTACATCCCGCCCTGCATGATGATGCCGACCTTGCCCTGCTTCGGTCCCATCCATTCATTCAGCCGGTTGTCCCGGACGAAGTTGATGGCCGCGGGCATCCGCGTTTTGATCTTCTCCTGCTCATGCTCGTAGGCCGCCGGCGGCAGCACGATGCGGCCGACGTCGCGCTTCGGATTGTTCAGCGCGTCCTTGATGGTGTGCGCCGGCCTGACATTGTCCTTGCAGGCAAAGCTTCCATGCATGTGGCAGGCGCGGACGCGCACCTCCAGCATGACGGGGGTGTTCGAGACTTCCGAGAGCTCAAAGCCCTTCTCGATCAGATTGACGATGCATTCATGGTCGGGGCGCGGATCGAGCAGCCAGATCTGCGATTTCATCGCAAAGGCATGGGTGCGCTCCTGCATGATCGAGGAGCCTTCGCCGTAATCCTCGCCGACAATGATCATGGTGCCGCCGGTGACGCCGCCGGAGGCGAGGTTGGCCAGCGCGTCGGAGGCAACATTGGTGCCGACCGTCGACTTCCACGCCACCGCACCGCGCAGCGGATACATCACTGAAGCCGACAGCATCGCCGCGGCCGCCGCTTCGTTGGCGGAGCTCTGGAACACGACGCCGAGATCGTCGAGCACGTCCTTGGCGTCGGCAAGCACGTCCATCAGATGCGAGATCGGCGAGCCCTGATAGCCGCCGACATAGGCGACGCCGGATTGCAGCAGCGCCTTGGTGATGGCGAGGATGCCTTCGCCGCGGAAGGTGTCGCCGTCGCCGAGCCGGAGATCCTCGACTTCACGAGCAAAAGACCGTTCAGCCATTGCACCCTCCAGAAATATGCGATAGCATACGTTTACATGTAAAGTAAGTCAACGCTGCGAGTGCCGTCCGACTTTGTAGATCGTCTGCTCCGGACGGCGACTAAGCCAGCGACAGGGTAGGGCCAATGCTGAAGCTGCCGCGCTTTAGAGCCGCCGCCGTCCAGGCTTCACCTGTATATCTCAATGCAAGCGCCACCGCCGACAAGGCGCCTCACTGGTGCGTGAGGCGGCGGCGAACGGCGCGCGGCTGGTCGCATTCCCTGAAGTGTTCGTGCCCGGCTATCCCTATTGGAACTGGATCACCGATCCCGTCACCGGAAGCGCCTGGTTCGAGAAGCTCGTCAAGGCATCGGTGCTGGTGCCGGGCCCCGAGATCGACATCGTTCGCAAGGCCGCGCGCGATGCCGGATGCTACGTCGTCCTTGGCGTCAACGAGCGCAGCCCGGTGTCGCTCGGCGCGATCTACAACACGCTGGTGTTCATCGGCCCGGATGGAACGCTGCTCGGCAAGCACCGCAAGCTGGTGCCGACCTGGGCGGAGAAGCTGACCTGGACCGGCGGCGACGGATCGAGCCTGCGCGTCTATGACACCGAGATCGGGCGCCTCGGCGGGCTCGCCTGCGGCGAGAACACCAACACGCTCGCGCGCTTTGCGCTGCTCGGGCAGGGCGAGCTGGTTCACGTCGCGAGCTACATCTCGCTGCCCGTCGCGCCGCCCGACTACGACATGGCGGAAGCGATCAAGCTGCGCGCCATTGCCCATTCCTTCGAAGGAAAGATCTTCACGATCGTGTCCTGCTCGACCGTGTCGGAGGAGATCATTGCGGCGATGCAGACCGTCGTGCCCGATGCGCGGGCGCGCCTGCAGCGCAAGTCGAGCGCATTCTCCGGCGTGATCGGTCCGGACGGCCGTCTCGTCGGCGAGCCGCTGATCGACGATGAAGGCATCGTCTATGCCGACATCGATCTCGAGCGCTGCATCCAGCCGAAGCAGATGCACGACATCGTCGGGCACTACAACCGGTTCGATATTTTCGATCTCAGGGTCAACCGCCGTCCGCAGGCGCCGCTCGGTCTTGCGGAAGGCGAAGCTCAGGCAGCTGATGTCGCGGAGCAGGCGAACTTCGTGTCAATTCCCGGCAGGACGGAGTGATGGAACGCCACGAAGCGCGAACTCTCCTCACCGTCGTCCTGGCGAAAGCCAGGACCCATTACCCCGACTGGTCATCGGCGAGCGATCCGGGGCCACGATCCCCTTCACAATCGAATGCGGTGGTTATGGGTCCTGGCTTTCGCCAGGACGACAGCGGTGGATATAGCGACGGGACTACATGAAACCGGACGTCACGAGACAGGAGTTGGAGGACAGCATGGGCGAGAACATCATCGGCCGGGCCAATGTCGAGGACACTCCGGAGCTCAAGGCCTACTACAAGGATCTCGAGAAGTTCGAGGCGGGCGCGCTGTGGACGGTCGCCAACAAGATCGAGCCGTGGCAGCCGCAGTCGGCGTCCGTTCCGGTGCTCTGGCGCTACAGCGATCTGCGCGAGCACGTGCTGCGCTCCGTGGAACTGGTCTCGCCCGAAAAGGCGGGCCGGCGGGTGATCTACCTCAACAATCCCGGTCGCCGCGACGTGTCGGCCGCGGTCGGCTGGCTCTATTCGGGCTTGCAGGTCATGCACCCCGGTGAAGTGGCATCGGCTCATGCGCATTCGGCTTCGGCCCTGCGCTTCATCATGGAAGGGGCGGGCGCCTACACCATCGTCGACGGCCACAAGATGACGCTCGGCGCGCGGGACTTCGTGCTGACGCCGAACGGCACCTGGCACGAGCATGGCGTCGAGGCGAACGGTTCGGTCTGCATCTGGCAGGACGGGCTCGACATTCCGCTCGTCAACGCGCTGGAGGCCAATTTCTTCGTCGTGCACCCCAAGATCCAGCAAGAGGAGTGCGGCTACCCCGTCGACGACATGACCAAGACCTGGGGCAATCCCGGTCTTCGGCCGGCGGGCTCGCGGTGGTCGAACGGCTATTCGCCGATGTTCAAATATGAGTGGGAGCCGACCTACGAGTCGCTGCTGAAATATGCCGCCGCGACCGACGGATCGCCCTATGACGGCATCCTGATGAACTACGTCAATCCGGTCACCGGCGGCCATGTGATGCAGACCATCGGCGCCAGCATGCAGATGCTGCGCCCGGGCGAGAAGACCAGGTCGCACCGCCACACCGGCAGCTTCGTCTACCAGGTCGCCAAGGGGCACGGTTATTCCGTGATCGGCGGTCAGCGGTTCGAGTGGCAGGAGCGCGATATCTTCTGCGTTCCGTCCTGGGTCTGGCATGAGCACGGCAACGCCTCGGAAAGCGAGGACGCCTGCCTGTTCTGCTTCAACGATCTGCCCGTCATCGAGGGGCTCGGCCTCTACCGGGAAGAGGCCTATGGCGACAATGCCGGCCATCAGCCGGTCGCGGCCTGACATTTCTCGGCAATATTCAACCCGAATAACCGGATCGAGCTTTCATGCGTCTTGTCACCTACACCTTGGGCTCCGGCGGCGCCCGCCTTGGGGTCGTCGTCAACGGATTGGTCGTCGATGTCGAGCGCCTCGGCGCGTCACGCGGCGTCGCCTGGCCGGCCGACATGCTGTCCTTCATCGATAACGCCGTCACGTTGTTGCCGGCGTTGAAGCAGGCTCTGGACAGCGCCAACGGCAGCCTGCCGGCCGGTGCGGCCGTTCCGATCGAGGATGTGAAGCTGCAGGCGCCGATCCCGCGCCCGCGCAAGAACATCTTCGGCATCGGGCTGAACTACCGTGCGCATGTCGCGGAGTCCGCCAAGAGCCTGGACACCGACAAGGATCTGCCGAAGCAGCCGGTCGTGTTCTCCAAGCCGCCGACCTCGGTGATCGGGCCGGGCGTGGCGATCCAGCACAATGCCGGCATGACCCAGCAGCTCGACTGGGAAGTCGAGCTCGCCGTCATCATCGGCAAGACCGCGACCCGCATCCAGGTCGAGAAGGCGATGGATCACGTGTTCGGCTATTCGGTCATGATCGACATCTCCGCGCGCGACAATCGCCGCGCCGGGCAGTGGATCTTCTCCAAGGGCATGGACACCTACGCGCCGCTCGGCCCCTGCATCGTGACCGCGGATGAGATTCCCGATCCGCATGATCTCAGACTCTGGCTGACCAAGAACGGTGTCATGAAGCAGGACTCCAACACCAAATACATGATCTTCGACATTCCGGCTTTGATCGCCGACATCTCGTCGGGCATGACGCTCGAACCGGGCGACATCATCGCGACCGGAACGCCTGAGGGCGTCGGTGCCGGCATGAGCCCGCAGGAATGGCTGTGGCCCGGCGACGTGGTCGAGGCCGGCGTCGATGGTGTCGGCGTCATCCGCCACCCGGTCGTCGCGATCTGATGACGTCGTTCTCGTTCGATCGCGAGCTGAGGTTCGGCGATTGCGATCCGTCGGGGATCGCCTATTTTCCGTCCTACCTCAACATCCTCAACGGCGTGGTCGAGGAGTTCTGGTCGACGATCGGGTTCTCCTGGCCGGAGCTGATCACGATCCGGAAGATCGGGACGCCGACGGTGCATTTGACCTGTGATTTCTCACGGCCGTCGAAGTTCGGCGACCGCCTGAGGTTCGGCCTGCACATCGTCAAGATCGGCCGGGCGTCGCTGCATCTGTCGCATGTGGTCACGGGCGCGGATGGCCTGCGCTGGCGCGCGCAACAGATCCTGGCCGCGACGTCGCTTATCGACCATCACGCGATCCCGTGGCCCGACGACGTTCGCGCGGCGCTCATGTCGCATCTGCAAGCCGGCGAGGAGGCGGCGGCATCATGATCTCGCTGTTCATGACGTTCTCCGATCCGACAGGCGGGCGGCGAATTGATGTGGACGATCTTGCGGCTGTGGTCGCCATGGTCGGGTCGATCCCGGGGATGGCCGAGGGCCTGCTGTTTACGCCGCTGCAACAATCGGTCGATCATCCCTACAAGGCCGACGGGGCGGGGCCGGTGTTTGCGCTCCAGCTGCGGTTTCCGAACCTGTTTGCGTGCGAGGCCGCGATGGATAGCGCTGGCGTGCTCGCAGGTCTTGCGGCTGGTCGCGGACTGCCCAGCCTTGCCGGATTGGACGTGACACATCAGGCAATGATGACGCGCGCCTTTCCGGTCGACGACGCCACGCATGCGGACGGCACGGTGACGCCGTGCAGCTATCTCGTGCATTATCCCGGACGGGCCGAGGACATGAACGCCTGGAATTTGCATTATTTGGAGCATCATCCGTCGATCATGCGGACCTTCCCCGGCGTCCGCCAGATCGAGATCTACACGCGGGTCGATTGGGTCGACCGGCTGCCGTCGCAGCGGGTCGAGTACATGCAGCGCAACAGGCTGATGTTCGATAGCCCGCAGGCCCTTGCGCGCGCGCTGGGCTCCGACGTGATCAAGCGGATGCGCGCGGACTTCGTCCAGTTTCCGCCCTTCGCGGGCGGCAACAAGCATTTTCCGATGCTGACGCGGGTGGTGCGGCCAGCCGCGTGATGAGATAAAGACCCAGACCGTTGCGCTTCAATCCGACGGGAGCCGCGAGAATCGGAAATTGCAGTGGCTCGCGCCGCCAGCCAATGTCTGCGTTCTTTCCAGGCGGATACCGCGCGTTGCATAGGCGTCGAAATCAAGCCCGCAAATGTTCGGCAGGATTTCCTTGTCTCCATGGCGAGCCGCGAATTTGCAAAAGCCGCAAGCCCTGTAATTGATGCCGAATTCAAACTCGTCGCCCGGGCCTGGTTCGACGAAATCGTAGACGAAATCTTCCGGAAACTCCCTCTGATGGCTCTCTGTCGCGCTGTCTATCGCCTGTTCGCGCAGCAAGGCCCGATTCTCGGACGACATGAATTGACGCCCTGAGGCAAGGCGCTCCGCCTCGGGCTCCCCGAGCAATTGCGCCTTGTAGGTTTCCCGTTCGATTTCGCCGATCACCGGAGGCGGAACGCCGTGCCGCCGCAGCACCCGGCTGATGGCCATGAAGCCGGTGAGACGCATGAAGAAATCACTCATGCGACTTGCCGCACCTCCGACATAGGGCATTTGGGTGAGCACGATCTGGAATTCGTCCATCACCTCCTGTCGAATTCGATCGACATCGGTCAGATGCGCGCGCTCGCGCAACATCGCTTCGGCGAGGTCGAGGCGATAGCGCATGGCGGCCTCCATGGCGCCGCGATACTGCTCATAGAACGGATGGATGGTCTCGGCCATTGGACACCTGAATCAGTGGATCATTGCGAAGTCGAGGAAGCTGGTTTCACGCGGCGGCGATCGCCTCGATCTCCAGCAACCATTTGCTGTCGACGGTCTCGGCGATCATGACCGTCAGCGCGGGCTGATGCTCCCCGAGCATCCTGCGACGAATGGTGCGGTTGGCCAGGAGCTGATCCCGATCGGTCAGGAACGTGGTGACCTTGACCAGATGCTCGACGCGAAGGCCGGCGGCGGCGAGCACCTCGATGACATTGCGCCAGGCCTGCTCGCATTGGGCCTCGAAGCCCTCGGGCACGGTTCCGTCGCATCTCTCAGGCACCTGGCCGCTGATGAAGAGCAGGCGGCGATGCTGCGTCAGTTCAAGTCCCATGCAGTACCCGCCGGCGGGCGGGTGGACCGTCGCGGGATTGTGGCTGACGATGTGAGCTGCGGGCATGGGTGTCTCCGGATTGCGGCCTGACCGTATCCGGCGGTGTCGCCGCGGCGCAAAGCATGTTTGCTGCGGTTCAACGCAAGAAAATCTATTGCAAGGCCACCGCCTGTCGGTGTCAAACTCCCGCGCGATGACCTACGCCCTGCCACCTCTCAACGCGCTCCGTGCCTTCGAGGCCGCCGCGCGGCATCTCAGTTTCAAACTGGCCGCGCACGAGCTGCACGTGACGCCTGCCGCCGTGGGGCAGCAGGTGAAAGCGCTGGAGGCGCGTCTCGGCGTGCAGTTGTTCGAGCGGCTGCATAAGCAACTGATCCTGACTGCGGCCGGGCAGGCCTATTTGCCGGGAATCTCCGAAGGCTTTCGCCATATCGCGGACGCGACCTCGCAATTGAAACCGGCGGCTGCGGTGCTGCTGCAATTGGGGGTCCATGGCAGCTTCGACCTGCGCCGCCTCAAATTGGCGGAGTTTCGCAGTGCGCATCTGGAAATCGGTCTGCAGGTGCTGCAGCCCGCGGGCTTGCACGAGTTGGTCGAGGGCAAGGTCGACCTCCTGATCGTCCGCGGCCTTGGCCACCATCCGGGCTATCGTTGCGACCGGCTCAACGAGGGATCCGGTTTGGGGGATTGGCTGATTGCGCCTGAAGGCACCGCAGATTGTCCCGAGGTCGTCAGCTTCCGCGAATGGCTGCGCGCCGTGCTGCTCGAGAACCCGCTCGCAAACCAACGCCGCCCTCGTCTGGTCGGATAGCGGACCTGCGCTGCGATGATGGCAGTACACCCCTGATTTGCCCGACGTGTCAAGGTGATTTCGTAAAAAGCGAAATAACGCCCGGCACCGGCCGGCGACTGTGCATGGGGTTGTTTTCGATATTTTGGTGTCAGTGCCCGCCGAGATAGGCGGTGATCAGCCGGGGATCGTGAATCAGGTCCTTGGCGGGGCCCGACTGCACGATCTCGCCGGTCTCCAGCACGTAGCCGTAATCGGCCGTCTCGAGCGCGGCGCGGGCGTTCTGCTCGACCAGCAGGATCGAGACGCCGAGGTCGCGGAGCGAGGCGATGGTGCGAAAGATCTCGCGCACGATCAGCGGCGCAAGGCCGAGACTGGGCTCGTCGAGCATCAGCAGGGCAGGCTTTGCCATCAGAGCGCGCCCGAGCGCGAGCATCTGGCGCTCGCCGCCTGAGAGCGTGCCGGCGGCCTGGCGTTGCCGCTCCCTCAGGCGGGGAAAGCGATCATAGACCTCGTCCAGTGTCTTCTGGACGCCCGAGCGGTCGCGCAGGCTGTAGGAGCCGAGCAGAAGGTTGTCGGCGACCGACATGTCGGAGAACAGCTCGCGCTTCTCCGGAACGAGGCAGAGCCTGTGTTCGACGCGATCCTCGACCGACATCTTCCGGATGTCGCTGCCGCGAAATACCATGCTGCCGCGCGATGCGAGCAGGCCGATGGCGGCCATCAGCAGCGTGGTCTTGCCGGCGCCGTTCGGACCGATCACGGTCACGATCTGTCCCTCGTCGACCGACAGCGACACGTTGCGGACGGCCTCGACGTTGTCGTAGCAGACGGTCACGTCGGTCATGGAGAACATCCGGCTCACGCGACGCCTCCGAGATAGGCCTCTTGCACCCGTTCATCGCTGCGGATCGCGCTCGGGATGCCCTCGCAGAGCTTGGAGCCGAAATCGAGCACCACGATGCGGTCGACCAGCGACATCACGAACTCCATGTCGTGCTCGACGATCAGGATGGTCAGGTGATCCGCCCGCAGCGAGCGGAGCAGCTCCGCCAGTCGCACCTTTTCCTGGCGGCGCAGGCCGGCCGCCGGCTCGTCCAGTACCAGCAGCGCGGGATCCGCGGCGAGGGCGCGCGCGATCTCCAGGATGCGCTGGTTGCCGAGCGGAAGATTGCCGGCGAGCTCGAAAGGCTTGTCGCCGAGCCCGACGCGCTCGAGCTGCATCAGCGCCTCGTGGCGGGCGCTGGCTTCCTCGCGCTGGTTGAGGCGAAACGCGCCGGCGAGAAGACCGCTGCTGGTTCGGCTGTAGGTGCCGAGCATGACGTTCTCCAGCAGGCTCATGCGCGGCCGCAGCTTGACATGCTGGAAAGTCCGGGCGACGCCGGCCTTGGCGATGCGGGACTGCGGATCGCGCGTGATCGAGCGTCCGGCGAAGGCGATTTCGCCCTTGCTGACCCGCAGCGCGCCGGTCAGGCAGTTGAACATCGTGCTCTTGCCGGCGCCGTTCGGGCCAATGACGGCGAGGATCTCGCCCGATCTCACCTCGAAGCTGACATTGTTGACCGCGATGAGGCCGCCGAAACGGCGCTCGGCGCCATCGACCTTCAGAAGCAGTTCGCCCGGTGTCGGCTGCGGGCGGCGCGGCAGCGGTGGCGCCGGCTGCGGCCGTTCGCGCCTGATCTTCGGCAGATAGCGCGCGATTGAAGGCACGATGCCCTGCCGCGCCCATTGCAGAAACAGGATGAACAGCGCGGAGAATGCGACGATCTCGAGCTGCCCCGATGCGCCCTTGGCGATCAGCGGCAGATAATCCTGCACGCTGTTCTTGAGCAGGGTGACGATGGCGGCGCCGACGACACCGCCGAGCAGGCTGCCCGCGCCGCCGACCATCGTCATCATCAGATACTCGATGCCCATGCTGGCATCGAACGGACCCGGGCTGATGAAGCGGCTCATATGCGCGTAGAGCCAGCCGGAGAGCGAGGCCAGGAACGCCGCGATCACGAATGTCACGAGCTTGATCCGGAACGCGTTGATGCCGAGGCTCTCGACCAGCGTATTGCCGCCGCGCAGCGCACGCATGGCGCGACCGAGCCGCGAGTCCAGGAGATTGTAGCCGAGCAGGAGCACCAGGGCGACGATGCCCCAGATCAGGTAATAGATCTGGGCGCTGGAGACGAGTGCGAAGGAGCCGAGGCTGATCGGCGGGATCGACGAGATGCCGTTGAAGCGGCCGAGCCCGTCGACGTTGCCGAACAGGAAGCCGATCGCGAGCCCCCAGGCGACGGTCGAGAGCGACAGGAAATGGCCCTGCAGGCGCAAGGTGACGACGCCGAGGACAGCCGCGACGCCGCAGGTCAGCACCACCCCGAACAGCAGGCCGAGCCAGGGCGATTGCCCGTTCAGGGCGGAGACCCACGCCGTCGCATAGGCCGCGATGCCGACGAACGCGGCCTGTCCGAACGACACGATGCCGCCGACGCCGGTGAGCAGCGCAAGGCCGATGGCGACGAGCGAATAGATGCCGATATAGTTCATCAGCGTGATGCTGAACGGGCTCAGCACGACGGGTGCGAGTGCGAGGCACGCCAGTGCCGCTATCGCAGCGAGCTGAACATGAAGGCGCGTCATTCCTCGATCTCCTCCTCGGAATGCAGCGAGGCGAGGGATCGCCAGATCAGGATCGGGATCAGCAGCGAGAACACGATGACGTCTTTCAGCGCGCTGCTCTGGAACGATGCGAAGCTTTCGAGGATGCCGACCCCAACCGCGCCAATCGCGGCACCGGGATAGCTGGTCATGCCGCCGACGATGGCGCCGACGAATGCCTTGAGGCCGATCAGGAAGCCGGAATCGTAGAACACGGTATTGACCGGCGCGATCAGGATGCCCGATACGCCGGCCATCAGCGAACCCAGCAGATAGGCGATGGTGCCGGCGCGCGCCGGCCGGATTCCCATCAGCCGCGAGCCGGTCCGGTTCACCGCGGTGGCGCGGAGCGATTTGCCGACCAGCGTGAAGTCGAAGAACAGATAAAGCAGGCCGCTGAAGACCAGCGCGGCGATCACGATCAGCATGGTCTGGCCCGAGATCAGGACGCCCGCGAACTCCGTCGAGAACGACGTCAGCGGCTCGGTCCGGACCCCCTCGGGGCCGAAGAACAGCAGACCAAGACCGACCAGCGCGAAATGCAGCGCCACGGAGACCGTCAGCAGCAGCAGCACGGTGCCGTCGGCGATCGGACGGAAGACGATCCGGTCCAGCAGAGGCGCGATCGGCGTGATCAGCATCAGCGCCAGCACGAGCCGGACCGCAAGTGGCGGGTCCGTCCGCATGGCGAGCCAGGCGATGCCGACCACTGCCAGGGGAATGGCGAGATAGAACAGAAGCGCGCGCGGCAGCAGGCGGATATCGCCGTTTCGAATGAGCGAAATGATCTCGATCAAGGTCGCAAGGCACGCCAGCACCACGACCAGCGCGCCGGTCCCCGGAAAGCGCTTGGCATCGAGGGCCGCAAGCGTCAGCGCGGTGAAGGCGGCGATGTCGCCGAACGGAATGAAGATGACCCGCGTCACCGTGAAGATGAGGACGGTACCGATCGCCACCAGCGCGTAGACCGCACCGGTGGCGATTCCGTCGATCGCAAGGATGGCCGCGATGTCGCTCGTCATGGAGACGCCGTTCCCCCGTTCTGCCCGCCGGCCATCTTTCGCCTACGGCGCGTACTTCCAGGCGCCGCCGGTCAGGCGGACCACCACCAGCGAGCGCTCGTCGACGCCGGTCACCGCGCCGGGCTTGAAGTTGTAGACGGCATGCACGCCGGGCAGTTCCTTGGTGCTGAGGATGGCATCGCGCAGCGCGGTGCGGAATTCGGCCGTGCCGGGCTTTGCGGTCTTCAGCGCCCGTTCGGCGGCGTTGGCAAAGATCAGCCAGGCATCGAAGGAGTAGGCGGAGAACCCGTCGGTGGTCGGAATGTTGTGGGTCTTCTGGTAGACCGCGCGGAAATCGAGCGCGATCTTCTTGGCAAAGTGCTCATCCGGAAGCTGTTCGGCCACGATCACGGGGCCCGCGGAGACCTGAATGCCCTCGGCGGCCTTGCCGCCCACGGTGACGAAGTCCGGATTGACCAGCGCCACGGTGCCGTAGGTATTGCCCTTGAAGCCGCGTTCGGAAAGCGTGATGAGCGGCAGCGCGCCCTGCGTGCCGGAGCCGCCGATCAGCACCGCGTCGGGACGCGCGGCCATGACCTTCAGGATCTGCGCGGTCACCGAGGTATCGGTGCGGGCATAGCGCTCGTTGGTCTGCACCTTGATGTCGTCGGTCGGCTCGGCGGCCTTGGCGCCGTTGTAGACGAGGTCGCCCCACGCATCGGAGAAGCCGATATAGCCGATGTTTTTCATGCCGTCGCGCTTCATCCGGTCGGCGACGATCTTGACCAGCAGCGAGGCCGGCTGCGGCACCGCGACCACCCATTGCTCCGGCGAGTCCGGAAGCTTGCCGAGGGGCGAGATTGCGATCATCGGCACCTTCAATTCGCTGGCGACGGCCGCCATGGCGATGGTCGAGGGGGTCGTCGCGGTGCCGATTATGAGGTCGACCTTCTCCTCCTCGACGAGCTTGCGCGCGTTGCGCGTCGCGGCTGACGGATCGGAGCCGTCGTCGAGCTGGATCAGGCGGATGGTCTCGCCGTTGATCGTCTTCTTGTATTCATAGGCGGCATTGATGCCGCGCCCATAGGGGATGCCGATCGACGCGCCGTTGCCGCTCAGCGAGGTAACGAAGCCGATCGTGATGTCGGCCTGCGCCGCCGGTGCCGCGAACACGCCGGCGACAAGTGCGAGTAACCCCAGGGTCTTCTGCCGCATTTGCGTTGTCCTCCGTTGATGCTGGGTACGAATGTCTGCAAGCCGGGCAGGAGCCCGAGCTACGAACGAACCGGTTGAAGGCATTGCTGCAGCGCCAGACGCCGGGCGCTGCGAGGGGAAATTTCGCTTGGCCGGGGCGTCAGCGGCCATGGCGAGGCGTGCCGCTTGAATAGCGGGCGGGGCGACTGCAGCCCGCGGGCGTCTGTCGAAGCGAAAGAAGACGAATGCCGTCGACGCGCTGCGCGACCGGCGATGCTGCTGCCGGCCATTGCGGCCCGACGCTAGTCCACGCGATTGAGTTTCTCAAAATCGGTGCCCTGCAACATCATCGTCATGGCCACCGGCAGCGGCCGGTGGTCGATTACTTAAAGCCTAAAGTATTCTCCGTGGCGCCGTCAACACGTGTCACGGGGCTGTCAGAAAAAAATGTTGTTGCATACAATTTCGTCCGCGCGCGCCATTTTCCTTCATTTCTTTCTCCCGAAAATTGGGTCGTTGGGCTGCGATGGAGCAGTCGCCTTGGCAGGCTCCGCCGCGCGCATTTGACGCGTCAATTAGTTTATGGTTGAAATATCTGCGTCGGCAGGCCGACGGCCGATGCTCCCGTCACCGCTTGAGGAGAAGGGCGATGCGCATCTTCTGGCAGAGTTTCGTCGATGCGAGCGTGAACGCGCCCTATATGGCGCGGCTGTCGGAGTACCTCAACAACATCGCCGCGCCCGGCACGACGGTTCAGGTCGAGGGCATTTCGCCGCCGGACCGGGAGTTCGGCCGGCTCGCCGAACTGCGCTGCGCGGTTCAGGCAATCGACAACGGCATCGCGGCCGAAGAGAGCGGGTTCGACGCCTTCGTGATGGGCCACTTCCAGGATCCCGGGCTTTACGAGCTCCGTGCGACGCTCGACATTCCAGTGATCGGGACCGGCGAGGCGACGTTGCTTGCGGCCTCGCAGCTCGGCCGGCGGCTCGGCCTCGTGACGCTCGATCCGGTGTTCGAGGTCTGGCACTACGAGCAGGCCGAACGTTACGGGCTCGGTGATCGCGTCGTTCATGTGACCGGCCTCGGTTGCAAGCCGGAGGATTTCGCGCAAGCGTTCGCGGGCGATCAGGCGGCCCATGGCCGGATGATCGAGGATTTTCTGGCCTGCGCCCTTCCACTGGTGGAGCGCGGAGCCGACGTGGTGATCCCCGCCGGCGTACTGCCGGGCCTGCTGATCGGGCGGGAGCACGGCCTGAAGGTCGGCCACGCACCGGTGGTGAACTGTGCCGCAGTGGCATTGAAGAGCGCCGAGATGTGGGTGCAGCTCAGGCAGCTCAACGGCACCGAGCCGAGCCGCGGGCCGAGCTTCAAACGCGCCAGCGCGCTCGCCCGCGACGATTTCCGGGCGATGCTCGCGCGCAACAAGCGTTAGCGCGAACAGTCGGTCAGTTCTGGAGAACGAGTCATGATGAGACCCGAGAAGATCCTCTACGAGACCGAGGTGACGGCGACGGGCGACCGCGACGGCAACGCGGCAAGTGCCGACGGACTGCTGTCGGTGTCGCTGTCCGTGCCGAAATCGCTGGGCGGCCCCGGCGGCGAGGGAACCAACCCGGAGCAGCTCTTTGCGGCCGGTTATGCCGCGTGCTTTCTCGGCGCGGTCAAGCTCGTGGCGCGCACCAGGAAGATCACGCCCGCTGCCGAGCCGTCCGTCATCGCGAAGGTTGCCATGGGACCGGTTCCTGTCGGCTGTGCGCTCGCGGTCGAACTGAGGGTCAACTTGCCCGGCGTCGAGAAGGCGGTGGCGGAGGAGATCGTCGCGGGCGCGCACGAGCGATGCCCCTATTCGAATGTTATTCGTGGCAATATCGACGTGAAGCTGACGGTGATCTGAGGCGGCAGGCAAGGCAGGCGGCTGGTGAAAAATTCGCTGCGCACACCGTATGAGGGCATCGTGATGGCGGCTCCCGTCACGATTCCCTATGCGCGCTATTCCATCGAGAGCGCGCAATGGTGGATTGGCCGCGCGCTGAGCGCGCTGGTCGCGAAGGCCGGCATCAAGGCGTCCGACATCGACGGCCTGTGCGTTTCCAGCTTCACCATGGGGCTCGACAGCGGGATTGGACTGACGCAGCATTTCGGGCTGTGCGTCCGATGGCTGGACACGATCCCGCTCGGCGGTGCCAGCGCCATCGCGGCGTTGCGGAAGGCGGCGCGGGCGGTGCAGGCACGCGATGTCGATATCGTCGCCTGCGTGGCCGGCGATACCAACCATGTCGATTCCTTCCGCCTGACGCTCGAGAATTTCTCGCGCTTCAACCAGGACGCGGTCTATCCCTATGGTGCGGGTGGCGCCAATGCGAGTTTTGCGCTGATCGCGCGCAATTACATGCGGACGTATGGCGTCACGCGGGAGGACGTCGGCCGGATCGCGGTCGCCCAGCGCGCCAACGCGCTGCGCAACCCGCATGCGCTGATGAAGACGCCGCTGACGATCGAACAGTATCTGGCGGCGCGTCCGATATCCGATCCCATTCACTTGTTCGATTGCGTCATGCCGTGTGCCGGCGCCGAGGCCTTCCTGGTGATGCGGGACGAGACCGCGGCATCGCTCGGCTTGCCGGTCGCGCGATTGCTGTCGACCATCGAGCGGCACAACGCCTTCGCCGACGATCCGATGCAGGTGCGCGGCGGCTGGGCGATGGATGTCGGGGAGCTCTACGCGATGGCCGGCGTGAAGCCTGGCGATCTCGATGTGGTCCAGACCTATGACGACTATCCGGTCATCACGATGATGCAGTTCGAGGATCTCGGCTTCTGCAACAAGGGGGAGGGCGCGGCCTTCGTTCGTCAGCACGATCTGACGATTGGCGGCGACTTCCCGCACAACACTTCGGGCGGCCAGCTCTCCGCCGGGCAGGCCGGCGCCGCCGGCGCCTATCTCGGGTTGGTCGAAGGATTGCGGCAGGTCCTGGGCGAAGCCGGCCCGACGCAAGTCAAGGACGCAACCCTCGCTCTGGCCTCGGGCTTCGGTATGATCAACTATGACCGCGGCTTGGCCTCCGGTGCGGCGATCTTTGCAGGGCCTGCGCGATGATCGATCCGATTGAGCCACCCCGGCGCAAGAACCCGCTGCTGCGGACGCGGCTTCCCGCGTCGCCGCCGCGGCCGCGCAGCCGGACATCGCATGGGTTCACGCGTGCTGCCGCCGAAGGACGCTTCATGCTGCAACGCTGCGAGGCCTGCGGTGCCTTCGCCTATCCGGCGCGCGAGGCATGCCCCGCCTGCCTGTCGGCCGGTCTTGCGTTCGTCGATGCGCCGCGCCGCGGCGCGCTGCTGGCCGAAACGACGGCGCGGGTGCCGAGCGACGTTTATTTCCGCGAGCGGGCGCCCTGGCGCATCGGTCTCGTCAGGATGGACTGCGGTCCGACGATGGTGGCGCATCTGCATGCCGACTGTGCCGAGGGCGCGCCCGTCCTGATGTCGTTTCAACTCGACAAGAGCGGTCAGGCGGTGGCCTTTGCCCGACCCGAGGGGGAGACGCCCAACATGGCAGACGACCGGCAATGGCGGGAAATGACGGCCGATCCGAAATTCCGCCGAGTGCTCGTGACCAACGGCCGCAGCCTGATCGGCCAGGAGGCCGTTGCGGCGCTGAAGGCCGCGGGCGCGAAGACGGTGTTCGTCGGCGTTTCCGAACCATGGCGGCCTTTCGCCGGCGAGCAGCTGTTGCGCGGACAACAGGGGATCGAGGTCGTGACGCTCGACGCGGCCGATGAAAAGTCGGCGACTGACCTCGCGGCCGACATTGGCGGCAAGGTCGACATCCTCGTCAACACGACGGAATATGTGCGGCCCGGCGGCCTTCTCGACCGCAGGGGCACCGGCGTCGCGCGGGATGAGATCGACCAGGCCTATCTCGGGTTCATCAACCTTGCGCAGGCCTTCGGTCCCGCGATGCGGATGCGGGGCGCGGATGGTGTCAGCAGTAGCGCCGCCTGGGTCAATATCCTGTCGGTCTACGCGCTGGCGAACTGGCCCGCTTTCGGCGCCTACTCGGCGTCACAAGCCGCCTGCCTGTCACTGTCGCATTGTCTTCGCGCCGAGCTCAGGCCCGGCGGCGTCAAGGTGATGAACCTGTTCACGGGACCGATCGACACCGAGTGGTTCCAGACCGTGCCGCCGCCCAAGGTCGCGCCGCGCGCCGTTGCGCAGGCAATCGTGTCCGGGCTCCGGGGCGGGCTCGAGGAGATCTATGTCGGGGACGTCGCCGAGGAAATCAGGCAGCGTCTTGCCGCCAACCCGAAGGCGCTCGAGCGCGAGCTCGACAGATAAGATCAGGATTCAACAAGACGGGAGGACGTGACGATGCAAGGCAAGAATCTCCTGGAGCTGGCTGGTGCGATCTCGTCCGGCGCGGTGCGCGTGGTCGATCTGACTTTCACGCTCAGTCCGGATTTCCCGGTCATCGTGCTGCCGCCGGAGTTCGGCCAGGCCGCTCCGGTCCGGATCCAGGAGATATCGCGCTATGACGGTCGCGGTCCGGCCTGGTACTGGAACAATGTGACGTTCGGCGAGCACACCGGCACGCATTTCGACGCGCCGATTCACTGGTTCACCGGCAAGGACCTGCCGAACAATTCTGTCGACACGATGCCTGCCAAGGACATGATCGCGCCGGCCTGCGTCATCGACTGCTCGGCGGGCGCGGCGCAGGATCCGGATTTCCTGCTCACGGTTCCGCTCGTCGAAGCCTGGGAGGCAAAGCACGGACGGATTCCCGAACGGCATTGGGTTCTGTTGCGGACCGACTGGTCGAAGAAGGGCTGGCGCGACTACGCCAACCTCAGGGATGACGGCGCACACACGCCGGGTCCGAATCCGGCCGTCATGAAGTGGCTGGTGGAGGAGCGCGGCATCATTGGCTTCGGCACCGAGACGATCGGCACCGACGCTGGGCAGGCCGGCCATTTCGAGCCGCCTTATCCGGCGCATCACTTCCTGCATGGCGCTGGCCGCTACGGCCTGCAGTGCCTCTGCAACCTCGATCAGCTTCCCGCCACCGGCGCCGTCATCGTGGCGTCGCCGCTGAAGATACAGAACGGCTCCGGCAGCCCGCTGCGCGTGATCGCGCTGGTGTCGGCGAACTGAAGCGAGCGGATGGCGCTTGCCCGAAACAAGAAACGCAAATCAAGAAGGACAGGTGCAATGATCTCGATGAAGACCCTGCTGGCCTCGGCCGCGTTGCTTGTCGCAGTTCCGCAGGCCAGCCAGGCCGAGATCCTGGTCGGATTCGTCACCGGCCTCAGTGGGCCGGTGTCGTCGATCGGGATTCCCAATGCAAAGGGCATCGCAGCCGGCGAGGCTTATGTCGGCGAAGTCGGCGGTGAGAAGTTTCGCGTCATTCAGCTCGACGACGCCTCCGATCCCACGGCGTCGGCGCGTAACGCGCGCAAGCTCGTCGAACAGGAGAAGGTCGACATCCTGATCGGCACATCAGGCGCGCCGCAGACGCTGGCGATGGCGACCGCCGCGATCGAGATGAAGATTCCGATGATCGCGGTGTCGCCGATCGCGCCGGTGCCATCGGGCGATGGCGGGCCCTGGGTGGTGCAGACGCCGCAACCGACGCCGCTTCTCGTCCAGGGCATCGTCGATCACATGAAGGCGCGGGGGTTGAAGACGGTGGCGTTCATCGGCTTCTCGGATGCCTTTGGCGACCTCATGTACGACTCGCTGTCGCAAAGCGCCAAGGCGGCCGACATCAAGGTCATCGCCAACGAGCGATACGCCCGATCGGATTCGTCGGTGACCGCCCAGGTGCTGCGCGCGTTGGCGGCGCGGCCCGACGCCATCATGCTCGGCGGCACGGGAACGCCGGGTGCATTGCCGGTGATCGCTCTGTCCGAACGCGGCTACAAGGGACCGCTTTACGGCAACCACGGGCTCATCAGCGCCGACTTCCTGCGGCTCGCCGGCAAGGCCGCCAACGGGATCATCTGCCCGACCGGGCCGGTGACTGCGGCCGAGCAGCTTCCGGCCAGCAATCCGATCCAGAAGGTTGCGCTGGATTTCCGCGCCGCCTTCGAGAAGGCGAACGGCGAGGCGCCGACCGACTCGTTCTCGTCCTATTCGTTCGACGGCTGGCTGCTGCTCGTCGATGCGGCCAAGCGCGCGATAGCGACCGGCGCCAAGCCGGGCTCGCCGGAATTCCGCACCGCGCTTCGCCAGGCGCTGTTCACCACCAAGGAACTGGCGGGGACGCAGGGCGTATACACCTACACGCCGGCGGATCGGCACGGCGTCGATGTTCGCGCGCGGATCCTGGTTCAGATTGAGGACGGAAAGTACAAGCTGCTGCCCTGATTGAGCGGCGGAGTGTGCCGGAGGGCGTTCGGCTGCGGCGCGAGTTGCAGCGCCAGCCTACGGCTTCTGCGTCGTATCCCTGACGGCGCCCTTGAGTTCGTCGAGCTCGCGGGTCAACCCATCGAGCCGGTCAGCGGGAAATCCCGCTAGCAGCTCGGCCAGCCACGAGCCGTGGCTCTTGGCCATGCGCCTGAAGGCTTTGCGGCCCTCGACAGTCATGCAAACGATCTGCACGCGCCGGTCGAGGTTTGAAGGCGTGCGGGTGATGAAGCCGTCCTCGACCAGCCGATCGACGATCGGCGTCAGATTTCCGGCAGACACCATCAGGCGCTTCGGCAGCTCTCCCAGCACCAGTCCACTCGGCTCGCGGTCAAGCTGGGCCAGGACGTCGAAGCGCGGCATCGTGAAATCGAATTCCTCGCGGAACCGGCGCCGCAGCTCACCCTCGATCAGGGTCGTGCAGGCGAGCAGCCGAAGCCAAAGCCGTGTCTGAGCCTTGTACTCGGCCTCCTGATCGCCCCCGTTCTTGGGCGAAACAGGCGGGGACGCCTTCGCGACTGCCAAATCGAATCTCCTCGGGCATCCGGGCCCGTTGAAGGTGTCGGCCTCGATGTAGGCTGCAAGATAGTTCGTGCCAAAAGTAAATTCAAGGCTCGTTCAGGGTGCGCGGACCGGCGCACACGGTGTGCCGAATCTGCGGTGTCCAGCCCGCCGGATGGCGATCGCCGTGGTTTCGCGACGAGTGCGCCAGCGTTCCCCGGCGAGCGCAGATATTTTATGTTTAAAATAAAAAGCGAGCATCGCTGCCAGCGCAGGATCAGCAAGACTTGCTCCGCGAAAAGATTGAAGGCCCGCCGGGCAACCGGGGTCGCATGACATTGAAGCCGTCGGCGCGCCGTTCCCGAACCAGATCCGGATGTTGTCAGCAATCTTCTCCGGCCGCCCGGCGATCACTCGATGGCCTCGCGTGCCCGCGAGATGCCGCACGAGCTGGCGGATCACCGGCCTCTCGCGATCGGCTGCAGGTAGCGGAAATCAAAGGAAAATGTGTCCTCGCGTGACGGTATTGTCCTCTGCCGGCGAAGACCAGCAATCCGCCAGACCGTCAGTCAATCGAATTTTCCTTTAGCGCTTGGTCGAGCGCCTCGACCAGTAGATCGCCGTGCTCCATGCCGAATGTCAGGGGCGGCCGAATCTTCAGCACATTCGCGCCGGGACCGGCCGCACTGATCAGAACATGCCGTCTGCGCATTGCATTGACCAGTTTCGTCGTCTCACCCGCGGCGGCCGAGTCGCCGCGGCGGAGCTCGACACCGATGAAGAGACCGGCGCCTCGAACCTCCGCCACGAGCTCATGCCGCGTGCGCAGCGCGGTGAGCCGCTCGCGCAAATAAGTGCCGATGCGCCTGGCGTTCTCGACCAAGCCTTGCCGCTCGATTACGTCGAGCACAGCCATACCGGCGGCGGCGGATACGGGATTGCCGCCAAAGGTGTTGAAATAGCGCGAGCGGGCGCCGAATTCCTTCAGCAACACCGGTCGCGCCGCCATCGCCGCGATCGGATGGCCATTACCCATCGGCTTGCCCATCGTGACCATGTCGGGGACCACGCCGTGGCGGGCAAAGCCCCACATGCCCTCGCCACAGCGACCAAAGCCGGGCTGCACCTCGTCGGCGATGAACAGCGCGCCGGCCGCACGCGCGGCCTCCACGGCCGGCCGCAGGAAGCCCGGCGGATCGGCGAATACGCCGTCGCTGGAGAAGATCGTATCGACCAGCAGTGCGGCCGGACGAATGCCGCTGCGGATCATATCGGCAAACGCTGCGCGGACGTGGCCCGCAAAGATCTCGCCTGTTTCATCGCCGGCGGACTGCGGTGCCGGCACCAGACGAACATGGGGTGCGGTCGGTTCGGGCAGGCCGAGCGACGGCGACAATTCGGCAAGCGCGCCGGTCACGCCGTGATAGGCGGTCCGGGTGACGATGACGCCGGTGCCGCCTGTGCAGGTGCGGGCGACGCGGAGCGCCAGATCGTTGGCCTCGCTGCCGGTGCAGGTGAACATCACCTGGCCGATCTCCGCCGGGAAGGTCGCGAGCAGCCGCTCGGCGTAGTCGAGGATCGTCTCGTGCAGATAGCGGGTGTGGGTGTTGAGCACCGCGGCCTGCCGCGCGATCGCCTCGACGACGTGCGGATGGCAGTGGCCGACGCAGGCGACGTTGTTGTAGGCGTCGAGATAGCGCTTGCCTGCGGCGTCGTACAGCCAGATGCCGTCGCCGCGCACCACATGCACCGGCTGCTCGTAGAACAACCGGTAGGCGGGGCCGAGCAGGCGGTTGCGGCGCTCGATCAGCTGCTGGGTCGAGGTGTCGGCCGGCATTGTGTCACTCTCCCTGGCAGGCACGCTCGATCTGCTGCGTGGCCTGTGCTCGCGTCAGTGTCGCGATCCGGGCAAGCCGGGCCGACGCCTGTCTGTTGTTGCGCAGAATATACCCGCTGTTCTCCGGATAGCGAGCGGCCCTGATATTGCTGATCACGATCGTCATCACCATACGGGTCGCGATCAGGTCGAACAGGATGCCGCGCTCGCGCGGCTCGAGTGGCGAGACCGCATGATAGGCCGCAATCACATCGAGCGCCGGCGCCAGCGGCGCGTCGCTGTCGGTCACCTGATAGGCCGCTGCGATTGCGAGGTCGTTGATGCGGGCGGTCGCGGTCATGTCGCCGAAATCGATGATGCCGCAGACGCGGACCTGCGAAGTGGCGTCGACGACAATGTTATGCGGATTGAGATCGTTGTGCAGAGGTTGCCGCGGAAGCTGCGCCAGCACAGGAACGGCATCGGCCTCGAAGTGATCGAGGGCGCGTTCGACCATTTCGCGCTGGGCAGATGGCACCGCGCCGAGCAGCGGCCGCAGTTCGGCGGCATGCTGGATGTCCCAGAGCAATTTGTGATTTGCACCGGGATGAACGAAGTCGCGCAGCGCAACGGCGAGCTGCGCAGCGCAGCGGCCGAGATCACCGCGCAGCGCCGCCGACGGCGACGCCTGGTGCATCGGCGTTCCCGCAAGGAACGTCAGCAGCCGCACCACCCTCATCGAGCCGTCGTCGAAGCAGATCTCGAGTTCGGTCGCGCCGTTCCGCGCCGAAATAATGCGCGGAATCGGCAGCAGCCGATCACGGACCGCGACGTGGCGCAGCGCCTCGGTCTGCAGATTGGTGACGGCGCGATCCTCGGTGGGATTGGCGATCTTGAGGACGTATTCGCGTCCGTCTTGCGTGCGCAGCCGGAAATTCTGGTCTCGCTCGCTGTCGAGCCGGCGAATGTCGGGCGACAGGCCGTAATATTCACCGACCAGCGTCTGCGCCTGCGCCTCTGTAATCGGCCCCGCAGCGCGCAGCCCGTCGAGCGGGTGCGCGGCATCGGCGGACGAACGGGGGATTTGCATCTGGCGCTCCTCGATGTCGCAATCAATAACCGCGGGCGCGGTCGATTGCGTGCGGGGGACGCCGTCCGGCGCGGATCGCGTCTGCGGTCGTGGCAAGTGTCGTCGCGACGGCGCTGATGCTGACGTCGCTGGCGTCATGCGGCGTGACGGCGATTCGCGGATGGCGCCAGAACGGATGTGCCGCAGGCAACGGTTCGGTCGCGAACACGTCGAGCGCAGCTCCTGACAGCTGACCGCTGTCGAGTGCTGCGAGCAGATCGGCTTCGACAAGATGTTCGCCGCGCCCAACCTGGATCAGGTAACCGCCGCGGCGCATCCGGCCGAACAGATCGCCGTTGAGGATGTTGCGCGTCTCCAGTGTGAGCGGCAGCAGATTGACCAGCACCTCGGTCTCGCCGAGCATCGCGGCAAGACCGGCAGGCCCGTGAAAACTCCGGCTCGCCAATGAAATCACCTTGGCGGTCCGGCTCCAGGACATCACGCGAAAGCCGAGATGGGCGAGGTCGACGGCGACGCGCCGGCCGATCTCGCCGTTGCCGAGGATTCCGACCGGAACGTCCTGCGTGCGCCGCTGCGCGCGGCGTTGCCAGATCCGGTCGCGCTGCTGGGCGCTGAAGGCGGCAAAGCCGCGTTGATGCCCGATCGCATGCCAGGCGATGAAGCCCGACATCATCTGGCCCTGTCCGGGATCGACCACGCGCACCACGTCGACACCGGGCGGCAGGCTTGGGCAGGCCATGATGTTGTCGACGCCGGCGGCGATCGAGCACACCGCCTGCAACTCGGGATAGCGTTCGAACGCGTCGTCGGGCGGATGCCAGGCCAGGGCGAGCCGGACATCCGCCGCATCGCCGGCATGGTCGACAACCTCGATGTGCGGCGCAATGCGGGCAAGCTCCGCGCCGAAATAGTCGCGCAGATCGAGGCTGCTGCTGATCAGGGCACAACGCATGGTTCAGGCCGCACGCGACGAGGAAATCTGCCCGGGCACCGCGGCGAGCAGCTCGCGGGTGTAGGGGTGTTCAGGCGCCGAGAACAGCGCCGCGGTCGGCTTCAGCTCGACGATCGCGCCGCGCTGCATTACCGCGATCCGGTCGCAGATTTGCGCCGCCACGCGCAGATCGTGGGTGATGAACAGCATCGACAGGCCGAGGCGTGCTTTCAGATCTTCCAGCAGGTTCAGCACCTGGGCCTGCACCGAGACATCGAGCGCGGAGACGGCTTCGTCGGCGACGATGATTTCCGGCTCGAGCGCGAGCGCGCGCGCAATGCCGATGCGCTGGCGCTGGCCGCCGGAGAATTCGTGCGGATAGCGTTCCATCGCGCTGGCATTGAGGCCGACGAGACCAAGCAGCTCAGCGGCACGCTGACGTGCGACCGCCGGATCGGTGCCATGGGCGATCGGCCCGTCAGCGATGATGTTGCCAACCTTGCGGCGCGGGTTGAGCGAGGCGAACGGATCCTGGAAGATCATCTGGATGCGGCTGCGCTCCCTGCGCAGCGCACGGCCGGCGACGCGGGTGAAATCGGTGTCGCCGAGGCGGACCGTGCCCTGGTCCGGCTCGATCAGGCGCATCACGAGGCGGGCGACGGATGACTTGCCGGAGCCGGATTCGCCGACCAGTCCGACGGTCTCGCCTTGCAGGATGTCGAAATTGACCTCGTTCGCGGCGCGTACCCGCCGCTCCGGCTGGAACCAGCCGCCGCCGCTGACATAGGTCTTGTCGAGACCGACGACCTCGACCGCCTTGGCGCGATCCGCGAGCGGCGCGCGCGGTGGCGGCTGCATCGAGGGCACCGCCGCGAGCAGCGCCCGCGTGTAGGCGTGTTGGGGGCGCCGCAATACGTCGTCAGCCGCACCCTGTTCGACCACCTTGCCGTGCTGGAGCACGACGACGCGGTCGGCGATATCGGAGACGACGCCGAAGTCGTGGGTGATGAACATGACTGCCATGTTGCGGCGGCGCTGCAAATCGCGGATCAGCTCGAGGATCTGTGCCTGTGTCGTGACATCGAGCGCAGTGGTCGGCTCGTCCGCCACCAGCACGGCCGGCTCCAGCGCCAGCGCCATCGCGATCATGGCGCGCTGGCGTTGACCGCCGGACAGCTGATGCGGGTAGGCGCGCACAGAGCGCTCAGGCTCGGGCAGGCCGACCTCGCGCAGCAACTGCAGTGCCTTCTGCTTCCTCTGTTTGGGCGTCAGCAGATTGTGCGCCTCGAACATCTCGGCGATCTGGTCGCCGATCCGCATCAACGGATTGAGCGCTGTCATCGGCTCCTGGAAGACCATCGCGATATGGCGACCGCGAAGCGCAAGCCAGCCGGAATCGTCAAGGGTGAGCAGGTTCTGGCCGTCATAGGCAATCTCGCCGGCCTCGCGGATGATGGTGTCGGGCAACAGCCCCATCAGCGCATGTGCGCACATCGACTTGCCGGAACCGGACTCGCCGACCACGCAGAGGATCTTGCCGGGCACGAGATCGAAGGAGACCCCGTCGACGGCGTAGGGGCGGTCGGAGCCCGGTGGCAGCGCGAGCTTCAAATTCTTGATCGAGACGACGGGTGCGGCCGACATGCGTCAACGCCCTTCCTTGTTGAGGCGCGGATTGAACGCGTCGTTGAGCCCTTCGCCGATCAGGTTCAGCGCCAGCACCGAGAGCAGGATCGCGATGCCGGGAAATAGCGTGATCCACCAGGCCTGGCGGATCACGGTGCGGCCGGCGCCGACCATGTAGCCCCAGGACATCAGATTGGGATCGCCGAGACCGAGAAAGGAGAGCGAGGATTCCAGGAGGATCGCGGTCGCGACCATCAGCGAGGCCAGCACGATGACGGGCGACAGCGCATTGGGCAGGATCTCGCGCCAGATGATCCAGCTGTGGCTCTGTCCGGTGACGATCGCGGCCTGGACGTATTCGCGCGTGCGCAGCGACAGCACCTCGCCGCGCACCAGGCGGGCGACAGGCGGCCAGCTCACGATCGCGATCGCCAGCACGATCGAGACGATCGAAGGCTGCAGGATCGCGACCAGCACGATGGCGAGCGCGAAGCTCGGCACGGTCTGGAAGAATTCGGTGAAGCGCATCAGGGCGTCGCCGACCTTGCCGCCGAAATAGCCGGCGAGGGCGCCGACGGGAATTCCGACTGCGAGGGCGGCCATGGTTGAAACGAGGCCGACCAGCAGCGAGACGCGGGCGCCATAGATGATACCGGCGAGCACGTCGCGGCCGAGCGCATCGGTGCCGAGCGGCAGGCCGGGCATCGTGAACGGCGGCAGGAACGGCCGCTGCACCATGCGCCAGGGCGAGGTCGGAAACAGCAGGGGTCCAAAGATCGCGATCGCGATCGCGAGCAGCAGGATCGTAAGGCCGATCACGCCGCCGGGGTTGCGCAGCATGGTGCGCCAGAACTTGCTCATGAGGCGAACTCGATGCGGGGATCGACCGCGCGGTAGATCAGGTCGGTGATCAGGTTGAAGGCCAGTACCATCGCCGAGCACACCACGAAGACGCCGAGGAGCAGGTTGTAGTCGCGCTGCAGCAGCGCCTCGTACATCAGGCGGCCGATGCCAGGCCAGGCGAACACGGTCTCGGTGAGCACGGCGCCGCCGACCAGCGTGCCAGCCTGCAAGCCGGCCAGCGTCACCACCGGCAGCAGCGCGTTGCGCAGCACATGGCGGCGCTGGATCACGGCATCGCGCAGGCCCTTGGCGCGCGCGGTCTTGACGAAGTCATGCCGCTTCACCTCGAGCATCGAGGCGCGGGTCATGCGGGCGTAGGTGGCCATGAAGAACAGGCCCATCGTCGTCGCCGGCAGGATCAGATGGGCGCCGACGTCGAGCACATGGGCGAAGCCGGTGTAGTTGGCGCCGACGGTCTCGTAGCCGAAGCTCGGCAGCCAATCCATCGCGACTGAAAACAGCAGGATCGCCATCAACGCCACCCAGAACAACGGCGTGGCGTAGAAGATCAGGGCCAGTATCGTGATCGCGGTGTCGGCCCAGGTGCCGGCAAAACGTGCGGCGAGTGTGCCGAACAGGACGCCGAGCAGCAGCGAAATCACGAAGGCCGTGACAGTCAGCAGCAGCGTCGCCGGCAGCCGCTCGGCGATCAGCTTGGCGACCGGCATCTGCTGGCGGAACGAGAAGCCGAGATCGAGCGTCACGATGCCCTTGACGTAGCGATATAGCTGGACCGGCAGCGGCTGGTCGAGCCCGAATTTCTCGCGCAATTGGGTGACGAAGATCTTGTCGCTGGCGCCGGCCTCGCCCGCCATCACCATCGCCGGGTCGCCCGGCGCCATGCGGATCAGCATGAAGTTGAAGACCACGATCGCGAGCAGCACGACCACGGCCTTGGCAAGTCGCTGGGCAATGAAAGAGAGCATGGGTGACGTCGTTGCGTTCGAGGAAACGGCAGAAACCGCGGCGCTGGACAGCGCCGCGGCGAGACGGGTCGTTACTTGTCGAGCCAGGCGTCGCGGAAGCCGTCGTTGACGCCGATCGCGGTGGTGATGAGGTTCTTGACGTTGCAACGGGTGATGGTCGGGAACTGGAGTTCGAGCTGCCAGGCCACCGGCACGTCGTCGGTCAGGATCTTCTGCGCCTTGAGATAGATGTCCTCGCGCTTGGAGTCGGGAAAGGCGGTGGCGCCGTCGGCGAACAGCTGATCGATCTCGGGGTTCGAGTAGCCTTCGACGTTGTTGAACGGCGAGCCCTTGGAGATCTGGCTCGAGATATAGTTGCGGCCGACGCCGAGCGCAGGATCGCCATACTGATAGAGATAGGTGAAGGCGATGTCGTAGTCCCAATCGGAGACCTTCTGGTTCCAGCCGGGAACGTCGGTTGCGATCATCTCGACATTGATGCCGACGTCCTGCAAATTCTGCTTCACGGCTTCAGCCCAGCGCTGCCAGGTTTCACCATAGGGCAGCGGCAGCAGGCGGACCTTCTCGCCCTTGTAGCCGGCCTCCTTCAGCAGCGCCTTGGCCTTGGCCGGATCGTAGTCGTAGGTGGTCACCTTGTCGGTGTAGTATTTGATGGTGGAGGCCGACGGGCCGGTCGCGACCTTGGCGAGGCCGTTCCAGATCACGTCCTTGGCGAAGTTGCGGTCGATCGCATACATCAGCGCCTGGCGGAATTTCTTGTTCGCGGTCGGGCCCTGCCGGTTGTTGAGCCACAGCCAGGAGTGCGGGCTGAAGAATTCCCAGCCGGCGCCGGTGACGCAGACATTCTTCAGCTTGGTGAGACGCGGCACATCGAAATTCTCGACCGAGCCGCCCGGCAGCACGTCGACCTTGCCGGTCTCGAACGCCACCGCGCGCGCCGCGGCGTCGGGGATCACGTGCCAGTAGATCTCGTCGAGATGCGGCAGGCCCTTGATGTAGTAGTTCGGGTTCTTGACCAGGTGGATGAACGAGCCCTTCTGCCATTCCTTGAACATGAAGGGGCCGGTACCAATAGGGGTGTTGTTCGCCGGATTGGTCTTGTAGTCGGTGCCTTCGTAGATGTGCTTGGGGATCATCGGCAACGAGCCGACCTCGAAGATGCCGAGGAACGGGCCGAATGGCTGCTTCAGCGTGAACACCACGGTGTAGTCGTCAGGTGTCTCGACCTTGTCGAGCTGGGCAAGGTTGCCGCGGGCGCGCGGATGGGTCTGCTTGAGGAATTCGATCGAGAACGCGACGTCGGCCGAGGTGAACGGCTTGTTGTCGTGCCAGGTGACACCCTTGCGTAGCTTGAAGGTATAGATCTTGCCGTCTTCGCTGACGCTCCAGCTTTCGGCGAGACCTGGCAGCGGCTCGAGCTTGGGCGAGTAGCGCAGCAGGCCTTCATAGATGTTGCCGGCCACCATCTGGGTCGGGCCGTTCTGCACCAGGCCGACCATCAGGCCCGGCGGCTCCGGCTGGATCACCGCGTTGATCACGCCGCCGGATTTCGGCTCCTCGGCAAATGCCGCGGTGCTCAGGGCACTCGCCACCAAAAGACTCAACAGAACTCGCTTCAACATGTTCAGGCTCTCTTGTTCGATTTGCCCGGCCGCAGCTCCGAACCGGTATTCACGTTGCTTGAAAGCGCTCTAGTTCACGAAATCCGGATCGGTGCGCGCGAGCATTCGCTTGAAGGCCGCCCACTCGGTATCGGGCACGCCGTTGCTCTCGATGCTGTCGTAGAAGGTTGCGTATTGCCCGGCGGTCTTGTGCGCGACCGCGTCCGACAGCGGCGCGATCTCGGCGCCGGCGGACTGGATCGCAAGCTGCGCGCGGCAGGAGCGCTCCAGATTGTGCATCAGCTTGAAGGCTTCCGAGACCGAGCGGCCGCAGGTCAGCATGCCGTGATTGCGCAGTACCATCACGAACTTGGCGCCGAGGTCGGCGACCAGGCGCTCGCGTTCGTCGAGATCGAGCGCGATGCCTTCGTAGTCGTGATAGGCGAGGCAGCCGGTAAACTGCATCGACCATTGATTGAGCGGCAGCAGTCCCTGCTTCTGGCAGGACACCGCGACGCCGGCCACTGTGTGGGTGTGCAGCACGCAGGCGACGTCCGGCCGCGCGGCATGCACCGCGCTGTGGATGGTAAAGCCGGCCGGATTGATGCCGAGCCCGAGCGGATCGTCGATCACGATGCCGTCGAGATCGACGGTGACGAGGTTGGACGCCGTCACCTCCTCGAAGCGCATGCCGTAGGGATTGATCAGGAAGCGGTCATGACTGCCGGGCAGCCGCACCGAGATGTGGGTGTAGATGCTGTCATCGAGCCCGAGCCGGTGGATCAGCCGGTAGGCCGCCGCGAGGTCGATGCGAAATTGCTGGTTCTGGTCCTTCACGGCGTCGGGCCGCACATGCGTCGTCATCGTTGCTGCTAGTCCCTGTCCGCGGGCCGTTTTTGTTGCAATGCAATGCCCGCGCCACCAAACTGTCGACAATCTAAGAATTGATCAAGATCAAACTGTCGACAATCGACGATTAAATAATGTACAAGGGTCGAAACGGACCCTTTTGATGCGCACGATTTCCCCTCCGGTCGGCTTGCCGGCCCTCAACGAGACCGACCTCGTCGGTCAGGTCGCCCGTCGTCTGACCGAAGCGATCGTGCAGGGGCGGCTGCCGCCGGGATCAAAGGTCGTCGAGGCCGGAATCGCGCGCGAGCTGGGGGTGAGCCGGGCGCCGGTGCGCGAGGCCGCGCGGCTGCTCGAGCAGCAGGGCTTGCTGGTCGCCAATCCGCGCCGCGGCTTCTTTGTCCGGCAGTTCGCT
Organism: Bradyrhizobium viridifuturi; assembly: GCF_001238275.1. GTDB lineage: Bacteria > Pseudomonadota > Alphaproteobacteria > Rhizobiales > Xanthobacteraceae > Bradyrhizobium > Bradyrhizobium viridifuturi. Next base: position 78,263 of record NZ_LGTB01000023.1, read on the forward strand.
GCCGATGATATCGACGAGATCTACGACCTGCGTTTGTGCGTCGAGCGTCATGCCGCGGTGCTTGCCGCGCGCAACCTGACGCCGGAGACGCGCGACAAGCTGCGACGGCAAATCGACGTGCTGCACGAGACCGCCGATCTCGACGATCCGGCGCGGCAGGTCGAGGAAGACTATCGCTTCCATCGTCTGATCTGCGAGATCGCGGGCAACCGGCGCATGCTGCGGCTGTTCGACGATCTCGCCTCCGAGTTGCGCATGGTGATCGGCCTGATTGGTCGCCTCTATGACGATCCGCACGAGATTGCGCGCACGCATGAGCCGGTGCTCGCTGCGATCGAGGCAGGTCATCCCGAGCGCATCGTCGCGCATGTCGACTATCATATCGGTCATGCCTGGCGGGAAGTCGGACGGCTGGTGCGCGAGATTCCGCCATGGCCGGCGGCGGCGAAATAGCCGCGCGCGATGTTGCGATCTTTCTGATTCATCCAACAGGAGTGTCCCGTGAAGGCCGTCTACAGTGATCTGCACCGCAGCCATGATCCGCAGTTCTTCCTGGTCCGCGGCGTGGTCCAGCGCACCACCGAGCAGCCCGAGCGCGCCGATCGACTGCTGGCAGGCCTGAAGGCCGGCAAGCACACGCTGATCGAGCCAACCAAATTCGGGCAGGGGCCGCGGGCGCGGGTGCACAGTCCGGAATATCTGAGCTTTCTCGCCGAGGCCTGGGATATGTGGTCCGCACTAGGCGATGCCGGGCCGGAGATGATCGCGAACATCCACCCGGTGCGCAACGCCGCCACCTATCCGACCCATATCGTCGGCAAGCTCGGCTGGCACACGGCGGATACCGCAGCGCCAATCGGCAAGGGCACCTGGGCCGGCGCCTGCGCCTCGAGCGACGTCGCGGTCACCGCCGCGCAGATGGTGCTGGACGGCGAGGATGCCGTCTATGCGCTGTGCCGTCCGCCGGGCCACCATGCCTATCGCGACATGGCCGGCGGTTTCTGCTTCCTCAACAACAGCGCGATCGCGGCGGAGCATCTGCGCCAGAAGCATGAGCGCGTCGCGATCCTCGATGTCGACGTGCATCACGGCAACGGCACGCAGGGCATCTTCTACGAGCGGGGCGATGTCTTCACCGTCTCGATCCACGCCGATCCGTCGTTCTTCTATCCGTTCGTCTGGGGCTACGCGCATGAGCGCGGCGCCGGACCCGGCCTAGGCGCCAATCTCAACATTCCGCTCGCCAAGGGCACCGGCGACGACGATTACATGAAGGCGCTGGCGGCGGCGGAGCGGGCGATCCATTCTTTCGCGCCGACCGCGCTCGTGGTCGCGCTCGGCCTCGATGCCTCCGAGAAGGACCCGCTGGCGGGCCTCGCCGTCACCACCGACGGCTTCCGCCGCATCGGCGAGGGGCTGGCCCGGTTCGGCCTGCCGACGGTGCTGGTGCAGGAGGGCGGCTATCTCTCCGACATCCTCGGTGCCAATCTGACGGCCGTACTCGGCGGATTCGAAGCCGCGCGCTAGTGCCGTTGCGTTGAGGATGCGTCGCGCCATTCATGTCGCGGGATGCTCGGTATCGTGCCTTTCATCCCACCGTTGGCGCCACACATTCCGCGCCGGTCCGAGCAACGCTGGTTGGCAAGAGTCTCGTGATTGAATCAATCCCATCAACCGGATTGTTGCGTCTCGAGGGAAAAGGCTTGCTGCCGGACGGCGAGAGATACTGGACAAGGAGCGAGTTTCGGCGCACTGCCAGGACGCCGAATTCCAAGGTAGTTGTCGTTCGACAAAGAAGCAGGGATTCCGCAAGCTGCGACGTCGGCGACTTTGGCCCTGACGACGGACAGGCCGATGCTTCATCCTGGTGAGACGGTAGAGTAAATCATTGAAATCGCAAGACTATCGCTTTTCTGTGGCTCCGATGATGGATTGGACGGACCGGCATTGTCGGGTCTTCCATCGCCTGATGTCGCGGCGGGCGCGGCTCTATACGGAGATGCTGACCACCGGCGCCGTGATCCACGGCGACCGGGCGCGGTTGCTCGGCTTCGATGCCAGCGAGCATCCGGTGGCGCTGCAACTCGGCGGTTCCGATCCGCGCGATCTCGCGACCGCCGCCCAGATCGGCGAGGATTTTGGCTACGACGAGATCAATCTCAATGTCGGCTGTCCGTCCGATCGGGTGCAGAACGGCCGCTTCGGCGCCTGTCTGATGGCGGAGCCTGTTCTGGTCGCCGAGGGCGTTGCGGCGATGAAACGCGCGGTGAAAATTCCCGTCACGGTGAAATGCCGGATCGGCATCGACGACCAGGATCCGGAAGTCGCGCTCGATGCGCTGGCGAGCGGCGTGATTGCCGCGGGCGCCGATGTGCTGGTCGTGCATGCACGCAAGGCCTGGCTCAATGGGTTGTCGCCGAAGGAAAACCGCGACATCCCGCCGCTCGACTATGATCGCGTCTATCGTCTCAAGGCGGCGCTGCCGGATGTCCCCATCATTATCAACGGCGGGATCACGAGTCTCGCCGAAGCGAAGCAGCATCTGTCGCAGGTCGATGGCGTGATGCTGGGGCGGGCGGCCTATCAGGAGCCGTGGCGGCTGCTGACGGTCGATTCCGAACTGTTCGGCGAGGTGTCGCCGCATGCGACGATGAAGGACGTGTTCGAAGCGATGCTGCCCTATATCGAGCGGCAATTGGCCGAGGGCACGCGGCTGCATTCGATCACGCGCCATTTTGTCGGCGCCTTCCACGGCGTCTCTGGGGCGCGTGCGTTCCGCAGGCACCTTGCGGAGAACGGCGTGCGGCCGGGCGCCGGGATCGAGGTGCTTCGCGACGCCGTCGCGCGCGTTGACGACCGCGCGCTTGCGCCGGTCGCGGCCTGACCGCGCCGGCTATTGCTTGCGCTGACGCCGCACCACGTCCTGCGCGACCTTCAGGAAGTTGAACAAATGCGGCATCCGGTTGTCGCGCCGGTAGTTCAGCGACAGCGCGGTCCCCGGATTGTGTCCCTCATAGGCGCGATAGGCGACGCCGGGGCGTTCCGCCTGCGAGACTGATTTCGGCACCAACGCGATCCCGACGCGACCGACACCAGGCTGATCGCGGTCTGATAGTCCTGAGCCAGCACCTGCGATTTCGGAATGAAACCCTCTTCGAGGCAGATATTGAGGATGTGGTCGGCGAAGCTCGGGCGCGGCTTACGCGGATAGAGCACGAACGTCTCGGACTTCAATGCCGATAGCCGTGTGACCTGTTGCTCCAGCAGCGGCGAGGTGTCGGACAGCGCAAGGATCAACGGCTCCTGCAGCAACGGCTCCGACTTCAACTCCTCGTCGTCGAGCGAGGGCCGCGCGACGGCGATATCGATCTCGCGCTGGATCACCGCGCGCTTTTGCTCGGCATTGTTCATCGCCGACAATGCGAGCTCGACATCCGGATAGGCCGAACGAAACGCCTTGATCACGTTGGGCAGCATGCCGTAGGTCGCCGATCCGACGAAGGCGACGCGCAGGTGGCCTGAAAAGCCTTCGCCGATCCGCTTGATCTCGCGATGCGTGCGGTCGAGCCGCTCCAGCACGTCGCGGGCACGTTCCAGTAGCACGCTGCCGGCCTGGGTCAGCCGGATCTGGCTGCGGCTCCGGTCAATCAGGATGACGCCGAGATCGCTCTCCAGCTGAGCAATCTGCCGGCTCAGCGGCGGCTGCGCGATCGCAAGCCGCGATGCGGCGCGGCCGAAATGCAATTCCTCGGCGACGGCGACGAAATAGACCAGCCGCCTGAGGTCCATGACATCGTCGCGCTCGGTCACGGGGGTTAGCCGGACGTTCGGCCGCGCGCTTCAAGCGAAGCTGCCGGGAAGGCTGATCGGGTTTGGTGCCGCGTGGTCATCAGCGCGCGTTCGACACGATGGTTGCTATGCGAAGACTGGGCGTGGGTCCCGGGATTGTCAATTGCCCGCGGGGACGACGCCATCTGACTAGTCCTTGCGGGCGAAGGCACGGATCTTGTCCTCGTCGACCTCGACGCCGAGACCCGGGCCGTCAGGGACGCAGATCTCGAACGCGTCGAATTTGATCGGATTGACGACCAGATCCTCGACGAGAATCCGCGGACCGAAATGCTCGGTGCCCCATTCGAGCCTCGGCAGCGTGGCGAAGGCGGCGAGATGCGCGGCCGCGCCGATACTGCTCTCCAGCAGGCAGCCGCCGTAGAGTTCGAGGCCATGTGCGCCGGCGACCGCGGCTGCACGCTTCATTTCAAACAGGCCGCCGCTCTTCACGAGCTTCAGCGAGTAGACGCTGCCGCAGCCCATCATGGCGACGCGCGCAATCTCTTCCTTGGTGAAGGCCGCTTCGTCGACCAGCAAGGGGATCGAGGTGCGCGCAGCGATGCGTGCCATGGTGTCCAGCTGCAGCGCCGACACCGGCTGTTCGACCAGCGCGACGTCCAGCTCCTCCAGCGCGGGCATGAAGCGGATGCATTCGGCCTCGGTCCAGGCCTGGTTGACGTCGACGATCAGGCGCACCTCGTCGCCGAGGCCGGCGCGCAGCGTCTGCAGCCGCTTCAGATCGGCCGGCGGCCGGTTGAAGCCGAACTTGATCTTGAACTGGCGGTGCTCGCGGCGCCGCAGCTTTTCCCTGGCTTCCTCCAGCTCCTGGCCGCTGTCGCCCGAGGCCAGCGCCCAGATCACCTCCATGCGCTCGCGCACGGCGCCGCCGAGCAGCGCGCTGGCCGCGAGGCCGAGCGTCTTGCCGGCGGCATCCAGCAGCGCGGACTCGATCGCGCCTTTGGCCGCGAAGTTGCGGGTAGCGGCCTTGCTCATGCGCAGGGCGTTGGCCTCGAAGGCGAGGGCAGGCTGCCCGAGCAGCGCCGGCGCCAGGTAGTTCGTGACCGCGGCCTTGATCGATTCCACGCTCTCCTCGGCCCAGCGGGGTCCGCCGAGCGTCGAGGCTTCGCCGATCCCCGTCACGCCGTTGTCGAGCAGCACGCGCACCAGCACGTAGCCCTGATGCGTGACTTCCGTGTTCGAAAGCTTGTGCCGCCGACGGGTCGGCGCTTCCACGATGGTGGCGCGGATACTGCGGATCGCAGTGTCCTTGGCGAGGGGGCGCACTTGCTCCACAGGCTCGGCGATCTCAATCACGGCACGGCTCATATGTCCTCGCAGGTCAGTTCAAGTTGAGCCCGCCGGGCCTTCGAGGTCCGGCGGGCCTGGTACGTATCACTCGGCCGCGACGAGTCGCTCGACCGCGGCCTTCTTGAGCTTGAAGTCGAAGGCGAGAACGAGATCGGTGTCGGCACCGGCCGGCGCCCTGGCGAACGTGCCGATCAGGCTCTGCTTCACGGCGAACACCGAGTCGTTGTCGAGATATTTGGTCTCGGAATCGTAGATCTGCGAAATCAGCGACTGATAGCCATCCTTGGAGAGCATGAAGTGGATGTGGCCGGGACGCCAGGGATGGTGACCCATGTACTTCAGCAGCTCGCCGCCGGCGCGTCATAGGGGATCGGGTAGGGCTCGGGGCGAAGCGCCACGAAGGCATATTCGCCGTTGGCATCGGTCGTGAACCGGCCGCGCAGATTGTAGGCCGGCTGCTCGGGGTCCTGCAGATCGTAGAGCCCGTTCGGCGCATCTTCCCAGACGTCGATGGTGACGCCCTCGATCGGCCGACCCGCGGTATCGCTGATCCGTCCGCTGACCTTCACGGTCTGCGCGTTGTCGAACGTCTTCTTGATGATGGAGGCGCCCTTCGGCAGCACCGGCGGGTTTTCCCGGTAGAACGGGCCGAGTACGGTCGACTCGCTCTCGCCGTCGGTCACCCGGTGGTCGAGCATGTCGACCAGCACTTCGACGCCGAGGATGTCAGCGATCAGGATGAACTCGTTGCGCTTCTCGTCCGAGATGTCGCCGGCGCGGCGCAGGAATTCGCAGGCCGCGAACCACTCAGCGAAGGTCAGGTCGACCTCCTTGCAGAAGGCGTGCATGTGGCGGATCAGGCTCGTCATGATCTGGCGGTTGCGATCCGGAATGTCCGGCGAGAGCGCGGCGATCACGTGGTCGGTGATGGTGTCCTTGTTGACGTTCAGCATGGTCGTTTCCTCCTCTTCTTGCAGTTTGATCAAACTTGCATTCCCGTTTTCGGGAATTTCCACTGGTCGCTTCACCAGATAAATTCGTAAGCGGCATTCTCCAGCATCGCAGGCGCAGGGTGCGGGTCGGCAAGGCCGCCGAACCGGCTGCGGAAGAACAGCAGCGGCCGCTTGCACTGCTGCAGCGACATCTCGCGGACATGACCGAGAAAGATGGTGTGGTCGCCTGCGATGATCTCGTCGGCGAGATCGGTCACGAAATACGCCGCCGCGTTGGCGATGACCGGCAGCTCGTTGTGGCGCTCGAACACGTCGCGGAGGTCGAGCTTGGGCTTGCCGGCGAAATGCCAGGCCAGATCCTCCATGCCCTCGGCGAGCACGCTGACCGCGAAGCGGCCGGTGGTCTGGATGTTGCGAAGCATCTTCGCGCTTTTCGCGATCGAGATCGCGACCAGCGGCGGATCGAGCGAAACCGACATGAAGGCATTGGCCGTCATGCCGTGATCGCGTCCCTCGCAATGTGTCGTGATGATGGTGACGCCGGTGCCGAACTGGCCACAGGCATTACGCAGCTCGCGCGGATCGATGGCGGTCATTGGCTGATGACCTCGAGTTGGGCGAGGCTGGATGGATTGGCCGGTGGCGCGGTCAAGACGTCTCGCCAGTTTTCCAGTGCAGACGCCGCAGCAGCAAGGCCGGACCGCCGAAGCGAGCGGATCCGGCTGCTGGAGACGATCTCGCCATTGCCGCAACGCACCGGCGGCAGGATGCGGGTGTCGAAATGTCGGCGCAGCAGCTTCGCGGTGCCGCCCTTGCAGGACCCGAAGCGGAAATCCTCACCGACGATCACTTCGCCAGGGTGCAGGAGCTGCAACTCGGCGAGGAAATCGGCCGCGGTGCGGCTGACGTAGATCTGGTTGAAGTCGGCGACGATGACATGGTCAGGCGCAAATGTTGCTATGCGCTCGAGCTTTTCGTCGAGTGAGATCAGCGCCTCGGCCTGGCCGAAATACACCTTTGGCGGCGGATCGAACGTGTAGACCACGGCCGGGACCCCGCGGCGTTGCGCCGCCGCAATGGTCTGCCGAAGCAGTTCCTGGTGGCCGCGATGGACGCCGTCAAACGCGCCGATGGTGACGACGCTGGCCGTCAGGGCCAATTCCCGATCGCGATGGAAAGCGACAGCGCTGCTGTCAAAACCCTTGGCCAAGCCTTTGCCCATGGCGCGCTCCCTTGCCGTGCCGACTGCGTCAACGGCGGCGTTGCGTCGGCCGAACGATCATCGTCGTCCGGTCCGTGCCGTCTTGTCATAGCCCGAGCCGCAGCGGTCCGCGCGGTATGGTGTGATACCTTTCGCCGGCTCAGGGTGAGCGCGTAGCTTTTCCTCCGATGTCACGCCGACCAAGAGCGTGACGGGATGGTCCGGGCCGGTGCGGCGACGCCGCGCCGGTCCCACGACACAAGCGGAGGAGAAGCCATGACTACAGCAGCAGCCCTGCGGGCCGACGCGCCTGCGTCGACGACCAGCGTCTACACCGGCGCGGAATTCCTGGACAGCATCCAGGACGGCCGGGAAATCTACATCTACGGCGAGCGCGTCAAGAACGTCACCCAGCATCCCGCGTTCCGCAATTCGGCGCGGATGGTGGCGCGCTGGTACGACCGCTTTCACGAGAAGAAGGATCAGATCGGCGTTCTCACCGATACCGGCTCGGGACAGATCACCCATCCGTTTTTCCTCGGCTCGAAAACGGCCGACGACCTCGTGAAGGGCCGCGATGCGATCGCCGAATTGCAGAAGGTCGCGTATGGCTGGATGGGCCGCTCGCCTGATTACAAGGCGGCGTTCCTCGGGACGCTCGGTGCGAATTCGGGCTTCTACGGCGAATACGCCGGCAACGCGAAGAAGTGGTATTCGCGGACCCAGGAGCGGCTCGACTTCTGGAATCACGCCATCGTCAATCCGCCGATCGATCGCGACCGCGCCATCGAAGAAGTGCGCGACGTCTTCATGCATGTCGAGAAGGAGACCGATGCGGGCCTGATCGTATCAGGCGCGAAGGTGGTCGCGACGGGGTCGGCGCTGACGCACTACAATTTCATCGCCCATTACGGCATCCCGATCAAGGACAAGTCGTTCGCACTGATCTTCACCGCGCCGATGGATGCCAAGGGCATCAAGCTGATTGCCCGCTCGTCCTATGAATTCACTGCGGCCGCTACTGGCTCGCCGTTCGACTATCCGCTGTCGAGCCGCTTTGACGAGAACGACTCGATCCTCGTGTTCGACAACGTGCTGGTGCCCTGGGAGAACGTCTTCATCTATGGCGACGTCGACAAGATCAACCAGTTCTTCCCGGCGTCAGGCTTCATCCCGCGCTTTACGCTGCACGGCGTGACCCGGCTTGCCGTCAAGCTCGACTTCATCGCCGGCCTGTTCTCGATGGCGGTCGAGGCGACCGGCTCGAAGGACTTCCGGGGCGTGCAGACCGCGGTCGGCGAGGTGATCGCCTGGCGCAATCTGTTCCACGGCATTGCCGATGCGATGGTGAAGTCGCCGATCGCCTGGCAGGGCACCGAGGGCTACAATCTGCCCAACCTGAATTACGGTTTGGCCTATCGCGTGTTCGCGCCGATGGCCTATCCGCGGATCAAGGAGTTGATCGAGCGCCACGTCGCGAGCGGCCTGATCTATCTGCCGTCGAGTTCGGCCGACCTCGAGAGCGAGGCGATCCGGCCCTATCTCGACCGCTTCGTGCGCGGCTCCAACGGCTATGCCGCGATCGACCGGATCAAGCTGCTCAAGCTGCTGTGGGATGCGGTCGGCTCCGAGTTCGGCGGCCGGCACGAGCTCTATGAGCGCAACTATGCCGGCAATTACGAGAACCTGCGCGTCGAGACGCTGATGGCCGCAAGCGCCACCGGCGACCTCGGCGCCATGCAGGATTTCGTGCGCAATTGCATGAGCGACTACGACGTCTCAGGCTGGACGGCGAAGGACCTCGTCAATCCCGATGATATCAACCTCGTCAGCCGCGGTCTGGTACAAGGCTGACGATCTGGTAGACAGTCCGATGGGGCCGCCGCGACCGCGTGGCGGCCCCATCCTTGCAGAGAGAGTTCATTGCCATGCTGTTCCACGTCGAAATGGATGTCCGCATTCCACATGACATCGCGGCCGAGAAGGTCGACGCGCTGAAGCAGGCGGAACGCGTTCGCGCCATGGAGCTGCAGCGCACGGGGGCCTGGCGTCATCTATGGCGGGTGGCCGGACGCTACGCCAATGTCAGCATCTTCGACGTATCTGGCGCGCAGGAGTTGCACGACATCCTGTCCAGCCTGCCGCTGTTTCCCTTCATGGAGATCCAGGTCACGCCGCTGTGCCGCCATCCATCGTCGATCCACGACGACGATAGATAGCGTTAATCGACCGCCGTGCGCGGCCGCCGATGCCGGCTTGAGGTGCTGATGCTGCCGGTGACGTCGGGGTAACCGGTCAGCGACAACGTGTCGGAGCGGACGCCCCAGCTTTCGAGCCGGTCGAGGAAGCTCATGCCGAGCAGGTTCGTCTTCATCTGGCCGCGCTGCACCACCAGCGCCGGCACCGATTTCTCGACCAGCTTGCCGACCGCGAGACGATCGAGCGTCAGCCGCGCTGCCTTGGTGTGACCGCCGGCGGTTTCCAGATCGACATTGTATTCGAGCATGTCGGTCGGCAGCCCGATCGCCTTGGCGGTTTCCCAGGTCAGGACGACGGAGGTCGCGCCGGTGTCGATCACCATCGGCGCGCTGACGCCGTTGATCTTGGCGCGGAACGCGAACTCACCGCCCTGACTGCGCGCGATCTGCACCGCGGGCGCGGAGGAGGGGGGGGAGGCCGACGCGACGATGCTGCGGCCAAAGATCTGGGTCAGGTTCTCCCTGGCGCGCGCGATCTGATCGGGATCGCCATAGGCGACGACGGCGCCGGCGGTCGCCATCAAGAGCAGGATGACGAGCAGGATGCGGGTCATGCTGCACCCCTGGGCGCGGCCGCGGTCAGGCGCGCTGCGGGCGCGGCTCCATGCGCGCGAGCCCGGCCTCGGCCATGCGCTCCGGCAGCGTCGCCATCACAGATAGCCGCTCGGTGCGGTCCATCTTGTGCCAGCGCGCGATCTCCGGAAGCGTGCGACCACAGCCGAAGCAGAGCTTCGTCCTGGGGTCCATCATGCAGACTGCGATACACGGCGTTTCTGAGCTCATACTTCGACTGTTGAACCGTTTCGGCGGCCAGTGCAAGCCGAGCGGCATGGGATGCTGCATCACGCCCGGGCTTTTTGTCGCGAGCATGGTCCCGGCGCGAACGCCTTCCGTTTGTTGACCTTGAACCCGCGTCACGTTTGTCCGCGACATGCTCTACAATCCGGTGCCGGCACTCATGATCGACTTGCGGCGCACACGCTTCCGATCGGCGCCCATCGTGGGCTCGGCGGGCTCCGGCTGCATCGGCGGCGATTCTTCCGCCATCGGCGCCAGCGCGCTCATCACCCGCTCCGGCGGCAGGGTCACGATCACCTCGGTACCGATGCGCAGCTTCGATTTCAGCGTGAAGGTGCCGCCATGCATGTCGATCAGGCTCTTCGCGATCGGCAGTCCAAGGCCGGCACCCTGTTCGGCCGACTTGATCGAGTTGGAGCCCTGGCCGAACGAGGCCAGCACGACCGGGATCTCGTCCTCGGCGATGCCGCTGCCGGTGTCCTTGACACTCAGATATTGCCCGCCCGACGCGGTCCAGCCGACCTTCAGCCAGATCTCGCCGCCCTGCGGCGTGAACTTGATCGAGTTGGAGAGCAGATTGAGCACGACCTGGCGGATGGCGCGCTCGTCGCCCCAAATCCGGGGCATGCCGTGCTCGAACACCTCGTGGATGGTGATGCCGCGGCTGGAGGCGCGCAGCTTCAGCAAATGGTGGCAGTCGGCGACGACATGCACCAGCGCCACGGCCTCTTCGTTCAGCTCGTAGCGGCCGGCCTCGATGCGCGACAGGTCGAGGATCTCGTTGATGAGGTTGAGCAGGTGCACGCCGGAATTATGGATGTCGGCGGAGTATTCCTTGTACACGGGCACCGCATGCGCGCCGAAGATCTCGCTCTTCATCACCTCGGAGAAGCCGAGGATGGCGTTGAGCGGTGTGCGCAGTTCGTGGCTCATCTGGGCCAGGAAGCGCGATTTGGCGACGTTGGCGGATTCGGCGCGGTGCCGCGCTTCGTCGGAGATCGCCTTGGCCTGCTCCAGCTCGCCGATCAGCGCGTCTTTCTCGGCGCGGGCTTCCAGCGTCGCCAGCGTGGTCGAATGCAGGCGGTGCGCCAGCAGCGCGAAATAGCCCTCGGCGGCGAGCGCCAGCAGCGCCAGCACGTAATTGTCGAACGCGCCGTTGAGCACGAGGTCGAGCGCGATCCCGACCGTCACCGGAACGGTGGCCGCGAGCGCTGCGATCGGTAGGCTCGCCGCCAGCATGCTGGAGACCGCGATCACCAGCAGCATCAGGAACATCATCAGCGTGTTGGACGCGAGATCGCGCCCGGCGGGGTGGATCAGGATCGCCGTCCAGCACAGGCCGTAGAGCAGGTCGAGCAGCACGAAGCGGGTCCGCCACTTGCGGGTCACCGCGACCGAGGTCGGCTCGGCGAGGAAGTGCGAGCAGCTGCGGATGATCAGGAGATGGACGCAGAGGATGCCGACCGTCCAGGCACCTGCCACGAACGGCTTCATCCAGAGGCCGAACAGCACGCCGGTTGCCACCACGAGCAGCATCACGACGTAGGACGCCGAGATCCGGGTCTGGGCGTATTGGCGGAGCAGTTCGGCGTCGAACGCCGGGCGGGTTCCACTGGTTGACGTTAACCGATCCCGCGCCTCGCGCACCCGCTGCGCAGCGACGCGCCGGCTGTTCACCGGCGCTGCCACCTGAGGTCCTGCCGGAAGCGCTACAACTTCAGGCTTTTCTGCGGGATTACTCATAAACAACACAAATCCTGCCAGCGAACCGCGCGGGCCTTTTGCATTGTCTATCTGTGACGCCAAATCATTAAGCGATGACTTAAGAAGCTAAAGAAACTCGTTAACCGGAGGTTAAATTAACTTTTGGCGGCGCGGCCGGCGAACCGCCGATAGCGTTGTGCAATGGCTGTTCATCGCCTGCAAAAAGGGCGCGGCTGAGCCGCGCCCGTACTGTTCGCTCCGTGCCCGATCTCAGCGCTGCAGGCGCGCCAGCAGGCTCGACGTATCCCAGCGCTTGCCGCCCATCTTCTCGACCTCGGCGTAGAACTGGTCGACCAGTGCGGTAGCGGGCAGGGTGGCGCCGTTGCGGCGCGCTTCCGCCAGTGCGATCGAGAGGTCCTTGCGCATCCACTCGACGGCGAAGCCGAAATCGTACTTGCCTTCGTTCATGGTCTTGTAGCGGTTTTCCATCTGCCAGGACTGCGCGGCGCCCTTGGAGATGGTCTCGATCACGGCGGCGACGTCGAGCCCGCTCTTCTTGGCGAAGTGGATGCCCTCCGACAGGCCCTGCACGAGGCCTGCGATGCAGATCTGGTTGACCATCTTGGTGAGCTGGCCGGCGCCTGCCGGTCCGAGCAGCTTGCACATCCGCGCATAGGCGCCGGTGATGATCGGCTCGGCGCCCGCATAGGCGTCTTCGGCGCCGCCGCACATCACCGTCAGCACGCCGTTCTCGGCGCCGGCCTGGCCGCCCGACACCGGCGCGTCGACGAACTTGAAGCCGGCCTTGCTGGCGGCGGCATCGAGCTCGCGGGCGACCTCGGCGGAAGCGGTGGTGTGATCGACGAAGGTCGCGCCCTTCCTGATCCCGGCAAAGGCGCCGTCGGGGCCGATCGTGACCGAGCGCAGGTCATTGTCGTTGCCGACGCAGCACATCACGAAGTCCTGACCTTCGGCGGCGGCCTTCGGGGTCGGCGCGGTCTTGCCGCCGAACTTGTCGGCCCATTCCTTCGCCTTCGCTGCGGTCCGGTTGTAAACGGTGACCTCATGGCCGCCCTTTTTCACGAGATGTCCCGCCATCGGGAAGCCCATTACGCCGAGACCGAGGAAAGCGACTTTAGCCATGTCTGATACCTTGTGATTTGCCGTGGTGATCGCCCCGCAAGACCGCCGGAAATCGTCGCGGCGGGCAGGGCATTCCGTCCATGGAAGGAGCCGCACCATACCCCCTGCGCAGCGGAGGGCAACGGCTTCGTTGGATGGCAGACCCCGGTTTTGTGCTAGGATCGGGCTACCTAAGAACCTCACAAAAAAGGGAGTGTCTCGCATGGGCATGAGCGTCGGTGTGCTCGATCATTTCAATATCCGGACCCGGAATCTCACCGCCACGGTGCGGTTCTACGAGGACATTCTGGGCCTGGAAAAGGGCGCGCGCCCGAACTTCGCGTTCCCCGGTGCGTGGATGTACAGCGAGGGCAAGGCGGTCGTGCATCTGGTCGACATTTCCTCGACCGACGAGGCGCAAAAGCCGGACTCGGGCGTCGTCCACCACGTCGCCTTTGCCAGCCAGGGCTTTGACGGGATGCGGAAGCGGCTTCAGTCCAAGGGCATGGAATTCGACTCGCGCCAGGTTCCCGGCGGCGATCTCTGGCAGATCTTCGTGAACGACCCCAACGGGGTCATGATCGAGCTGAACTACGAGGCCGCCAAGGAAGGCGGCTCGGCAGCCCCCGCCGAGCGGCGGGACGACGTCGGAGCGAGGTAGCCTTTTGCGCCGCAACGCTCTATTGGGTCGTCTCTTGAACTTTTCAGGAGATCCGCGGTGAGCGTGACGCAGCAACAGGTTCTCGATTGCCTTGCCAAGGTGATGTCGCCACGCGGCGTCCCCTTGACCAACGCCAATGTGCTGTCGGCGATCACGGTCACCGACGGCAAGGTTTTCTTCTCGATCAACGTCGATGCCGCGGAAGCCCGCGCCTGGGAGAGCGTGCGTGCGCAGGCCGAGAACGCCGTGCGCGGCATTCCCGGCGTCAGCGTCGCGATGATCGCGCTGACCGCGGAGCGCAAAGCGGGCAGTGGTGCGGCGCCTAGCCCGCGGCCGACCGGTGGCGTCCAGCCGGCGTCCACGCACCGCCATCCGCATCCGCCCGGTGCGCAATCGCCGATGGCGCGCCAGGCCGAGATCCCGGGCATCGCCGCCGTGATCGCGGTGCCTCCGGCAAGGGCGGGGTCGGCAAGTCGACCACGGCGCTCAATCTTGCGCTCGGCCTGCGTGACCTCGGCCTGCGCGTCGGGCTGCTCGACGCCGACATCTATGGCCCGTCGGTGCCGCGGCTGACCGGCATCCGCGAAAAGCCGCAGCTCAACGACGACAAGAAGATGGTCCCGCTGGTGCGCTTCGGCCTGTCGATCATGTCGATCGGCTTCCTGGTCGAGGAGGACACGGCGATGATCTGGCGCGGACCGATGGTGATGTCCGCGATCACCCAGATGCTGCGCGACGTCGCCTGGGGCACGCTCGACGTGCTGGTGGTCGACATGCCGCCGGGCACCGGCGATGCCCAGCTCACGCTGGCGCAGAACGTCCCGCTCAAGGGCGCCGTCATCATCTCGACGCCGCAGGACCTCTCGCTGATCGACGCGCGGCGGGGCTTGGCGATGTTCAAGAAGGTCAACGTGCCGGTGCTCGGCATTGTCGAGAACATGAGCTATTTCCAGTGCCCGCACTGCGGCACCCGCTCGGATATCTTCGGCCATGGCGGCGCCCGCCACGAGGCCGAGAAGCTCGGGGTGCCGTTCCTCGGCGAAATCCCCCTGCACATCGCCATCCGCACCGCCTCCGATGCCGGCAATCCGGTGGTCGAGAGCGAACCGGACGGCCCGCACGCCGCGATCTATCGCGCGATCGGCGACAAGGTCCGCGAGCAGCTGCAGGGCGTGATCGCGGCGGCCTGAGCCCGCGCAGTTGTTCTGCGGGCCGCGGCGCGGCGGGGGGCTTTCTTCACAGGCCCGTCGCACCGCGGCGATTGCTGAATCGGTTCCGGCCTGTATGTTTGTGCGGGACTGGCCGAATCATACCACCCTTCGATCCGTTGAAGGTGGCCAGGGGATGAAGCCGAAACTGCGGGAAGGTCGTGGGGCGACCATCGACATGGCAGCATCGCGCGAAGCAGGCAAGGAACGCAAGCATCTGACGCGGGAGAAGCGCGAAGAGGCCTCCCGGATGGCGTTCAACGTTGCCAAGAAATCCGGCTCGATCGGTGAAGCTGCAGCGACGATCGCGAAGATGTATGGCGTCAGCAAGACAACCGCGCAAAGCTGGATCCGGCGCGGGCGGCATTTGGCCGATAAAGCCAAGAAGGCGCGGGAAGCGACGCGGCGCTGATCGCTCCGACCGGCCGCGCGCGGCGATTTACCGCGTGACGGGTGGCAAGGTCCGCGAGCGGCGGCGCGGTGTCATCGTCGCAGCCCGAGCCGCATTTTCCGGCATATTTCCGGCGTCATCAGACTTTCGTTTAATTGCCGCGGTCATGCCATTGTCGCGTTTCCGTGAGGCCGCCTTCCGTGTTAAAGGGCCGACCCAGAGCGCCTCGGCGGGTGTTTGCAAGCGTTCGGCTTGCGAGCCTCCTGCCGGAGAGCTGCTTGCGGTCACTGGGAAACGCCCCTCAAGGAGAAGCCTTACGATGAAGCGTCGTGATTTTTTGAAAGTTTCTGCGGCCGGTGCTGCCGCGACGGCGGTTGCCGCGCCGGCGATCGCGCAGTCCTCGCCTGAAATCAAGTGGCGCCTGACCTCGAGCTTCCCGAAGTCGCTGGACACCATCTATGGCGGCGCCGATCAGGTGGCGAAGTACGTCGCCGAAATGACCGACAACAAGTTCCAGATCCAGGTGTTCGCGGCGGGTGAAATCGTCCCCGGCCTGCAGGCGCTGGACGCGACGTCGAACGGCACGGTCGAGATGTGCCACACCGTGTCTTATTACTATGTCGGCAAGGACCCGACCTTTGCGATCTACGCGTCGGTGCCGTTCGGCCTCAACGCGCGCATGCAGAATTCCTGGTGGTACCAGGGCGGCGGCGAGGCGCTCGGCAACGAGTTCTTCAAGAAGTTCGGCGTGATCGGCTTCCCCTGCGGCAACACCGGCACCCAGATGGGCGGCTGGTTCCGCAAGGAGATCAAGACCGTCGCCGATCTCTCCGGCCTCAAATTCCGCATCGGCGGCATTGCCGGCCAGGTGCTGCAGAAGGTCGGCGTGGTGCCGCAGCAGCTCGCTGGCGGCGACATCTATCCGGCGCTGGAAAAGGGCACCATCGACGCCGCCGAGTGGGTCGGTCCCTATGACGACGAGAAGCTCGGCTTCCAGAAGGTCGCCAAGTACTACTACTACCCGGGCTTCTGGGAGGGCGGCCCGACCGTGCACGCCTATTGCAACCTCGAGAAGTGGAACGCGCTGCCGAAGAACTACCAGGCGATCCTGACCAACGCGACCGCCAACGCCAACAGCTGGATGGCTGCGCGCTACGACATGCAGAACCCCTCGGCGCTGAAGCGGCTGGTCGCCAGCGGCACGCAGCTGCGTCCGTTCACCAACGAGGTGCTCGAGGCCTGCCTCAAGGCGACCAACGAGCTGTGGGGTGAAATCTCGGCCAAGAACGCCGACTTCAAGAAGTCGATCGATGCCATGCAGGCGTATCGTTCCGACCAGTATCTGTGGTGGCAGGTCGCCGAATACACCTTCGACAGCTTCATGATCCGCTCGCGCACCCGCGGCTGAGGCGTTTCGAGCATTCGCGAGAAGAGAACGCGCTAAGAAGCTTCGACTTAAGTAGCCCGGCCTCCGCAAGGGGGCCGGGTTTTTTGCGTCTGGCATTCGCCGAGGGGATGTTCCATGCTCGCCGCCGAAGCCTCGGCACGAAGGCGGCGTGTGATCGGTCAACGGTCATGACGGCAAAGAAAAGTAGCGCGACGATCGCAAGCAGTCGACGCTCGGACAACACAATCATACAGGGCGGGATTCAAATGAAGCGAAGAGATTTCATCAAGGTCACGGGTCTCGGCGTCGCGGGCGCGGCAACAGTCGCAGCTCCCGCGATTGCGCAGTCGATGCCGGAGCTCAAATGGCGCCTGACGACGAGCTGGCCGAAGTCGCTCGACACGCTGCACGGCGGCGCCGAGCTGATGGCCAAGGCCGTCGGTGAGGCCACCGACAACAAGTTCCAGATCCAGACGTTTGCCGCCGGCGAGATCGTGCCGGGCCTGCAGGTGCTCGACGCCGTGCAGAACGGCACCGTCGAGATGGGGCATACCGCGCCCTATTACTATTTCGGCAAGGATCCGACTTTCACCTTCGGCTCCTCGGTGCCGTTCGGGCCTAACATGCGCCTCAACCAGCCTGGTTCATGCTGGGCGGCGGCAAGGAGCTGCTCAACGAGTTCTACAAGGGCTACAACGTCACCTCGCTGCTCGCCGGCAACACCGGCTGTCAGATGGGTGGTTGGTTCCGCAAGGAGATCAACAGCGTCGACGATCTCAAGGGTCTCAAATTCCGTATCGGCGGCTTTGCCGGAAGGGTGATGCAGAAGCTCGGCGCGGTGCCGCAGCAGCTCGCGGGCGGCGACATCTATCCGGCGCTGGAGAAGGGCACCATCGATGCGGCGGAGTGGGTCGGTCCCTACGACGACGAGAAGCTCGGCTTCTACAAGGTCGCGCCGAACTATTACTTCCCCGGCTGGTGGGAAGGCGGCCCGATGCTGGTCGCGATGATCAACCTCGACAAGTGGAACTCGTTACCGAAGCACTATCAGTTCGTGCTGGAGCAGGCCGGCCATCTCGCCAACAACTGGATGATGGCGCGCTACGACCAGGCCAACCCGCTCGCGCTGAAGAAGCTGCTCGCGGTCGGCACCAAGCTGCGCCCGTTCCCGGCTGCGGTGATGGAGGCTTCCTTCAAGGCCGCCAAGGAGCTGCATGCCGAGGTCGCGGCGGGCAATGCCAACTTCAAGAAGGTCTATGACTCGCTGACGTCGTTCTCCAACAACGGCTATCAGTGGTTTCAGGTTGCCGAAGTCGGATATGACAGTTTCATGGCGCGGCATTCTCAGGCCTGACGCCACTCGCGTTCAGTGCAAGCGGAAATCCCGGGGCAGAGCTCCGGGGTTTTTGTTTGAAGCCGGCGAGGGCAGGCTGAATGCCTCTTTGGCTGAATGAATAATTCTTGGGCCCGATTCGTGCTAGCGTCGTCGAGGCAGCATGAATCAGGGCGCCACATGCGTTTCCTCGGGCTTTTCCTTCGGACGCTGTTTCTGATCGTTGTGGTGGTCATCACTGCACGGGTTGCAAGCCCGCAAAACGAAACCATCTGGTCGGCCTACGATACGCCGTCCGATTTGTTTCGCATCATCCTGGGCGCCGCGGTCTGCCTGTTCGTCGGCGTTCAGATATTCAGATATTCGAGAGATCCGGCTGATATGCGCAAGTGGGTCGTCATCGGTGGCGCCGCGCTTCCGCTGGCGCTGCTCTGCGCGGTCGTCATCTGGTAGGCGCCCGCGCGTCGCGTCGCTCAGAATGGAAACGGCAAGGCGCGCACGGGCGTGCGGCTCTCGAAGCTCAATCCGGTCGCCGGCCCGGTGCGGTAATGGCCGTTATAGTGCCCGCCACCTGGACAGTAGTTCGGATCCAGGCGCGTCTGATCGGCGGTTGCGCGGCGATCCCTGCGCTGCTGATAACGGGTCTGCCAGCAGCGGCAGTCCTGGTCGCAGGCGAGCCGCACCCGGACGGCGGCCACCGGCCGTTGCGACGACAGCCTCGCGACGTGAACGGGCGCCGCGCAGGCGTCCGATGCCGTCACGGCGATGGCCGTGGCGATAAGAAGCAGACGCGCTGTGTTTTTCATTTTTGTCTCATCGAGCCGATCAGCGTGGATACCGGGAGCCAATTCAATTGTGCCGGCGTGCCGCTATTTCTTCGGCAATCGCTTGGGCGATGATGGCGGCGGCGGAGCATTACCCTGCGGAGCCCGCACCACCGGGTTGTTCTGGACGGTAGGGCCGCCGAGATTGCTCGGCTTTTTCGGCCCGCCGACCGCGCTCTGTGCGGCCGCGGATCCCGCCGATATCGCGAGCAGGATTGCTGCCAAAGTGGCGATGTTTTTCATTCGCCGATTTCTCCGGTTCGTGCCCCGCGTGCCGCCAGGTCAGCGCGCGGGAGGTCCGTTTTCGCTGACCCGCTGCGCCGTCGGGGCGGGTGCGTCCTCCAGCACGCATTTGCGCCAGTCGTCGGACGCGCAGTTGGCCGGCCAAGCGCCGCCGAGCGCCATGAACAGGGCGGCGCTGTCCGAAAGGCGCGTCGCCTGGGCCTGAACGCGGACGACCGCAGCCGTCAGATAGACCTGCTGGGCATTGAGCACGACCACCTGGCTGACCTGCCCGAGGGCAAGCTGCTTCTGAATGATGTCGAGGCTGGCCCTGGCGGCAAGTTCGGCCTTGACCGCAGCCTGCAAGGCGCGCGCGTCGGCCTGCAGGCTTCGCAAGGCATCGGCGACGTTCTGCATCGCCGCGACCACAGCCTGTCGATAGAGCGCGTCCGCCTGGTCGACCGCGGCCTCCGCGGCCTTCTGCTTGTGGTACAGCGTCAGGCCATCGAAGATTGGCTGGGTCGCGCTCGCCGCGATGGCGTAGAAGCTGGTTCCCGGCGTGAACAACTCGGCCAGGGTGAAGGCGGCCGCCCCGGTATTTCCGGTGATCGTGATGTTGGGCAGCCGCGCAGCGATCGCCACACCGATCTGGGCGTTCGCCGAATGCAGCAGCGCCTCCGCGGCCCTGACGTCCGGTCGCTGGCGGATCATCTTGCTCGGCAGGCTCACCGGCAGGTTGGCGGGCAGCGCCAGGCGGTCGAGCGTGAACTTTTGCAGGATCTCGTCGGCCGAGAATTGCCCGGCCAACGACGTCAGCAGGTCGCGCTGAACCGCGAGCTGCTTTTCCAGCGGCGGTAGCAGCTGCTCGGACTGGGCCAGCGCAGCCTCCTGCGCCAGCACGTCGACCTGGGCGGCGCCGCCCGCGTTGAACTGGTTCTTCACGATCTCCAGGATGCCGCGTTCGATCTTCACGACGCGCTGGATCGCTGCAATCTGGCCGCGAAGCGACGCTTCCTGGATCGCGGCGGTGACGACGTTGGCGGTCAGCGTGAGGTAGGCCGCTTCCAGCTGGAACAGCTGCTGCTCGGAGATCGCGTCGAGACTCTCGACCGCGCGAACATTCTGGCCCCAGATGTCAGGCACGAAGCTGACGTTCAATTGCGCGGTGTGCAGCGAGAACACCGAAGGGGACTGGCCGCCCGGTCCCGATCCCGACGCGCCGGAAATCTGTTGCTGGGACGGCGTGTAGTTCGCGCCGATCTGCGGGAAGAACAGCCCGCGCTGGGCCAGCGCGTTGTATTGCGCGATCCTGATCGCAGCCTCCGCCGACTGCAGGGAAGGGTTGTGCTCGACCGACATCTTGATCAACTCGTCGAGCGGCTTCGACCGGAATGCCGTCCACCAGCGCAGCGACACGTCCTCGCCGTTGACGAAATGCTGCTTCGGCACGCTGGGGCCACCGGCACTCATGCTGGGGGAGGAGAGCTGCTCCGGCGTGTAGCGATCGACGTCCGGAGCCGCGGGCGGCACGAAATTCGGGCCGACGGCGCAGCTTGCCAGCAACAGGGCGGCGGTCCCGGCGCCAAGCGCCGGGCGCAGCGCGCGCCTCCCGCACGGTGCGATTGCGGCAACGATCCTTGTGACGGTCCTGGACATCAGCCGCCCCCTTCATGCGCCGCTGCGGGCGGTGCTTCGGCCGCGCTGTCCTCGCTCGCAACTTCCGTTGCCCGCGACAGGAATATCTTGCGCAAGGCGGGCGCCACCACGAGCAGCAGCAGCGGTCCGATGAACATGCCGCCGACCACCACGGTGGCGAGCGGCCGCTGAACCTGGCTGCCGATGCCGTGCGACAGCGCGGCGGGGAACAGGCCGACGCCTGCCGACAGCGCGGTCATCAGCATCGGGCGCATGCGCTGCTCGGCGCCGTTGAACACGGCCTCCGCGATATCCATGCCGAAGGCCCGCAATTCGCGGAAATAGGTGATGTTGAGGATGCCGTCCATGACCGCGACGCCGAACAGCGAGATGAAGCCGATCGCGGCCGAGATCGAGAAATCGAGCCCGGCGAGGAACAGCGCGATCAGGCCGCCGCCGACCGCGAAGGGAATGCCGGCCAGCGCCAGCAGGCTGTCGCGCAGCGAGTTGAACAGGCTGTAGAGCAGCACGAAGATCAGCAGCAGCGTCACCGGCACGACGATCATCAGGCGCGCCTTGGCGGCTTCGAGATTGTCGAACTCGCCGGACCAGATCATCCGGTAGCCGGCCGGAAGCTGCACGGCTTCGGCGACGCGCGTCTGCGCCTCCGCCACCGTGCTGCCGAGATCGCGGCCGCGCACGCTGAACTTGATCGGGATGTAGCGCTGGCTGCGCTCGCGATAGATGAACGACGCGCCGGTATCGAGCGAGATGTCGGCGAGCTCGCTGAGGGGGATGTAGGCGTTGGTGCCGGACGGCGTCTGGTAGGCGACCTTGATCTCGCGCACCTCGTCGATGCTCTGGCGGAACTTGGGATCGAGCCGCACCACCACGCCGAACTGCCGGTCGCCCTCGAGCACCGTTGTCGCGCTGCTGCCGCCGAGCGCGGCCTGGACCACGGTCGTGACGTCGCCGGTGTTGAGGCCGTAGCGCGCGGTCTTCTCGCGATTGACCTTGATGTTGAGGTTGGGCTGCCCGACCAGGTGGAAGATGCCGAGATCGGCGAGGCCGCGCACCTTGGCCATCTCCTGCGCGACCTTGGTCGCGAGCTGTTCGAGCACGGCGAGGTTCGGACCGATGACCTTGACCGAGTTCGCGCCCTTGACGCCCGACAGCGCCTCCTCGACGTTGTCCTGGATGTATTGCGAGAAGTTGAAGGTGACGCCCGGCAGTTCCTCGTCGAACTCCTTCTGCAATTCCTCAGTGAGCTTTTCCTTAGTCAGGCCGGGCGGCCACTGGTCGAACGGCTTGATCGGCGCGAATAGCTCGACATTCGAAAACGGCGAGGCGTCGCTACCATTGTCGGGACGGCCGTGCTGCGACACCACCGTGACGATCTCGGGGTGCCGCAACAGGATCTCGCGCATCTTGCGGGTCGGTTCGGTGCCGGCGTCGAGCGACATGGTCGATGGCATCGAGGCGCGGATCCAGAAATTGCCTTCCTCGAGCGCAGGCAGGAATTCACTGCCGAGCTGGCTTGCGGCGAGGCCGCTGAGCCCGAGGAAAACGATGCCGGCCGCGACCGCGATCCGCAGATGCGTCAGCGACCAGCGCAGCACCGGCGTGTAGGCCTTGCGCAGCGAGCGCACGATGATGGTCTCGGTTTCCTCGATGTGCCTCGGCAGCAGCAGCGATGCCAGCACTGGCGTCACCGTGAAGGTCGCCAGCAGCGCACCTGCGAGCGCGTAGCCGTAGGTTCGCGCCATCGGTCCGAAGATCTGGCCTTCGACGCCCTGCATGGTGAACAGCGGCACGAACGCGGTCACCGTGATAGCCGCCGTGAAAAACACCGCCTTGTCGACCTGCAATGCGCTGACGAAGATCATCCGCAGCCGCTCGGTCCAGCCCGGCGCGGGCTGGCCGTTGCGCGTGGTCGGATCGCCTCCCCAATAGCCCTCGGCGAGGTTTTGCAGCACGCGCAGCCGGTTCTCCGGGCTGGACTGGAAGTTGCGGAAGATGTTCTCCATCATGATGACGGCGGAATCGACGATGATGCCGAAGTCGACGGCGCCGAGCGACAAGAGGTTGGCGTCCTCGCCCTGCAGCACCAGGATGATGATCGCGAAGAACAGCGCGAACGGGATGTTGGCGCTGACGATCAGCGCGCTGCGCAGGTCGCCCAGGAACACCCACTGGATCACGAACACCAGCAGGCAGCCGAACATCAGGTTGTGCAGCACGGTGTGGGTCGTGACGCTGACCAGCGAGGTGCGATCGTAATACGGCACCACCTTGACGCCGGGCGGCAGGGTGCCGTCGCTGTTGATCTTGGCGACCTCCTCCTCGACCTTCGGCACGATGTCGTTGGTATGCTGCGTGCGGCCCATGACGACGATCGCCGCGGCGACGTCGTCGTTCTTGTCCTTTCCTGCGATGCCGAGCCGCGGCACAAAGCCGACCGAAACCTTGGCGACGTCCTTGATCTGGATCGGCAGCCCGTTGGATTGCGTCAGGACGACGTTCTCGATGTCCTGGACCCTGTAGCCCTTGGTGATGTCGTCGTCGCCGCCGGAGTTGATCAGGCCGATGCCGCGAATGTTGACGGATTGCTGGCCGATCGCGATCTCGCGGCCGCCGACGTTGATGTTGGCGTTGCCGAGCGCGCTGATCAGCTGCGGCACGGTGATGTTATAGGCCTCGAGCTTTGCAAGGTCGGCGTCGACGTTGAACTGCTTGGTGGTGCCGCCCCAGGAGTTGATCTGCACGACGCCCGGTATCGTCGTCAGCCGGCGGGCGACGACGTAATCCTGCAAGGTCCTGAGGTTGGTCAGGCCGAAATTCGGCGGACCGACGATCTGGTAGCGGTAGATCTCGCCAACGAGGCTGGACTGCTGGATCTGCGGGATCTGATTGCCGGGAAGCTGGACGTTCTGCGTGAGATTGTTGGTGGCCTGCGAGAGCGCGAAATAATAGTCGACGCCGTATCTGAAGGTCACCCGCACGAACGACAGGCCGTAGAACGAGGTCGAGCGGATGTTGACGACACCCGGCGTCGAGTACAGCCCGATCTCCATCGGGATCGTATAGTACTTCTCCATCTCCTCGGCGGAGAGGCCGGCGGCCTGCGCCGTGATCTCGAGGATGACGGGCGCCGGGTTCGGATAGGCCTCGATGTTCAGCTTGCTGAACGCTGCGATGCCCGCGGCGCAGAACACGGCAAGGCCGAGCACGATGACGGCGCTTCGGGTCAGACCGAATTGGAGGAGGCTCTTGATCAAGGTGCACTTACTCTTGAGCGGACCAGGGCGCGGCTGGCACGGGCCTAGCCGGTGGCCGCGTTGGCGAACTTGTTGCTGAGGAAGATCGCGCCGGTGGAGGCGATCTTCTCGCCGGCTTGCAGGCCGCTGAGGATCTGCCGCCAGCCGTCCTGCTCCATGCCGATCGTCACCGAGCGGCGGTCGAACTTGCGGCCGTCGGTCGTGACCCACACCGTCATCGTGCCGTCGCCCTCACGCACGATGGCGTCCAGCGGAACACTCACCGACAGTTTCGGCGGCTCGGTTTCGATGGTGAAGCTCGCCAGCATGCCGGCGCGCAGCTTGTGCTGGGGATCGTCGATCACCGAACGCACAAGCTGGCGGTGCGAGTTCGGATCGATGTTGAGACCAAGCGTCGTCACCCGGCCGCGAAACACCTCGTTCGGATAGGCCGGCACCCGCACCTCGACCGGCTGGCCGATCCGGTAGGAGGGAGCATCGGTCTCGATCACATTGGCGACCATCCACATCGTCGAGATGTCGGCCAGCGAATAGGGTGCCGGTGCATTGCCGGGCTGCACGAAGAGACCCGGCGCGGCGTTGCGGGCAATGATCCGGCCGGAGATCGGGCTCGGCACCACCAGGATGGAATCGACCTTGCGGTCGGCGACGATGCGGTCGATCTCGGCGTCGGTCTTGCCGAAGATGCGCACGGCGTCGCGGCCGGCCTTGTAGTTGCCCTCGGCGGTCTGCTGGTCCGACGTCGCCTGGTCGACGTCCTTCTGCGCGCCGCCGCCGGTCTTCAGCAGCTGCCTGACCCGCGCCAGCGTTCTGGTCTGGAGTTCGAGCACGCCGGCCGAGGCGAGCAGCGAGGATTCGGCCTGCAACAGATCGGGGCTGTCGATCGTGAACAGCCTGTCGCCCTTCGCGACCTCGTCACCGACGTTGAGGGGCGTGTCGACGATCCTGCCGGGATTTGGGGTGAACGCCTGCACCAGCATGTTCTGGTTGAAATCGATCGAGCCGACTGCGTTCTTCAGTGTTCGGAACGAGCGCTGCTCCGCGGCCATGATCTTCATGGAAGCCGCCTGCTTGTCATTCAATGCAACGTATTGCTGCTCGACATTGACGTCCTGCGTCGCAGTCTCCTGCACGGCCTTGGCGTTTACGACACCGTCGGCACGCGTCGTGAGCCACGCGCCGGCGAGAAGCGCCGCCAGCACCGGCATCGCCGCAAAGCCCATAAACTTCATCCGAAATGACATCGCCCGCCTGGCCAGTACTGCATGAGAGCTCCGCGCGGGAGACGAGGTCTTGCCGCGTGGCGGGCCGTCGTCGAGCTCCCGGTGAGAGCGGATGAACAGTTATCAGGGCTTGCTGACGCCAGCCTTACATTTGCCCTTTTCCAGGATGCGCCAGGCGCGCGATTTTGATTGCAGGGAGAGCCGGTTTATCTATTTTGCGTGGGAGTGGGAGCCGCCTCGCATAGCCAAAACATAGCGCCGGACGGCCAATCGAGACGGTGTGCTCAAATGCGTGTCGTTTGCATATCGGACTTGCTCAGCGCGTGATCTGTTGCGGATTTTTCGCTTGGCTGGCGCATCGCAACAAGGTGTGCAAACAGAAGGCCGGTCGAATGAAGACAGGAATGCCGCGATGCGCCTTCTGATCGTCGAGGATAACGTCGAACTCTCGAGATTGCTCGCCAGCGGGCTGCTGGCGGCGGGATATGAGTCCGATATCGTCAACAGCGTCGCCGAGGCGCGCGATGCGCTGCGCAGCGTGAGCTATGCTGCCATGATCCTCGATCTCAGCCTGCCCGACGGTGATGGCCTATCGGTGCTGTCGGAGTTGCGCCGCAAGAACGACCCGCTGCCGGTCCTGGTGCTGACCGCGCGCAACGGGCTGCAGGACCGGGTCAATGGCCTGCGCAGCGGCGCGGACGACTATCTGGCGAAGCCGTTCGCGCTGGAAGAGTTGGTGGCGCGGCTCGAAGCCATCCTGCGCCGACCCGGCCAGCTGCTCGGCTCATCGCTGAAGCTCGCCAATCTCATCTACGACACCGAGAGCAAGCAGGTGTTCGTCGACGGCGCGCCGCACGTGTTTTCCGCGCGTGAGACGTCGGTGCTCGAGATCCTGCTGCGGCGGCAGGGACGGGTGGTGCCGAAGAAGAATGTCGAGGATCATATCTTCGGACTGTCGGGCGAGGTCGCCTCGAATGCCGTCGAGGTCTACGTGTCGCGGCTGCGCAAGCTGCTCAGCGAGCACCGCGCCAAGGTGATCATCCACACCATTCGTGGCGTCGGCTATCTGATGGCGGAGGAGAAGTAGGGGTGGTGTTCCGCTTCACGTCGCTGACCTCGCGGATCGTGTTCCTGCACATCATGGCGGTCGCGGTCGCCGCGATCTTCCTGCCGCTGCTGCTGCTGTGGCTCTTGAACTCGGAGATCAACCAGCTGCATCGCGAGGCGATGCGCGATCAGGCCGCCGATCTCGGCCAGAACCTCACGGTCGATTCCGCCGGCAAGGTGCAGCTCAACCTGCCGGACAGCCTGAGGGGGCTCTATTCCGACGCCTATGGCCGCTACCGCTACGACATCTACGATGCGGACGACAATCTGCTGTTTTCGTCGCATCGCGGGGCGCCGCGACCGCCGGCTGCGGCCGATAGGATTTCCGGCGCCAGCGTCACCCAGCTCGTCGGCGGCGCGACGCTGCGCATCCAGGTCGCCGAGGACCTATCGCATCGCGACGTCATCATCGACGACATCGTCTCCAACTTCTTCCGGCGGGTCGGCTGGATCACCATCCCGATCCTGCTGATCCTGCTTGCGACCGACATCCTGATCTTCCGCCGCGCCGTGATTCCGCTGCTGCGCGCCTCGGAGGAGGCGAGGAGCATCGGGCCGGCGAGGACCGACATCCGTCTCCCGACGGACGGGATTCCGAGCGAGATCCTGCCGCTGGTCACCGCCGTCAACCAGGCCTTCGACCGTCTGGAGGATGGATTTCACGCGCAGCGCCAGTTCACGGCCGATGCCGCGCATCAGCTGCGCACGCCGCTCGCGATCCTGAGGACCCGGATCGAGACGCTGGATGTGAGCAAGGGGACCAGGGAGCTGCATGCCGACATCGAGAGCATGAGCCGTATCGTCAGCCAGCTGCTCGAGATCGCCGAGCTCGATACGCTGGTGCTGGATCCCGGCGAGACCGCGGACCTGCGCGCCGTGTGCGCCGAGGTGGTCGGCTCGATCGCGCCCTATGCACTGGCGCAGCAGAAGGACATCGCGCTGCGCGGCACCGATGGTCCGGTGCGGGTCAAGGGCAATGCCGAGATGCTGCAGCGCGCGATCTTCAACTTGGCGGAGAACGCCATCAAGTACACCGCCGACGCGACCTCGGTCGATGTCGAGGTGCATGAGGACGGTTCGGTGCAGGTGCGCGACTGCGGGCCCGGCATTGCGCCCGCCGAGCAGGGCCTGGTGTTCCAGCGCTTCTGGCGCGGCGATCGGCAGCGCCACCGCACCGATGGTGCAGGGCTCGGCCTCTCGATCGTCCGCGGCGTCGTCGACGATCACGACGCGACGATCAAGGTCGAGAACCTGCCGTCCGGCGGTGCCCAGTTCACGCTGAGCTTCCGCCTCGCCAAAGCGGAAGCGGCGACCGCCTGAGCGGCCCGGTCCGTGGCAACCGGTCGTACTGCGGGACGACCGGTTTACTTCACCTTGCCGCCGGACAGGTCCATGATCATGCGCGTGGCAAGATACAGGCGCGGCACGATGCTGTTGATCTGGACGTATTCGGCATCGTTGGAGTGTGCGCCGAAGCCGGACAGGCCCATGCCTTCGACCACGGCGCCCTTGGTCTTGAGCGCGGCAAAGGCGGCGTCGGTGCCCCCGCCCGTGGCCCTCTCGGCGACGTTTATCGACAAGCCCAGTTCCTGATAGATCGCCTTGCCGTGGCCGGCCACGCTGCGCGAGGCGTCGTTGGCTTCGAGCGGCGGACGGCGGACCTCGAATTTCACGTCGACCTTGGAGTCGGGCAGCAGGCGGTTCTTGATCTTGTCTTGTAGGGCTTTCTCGAGCTCGTCGAAGTCAGACACCTTGAGCGCACGGGCATCGGCCTGTGCAGTGGCTTCGGCGGGGATCACGTTGCGGTTGGTGCCTGATTTGGAAACCGTCCAGTTCAGCTTCAGGCCCTGCTCGGGCTTGGACAGGTCCTTCATCTGCAGCACCTGATGCGACAGTTCGTAGAGTGCATTCACGCCGCCTTCGGGCCTCGCCCCCGCATGCGACGACTTGCCGTGCACCGTGAGATAGGCCGAGCCGATGCCGCTGGTGGCGAGGCGGAGCGTGCCGCTGGCGTCGCTGCCCTCGAACGAGAACACGGCGTCCTGCTCCGAGGCGACGCGGGTGATGGTTGAGCGCCAGCCGGGCGAGGAGATCTCCTCGTCGCCATTGATGAGCACCGTAAGCGTGCCGTAGTCCTTGAAGTTCATCTTCTGCAGCAGTGCAACGGTGTGGATGATGGTGGCGACGCCCTGCTTGTCGTCGGCGATGCCGAGTCCATAGGCCTTGTCGCCGTCGATGCGGAAGGGTTGGTCCTTCAGCATGCCCTTGAGATAGACCGTGTCCATGTGCGCGATCAGCATGATCTTCGCGCTGCCCGAGCCCTTGAAGACGGCCTGAACGGCCGGGCCGATCTTCTCGGGCGTGTCGTCGAGGCGATAGATGTCGGTGGTTCGCAGGATGTCCACCGTGCCGCCGAGCTGCTTGAGCTGGCCGGCGATGCGTGCGGCGATCTGGTTGAGGCCGTCGATGTCCTTGCTGCCGGATTCGATCTGCACGAGGTCGCGCAGGGTGTCGAGCAGCGGCTGCTGCTCCTGTTGTGCCAGCGAGCGAATGTCGGCTGCCGGCGCTGCCTGCGCCATGGTGGCGGCAAGCGCCAGGCCGAGGGATGCGATCAGCGGGCGAACGAACGAGCGGGTGGGGCGCGATTGGGGCATGGTCGGCAATCTGTGAGTTCGAGGGCGATCCGTGCCTCGTCTATTCACAGGCTGCTTCGCCGCCGTCAACAGCCGCGGCCGGCCTCGCTTCGCGAGGCAGGCCAGCGGGTGACAGGGCGCCGGCTACTGCTTCGGCTGGCCGAAATCGAGCGGCGGCAGCTCGATCTGCGGCACCTCGATCTTGACCTTGTTGAGGTCGACGTCGAGCGGCTTGTCGAGCAGGCCGGTGACGACGACCGGGAATGCGATCACCAGCGCCACCATGATCGCCTGCAACCCGATCCAGGGCATCGCGCCCCAGTAGATGTCGGAGCTCTTCACTTCCTTCGGTGCCACGCCACGCAGATAGAACAGCGCGAAGCCGAACGGCGGATGCAGGAACGAGGTCTGCATGTTGACGCAGAGCATCACGCCGAACCAGATCAGCGCGGCATCCGGGCCGACCACCGGCGCCAGCACCTTCTGGGCGATCGGCGCGATCATTGGCAGGATGATGAAGGCGATCTCGAAGAAGTCGAGGAAGAACGCCAGGAAGAAGATGAAGATGTTGATGAAGATCAGGAAGCCCCAGACACCGCCGGGCAGCGAGGTCAGATGGTGCTCCAGCCAGGTGCCGCCGGACACGCCGAGGAACACCACCGAGAAGCAGGTCGATCCGATCAGGATGAAGGTGACCATGCAAGTGATGCGCATGGTGGTCTCGTAGCCCTGCTTGATCAGGTCGCGCAGATCCGGGATCTTCACGGCCTCGAGGCAGATCCAGACCACCGCGAGATAGGTGATCGCGAAGGCGAGCCTGAAGATCAGGTTCTCGGCGTAGAGCATCGCGACGATGGTGCCGATGCCACCGGCGATCACGCCGACGATGAGCACCTTGCGCCCGTTCGCGCTGAAATCTTTGTGGTGGATCGCAGCGAGCACGATGGCGCCGACCGCGCCCATCGCGCCGGCTTCGGTCGGGGTGGCAAGGCCCATCATCATGGTGCCGAGCACGACGAAGATCAGCACGGCCGAGGGGATGATGCCGAGCAGGCACTTCTTCCACAGCGCCCAGCCGGTCAGCGTGCGGGCCTCGACCGGCACGGCAGGGACGTGGCTCGGCTTGAAGACGCCGAGCAGGAAGGTGTAGCCGGCGAACAGCATGATCTGGAACACCGACGGTCCCCACGCGCCGAGATACATGTCGCCGACCGACTTGCCGAGCTGGTCGGCGAGCACGATCAGGACGAGGGAGGGAGGGACAAGTTGCGTGATAGTGCCGGAGGCGGCGAGCACGCCGGTGATGTAGCGGATGTTGTAGCCGTAGCGGATCATCACCGGCATCGAGATCAGCGCCATCGCGATCACCTGCGCCGCCACCGTACCGGTGATGGCGCCGAGGATGAAGCCGACGATGATCACGGAATAGCCGAGGCCGCCGCGGATCGGGCCGAACAGCTGGCCCATCGAATCCAGCATGTCCTCGGCGAGCCCGCATCTCTCCAATATCGCGCCCATGAAGGTGAAGAAGGGGATCGCGAGCAGCAGCTCGTTGGACAGCACGCTGCCGAAGATGCGGCCCGGGATCGCCTGCAGGAAGTTGAGGTCGAAGAAGCCGAGATAGATCGACAGAAACCCGAACGACAGGCCGACCGCGGCCAGCGTGAACGCCACCGGATAGCCGACCAGCATCGCAATGATCAGGCCGCCGAACATCAGCGGCGGCATCATCTCCAGCGTGATCGTCATTGCGTCGGCCTCTCATACTTCGCGTCGATGGTCACATAGCCCTGCAGCGCGGCGATCCGCTTGATCACCTCTGAGACGCCTTGCAACGCAAGCATCACGAAGCCGGACGGGATAACGAACTTGATAGGCCAGCGCAGCAGGCCGCCGGCATTGCCGCTCATCTCGCCGACCGCATAGGCCTGGTAGAAGAACGGCCAGGACAGATAGGCGAGCAGCAGGCAGGCCGGGATCAGGAAGAACAAGGTGCCGATCATGTCGAGCCAGAGCTGGCCGCGCTCGGACAGCATCAGATAGAGGATCTCGACGCGCACATGCTCGTTGCGCTTGAAGGTGTAGGAGGCGCCGAACATCACGAGGATCGCGAACATGTACCACTGCGCCTCGAGCCAGCCGTTCGAGGAGTAGCTGAACGCATACCGGATCATGGCGTTGCCGGCGCTGACCAGGCAGGCGATCAGCACGAGCAGGTTGCAGACGTAGCCGATCTTCTCATTGAGGCGGTCGATGGCCTGACTTAGTGCCAACATTGGGCGCATCACGATCTCCGCGGTCGCGCGATCTGCGCACCGAATATCTTCTCAAGCATCATCTGGCCGCCGCGCGCATGCGCACGGAGCCACGGCTCACTTTCAGGAGCAGTTGCAAGCGATCGTCCTCCCCCGAAATGCGCTTCCGCCGTTGTTAGCTGCTCTTGGCTGCCGGATCGTCGACAACCGACGGGCAGCGGCCTGTCCGGCCTGGCAAGCGTGAAAGCCGGGGCACCAAATCAGCGCCGCGGAACGCCGTCAATCGGAAAATGGGCAAATTGACGCCGCGGCAAACCGTTGTCCCGCCTTGGTAATCGGGGGACGAAGCAGGCGTCGGGAGAGGGCTTCGGACTAGCCGCCGGTCACGCTCATGTGGCGGCTGACGCTCGGGCGGTTATGGCGGCGGTCGATGATGAAGTCGTGCCCCTTCGGCTTCAGTCCGATGGCCCGGTCGATGGCCGCCGACAGCAGATCATTATCGGGCGAAGCGCGCAGCGGGCGACGCAGGTCGGAGGCGTCCTCGTGACCGAGGCAGGTGTGCAGCGTGCCGGTGCAGGTGATCCGCACCCGGTTGCAGGATTCGCAGAAATTGTGGGTCATCGGCGTGATGAAGCCGAGCTTGCCGCCGGTCTCGGCGATGCGGACATAGCGGGCAGGGCCGCCGGTGTCGTCGGCAAGGTCGGTCAGCGTGTAGTGCTTCTCGAGCCGCGCGCGCAGCAGTGACAGCGGCACGTACTGATCGATGCGGCCCTCGCCGATGTCGCCCATCGGCATCACCTCGATCAACGTCAGCCCCATGCCCTTGCCGTGCGCCCATTCCATCAGCGCGGGAATCTCGTCCTCGTTCATGTTCTTCAGCGCGACCGCATTGATCTTGACCGCGAGCCCGGCCGAGCGCGCCGCCTCGATGCCCGACAGCACCTTGTCGATGTCGCCCCAGCGGGTGATGGCCCGGAATTTTACGGGGTCGAGCGTGTCGAGCGAGACGTTGACGCGGCGCACGCCGCAATCGGCCAGCTCCTGCGCGAAGCGGGCGAGCTGCGAGCCGTTGGTGGTCAGGGTCAATTCGTCGAGCGCGCCGGTCGAAAGGTGGCGCGACAGCGAACGCACCAGGCCCATCACGTTGCGGCGGACCAGCGGCTCGCCGCCGGTGAGGCGGATCTTGCGCACGCCCTTGGCGACGAAGGCGGAGCAGAGCCGGTCGAGTTCCTCCAGCGTCAGGAGATCCGCCTTCGGCAGGAACGTCATGTCTTCCGACATGCAGTAGAAGCAGCGCAGGTCGCAGCGGTCGGTGACGGAGACGCGCAGGTAACGGATCGTCCGGCCGAACGGATCGGTCATCGGACGGAACAGCGTGTCGGGTTGCGCCTGCGTGGATCCGTTCATTCAGCTCAAGCCTTGCAATCTGTCGCTGCGTGCCGAGCCGTGGTCGGCCCGCACGCACAATCTATGCATGTTGGCACAACGTCACAATGCGTTCCAAGGGATGATCCGCAACCTGCAATGCGAATTGCGAAGCGATAGGTGAGGCAGATCGCGCGATGCATGATCGCAATCGCCGATGTGTCTCCACACAATGCAGAAAACCCGGCCTGCGGCCGGGTTCTTGTGCACTGCAATCACGCAATGTCTAGCGCGTTGGCGCTGGCGCGGCAGCCGGCGGCGGCGCCGCAGCCGGGGCAGGGAACGCCGCGTCCGGCGCGGCGGCAGGCGCCCCGGCAGCAGCCGGCTTCGGCTTCTTCCGCTTCGGCCGCGGCTTGTGCGCGCGCGGCGGCGGGCCGGCGGGCTGTAGCTCGGCGAACACCGGGCTCGGATCGAGCGTGGTGGTGGCAGGGCTGCTGAAGTCGCCCGGCGAGCGGGTCACTGTCACCGGCACCGTCGCCGGCTGGAACTTCGGCATATTGAAGGTGACGGTGAAGTTGCTCTCCGGAGCCGGGATCGACACGGAGCAGGGCGTCTTGCACCCCGGCCCGATCGACGTCTCGGCGTCGGCGCCTTGCGGGTTCGAATCCAGCTGCACCTGCATCGGTGGCGGCGCGGACTTGAACGAATCCAATGAGAAGGAGGAGCAGCCGGCCAGGCTCAGCCCGGCGGCCGCAATTACGATGATACGACGCATGATCCACACTCTAATGCGGCAATCAGCCACAATCCCCGGCCCGACCATAGGAGCGTCGGAACAGAGGCGCAACAGGGGGAGGGCTGTTCGTTAAAGGATGGTTAATGGCAAAATCGCATGGCAAAATATTGCCAAGCGATATCAGTGTGTTGTGAGAATTTTATGCGCCGATGAGGCTGGCGATGGCGTCCGGCAGGTCGCGCATATGGCTGATCAACCGATCCGGCTTCAGCTCGGTCATCGGCACGTCAGTGTAGCCGAAATCGACCCCGATCACCGGCACGTTGGCGCGCCGGGCGACCCCGACGTCAGGACCGGCATCGCCGACCATGATGGCGCCCGGCAGCCTACCGCCGGCGCGGACCACCGTCTCGCGCAGGAACGCCGGATCGGGCTTGGCGACGCCGAACGTGTCCTGGCCACAGATCGCAGCAAAGCGCGGCGTCAAACCGAGCCGGTCGAGTAACAGCTTCGACAGCCACTCCAGCTTGTTGGTGCAGACCGCAAACTGGTGGCCCTTCGCCGCGAGCAGGTCGAGCGTGGTCTCCAGCCCCTCGAACGGACGCGAGCCGTCGGCGATGTGTTCGGCGTAGAAGTCGACGAAATCCTTGGTCAGACGATCGAGGTCAGCGAGGCTGACCACGCGTCCGTCCACCTCGAGCCCGCGCTCGAGCAGCTTGCGCGCGCCGGCGCCGATCATGTTGCGCGCCGCCGACAACGGCACCGGCCGCATACCCTCGCGGTCGAGCACGTAATTGAGCGCGCTGATGAGATCAGGCGCGGTGTCGACCAGCGTGCCGTCGAGATCGAATACAATGATGGGAGGAGACGAGGCGGACATCTGTCTTTCGCTATCGGGCAGCGCCGCGCGATGCAAGAGAAGATGCTAGTGTCGCGCAAAAAGGGAGGCTCGGATGCGGGAACTTGCCGGAAAAGCCGCTTTTGTCACCGGCGCGGCCAGCGGAATCGGACTGGCCATGGCAACCGCGTTCGCGCGCGAGGGCATGAAGGTGATGCTCGCCGACATCGAAACCCACGCGCTGGACAAGGCCGTCGACACGCTGCGGGCCGGCGGCGGGGATGTCCGTGGCGTGGTTTGCGACGTCGCCGACCCCGGCAGCGTCGACGGCGCGGCGCAGGCCTCGTTCCTCGCTTTCGGGAAGGTCCATGTCGTCTGCAACAATGCCGGCGTCGCGGGGGGCGGGGGCATCGACCGGATCTCCGTCGACGACTGGCGCTGGGTGATCGACGTCAACCTGATGGGCGTCGTGCATGGCATCCGGAGCTTCCTGCCGCATATCCGCGCGCACGGCGAGGGCGGCCATATCGTCAACACGGCGTCGATGGCCGGCATGAATGCGGGGCTCGGCGTGAGCCCGTATTCGGCGTCCAAATTCGCCGTCGTCAGCCTCTCCGAGGGGCTTTCGGCGCAACTGAAGCCGCTCGGGATCGGCGTCAGCGTGCTCTGCCCGAGCTATGTGCGGACCCGGATCGCGAGAGCGGGCGCAACCGCCCGGAGCAATACGGCCCGCCGCGCCAGCCCGCTCCGGACAGCCCCGCAGCCGCGCTCATCGCCGAGATCGCGCGCCGCCTGGAGACCGGCCTCGACCCGTCGCTGGTTGCGGCCCAGGTGCTGGCCGCGATCCGCGACGACCAGTTCTACATTTTTACCCACCCCGGGATGCGAGCCGAGGTCGAGGACCGTTTTGCGGCGATTTTGGCCGCGATGGACGCCGTTTCGGCCTAAGGACGGGTCCGGATGACGCTATTCCTGTCCGTGAATCGAGGCTAGATATGCGCCCGCCGGGCCGCCCGATGGCGCGCCCGTAACGGACAACCGAGGG
Organism: Bradyrhizobium viridifuturi; assembly: GCF_001238275.1. Taxonomy (GTDB): domain Bacteria; phylum Pseudomonadota; class Alphaproteobacteria; order Rhizobiales; family Xanthobacteraceae; genus Bradyrhizobium; species Bradyrhizobium viridifuturi. Next base: position 113,579 of record NZ_LGTB01000023.1, read on the forward strand.
GCTATCGGCCGTGGACATGAACGCACTGAAACGCCAGGCGGCGGCGCGCGCGCTCGAAGAGGTGCGCGACGGCATGAAACTCGGGCTCGGCACCGGGTCGACCGCCAAGCACTTCGTCGAGCTGCTTGGCGAGAAGGTCCGCTCCGGCATGAAGGTGATCGGCGTGCCGACCTCGGAGGCGACGCGGGCGGACGCGATCCGCTGCGGCGTGCCGCTGACCACGCTGGACGAGATCGACCATCTCGACCTCACCATCGACGGCGCCGACGAGATCGACCCCGCGCTCAATCTGATCAAGGGCGGCGGCGGCGCGCTGCTGCGCGAGAAGATCGTGGCCGCCGCAAGTGATCGCATGATCGTGATCGCCGATGACAGCAAGTGGGTCGACGTGCTCGGCCGCTTCCCGCTGCCGGTCGAGGTGATCCCGTTCGGGCTCGCCGCGACGCAGGCTGCGATGGCGCGGGCGTTCCGTGAGGCCGGCGTGTCCGGCCAAATGATCATCCGCAAGGGCAAGGACGGTCACGTTTTTGTCACCGATGGCGGCCACTGGATCGTCGATGCCCATCTCGGCCGGATCGGCGACCCGCCGCGTCTTGCGGGTCTGCTCAGCGTCATTCCGGGCGTGGTCGAACACGGCCTGTTCATCGGGCTTGGCAGCGTCGCCGTCCTGGCCGGCGCACAGGGAATTCGGGTTGTTGAACGGCGATAGCGCCGCAAGCAAGGAGACTTGGAATGAAGCGTTTTTCGGGACTTTTGTCGGCAGCGGCCCTGGCGGCGGGACTGGCGCTCGCGGCAGCGCCGGCCATGGCGCAGCAGCAATTGCCCCCCATGCCCAAGGTCAAGCAGTCGACGCCCGCGGCGATCGCGGCCGCCAAGGAAATCTTGGCGATGAAGAACGTCGCGGTGATGTATTCCGGCGCCGTTCCGGGAATCATCGAGAAGACCAAGACCGGCCTGCTGCAGCAGTACCTGAACTACCAGAAGGATCTCGACGAGGTCGCGGTGATCGTCGCCAAGCAATTCGCGGGCAGCGAGAAGGAGATCGGCGACGGCATGGCGCAGATCTACGCCGCCGAGTTCACCGAGCAGGAGCTCAAGGACCTCGTGACGTTCTACAAGACGCCGCTCGGTCAGAAGCTTTTGACCGCGGAGCCCACTGCAATCAACGGCTCGCTGCAATATATGCAGCAGTGGGCGCAGCAGTTCGGCGTGATCGTCAACGGCCAGTTCAAGGCCGAGATGAAGAAGCGCGGCAAGGATATCTGATGGGTTTTTGAGCGCTCTGATGCGCTCCGTGTGACCTCGCCCCGCTCGCGGGGCGAGGATGAAAAGAGAGGTACCCATGGCCGAGTTTGACGTCGACCTGTTTGTCATCGGTGGTGGTTCGGGCGGCGTGCGTGCCGCCCGCATCGCTGCCAACTATGGCGCGAAGGTCATGGTTGCCGAAGAATACCGGATGGGCGGTACCTGCGTGATCCGCGGCTGCGTGCCGAAGAAGCTGTTCGTGATCGGCAGCCATGTCCACCAGGAGATCGAGGACGCAGCCGGCTTCGGCTGGAGCATCGGCCAGGTCTCGTTCGACTGGGCGACGCTGGTCGCCAACAAGGACAAGGAGATCGCCCGGCTCGAGGGCGCCTACACCACCAATGTCGAGAAGTCCGGTGCGCGGATCGTCAAGTCCCGCGCAGTGCTGGAGGATGCCCACACGCTCCGCCTCGCCACCGGCGAGAAGGTCACCGCGAAGTACATCCTGATCGCCACCGGCGGCGCGCCCAATCACGGGCCGCATGTCCCCGGCATCGAGCACGTGATCTCCTCCAACGAGGCGTTTCATCTCAAGGAGCTGCCGAAGCGGATCGTGATCCAGGGCGGCGGCTACATCGCGCTGGAATTCGCCGGCATCTTCGCCGGCTACGGCTCCGACGTGACGGTGGTCTATCGCGGCGACAACATCCTGCGCGGCTTCGACGAGGACGTGCGCAAGCATGTCCGCGCCGAGATGGAGAAGCGCGGCATCACCATCATCACCGGCTGCACGGTGACCAAGGTCGACAAGCACGGACGGGACTTCACCGCGCATCTGTCCGGCGGGTCGAGCATTGCCGCCGACCAGGTGATGTTCGCGATCGGCCGCCATCCCAACGTCGCCAATCTCGGGCTGGAGACGGCAGGCGTCGCCATCAATCCCGCCAATGGCGGCATCCAGGTCGATGGCTGGTCGAAGACCTCGGTCGACAATATCTACGCGGTCGGTGACGTCACCCACCGCGCGAATCTGACGCCGGTCGCCATCCGCGAGGGCCATGCCTTCGCCGACACCGTGTTCGGCAAGCGTCCGGTGCAGGTCGACCACGCGACGATCCCGACCGCGGTGTTCTCGCAGCCCGAGGTCGGCACGGTTGGTCTAACGGAAGAAGAGGCGCGGGCGCAGTTCAGCCACGTCGACATCTACAAGACCGATTTCCGCCCGATCAAGGCGACGATGTCCGGCCGCGACACCCGCGTGCTGATGAAGCTCGTGGTCGACGGGTCGAGCGACCGCGTGCTCGGCTGCCACATCGTCGGCGACTGCGCCGCCGAGATCACGCAAGTCGTCGCGATCGCCGTGAAGATGAAGGCGACGAAAGCGGATTTCGATGCCACCATCGCGCTGCATCCGACCGCATCGGAGGAACTGGTGACGATGCGCACGCCCACCGCCCGCCACGTGCGGCAGGCGGCGGAGTAGGACACCCAGACGAGGCATTCTGCCGATGAGGTTTCTGGCGCTGTGGCTGATCCTGCTCGCCGCGCCGGGGCTCGCACGCGCCGATGACACTGCGTTCAAGGTCGGCGTCACGACGCGTGATTTGATTCCGCCCGAGCCTTACGATTGGCGCGGCGCCAAGCTGCACGCGCTCCGCGTCACGATCTGGTACCCGGCCGCAGCCGATGCGCGCGAGCAGCCGCAATGGACCGGGCCGCGCATCGTCCCATTCGTCAGCACCGGCAGCGCCGCGCCCGATGCGGCGCCGGCGGCGGGGCCCGCCGCGGGCTGATCCTGCTGTCCCACGGTTTTGGCGGCTCCGCATCCACTCTCGCCTGGTTCGGCGCAGGGCTTGCGGCGCACGGATTCATCGCCGTTGCGCTCAACCACCCCGGCAACAACGGATCCGAACCTACGACGGTCGAGGGTTACACGTTGACGTGGTTGCGCGCCGTCGATCTCAGCGCGGTGATTGACGCCATGCGTGCCGACAGCACCTTCGGCGACCAGATCGATCCGGCGCGGATCGGCGCCGCCGGTCATTCATACGGCGGCTACACCGCGATCGCCATCGCCGGCGGCATCACCGATCCGGAGCGCACTCCGGCATTCTGCCGCTCGCCCGCCGCCGACGCGCTGTGCACGTCGCAGTCGGGCGCGACAGAGTTGCGCCAGAAGAGCCTGTCGCGCCTGACGACCGACCCCGATTTCCGCCAGCGCTACGGTCTTGCTGGCAGATCCTATCGTGACGAGCGCGTTCGCGCCGTGTTCGCAATGGCGCCGGGCCCCGTGCCGTCCTTCACGCCGGAGAGCCTCGGCGCCATATCGATCCCGCTCGCGATCGTCGCGGGAAGCGCCGACGAGGTCACACCGCCGGCCTCGGGTGCCGAGGCGCTCGGCAAGGCGGTGCCCCATGCCACGCTCAAGCTGTTGCCAGGCGCAGGCCACTTTGTCTTCTTCGGGACCTGTACCCTGGCAGGGCGCCTGGTGATCGGCCGGGCCGTATGCCGCGATCCCGACGGCACCGATCGGGATGAAGTTCATGCAGAGACCTTGAGACTTGCGCTCGATTTCTTCACCGCAAACCTGCGGTGAGTGGGATCACGCGCCATGACGATGCGGATCGTCGTGTCGCAACATCCGGACACATTCGGCTCGCGTCTGGTCTGCGACCGGCGCCGTCACTCCGCGCCAATCAAGCGCCAACCCAGGCCGCCGGGCAGGACAATCGTTCCGATACGCGGAACCCGAAGCGCTCGTTCTGATTGTTACCCAGTACCGGTCACATCGGAAGGAGATGTCGCCATGACTGATCTGGGTTTGATGACGCGCAAGTCGGTCGCCACCATCATCGCGGAGGCGGGCGAGCACACGCTCGGCAAGACGCTCGGGGCGCTGAGCATCACGGCACTCGGGATCGGCTGCATCATCGGTGCGGGCATCTTCGTTCTGACCGGCACCGCGGCGGCGCATTATGCCGGCCCTGCCATCATGCTGTCCTTCGTCGTCGGCGGCATCGCCTGCGCCTTTGTCGGCCTTTGCTACGCCGAGCTCGCGGCGCTGCTGCCGGTCTCCGGCAGCACCTATACCTACACCTACGCGACCCTCGGCGAGCTGTTCGCCTGGATCATCGGCTGGGACCTGATCCTCGAATACGCGATGGGCGCCTCCACCGTCGCGGTCGGCTGGTCCGGCTACATCGCCTCGCTGCTGCGCAATTTCGGCATCAACATTCCCGCGCAATATGCCGCGGCGCCGTGGACCGAGGCCAAGCTGGCCGATGGCTCGACGGTCGCCGGCATCGTCAATCTGCCGGCGGCGTTCATCGTACTGCTGCTGACCGCGATGCTGATCGGTGGAACCAAGGAGTCGGCCCGGCTCAACAACATCATGGTCGGCATCAAGCTCGCCGTTGTGCTCGCCTTCATCCTGTTCGGCGCCGGATACGTGACGCCGGCGAACTGGCATCCCTTCATCCCCGATAACACCGGCACCTTCGGTCAGTTCGGCTGGACCGGCGTGATGCGCGGCGCCTCCGTCGTGTTCTTCGCCTTCATCGGCTTCGACGCGGTGTCGACCGCGGCGCAGGAAGCCAAGCATCCGCAGACCGACATGCCGATCGGTATTCTCGGCTCGCTGCTGATCTGCACGATCCTGTATGTCGCGGTCGCCGGCGTGCTCACCGGCCTCGTGCCCTACACCGAGCTCGCGTCGCCGATCCGATCGCCAAGGGCGTCGATGTCATCGGACAGACCTGGTTCTCGGTGCTGATCAAGATCGGCGCGCTGTCCGGCCTCACCACGGTGATCCTGGTGCTGCTGTATGGCCAGAGCCGGATCTTCTTCCAGATCGCCAAGGACGGCCTGCTGCCAAGGCTGTTCTCCGACGTGCATCCCTCGCTCGGGACGCCCTGGAAGAGCCAGCTCATGATCGGCATCGTGGTCGCCATTGTCGCCGCGCTGACCCCGATCGATATCCTCGGCGAGATGGTCTCTATCGGCACGCTGTTCGCTTTCGTGCTGGTCTGCGGCGCGGTGATCTATCTGCGCAAGAGCGATGCGGAGATCGCGCGCCCGTTCCGCACGCCCGGCGTCCCTGTCGTCCCGGTGCTCGGCATCGCCTTCTCGCTGATGCTGATGGTGTTCCTGCCGCTGGAGACCTGGCTGCGGCTCGTCGTGTGGCTGGTGATCGGCCTCGGGCTCTATTTCGCCTATGGCCGCCGTCACTCGGTGCTGCTCAACGGAACGAGATCTTCCTGACAGCGCAACGCCGCCCGCTTGAAATACTTGCGAGCGGCGCTGTCTCTAGCCCCAGGAGGGTCGTGGCAAAATCCTGATGAGGATTGGTCTGCGTAAAGCCGCAGAGGTTTCATACCTCTGAAGGGGTAGTTTGCCGCTGTAATATCGCGCGTTGCCGGAGCGCGGGCTGCTCGCTGCGGCCGTTCGTTCCGGCGCCGGGGGAATTAGGGCACCCTTGCTGACATGCATATGTGAATGCGGCCGCGCCCATCCGGGCTCAGACTGCGGGCATGTTCAGACCGGATCACATGGACAGTTTGGACTACGGCTTCCTCGGGTTTGCCGGGGCGTCATTCATCGCCCTCATCGTCAGCGTCGCCTGGCTGCTGGTCGCGTGACGCTTTGACCTCATTTGTGAATGACTTGGCCTCAGCCTGTGCCCCCCCTGCTGGGGCCTTTTCTTTGGGCAAGTTCAAAATCAGGTCCGTTTTCCGGCGAATGGCCTGAGCCATGGGCTTGTGCACAGACGCCGCGCGCTGTCGGCAGTGCGCCATCTCGCGCGCCTTGGAACCTTGCGCTATGCTGGCTGTTCCACTCTCAAACAGTTTGATGTCTCAAATTGAGGGAGCCGCCCATGACAGGTCCCACCGAGCAAGAGATTCGGACCCGCGCCTATGAGCTGTGGAAGGACGCCGGCGAGCCGCCAGGCCAGATGGATCAGCTCTGGTACAAGGCCGAACGGGAACTGCTGGAGCGCAAGGCCGCCAACGGCGAAACGCCCTGCGGAATGAACGGCCATCACAAGCCATCCACCTATCAATAGGAGCGCGCCGGCAAAGCGGCGAAGCATCGCAGAGATGATTGCGCTAGTGTGCCTCGACCGAACCCTGAGGCACCAATGAGCGATGCGATTGATCTCGACGAAAAATTATCGACCTTCTCCGATCACTGGTCGCCGCGCACCGTCGCGCAGTTCAACGCGTGCGACGTCATGGTGGTGAAGGTGCAGGGCGAGTTCGTCTGGCACAAGCACGACGACACGGACGATTTCTTCCTAGTGCTGAAAGGCGTGCTCGACATCGAGCTGCGCGACCGCACCGTCACGCTGAGGCAAGGCCAGATGTACATCGTGCCGAAGGGCGTCGAGCATCGCCCCGTCGCGCGGGAGGAGGTGCATCTGCTGCTGATCGAGCCGACCGGGACGCCGAATACGGGGGATGTGGCGACGGCAGCGGCGCGGAAGGTGGTGTGAGACCTTCGGTTCGCAGGGGCGACAGCGGAGCGTGTCGCCCTTACCCCTCCGCCTCGAGCCATTCCGCGGCGCCGCGCCACAGCGCGTCGCGGTGTTCGCTGCGGAAGAAGCCGAAATGGCCGATCTTCGGCACGCCGGCGTCTGCGGGACTGATCACGATGACGTCGGGCGTGATCGACGTGAACGCCGAGCAGAGCAGTTCGACCGCCGGGCGCGTCGCCCAGGTGTCGTCGGTGATGGTGAGCGCGCGGAGCTTGCCCTTGAACTTCGGAAAATTTTCGCGCGCGGCAAGTGCTGGATCGTCGAGCAGGTAGCGCTCGCGCATCACCCAGCTTCGCCATTGCTCGAACACGCCGCCCGGCAGGTCCATGCCGAGGCCGGCCCAGGCGGGCACATAGCCGAGCGTCCGCGCCAGCGGCAGCCCGATGCCGTTCATGAAGGCGACGACGCGGTAGCGCTCGGGCGAGGCCATCAGCTTCCAATGCGCGGCCTGCGAGGCGATTAGCAGCGCGCGCGGAATTTCAGCGTTGTTGGCAAGAAGCCCGAGCGCCTGGCCGCCGAAGGAGTGGCCCACATAGGCAAACGGCAGGTCGCGATAGCGCTCTCGCATCCAGCGTACGGCGGCGGTGGCGTCGAGCGCGGCCCAGTCCGCCATCGTTGCCTTGAAGCCGGCCAGCGACTTCTGCTTGTTCAGGCCGGTCGCCGCCATCGGCCTGGAATCCCCGGTGCCGCGGTAGTCGTAGGTCAGGACCGCCGCGCCGCGGCGGGCGAGGTAGCCGGCAAAGCACGATAGACCTTGCGCGGCACCGCGGTCGCCGAGTTGATCAGGACGGCGTGGCGCTTCCTGCCGCGGGGCAGGAACAGCGTCGCGGCGAGCGGATAGCCGTCCGCGGCCGGCACGACGATGTCGTCGCTAAAAACGTCGTCCAGCGCGGCGGCGGCCACGGCGATTTCCCCGGCATTCATGCTATGCTCTACCAAATGCGAATTCGGATTTGCTTGCAAGAGCTTGACGGAATTGCAGGAATCCTTCTAGCGGGAGACCGGCGCCCTGTGTATAAGCCGGGCTTTCCGTAGGCCCGCGATTAAGTCGCGGTTTTTGCTCAGGAGTTGACCTCATGTCCGAGCGGTGGACACCCGATAGCTGGCGCGCCAAGAAGGTGCTGCAGGTGCCCGATTATCCCGATGCCAAGGCATTGGCCGATGTCGAGGCCCAGCTGGCGACCTTTCCGCCGCTGGTGTTCGCGGGCGAGGCACGCAGCCTGAAGAAGGCGCTGGGGCGGGTGGCCGCGGGTGAGGCCTTCCTGCTGCAGGGCGGCGACTGCGCCGAGAGCTTTGCCGAGCACGGCGCCAACAACATCCGCGACTTCTTCCGCGTACTACTGCAGATGGCCGTGGTCATGACCTATGCCGCGCGCTGCCGGTGGTGAAGGTCGGCCGCATCGCCGGGCAATTCGCAAAACCGCGCTCGTCGCCGACCGAGAAGCAGGGCGACGTCGAGCTGCCGAGCTATCGCGGCGACATCGTCAACGACATCGCCTTCACCGCGGAAGCCCGCACCCCGGATCCGCAGCGCCAGCTGATGGCCTATCGCCAATCCGCGGCGACGCTGAACCTGCTGCGTGCGTTCGCGACCGGCGGCTTCGCCAATCTCGGCAGCGTGCATCAATGGATGCTCGGCTTCCTGAAGGATTCGCCGCAGTCCCGCCGCTACAAGGAACTGGCCGACCGCATCTCGGACGCGCTGAACTTCATGCGCGCCTGCGGCCTCGATCTCGAGAGCCATCCCGAGCTGCGCGCCACCGATTTCTATACCAGCCACGAGGCGCTGCTGCTCGGCTACGAGCAGGCCATGACGCGGGTCGATTCGACTACCGGCGACTGGTATGCGACCTCGGGCCACATGATCTGGATCGGCGACCGCACCCGTCAGCTCGACCACGGCCATGTCGAGTATTTCCGCGGCATCAAGAACCCGATCGGCCTGAAATGCGGCCCGTCGCTGAAGCCGGACGAGCTTTTGAAGCTGATCGACGTCCTCAATCCCGACAACGAGCCGGGACGGCTGACGCTGATCAACCGGTTCGGCGCCGACAAGGTCGGCGATCACCTGCCGGGCCTGATCCGCGCCGTGCAGCGCGAGGGCCGTGTTGTGGTCTGGTCGTGCGATCCGATGCACGGCAACACCATCACCTCGACCTCAGGCTACAAGACGCGGCCGTTCGACCGCGTGCTGGCGGAGGTGAAGTCGTTCTTCGCAATCCATGCCGCCGAGGGCACCCATGCCGGTGGAGTGCATCTGGAGATGACCGGACAGGACGTCACCGAATGCATCGGCGCGCGCGCGCCATCACCGATGAGGACCTCAATGACCGCTATCACACGGTTTGCGATCCCCGTCTCAACGCCGAACAATCGATCGACATGGCCTTCCTGATCGCCGAGCTCTTGAAGCAGGAGCGCGCCGGCAAGGTCAAACCGATGCCGGCCGCTGCGGGATTGTGATCTGGGGCAGTGACGTGGTGCAGTGATTTGGGGGCAGTGACTTGCTGAGGTTCTGGCGAGCCACCATCAACTCGCGCAACGGGCTGGCATTCGCCATCCGCTCGGAGCAGGCGATCCGCGAGGAGGTCGCGGCGCTGGTGCTGTCGGTGCCGCTGGCCTGGCTGGTCGGCGCCACCGTGATGCGCCGGGTCGAGCTGGTCGCGACCGTGGTGCTGGTGCTCGTCATCGAGCTGCTCAATACCGCGATCGAGAAGCTTGCCGACCGCCTGACCATGGATCACGACCCGCAGATCGGGCGGGTCAAGGACATGGGCTCCGCCGCCGTTGGCGTCGCGCTTGTGATGGCCGGGCTGTTCTGGCTGTTCGCTCTCGCCGAGCGCATGGGTGCTTTCTAACTGTGACCGTCGGTAAGCCGATCAAGCTTGCGGTGATCGGACGAGGTCTGATCGGGTCGGCGGCCGCGCGGCATCTGAGCAAGATGGGCCACGAGGTCGCACTGATCGGGCCGGGTGAGCCGGCCGATTTTTCGCGCCATGACGGCGTGTTCGGCAGCCACTATGACGAAGGCCGCATCACGCGGACCTACGATCCGCAAGCGTTCTGGCGGCAGATGAACCGCGCCGCGATCGCGCGCTACGGCGAGATTACTGCGGAAAGCGGTGTCGATTTCTACCGGGAAGCCGGCGCGCTTCACGTCGGCAACAGCGAAACCACCGATGTCGCTTCGGTTGGCCAAGTCTGTGCCGACGAGGCGATCTCCTGTGAATCCTATCAGGACACGGCGCTCGCCGAGCGGTTTCCGTTTCTGAAATCAACCGCGGGCATGCTGGGCTATTTCGAGCCGCGCAATGCCGGCTACATCAGCCCGCGGCGCCTGGTGCGGGCGCAGACGATCGCGGCGGAGCGCGCGGGCGCTCGGATCATCGACGAAGCTGCGCTCGGGATGTCGGAAACCGCTTCCGGTGTGACGATCCGGACGCGATCGGGCAACCTCGAAGCCGAGCGTGTGCTGGTTGCCGCCGGCGGGCATACCCAATCGCTGCTCGGCCGATCGCTGGGTGTTACGGTCTATGCGCGTACCGCGGCGCTGTTCCGGCTCGATCGGGCAGAGGTCGAACGCCTGGCCGGCATGCCGTCGATGCGCTGTCTCGGGCCGAAGGGCGACAACCCCTATATCCTGCCGCCGATCCCGTATCCGGACGGCCAGACCTGGTTGAAGCTCGGCGGCGATCCGGTCGATCGTCCGCTCGGCAGCGAAGCTGACATCAAGGACTGGTTCCGGTCGGGCGGATCAGTCGACGTCGCTGATCGCCTGCAAGCGCAGATCCTCGATCGCATCCGCGGCCTCAAGTTCGAAGAGCGCCGCGTCGTGCCCTGCATGACCAGCTTTGGCGATAGCGGCTTGCCTCTTATCGGGCCGCTGTCCGAGCGGGTCACCGTCGCATTTTGCTGCTACGGCAAGAGCGCAAAATGTTCGGACGAATTGGGCCGGATGGGTGCTTTGGCGCTGCTCGGCGAGGTGAGGGCGGAGCTTGCACCCTGACCAGGGATCCCAGTGCGATTTCTGCAATCGCACCATGACCGGACGGCCATTGAAGTTTGCCCTTGTGCGGGACAACATAAAGCTATGAGCGAACAACAGATCAAGATCACCCTGGCGCAACTCAACCCGACGGTCGGTGACGTCACCGGCAACGCCGCGAAGGCGCGCGCGGCGCGCGAGAAAGCCAAGGCCGACGGCGCCGACCTCGTGGTGTTGTCGGAACTGTTCCTTGCCGGCTATCCGCCGGAGGACCTGGTGCTCAAGCCGGCGTTCCAATCGGCCTGCCGTGCCGCGGTCGAAGAGCTGGCGCGCGAGACCAAGGACGGCGGTCCGGCCATGCTGATCGGCACGCCCTGGGTCGAGGACAGCAAGCTCTACAATGCCTGCGCGCTGCTCGACGGCGGACGCATCGCCGCGCTGCGTTTCAAGGCCAATCTGCCGAATTACGGCGTGTTCGACGAGAAGCGGTTGTTCGCGCGCGGCCCGGCGCCTGGCCCGGTGACGGTGCGCGGCGTGCGCATCGGCGTGCCGATCTGCGAGGACATCTGGCTCGAGGAGTCCGAGGAGTACGAGAACGTCGTCGAATGTCTCGCCGAGACCGGCGCCGAGATCCTGGTGGTGCCGAACGGCTCGCCCTATGCCCGCGACAAGGCCGACCTTCGGCTGTCGATCGTGGTGGCGCGCGTCACCGAGAGCGGGCTGCCGCTGGTCTATTTGAATGAAGTCGGCGGCCAGGACGAATTGATCTTCGACGGCGCCTCGTTCGCGCTGAATGCTGATCTCTCAGTCGCGGCGCAGCTTCCGGCGTTCGAGGAGAACATCACGACGCTGACCTGGCGCAAGACCGCCAACGGCTGGCGCTGCAACGGGCCGAGCACGGCGCAGCTCGAGGGCGACAAGGCGGATTACGCGGCCTGTGTGCTCGGCCTGCGCGACTACGTCCGCAAGAACGGTTTTCCCGGCGTGCTGCTCGGCGTCTCCGGCGGCATCGACTCGGCGCTGTGCGCGGCGATCGCAGTCGACGCGCTCGGCGCCGACAAGGTGCGCGGCGTGATGCTGCCGTTCCGCTACACCGCGCAGGTGTCGCTCGACGATGCCGCCAAGCTCGCCGCCGCGCTCGGCATCCGCTACGAGATCCTGCCGATTGCCGACGCCGTGAACGGGTTCGAGAAGATCCTGGCGCCGGTGTTTGCTGGCATGGAGCGCGACATCACCGAGGAGAATCTGCAGGCGCGCGCCCGTGGCACGCTGTTGATGGCGATCTCCAACAAGACCGGCGCCATGGTGGTGACGACCGGCAACAAGTCGGAAATGTCGGTCGGCTACGCCACGCTGTACGGCGACATGAATGGCGGCTTCAACCCGATCAAGGACATCTACAAGACCGAGGTGTTCCGCCTGTCCAGCCTGCGCAATGCCTGGAAGCCGGACGGCGCGCTCGGCCCGTCGGGCGAGGTGATCCCGGTCAACATCATCATCCGGCCGCCGACCGCGGAGTTGCGCGAGAACCAGACCGACCAGGATTCGCTGCCGCCTTATGATGTGCTGGACGCGATCCTGGAGCGGCTCGTCGAGCGCGAGGAGCCGCTTGCGACCATCATCGAAGCCGGCTTCGACCGCGACGTGGTGACCCGCGTCGACCGCCTGCTCAACATCGCCGAATACAAGCGGCGGCAGGCCGCACCCGGGGTGAAGGTGACGCGGAAGAACTTTGGCCGCGACCGCCGCTATCCCATCACCAACCGCTTCCGCGATTTCGGCAAGGCTTTGCCGGAGCCGGACGAGAAGCTGGTGACGCGCACTTCGCGCGCGTCGGCTGAGGCGTTTGAGGGCTAAACCCTACTGCTTCTTCTGCTGGATGAACGTCGGGCCGACCGTGCGGATCTGGCCGTCGCTCGTGGGCGCGGCCGGGGCCGGCGCAGTGGCGTCAGCGGCAGCTGGCTGCTGAGCGGCGGCTGCCGGCGCACCCTTCTTGCCGGCGGCAGCCTTGGTCTGCGCGCGCTGCTGCATCTTCCGCGCGCTCTCCTCGGTGACGATGATGTCGCCCTGCTGCGCAGCGGCCGACTGGTCGTCGACCGCCTTCAACGCTTCGGCCCAGCTCTGGCCGGCCGCCCTGCACGAGCAGGACGGGTTGAACTCGGTTCGGTACTTGAAGGCGTTCGGTAGCGATGAGTAAGACTGGCCGCTGATCGAGACCGCCTGGTTGATGTCTTCGCCGGGATTACGGTAGGCGAACAGGCTGGCCTCCGCGGCCGGGCACTGCGCCTTGCAGACCTGCTCGTCAGCGGCAAAGCGCGCCTGCGTGGTTGCGAACGAGATCGGGAAATAGGCGCCGTCACAGGTGCGGACGCAGACGGTGCGGAAGGTGCCGGACTGCCCGGCATATTGCGCGTCGGGTGGGGGCAGCGGATTGCCGGGATTGCCGCCACCGCCGCCGCCGAACAGGTTCTCGATGAAATTGCCGGGGCCACGCGCGGCGGCCGCGGCGTATTGCGGGCCGCAATTGTTCTGCGCCAACGCGGTCAGGACCGAGCGGCGCTGGTTCTCGCGGTCGGCGCCGCCGAGGCCGCCGGTGCGCAGCCGCTCGAGATTGGCGGTCATCTGGTCGAGATTGGCGCGCATCTGCTGGATCTGGTTGTTGACCGGTCCGCACTGCGCCGAGTTGTTATTGAAGAGCGAGAAGAACCCGGAGCTGTCGCAGCCCATGCGGCGGGCCTGCGCGGTCACGCGATCGAGCTCGCCCTGCTGCCGCGTCGCCGCGTCCTGATAGCGGCGGATCTGCTCGTCCTTGGCCGGGTCGCCGCTGCCGCCGCCACGATCGATCGCCGCCAGCTGGCCCTCGAGCCGCACGCACATCGGATTGGCCTGCGGATTGGGCTGGGCGCCCTGGGGCGCCGGGCCGGGCGGGCCCGGCGGCACCTGCGCCAGCACATCAGTGGCGGGCAGGGCGATGCCGGCCAGCACGGCGCAAGTCAAAAACCAGCGGGGGAAGCGAGATCGGGAGCTATTGGGCATATCCGGCCATTAAAACGACGCCGCGCGGCGAGCAACGCCAAAGCGCGCGGGCAAGGCCGCTGCAATAGCCTTTTCTCGGGGCAGCGTCACGTCGTTTCCGGGGCGCCGGTGTGGCAATAACCCCGTTTATCCAGCGGCTTGGCTCAACGCTGGCAGGTGATGGCGACGTATTCGCCGCAGCTATTCCCGGTGCATTTCTGGTTCGCGGCGTGCGGAACTGCGCCGGTGATCTCGTCGGGATCGACGCGACGGTAATTGGTGGCCTGCGCAAAATCGCGTGACCGGCAATAGGCGCGGGCAGCGGACGCGCCGCAGCGGTCACCACGGGCGAGGCACTCGTCGATGCCGTAGCCGTCGGCTTCGTTGGCGATGATGAAAACCCGGCTGTCGGCCAGCGCGGCCGAGGAGACAAGGGCGGACGGGACAAGGAAAAGCGTGCAGACAATCAATGCTGAAATGGGCCGCATGGTGCACCAGTGAAATGGCGGGGAATCCGCAAGCCACCGGATACGCCCAAATGCTTAATAATGATTAACCATGAGGGCGTTGGCGTGATTTCGCTCCGCGGCGCGGCGCAAAACGCCCGAAAACAGCCCCTTGACGCGATAAGGGGGTCATGAGACATGGTGGAACCATGAACGGCCACCTCGCCATCTGCAGCATTTGCCGCGAGATTATGAGCTAGCGATTCGCTGGCTGAGGCCGTCTTTTCTCAATCGCCTGAGAATCACTGGACGCCCGGCCGCAAGGGATGGGTACCCATGGATTTGCGCCTCTACGATACGTTGACCCGGGAGAAGCGGCCGTTCGTGCCGCTCGATGCCAACAACGTCCGCATGTATGCTTGCGGACCGACGGTCTACGACTTCGCCCATATCGGCAACGGCCGCGCGGCCATCGTCTTCGACGTGCTGTTCCGCGTGCTGCGCCATCGCTACGGCGCCGGCCACGTGACCTATGTCCGCAACATCACCGACGTCGACGACAAGATCAACGTCCGCGCCGCGCGGGACTATCCCGGCATGCCGCTGAACGAGGCGATCCGCAAGGTCACCGAGCTGACCTATCAGCAGTACCAGGACGACGTCACCGCGCTGGGCTGCTTGCCGCCGACCGTACAGCCGCGCGCGACCGAGCACATCCCGGAGATGCGCGCGATCATCGAGAAGCTGGTTGCCGGCGGTTTTGCCTATGTCGCCGAGGATCACGTGCTGTTCTCGCCGCAGGCGATGAACGCGGCCAATTCGGTGCTGCCACGCTATGGTTCGCTGTCGAAGCGCTCGCTCGACGAGATGATCGCGGGCGCACGCGTCGACGTCGCGCCCTACAAGCACGACAACACCGACTTCGTGCTGTGGAAGCCGTCGAAGCCGGGCGAACCGTCCTGGCCGTCGCCGGCAGGCATCGCGGTCGAGGGCCGGCCCGGTTGGCACATCGAGTGCTCGGCGATGGCCTGGAAGCATCTCGGCGAGAAGTTCGACATCCATGGCGGAGGCATCGATCTGGTGTTCCCGCACCATGAGAACGAGCTCGCGCAGACCTGCTGCGCGTTCCACACCGACCGCATGGCCAATGTCTGGATGCACAATGGCTTCCTGCAGATCGAAAGCGAGAAGATGTCGAAGTCGCTCGGCAACTTCTTCACGATCCGTGACCTGCTGGCTGACTGGCCGGGCGAGGTGCTGCGGCTCAGCATGCTGAGAACGCACTACCGTTCGCCGCTCGACTGGACGTTGAAGAGTGCGGAAGAAGCCGCCAGGACGCTCGACGATTGGTATGCGGTCGCGGCCGACGCCGAGTCCAGCGCGCCGTCGCCGGCGATGGTCGAGGCGCTCTACGACGACCTCAACACGGCGCAGGCGATGGCCGTGCTGCATAGCCTGCGGAATGCTGCCGCGAGCAGCGAGACCAGCCGCAAGGAGTTCGCCGGTTCATTGCGGCTGCTCGGCTTCCTGTCGGAGAGCGCGGCGGCGTGGAAGGGCCGCAAGGAGCAGGCGAGCGGCGTCGACGCCGCCGCGGTCGAGGCATTGATCGCCGAGCGCACCGCGGCGCGTGCGCGCAAGGACTTCAAGGAGTCCGACCGGATCCGCGATCAGCTCGCCGCGATGGGCGTGGTGATCAAGGACTCCAAGGAAGGCACCACCTGGGAGGTCGCGCGATGAGCCGTTCCGCACCCGCATTGCGTCCGTATCTGCCTGACGATGCGCCGCTGCTGGCGGCGATCTTCGCGGCATCGATCATGGATCTGACCGGCGACGACTACAGCGAGGCGCAGCAGGAAGCCTGGGCGATGGCCGCCGACGATGAGGCGGCGTTTGGCAAGAAGCTCGCCGGCCAACTGACGCTGATCGCGACCTTGCAGGGCGCGCCGGTCGGCTTCGCATCGCTCAGGGGCGCCGACTATATCGACATGCTCTACGTGCATCCGAGTGCGGTCGGGCAGGGTGCGGGCAGCGCGCTCTGCGATGCGCTGGAGAAGATCGCGAGCGCCCGCGGCACCAAGACGCTGAAGGTCGATGTCAGCGACACCGCGCTCGAGTTCTTCCGCAAGCGGGGCTATGTCGCGCAGCAGCGCAATTCGGTGACTATCGGCGACGAATGGCTCGCCAACACCACGATGCAGAAGACGCTCGACGGCGTTGCTGCGCCCGGAGGCCACGCATGAGCCGCGAGCGTCTCTATCTGTTCGACACCACGCTGCGCGACGGCGCGCAGACCAACGGCGTCGACTTCACGCTGCAGGACAAGCAGGTGATCGCGGGCATGCTCGACCAGCTCGGCATCGACTATGTCGAGGGCGGCTATCCCGGCGCCAATCCGACCGATACCGAATTCTTCAGCAAAAAGCCTGACTTCGACCACGCGCGCTTCACGGCGTTCGGCATGACACGGCGGCCTGGCCGCTCAGCCTCGAACGATCCCGGGCTCGCCGGCATCCTCGAGGCCAAGGCGGACGCGATCTGCTTCGTCGCCAAGTCGTCGGCCTATCAGGTCCGGGTCGCGCTCGAGACCACCAACGAGGAGAACCTCGCCTCGATCCGCGACAGCGTCGCTGCCGCGAAGGCGCTCGGCCGCGAAGTGATGGTCGACTGCGAGCATTTCTTCGACGGCTACAAGGAGGACCGCGACTACGCGCTGGCCTGTGCGAAGGCGGCCTATCAGGCCGGCGCGCGCTGGGTGGTGCTGTGCGACACCAATGGCGGCACCATGCCGCATGAGATCGAGACCATCGTCGCCGATGTCGTCACGCAGGTGCCCGGCGCCCATGTCGGCATTCATGCCCATAACGACACCGAGCAGGCGGTCGCCAATTCGCTCGCAGCGGTGCGCGCCGGCGCGCGGCAGATCCAGGGCACGCTCAACGGCCTCGGCGAGCGCTGCGGCAACGCCAATCTCTGCTCGCTGATCCCGACCCTGAAGCTGAAGCAGGAGTTCTCCGACAAGTTCGAGATCGGGGTCACCACCGAGAAGTTGGCGACGCTGATGAAGGTGTCGCGCACGCTCGACGACATGCTGAACCGTGCGCCCAACCGTCATGCGGCTTACGTCGGCGAGAGCGCCTTCGTGACCAAGACCGGCATCCATGCCTCTGCTGTCATGAAGGATCCGCAGACTTATGAGCATGTGCTGCCGGAGACCGTCGGCAACCATCGCAAGGTGCTGGTCTCGGATCAGGCCGGCCGTTCCAACGTGATGGCCGAGCTCGACCGCGCCGGCATCGTCTACGACAAGGGCGACCCGCGGCTGACGCGGCTGGTCGAGGAGTTGAAGGAGCGCGAGGCCGCGGGCTTCGCCTATGAATCCGCCAATGCCTCGTTCGACCTGCTGGCGCGCCGCACGCTCGGCAAGGTGCCGCAATATTTCACCGTCGAGCAGTTCGACGTCAATGTCGAGCAGCGCTACAACGCCAACGGCCAGCGCGTCACCGTGGCGCTCGCGGTGGTCAAGGTCGACGTCGACGGCGAGCGACTGATCTCGGCCGCCGAAGGCAACGGTCCGGTCAACGCGCTCGACGTGGCGCTGCGCAAGGACCTCGGCAAGTACCAGAAATACATCGATGGCTTGAAGCTGATCGACTACCGCGTGCGTATCCTCAATGGCGGCACCGAGGCGGTGACGCGGGTTCTGATCGAGAGCGAAGACGAGACCGGCGAGAGCTGGACCACGGTCGGCGTCTCGCCCAATATCATCGACGCCTCGTTCCAGGCGCTGATGGATTCGGTGTTCTACAAGCTGGTGAAGTCGGGCGCGCAGGCGTGAAAGGCTAGGCTGTCATTCCGGGGCGCGTCGAAGACGCGAACCCGGAATCTCGAGATCCGGGTTCGATGCTTCGCGTCGCCCCCGAATGACGGATGGAAGGAGAGCGTCAATCATGATCGACCACGTCTCCGTCGGCGTCCGCGATCTCGAGCGCGCGGCGCGGTTCTATGAGCCGACGCTGGCCGCGCTCGGCCTCAACCGTCTCGTCACGCGGCCGGCGACCATCGGCTTCGGCAAGGCCTACCCTGAATTCTGGATCAACCTGCGCGCCGCGATGGCGCACGTCGCGCATGAGAGCGGCACCCATATCTGCCTGCGCGCGAAGAGCACGACTGAGGTCGATGCGTTCCATGCCGCCGCGCTGGCTTCCGGCGGCCTGTCCGACGGCCCGCCCGGCCTGCGGCCGCACGACCGCGTGCGCTACTACGCCGCCTTCGTCCTCGACCCCGACGGCAACCGCATCGAGGCCGTGACGTTTCCGAGCCAGTAGGGGCTACAGGCGCCGCGCGACTTCAGGCGCGAGCTCCTTCGCGGCGGCCGGCTTGCCGGCCACCGCCGAACGCAGCCGCGGCAGGATGTCGTCGACGCGGTCGGCCATCAGGACGTTGATCGGCAGCGTCGGGCGGATGAACTCGGTCATGCGCATGTGGTTCAGCAGCGAGAGCAGGGGCTCCCAGAAGTTGTCGATGTTGGCGAGCAGGATCGGCTTGGAGTGGCGGCCGAGCTGCTGCCAGGTCAGTTGCTCGACCAGTTCCTCCAGGGTACCGATGCCGCCGGGCAGCGCGACGAACGCGTCCGAGCGCTCGAACATCAGGCGCTTGCGCTCGTGCATGTCGGGCGTGACGATCATCTCCTGGACCGAGGTCAGCGCATTCTCGCGCGCCCGCAGGAATTCCGGGATGATGCCGGTCACGGAGCCGCCATGATCGAGCGTGGATTTGGCGACCGCGCCCATCAGGCCGATCGAGCCGCCGCCATAGACCAGGCGTACGTTGTTTTCAGCAAAGGCCTTGCCGAGCGCGACGGCAGCTTCAACGAAGCGGGGATTGTTACCGGGGCCGGAGCCGCAATAAACACAGACGGTCTTGATTTCGTTCATACGTTCCTTGTGGCACTGCAGCGTAAACAGGGTCAAGACTCCCATGTGGGGATTGAAAGCCAAAAAATCCCGTAAATTCCCGCGAATCGCGAACAATTTTCGTCATAAGCCTGTACGCCGCGTCCAAACGATCTATATGACGGGCACAATGGCAAATCGTGGAAAAGATGTGGCAGCGGACCGCCGCGCCATGACGGCGAGGACGGGCTCCTGATGGTGCCGCCGCAACAGAGGATCACCGCTGCCGCGGAGCCCACGGCCACCACGCCGGCCGCCGAGAGGGGCACGCTGCTCGGTACCCTGGTTCATCTCTGGCCTTACATCTGGCCGGGCGATCGCGCCGATCTGAAGATGCGCGTGATCTGGTCGGTGGTACTGCTGCTGTTCGCCAAGCTGGCGACGCTGTCGGTGCCATTCACCTTCAAATGGGCGATCGACGCGCTGAACGGCGCGGGCTCGGCACCGGTCGAGCCATCGAACTGGGTGCTTTGGCTGATCGCCTCGCCGGTGCTGATGACGATCAGCTATGGCGCGGTCCGCATCATCATGGCGGTGCTCACCCAGTGGCGCGACGGTATCTTCGCCCGCGTCGCGATGCATGCGGTGCGGCGGCTCGCCTACATCACCTTCGTCCACATGCACGAGCTGTCGCTGCGCTTCCATCTGGAGCGCAAGACCGGCGGCCTGACCCGCGTGCTGGAGCGCGGCCGCTCCGGCATCGAGACCATCGTGCGGATGGTGATCCTGCAGCTGATCCCGACCATCGTCGAGGTCGCGCTGCTGGCGGCGGTGCTGTTGTGGCAGTTCGACTGGCGCTACGTGGTCGCCGTGCTGATCACGGTCGTGGTGTTCATGTACTACACCTACATCGCGACCGAGTGGCGGATCGAGATCCGTCGCAAGATGAACGATTCCGACACCGAGGCGAACACCAAGGCGATCGACTCGCTGCTCAACTACGAGACGGTGAAATATTTCGGCGCCGAAGAGCGCGAGGCGAGGCGCTACGACCGCTCGATGGAGCGCTACGAGCAGGCCAGCGTGAAGACCTACACCTCGCTCGCCGTGCTCAACACCGGGCAGGCGATCATCTTTACCGCCGGCCTGACCGCGACCATGCTGATGTGCGCGTTCGGCATCCGCAACGGCACCCATACCGTCGGCGATTTCGTGCTGATCAATTCGATGATGATCCAGCTCTACCAGCCGCTGAACTTCATGGGCATGGTCTATCGTGAGATCAAGCAGGCGATCATCGACATCGAGAAGATGTTCGACGTGCTGGCGCGCGATCCCGAGGTGAAGGACATGCCGGGCGCAAAGCCGCTCGCAGTGTCCGCCGGCAGCGTGCGCTTCGAGGATGTCCGCTTCGCCTACGAGCCGGACCGGTCGATCCTCAAGGGCCTGAGCTTCGAGGTGCCGGCCGGCAAGACGGTTGCGATCGTCGGTCCCTCGGGCGCCGGCAAGTCGACGATCTCGCGGCTCCTGTTCCGGCTCTATGACGTCTCGAGCGGCCGCATCCTGATCGACGGCCAGGACATCAAGACCGTGACGCAGGCCTCGTTGCGCTCGGCGATCGGCATGGTGCCGCAGGATACCGTGCTGTTCAACGACACCATCCGCTACAACATCCGCTACGGCCGCTGGGATGCCGGTGACGACGAGGTCGAGGAGGCGGCGCGGCTCGCGCAGATCGACGGCTTCATCCGGATGTCGCCGCAGGGCTACGAGACCCAGGTCGGCGAACGCGGCCTGAAACTCTCCGGCGGCGAGAAGCAGCGCGTCGCGATCGCGCGCACCGTGCTGAAGGCGCCGCCGATCCTGGTGCTGGACGAGGCGACCTCCGCGCTCGACAGTCACACCGAGGCCGAGATCCAAGGCGCGCTGGAGCGGGTCTCGCGCAACCGCACCTCGCTGGTGATCGCGCACCGGCTGTCGACCATCGTCGGCGCGAGAGATCATCGTGCTGGACCAGGGCCGGATCGCCGAGCGCGGCACTCACGCGCGGCTTTTGGCCGCCGACGGGCTCTATGCCAGCATGTGGAACCGGCAGCGCGAGGCCGAGGAGGCCCGCGAGCGGCTCGCCCAGGTCGATGACGACGGCACCGCGCCGAATCGCCTGCCGCCGGCGGTCACTGAATCCTCACAGGATTCCAGCCCCGTTGCGGGTGAGAAGCCCTTGCCGACCGCCGCGGAATAGTCGATTAGGGCATGATCCGGAAAAGCGCGAAGCGGTTTTCCGAAAAGGATCATGCCGAAGACAACCGACCAAAGCGCGATGATCGCGCTTTAAGGCCTCTCCCGCCAACCGGGGCGGGGAAACCCAAGCGAGCTCTGATGTCGATCGCCAATTCCATCCGCGCGCAGATCCCGCCGATCCATCCGGAGGGCTATCCCTTCATCGGCGGGTTCGCTCTGGCGAGCCTGATCCTGTTCTGGATCTGGACCCCGCTGGGGTGGATCGGGACGCTGCTGACGGTCTGGTGCGCATTGTTCTTCCGCGACCCGGTGCGGGTGACGCCGCTGCGTGACGGCATCGTGGTGTCGCCGGCAGATGGCCGCGTCTCCATGGTGGTGCAGGCGTTGCCGCCGGCCGAACTCGGCCTCGGCGACAAGCCGCTGCCGCGGGTCTCGGTGTTCATGAGCGTGTTCAACTGCCATGTGAATCGCAGCCCGGTGGTCGGCCGCATCGACCGCATCGCCTACCGGCCCGGCGCGTTCATCAATGCCGAGCTCGACAAGGCGAGCGAGGACAATGAGCGCAATTCGCTGGTCATCTCGACCGCCAACGGCCGCATCGGCGTGGTCCAGATCGCGGGTCTCGTGGCGCGGCGCATCGTCTGCTTCGTCAAGGAAGGCCAGTCGATCGGCGCCGGCGAGCGCTTCGGCCTGATCCGGTTCGGCTCGCGGCTCGATGTCTACCTGCCCGAGGGCACCAAGGCGCTGGTCTCCGAAGGCCAGACCGCGGTGGCCGGCGAGACGATTTTGGCGGATTTCCGCAACGCCGATCCGGGCCGCACCTACCGCGCCGATTAACTCTGTTTTGGCAGGCTGATCAGTCGGTTCCCGCGCCAATGGCGGAGCGGGGCCATGCTTGCTATATTTATCGGACCATGACGCCATTCGATAACAATTCCAGCGAGCTTCGCCGCCGCCGGTTCCGCCCGATCCCGGTGCGGATGCTGGTGCCGAACATGATCACGCTGCTGGCGATCTGCGCCGGCCTCACCGCGATCCGGCTATCGACGGAAGGGCGGATGGAGCTTGCGGTCGCCGCCATCGTGTTCGCCGCGATCCTCGACGGCATCGACGGCCGCGTCGCGCGCATGATCAAGGGCCAGTCGAAATTCGGCGCCGAGCTCGACAGCCTCGCCGACTTCGTCAATTTCGGCGTCGCACCTGGCCTGATCCTGTATTTCTGGCAGCTGCATGAATTGAACAATGGCGGCTGGATCGCCGCGATGGTGTTTGCGATCTCCGGCGGCCTGCGCCTGGCGCGCTTCAATGCCTCGATAGACGACCCGAACAAGCCGGCCTTCGCCGCCAATTATTTCACCGGCGTGCCGGCGCCGGCCGGTGCGATCACCGTGCTGCTGCCGATCTATCTCGCCTTCCTCGGCGTGCCGATGCCGCCGGCGACGCTGACGGCGTTCTACACGCTGCTGATCGCTTTCCTGATGGTGTCGCGGCTGCCGGTGTTCTCCGGCAAGACCGTGAAGATGCGCGTGCCGCCGGAGATGGTGCTGCCGGTGTTCGTGTCGGTGGTGTTCTTCGTCGCGCTGCTGATCGGGTATCCTTGGCACATCCTGTCGGCGGGCTCGGTGGCCTATCTGATCAGCCTGCCCTGGGGCTGGAAGTCCTATCGCGACCAGGAGCGCCAACTTGCGGCGCAGACGCAGGCGGCGAGTGCGCCGGCACCGGCCGCCACGCCCTACACGGCACCGGTCGCGGATACGGACCACGACGACCGTCCGTCGCATCTGCATTAAGGCCACTGTATAATCCG
>NZ_LGTB01000024.1 GCF_001238275.1 Bradyrhizobium viridifuturi
GGCGAAGCGTGGTGGAGCCAGGCGGGATCGAACCGCCGACCTCTTGCATGCCATGCAAGCGCTCTCCCAGCTGAGCTATGGCCCCTTATCCAGTGGGATGATCCTGGGGGATCGATCCCGGTCCGCACGGCTTAGACTCGCGCGGCAGCACCGTTGATCATAGATCGGCGCCGATCTCAAGTCTCTTCTATCAAGTCTCTTCGTCGCCGCCGACGTCACCAATAATGTCGGTGACGTCCTCATCGCCTTCTTCCTCGTCGGCAATGAAGGTCGAATCGTCGTCGTCATCGTCGTCGATGGTCTCGTCGACCTCGATATCGTCCTCGGATTCGGGAACCTGGGCCTTGACCTTGCCGGTGTTCTCCTCGGCATCGGCTTCCTCGAGCGAGACCATCTCTTCGGCCTCGGCGGGCTCCGGCATGTCGGCGGCGGTCGCAGGCGAATTCACGGTGGCGCCACGGCCCCGCGCGGGGGCGACGGGCGCAATCGGCACGACCTCGCCGGTGTAGGGCGAAATCACCGGATTCTTGTTGAGGTCGTAGAACTTCTTGCCCGTGGTCGGGCAAATGCGCTTGGTTCCGAGCTCGGACTTGGCCAACGTGGTCATCCCAGAATTTTGCTGAAAAACGGTGCTTCACTTGGCTAGTTGAGCAGCCGCTGTCAATAGCGGTTTGCGCGCAAGTGACGGGCGCGTGACGCGGTGTTGCCTATGTGATACCTGCCGCGGCGCGAGAGGACACAATCTTGGCCCATTCTGACACCCAAACCCCGCTGGAATCCCGCGCCTGCGGCCCCCTGGCCGGCAAGGTCCGCGTTCCCGGCGACAAGTCGATTTCCCACCGTGCCCTGATCCTGGGAGCGCTTTCGGTCGGCGAAACCCGGATTTCCGGCCTGCTGGAGGGCGAAGACGTCCTCAATACCGCCAAATCCATGCGCGCGCTGGGCGCCAGGGTGGAGCGGACGGCGCCGTTTGCCTGGTCGGTGTCCGGCGTTGGGGTCGGCGGTTTCGCCCAGCCCGCAGCCCCGCTCGATTTCGGCAATTCCGGCACCGGCTGCCGGCTGGTGATGGGCGCGGTGGCCGGCTGCTCGATCGCGGCCATCTTCGACGGCGATGCCTCGCTGCGGTCGCGCCCGATGCGCCGGATTCTCGACCCGCTGGAGCTGATGGGCGCCCGGACCAGCGACATCAAAGAGGGCGGCAGGCTGCCGCTCACCCTGCACGGCGCCCGCTATCCGGTGCCGATCGTCTACAAGACGCCGGTCGCCTCGGCCCAGATCAAGTCCGCGGTGCTGCTGGCGGGCCTCTCCGCGCCCGGCATCACCACTGTGATCGAGCAGGAGGCGAGCCGCGACCACACCGAGCTGATGCTGAAGCATTTCGGTGCCGAGATCACCACGGAGAAGGAAGGCAGCCACGGCCGCAGGATCTCGCTGAACGGCGAGCCGGAGCTGCACGGTGCCCAGGTCGTGGTGCCCGCCGATCCGTCCTCGGCATCGTTCCCGATCGTCGCCGCGCTGATCGTCGAAGGCTCCGATGTGGTGTTCTCCGACGTGATGACCAATCCGCTGCGCACCGGCCTGTTCACCACGCTGCGCGAAATGGGCGCCTCCATCGAGGAGAGCGAGGTGCGCGGCGATGCCGGCGAGCGGATGGCGCAACTGCGCGTGCGCGCCTCGAAATTGAAGGGCGTCGAGGTGCCGCCGGAACGCGCGCCGTCGATGATCGACGAATACCTGGTGCTGGCGGTTGCGGCTGCCTTTGCCGAGGGCGCCACGATCATGCGCGGCTTGCAGGAGCTGCGGGTCAAGGAGTCCGATCGTCTCGAAGCCACCGCGGACATGCTGCGCGTCAATGGCGTCAAGGTCGAGGTCTCCGGCGACGATCTGATCGTCGAGGGCCGCGGCCACGTGCCGGGCGGCGGCCTCGTCGCCACGCATATGGATCATCGTATCGCGATGTCGGCGCTGGTGATGGGCTGTGCGTCGGATCGGCCGGTGAAGGTCGACGACACCGCCTTCATCGCCACAAGTTTCCCGGATTTCATTCCGATGATGCGCGCGCTCGGAGCTGACTTCGCATGATCATCGCCATCGACGGACCCGCCGCCTCCGGCAAGGGCACGCTCGGCAAGCGGCTTGCCCACCACTATGGCTATCGCCACCTCGACACCGGCGTGATCTACCGCGCGGTGGCCTATGCGATGATGGCACAGGGCGCCGACCTCAATGATGAGGCGCTCGCAGTGGCGGTCGCGCTCGAACTCGATCCCGAGAAATTCGGCAATCCGGTCCTGAAGACCCAGAAGGTCGGTGAGGGCGCCTCGGTCGTCTCGGCCTTCCCCAAGGTGCGTGAGGCGCTGGTCAGTTTCCAGCGCCAGTTCGCCGCCGATCCGCCCGGTGCGGTGCTGGATGGGCGCGACATCGGCACCGTGATCTGCCCCGATGCCGACGTGAAGATCTTCGTGGTCGCCGATCCCCGCGTGCGGGCGCGGCGGCGCACCTTGGAAGCCCGTGCGCGCGGCGAGGACGCCGACGAGGAAGCGGTGCTCGCCGACATCCTCAAGCGCGACGAGCGGGACAAGAACCGCACCGTTGCGCCGTTGCGGCCGGCCGCCGACGCCCACACGCTGGACAATTCCAATCTCGACATCGAGGCCGGCGTGCGCGCCGCCATCGCCATCGTCGAGGCAGCCCGCGCCCGGCGCTGATCAACAAAAGCGCGATGACCGAGGTCATCGCGCCCCTAGCCGGCGAGCGGCGGCTGCATCAGTCCTTCGACCAGTAGCGGTCGAACGGTAGTTCCTGTTCGGCCATGGTCATCAGCGGCTGCGCCGCCTGGGCGGCCGCGGCAGGCCCGGCCGATACGGTGCCGGGCATCGCGGCGACGGCATTTCCAAACGTCAGGACGGCAAAAGCCGCCAGCACCACAAAGCTTTTCATTGGTAATCCCCCTGTTTCTAACGGTGCCATCGTAAGGGGCAGACGGCTTAAAGGCGGGTTCCAGCCATGCCCATCCGCGCCGCATTTCGCGCGATGCGGTCAACAAGGCGTTGCAGCGCCAAGCGGCGCGATCAGCCTTAAGCGCCCGTAAATCAGGCGTTTCCGGCTTGCCCAAAATGGCCGCCGGGGCTATATCAGCGCCGTTCGGAGCACCATCGACCCTGTCGAGGCCGTGTCCGGGCGGGCCGGCGCCGGGTTTGAGCCATCCTCAAGCAAAACTGACGCCGCATCTGGAGGAACGCCCGCTCCCAGGCCTTGAAGTCGATATTTTTGCAATCACGCTCCGGATCATCAGAACGTACCGAACGTGCAGTCTTGCTGCCGGCCCGCTGTTGCACCTCCTGCAATGAGCGGTCTCAGGGTTTGCGGAACCCTGACACTTCACGCGCGGTGCGCCCATCAACCCGAATGGCCGGCGAGATCCCGCATCTGGAGAACAAATGGTTTCGAATTCTGCGTCTTCTTACACCCCGACCCGCGACGATTTCGCGGCGATGCTTGATGAGTCCTTTGCCGGCGGCAACCTGCAGGAAAGCTCGGTCATCAAGGGCAAGGTGGTTGCAATTGAGAAGGACATGGCCGTCATCGACGTCGGCCTGAAGACCGAAGGCCGCGTCGCGCTGCGCGAATTCGCCGGCCCCGGCCGAGAGAGCGACCTGAAGGTCGGCGACGAAGTCGAGGTGTTCCTCGACCGTATCGAGAATGCGCTCGGCGAAGCCGTGCTGTCGCGCGACAAGGCGCGCCGCGAGGAAAGCTGGGGCAAGCTCGAGAAGGCGTTCCAGAACAACGAAAAGGTCAACGGCGTCATCTTCAACCAGGTCAAGGGCGGCTTCACGGTCGACCTCGACGGTGCGGTGGCCTTCCTGCCGCGCTCGCAGGTCGACATTCGTCCGATCCGCGACGTCGCGCCGCTGATGAACAACTCGCAGCCGTTCCAGATCCTCAAGATGGACCGCCGCCGCGGCAACATCGTGGTGTCGCGCCGCACGGTTCTCGAAGAGACCCGCGCCGAGCAGCGCCAGGAGCTGGTGCAGAACCTCGAAGAGGGTCAGGTGATCGACGGCGTGGTCAAGAACATCACCGATTACGGTGCGTTCGTTGATCTCGGCGGCATCGACGGCCTGCTGCACGTGACCGATATCGCCTGGCGCCGCGTCAACCACCCGACCGAGGTGCTGACCATCGGCCAGACCGTGAAGGTCAAGATCATCAAGATCAACCACGAGACGCACCGTATCTCGCTCGGCATGAAGCAACTGCTGGATGATCCGTGGCAGGGCATCGAAGCCAAGTACCCGCTGGGTGCCCGCTTCACCGGCCGCGTCACCAACATCACCGACTACGGCGCGTTCGTCGAGCTCGAGCCGGGCATCGAAGGCCTGATCCACGTCTCCGAGATGTCGTGGACCAAGAAGAACATGCACCCCGGCAAGATCGTTTCGACCTCGCAGGAAGTCGAAGTGCAGGTGCTCGAAGTGGATTCGGTCAAGCGCCGCATCTCGCTCGGTCTCAAGCAGACCATGCGCAATCCCTGGGAAGTGTTCGTCGAGAAGTTCCCGGTCGGTTCGGTGGTCGAAGGCGAGGTCAAGAACAAGACCGAGTTCGGTCTGTTCCTGGGTCTCGAGGGCGACGTCGACGGCATGGTCCATCTCTCCGACCTCGACTGGAAGCTTCCGGGCGAGCAGGTCATCGACAACTTCAAGAAGGGCGACATGGTCAAGGCCGTGGTGCTCGATGTCGATGTCGAGAAGGAGCGTATCTCGCTCGGCGTCAAGCAGCTCGAAGGCGACCCCTTCGCCGAGCCGGGCGACGTCAAGAAGGGCGCGGTCGTGACCTGCGAAGTGCTCGAAGTGAAGGAGAGCGGCATCGAGGTCCGGATCTCGGGCACCGAGTTCACCACCTTCATCAAGCGGTCCGAGCTGGCCCGCGATCGCAACGACCAGCGCGCCGAGCGCTTTGCCGTCGGCGAGAAGGTCGATGCCCGCGTCATCCAGTTCGACAAGAAGGCCCGCAAGGTGCAGGTCTCGATCAAGGCGCTGGAAGTCGCCGAAGAGAAGGAAGCCATCGCGCAGTACGGCTCCTCCGATTCGGGAGCGACGCTTGGCGACATCCTCGGCACCGCGCTGAAGAACCGCGGCACCGACAAGTAAGCGTTCGCACCGTTCACGCGAACAAGAGGGGCCCCGGCGCAAGCCAGGGCCCTTTTGTTTGGGGGCCGCGCGCTCCATCCGGGCTACCTTTCGTGCCTGCGACGGGCCTTGTTTTCTTCATATTGCGTCGCAATTGATGTATTTGGCTAAGCTGATAGTGACGCTGCGACTGCAAAACGCGCGGACTTCGCGCTGACCATTTCTGGAGAGACCGATGTCGCTGGATTCGGACGTGATCGTCGACCGTCGCCGTATCAGGCGCAAGCTGACGTTCTGGCGCGTCGCCGCTGCGGTCATTGCGATCGCGGCCATCGTCGGCGTGGGCGTGATCGCCGCCGGCGGACGCGGCGGCTTGTCGACGTCGAACGCGATCGCGCGGATCAATATCGACGGGTTGATCCGCAGCGACCAGCAGCGCGTCGAGGCGCTGGAGCGGCTCGGCAAGTCGAGCTATGCGGCGGTTGTCGTGCACATCAATTCGCCCGGCGGCACCACCGCGGGCTCCGAGCAGCTCTACGACTCGCTGATGCAGTTGAAGGCGAAGAAGCCGCTTGTCGTCGTGGTCGAGGGATTGGCCGCCTCGGGCGGCTACATCACCGCGATCGCCTCCGACCATATCGTCGCCCAGCAGACCTCGCTGGTCGGTTCGATCGGCGTGCTTTTCCAGTTCCCCAACGTTTCCGAATTGCTCAAGACCGTCGGCGTGAAGATGGAGGAGATCAAATCCTCACCGCTGAAAGCAGCGCCCAATGGCATGGAGCCGACCAGCCCCGAGGCCCGCGCCGCGATCGAGGGTCTGGTCAAGGACTCCTATGCCTGGTTCCGTGGATTGGTGAAGGAGCGGCGCGGCATGGACGACGCGCTGCTGGAGAAGGTCGCTGACGGACGCGTCTTCACCGGCCGGCAGGCGGTCGATCTCAAGCTGGTCGATCAGCTGGGAGATGAAAAGACCGCAATCGCCTGGCTGGTTGCGGAGAAGAAGGTCAAAAGCGACCTGCCGGTGCGCAATTACACGCTCAATCCGCGATTCAGCGACCTGACCTTCCTGCGCACCGCGGCGTCGATGACGCTCGATGCGTTCGGCCTTGGCGCCATCGCGCGGCGGATCGAGCAGGGTGGCGTGGCCCAGGCCGTCGACCGGTTCGGGCTCGACGGCATGCTGGCGCTGTGGGCGCCGGGAGGAACCGACTAGTCGGGTGCGCGTGGCGATCAAGGTATTCCCGCTCTGCGGGAATCGCGACATGCCCCAATTGGGCTATTTGTCACGCGATTTCACGGCGTCCTAAATCGATTTAGCGTCTTGACAGTGCACGGCATTTTCACGGAAATGGGTTTCCGCAAGAGCCCGGATCCCATTTTCGATGATCAAATCCGAACTTGTTCAGCGTATCGCCGAGCACAACCCGCACCTCTATCAGCGGGACGTCGAGAACATTGTGAATGCGATTCTCGATGAAATCGTCGCGGCGCTGGCGCGTGGCGACCGTGTCGAGCTGCGCGGTTTCGGCGCATTCTCGGTGAAGCATCGCCCGGCGCGCGCCGGTCGCAATCCGCGTACCGGCGAGCATGTGCCGGTCGACCAGAAGAGCGTGCCGTTCTTCAAGACCGGCAAGGAAATGCGCGAGCGCCTCAATCGCGACGAGGCCGAGGCGGGAGCCTCCAAGATCGACGCGCCCAAGGCCGACGCTTAAGGCTGAGGCCTGAGCGCCGCCTCCGGCGTTGCCGTGCTGCGGGCGATGGGCCCGCACCTTCTCCATCGCTGCGAGAGATGGTCATGCGAAAGTTCTTCACGGCAGTGGTCGTCATTCCGCTCGGACTGATCTTCATCATCTTCGCCGTCGCCAACCGTCACTGGGTGACGGTGTCGTTTGATCCCTTCAATTCTGTGACGCCGACGGTTGCGGTCACACTGCCGCTGTTCGTGGTCATCATCGCTTCCGCGATCCTGGGCGTGATCGCGGGCGGCATGGCGACCTGGTTCAAGCAGGGGCGCTGGCGCCGCGCCGCGCGGCAGCACGAGGCCGATGCCCGCCACGTCCGCGCCGAGCTCGCCGACCTCAGGGCGGCAGCTTCCCGGGACGACGCGCAGCGCCGCCCGGCCGCGGCCCAGCTCGGCTTTTACGGGCCTAATGGGCGAGACAAGCAGGGCGCGACGTTGTAGAACCCGCCCCGTCGGACCAGGGTTCACCCCGGTTCCGGCCGCCCGAAAACCTGTTTTGAGACCCGTTTCGAGACCATGCCCCTGCTCGTCAAAATCTGCGGCCTGTCCACGCGCGAGACGCTCGACGTCGCGCTCGATGGCGGCGCCGACATGGTGGGGTTCGTGTTCTTTCCGCCGTCGCCGCGCCATATCAGCCTCGAGACCGCGCGTGAGCTCGGCAAGCAGGCCAAGGGCCGCGCCGTGAAGGTCGCGCTGACCGTCGATGCCGACGACGCCACCATCGAGAACATCATCGAGACGCTGCGGCCGGATATCCTGCAACTGCACGGCAAGGAAACCACCGCGCGGCTGCGTGATCTCAAGCAGAAATTCGGCCTCCCGCTGATGAAGGCGCTGCCGGTCGAGACCGCGGCCGACCTCGCGCCGCTGCCGGGTTATGCCGGCGTCGCTGACCGCATCCTGTTCGATGCCCGCGCGCCGAAGGATGCCACGCGGCCGGGCGGTCTCGGCGCCCCGTTCGATTGGCACGTGCTGGAAAATCTCGATCTCGCGCTGCCCTACATGGTCTCCGGGGGGCTCAACGCCGAGAACGTCGCTGAGGCGGTCCGCGTCACGCGCGCCGGCGGCGTCGACGTCTCGTCGGGCGTCGAGCGCACGCCCGGTGTCAAGGATCCCGAGCTGATCCGCGCCTTCATCCGCGCCGCACGCGCAACCCAAGAACTGATGGTTCGATGAATCCAAATCTTCCCAATTCCTTCCGCAGCGGCCCCGACGAGCGCGGGCATTTCGGCATTTTCGGCGGACGCTTCGTCGCGGAAACGCTGATGCCGTTGATCCTCGATCTCGAAAAGGCCTATGCCGACGCCAAGGCCGATCCGGCGTTCCAGGCCGAGATGAATGTCTAT
Organism: Bradyrhizobium viridifuturi; assembly: GCF_001238275.1. Taxonomy (GTDB): domain Bacteria; phylum Pseudomonadota; class Alphaproteobacteria; order Rhizobiales; family Xanthobacteraceae; genus Bradyrhizobium; species Bradyrhizobium viridifuturi. The sequence continues at coordinate 8,217 of NZ_LGTB01000024.1, forward strand.
CTGAAGGACTATGTCGGCCGGCCTTCGCCGCTCTATTTCGCCGAACGGCTGACCGAGCATCTGGGCGGCGCGAAGATCTATCTGAAGCGCGAGGAGCTCAACCACACCGGTTCGCACAAGGTCAACAACGTGCTCGGCCAGATCATGGTCGCGCGCCGGATGGGCAAGAAGCGCATCATCGCCGAGACCGGTGCCGGCCAGCATGGCGTGGCGACGGCGACCTTGTGCGCGCGGTTCGGGCTCGAATGCGTGGTCTATATGGGCGCGGTCGACGTCGAGCGGCAGCAGCCGAACGTGATCCGGATGGAGATGCTCGGCGCCAAGGTCGTCCCGGTGCAGTCCGGCGCGCGCACGCTGAAGGATGCCATGAACGACGCGCTGCGCGATTGGGTCACCAACGTGCACAACACCTTCTATTGCATCGGCACGGTGGCCGGCCCGCACCCCTATCCCATGATGGTGCGCGACTTCCAGTCGATCATCGGTCACGAGACGCGCAAGCAGATGCAGGAGGCCGAGGGCCGCCTGCCGGATTCGCTGATCGCCTGCATCGGCGGTGGCTCCAACGCGATGGGCCTGTTCCATCCATTCCTCGACGATCCCTCGGTCGAGATCTTCGGCGTCGAGGCGGCCGGTCACGGGCTGACGCAGCTGCATGCGGCCTCGCTTGCCGGCGGGCGTCCCGGCGTGCTGCACGGCAACCGCACCTATCTGTTGATGGACGCCGACGGCCAGATCGAGGAGGCGCATTCGATCTCGGCCGGCCTCGACTATCCCGGCATCGGCCCCGAGCACGCCTGGCTGCACGAGACCGGCCGCGTGAAATATCTCTCGGCGACCGACGAGGAGGCGCTGGCCGCATTCCAGCTGCTGTCGCGGCTGGAGGGCATCATCCCGGCGCTGGAATCCGCGCATGCGATCGCGAAATTGTCCGAACTCGCGCCGCAGCGGCCGAAGGATCATTTGATGGTGGTCAATCTCTCGGGCCGTGGCGACAAGGACGTTCCGCAGGTCGGCGACATCTTGAAGGCGAGGCAGAAGTGAGCACCCGTATCGACGCACGTTTCGCCGAGCTGAAGCAGCAGGGTCGCTCCGCTTTCGTCACCTTCGTGATGGCCGGCGACCCCGACCCGAAAACTTCGCTCGACATCCTCAAGGCGCTGCCGAAGGCCGGCGCCGACGTCATCGAGATCGGCATGCCGTTCACCGATCCGATGGCCGACGGCCCGTCGATCCAGGCCGCCGGTCTGCGTGCGCTCAAGGGCGGCATGACCTTGCGCAAGACGCTGGCGATGGTCCGCGACTTCCGCAAGGAGGACAACGCCACGCCGATCGTGCTGATGGGCTACTACAATCCGATCTACATCTACGGCGTCGACAGCTTCCTGGCCGATGCCAAGATCGCCGGGGTCGATGGCCTGATCATCGTCGACCTGCCGCCGGAGGAAGACACCGAGCTCTGCATCCCCGCGATCAAGGCCGGGCTGAACTTCATCCGCCTGGCGACACCGACCACCGACGACAAGCGCCTGCCGGCGGTGCTCGCCAACACCTCGGGCTTTGTCTACTACGTCGCGGTCACCGGAATAACCGGCAGTGCCGCGGCCGATTCGAAGGTCGTTGGAGCGGCCGTGGCGCGCATCAAGCGGCACACCGCGCTGCCGGTCTGCGTCGGCTTCGGCATCCGAACTCCGGAAGCGGCGCGTGCGATCGCCGAGAACGCTGATGGCTCCGTGGTCGGCACCGCGCTGGTCGATGCCCTGAAGGGCAGCCTCGACGCCGAGGGCCGCGCCACGCCGAAGACCGTGAGCGCGGTGGCGGACCTGGTGTCGGCGCTGGCGCAGGGGGTCCGGGGCGCCAAGCAGGCCGCTGAATAAGCCACATTTTGCGGCAACAAGGCCGCAGACGGCGGCTTGCCGGGTTCGCCCGGCCCGCCATATATCCAGCTGGTGCGGGACCGACCCGCATTTCGGAGCGAACCATGAACTGGCTCACCAACGTTGTCCGGCCGAAGATCCGCAATATCCTGCGGCGCGAGACGCCGGAGAATCTCTGGATCAAGTGCCCGGATTCCGGACAGCTCGTGTTCTACAAGGACGTCGAGGCCAACCAGTTCGTGATCCCCGGCTCGAACTACCACATGCGTATGGGCGCGGTGGCGCGGCTGAAGTCGATCTTCGACAACGAGACCTGGTTCGATGTCGCGTTGCCCGATGTCGCAGCCGATCCGCTCAAGTTTCGCGACGAGCGCAAATATGTCGACCGCATCAAGGACGCCCGCGCCAAGACCGGGCTGAACGACGCGGTCAAGGTCGGCTACGGCAAGCTCGAGGGCGCCGGCGTCGTGGTCGCGGTGCAGGATTTCGATTTCATGGGCGGCTCGCTCGGCATGGCCGCCGGTGAAGCGATGGTGCGCGGGCTTGAACTCGCGGTCGAGAAGAAGTCGCCGTTCATCGTGTTCGCTGCTTCCGGCGGCGCGCGGATGCAGGAAGGCATCCTGTCGCTGATGCAGATGCCGCGCACCACCGTCGGCGTGCAGATGCTGCGCGAGGCGCGGCAGCCCTACATCGTGGTGCTGACCAACCCGACCACTGGCGGCGTCACCGCCTCCTACGCGATGCTCGGCGACGTCCAGATCGCCGAGCCCGGCGCGCTGATCGGCTTTGCCGGCGCGCGCGTGATCGAGCAGACCATCCGCGAGAAGCTGCCGGAAGGCTTTCAGCGCGCCGAATATCTGCGCGAGCACGGCATGGTCGACATGGTCGTGCATCGCCATGACATGAAGGCGACGCTGGCGCGGCTGTGCCGCCTGTTCACCAAGTCGCCGGCGCTCGAAACCGCATCGAAGCCCGCAACTCCCGTCACCGAACCGGCCCAGATCGTGACGGCCCCGGAGACGGTGCCGGCCGCGCCGCACGCGTGACCGCAAGCGCCGCCCCATCTCAGACCTCGTTCGAGGCGCTGATCGCGCGGATATCGGCGCTGCATCCCAAGCGCATCGATCTCAGCCTCGATCGCATGCGCGGCCTGATGGAGCGGCTCGATCATCCCGAGCGCAAGCTGCCGCCGGTGATCCATGTCGCCGGCACCAACGGCAAGGGCTCGACTGTCGCCTATCTGCGCGCGATTCTGGAAGCGTCGGGCCTGCGGGTGCATGTCTTCACCTCGCCCTATCTGGTGCGACTCAACGAATGTTACCGGCTCGGCGCCGTCGGCGGCGGCAAGCTCGTCGGCGACGACGAACTGCACGCGACGTTCGAAGATTGCGAGCGCATCAATGCCGGCAATCCGATCACGATCTTCGAGATGGAAACGGCTGTCGCGTTCTGCCTGTTCGCGAAGCATCCAGCCGACGTCGCGCTGCTCGAGGTCGGCCTCGGCGGCCGGCTGGACTCCACCAATGTGGTCGAGACGCCGCTGGCTTCGGTGATCACGCCGGTCAGCATGGACCACATGGAATTCCTCGGCGACACGCTGGCACTGATCGCCGCCGAGAAGGCCGCGATCATCAAGCGCAAGGTGCCGGTGGTGTGTGCCGAGCAGGCGCCGGACGCGATGGCGGTGATCGAGGCGGAGGCGCACCGCATGCGCGCGCCGCTGCATGCCGCCGGCCAGCAATGGCATGTCGGCGTCGAGCGCGGCCGGCTGGTCTATCAGGACGAGCGCGGCCTGATGGATCTCGCCGCGCCAAAACTGTTCGGCCGCCACCAGTTCGACAATGCCGGCCTTGCGATCGCGACATTGCGCGCGATCGACACGTTCAAGCTCAACATCGCCGCCTTCGAGGCCGGCATCGTCAATGCGGAATGGCCGGCGCGGATGCAGCGGCTGGTCTCCGGCACGCTCGTCTGCCAGGGGCCGCAGGGCTCCGAGGTCTGGCTCGATGGCGGCCACAATGCCGAGGGCGGCCGTGTCGCGGCCGCCGCGCTCGGCGATCTCGAGGAACGGGTGTCGCGGCCGCTGGTGGTGATCGCAGGCATGATGGCCAACAAGGATGCCGGCGCTTTCCTCGCCAATTTCGCCGGACTGACGCGCCACATCATCGCGGTCCCGGTGCCCGGCCGCGACAACGGCATGGCACCGGACAAGCTCGCCGATGCCGCGCGTGCGCTCGGCATGCGTGTCGAGATCGCGACCGGCGTCGACACCGCGCTGCAGCGGCTCGCCACGCTGGCCTACGAGGTGCCGCCGCGCATCCTGATCACCGGCTCGCTGTACCTCGCCGGCCCGGTGCTTGCGGCCAACGGCACGCCTCCTGCATAAGTGGTCGCGCGTCCCGGATGCGGTGCGCATGTGGGAGGACGAGACATCATGCGTTTTGCTGCGATCGCCGACATCCACGGCAACCACCTCGCGCTTGAAGCGGTGCTCGCGGACATTCGCGCGCAGGGTATTTCCGACATCGTCGATCTCGGCGACATGGTGAGCGGGCCGCTCGATGCGCGGCCGACCATCGACATGCTGATGGCGCTCGATGCGGTCCATCTGCTCGGCAATCACGACCGCTATCTGATCGATCGCCCGCACGAGAAAATGGGCTCCTGGGAGCGGCGAACCTTTACCCAGCTCGAACCCAAGCATTTCGATTGGCTGCGCACGCTGCCGGCGAAAGCGGTCTATCGCGACAGGGTCTTCCTTTGTCACGCAACGCCGCAGGATGACGAGACCTATTGGCTCGACACGGTGCTGCCGGGCGGCGAGGTCCTGATGCCCCCGCTGGAAGCGATCGAGGCGAGGGCGGCTGGCGTCGCGCAATCGCTGATCCTCTGCGCGCACACTCACCTCGCCCGCGCGGTGCGGCTTGGCGACGGCCGGCTGCTCGTCAATCCCGGCAGCGTCGGCTCGCCCGGCTATCGCGCCGGCAAGCCGCATCCGCATGTCGTGGAAGCCGGCTCACCAGACGCGCGCTACGCGATCCTCGAACAGGTCGATGGCGACTGGGACGTCACCTTCCGCCACATCCCCTACGATCACGCGGCGATGGCCGCGCTGGCACGACATAACGGCGAGGCCGAGCTCGCCTCCGCGCTGGCGACGGGATGGATCAGGTAAAGCAAAACGGCCGGCTTTCGCCGGCCGTATCGCAAATCAGCTAATTCAAAGCGGATCAGACCGCAGCGGTGATCCACTGCTGCAGCTTGGCCTTCGGCGCGGCGCGACCTGACGGGACGCCATCTCGCCGCCCTTGAAGATCATCAGGGTCGGGATCGACATCACGCCATATTTCGACGCGGTCTTCGGGCTCTCGTCGACGTTGAGCTTCACGATCTTGACCTTGTCGCCCATCGCGCCGGAAATCTCATCGAGAGCGGGCGCGATCATGCGGCAGGGGCCGCACCATTCGGCCCAGAAGTCGACGACCACCGGCCCGGTCGCCTTGAGCACTTCGGCTTCGAAATCGGCGTCAGAAACCTTGCCAACGGCCATGTGAGTACCTCGTTCAGTTGAGACAAAAGGGCGCGGTGGAGAATCGCGCCCGGGAGCATGCGGCAAACGTATGAACGCCCCCTTGCCGGGTCAAGCTTGCTCACGCCGACATGAACTTATGCCAGCCCGGCGTCCAGCGCGGAGGCGGAAATCTCCATCATTTCAGGGGTTTCGGTCCAGAGCAGGGCGGCGTGGATGATCCTCTGGGGATAAAGTTTTGCCAGCACCGCGCGGTACAGCGCGAGCTGCCGGATATAACCCCTGGGAGCCTCGGCGCAGTCTTCGGCGGGGCGTGGTTGGTCTTGAAATCGACGATCAGGACCTCGTTCGGCGTGACCACCAGCCGGTCGATCTGGCCCGAGACCAGCGCCTTCGGCTGGCCCGGCCGCTCCAGCCGGCCGACGATCGAAACCTCGGCACGGCTGCCGGGGGCAAACACCGGCGCGAAGCGCAGATCGACGGTCAGGGCGACCACCTGCCGGGCCAGCGCCGCGCGCTCTTCCTCGCTCCAGCCATCGGCGTTGCGCGCGAGATAGCCGAGCGCCGCGCCGAGCCGTCGTTCCAGCGCGACGTCGGGCAGCGATTGCAGCAGGCGATGCACCAGCGTGCCGCGTTGCAGGGCGCGGGCGCGCAGCTGCACCGATTCGCCTGATCGTATCGGATGGCTGTCGCCGTCAGTCGGATCGGAGGGACGCAGCACGCCCGCGGCGGCCGCCTCGGGGGCGGCCGCTTCACGCAGCCAGGACGGCAGCGCGACCGGTGCCGCGGCCGTTGACGCGGCCGCGCCGGTGAGATCGGCGACGTCATCCGGCCGCGAATAGCGCATCACCTTGCCGGCCGGCGTCTCCTGTTCTTCGAGCTTGAGCCCGGCATTGGCGAGCCCCTTGGTGATCAGATCGTACCAGGAGGATTTCCGCACCGTGTTCATGTTGCCGGGCATGCAGCCGCCGACGATTAGCCGGTCGGCGGCGCGGGTCATCGCGACATAGAGCAGGCGGCGATATTCGTCCTCGGTGTCGCCGAGCATCGCCTTGCGCGCGTCGGCGACGGCGGGCGGATCGTCGGCCTTCTTGCCGGCCCACACCACGACGCCGGGCGCGTTCGGCGCGGCATTGCCCTGCGGCAGATGGATCAGCCGCAGCCGCTGGGTGTCCGACGGCGAGGTCGTGGTGTCGACCAGGAACACCACCGACGCCTCGAGGCCCTTGGCGCCGTGCACGGTCATCACGCGGACCTCGTCACGCGAAATCTCCATGTCGCGCTTCACCTCGGTGTCGGCGGCGCGCAGCCAGGCGACGAAGCCCTGCAGCGAGGCCGGCGCCTTGCGCTCATAGCCCAGCGCGAGCTCGAGGAATTCGTCGAGCGCATCGTTGGCCTCATGTCCGAGCCGGCGCAGCATCCGCGCCCGCCCGCCGTCGCCGCCGAGCAGCCAGGCGTAGAACGCGAACGGCGTCTCCTGGGTGAAGCGGCGCTCGCACGCTTCCAGGCGGCGCAGCGCCGCCGAAAAACGTTCGTCGGTCGGCGCCTGTGCGGTCAGTGCCTCGCGCAACGAGCCGCGTCGCTGCCAGGCCAGCTTGAACAGATCGTCGTCGTCGAGGCCGAACAGCGGGCTCTTCAGCGCCACCGCGAGCGCGAGATCGTCCTGCGGAAGCAGCAGCGCGTCGGCGAGGTTCATCAGGTCGATGATCGCGATGTGCTCGGTCAGCTTCAGCCGGTCGGCGCCGGCGACCGGAATGCCCGCGTGCTTCAGCGCCTGGATCACCGCGTCGAAGGCGTTGCCGCGCCGCCGCACCAGGATCAGCATGTCGCCGTAACGCAGTGGCCGCCGCCCGCCGGCGCTGCCGGTCATGGTGCCGCTGCTGACCAGGCGCTTGATCTCGGCCTGGATACGCCGCGCCAGCTTCACCTCGGGGCTGGTCATCGCGACGCCGTCGAACGGCGCGCGCCAGCCTTCGATGTCCTGGCGGTCGTCGGCAACAGCGAGATCCCACAGCTCGATCTGGCTGGGGCCGGCATCGGCCATCGCATTGTGAATCGGATAGCCGTTCTCGACCGCATGGATGCTGCGGAAGATCTCCTGCTCGCGGAACACGTGGTCGACCGAATGCAGGATCACAGGCCCCGAGCGGAACGAATAGGTGAACGACACCGGATCGAATTTCAGCCCGGCCTCCTCGAACCGCCGTTTCAGCTCGCGCCGGCGCAGGTCGAACTCACGCGGCGCCGCCCCCTGGAACGAGAAGATCGACTGCTTCTCGTCGCCGACCGCGAACACCGTACGCACCAGGCCATCGCGCGCGCCGGCGCCGGCGGTGAATTCCGAGATGATGTGCGCGACGATGTCCCACTGCCGTGGGCTGGTGTCCTGCGCCTCGTCGATCAGCACGTGATCGACGCCGCGGTCGAGCTTGTAATGCACCCAGCCGGAGGAGACGCGGTCGAGCATATCAAGCGTCTTGTCGATCAGATCGTCATAGTCGAGCAGGCCGCGTTCCAGCTTCTCGCGCCGGTAATGCGCAGCCGCTGCGGTCGCGATGTGGATCAGCGCCTCGGTGCGGTCGCGCGCGACCACGGCGCGGCGCCGTTCGATCAGCGGACCGAGCCGGTCGATCTCGGCATCGAACCTGTTGCCCGCGACCGAATTCTTCTTGATGAAGTTGTTGGTGATGACGGACGCGCGCGGCGCGCGGTCGTCGGTCAGGAACACGCCGAGATATTCGTCGACCTGCGCCGCGCCGGTGAAGCTCAGCGCCGCCCGCAGCCGCTCGGCCTGCTTCTGATCCGCCTTGCTGCTGGTATCGAGCAGCGTCGCCATCTCCCTCCAGCTCGACCGCGGCAGGTTCGGCCCGTCGACGATATCGCGTTCGACATCCTCGATGCGATCCTCGGTGGAGACGCCGAGCGCGGCCGACATCTGCGCGGCGGCGGCCGTGGCGTTGCCGGCGGCATCGGTCCAGGCCATGAAGTGGTCGCGGCTGAGGCAGGCCTCGCGGACCACCTCCTTGAACGTGCGTCGGCGGCATTCGCCATCGCGGTCCGTAGCGCGCGGCCGATCGGACTGTCGGGAATCCGCGACGCCTCGAGGAACACGGCGAGATTGGCGCGCTCCATCATCTCGTTCTGGTCGCGGTCGTCGAGCACGGCAAAGCGCGCCGGCACATTGGCCTCGAACGGGAACTGCTGCAGCAGGCGGGTGCACAGCGCGTGGATGGTCTGCACCTTCAATCCGCCGGGCGTTTCCAGCGCGCAGGCAAACAGCTTTCGTGCCTCGCGCCGCAGCGTGGCGCTGGGATGCGCGATGCCGGCCTCGCGGATCGCGGCATCGAGCCCGGCATCGTCGAGCGTCACCCAATGGCCGAGCGTCGTGAACACGCGCTCGGCCATGTTGGCCGCGGCGGCCTTGGTGAAGGTGATGCAGAGGATCTTCTCCGGCGGCACGCCTGACAGCAAAAGGCGGATCACGCGCTGCACCAGCACATGCGTCTTGCCCGAGCCGGCATTGGCCGACACGAAGGTCGACGCCTTTGGATCGGACGCGCGTGCCTGCGCGTCGCGTACCGCCGGCGGGATCGGACGGGGCGCTTTCACCATTCCTCGATCCCCAATCCGCCGGCCGCGGACCATTCCTTGATCCGCGCGAGGTCGTCATAGGCACCGTAGCGGTTCGCCCACATCGAGAGGTTCAGCGAGGTGTAGGGCTGCTGCTCGTCGTCGAAGGCGCGGATCAGCGCTTCGAGCTTGCGCCGCGCGCTGTCGGCGGCTTCATCGGGCGGCTGCGGCGTGTCGCTGGTCTTGATCTTCAGTTCCAGCGAACGCTGCTCGCCCGGCGGGTTGTTGCCGCTCAGCCTGACATAGACGAGGTCGCCGACCGAGCGTCCGGCCGGAATGTCGGCGAAGCCGCCCTCGCGCAGGATCGCCGCTTCCAGCGTCAGCTGCGGCGACAGCCCCATGCGCACCTGCTTGCCGGTCGGCGGCTGGCCGGTCTTGTAGTCGAGGATCGCGAAGCTGCCGTCGTCGCGCCGCTCGATGCGATCGGCGCGCGCAGAGAGCACGAATGTCCTGGCATCGTCGAGCGGAATGCCGATCTCGCCGCGGATCTCGGCCTGGATTGCGTCGATGCTGCCGCGCCGTGCCTGCTCCCATTCGGCAAACCACGCCGCGATGCGCTGGAAGCGCGGCCACCACAGCGCACGCGCCTCCGGTCGCTCCATCAGCGGCGCAAAATGCCTGGCCCCGATATCGCGCAGCGCGCCCTTGATGTCGTCAGGCAACGCGTCGGCATAGGTTTGCGTGAATTCGCCGAGCGATTCGTGGATCGCGGAGCCGCGATCGGCCGCCGACAGCGGCATGTCGACCGGGTCGAGCGGATCGAGCTTGAGGATGTAGCGCGCATAGATCGTGTAGGGATCGCGCAGCCAGTCCTCGATCGCGGTGACCGACATCTTCAGCGGCCGTGCCTCGCGCGGTGGCCGCGGCTCCGGCTGCGGCATCGGCTCGACCTTGTCGGGCTGGTCGAGCTCGGCGGCATATTTCACGTAGATTTCGCCAGCCGATGTCGCCGCCTTCCAGCGCGCTTCGCCCGCGACCGCTTCGAGGCGGTGCAGCAAGCGCGAGGCGACCGCCGGCGCGCCGCCGACCTTGGCGGCATGGGTGAGGATCACCTCGTCATGGCCGAGCAGTTGCGCGAAGTCGTGCGCGGACAGGCCGATGCGCCGCTCGGGAAGATCGAGCCCGAGCTCGTGTCGCATCGGCCGGCTCAGCCACGGATCGATCCGTGGCGCCGGCGGCCAGACGCCCTCGACCAGGCCGCCGAGGATTACGCGATCGGATTCAGTCAGACGCGCCTCGAGCTGGCCGAAGATATTGAGCTGCGCCCGCGCCGATTCCGGCCGCCGCACCATGCGGTCGGCGAACGCGGTCTGGAACACCTCGGGATAATCTGACAGGGGCGTCATCAGCCCACTCGGCTGCTGCTTGGCGAGCAGCTCGTCGAAGGCGGAGGCCAGCGACGCGCCGGCGCGCTCCTCGAACACGATGGCGACGCCGTTCTGGTCGGCCGACAGCGCAATCAGCGCCTCGCGATGGCGCGCCGCCAGCTCGGCGAAATCATGCGGTTTTGACGACGCCATGCGTTCGAGCGGCGCCAGCGCGGCCTGCAATCTGGTGATCAGGTCCTGGGCCTGGTTGAGCTCGTTGTCGCGCAGCCGCGCACGCGGCTCCATGGCGTGCAGCGACGAGGTCTCGCCGCCATGCAGCTTGACCAGTTCGGCGCGGAAGCGTGCGAAGTCGCGCGCAAGTCCGCCGGTCCCCGGTTGTGGTCGCGTGCCGCGCAGCAGCGCGATCTCCAGCACCTCGATCGCGCGCTTCAGTGCGTTATGCGCGCCGCCGAGCCGGAACAGCGGATGCTTGAGCAGCGCGAGCAGCGTCGGTGGTTCGAGTCCTTTGGCGGCGGCCTCCGCAGTGAGGCGGGCGAACACGCCGGCCGGCGTTTCCATCAGCGCGTCGCCGCCGGAATCGTCGAACTCCAGCTTCCAGCGGGTCAGCGAAGCCATCACACGGCGTGCCAGCGCGCGATCCGGCGTCACCAGCGCAGCCGATTTGCCGAGATGCCGGGCTTCGCGCATCGCGACCGCGATCGCCAGCGCTTCCATCTCCGGGTTGGGCGCCTCGACCACGGCGAGGTTGGTCATCCCCGCGGAAATCCGCGCCGCGATCTCGGGCCGCTCGAGCCGGTCGTGCCACTGCGCCGTGGCCGTCGACGGACGCATCGTCTCCGACACCAGCACCTCGCGGCCGAGCGGCGCGGGAACGGCCAGGCTCTCGACGTCGCGACGCTTGATGCCGAAGCGATCGAGCAGCGCGTGCATCGCGAATTGCGGATGGTTCGACGACGGCGGCAGGGTGAAGCGGCCATCGTCGCCGCGCTCGCCGCCGATCGTGTCCCAGGAGTCTTCGTCCAGATCAGTGTCGAGCCCGGGCAGCACCACGGCGCCGTTCGGGAGCTTCGCCACCGCGTGCAGGAATTTTGCCGTCGCCGGCATCGAGCCGGTCGAACCGGCGGCGATCACCGGGCCCGTGGGGTGCGCGGTCAACCGCGCAGCTTCCGCCTCGATCAGGAGGTCGCGGCGCGCCGCGGGCTCGATCCGGCCGATCTCCTTGAGGTAGTTCGGCCAGGCGTCGCGCGCGATGCGCAGGAATTCGAGCGAGTGCTGCCAGTATTTGTCGAGCTGATCCGGCACCAGGCGGTCGAGCGCGCGCCAGTCGACGCCGCGCGTCACCATGTCGTCCATCAGCCGCGCCAGGTCGCCGGCGAGTTGCAGGGTCGAGGCCGGGCCGCCGACCACCAGCGGCGCCGACACCGGCGTCTTCGCCCAGGCCGCGACCAGATGCGCCAGCGTCAGCCGGCGCTCCAGCTCGCCGAGGCGTGGCGGGATTTCCAGCGGCGCGGCGCCGCCGACATCGTCGCCCTGGTCGGCGAAGGCGAGCTCGTCCTCATCGATCTCGCCGAGGGCCACGATGCGCGGCAGCACGGCGGCGTCGGAATCGAGCACGTCGAGGAAGATTTCGCGCGCCAGCCGGCCGGCGCGGCGGGTCGGCAGATACAGCGTGGCGTTGGCGAGCTTTGCCGGATCGTTGCGCGCCTCGAATCCCGCCACCAGGCGGCCGTCCACCAGCGCCGCAATGACGGTGCGCAGGAGCGGCGCGGAAACGGGAACGCTGAAGACGCGCATGGGCTGCCTTGTTCGAATCAGGCGCCAATATAGGAAGCGGCGGCGGTCGTTAGCCACCCCTGCCGGTCAGCCATGACTGCTCAATGTCTCAGGTGGCCAGCGCAGCGATCGACGGCATCCAGGAACCAGCGCAGTGCCGGATCCTGCGCGGCGCGGCTGGTATGGATCAGGTCGATGGCGAAGGCCGGGATCTCGATCGGGGGCATCACGACGGCAATTTCGGCGAGATGCGTGAAGCGGCGGGCGACGCGCTCGGACAGCGTGGCGATGAGATCGGTGCCGGCCACGGCGAACGGAACGGCCACCACATGCGCGAGCGTCACGGCCAGGCGCCGCTTCAACCCATGGCGTGCCAGCAGCGCGTCGATCACGCTCGGCAGGCCATCGCCGCCGGCCGCCGAGAACAGCGCGTGCGGCAGGGTCGCGTAGTCGTCAAGGCTCAGGCGCTCGGTTCGCTTCGCGCGCGCGGCGTCGCGGATGCAGACGAAGCGTTCCTCGAACAGGCGGTGCCGGACGCAGCGCGGCGTCTCCGGCAGATGGCCGCCGATCAGCGCATCGAGCTCGCCGCGCTCCAGCTTTGCCAGCGCCACCGTCGCATCGGTCAGCGGACGCACGGCAAGGTCGATCCCCGGCGCTTCCGCGCGCAGCAAGCGGGTCAGCTCCGGCACCAGGACGAGATCGCCATAGTCGGTCGCGGCGATGGTGACGCGCCGTCGCGCGGTGGCCGGATCGAAGCTCCGGTCGGGCGCCAGCGCGCCCCGGATCTGCTGCAACGCCTCGCCGATCGGCCCTGCCAGCGCCAGTGCCCTTTCGGTCGGCTGCATGCCGGCGCCGGCGCGCAGGAACAATTCGTCCGCAAACAGCGCGCGCACCTCCGCAACGCGCTGCTCATCGACGGCTGGGCGAGGCCGATGCGCTCGGCCGCTCGGGTGACGTGGCGCTCCTCCATCAGCGCCTCGAAGGCGACCAGCAGGTTGAGATCGACGGCAGATAAATTCATTGCAGCAATAATGGTCATAATAATAATCGATTTCAACAATAATATGGATAAGCCTAAGGTCGTCGCAGGCATGACGACGAGGCCGGAAGATTTGGGACATTCATTCGCCAGACTGATGCCGCGCGGGCCGACCTTGCTGATCATCGGCGTGCTGGCCGGGCTGGCCTTGCCGGCCCTGGCGGACGGCGTGCGCCCGTTGATGGCGGCCGCGATCTTCGTGCTGGTGCTCGGCACCTTCCTCCAAGTCGACGGCGCGGCGTTCCGGCGTGCGTTGCGGCGTCCGCTGATCTGGCTGCTGCTGCCGGCGCTCGCGATGCTGGCCTGTCCGCTTGCGGTCGGTTTCGCGGCGCGCGGCGCCGGATTTGCGCCGGAGCTGATCGTCGCGCTGGTGCTGTCGGTCTGCGCGCCGCCGTCGAGCGGCACCGCGGCGGTCGCGCGCATGCTCGGCTTCGACGCCACCGTTCCGCTCGCCGTGACGTTGCTGTCGATGGCGCTGGCCCCGGTCACCGTGCCGCTGATCGCGTCGGGATTTGCCGGTCTCGCGCTCGATCCGTTGGCGCTCGCTGCGCGACTGGCGCTGCTGGTCGGCGGCGCTGGCGCGCTGGCGTTGCTGCTGCGCCGTCAGGCGGCTGCGCAGTTGGTGCGGCATGGGCGTCTCATCGACGCCTCGTGCTCGCCTCGCTGCTGCTGTTCGCAATCGCGACCATGGCCGGGGTGCGCGCGCAGATCGAGGCGCAGCCGATCGCTGCCGCGACTTGCGTCGGCCTTGCCTTCGCCTGCAATCTTGCCTTGCAGGGGCTGGGCGCGCTGCTGACGCCGGGTCCGCTCGCCGAGCGGTTGACCACGGGCCTCGTTCTCGGCAACCGAAATGTCGGATTGGTCTGGTCGGCGATGGGCGCGGCGGTATCGCCGATGACGGCGCTGTTCTTCGCGGCGACACAGTTTCCGATCTACATGACGCCGCGCCTGATCGAGATGCTGGTTCGTCGCGGGCGAAAGGAGAAGGCCTCACAATGAGCGAGACGACCCTGACCGAAGATCTGGCCGTCCGCTTCGCGCGCATCGCGCTCGGCCATGTCGGCCGCGAATATCCGAACAAGCCGGATCATGTGCTGGCAGGGCCGCAGGACGCACGCACGCCGCGCGAACTGCATCCGGTGTTCTTCGGCAGCTACGACTGGCACTCCTGCGTCCACAGCTACTGGATGCTCGCCCGGCTGCTGCGCCGCTATCCGACCTCCGATGCGGCGAAAGATATCCGCGCCTTGTTCGACGCGCAGTTCGTTGCGGAGAAGATCGCGGCCGAGTGCGCCTATCTCGCGGCCCCGACCGCGCGCGGCTTCAAGCGGCCCTACGGCTGGGGCTGGCTGTTGAAGCTCGCGGCTGAACTCTCGCGGCTCGACGATACGCGGTGGCGCGAACGAATTGCTCCGCTTGCCGGGATCTTCGCGCAGCGCTTTCGCGATTTCCTGCCGCTCGCCACCTATCCGGTGCGGGTCGGCACGCATTTCAACACTGCGTTCGGGCTGCGCATGGCCGCCGACTACGCGGTGGCGACGAACGACGATGCGCTCAGTGCGCTGCTGCGCGACACGGCGCTGCGCTGGTACGGCGCCGATCAGGATTGTCCCGCCTGGGGTGAGCCGAGCGGCGACGATTTCCAGTCGTCCGCGCTGATCGAGGCCGAGTGCATGCGCCGGCTGCTGTCGCCTGGCGATTTCCTGCCCTGGTTCGACCGCTTCCTGCCGCGCCTCGCGCAGCGCGAGCCGGCAACCCTGTTCCGGCCCGCCACGGTGACTGATCGCACCGACGGCAAGCTTGCGCATCTTGATGGACTCAATCTCAGCCGGGCGTGGTGCTGGCGTGCGCTGGCCGGCGCATTGGCGGAGGGCGATGTGCGTCGCCCGATCCTGCTGGATGCTGCGCGACGCCATCTCGATGCCGGCCTGCCGCATATCGCCGGCGACTATATGGGCGAACACTGGCTCGCGAGTTTTGCAGTGCTCGCCATTGACGCGGAAGACTGAGGGCGGTGCTTAAAGCGCGATCAGATCAGGGTTGGGGATCGTCATCGCGCTTTAGTTTCTTGTCTGAGCATGATCTTTCGGAAAACCGCTACGCACTTTTCCGGATCATGCTCTAAGCGACGCTTTCCAGGAAGGCTTCTTCCGCAGCCTGGATCGCGTCGGGGGTCCCGACATGCATCCAGACGCCGTCGAGGCGCAGGCCGAACAGCCGCTCCTGATCGTTGGCGCGATCGAACATCTTTGTCAGCGAGAACTCGCCGGCCGGAGCATCGGCGAACAGCGCCGGCGACATGATCGCGGCGCCGGCATAGACGAACGGCACCACCTGGTTTTCCCGCCGCTTGCGCAGCGCGCCGTCCGGCAGCATCGAATAGTCGCCGCGGCCGCTATAGCCGATGCTCGAGGCGGTCGGCGCCATCAGCAGCAGGATATCCATCCGCGCGGGATCGAAGGTCTCGGCCAGCCGCGCCAGATTGGAGCGTACACCGTCGATCCACATCGTGTCGGCGTTGAGATGGAAGAACGGCGCATCGCCGAGCTGCGGCAGCGCCTTGACGACGGCGCCGCCGGTGCCGAGCACCTGGTCGCGTTCGTCGGAGATGATCACGTGCGGACGGCTGCGGGTCTTGACGTGCTCGATGATCTGGTCGGGCAGGTAATGCACGTTGACGACGGCCTCGGTGACGCCGGCGCCGGCGAGCTTGTCGAGCACATGGTCGAGCAGCGGCTGACCGGCAACGCTGACCAGCGGCTTCGGCATAGTGAGGGTCAGGGGGCGCATGCGCACGCCGAGTCCCGCGGCGAGCACCATGGCCTTATGGGGAGTGACGGGCATTTTCCGGATATTCTCGGTCATCATCTCTCATGCGCCGATCCTATCACGGCGATTCGGCAAGCACATCAACCAGACGCCATAGTCATGAGACATGACGGCCGTAAGACGGCAAAAATGACGACGATGGCCTAGACCTCGGCTTGCGCGCCGCGTCTGGCAGTTTTCTTCTTCTTGTCGCCTTGTTTGAGGAAGTTGACGCCGATCTGGTCGCCGTTGACCCATGCCAGCTCGCAGCGGCGATAGGCCAATCCTGTGGACGACAGCAGCAGAAAAAACTCCTTCAGGGCGAGGCCCTCGACCGAACCCTCGACGGTCAGCTTGGCGCCCGTCTCGGACACGTCTTCCATGGTGCAGTCGCGCCGCCAGGTGCCGTCAATGCCCATCATGTGCGCGGCTATGCCGCGCTCAAACGTGACACGATCGCCCCTGCGTCGTTCCGTCGCCATCGTGTGGTCCCGCTCCCGATTCGGCCGCGCCATGGATGAGGCGCAGCCTCGGTAACCTTAGGGGACCCAAGGCTAACAACCCGTAAACTAAGGTACTGGGGGAGGGACGTTGGCTGTGTACCAGATGCGGAAGGTCGTCAGCACCGGATGGGCCAGCGAGCGCTCCAGATAGGTCCAGATCCGCGGCTGATGCTTGAGATACTGCGGCTTGCCGTCGCGGCGGTTGAGCCGCGCGAAGGTGCCGAGCAGGCGGGTGTTGCGCTGCGCCGACATGATCGCATACAGCTCGGCGAAGCCGGCCGGGTCGAAGCTCTCGTCGGTGGCGCGCCGCGCCTTGATGTAGCGGGTCAACAGCGACAGTTCGAGCTGCTCGGGCACATCGATCCGCGCGTCCTGCAGCAGCGACACCACGTCATAGGCCGCGGGGCCGAGCAGCGCGTCCTGGAAGTCGATGATGCCGACACGCAGGATGCCGGTGCGCTCGGCAAGCCAGATGATGTTCGGCGAATGGAAGTCGCGGATCACCCAGGTCTGCGGCGCCGCGGCGGGCTTTTCCAGGAGGCCGCGCCACATTCCGAGGAATTCGGTGCGCAGCTCCTCGCTCGGCTGCACGCCGCGGTCGGGCAGGTACCATTCCAGCATCAGCCCGATCTCGATCAGCCAGGCGTCGATATCGAACACCGGGATGTCGTAGCTCTCGTCCGGTGTCACCGGCAGCTGCGCCGGCAGCGCCTCGCGATGCAACGCGGCCAGCATGTCGACGGCGGCTTCGTAGCGCTCGGCAATCGGTCGCGGCGGATCGCCTTCGATCACGCCCTCCGCGCCGAGATCCTCGGTGATGAGGAAGCCGGATTCGAGATCGGTGTGCCGGATCGCCGGCGCGGAGAAGCCGTGCTTGCGCAGGCCGTTTCCGATCGCGACGAACGGCCGGACGTCTTCGGCGAGATGCACCGCCGCGCTGTAGGACCTGCCGTTGTAGATCGCCGGACCGTCGGGACGCGCGGCGAGTTCATCAGGATGACGCTGCCGTCGTCATTGCGCAGCCGCGCATAGGAGCGCGTCGAGGCGTCGCCCGGCATGCGCTCGCGCCGGGCGTTGAGGAAGCCCGCGCGCTCGAGGAATCGGCGCAGCTCGTGCAGCCGCGCGACCTTGGCCGCTGCTTGGCCATAGCCGGTGATCTCGGCGGCGCGCGCGGCCGATCCGAGCGCCGGGCGGTGGCTGAATGCAATGTCGATGCGATCGGCAGGCATCGCATCCGGCGCGCGTTCCGGCCACTCGATCAGCGCCACGATGTCGTCGGGCAGCGGCGACAGCCCGATCTCCTCGAGCTCGCTGGCGTCGTTGATGCGGTAGAGATCGGCATGGACCAGTGGAAACGACGGCAGCTCGTAGCTTTGCGCCAGCGTGAAGGTCGGGCTCGGCACTTCCAGCGTGTCGTCGGCGGCGAGGTAGCGGATCAGCGCGCGGGCGGCCGCGGTCTTGCCGGCGCCGAGGTCGCCCGACAGCGTGATGACGTCGCCGGCGCCGATCAGGAGCGCGAGGTCGGCCATCAGCTCTGACGTCGCGGTTTCGTTCGCGAGCGCCACCGAGAATGTCGAGGTCGCCGTCATTCCGCAGCGTTGCGATGTGCGGTCTGGTCGATCGGGAAGTCGCAGGTCACGGTCGTGCCGCGGCCGACGGTCGAATCGACGCGCACCCGTCCACCATGCAACTCGACGAAGGAGCGGACCAGCGACAGGCCGAGGCCCGCGCCGCGATGCCGCGAGCCGTGCGAATGGCTCTCGAACCAGTTGAACACCTTGTCGCGCATCTCGGCCGGAATGCCGGGACCGGCGTCGGTCACCGCAAACACCACGCTGTGCTCGGAGCGGTGCGCGCTGATCGTGACGGTGGCGTCATGCGGCGAGAAGCCGACGGCGTTGGCGAGCAGATTGTAGAGCACCTGCACGACGCGCCGCTCGTCGCCGATGAAGGCGCCGATATTGGGCTCGATATCGACCTTGAGCGCGATGCGGTCGGTGGCCAGGCGATCCTGAATGCCTTCGGCGGCGGCCTCGATCGCCTGGCCGATATTGACCAGGCCGAGCTCGAGCTTCATCGCGCCGGCGTCGATGGTCGCGAGATCGAGAATGTTGTTGGTCAGCGCCAGCAGCGCGTTGGTCGATTTGGTGACGTAGTGAGATATTCGGCCTGCTTTGGCGTCAGCGGCCCGGTCGAGGGGTCGCTGAGGAAATGCGCGAAGCCGATGATGGTGGTGAGCGGCGCGCGCAGCTCGTAGGAGACGTGGTGGACGAAATCCACCTTCATCTGGTCGGCGGCTTCCAGCGCCTCGTTGCGCTCGCGCAGCGCCCGCTCGACATTTTCGGTGTCGGTGATGTCCTGGAACGCGAGCAGGGTCTTGCCGTCCGGCAGCGGGATGGTCATGCAGTTCAGCACGCTGCCATCCTTGCGCTCAAGCTTGAGCGCGACCTGGGCGCGGTTCTCGATCGCGGTGATCGATTCGCGCAGCGTCCGCCAGGTCAGCGCGTCGTCGAACAGCGGCCGGCACAGCGCTTCCACCTGCTCGATATGCGGCTCGCCCTGCAGCGCGTCGGCCGGCAGCTTCCACATCTTGGCGAAGGGCGGATTGAACAATTCGGCGCGGCCGTTGCTGCCGAACACTGCAACCGCTTCGCCGAGATTGTCGAGGGTCTCGCGCTGCACCCTCGTCAGGCGGTCGTAGCGGCGCGCGAGATCGAGGCTCTCGGTGACGTTGTCGAACAGATAGGTGACGCCGCCTTCGAGGTTCGGCGTGGTGACGACGCTGATGGCGCGGCCGTCGGGCAGGAACCAGGTGTAGGTCTCGGATTCGACCGCGCGATAGGCCTCGTGCAGCTTGGCCTTCCAGGCGCGGAAATCCGGCTGCTCGGGCAGCTTGCGGTTGGCGCGCAGCCGGTCCAGCACGCTGGAATCGTCGGGGTTGCTGTCGAGGAAGGCCTGGTCGAGGCCCCACAGCCGCCGGTACGATTCGTTGTAGAAGGTGAGCCGCCGGTCGGCATCGAACACCGCAACGCCCGAGGACAATTGGTCGAGGGTGCGGCGGTGCGCTTCGACCATCCGCGCGATCGCCGCGCGCAGCGCTGCGGCCTCGCTGGCGTCGATCGCGATCCCGGCGCTGCCGCCGCTGAGCTTCAGCGCCTGCACGTCGTAGATCCGCCGCTCGCCGCTGACGACGATCGGCAGCCGCGCGGCATAGCTCGCATTGTCGTTGAGCGCGCGGGTCAGTTCGCCGCGCTGGTCGCTCTCGAGCAGTTCGAGATTGCGCTGCAGCGCGTCCGATACGCTCTTGCCCTCGGTGGCGCGGACATAGGCCGCGTTGGCGTAGCGCAGATTGCCCTCGAGGCTCTTGGCCCAGATCGGCCACGGCGCGGCGGCGGCGAAATCGCGCAGCAGTTCGGTCTCCTCCTGCAGCGTCTTGTAGCGCAGGTTGGACTCTGCGAGTTCGCGGCGCAGGCCGCCGAGCTCGCGGATCCGCACGATGGCCTGGCCGCCGATCGCGCGGCCCATCGCCTCGATGGCGCGGCCGGCCGAGGTCGAGAGGTTGAGCAGGAACGCCTCACCCTTCTCGCGCAGCGCGTCGACGGCGTGGTCCATCTGCAGCGCCGGCTCCGGCGGCAGCCAGGTTCCGAAGGCGAGGATGCGTTGCGGCGAGCCCTCCTGGGACATCACCAGCGAGATATCGCCCGAGATCTGCGGCCGGTTGTCGCCGGCGGCCCAGGAGATCAGCACCTGCGGCTCGACGAACAGCAGCGCGCGCAGCCGGTCCGATTGCGCCTGCAGGTCCGATATTTCGGACTGCAACTGCTCCTCGTTGCGGGTCGCGCGCAGCCGGGTGCGCATCAACAGGATCGCGGCGACGGCGGAGAAGCCGACCAGCGCGAACGAGGTCGCGAGAACCGCGACCTCCTGGTGATTGAAGCCGAGATGATCCGACATCGCCTGGGCGACCAAGCTCTCGGCCGCGAACGCGGTGCCGGCCGGCAGCAATGCGGTAATGGCGAGCCCAATCATGCCGTCGCGCGCCAGTGAGGTGCATGACAGCAGGGTTCGACGCATTGCCGCGACTACGCCCGACATATGTTGCCCCAGAACGCACAAACCTTAAGGCATGATCCGGAAAAGAGGAGACCGGTGTTCCCTCACGGCAAACGTTTCGCGTTTGTCCGGGGATCATGCCCAAGCAGGACCCGACAGCCCGACGAAGACCCCCCGTCGCGCTCGAATCAATCCAGAATAATCCCAACGGGACTCGGCGAGTAAGAGTCCAGACCGTGAACGCTGAATCCGCTGTGAAAAAATGCGGCCGGTGGTGTGGATTTTACGCGAATTGACTCCGTAATCACGCGGAGAGCGCACGCGAAGCGTGATCTCCCGGAGTCGTCCGCACAGTTCGCGCTAGCGTCCGGTCGAGCCGAAGCCGCCGCTGCCGCGATCGGTCGACGACAGCACGTCGACCGGAACCAGCTCGGCTCGCGTGACCGGCGCGATCACCATCTGCGCAATGCGCTCGCCGCGCCGGATCGAAAACACCTCATGGCCGTGATTGATCAGCAGCACGTTGATCTCGCCGCGATAGTCGGCATCGATCGTGCCGGGCGAGTTCAGCACCGTGATGCCGTATTTGGCGGCCAGGCCGGAGCGCGGCCGGACCTGCGCCTCGTAGCCGGGCGGCAGCGCGATCGTCAGCCCGGTCGGAACCATCTCGTAGCGGCCCGGCAGCAGCAACAGCGGCGCCGACCGCGGCACCGCGGCCAGGAGGTCGAGCCCGGCTGCGCCGTCGGTCTGGTAGATCGGCAGCAGCAGATCTGCGCCATGCGGCAATTGGTGGACTTCGACCTTGATGGTGGCGCTCACGATCCGGTTCCTACTTCTCTTGCGATCCGCGACACCAGCGCGGTCGCGACTTCTTCCTTGGTCATCACGGGCCAGGAGTCGACGGTGACCTCCTTGCCCTCGCGCGAGAGCAAATGGACGGTGTTGCGGTCGCCGCCCATCACGCCGGTCGCCGGCGAGACGTCGTTGGCGACGATCCAGTCGCAGCCCTTGCGCGC
The DNA here is from genome assembly GCF_001238275.1 of Bradyrhizobium viridifuturi. GTDB lineage: Bacteria > Pseudomonadota > Alphaproteobacteria > Rhizobiales > Xanthobacteraceae > Bradyrhizobium > Bradyrhizobium viridifuturi. The sequence goes on from NZ_LGTB01000024.1 coordinate 29,773, forward strand.
GAATTTCGCCTTGGCGTTCTCGATCAGATGCTCGGTCTCGGCGGCGAAGCCGATCACCAGCGGCGGCCGCTTCTCCTTCAGCTTCGAGATCGTCGCGAGGATGTCGGGGTTCTCGACCAGCTGCAGCGGCGGCATGCCGGCCGCGGTCTTCTTCAGTTTCTGGCTGCCCTCGCTGGCGACCCGCCAGTCGGCGACCGCCGCCGCAAAGATCGCGACATCGACTGGCAGCGCGGCTTCCACCCGGTGCAGCATGTCGCGCGCGGATTCCACGCGCATGACCGAGATGCCCTGGGGGTCGCCGAGTTCGACCGGGCCGGTCACCAGCACGACCTCGGCGCCGGCGGCGCGCGCGGCAGCCGCAATGGCAAAGCCCTGCTTGCCGGATGAGCGGTTGGCGATGTAGCGCACCGGGTCGATCGCCTCGTGCGTCGGACCTGCCGTGATCAGCACGCGCTTGCCGGCGAGCGGGCGCGGCTGCGGCGGCCGCAGCATGCGGTCGGCGGCGGCGGCGATCTCGACAGGCTCGGCCATCCGCCCGACCCCAGCCTCGCCGGCTTCCGCCATCTCGCCGGCATTGGGGCCGATGGTATGGACGCCGTCGCGGCGCAGCTGCAGCACGTTGCGGCGGGTGGCGGGGTTGTTCCACATCAGCGGGTTCATCGCCGGCGCCAGCAAGATCGGCCGGTTGGCCGCCAGCAGCGTGGCGGTGGCGAGGTCGTCGGCATGGCCCTGCGCCATCTTGGCCATCAAATCAGCGGTCGCCGGCGCCACCACGATCAGGTCGCAGTCCCGCGCCAGCCGGATATGGCCGGCGTCGAACTCGCTCTCGGCGTCGAACAGGTCGGTGTAGACGCGCTCATGCGACAGCGCGCTGGCGGCCAGCGGGGTCACGAACTGCTGGGCCGCTTTGGTCAGCACGCAGCGGACCTGGATGTGCCGCTCCTTGAACCGCCGGATCAGATCCAGCGCCTTGTAGGCCGCGATCCCGCCGCCGATGATCAGGGTCACCCTGGGCTCACCGGCCGCGCTGGTGACCCGCGGGGCAGGGGCTGCAACCGTCAGGGAACCCGCGCCGGGCGCCCCGGCGGGCTCCGCACCGCCCTCTGCGAGCTCCCGGAGGATCACCCGGATCTCCTCCTCGACCGAGCGCCCGTTCTTGGCGGAACGCAGCCGCAGATAGCTCTTCAGCGCGTCGTCGAGTTTGCGGATGGTCAGGCTGGCCATGGCGTGCCCTCAGGCATCATGCTCGAATATGATAGCGATGCTATCACATCATGCATGCATTGCAATCAATGCGACCGGATGGCGAAGAAGATTGCGATCAGGGCGGCGGCAATGACCCAGAGGCCGACGGTCTGCACCCGCGCCTTGCGGGCCTCGGCGCGGGCCATTTCGTCGATCGAGTCCGACGACAGCATGTGACCCTCCCGCGTCATGGTCTCCAGCTGCTCCAGCACGGTGACGGCGCGGCTGGCGATCGACGGCAGATTGGCGAGCACGCGGCCGAGTTCGCCCGCACCCGACAGCGCACCCTGGATCCGTCCGGCCGGTCCGAGATTGTGCGTGATCCATTCGCGCACCACGGGGTCGGCGATCTTCCAGATGTCGAGCTTGGGGTCGAAGCCGCGCGCCACCCCCTCGACCACCACCATGGTCTTCTGCAGCAGGATCAGTTCGGGCCGCGTCTGCATGTCGAACAGGCCGGTGACCTCGAGCAGAAGCGTGAGCAGCTTCGCCATCGAGATTTCCTCGGCGGTGCGGTTGTGGATCGGCTCGCCGATGGCGCGGATCGCCTGCGCGAAATTCTCCACCGAATGGTGGCCGGGCACATAGCCGGCCTCGAAATGCACCTCGGCGACGCGGCGATAGTCGCGGGTGATGAAGCCGAGCAGGATCTCGGCCAGGAAGCGTCGCTCCTTCGGTCCGAGCCGTCCCATGATGCCGAAATCCACCGCAACAAGGCGGCCGGCGTCGTCGAGGAACAGATTGCCCGGATGCATGTCGGCATGGAAGAAGCCATCGCGCAGCGCGTGGCGCAGGAAGCTCTGGATCACCTTGCGACCGAGATCGGGCAGGTCGACCTGGGCCTGTGCCAGGCGCGCGTGATCGTTCAGCGCGATGCCGTCGATCCACTCCATCGTCAGCACGCTGTGCGCGGTGCGATCCCAATCCACCGCGGGCACGCGGAAGTCCGGATCGTCGCGGGTGTTCTCGGCCATCTCGGACAGCGCGGCTGCTTCCAGCCGCAGGTCCATCTCCATCGCGACCGAACGCGACATCGTGTTGATGACCTCGATCAGCCGCAGCCGCCGCGCCTCGGCGGAATGTGCCTCAGCCTTGTGCGCGACAAAGAAGAAGTCGCTGAGGTCACGACGGAAGCGCGCCGCGACGTTGGGCCGGAGCACCTTGACCGCAACCTGCTGCCGCACGCCGTCATGCTCGACCTCGCCGCGATGCACCTGCGCGATCGAGGCTGCGGCAACCGCCGGGCCGAGATGCACGAAGGCCTGCGCCAGCGGCCGCTCCAGCGATTGCGTGATGACGGCTTCCGCCTCTTCCTGCGCGAATGGCGGCAGCCGGTCCTGCAGGCTTTCGAGATCGCGCGCCATCGCGACGCCGACCACGTCGGGACGGGTGGCGAGGAACTGGCCGAGCTTGAGATAGGCCGGCCCGAGCCGGGTCAGCGCGCGCGATAGCCGCGGGCCCGACTTGGCGGAGCGGCGCTCGATCAGCCGCGCCATTTTCAGCGCAAGCTGTCCGGGCGGCGGCACCAGCGCGGGATCGACGACGCCGAACACGCCTTCGCGCGCAAACACGAAACCGGCGCGGGCGAGGCGCGCGATGTGGGTCAGTGCAGAGATCACAAACGCCAGCCCGAATGCAGCGCCACGATGCCGCCGGAGAGGCTCTGCCATTTCACGCGGGCAAAGCCGGCGGCGCTGATCATCTCGGCGAACGCGTTCGGCCGCGGGAATTTGCGGATCGACTCGACGAGATACTGATAGGACTCGGCATCGCCGGTGACGGCGCGGCCGAGCGGTGGGATCACCTTGAAGGAGAACAGGTCGTAGATCCTGTCGAGGCCGGGCACGTCGACGGTGGAGAATTCCAGGCACAGGAAGCGGCTGCCCGGCTTGAGCACCCGATAGGCTTCGCGCAGTGCGAGGTCGATCTGCGGCACGTTGCGGATGCCGAACGCGATGGTGTAGGCGTCGAACGTGCGGTCGGCGAAAGCCAATGCCTCGGCATTGCCCTCGACGAACGACACGCGGTCGTCGAGGTGCTGCCTGGCGGCGCGCTCGCGGCCGACCGCGAGCATCTCGGTATTGATGTCGCAGACCGTGGCATGGAAGCCGGTGCCTGCGGCCTTGGCGGCCCGGAACGAGATGTCGCCGGTACCGCCGGCGACGTCGAGCAGCGCGAACGGCCGGTCGCCCTTCGGCGGGTCGAGCGTCGTGATCATGACGTCCTTCCAGGCCCGGTGCAGGCCGCCCGACATCAGATCGTTCATCAAGTCATAGCGCGACGCGACGCTGTGAAATACTTCGTTCACCAGCGTCTGCTTCTCGCCCAGGGGCACGTCCCTGAAGCCGAAATGGGTGGTTTGATCCGGCCGATCCATCACTCAGAACTCTTACCTCTTTGGTCGCGCTTTCTCCACGCGAACCGGTGCCCGCTTCGCTCGAAAAGGCTCCAGCCAAACCATAGCGCGGCGGCCGCAATGGCGCTATCACGTCACTTCCAAAAGGTGAATGCCTGCCATGCCGGAATTACCCGAAGTCGAGACCGTCCGCCGCGGCCTGCAACCGGCCATGGAGGGGTCCAAAATCCTCAAGGCCGAGGCCCGCCGCAAGGATTTGCGGTTTCCGTTCCAAAAAGACTTTATCGCCCGGCTCGAGGGCCAGACCATCACCGGGCTCGGCCGCCGCGCCAAATATCTGATGGCGGACCTGAATTCCGGCGACGTGCTGCTGATGCATCTGGGCATGTCGGGCTCGTTTCGGGTGCTCAAGGACGAAGGCGGTGCGACGCCGGGGCAATTCCACCATCCGCGCAGCGATGATCGCACGCATGATCATGTCGTGTTCCACATGTCTTCAGGCGCGGCCGTCGTGTTCAACGATCCCAGGCGCTTCGGCTACATGAAGATCATCGCCCGCAACGCGATCGAGGACGAGCCGCTGCTGAAGGGGCTCGGCCCCGAACCGCTCGGCAACGAGTTCGACGCGGCGATGCTGGCGCGCTCCTGCCACAACAAGAAGACCAGCCTGAAGGCGGCGCTGCTCGATCAGCGCGTGGTGGCGGGACTTGGCAACATCTATGTCTGCGAGGCGCTGTTTCGCTCGCATCTGTCGCCGCGGCGTCTGGCCGCCACGCTTGCGACCAAGAAGGCCGAGCCCACCGACCACGCCAAACGGCTGGTCGACGCGATCCATTCGGTGCTCAACCAGGCGATCAAGGCCGGCGGCTCCTCGATCAGCGACCATCGTCTGACCAACGGCGATCTCGGTTACTTCCAGCATTCGTTCCAGGTCTACGACCGCGAAGGCGAGAAGTGCCGCACATCGGGTTGCGAGGGTATCGTCAAGCGCTTCACCCAGAACGGCCGTTCGACGTTCTGGTGCCCCAAGTGCCAGAAGTGACATGTTCGAGACGCCGCGCATCGAGACGCAACGCCTGATCCTGCGGCCGCTCGCGCTGTCGGATGCTCCGGCGATCCAGCATCACTTCAACAATTGGAACGTGATCAAGACCCTCGCCACGGTGGTGCCGTGGCCCTATCCCGACGATGGTGCGGAAAGCTTCATCAAGCGCGAGCTCGACAAGATCGCCGCCGGCGAGGAGAGCTATCAATGGGTGCTGGTGCTGCGTGCCAGCGATGGCGAGGCGATCGGCAATATCAATTTCCGCCCGCGCGCCGACGGCCGCAAGGGCAATCGCGGGTTCTGGCTCGCCGAGCCTTACTGGAATCAGGGCCTCATGACTGAGGCGATCGCGGCGGTGAATGATTTCGCCTTCCTGACGCTCGGCCTCGATCACTTCCATGTCTGCAACGCGCCGTCCAACGTCGGCTCGCGCCGGGTCAAGCAGAAGACCGGCGCCGAATTCGTCGGCTTCGTCGAGCTTCCGCACCACAATGGCGAATCCTGCGCGGAGAAATGGAAGGTCACGCGCGAGAGCTGGCTGCGTAACCGGCGCTGACACCGCATTTGCGAATGCCGCCATGATGCGTGCGGCGGCTTGACCGCGCGTGCGAGGCTGGCGAACATAGCTGCTATCGCTCCTTCAAGAACGAGAACACGATGGCGATGAACGGCAATTGGCGCGATCGCGCCGCGACCACCTTCCAATGCGAGAAGCAGCCGGCGACCAGCAGCCGCGGCATGGTGGTGAGCAATCACCCGCTGGCATCGAGCGCCGGCGCCGAGATGCTGGCGGCGGGCGGCAATGCGATCGATGCGGCGATCGCCACTCTGTTCGCGCTGACCGTGGTCGAGCCGATGATGGTCGGCATCATCGGCGGCGGCATGGCGCACATCCGTCTCGCCGACGGCAGCCATCGCTTCATCGATGGCCAGAGCACGGTACCGAAGGCGGTGCGGCCGGATACCTACACCTCGAAGCCCGGTTCGGCGCATGACGTGTTCGACACCGTCGGCAACGAGAATCTGAACGGGCCGAAGGCGGTCGCAGTGCCGGGCTCGCTCAAAGCCTGGTGCGAGACCCTGCGCCGCTTCGGCACCATGAGCCTTGCCGACGTGATGCAGCCTGCGATCAAGCATGCCGCACGCGGCTATGCGGCGACGCCTTACCTGCACGAATGCATCACCGACGGCGCCGCGGAGATGCTGAAGGACAAACCGATCGCGGCGATCTATTTGCCTGATGGCACGCCGCTGAAGCCGGGCGAGCGCGTGGTGCAGGCCGAATATGCCGAGACGCTGAAATACATCGCCGACCACGGCGACAACGCGCTTTACCAGGGGCCGCTCGGCGACGTCCTGGTCGAGTACATGAAGAAGAACGGCGGCTTCATCGCGCAGGAGGATCTTGCGACCTACAAGACGGTCGAGCGGGCGCCGATCCGCTGCGACTACCGCGGCTGGGAAATCCTCGGGCCGCCGCCGCCCGCGGCGTCGGGCGTGCACATCACCGAGATGCTCAACATCCTCGAAGGCTACGACATCGCGCGGCTCGGCTTCGGCACGACCGAGACCATTCACTACCTCGCCGAAGTGCTGAAGATTGCGTTTGCCGATCGTGAAGCCGCGAGCGGCGATCCCGCCTATATCAACGTGCCGGTGGAGCAGCTCACCTCGAAGGCCTATGCCGAGGAGCGCCGCCGCGCGATCGATCCCAATCGCGCGCAGGCCTGGGGCGCCGGCGTCACGCAACTGGAAAGCGCGCACACCACGCACATGACCGCGGCCGACGCGATGGGCAATGTGGTCGCGACCACCCAGACCATCAACAATCTGTTCGGCGCCAAGATCCTGATCCCGGGCCTCGGCACGGTGCCGAACAACTACATGAACCTGTTCGATCCGCGGCCGGGACACGCGCTGTCGCTGGCCGCCGGCAAGCGCGTCACCACCTCGATGTCGCCGATGATGGCGCTGCGCGATGGCAAGCTCGTCTACGCGCTCGGCCTGCCCGGCGGCAAGCGCATCTTCCCGAGCGCGATGCAGGCGCTGATCAATCTGATCGATCACGGCATGGACCTGCAGGAAGCGGTCGAAGCGCCGCGGGTCTGGACCGAAGGCAATGCGCTGGAAGTCGAGCGAGCGGTGCCGGAGAACGTCCGGGCGGCACTCGCTGCGATAGGCCACCGCGTGCAGGTCGTGCCGACGGTCGCCGGTGGCATGAACGCGATCCAGTTCCACGCCGATGGCACAATGTCCGGCGCCGCCTGCTGGCGCGCCGACGGTACGCCGGTCGGTATAGCCGGCGGTCTCGCCCGCGCAGGCGTGCGGTTCGCGTTGAGGTAACGCCGACTATGCTGTTCGGCAGGTTGAACCATCCACAACGTCGTCCTGGCGAAAGCCAGGACCCATTACCCCTAGTCTCATTGTTTTGCGACGCTGGGGCCGCGATACGGTTTCATCGCTGAGTGCGGTGGTTATGGGTCCTGGCTTTCGCCAGGACGACGTGTGGGAAGAGCGGTGGCTGAATCACAGGACTCTCCGATTACCCGCACGCGCGGACGATGACGGCTTGAGTTACTTCCTGACGCAGATCACGCGGACCACGGCAGCCTTGGCGTCAGCGGATTCGCTCGCCGCGTTGACGTCGTGCGCCTTCAGGAAATTGCGTACCGTGTCGGCCGGCACCAGCGTGGCCTGCGCCGGTGGCGACGCGTTTGCCGGACCGGCAACGATGACGGGCTTCAGCAATGCGATGCCGACGAATTTGCCGCCGCCGTCGAGCGCCGCCGCGCCGGAGAACCCGAGCGCAGGCGGCGGCGACAGCGCCTGATCGCCGGTGCCGAGTTGCGCGACCGAGGCCTTGACGCTGCTCGCGGCCGCGCCGCCGCCCTGGTTCTGCGGATCGGCGATCCCGGTGATATCGAGCGCGGTCTGCGTCGCCCGGCCTGCGATGTTGAGCGGCTTCAACTCACGCGCGCCGTAGATGCGCAGCAGAGCGAGATCGTGATCCTTGTCTTCGGCGACCCGGTCGGCACCGCCATAGCCCGGGATCGTCAGCGCGATGCAATCGCCGGTCGCCACGCGATCGGCGACAATGGCACCGTCGTCGCTGACCACGACGCCGGTGCTGTATTCCACGGTCTTGCGCGGCGGCGGGCCGGCCTGCACGCCAGACGGAAATGCGTTGAAGGCGCTCGACATCGCGATCACCACCGGCTCGACGGTGGTCTGCATCGCCTGGTCATAGAGGATGGTGAGGATGCGGACCTCGTCGCCCTTCAAGGTGCCGCGCAGATAAAACTTCTTCAGCCCCTGCATGCCCGACAGCACGAAGAAATCCGGCTTCACCACGGTATAGTCGATGGTACGGCCGGCTGGCTCCTTCTTTTCCTGCTCGGCAAGCTTGGCGGTGGTCGGGCTCGCTTCCTTGCGCCGGGTCAGCAGCACCTGGACGGTGCCGGTCGGCGAGGTCCACTTGGCACCGGAGGCATCGCTGGTGAGCTGCGGCACCAGTTTTTGTGGGAATACCGAGCCGCGCCCCGGTTGCCGGCTCGGTGACGATCCGCCAGCCGACGCTCTCCTGCTTGCGCCGCGCAGTGTCGGCGAGCGCGCCGCGCTCCTGCGGGTTCAGCACGCCGGTCGGCTTGCCGCCGCGGTTCTCTGGAATTCCTTGATCGCATTGACCATGCGCTCGCTGACGTCGCCGGTAATCGCCCCGTTATATTCGCCGACCCAGGCGAGGTCGGATTGCAGCGCCAGCCGCTCGGCCTGCGCCATCGCGCTCGCGGTATCCTCCGGCTTCTGCAGCGCGGGGCGAACCGGCACCGTCGTCACCGTCTTCGGCTTGGCCCCGGCCGTCGATGGCGGCGTCATCTGGGCGTGCGCCATGCCCATCCCTGCGACCATCAATGTTGCCGAAAGCACCGATCTCATGACAAATCCGGGGGAAATGACTGATACCATTGACGTCGACGCAATTAAGCACATCTGCTTGGTCGGCAACAACCGCGCTCCGGTTCAGGGAACAGCGCGCAGGACATCAAGATGCTGAGTGCCGACGAACTTGAACGCTATGCCCGCCACATCGTGCTGCGCGAGGTGGGCGGCCCCGGCCAGAATGCGCTGAAAAAGGCGTCGGTGCTGGTGATCGGCGCCGGCGGCCTCGGCGCGCCGGTGCTGATGTATCTGGCTGCCGCAGGTGTCGGCCGTCTCGGCGTGATCGATGACGACATTGTCTCGCTCTCCAATTTGCAGCGCCAGATTATCCATACGACGTCCGACATCGGCAGGCGCAAGGTCGACAGCGCGGCGGCGCAGATCCACGCACTCAATCCGCACGTGACGTTCGAGGCGCATCCGACGCGGCTCACCGCCGACAACGCAATGGACCTGATCGTGCGTTACGATCTCGTGCTCGACGGCTCCGATAATTTCGAGACCCGCTATCTCGTCGCCGATGCCTGCTTCCTCGCCAAGCGGCCGCTGATAACAGCAGCGCTGGGGCAGTTCGACGGCTCGCTGACCACGATCCGCGCCCACGAGAAGAATGCCGAAGGCGTCTTCAACCCGACCTATCGCTGCCTGTTTCCGGAGGCGCCGCCGCCGGGCACCGTGCCGGCCTGCGCCGAGGCCGGTGTGATGGGGGCGCTGGCCGGGCTGATGGGATCGATGATGGCGCTGGAGGCGATCCGCGAGATCGTCGGCTTCGGCGAGGGGCTGGTCGGCCGGCTGCTGATGGTGGATGCGCGCGCGATGCGGTTCGAAACCCTGCGCTACGCGCGCGATCCGCAGAACCCGCTCAACGGTGATGTCGCCGTGATCACCGATCTGAGCGGGCATCGGACCTGACTGCTGCCGTTATCGGGTCGCCGGCTTCTCGCTGTCGAGATGCGCCATCTGCTCGGCCGCATAGCGCGTGCCGGCGGCGATGTCCGGCGGAAACGCTTTTGCCAGCGCTGCGAGATGAGCCTGCGTCAAGGCCAGCCTGGTCGCGCCGAGCGCTTCGGTCAGACGGTTGCGGGTGCGGGCGCCGATCAGCGGCACGATCTCCTTGCCCTGCGCGGCGACCCAGGCGATTGCGACCTGCGCCGGTGTCGCCCCGATCTCGGCCGCAATCGTGCGCAACTGCTCCACCAGTGCGAGATTGGCATCGAGGTTGGCGCCCTGGAAGCGCGGCGTCATCAGCCGATAGTCCCTGCCGGTCTTGCCGGAATCCTTCGACCAGTGACCGCTGATCAGCCCGCGCGCGAGCACGCCGTAGGCTGTGATGCCGATGCCAAGCTCGCGGCAGGTCGCCAGGATGTCGCGTTCGATGCCACGCTCGATCAGCGAGTATTCGATCTGGAGATCGACGATCGGATGCACGGCATGGGCACGGCGGATGGTGTCGGAGCCGACCTCGGACAGGCCGATATGTCTGATGTAGCCTGACTTCACCAGATCGGCGAGGCCGCCGATCGTCTCCTCGATCGGAACGTTGGGATCAAGACGTGCCGGGCGGTAGATGTCGATGTAGTCGGTGCCGAGACGTTGCAGCGAATAGGCGAGGAAGTTCCTGGTCGCGGCCGGCCGCGTGTCCATTCCGGCGAATTCACCCGCGGGGCCGCGCAGTGCGCCGAACTTGACGCTGATCTGGAGCCGGTCGCGCGCGACATCCTTCAGGGCTTCGTGCACCAGCATCTCATTGTGGCCCATGGCATAGAAGTCGCCGGTATCCAGCAGCGTGATGCCGGCATCGAGCGCCGCATGCACCGTGGCGATGCTCTCGCCGCGATCGGCCGGGCCATAGACCTCAGACATCCCCATGCAGCCGAGGCCGATCTGCGAAACCGTGGGGCCGGTGGAACCGAGCTTGCGTGTGTCCATGATGGAGTTCCCGAAGCGTTGCAGCGGATGATCCGCCGCCAAACGACGCGGCTGATATGGGCCGGCCGGGCTTCCGGGATAAGCTGGACAATCCAGAATGGGTTGTTCACTATATCGAACAATGCAGGATTTCGACCTTCGCGACCTCGACGCCTTCGTGGCGGTGGCGCGCACGCGCAACTTCCGGCGCGCCGCGCTGGAAAGCCGCGTCTCGGTTTCGAGCCTCAGCCAGCGCCTGCGCGACATGGAGGAGCGGCTCGGCGTCCGCCTGATGAACCGCACCACCCGCAGCGTGGCGCTGACCGAGGCCGGCGAGCTGCTGCTCGCCCGCGTCGCACCCGCAATGGTCAATGTCGCGGATGCGATCACGGAGGTGCGCGGCCTGCGCTCCGAGCCATCGGGCCGTCTGCGCATCAACGCGCCGCCGCCCGCGGTCGACCTCGTGCTGGCGCCGATGATCGCGCCGTTCCTCGCCAGATATCCGCAAGTAGATCTCGACCTCGTCTCCGAGAGCGCGTTTGTCGACATCGTCGCGCAGGGCTTTGACGCCGGTGTGCGCTATGGCGAGCATCTGGCGCAGGACATGGTGGCGGTCCCGCTCGGCGCGCCGCAGCGCTACGCGGTCGTGGCGTCGAGCGACTACGTCGCGAAGCACGGCCGGCCGATGCATCCGAAGGATCTGCTGGCGCATGCCTGCATCCGCAGCCGCTTCAGCAACGGCGTGATGTTCGACTGGGAGTTCGAGAAGAACGGCCGCGTGGTGAAGATTTCGCCGCCGGCCAAGCTGACCGCGACCCATCTCGGCCTCGCGCTACGCGCGGTCCATGACGGCGTCGGCTACTGGGCGACGTTCGAGGGCTATGTCCGCTATGGCGTGAAGTCCGGCGCGCTCATCAGCGTGCTCGACGATTGGTGCCCGCCATTCGACGGCCCGTTCCTCTATTATCCAAGCCGCCGCCAGCCACCGCCCGCGCTCGCCGCGTTCGTGTCGTTCGTCGCCGACTGGCGCAAGCAGGCACGGCGGAAGACGAGGAAGTCGAGCTAGATCCACACCGTCGTCCCGGCCTAGTGCGCAATTGCGCACTAGGCCGGGACGATACCGAATGCGTGATTACAGCGTGCCCGGCAGTCGCCGTGACTTCATCCGGCTACCTTTGCCGGGCGTGCCGAGTTGCCTGGCCGGCCGCACCGGCGCCTTTGCATGGGGTTGTTTTCGATATTTTGGCAGTGCTGATACTCCCTCCCCCTCAAGGAGAGGGTGAAGGGGCACTGTGTGACCTCAGAGCATGCTCGGCAGCACGCGGTCCGGCGGCTTGTGGGCGTCGAGGAAGGTTCGGATGTTGATGATCACCTTCTCGCCCATCTCGACGCGGCCTTCGATGGTGGCCGAGCCCATGTGCGGCAGCAGCGTCACCTTGCCGGCCCTGGCAAGCCGCACCAGCTTCGGGTTCACCGCGGGCTCGTGCTCATAGACGTCGAGGCCGGCGCCGCCGACATCGCCGGCTTCGATCAGCTTGATCAGCGTGTCCTCGTCGATCACCTCGCCGCGCGCGGTGTTGACGATATAGGCCTCTTTCCGGATCAGCTTGAGCCGCCGCGCCGAGAGCAGGTGATAGGTCGCCGGCGTGTGCGGGCAGTTCACCGAGATGATGTCCATCCGCGCCAGCATCTGGTCGAGGCTTTCCCAATAGGTCGCGCCGAGCTCGTCGGCGATCATGGGCGCCACCGGACGGCGGTTGTGATAGTGGATCTGTAGGCCGAAGGCGCGGGCGCGGCGCGCCACGGCCTGGCCGATGCGGCCCATGCCGATGATGCCGAGCCGCTTGCCGCCGATGCGGTGGCCGAGCATCCAGGTCGGCGACCAGCCGGCCCAGTGCTGCTTGCCCTCGGTCAGGATCGAGGCGCCCTCGATCATGCGCCGCGGCACCGCCAGGATCAGCGCCATCGTCATGTCGGCGGTGTCCTCGGTCAGCACCTTCGGCGTGTTGGTCACCGTGATGCCGCGGGCATGCGCTGCGGCAACGTCGATATTGTCGACGCCGTTGCCGAAATTGGCGATCATCTTCAGCTTGCAGTCGGGCTGGTTGATCACGTCCTCGCGGATCATGTCGGTCACGGTCGGCACCAGCACGTCGGCGGTCTTCACCGCCTCGGCAATCTGTTCCGGCGTCATCGGCGTGTCGTCGAGATTCAGTCTGGCATCGAACAGCTCGCGCATCCGGGTCTCGATCGAGTCCGGCAGCTTGCGGGTGACGACGACGAGAGGCTTTTTCTTCACCGACATGTCCTGCTTTCATGAGGCGCGCGGCTCGCCAAAAACCGAGCCGTTGAGGCCTCATTAACCCGGTTGTTCGACACTGCTGATAGCCGCGCTGTCCCGGCGTTTCCTTCGCGTTTCCTAGGGTTCCCCGATACTTGCCCCGGCTTTCGTCAGGGGAAATTCGGGTGTTCTGGCTCTTTGGCGTTCCGTCCTCTCTAGCAGAAGGCCGGGCCAAGACAAGAACCCCTCGGACGTGTGGTGCGGGAGTGGACGGCGCAGGCACACGGGCCTGAGACTTTAGGCGTGGGTCTGGATTTGGGTTTGGGTTGCAGCTCGCCGAATGCGGGTTTGGCATCTCGGCAGGAGACGAGTTGATGGTCTGGCGTTTTGGTTCATTGGTGGCGCTGGTCGGGAGCATGCTGAGTGCGTCGGTCAGCCCCGGGCACTCCGCCAAGGATTTGAGCCCCACCACCAGCGGCCTGCCGATCCCGCGCTATGTCAGCCTGAAATCCGATCATGTGAACGTCCGCGCCGGCCCGACCAAGGACAACGACGTCGCCTGGGTCTACACGCGTTCGGGGCTGCCGGTCGAAATCACCGCCGAATTCGAGAACTGGCGCCGGGTGCGCGATTCCGAAGGCGCCGAAGGCTGGGTCTATCATTCCCTGCTGTCCGGTCGCCGCACTGCGGTCGTCACGATGAAGAACAAGGACGATCTGGCCTCGCTGTACGACCGCCCCGATGCCACCAGCGCCATCGCGGCGCGCCTGCAGGCCGGCGTCGTCGCGCAGGTCAAGAAATGCGCCAACAGCTGGTGCCGGGTCACCGGCAGCGGCTTCGACGGCTGGATCGAGCAGCAGCGCCTGTGGGGCGTCTATGCCGACGAGAAGGTGGACTGACGCAGTCCTGAAACGAAATTGGCCGGGACGAGCCCGGCCATCACGTCTTAATCCCTAATAGATCGGGTCAGCGCTTTTTGCGCAGCCGCACCACCATGTCGACGCGGGCAATCTCGTAGCCATCCGGCACGTCGGGCATCTTCGACAGCACGAGGTTCGGGTCGGGGATGTCGACCAGCTCGTGGTTATGCTCGAGATAGAAGTGGTGGTGCGCCGACACGTTGGTGTCGAAATAGGTCTTGGTGCCGTCGACGCTAACCTGGCGCAGCAGGCCGGCGTCGGTCAGCTGATTGAGCGTGTTGTAGACGGTTGCCAGCGACACCGGAACCTTGGCCAGCGTGGCTTCCTCGTACAGCATTTCAGCGGTCAGGTGGCGAGCGCCCTTGCCGAACAGCAGCCAACCCAGCGCCATGCGCTGACGGGTCGGCCGGAGCCCGGCAGACTGCAGCATCTCGTTGACGTCATGCCACGGGCAGCCGGTCAGGGCAGGGTGGTGCCCAGCGCCCCGGGCAGCCGGGTGCACGGCGTCGTCATTCACAGCCGGTAGTTCCTCGTTCATGTCCACTCTATGCACCCAACACAGGCAATATTCCTCATAAATATAAAAAGGATGCTCACCAGATGCAAGTTTTTCGCAACTAGAACGAATCCAAGCAGCGGTAGAAACCTAAGGAGAGCCCGTAATTTATCAATGGATTGCCGCTTTGCCGCCCAGTTAACCCTATGTTAGAGAGCGCGCGGACCACATATGCGCTTTCGGCAGAGATAACAGGCCGGTTGCGTACCCAGGTAGCGCCGAGATGCGGGACGGGTTATTCCGGTTCCCGTGGGTAGATTAAGGTCCGACCAGGCAAAAGCGCTTCATCGGGACATCAGAGGTGGAAAGAGGATGCTGGATCGGCGCGGTGGTTACGAATACGAGGATTTGCTGGCTTGCGGACGGGGCGAGCTGTTCGGTCCCGGCAACGCCCAGTTGCCGCTGCCGCCGATGCTGATGTTCGATCGCATCAGCGAAATATCGGAAAACGGCGGCGAGTTCGGCAAGGGGCTGGTGCGCGCCGAGCTCGAGGTGAAGCCGGATCTCTGGTTCTTCGGCTGCCATTTCAAGAACGATCCGGTGATGCCGGGCTGTCTCGGCCTCGATGCCATGTGGCAAATGGTCGGCTTTTACCTTGGCTGGATCGGTGGCGAAGGTCGTGGCCGCGCGCTCGGCCTCGGCGAGCTCAAGTTCTCCGGACAGGTGCTGCCGCACGCGCGCAAGGTTGTGTACAACATCGATATCAAGCGCGTGATGCGGTCAAAGCTCGTGCTTGGAATTGCCGACGGGTGGCTTTCCATGGACGACGAGATTATCTATCGCGCCAAGGACTTGAAGGTCGGATTGTTTAAGCAGGGCACGGCGCCGTCTTGAGCAGGATCATCATGCGGCAACATAAAGGCAGGGCGAGGCGAACATGAGGCGGGTTGTCATCACGGGGATGGGTATTGTCTCGTCCATCGGTAACAACACCCAGGAAGTGCTTGCGAGCCTCTACGAGGCGAAGTCGGGCATTTCACGTGCGGAGAAGGCCGCCGAGCTTGGCTTTCGCTCGCAGGTGCACGGTGCGCCGACGCTCAATCCCGCCGAGGTGATCGATCGCCGCGCGATGCGGTTCCTTGCCGAAGGTGCTGCGTGGAATCACGTCGCCATGGAGCAGGCGATCCGCGACTCCGGCCTCGAGGAGAAGGAAGTCTCCAACATCCGCACCGGCATCATCATGGGATCCGGCGGACCGTCGACGCGCACGCTGGTGGAGGCCGCCGACATCGCGCGCGCCAAGGGCCCGAAGCGCGTCGGTCCGTTCGCGGTGCCGAAGGGCATGTCGTCGACCGCATCGGCGACGCTCGCGACCTGGTTCAAGATCAAGGGCGTGAACTACTCGATCTCCTCGGCCTGCGCGACGTCGAACCACTGCATCGGCAACGCCTACGAGACGATCCAGATCGGCAAGCAGGACATCATCTTCGCCGGCGGCTGCGAGGAACTCGACTGGACGCTGTCGGTGCTGTTCGACGCGATGGGCGCGATGTCCTCGAAATACAACGACACGCCGGCTACGGCCTCGCGACCCTACGATCTCAATCGCGACGGCTTCGTCATCGCCGGCGGCGCGGGAGTCGTGGTGCTCGAAGAGCTCGAGCATGCCAAGGCGCGCGGCGCGCGGATCTACGCCGAGGTCGTCGGCTACGGCGCGACCTCCGACGGATACGACATGGTGGCGCCGTCGGGCGAGGGCGCCGAGCGCTGCATGCGCATGGCGATATCGACGGTGAACACGCCGGTCGACTACATCAACCCGCACGCCACCTCGACGCCGGCCGGCGATCCGCCGGAAATCGAGGCGATCCGCAAGGTGTTCGGCACCGGCGACAAGTGCCCGCCGATCTCGGCGACCAAGGCGCTGACCGGCCACTCGCTCGGCGCCACCGGCGTGCAGGAAGCGATCTACTCGCTGCTGATGCTGAACAACGGCTTCGTCTGCGAGAGCGCGCATATCACCGAGCTCGATCCCGTGTTCGCCGACATGCCGATCGTGCGCAAGCGGATCGACAATGCCAAGCTGACCACCGTGCTGTCGAACTCGTTCGGCTTCGGCGGCACCAACGCCACGCTGGTGTTCAGGCGGCTTGACGCGTGATTTCGTCTCTCCTCGCCTGCTGAGGGAAGGTCCGCAGCCGGCGTATGGGATATTGCAACGATCCGGAATGGGGTGGGAATGATTATTGAACCGCGCGTGCGAGGTTTCATCTGCACGACGGCACATCCCGTCGGCTGCGCCACGAATGTCCGCGAACAGATCGCCTACGTTCTGAAGCAGGGCCCGGTCGCCGACTGCCCGAAGCGCGTCGCCGTGCTGGGCTGCTCGACGGGCTATGGCCTCGCGAGCCGCATCGTTGCGACCTTCGCCGGCGGCGCCGATACGATCGGCGTGTCGCTGGAGCGCGAGCTTCGGAAAAGAGAAGCGCCAGCGCCGGCTGGTACAACAACCGCGCTTTCGAGATCGAGGCCGCGAAGATCGGACGCTCGCCGCTCACGCTGGAGGGCGATGCCTTCTCCGACGAGCTGAAGAAAGACTTCATCGAGCGCGTGCGCGAGAAATTCGGGCAGCTCGATTTGCTGGTCTACAGCATGGCCGCGCCGGTGCGGACCGATCCCGACACCGGCAAGACCTATCGCTCGGTCATCAAGCCGCTCGGCGCCCCGGTCGAGATCAAGACGCTCGACACCGAGACCGGCGAGGTGTTCCAGACCACGCTCGAGCCGGCAAACGAAGAGCAGACCGCGGCGACCGTCGCTGTGATGGGCGGCGACGACTGGAAGCGCTGGATTGACCAGCTCGCCGATGCCGGCGTGCTGGCGCCGGGCTTCCGCACGCTCAACTACACCTATATCGGCAGCGAGCTGACTTGGCCGATCTATTGGAACGGCACGCTCGGCCGCGCCAAGGTCGATCTCGACAGCAAGGCGGAGGCGATCCGCGGCCGGCTCGGCCCGGACGCGGCTCGCGTCGTGGCGCTGAAGGCGGTGGTCACCCAGGCGAGCTCGGCGATTCCGGTGGTGCCGCTCTACGGCACCGTGCTGTTCAAGGTCATGAAGCAGCTCGGGCTGCATGAAGGCTGCATCGAGCAGATCGATCGCCTGTTCCGCACCCGCCTCGGCAAGGACGTCGCGCTCGACGATGCGCAGCGCATCCGGGTCGACGATTGGGAGCTTTCGCCCGAAGTGCAGACCGAAGTGTCGCGGCGCTGGCCCCTGCTCACCACCGAGACGCTCGGCGAACTCGCGGATCTCGGCGAATACAAGAGCCAGTTCCTGCGCCTGTTCGGCTTCGGCATCGACGGCGTCGACTACACCCAGGACGTCGATCCGCGCGTCGTCCCGGACTAGGTCTGCGCCGGGAAATCCACTGCCCGTAGCCCCGTTGGCTCCATCCGGGCTACATCCCATTTACCCCGCCGCGATCTTCTCCGCGCGCTGGAATGCCGGCCGCGCCACGCAGCGTTCGATATAGGCGTCGAATGACGGCCGCGGCGGTACCATCTTGAAGATGCGCACCGCAAAGTTCAGTCCGGCGCCGATCGCGATGTCGGCGGCGGAGAACTGATCGCCGAGGATCCATGGTCCCTTCTGCAATTCGGCATCGAGCACGTCGAACACCTGCGCCGCGCTGCCCCATGCCGCGGTGCTGGTCGGCACCTCGAGCTTGGTGAAGAGCTGGATCAGCGCCGGCTCGACACAGCTCGGCGAGAAGAACAGCCATTGCAGATAGCGTGCGCGTTTGGGGTCGGTCGTCGCCGGCGCGAGCTTCGTCTCCGGATAGCGATCGGCGATATAGGCGCAGATCGCCGCCGCCTCGGCGAGCTTTGCATCGCCGTCGGTCAACGCCGGCACCTTGCCCATCGGATTGATCCTGAGGAACTCCGGCGACTTCTGCGCGCCGGTGGTGATGTCGGTCAGCACCCGCTCGTAAGCCAGGCCGGATTCTTCCAAGAGCCAGATGGCGGAGAACGAGCGCGAGCGCGGCGACCAGTACAGCTTGATCATGGGTGAACCTCCGACGTGCGGTTTGCTCTCTTCCACCGGTAATACTTCATCATCAGCCCGTTCAGCGGGTTGATGTTCTCCCCTTCGTACAAGAAGCCCTCGCGTTCATACCAGCGCCACGCCTTTTCGTTGCCGCGCGCGCATTTCAGCCAGATCTCGTCGGGCATCTGCTCGCGTGTGAAGGCAAGCAGGTGGCGCCCGATGCTCCTGCCCTGATAGTCGGGAGCGACGAAGAGCTGATCGAGATAGTGGCCGGAGATGTGCAGCGCCAGCATGCCGGCGAGCGTACCGTTGTCATCGGCGACGAACAGGCTCCAGCCTTGCGTGATCTCGTGGCGCACGCGCTCGCGCAGATTGGCGAGCAGAGCATCATTGGCCTCGGCGAGGCCGGTCGTGACCCAGCTCTCCATCCAGACGCGGGCGATCTCGTCATATTCGTCCGGCCGCGCGGTGCGGATCACCAGGGGCGTCATCGTCGATCTCTCGGGCTGCGATGCGTCTCGCGTGAAAACGCGGCGCGTTATCGTGGCTCTCAGCCTACAGGAGGATGACGCCGCGGGCGAGTTTCGCCGTCCGGCTGATGCGCCGGGCGCGCCGGACCAAACAAAAAGGGCGGCCTTTCGGCCGCCCTTCGTCGTTTGGTTTCAAGCAGGCTTACTCGCCGGCAGCTTCGCGCGGCGCCGGAGCGTCGCTCTTCTGCTTGGCCTCGAGGTCCTCGCCGGTCTCCTGGTCGACCGCCTTCATCGACAGGCGGGTCTTGCCGCGATCGTCGAAGCCGAGCAGCTTGACCTTGACCTTGTCGCCTTCCTTGACGACGTCGGAGGTCTTCTGCACGCGGCTGGCCGCAAGCTGGCTGATGTGGACGAGGCCGTCCTTGGCGCCGAAGAAGTTCACGAACGCGCCGAACTCCATCACCTTGACGACGGTGCCCTCGTAGATCTGGCCGACCTCCGGATCGGAGGCGATCGACTTGATCCACTTGATCGCAGCCTTCATCGCCTCGCCGTCATTGGAAGCGACCTTCACAGTGCCGTCGTCCTCGATGTTGACCTTGGCGCCGGTCTTCTCGACGATCTCGCGGATCACCTTGCCGCCGGTGCCGATCACTTCACGAATCTTGTCGGTGGCGATCTTGAAGGTCTCGATGCGCGGAGCGTATTCGCCGAGTTCGGCGCGCGCCGCGGTCAGGGCCTTGGCCATCTCGCCGAGGATGTGGATGCGCCCTTCCTTGGCCTGGCCAAGCGCAACCTTCATGATCTCCTCGGTGATGCCCTCGATCTTGATGTCCATCTGGAGCGAGGTGATGCCCTGGTCGGTGCCGGCGACCTTGAAGTCCATGTCGCCGAGATGATCCTCGTCGCCGAGGATGTCTGACAGCACCGCGAAGCGCTGACCCTCGAGGATCAGGCCCATGGCGATACCGGCGGTCGGCCGCTTCAGCGGCACGCCGGCGTCCATCAGCGACAGCGAGGCGCCGCAGACCGAAGCCATCGAGGACGAGCCGTTCGACTCGGTGATCTCGGAGACCACGCGGATCGTGTACGGGAATTCGTGATGCGGCGGCAGCACCGGATGGATCGCGCGCCAGGCGAGCTTGCCGTGGCCGATCTCGCGGCGCTTGGTGCCGCCGAGGCGACCGGTTTCACCGACCGAGTAGGGCGGGAAGTTGTAGTGCAGCAGGAACGTTTCCTTGTACGTCCCCGACAGCGCGTCGATGTACTGCTCGTCCTCGCCGGTGCCGAGCGTGGTCACCACCATCGCCTGGGTCTCACCGCGGGTGAACAGCGCCGAGCCGTGGGCGCGCGGCAGCACGCCGGCTTCGGCGATGATGTTGCGCACGGTCTTGACGTCGCGGCCGTCGATGCGCTTGCCGGTGTCGAGGATGTTCCAGCGAACGATCTTGGCTTCCAGTTCCTTGAACACCGCAGCAACGCGGAGCTTGTCGTATTTCGGCTCCTGGCCTTCCGGGAAGAAGTGCGCCAGCACCTTCTCCTTGACGGCGCCGACCGCGGCATAGCGTTCCTGCTTGACCGGGATCGCATAGGCCTTGCGCAGGTCCTGCTCGGCAAGGCCAAGCATTTCCTTCTCGATCTCCGAATTGTCGATCGTGGTGACTTCGCGTGGCTCCTTGGCGGCCTTCTCGGCGAGCTCGATGATCGCGTTGATGACCGGTTGGAAGTGGCGGTGGCCGAACATGACCGCGCCGAGCATCACGTCTTCGTTGAGCTCCTTGGCTTCCGATTCCACCATCAGCACGGCGTCGGCGGTGCCGGCGACAACGAGATCGAGCTGGGTCTCGGTCATCTCGTCGAGCGTCGGGTTGAGGATGAATTCGTCATTGGCGAAGCCGACGCGGGCGGCGCCGATCGGGCCCTTGAACGGGGCGCCCGACAGCGTCAGTGCGGCGGAGGCGGCGACCAGCGACACGATGTCCGGATCGTTCTCCATGTCGTGCGACAGCACGGTGACGATCACCTGGGTCTCGTTGCGCCAGCCGTCGACGAACAGCGGACGGATCGGACGGTCGATCAGGCGGGAGACCAGCGTCTCCTTCTCGGTCGGACGGCCTTCGCGCTTGAAATAGCCGCCGGGAATGCGGCCAGCGGCGTAGGTCTTCTCCTGGTAGTCGACCGTCAGCGGCAGGAAGTCGACGCCTTCGCGCGGCGCCTTCGCCGCGACGACGGTGGCAAGCACCACGGTCTCGCCGTAGGTCGCCACCACGGCGCCGTCGGCCTGGCGGGCGATCTTGCCGGTTTCAAGTTTGAGGGGACGTCCACCCCAGTCGATTTCGACGGAATGCGAATTGAACATTTCGGTTTCTTTCATGGTTTCACGAAAGACATGGCGCCCTGAAACACAAAGACCATGCCAAGACGGCGAGATGCTGATGCGCGCTCGCGATCAGCATCCGGCGATCCTGCCATGGTCCCTGGATTTCGGATGGCATCCATCCTTTCGGTCATCTGGGCATCTTGCCCGGTCCAGCGGCCGGATTGCTGCTGGACGCTAGTTGGCATGGCGCGATTGCCATGCTGCGCATGATCTTCTTTCGACAATTCGAAAGTCCGGGTTTACGGACGACCATACGAAAACGCGCGCGAACCCTCGCGCGCGTGCTTCTCAAATCAACGACGGATGTTGTGCTTTTCGAGCAGCGCCTTGTAGCGCGCCTCGTCCTTGCGCTTGATGTAGTCAAGCAGGGAGCGGCGCGTCGACACGAGCTTCAGGAGCCGCGGCGTGAATGGTTGTCCTTCACATGGCTCTTGAAGTGCTCAGTGAGGTTATTGATGCGTTCCGACAGGATCGCGACCTGAACCTCGGGCGAGCCGGTGTCGCCGGCCTTGTTGGCATTCGTCTTGATGACTTCCGCTTTGCGTTCGGCGGTAATCGACATCGTCAGTTACTTTCGTTGTTGCGAGCCGGACCGGCAGTCAGTCCGTTCAGGTTGAACACGCGCTTGGGGATGAGTTCGCCATTGCCAATTTCAGCAAGCGCGAGAAGCCGGCCTGCCACCGTGACATAGACTGTGCCGCTGGTATTGGGCGCATCCCGTCCGCGCAATAAAACGGCCTGGCCCCTATGGAGCCTTGCCGCATCAGCCCGTGTGACGGCCAGTGCCGGGATGTCGTCCAGCGCGGTCTCAACGGGCAAAAGCGCGTCGGCGAGGCTGCCCTCGCCAGACGCGGCTCTATTGCATAAAGCCTCCAACTGTTCCAGCGGAATCATGTCCGCCTCGGTAAACGGACCGACCAGGGTCCGCCGCAGGGCGCAGATATGGCCGAAACAGCCCAGAATCCGGCCCATATCGCGGGCCAGGGCCCTGACATAGGTTCCCTTGCCGCACTCGGCCTCGAACACGGATTGTCCGTTATCTCCATGTTCCACAAGGGTTAATTCGTGAATCTCGACCGGACGGGGCTTCAGTTCCACGGTCTCGCCGTCGCGCGCCAGATCATAGGCCCGCTCGCCCTGCACCTTGATCGCCGAATATTGCGGCGGGATCTGCTCGATTACCCCGGTGAAGCGCGGCAGCAGCTCGCGGATCGAATCGGCGGTCGGCCGGTTCTCGCTGGTCCGGACCGGCCGCCCCTCGGTGTCGTCTGTGTCGCGCTCCTCGCCCCAGCACACCGTGAAGCGGTAGCGCTTGCGGCCGTCCATCACGAACGGCACCGTCTTGGTGGCCTCGCCGAGCGCGATCGGCAGGCCGCCGGAGGCGAGCGGATCGAGGGTGCCGGCATGGCCGGCGCGCTTGGCCTGGAACAGGCGCTTGAGCACGGCAACCGCCTGCGTCGAGGTCATGCCGATCGGCTTGTCGAGCACCACCCAGCCATGGACGTCGCGCTTGTCGCGGCGCGGCTGCTGATTCTGCCTGCCCTGCTTCTGGCGCGGGTCGTTGTTGGTGCGGCGCGCATCGTCGCTGCGCGGCCCGGCAAAAGCATCCCGCTCAGCGTCGCGCGCGTCGATATCCTTCGCGTCGATAACGCTGTTGGTCGTCATCACAGTCATTCCTCGTCGTCCGAATCGGGTGCAAGGTCTCGCTGCACCGCAGGTGTCCGCAGTAGTTTCTCGATGCGCTCCGCCTCGTCGAACCGCTCGTCGACGCGGAAGCGAATGTCGGGTGCAAATTTCAGGTTGACGCGGTGCGCGATCTCGCCGCGAAGGAACTTCTTGTTGCGCTCGAGCGCAGAGATCACCGTGTCGGTGTCGCGGCCGCCGAGCGGCATCACGTAGATCGTCGCGAGCTTCAGGTCCGGCGACATACGCACCTCGGGCACGGTAATGATGTGGCCTTCGAGATCGGGATCGTGGACCTCACCCTGTGACAGAATCTCGGCAACCGCATGGCGAACCGTTTCGCGACGCGCAGCTGACGTTGCGAGCCGCCGGGGCTGGAACTCTTCTTTTGACGGGGCATGACCTTCTTCCAAAACCGTCGCGCCCGCAGGCCGTGGCCGCGGGCATCAATGTCCTGACTTTGCTTTCAATCAGACAATGCGCTGGTGGCCGGACCAAAGTCCGGCCACGCCGTCGCATTTTCAATCAAATGGATCCAGGCGCTTTGTAAGATTTGGACTTACAGAGAGCGTTGGATCGTCTCGATGCGGTAACATTCGATCACATCGCCGACACGCATGTCGCCGTAGTTCTCGAATGCCATGCCACACTCCTGGCCGGACTGCACTTCCTTCACTTCATCCTTGAAGCGCTTCAGCGTCGACAGCTTGCCTTCGTGCACCACGACGTTGTCGCGGATCAGGCGAACGTTGGCGCCGCGTTCCACGGTGCCGTCGGTGACGCGGCAGCCCGCGACCTTGCCGACCTTGGAAATGTTGAACACTTCCAGGATCTGCGCGTTGCCCAGCATGGTTTCGCGCAGCGTGGGCGCGAGCAGGCCGGACATCGCCTTTTTGATGTCATCCACGAGGTCGTAGATGATGTTGTAGTAGCGGATCTCGATGCCGTTGCGCTTGGCCGCGGCCGCCGCTTCCTTGTTGGCGCGGACCGAGAAGCCGATGATCGCGGCGTTGAAGCCTTCCGCCAGCGTGACGTCGGACTCCGAGATGCCGCCGACGCCGGCATGCAGGATGCGGGCGGCGACCTCGTCGGTGCCGAGCTTCTCCAGCGAGCCCAGGATTGCTTCCAGCGAGCCCTGCACGTCGGCCTTGACGATCAGCGGGAACTCCTTGCGGCCCGCGGTCTTGAGCTGCGACATCATCTGCTCGAGCGAGCCGCGCATGCCGGAGATCGAGGCAGCCGCGTTCTCGCGCTTCTGGTGCGCGCGGTAGCTCGTGACCTGGCGGGCGCGGGCTTCGTTCTCGACGACGGCGAGACGGTCGCCGGCTTCCGGCGGACCGTTGAAGCCGAGCACCTCGACCGGCACGGACGGACCGGCCTCTTCGAGATTCTCGCCCTGGTCCGAGATCAGCGCGCGGACGCGGCCCATCTCGGCGCCGGCCACGATGATGTCGCCGACGCGCAGCGTGCCGCGCTGCACCAGCACGGTCGCGACCGGACCGCGGCCGCGATCGAGCTTGGCTTCGATCACGGTGCCTTCCGCCGGACGCTCCGAATTGGTCTTCAGGTCGAGGATTTCGGCCTGCAGCGCGATCATCTCGAGCAGCTTGTCGAGATTGGTCTTGTTCTTGGCCGAGACCTCGACGTCGACGACGTCGCCGCCGAGCGATTCGACCTGTACCTCGTACTGCAGCAATTCGGTGCGCACGCGCTCCGGCCGCGCATCGGGCTTGTCGATCTTGTTGATCGCCACGATCATCGGCACCTTGGCCGCCTTGGCGTGGTTGATCGCCTCGATCGTCTGCGGCATCACGCCGTCATCCGCCGCGACCACCAGCACGACGATGTCGGTGACCTTGGCGCCGCGGGCGCGCATCGCGGTGAAGGCGGCGTGGCCGGGCGTGTCGATGAAGGTGATCTTGGTGCCGGTCTCCGGCGAGGTCACCTGATAGGCGCCGATATGCTGGGTGATGCCGCCGGCTTCGCCCGAGACCACGTTGGCGTGGCGGAGCGCGTCGAGCAGCGAGGTCTTGCCGTGGTCGACGT
Source organism: Bradyrhizobium viridifuturi (assembly GCF_001238275.1). Taxonomy (GTDB): domain Bacteria; phylum Pseudomonadota; class Alphaproteobacteria; order Rhizobiales; family Xanthobacteraceae; genus Bradyrhizobium; species Bradyrhizobium viridifuturi. Next base: position 54,589 of record NZ_LGTB01000024.1, read on the forward strand.
GACCCATGACGGTGACGACAGGCGAACGCGGCTCGGTATCGGTGGAATTGTCGACGACGTCGAACAGGCCTTCTTCCACGTCCGACGCGGCGACGCGCTTGACGCTGTGGCCGAGCTCTTCGGCGATCAGCTGCGCGGTGTCGGCATCGATCACGTCGGTGATCTTGTGCATCGCGCCCTGCTTCATCAGCATGCGGATGACGTCGACCGCACGCTCCGACATGCGGTTCGCCAGTTCCTGGATCGTGATCGCTTCCGGGATGGTGACTTCGCGGATCAGCTTTTCCTTGGGCTCGTTCGACGCATGGCCCTTCAGGCGCTGGGTGCGGCGGCGGAACGAGGCGATCGAGCGCTCGCGGACGTCGTCGGCGTTGAGCGCAGTGGTCAGAGTGAGGCGGCCGCGCTCTTTCTGCGGACCGGGCTTGTGGGTGGTCTTCGGAGCCGCGACGGGGCGCACGGCGCCGCCGGGGCGGCGCACCATGCGCGGACCTTCGTCTTCGTCGGGCCCGGCCGCAACCGCCGCCGGCCTCGGCGCAGAGGCCGGTGTGCGCGCGGTTGTCGTGGTCGTCGGGCGTGCTGCGGGTGCACGGGCGGCCGGAGCAGATGCAGCAGGTGCGGGTGTCGCGGGTCTGGCCGGTGCAGCGGCGGGCGCCGCGCCGGGCTTGGCCTCGCCTTCGCCGAAGCGGCGCTTGGCCTCGACCTCGGCCTTGCGCTTGGCCTCTTCCTCGTGGCGGTGACGTTCCTCTTCCGCCTTGCGGCGGGCCTCGGCGGCCTCGCGCTCTGCCTTCTCCGCAGCTTCGCGGACGGCACGGCGCTTGGCCTCCTCTTCGGCCTGGCGGCGCTCCTCGATGTCGCGCTGCCGTGCATCGGCCAGCGCGCTGGCACGCGCGGAACGCTCGTCTTCAGTCAGGGTCGGCAGCACCACGCCGGAGCGGGTGTTGCGCTGTTGCTGGCCGGGAGGCTGGCCCGAAGGGCGGCCCTGCGGCGGCCGGGGGGCGGGCGCCACAGGCTTTGCAACTACGGGTTCGGGCGCATGCGCCTCGCCGGGACCTTCGCCACCGACGCGGCGCTTGCCGCGCTTCTCGACCACGACCTGCTTGGTCCGGCCGTGGCTGAAGCTCTGGCGCACGGTGCCCGTCTCGACGCGCGGCTTCAGCGACAACGTCTTGCTCGGGACACTCAAAGTCTTGTCGCCAGGGGTCTTGGTATCAACCATTCAGCAGTCCTAATCTCGTTTCGCTGTGCGGTTGCCGCACAAATCCTTCAACGTGTCGTCGTTTGCTGAGCATGATCCGGTCGGAAAGACGGCGTCCGCCTTCCTGGATCAGGCTCTGGAATTTCTGGCCGCTTCGGCGGTCTTGTCGTCGTCGGCCATCCGGTATCGGACCAGCATCTGGCAGCGCGACAGGAACGTCTTGCTCGCTGGGCCCGCGAGCAGCGCAGCATGTATCACATTTGACCGCCCAAGTGCCAAATCCAATTCTTCCGACGTCAAAACATTGACGACGGCGATTACCGGCGATTCACCACGTTTTTCGCCCCTTTGCCTGACGATCGCGTCCAATTTGCGGATTCCGTCCGCTGCGCCGTCGGAAGCGTGGATCAGGGCTGCAGTTTCGTTCCGGTTGAGTGCGTCCTCGACCTTGCCGAAGCCCGCGACGACCTGGCCGGCCTTGGCGGCCATCGCCAGGGCCTCGGTGACGCTGCGCACCAGCAGTGCCTCGGTGTCGGCGGGAAGGGTCGGCGCGACACGGACATCGCGCTTGAATCCCTTGCTAAATTGGTGACGGCGGACCGCTTCCGCAACGCTGCGCCGCGACGCGGAAATCCATAATCCGCGGCCGGGCAGCTTGCGCTTGAGATCCGGGATCACCTCGCCCGTGGGCGCGACGACGAACCGGATCAGCTCGTCGATCGGACGCACCTCGCGGCTGACCGCGCACATCCGCGTGGTCGCGGACTTCTGAGTCCGCGGTCCATCGTCGAGATCGGGGTCAGCCTGAGCGAGCATCCGTAGGCCATCTCCTTACGACGCCGCTGTTTCTGCTTCGGCGGCCTCGGCCTCCTCGGCAGGCTTGGCAAGGTCGGCCTCGGTGATCCAGCCGGCCTTGAGGCGGGCCTGCATGATCATGGCCTCGGCCTCGTCGCGCGAGATCTCGATGCCATCGAGGAACCCGGCATGCTTGGTCGGCTCGCCGCCTTCCTTGCGCTCGGTCCAGCCGACCAGGTCGTCGGTGGCGCAGCCGGCGAGATCCTCGACGGTCTTCACGTCGTTCTCGCCGAGCTTCACCATCATCTTGCCGGTGATGCCGGGGACGTCCTTCATGGCGTCCTCGACGCCGAGTTCCTTGCGCTTGGCTTCCAGCTCGGCCTCGAGCTGTTCCAGATATTCACGGGCGCGGGTCTGCAGCTCGGTCGCGGTTTCCTCGTCGAAACCTTCGATGCCGGCGAGTTCCTTGACGTCGACCAGCGCGAGTTCCTCGACCGAGGTGAAGCCTTCGGAGGCGAGCAGCTGGCCGACCACCTCGTCGACATTGAGCGCTTCCATGAACACGCGGGTCGAGTTCTCGAAGTCGGCCTGGCGGCGCTCCGACTCTTCCTGCTCGGTCAGGATGTCGATGTCCCAGCCGGTCAGCTGCGAGGCGAGGCGGACGTTCTGGCCGCGGCGGCCGATCGCCAGCGACAGCTGGTTGTTGGTGTCGGGAACCACGACCTCGATGCGCTCGCGGTCTTCATCGATCACGACCTTGGCGACTTCAGCGGGCGCCAGCGCGTTGACGACGAAGGTCGCGATGTCGGGCGACCACGGAATGATGTCGATCTTCTCGCCCTGCAGCTCGTTCACCACGGCCTGCACGCGCGAGCCGCGCATGCCGACGCAGGCGCCGACCGGGTCGACCGAGGAATCGCGCGAGATCACGCCGATCTTGGCGCGCGAGCCGGGATCGCGGGCGACCGCCTTGATCTCGACGATGCCGTCATAGATTTCCGGCACTTCCTGCGCGAACAGCTTCGCCATGAACTGCGGATGGGTGCGCGACAGGAAGATCTGCGGGCCGCGGGTCTCGCGGCGGACGTCGAAGATATAGGCGCGGACGCGGTCGCCGTTGCGGAACACTTCGCGCGGCAGCATCTCGTCGCGGCGCACGATCGCTTCGCCACGGCCGAGGTCGACGATCACGCTGCCATATTCGACGCGCTTGACGATGCCGTTGACGATGTCGCCGATGCGGTCCTTGAATTCCTGGTACTGCCGGTCGCGCTCGGCCTCGCGCACCTTCTGCACGATCACCTGCTTGGCCGACTGCGCGGCGATGCGGCCATATTCCAGCGGCGGCAGCGTATCGGCGATGGTGTCGCCGACCTGGGCGCCCGGATTGGCGCGCTGCGCGTCGAACAGCGAAATCTGGTTGGAGGAGTTCTCGACGACGTCGACCACCAGCATGTGGCGCGTCAGCCGCAGTTCACCCTTCTTGGCGTCGATCTCGGCATGGACGTCGGTCTCGCTGCCGTAACGGGCGCGTGCGGCCTTGGCGATGGCGTCTTCCATCGCCGCGATCACGATGGAGCGGTCGATCGACTTTTCGCGCGCAACTGCGTCTGCGATCTGCAGCAGTTCGAGTTTGTTGGCGCTGACTGCCATGGCTTAGTCTCCTTCGAATGGATCGATCTCGCCACGCCGCGCGCGCTCGGCCGCCAGGCGGTGCTTTTTGGTGTTGGTCGGGGCCGGCTTGCTGCCGGGCTTGTGACCAGGTTTGGGTTTCGGCTTCTGACTCTTCGCCGGATCGCTGTTCCTGGCGTGGGCCGGCTGCTGCGGCGCGAGGCCAAGCTCGCGGCGCAGATCGCGCTCGGCGGCCTTGCCGCGGCGCATCGATTCCTCGATCAGCTCGTCGGTCAGCACCAGCCGCGCGTCCGAGATGTCTTCCATCACCAGCAGAACCTCGGCATCCTCGGTCGGGCGCGGATCGTCGCGCGTGATGCGCACCGCGTTGTCCTCGACGCCGGCGAGCAGGCCGCGGAACCGCTTGCGGCCCTGATGCGGCACCGCCATCTCGATCTTCACGAGATGGCCGGTGTAGCGCTCGAAGTCGGAGCGGCGCACCAGCGGGCGGTCGATGCCGGGCGACGAGATTTCCAGCCGGTAGGCGCGCTCGATCGGGTCGGCGACATCGAGCACCGGCGACAGCGCGCGCGAAATGGCCTCGCAATCCTCGAGCTGCATCGAGCCGTCGGGCCGCTCCGCCATGATCTGCACGGTGCAGCCGGCGTCGCCCGAAACCTTGATGCGCACCAGGCGATAGCCCATGCCCTGCAGCACCGGGACTGCGACCGCGGCGACGCGCGCCGCGACCCCGGGCTCGACGACGAGCCTCGGCTCGGCGAGCAGTTCGGGGTCCACGGACGTGGCGGTCGGATCGGTCATATCGAGTGTCAAAGGCTGTCTGAGGTCTAGGCTGTTTGAGGTCTGTTGTGTTGTTCGGGTGGCCTTAAGGGGCCGCTAACGCTACCCAAACTGGATCCGGCCTCGCCGGGTCCCGTCAGGTAATAAAAAAGAGCGGGTCCCGGGGGGCCCACTCTCCTACGCGATCGTATGAGATACCATAAGTTGCGCTGGATATAGCCCTTTTGGCGGGGTCCGGCAAGGCCTCCTGTCCCGGCGGAAGGCGATTTTGCCGCTCCACGGGTGCAGGTTTGACCTAACCCTCCGTTTACGAACGGGACCATAGATTGCCGAAAATCGGCAGAAGTCGCCGGTTGGACAAGGCCCATGACGACAGCCCCCGCGCTGATCCCGGAACTCGACGACATCGTTCGCCGCGGCGACCCCAGGCGCCGCGCCGAGGCCGCACGGCGGCTCGGCGAGCTGTTCCTCCAGGGCGCCGCGAGCTTCCGCCCCGACCATATCGACCTGTTCGACGGGGTACTGACCAGCCTGGTGCCGCACGCCGAGCTTGCGGCGCGGATCGATCTCGCCGAACGGCTCGCGCCGCTCGCCAACGCGCCGCGCCATCTGGTCGGGCAACTCGCCCGCGAGGACGAGGTCGCGATCGCGGGCCCGGTGCTGCGCCGCTCGCCGGTGATTGACGAGAAGGTGCTGGTCGAGATCGCCAATGCCAAGGGCCAGGGTCATTTGCTGGCAATGGCCGAGCGATCCAGGCTTTCGACCGCGCTGACCGACGTGCTCGTCCGTCGCGGTGATCGTGACGTGATCCGATGCGCGGCCGGCAATGCCGGCGCCGCATTCTCCGACACATCCTTTACGACGATGGTGCGTCGCGCGAGCCAGGACGGCGTGCTGACACTGCGGATCGGACGCCGTGACGATCTGCCGCCCGCGCATTTGAAGAACCTGCTGGCCGGCTCGATCGACGTGATCCGCCGCCGGCTGCAAGTCGTCGCCAAGCCGGAACGGCAAGCCCAGATCAAGCTGGCGATGAGCGAGATCGAGGGTGTTGTCGCGCAGGTCGAGGGGCGCGATTTCGCCGCCGCGCAGCGCGCGATTCTGGCGCTGCATCGTGCCGGGGAATTGAACGAGGCCGCGGTGGCAGGCTTCGCAAAGGCCTTCAAATACGAGGAATGCGTGGCCGCGCTGGCCGCGATGACCGCCGTGAAGATCGTCACGCTCGATCGCCTGATCGCCGGCGACCGCTACGACCCGATCCTGATCGCCAGCAAGACGGTCGGCTTCGAATGGCCGACCGTGCGCGCGCTGATCCTGATGCGGCTCGGGCCGAACCGAGTGCCGTCGCCGGCCGATATCGAAGGCGCGCGGGTGAACTTCGTTCGGCTGATGCCGTCGACTGCGCAACGCGTCGTGGATTTCTGGAAGTCGCGATAGTCGTTCGCGTCGAAATCCATTTTTCCGCGCGGCGACAAATCGATTGCCTCCATCAAGGCGCTTTCCAAGCCTCCACGCTGACAGCTATGCTTTCCGCAAGGCGCGACACAGCGCCAACGGGGAGATCGCCATGCTGACGGACGCCGACATCCAATCGCACGCCGAGCGGATTCGCGACGACGGATACACCGTGATCGAGCGCGCCGCCTCGCCGGATCTGGTCGAGGGATTGAAGGCGGCGGTCGAGCGGATCGAGCGCGAGCACAATCTCGGCCTTGCCCGGACATCGTTCGAAGGCTTCAAGACGCTGCGCATCAACAACCTCCTGACTTATGACGATCTGTTCTGGGAGGTGCCGCTGCATGAGAACGTGCTGCCGGTGGTCGAGCGCGTGCTGGACCGGGAGTGCCTGCTGTCGTCGTACTGCTCGCTGGTGCTCGGCCCCGGCCAGGAGGCGCAGCCGATCCATGAAGACACCCAATTGATCCCGCTGCCGCGGCCGCACATCCCGATCACCATCAATGCGATCTGGGCGCTGTCCGATTTCCGCGACGACAACGGCGCGACGCGGATCATTCCGGCGAGCCACAAATTCGATTCGTCGCCGGAATACGGCAAGGACTACGACGCGGTCACCGCGACCATGCCGGCGGGCAGCGTGATGCTGTTCGACTCTGCGCTGTGGCATGGCGGCGGCGCCAACACCAGCGACACCAGGCGCTTCGCGTTTTCCTGCGCCTATTGCTGGGGCTGGATGCGGCAGCAGGAGAATTTGCAGCTCGGCATTCCGCGCGAGACCGCGGCGCGCTTCCCGCGCCGCCTGCAGGAATTGTGCGGCTACAGCGTCTACAAGGGCCAGTTCGGCCACATCGACAACCACGATCCGATCGAGCTGCTCGGCCGCGAGCGCGGCAAGCGCATGGTGTGGGAGGCGACCGACGTCAGGAAGGCGCGGATGGCGGAAGCGAAGGGATAGTCTCCTGCGTCATTCCGGGGCTCGCGTAGCGAGAGCCATGATGCGCAATTGCGCATCTGAGAATCCATTTCTCCGTCGGCACATGTGGCTGATGGATTCCGGGTTCGTGCTTCGCACGCCCCGGAATGACACCGTCAAGGCAATCGCCTGAACCTCAGATACGCCGCTTTGCGCCCCTCTCGCTCGGCCTTGGCGCCATAGCGCGTCATCGTGTAGTTCGGCCACGGCTCGAGCCAGTCGATTGCGCGCTCGGCGAGCCAGGCGAAATCCGGCGAGCGCATCAGATGCGCGAGCGTCCAGGCGCAGTAATCGTCGATGTCGCTGACGAAGCGGAATTCACCGCCCGGCGGGAGCAATCGCGCCATTGCAGCGACCGTGGCATCCTGCACGAAGCGCCGTTTCCAGTGCCGGCGCTTCGGCCAGGGATCGGGATGAATGAGGTCAATGCGTGCGAGCGAGCGCGCCGGCGCCCAGGCCAATAGCTCGGCGGCGTCGCCGGCGAACAGGCGGATGTTGCCGATATTCTGCGCCTCGATCTGGGTCAGGATCTTCGCCATCCCGTTGACGTAGGGCTCGCAGCCGATGAAGCCGGTCGTGGGGAAGGCCTGCGCTTCCGCGATCAGATGCTCGCCGCCGCCGAAGCCGATCTCGAGCCGGACATTCTCGATGCCGTCATCGAACAATTCGGTCAGCGCCTCGGGCGCGGGCGCCGCGATGTCGATTGAAAGATGCGGCAGCAGATTGTCGATCAGGTCGGCCTGGTGCGAACGCAGCTTGTGGCCCTTGCGCCGCCCGAAGAACGAGCCGCGCGAATGGGCCATCGCGCCGTCCTCCGGGGAATCGCGATCGCTGGTGTCGTTCGGAGCAGGTGTCATCGCAGCGTCTGATACAGCCGGTAGAGCAGGCGCGCGCGCGGCTCGATCGAGGAGATGTAGAGCTGCTCGTAATGGGTATGCGCACCCTTGCCGTCGACGCCGAGGCCGTCGAGGGTTGCAGTATGCGGTGCGGTGAAATTGCCGTCGGAGCCGCCGCCGGTGAACACATCGAGCAGCTCGAAGCCCAGTTCAGTGGCAAGCTCGCGGGCGTGTTCGTAGAGCGCTGCGCCGGCATTGCTCTTCTCATAGGGCGGACGGTTCAGTTCCCCGGTCACCTTCACGCTGACGCCCTCGGTGCGCGAGGTGATGCCGAGGATCTTCGGCACCAGCTCGTCGGCGTCGGCCATGGACGGCACGCGCATGTCGACTTCCGCATAGGCCTCTTCGGCGATCACGTTCGGCTTGGTGCCGCCACGGACCACGCCGACATTGACGGTGACGCCGCGCTTGAGATCGTTCATCGCCTCCAGCGTCTGGATCACATTGCCGAGTTCCCGGATCGCGCTGCGGCCATCCTCGGGGCGCGTGCCGGCATGCGCCGGTGCGCCCTTGATGTGCACATCGAAGCGCGCGACGCCCTTGCGCCCGGTGACGATCTTGCCGCCGTCGCGCGCCGGCTCGGTCACCAGCACGTATTTGGCCTTGCGGCCCTCGGCCTCGATCAGCGCGCGCGAGGTAGGGCTGCCGATTTCCTCGTCCGATACGTAGAGCTGGGTGATGCCGAGCGGCGGGCGCGCGTCATCGGCGCAGATCTGCCGGAATGCATGAAAGGCGAGGTAGGCGCCGCCCTTCATGTCGTAGATGCCAGGGCCGAACGCGCTGTCGCCTTCGATCTTGAATGGTAACCGTTCGATGAATCCCATCGGATGAACTGTGTCGAGATGGCTCAACACCAGAATCCCCGGGGCGTCCTGCCCCCAGGACGAGCGCGTCACCAGGTGATCGCCGCAGCCCTCGCGCCCCGCAACGCGGTCGACCGTGGCCGGCAGGCCGCGATATTCAGACGCGACGAGGTCAGCCAGTCGGTTGACCTGGTCCGGCCGCTCGGTCGGCGATTCGATCTCGACCCAGCGGCGAATGCCGTCGAGGATAGCTGCGGTTTCGAACGGGTTGCTGGACATGCTGTTGTCGACGCCTGTGAATTTTGGCCTGTGAATTCGCTTTGTCATTCAGCGCACGCGCCAAGGCACGATCCGGAACAGCGCGCAGCGGTCTCCGAAGGAATCATGCTCAAACAAGGAGCTGAAGCGCGACGACGATTCGACCGGAACTCGTCACGCCTCAGCGTGCGCCGGAATGACATATTCCAGATTTGACGATCTCTCAAACGGATAAGGCAGGGTCAGACCTGTTCGGCCGCCTCGCGCGCCGCGATCTGCTCGACCAGTTCGACGATGCTGCGGCGGAGTTTGGCGTCCGCGATCCGCGTGAACGCACGGGTCAGGGCCAGGCCTTCGGCGGTTGCCAGAAAATCGGACACATAGGCCGGCGAGGAGCCCTCGCTGAAGCCGTCAGCGGTCTTGACGCCGCTCGGGCCGCCGTCGAACAGGAAAGAGACCGGCACCTGCAGGATTTCGGAGATCTGCTGCAGCCGGCTCGCGCCGACACGGTTGGTGCCCTTCTCGTATTTCTGCACCTGCTGGAACGTCAGGCCTAACGCCTCGCCCAGTTTTTCCTGGCTCATGCCGAGCATGATGCGTCGCATACGGACGCGGCTGCCGACATATTTGTCAACAGGATTGGGCGCTTTGGTGGACATCTCCAACTCTCCTAAGGGATTGCGCGCCCGGGGGGTGAGGCAAGTTGGACGTGGAGTATGCCTCAGGCGCCGGTGCCGTCAAATCCTGCAAGGAGGATCGGGACGAAATGCGGACAATTTGCGCAAAGGGGCTGACTTGGCTTGTGATTTCGCGTGGACCCGTACAATGCGAAGTGCACGGTCGATCTGTCAACTGGTGGAATCGCGCTGAGGTAAATTTCGACGTTTTTTCGGGTTCGGCGACAACCGGCGATATGCAGGATCAGGCTTTTCGCCTGACAAAACGTCTCCGCAATACGATTGCGAGGGCAACCAACACAATCACAGCGGCCGGGATGTTCCCGGCACGCGCGTAGATCGTCGGCGCGATCGCTGCCGGCAGGCCGGCATCGAGCACACCTTCGGTGCCGAGCCCGAGTCGCGCGACGATCCGCCCGAGCGGATCGATGACGGCCGAGATGCCCGTGTTCGCGGCACGCACCAGCGGCAGGCCTTCCTCGATCGAGCGCAGCCGGGCCTGCTGCAGATGCTGATAGGGGCCGGTCGAGATTCCGAACCAGCCGTCATTGGTGACGTTGACGATCCAGCCGGGACGATCGTCGCGGCTCACGACATTGCCGGGGAAGATCGCCTCGTAGCAGATCAGGGGCAGCGCGCGCGGTGCATTCGGAATGTCGAGCGGGCGGCGGATCGTGCCGGGAATGTAGCCGCCCTGCACCTTGGTGAGCTGCACCAGGCCGAGCTTCTCCATCCAGTCCTGGAACGGCAGATATTCTCCGAATGGGACGAGGTGCAGCTTGTCGTAGACCGCGAGAACGCTGCCGTCATGGTCGATGACGTAGATCGAATTATAGGCGCGCGTGATGCGGACGTTGGGCGGCAGATCGGGTGCGCGCACCGAGCCGGTGATCAGCACGGTTCCCTTCGGCAGGAGATCGGCGATCTGCGCCATCGCATCGGCTTCCTTGGTCAGGAAGAAGGGAAACGCGGATTCCGGCCAGATCAGGATGGTGGAGTCGCTCACGCCGGTCGAATGCGGCCCGGACGCGCGATCCGACAGAGTGAGATATTTCTGCATCACCGCCGCCTTGGCGGAGTAGTTGAACTTGGCGTCCTGCTGCAAATCGGGCTGCATGATGCGCAGCTTGACGCCGGCGACCATGCTGGTCGGCTGCTGGGCGAGGCGGAATGCGCCGAATGCCAGCATCGCGGCGAGGACCAGCACCGCCGCCGCCGGTGCGCGCCACGGCTTGCGGCCGCGTGAGGCGCCGTCGATCAGCACGGCCGGGCTTGCGAAGATCGCGACGCTCAGGAACGTCATGCCCCACAGCCCGATCAGCGATGCGGTCTGCGCGAGCGCAAGCGGCTCGGTCAGCGCATAGCCGAACGCATTCCACGGAAAGCCGCTCAGCAGATGGCCGCGCAGCCATTCCGAGATCGTCAGGCCGACGGCCAGCGCCAGCACGCGCGAGACGTCGCGCGGCCAGATCAGCCGCGCCAGCGCGAAGCCGAAAGCGGTGAACAGCGCGAGATAGGCAGGCAGGCCGAGCACCGCGAACGGCGTCAGCCAGGCGAAGGTGTCGGCATCGACGAAGAAGGCGTAGCCGATCCAGTACAGTCCCGGCACGAAATAGCCGAGGCCGAACCAGAAGCCGGACAGCGCTGCGGCGGGCACGCCGCGCCAACGCCCGGCAGCAGCGCCGTCGATCAGCCAGACTGCGATGGAGAAGGTCAGGAACAGCACCGGCCAGGCGTTGAACGGCGCCATCGCCAGCGAGGACAATGCGCCGGCTGCGAGCGCGAGCACCGCGCGCTTCCATCCCCAGGTCAAAATGATCGCAAGCCCGACCGAGCGGAGTTTGTCTGACAGCCTCACTGCGGACCGGCTCCATCGCCGGGCGGCGGCATGTTGTCATTCGCCTGCGGGTTTCCGGAGTCCGGTGCCTGCTCGCGGCGCCGCTCGCGTTCCTTGCGCGGCGCCGGCCGCTCCTTGCGTGTCGTGACCCGCACGCGCTTGACCCGCCGCGGATCGGCGTCGAGCACTTCGACCTCGTAATTGCCGGGACCGGAAATCACCTCGCCGCGCACCGGCAGGCGGCCGACGAACGAGACGAGATAGCCGCCCAGCGTCTCGACCTCCTCGCCGGCCTCGCCGGTCACGAAGTCTTCGCCGATCACCGAACGGACATCATCGAGGCTGGCGCGAGCGTCGGCGATGAAGGAGTTGTCCGGCTGGCGGACGATCGACGGCGGCTCGTCGGAATCGTGCTCGTCATCGATTTCGCCGACGATCTGCTCGACAATGTCCTCGATCGACACCAGTCCGTCGGTGCCGCCATATTCGTCGACCACCAGCGCGAGATGGATGCGCGAGGCCTGCATCTGCGCCAGCAGGTCGATCGCGCGCATCGACGGCGGGATATAGAGCAGCTTGCGGATGATATGGGCGTCCGCCAGCGGCAACGCGAGATCGACGCTGCGCAGGTCGAGGCCCGCGGGAAAAGGCTTCTTGCGCTTCGTCTTGGTCGCATCGGTGACGCGCGCCTTCGCGGTCATGAAGGCGAGCAGGTCGCGGATGTGCACCATGCCCTCGGGGTCGTCGAGGGTCTCGTTGTAGACGACGAGGCGCGAATGCGCGGCGCTCTCGAACAGGCTCATCAATTCGCCGAGCGGAATGTCGCGCTTGACCGCGACGATGTCGGCACGGTGCACCATGACGTCGGCGATCCGCCGCTCGTTCAGCGACAGGATGTTGCGCAGCATGGTGCGCTCGATTGCCGAGAAGCCGACATCGTCGGGCGTCGATGCGTCGAGCACCACCTGCAGATCGTCGCGCACCGAGCCGGCCTTCCAGCCGAACAGCGTGCGGATCGCGCGCACCAGCCAGCCTTCGGCGGCCGGGCGCTGCACCTCGCCTTCGTGCACGACCGCGGGCAGGTTGCTCACGTTGCGCGGATTGTCATGGGTCGGTTCGGAATCCGGCATGTCAGGCGATCCGATCCGCATAGGGGTCGGGAATGCCGAGGGAGGACAGGATCTCGCGCTCGAGCGACTCCATGTCCTCGGCATCGTCATCGTTCTCGTGGTCGTAACCGATCAGATGCAGGAAGCCATGCACCGCGAGATGGCTCAAATGATGGTCGAACGGTTTCTGTTCGTCATCGGCTTCCCGCCGCGTCGTCTCATAGGCAATCGCGATGTCGCCGAGCATGCGCGGGGCATCGTCGGGTCCGCCGCCGCCTTCCGGCTGCAGCGCCGGAAACGACAGCACGTTGGTCGGCTTGTCGATGCTGCGCCAGTTGGCGTTGAGGGTGCGAATGCCGGCGTCGTCGGTCAGCATCACCGCAAGCTCGGCATCGGCGACATTGGCATCGGCGATTGCGGCCGCAGCTCGATGGCGCGATGTATCACCGCGTCGGCATCTGGCTCCGCCTGCCAGCATTCGGCGGTGACGAGAACCTCGGTTGCAGGAAAAGCGGACACGTTCGTTTCAAAATCTGCGTTATGGCCGGAACCCGCATCGCGCGGGCTCGCGGCCGAAGCTATTGGGCTCAAGATCTGGCGTTTGCCGGCTTTTGCGGCAATCCCTCATAGGCGGCCACGATGCGCGCCACCAATTCATGGCGGATGACGTCCTCGGCCTTGAAGTGCACCTGCGCGATGCCCTCGACACCGTCGAGCAGCTTCACGGCTTCCGCGAGGCCGGAGGTCTGACCGTTCGGCAGGTCGATCTGCGAAGGGTCGCCGGTGACGATCATCCGGCTGTTCTCGCCGAGGCGGGTCAAGAACATCTTCATCTGCATCGACGTGGTGTTCTGCGCCTCGTCGAGGATGATCGCGGCATTGGTCAGGGTGCGGCCGCGCATGAAGGCGAGCGGCGCGATCTCGATCTCGTTGCCCTGCAGCGCGCGCTCGACGACACGGGCATCCATCAGATCGTACAGCGCGTCATAGATCGGGCGCAGATACGGATCGACCTTCTCCTTGAGATCGCCGGGCAGGAAGCCGAGCCGTTCGCCGGCCTCGACCGCGGGCCGCGTCAGGATGATGCGATCGACTTCCTTGCGTTCGAACAGCTGAGCCGCATGGGCGACCGCGAGCCAGGTCTTGCCGGTGCCGGCCGGGCCGATGCCGAACACGAGTTCATGCCGCTTCAGCGCGCGGATGTAAGAGTCTTGCGCCGCGGTGCGGGCGCGCACCGGACGCTTGCGCAGATTGATGGTCTCGAAGGTCGGCTTGGCGGTCTTGTTGTCGAACTCGAACAGCGAGCCCTGCGCGATCACGGCGCGGATCGCGCCTTCGACCTCACCCTGATCGAGGTCATGGCCTGCGACGGCCTGGGCATAGAGCGTCTCCAGGACGCGCCGGGCCGCGTCGCAGCCGTCGCGGGAGCCCGCGATGGTGACGTGGTTGCCGCGGGAATCGACCACGACGCCGAGCCGCCGCTCGACCAGCGCCAGATTCTGTCCGTAGGGGCCGACCAGCGCGGATGCGGCACGGTTGTCGTCGAAATCAATGACGACCTGAGTTTCAGGGGGTATTTGCATGTCGCGGTCAGGTTTGCGGCTGGGAGCAAGCGAAGGCGAATCCGATGCGCTTTTGGGCAAGGATTTCAGGCTCCAATGGTCTGCGAAATGAGGCCGGGTGCGGATTGCGTTGCGAGCTCGCCGATCAGGCTGTAGCGCTCGAGGCTGTCGATCCGCACGGGGCGGACCTGGCCGATGATGTCGCGCGATGCCATCACATGGGCGGGCTGCAGATAGGCGGTACGGCCGACGATCTGGCCCGGATTGCGCGCGGCGCGCTCGAACAGCACATCGACCGTTGTGCCGATCGCAGCACGGTTGAAGGCCGATTGCTGGCTGTCGATCAATTCCTGAAGCCGCCCCAAGCGCTCGTCCATCTCGGCTGCTGACACCGTCTCCCGCATCTCCGCCGCCGGCGTGCCTGGCCGTGGCGAATACTTGAATGAATACGCCGCAGCGTACCCGATTTGCGTGACAAGCGCGAGGGTGGCGGAAAATTCTTCCCTGGTCTCGCCGGGGAAGCCCACGATAAAATCTGATGAAAAAGCAATGTCTTGCCGCGCCGCCCGGAACCGGTCGATGACACGGCGGTAGTCATCGGCGGTATGTTTGCGGTTCATGGCTGCAAGGATACGGTCCGACCCCGACTGCACCGGCAGGTGCACGAACGGCATCAGCGCGGGCAAATCGCGATGCGCCGCGATCAGCGAATCGTCGACGTCGCGCGGATGGCTGGTGGAATAGCGCAGGCGCGTAACGCCCGAAATCTCCGCGAGGCGCTGCAACAATTTGCCGAGCGGCCAGGTGCGGCCGTCGGGGCCTTCGCCGTGATAGGCGTTGACGTTCTGTCCGATCAGCGTGAATTCGCGCACGCCATTGTCGGCGAGCTGCTTCACGTCGTCGATGATCCTGGCGACCGGACGCGAGACTTCCGCGCCGCGCGTATAAGGCACCACGCAGAAGGTGCAGAACTTGTCGCAGCCTTCCTGCACCGTGACGAAGGCGGAGATGCCGCGGGCGCGGATCGCATCCGGCTTCGGCTGCGGCAGGAAGCCGAACTTGTCCTCGACCGGGAATTCGGTCTCGAGCGCGCGGCCGTTTTCCTTGGCGCGCTTCAGCAGTTCAGGCAGGTGATGATAGCTCTGCGGCCCGACCACGATATCGACGGTCGGTGCGCGGTGGATGATCTCGGCGCCTTCGGCCTGCGCGACGCAGCCGGCGACCGCGATCTTCATCTCGCGGCCCGCCCGCGCGGCCTCGTCCTTGGCGACGCGGAGCCGCCCGAGCTCGGAGTAGACCTTCTCCGACGCCTTCTCGCGGATGTGGCAGGTGTTGAGGATCACGAGGTCGGCGTCTTCGGCGCTCGCGGTCTCGACAAAGCCCTCGCCGGCCAGCGTGTCCACCATGCGTTGCGCATCGTAGACGTTCATCTGGCAGCCATAGGACTTGATGTGCAGCTTGCGCGGCGTCGTCATGGAACCCTGAATACGAAAAGGAAACGGCGCCATCGGGGCGCCGGGGCTGAAATATAGCCTAAACCGGGGAAAATCCAGCGATCGAGCCGTGTTTTTGGCCGGCCTGGGCGATCAAATCGGGCAATTGGCGCATATCGGCGAAGGTTATGGCCGCGCCGGCCCGGCGCAGCATGGCCTCGTGTTCCGCCGTGCAATGGCTGCCGCCGTAGAAACCGAGCACGGTCATTCCGGCGGCGCAGGCGCCGGTGACGCCGGCCACGCTGTCCTCGATCACGACGCAGCGTTCCGACCGTGCGCCCATCTGTTCGGCCGCAAACAGAAACAGATCTGGCGCGGGCTTGCCGTGCTGGACCTGGGTGGCGGAGAAAATATGCGGCGCGAGCTGGTCGTAGAGCCCGACGCAGGTCAGGCCGTGATGGATCTTCTCCGGCGTGCCGCTGGAGGCCACGCATTTCGGCAAGGTGAGCGCTGTGATCGCATCGCCGACATGCGCGATGGCGTTGAGATCGTCGGCATAGAAGCTCAGCGTCGCGTGCTTGACCTCGGCCTCGAACGTATCGGGCAACGCGCGGCCGATCTCGCTTTCGACGATCCGCCGGGCCTCGCGATCGGACACGCCGAGGAAACGCTTCAGCACGCCGTCGGGGGTGATCGGAAAGCCGTGCCGCGTCAGCGTGTCCGCATGCGCGCGACAGGAGATCACCTCGCTGTCGACCAGCACGCCGTCGCAATCGAAGATGACGAGATCGAAGCTCATGGTCTTTCGATGCGTGGCGCGCGCCTACGACTTGCTGTCGTCGTCGAGCGGGACGCAATAGAGCTCGAGCCGGTGATCGACCAGCTTGTAGCCGAGCTTGCGCGCGATCTCGGCCTGCAGCTTCTCGATTTCCTCGGAAGTGAATTCGATCACCTTGCCGTCGCGCAGATTGATCAGATGGTCGTGATGGCTCTCGGGCATCTGCTCGTAGCGCGCACGGCCCTCACGGAAGTCGTGACGCTCGATGATGCCGGCATCCTCGAACAGCTTGACGGTGCGATAGACCGTCGAGATCGAGATCTTGTCGTCGACCGCCACACAGCGGCGGTACAGTTCCTCGACGTCGGGATGATCCATCGCCTCCGCCAGCACCCGCGCGATCACGCGGCGCTGTTCGGTCATGCGCATGCCGGTCGCGGCGCAGCGCGCCTCGATGCCGGTATTTTTCTGCGCAGGCGGGATTTTCACCGTGGTCATGGGTTTCAGGCCGTATTCTTCAAACCTTGGGTAACAGAGCAGGGCGCTGTTCTGCCATCGCGCCGATGTTACGACAAGTCGCGCCGCATCAGAAGCGCGTTCAAATGTTCCCCACCGGGCTGCTTGTAATAGCGTTCGCGGCGGCCGATCACGGCGAATCCGGCCCTTTCATACAGCCGTCGCGCCGGCGCATTGTTCTCTTCCACTTCGAGGAAGATGGTGCGGATGCCACGGCCGGCAAGGTGGCCGAGATGGGTCAGCAGCAGGTCGCGCGACAGGCCGCGGCCGCGTTGATTGGAATCGATTGCGATCGACAGGATTTCCGCCTCGTCCGCCGCCATTCGCGAGACCGCAAAGCCGATCACCTTGCTTCCCTGGCGCAGCCGGTGCACCAGCGTGTTGCGCTCGGTCAGCATCGTCTCGAATTCGCCCTCGCCCCAGCCACGATGAAACGAGGCGCCGTGCAACTGGGCGAGCCGCGCCGCGTCCCGCAGCGATGCGGGCTCGACCGCGGGCGGACCGCCACCCCACCAGCGCGACAGCCAACCGGTCATGTCGATGGCGGCGCGCTGATGACGAGGCGATCCTTCGGCGGCTTCGCGTCGGGTGCGCGCAGATAGAACGGACGCGGCGGCGCAGTGTCGGGATCCACGGCGGCGCCGACCCAGGCGACCCAGGTGATATCGGGTGCCGGCTGCCTGTCGACCTTGACCGGCGGCGGTGCATCCGCAGGCCAGCGCTCGGCGAGAATGTTGGCGGCGTTGCCGACCAGATGCAGCGCACCGAATTGAGAGGCATCGAGCGCCTCCGCGATCGGCGCCACCTTCGGCTTAAGCATCAAGCTGCCGTCGCCGCCGACGAGCTGGAAATAGACGTGATCGTGCCGCGCATCGATCGCCGACAGGATCGGGCTCTCGCCATTCTCGGCAACCACGGGCGCGGCGTAGGCAGCGAGCGTCGACAGTCCGACGATCGGCTTCGAGGCGGCGAGTGCGATGCCGCGCGCCGCCGAGAGGCCGACGCGCAGGCCGGTGAAGCTGCCGGGGCCGGTGGTGACTGCGATGCGGTCGAGGCCGGCAAAGCCGATGCCGCTCTCCTTCATCACCCGCGCGATCAGCGGCATCAGCGCCTCGGCATGGCCGCGCTGCATCGCTTGCGATTCGATCGCGATGGTGTTGCCGGAGGTGGTGTCGAGCACCGCCGCGGAGCAGGCGTCGAGTGCGGTATCAATGGCGAGAATCATCATGGGGCAAACGTCAGGGCGAACGGAAGGTCAGCACCATTTCCGATTCGCCGGCTCACCGTTCGTCCCCCCTCTTGGGCGGGCAAAGCGCAATGCTGTGCCCACCATCAACTGTGTCGTATCGAAGGTGGGCTGCGCTTGGCGACCCACCCTGCGCAAATTACATCGGCCGGACTTCCTGCACGTCGGGCACGAAGTGCCGGAGCAGGTTCTGGATGCCGTGCTGCAAGGTGGCGGTCGATGACGGGCAGCCGGCGCAGGAGCCCTTCATGTTGAGATAGACGATGCCGTCCTTGAAACCGCGGAAGGTGATGTCGCCGCCGTCATTGGCAACGGCCGGACGGACCCGGGTCTCGATCAGGTCCTTGATCTGCTCGACCGTCTCGGCGTCGGCCTCGTCGAAGAACTCGTCTTCCTCGTCACGCGCATCGTCGCTACCCGCGGTGCCGTCGGCGAGCAGCGGTGCGCCGGACATGTAATGCTCCATGATGGCGCCGAGGATCGCGGGCTTGAGGTGCTGCCAGTCGCCGTCCGCTTTGGTCACGGTGATGAAGTCGGCGCCGTAGAACACGCCGGTGACACCGGCTACGGCGAACAGCCGTTCGGCGAGCGGCGAGCGTGCGGCGGATTCGGCCGACGAGAATTCCATGGTCCCGCTGTCGAGCACCAGGCGGCCCGGGATGAATTTCAGGGTGGCGGGATTGGGTGTGGCTTCGGTCTGAATGAACATTTGCTCTCTCCGGCGTCGCCGGTTCAAGGCCGGCGCGTTGGGTTCCCCTACCAAATGGCAACTAAAAAGCCGCCGATCAAGCCGCAAAACCGCGGTTCCGGGCCGCGATCCATGCCTTGGGAGGGGTTTCGAGGTCGATAACCCCTACGACAGGGCATCGATCTCGGCGTCGGTCAGGCCGCCGGGCACGATGGTCACCGGGATCGGGAACGTGCCCATGGTCTTGGCCATGGTGGTGATGATCGGCCCGGGGCCCTCCGCGCCGGGATTGGCGGCCAGCACCAGCATGGCGATATCGACGTCCTTGTCGATCACGTCGAGGATCTGCTCGGTCGGGTCGCCCTCGCGAATCGCCCGCTCCGGGGTGATCGCGGCGATCCCGTTGGCGCGGCCGGCGGCGCGGTCGAGCGCCTCATTGGCGGCCTCCTCGGCCTCCGCGCGCATGATGTCGGCGACCCCGAGCCATTGCTGGTTCTGATCCTCGGTCTCGATCACCCGCAGCATCACGACGCCGCCGCCGACCCGGATCGCCCAGCGGCTGGCGTAATACACCGCGCGGTCCCATTCCGCAGTGTCGTCAACGATGACGAGGCATTTCGGCTTGTGACCTGTCTCGTAGCTTCGTCGCTGGGTGGTCATGCATGTCCCGGTGCTGAACCAAACCAACCCATGCTGCCACACTCCCTCTCTGTTGGGGAGAGGGAGCGCGCAGGTCTGCCGGTGATGTCAGCGCTGGCGAATGAAGCCGACGATATCCTTGGTGAGGCGCATGGTCTCGTCGGCGATGCCGCGGGCGCGGTTGGCGCCGTCGACCAGGATCGAGTCGACATGGCCGGGATCGGCGACCAGCTTCTTCATCTCGGAGGCGATCGGCGCCAATTTTGCAACGCAAACCTCGACCAGCGCGTTCTTGAAGCTGGAGAACTGCCCGCCGCCGAACTGCGTCAGCACCTCCTGCTTGGAGATGCCGGCGAGCGCCGCGTAGATGCCGACCAGATTGTCGGCCTCCGGGCGCGTCTCGAGGCCCTTTTCCTCCGACGGCAGCGGCTCCGGATCGGTCTTCGCCTTGCGGATCTTCTGCGCGATGGTGTCGGCGTCGTCGGTGAGGTTGATGCGCGAATTGTCCGACGCATCCGACTTCGACATCTTCTTAGTGCCGTCGCGCAGGCTCATCACCCGCGTCGCGGGCCCCGTGATCAGCGGCTCGGGCTGCGGAAAGAACAGGCCGTCGGCGAAGCCATGGCCACGGATCGAATCGCCGAAGTCGTTGTTGAACTTCTGCGCGATGTCGCGGGACAGCTCGAGATGCTGCTTCTGGTCCTCGCCGACCGGCACATGGGTGGCGCGATACAGCAAGATGTCGGCCGCCATCAGCACCGGATAGTCGTAGAGCCCGACGGAAGCGTTCTCGCGGTCCTTGCCGGCCTTCTCCTTGAACTGGGTCATGCGGTTCAGCCAGCCGATCCGCGCGACGCAGTTGAAGATCCAGGTCAGTTCGGCATGGCCGGCGATCTGGCTCTGGTTGAACACGATGTGCTTCTTGGCATCGATGCCCGAGGCGATGAAGGCCGCGGTCACCTCGCGGGTGTTGCGCGCGAGCTCGGCCGGGCCGCCCCAGACCTCGACGCCCTGCGTGATCGCGTGCATGTCGACGACGCAATAGATGCAGTTATGGGTCTGCTGCATCTTCACGAAGTTGACGATGGCGCCGAGATAGTTGCCGAGGTGCAGATTGCCCGTCGGCTGGACGCCTGAGAAAACCCGTTCAACGAACGCCATGGTCTCGATTCCCGGAAATGATCGCTTTTGCGGCGTCGTTTGCCACTTAAGCCCCGCGCGCGCAAGTCAGGCGGGGCGTCTTTGCCTGATGGCGTTAACCGCCGCGCGCCAGCCGGTGACGCCCAAAGCTTGCAAAAACAGCCCGTAAGCGGCGATGCCGGCCGCGATCAGCACGAGGAGGGCAGCCGCCCGCGCCAAACCGTGTGCGCCTTCGGCCGGCAGCGCGCCTTCCGCGAGCCACAGCAAAGCGCCCATCGCGGCTGCCGCCGCCAGGATACGCGGCAGCCGGCGGCGGGCATCGGCATCGATCGAGAAGCCGAAAGTGGCGGCGCCCCTGCGGATCAGTGCCAGCGCATTGCTCCAGGCGCCGAGTGCGATCCCTGCGGCAATGCCGCTGGCGCCGAAGAGATGGCCGAGCAGGAAGGCCGCGGCGATCGCCACCACGACCGCCTTCAGCGTCGCAAACAATGGCGTCAGCGTGTCCTCGCGGGCAAAGAATGCCGGCGACAGCGCCTTCACCAGCACATGCGCCGGCAGCGCGAGCGTCAGCCAGATCAGGGCCTGTGCGGTTGCCGCGCTATCCTCCGCGGTGAACGCGCCGTGCTCGAACAGCATCCGCACGATCGGTCCGCTCAGCACCATCAGACCGAGCGTCGCCGGCAGCGCCAGCCCGGCCGCAAGCTCGAGGGCGCGCGATTCCGCATGCGCGATCGCCGCATGCTCGCCGCTGCGCACGGCGCGCGTCATCTCCGGGATCAGCACGGTACCCATCGCGACGCCGACAATGCCGAGCGGCAGCTCGAGCAGGCGGTTGGCGAAATAGAGCCAGGACACCGCCGATGGCGAGGTGGACGCGATCACCGCGCCAGCAACCATGAGCCATTGCGGCGCGCTGCTCGCGACCATGCCGGGGACCGCGCGGCCGAGAAAGCCGCGCATCTCGGGATCGAAGGAGACGCGCAGCGGCGCCGCGAGCTTTGCGCCGCGCAGCGCCAGCATCGACAGTTGCAGGAAGCCGGCGACGCCGATGGTGGCCGCCATGACAAGCGCGGCCTGCACCGGATCCTGCTGCCGCATCAGCAGCACCGCCATGACTGCGATCAGCGTGATGTTGAACAGCAGCGGCGAGAACGCCGTCAGCGCAAAGCGCCCCTGCGCGTTGAGCAGCGCCATCATCACGGTGACCGGGCCGGCGAAGGCGAGATAGGGCAGCATCAGCCTTGCATCGTCGACGGCGAATTGCAGCGTGTCGCGGCCGACAAAGCCGGGCGCGATCGCCGCGATCACCAGCGGCATCAAAACGCCGATCACGAGCGCGGCCGCGATCACGGCGGCGCTGACGGTGCCGAGCACGCGACCGGCAAACGCGGTTGCCGCGTCCATGCCGTCCGCATCGCGCGCCTTCAGCCATGCCGGCACCAAGGCAGCGTTCAGCCCACCCTCGGCCAGCAGCCGCCGCACCACGTTCACAAGCTGGAACGCCGCCAGAAACGCATCCGCCACCGGCCCCGCGCCAAGCAGCGCCGCGATCACGGAATCGCGCACGAAGCCGAGCAGTCGCGAGGCCAGCGTTCCCGAGGAGACGGTGAGGAAGGAGCGGAACATCGGGCCTGTATAGCAGCCGCTTCCCTTGCTGGCGCTAGGTGTAACGTGATAGGTCGCGGCTCTTGTTGGGTGGCGTTAACACAGGGCAGGTCTATGGCTGACGCAAAATATGACGTTCTCGGGATCGGCAACGCGATCTTCGACGTGCTGGTGCAAACAGATGAGGCATTCCTTGCCCGTCACGGCATGACCAAGGGCTCGATGCAGCTGATCGACGAGGCGCGCGCCACCGCGATCTACAGCGACATGGGCGTGGCGACCGAGATGTCGGGTGGCTCGGCTGCCAACACGATCGTCGGCGTCGGCAATCTCGGGGCCCGCGCCGCCTATGTCGGCAAGGTCAAGGACGACCAGATCGGCAAGCTTTACGTCCACGACATCCGCGCCGCCGGCGTCACCTTCGACACCGCGCCGGCCAAGTCCGGCCCGGCCACCGGCTGCTGCTACGTGCTGGTGACGCCGGACGGCGAGCGCACCATGAACACCTATCTCGGCGCCGCGCAGGACCTGACACCCGACGACATCGTTCCGGCGCAGATCGAAGCCGCCGGCATCATCTATCTCGAAGGCTATCTCTGGGATCCGAAGAACGCCAAGGACGCTTTCGTGAAGGCGGCGACGATTGCGCATGGCGCCGGCCGCCAGGTCGCACTGACGCTGTCGGATTCGTTCTGCGTCGATCGCTACCGCGACGAATTCCTCGATCTGATGCGCAAGGGCATCGTGGACCTGGTGTTTTCAAACGAGTCCGAGTTGCACTCGCTGTACCAGACCTCGGATTTCGACACCGCGCTGAAGCAGTTCGGCAAGGACACGAAGCTCGGCGTCGTCACCCGCAGCGAGAAGGGCTGCGTCGTGATCTCCGGGAATGAGGTTACTTCGGCGCCGGCCTCTCCGATCGACAAGCTCGTCGACACAACAGGCGCCGGCGACCTGTTCGCGGCCGGCTTCTTGGTCGGTCTCGTGCGCAATGTCGGTTACGAAAATGCCGGCCGTCTCGGCGCGCTCGCCGCCGCCGAGGTGATCCAGCACATCGGCGCCCGGCCGCTGGTGTCGCTGAAGGATCTGGCGAAGGCGAAGGGGCTGCTGGTTTAAGGCGCGGCTCACTTTCTTCACCTCTCCCGCCTGCGGGGGAGATCGGCGCTTAGCGCCGGGTGGGGCTCTCTCCACAGAATGACTCGTGGAGAGAGCCCCCACCCCGACCCTCCCCAGCAAGCGGGAGAGGGAGACGAAGCATCACGCTGTCTTCGCCGCCTTCAATCCCAGCCGCTTCTCCACCGCGTCGCGCATCACGAATTTCTGGATCTTGCCGGTCACCGTCATCGGGAATTCCTCGACGAATTCGACATAGCGCGGGATCTTGTTGTGGGCGATCTGGCCCTGGCAGAAGGCGCGGACCTCGTCTGCCGTGAGCGTTTCGCCTGACCGCACGCGAACCCAGGCGCACAGCTCCTCGCCGTAGCGCTGGTCGGCGACGCCGAAGATCTGCACGTCCTGGATCTTCGGATGGCGGTAGAGGAATTCCTCGATCTCTCGGGGATAAAGGTTCTCGCCGCCGCGGATCACCAGGTCCTTGATGCGGCCGACGATGTTGCAATAGCCCTCGTCGTCGATCACGGCGAGATCGCCGGTGTGCATCCAGCCATTGGCGTCGAGCACCTCGCCGGTCTTTTCCTTCTCGTCCCAATAGCCGAGCATGACGCTGTAGCCGCGGGTGCAGAGCTCGCCGCGTTCGCCGCGCGGCACCACCTTGCCGTCGAGATCGACCACCTTGACCTCGACATGCGGATGGATGCGACCGACGGTGGAGACGCGGCGCTCCAAGGGATCGTCGGTTGCGCTCTGGAAGCTCACCGGACTGGTCTCGGTCATGCCGTAGGCGATCGTCACCTCGCGCATGTTCATCTCGGTGTTGACGCGTTTCATCACCTCGATCGGGCAGGGCGCGCCGGCCATGATGCCGGTACGCAGCGAGGAGAGATCGAAGCGAGAGAACTCCGGATGATCGAGCTCGGCGATGAACATGGTCGGCACGCCGTACAGCGTCGTGCATTTCTCCTGCGCAATCGTCGTCAACGTCGCCAAGGGATCAAAACCTTCGCCGGGATACACCATGGTGGTGCCGAGCGTGACCGAGGCAAGGTTGCCCATCACCATGCCGAAGCAATGATAGAGCGGCACCGGAATGCAGATGCGGTCCTGTTCGGTCAGCCGCATGGCGCGGCCGGTGAAGTAGCCGTTGTTGAGGATGTTGTGATGGGTCAGCGTCACGCCCTTCGGCGATCCGGTGGTGCCGCTGGTGAACTGGATGTTGACGGGGTCGTCGAATTGCAAGCTCGCGCCGAGCGCCGCAAGCTGCTCGCGATGACGCTCCCCGCCCATCTGCGCGACCGCATCGAACGGAATCGTGCCCGGCGCCGCCGGTCCACCGATCTGGATCACGGCGCGCAATTGCGGCAGCCGCGCCGATCGCAATTGGCCGGGTGTGGCGCTCGCAAGCTCGGGCAGCAGCGTGTTCAGCATCTCCATATAGGCCGAGGTCTTGAACGCGGTCGCCGTCACGATCGCGGCGCAGCCGACCTTGCCGAGCGCGAATTCGAGCTCGCTCAGGCGATAGGCCGGATTGATGGTGACGAGGATCAGCCCGGCCTTCGCGGCGGCGAATTGCGTCAGCGTCCATTCCGGCCGGTTCAGCGACCAGATGCCGATCCGCTCGCCGCGTTGCAGGCCGAGCGCAAGGAACCCCGCCGCCAGCGCCTCGACCCGCTCGGCGAATTCGTTCCAGGTCCAGCGCACATTGTGGCTGGGCGAGACCAGCGCCTCGCGCTCACCCCAGCGCGCGCGGGCGCGATCGAGGCTGCGGCCGATGGTTTCACCGAGCAGCGGCGTATCGGAAATGCCGCAGACATAGCTGTCCGCCTTGGGGGTGGGTGCCAAGTTCGTTCTCCTCGTGGTCGTGTTCGTGTCGCGCTTTTTTGCGCGATCTTAGTCGTTTGGCGCCGACGGGACAGGCCCGACCTATGGCGGGTATGAAAAATCCCTCCCCGCGAGGAGAGGGATTTCGCGTTGCTTGGCTGGAACCTTACGCCGCCCTTTGCCCGCTGCCGGCATCGAGACCGGCATAGATGCCTTTCTCGAAGCCTGCGAAGGCCTCGAGACTATGCTTGTCGGCGAATGGCAGCAGCTGGGTCAGGATCACGCCGCAGACGTCGCGCGACGGATCGATCCAGTAATAGGTGTTGGCGAGGCCCGCCCAGGCGAGGCTGCCGGGGCTGCGGCCTTCCGGCGTCTTGGCGGTGTTGATGAGGAAGCTCAGTCCCCACTTCTTCACCTGGTCCGGATAGAGGTCGACATCGTTCGTGTACGGTGGCGCCGCGGTCGTCATCTTGCTGACGCTGAGATCGCCCATCTGGTTCTGCCCCATCGCCGCGACGGTCTCGGGTTTCAGCAGCTGGTTGCCGTTGCCTTTGCCCTTGTTGAGGATCATCTGGCAGAACTTGATGTAGTCGGCCGCGGTCGAATACAGCCCGCCGCCACCCATGTGGAATTCAGGGTTCTGCTCGAGCTCGAACGGCATCGCGGCGAGCGTGCCGTCCTCACCGCGGGCATGCATGCCGACCAGCCGCTTGCGCATGTTGTCCGTGATCTTGAAGCCGGTGTCGCTCATGCCGAGCGGCGCAAACATGTTGTCACGCAGATAGGCATCGAGCTTCTTGCCGGATGCGGCTTCCACTGCCTTGCCGACGAAGTCGATATTGATGCCGTATTCCCAGCGTGTGCCCGGATCGCTCGCGAGCGGCGTCTTCAGCGCGGCGTTCAGGCAGGAGATGATCCCGGGCGTGCCGGTCTTCTCCATGTATTTCCCCATGTCGGCGTTCCACAGGTCGTAGCAGAAGCCTGCGGTGTGGGTCATGAGCTTGCGCAGCGTGATCGGCGCCTTCGCCGGCCGCAGCTTCGGCTCGCCCTTGGCGTCGAAGCCGTCGAGCACCTGCGGCGCGGCGAGATCGGGCAACAGCTTGCCGATCGGCTCGTCGAGCGACAGCTTGCCCTGCTCGACCAACTGCATCGCGCCCGCTGATGTCACGGCCTTGGTCATCGAGGCGATCCAGAACACGCTGTCGGCCGTCATCGGATCGCTCTTGGAGAGGTCGCGCTTGCCGAACGCGCCTTCGTAGATCACGTCCTTGCCGGTGGCCGCGACGGCGACCACGCCGGGAATCTCCTTTGCCTCGCTCTTCTGCCGCAATACCTGATCGATCTGAGCCTTGCTCTGCATTGGGGGCGTCCTCCGGTGGGGTTTATTGTTTTGAAGTGCGGGGATCATCCTCCCGCTTTTCTGCTCCCGCAAGGCGGCCGCGAAACGATGATGTCGCGATGTCGTGAAGGACGAGGACGCAGGAAAGGCGCCGTTCAACGAATGTTCACTACCAGCGGATTTTGCGGTGGACTCCGGACATGTCCGAGGTGGACGCTCGTGGAGGGCCACGGTAACGTGATCGGCAGATTGATTTTCGTACCTGTTTTTTTGCATTAACGCATTCAGATCGCTGCACAAAAGGTGTGGCGAATTGGGATGGATTTGACGAAAAGATTCGTCATTTCGCGCCTTGCGGGGACGCAGCAATGATTTCGACATGGAGTGAATGGAAGCGCTATCCGCGGCCGGGCCGCGGCGAGAATATCGAGGCGCCGATCAGCCCAGGCCTTTATGAAGTCCGCTACGCGGGTACCGGCGCGCTGCACTCATTCGAGGCAGTCGACAATGTCGCCCATGCGCTGGCCATGCTGCAGACCGGCACCAAATCCTGGTTCGGCCGCCGCGATGCGCGGGCGCAGGCCGACCTCGAATACCGTACCTGCGCGACCTCGACCAAGGCGGATGCCAAGGCTGCGGCCGAGCGCATGATCGGCCGTCGTGAAACCTACATGTCCGGCGGCGCGATCTGACGAGATTCCCCGGTGCGCAAATTGCGCAGCTGCGGTTGGATGCTCTGCATTGCCGGGTAACATCAGCTCGCAACGGCGTCGCGTTTGCGTCCAAGCAGGGTCGCGCCGGCGGCCAGTGCATCACAGTGGCTTTCCGCCTATATAGGCGGCGAAGACCCTCCAAAGACATTCCAGGAGTAACGCCATGACCCCGCCCGTTGCCGCACGCGCCACACAATCCGCAACGTCCCTCCACGACCGTCTGAAGGACCCGTCGCTGTTGCGCGATCGCTGCTATATCGACGGCGCCTGGGTCGGCACTCCCGAGTTCGCCGTCAACAATCCGGCGACCGGCGTCGAACTGATCAAGATCGCGCAGCTGGGCGCCGATGATGCAACCAGGGCCGTCGAGGCCGCGCAGCGCGCGTTTCCGGCGTGGGCCAAGCTGACCGCCAAGCAGCGTTCCAACATCCTGCGCAAATGGTTCGATCTGATCATCGCCAACCGCGAAGACCTCGCGCTGATCCTGACCTCCGAGCAAGGCAAGCCGCTGGCGGAGGCGCTCGGCGAGGTCGACATCGGCGCCGCCTATGTCGAATTCTTCGCCGAGGAGGCGCGCCGCGTCTATGGCGAGACCATTCCGACCCAGCGTGCCGACGCGCGCCTGCTCGCGATCCGGCAGCCGATCGGTGTCTGCGGCGCCATCACGCCGTGGAACTTTCCGAATTCGATGATCACGCGCAAGGTGTCGCCGGCGCTTGCGGCCGGCTGCACGGTGGTGCTGAAGCCCGCCAACGAGACGCCGCTGTCGGCGCTCGCGCTCGCCGTGCTTGCCGAGAAGGCCGGCGTGCCGAAGGGCGTGCTCAACATCATCACCGGCGATGCGCCGCCGATCGGCCAGGTGCTGTGTGAGCATCCGGCGGTGCGCTTCGTCGGTTTCACCGGTTCGACCAATGTCGGCAAGATCCTGTATCGTCAGGCGTCGGTCGGCGTGAAGAAGCTCGGCCTCGAGCTCGGCGGCAACGCGCCCTTCGTGGTGTTCGACGATGCCGATATCGATGCGGCCGTCGAAGGCGCCATCGTCTCGAAGTATCGCAACATGGGTCAGACCTGCGTCTGCGCGAACCGCCTCTACGCCCAGGACAAGATCTACGACCAGTTCGTCTCGAAGCTGTCGAAGAAGGTCGCCGAGATGAAGATCGGCGACGGCACCGAACAGGGCGTGACGCAGGGCCCGCTCATCAACATGAAGGCAATCGAGAAGGTCGAGCGTCACATTGCGGACGCCGTGAAGGGCGGCGCCAAGATCGTGACCGGTGGCAAGCGCTCGTCGCTCGGCCGCAGCTTCTTCGAGCCGACGGTACTGTCGGACGTGCGGCCGGATGCGCTGGTGGCGCAGGAGGAAACGTTCGGGCCGCTCGCGCCTGTCATCCGCTTCAAGGACGAGGCCGACGTGATCGCGATGTGCAACGCCTCGCCGTTCGGCCTTGCCTCCTACTTCTATTCGCGCGACATCGGCCGGGTCTGGCGCGTCGCCGAAGCGCTGGAGTCGGGCATGGTCGGCGTCAATTCGGGCCTGATCACGACGGAGGTCGCGCCGTTCGGCGGCGTCAAGGAAAGTGGCCTCGGCCGCGAAGGCTCACGCCACGGCATGGATGAGTATGTCGAGATCAAATACGTGATGATGGCCGGCGTCTGATCGCCGTCATCACCGTCTGTTCGCTCAAGCCCGGCTCTGATTGAATCAGGGCCGGGCTTCTTACTTGATCACACGCCCTTGTCGTTCGGATTGGCGACGGCGTCCTTCAGCGGTGCCGTCATCGGGAAATTCAGGTTCACGTTCTTCGGCGGAATCGGCCGCGTGAACCATTTTGCATAGAGCTCCTGGAATTCGCCGCCCTTCATCATGGCGACCAGCGTCTTGTCGACCAGCGCCTTGAACTCCGGATCGCCCTTGCGAAGGATCAGCCCGTAGGGCTCGGTGCGCAGGCTATCGTCGATGATGCGCCAATCGGACGGATTGGGGCTGCCGGCGATCAGGCTCGCCAGCAGAATGTCGTCCATCACGAAGGCCTCGCTGCGCCCGGTGGTCAGCGCGAGGAACGACGCAGCATGGTCCGGCGTCAGGATGTTCTTGGTCTGAAAGTTCTTCTCCTGGGCGCGCGCACTCAACAGCCCGATCGAGGTCGAGCCCGAGGTCAGCGAGACCAGCCGGCCGCCGAGATCCTCGAAGGTCTTGATCGGCGCGTCCTTCCGCACCACGGCGCGGATGCTCGACACGAAGATCGTGTCGCTGAAGGCGACGACTTTCTGCCGCTCTAGCGTGTTGGTGGCGGGACCGCACACGATGTCGATGGTGCCGTTCTCGATCAGCGGTATCTGGGTGGAGAGCTGGATCGGCTGCAGCCTGGTCTGCAGCGAGGGCTGCTTGAGCTCGATCTTCACTGCCTCGACGATCCGCGCGCAGAGGTCCATCGCAAAGCCCACCGGCTTCTGGTTGTCGTCGAGATAGGAGAACGGGACCGAGACGTCACGGTGTCCGAGTCTGATCTCGCCGGCGTCGCGGATCTTGGCCAGTGTGCCATTGGGTGATTGAGCCAGCGCCGGGGCGGGAGCCGCGATCGCAAGAAAAGTTAGGCAGATCAATCCCTTGGCGGATTTTTTCATCAGGCGCTCGCGGATGCTGGTAGTTCTGGATACGATAGACGTAGATTTTATACACGGTATTGCATAATCGGCCAATCGATTTTATATAATCATGGCCCGGCCGGATATTCATGGCGGCCCGCGAGCGAGAGAGAAGCCGGATGGACCCTGCACCCGCCGCAAGCCTTCGAGTAGCCGGACCCCACGGTTCCGCGCCGGATGCCGTGCGCGAGGCACTGCGGGCCGCGATCAGCTCCGGCGAACTGGCGCCCGGGTTGCAGCTGCGCCAGGACGAACTCGCTGCCCGGTTCGGGACCAGCCGCATCCCGGTGCGCGAGGCGCTGCGCCAGCTCGAGGCCGAAGGCTTTGTCACCTTCCTGCCGAATCGCGGCGCCGTCGTCTCCGATTTGTCGGTCGACGAGGTGATCGAGCTGCTCGAGATCCGCATCGCGCTTGAATGCCACGCCTTGCGTTTGGCGATCCCCGCGATGGGCGAGATCGATCTCGAAGAGGCGACGCAGATCCTCCGCGCCTATGATGCCGAGCCCGATCCAGCGCAATGGGGCGCCTTCAACTGGAAATTCCACGCTACGCTCTACGCGCCGTGCAATCGCCCGCGGCTGCTCTCGATGATCGAAGCGAATTACGGCCATGTCGGCCGTTTCACCCGGGCGCTGGTGTCGCAGGCGACCGGCAAGGAGCGTCCGCAGCGCGAGCACTACCGGCTGCTCGAATTCTGCCGTGACGGCGAGGTCAAGAAAGCGGTTCGGCTGCTGCGTGACCACATCGAGGAGACGCAGAAGACGCTGCGTTCGGCGCAGCGCCAGGCGTTGCGCGATGCGGGCGACATGCGCCCGGTCTGATCGACAGGACAATATGAATTATCGCGGCTCCGCGTGGAGCTATGGAGACTATGCGTGAAAACCAATGACGTCGAAATCCTGGTGATCGGCGCGGGCATCGTCGGCATCGCCACGGCCTATTACCTCGCCGTCCAGCACGGGCGCTCGCGCCTCTTGATCGTCGACGAAGGCCAGCCGATGGCGCTGACCTCGGCGCAGTCGGGCGAGAACTACCGCAACTGGTGGCCACATCCGACGATGGCGGACTTCACCAACCATTCCACCGACCTGATGGAGGAGATCGCGCGCCGCAGCGACAACCGCATCCACATGACGCGGCGCGGCTATCTTCTGGTTACACGCGAGGAGAGGCCGGCGGAGCTCTTGCAGCAACTCTATGCCGGCTACGGCGAGCAGGCCGCGAAGCTGATCCGTCTGCATGAAAGCGCAAGCCGCGGCTATGTGCCGCCGCATTCGGCGGACTGGCAGGGCGCGCCCGACGGTGTCGATGTCCTGCTCGGCCGCGATCTGATTCAGGCGCATTACCCGACCTTCGACAAGGAGGTCTCGACCGCGCTGCATATCCGCAGGGCGGGCGACATCAGCGGCCAGCAGCTTGGCCAGTACATGCTGGAGACCATGCGGCCGCTGGGCGCGCAGTTCCAGCAGGCCAGAGTGCTCGGCATCGCGAAGACGGATCGCTTCGCCGTCGAGGTGCTGGCCGATGGCGTGCGACAGACCATCGGCGCCGACATCATCGTCAATGCTGCGGGTCCGTTCGCCGCGCAGGTCGCGGCCATGCACGGTGAGACGCTGCCGATCGTGAATGTGCTGCAGCAGAAGATCGCGTTCGCTGACCGCAACCGTGCGGTCGATCGCAAAATGCCGTTCGCGATCGATCTCGACGGCCAGACGTTGGCTTGGTCCGACGACGAGCGCGAGGCGCTAGCGGCGGCGCCGGAATTCGCGCGCCTGCTGGCGCCGATGCCGGGCAGCATCCATTGCCGGCCGGACGGCGGCGATCATGGCGAATGGATCAAGCTCGGCTGGGCCTTCAACGAAGAGCAGATCACGGCGCCGGTCCGCGAGCCGGAGCTGAACCCTTATTTCCCCGAAGTCGTGCTGCGCGCGGCGAGCCGGCTGCAGCCAAAGCTTGCGCAGTATCTCGGCGCGCTGCCACGCGACCGGGTGCATTACGGCGGCTACTATCCGATGACGAAGGAAAACTGGCCGCTGATCGGCGCCGCGAAGACACCGGGCGTGTTCCTCGCCACCGCGTTGTCCGGCTACGGCACGATGGGTGCCTGCGCCACTGGCGATCTCTGCGCCCGCGCCGTGGTCGGCGCGCCGGTGCCCGCCTTCGCCCGCAGCCTCTCGCTTGCGCGTTATCAGGACAAGGCGCTGATGGACGAACTCGCTGCGAGTGAGAGCCGGGGGCTGCTTTAGCGTCGCAGCACCGCAATCGTGCGGTTCGCGAAGGTCAGCCGCTCCGCCATGACCGACACGAAATAGGTCAGCAGCTTGTGGCTGAGTTCGGGGTCTTCGTCGCGGATCGCCGCGAACTGGTGGGTGTTCAGCACGTAGAGCACGCTCGCCATCTCGGCCTGGATGGTCGCGCTGCGCGGGGTGTTCGCGACGAGGCCCATCTCGCCGATCGTGGTGTAGCGGCCGAGGCTGCGCACGCGCGTGGTGCGGCCGTCGTCGGCGGGCACCATGATGCCGACGCGGCCGTCGAGGATGAAGTGCATGGAATCGGCGGCGTCGCCGGCGTGCACGATGACCTCGCCTGCGTCGACCTCGATGCGCTGGCAACGCCGGATCAGCGCGTCGGCATCGCCCTCGCTGTCGAGCAGTCCGGTGAACCAGCCGCGCAGATCGGCTTCCTCCTGCGCCAGTTCCTGGTGCTGCGCGATGATCTGATTCTCGCACCATTCCAGCGCATGATCGAGCTCGTCGATCACGGAGACGCCCGCGGTGATGAAATCGCTGGCGCGCAGCACCTGTTCGGCCTTGGCCGACAGGTGCACCAGAACCAGCTCCACGCCGACCTCGTGCGCGCTGCGCTTGATCTGCGCAAAACTGTAGGCCGCCGATGAATCGACGCCGGTGACGAGCTTGAAGTCGAACAGCAGATAGCGGCACTCCGGATGCTCGCGCAGCAGCGCCTTGACGTGCTGGTACAGCCGGTTGGCGGAGCCGAAGAACAAATAGCTCTGCAAGGTCAGGCCCTGGATCTTGCCGCCATGCGCCAGCAACACGTTCCGGTCGTCGCGCGATCGATCCAGCGAGCTGCGGTACTCCGAACCGTCGAAGCCGTATTTGATGGCCTCGACGCGTGCTGCGCTGAGCGCAAAGGTGGCGCAGCCGATGATGACGCCGATCAGGATGCCGGGCACGAAGCCCCAGGCCACGATGATGACGATGATCGCGAGCAGCGAGACATATTCAGTCGTCGACAGCCGCTTGCGAGATTCGATCATCCATTTGTGCAGCTGGTCGGCGCCGAGATAGATCAGCAGTCCGCCGAGCACGAATTTCGGCATGTAGCCGAGCAGCTGCGGCGCCACGGCGAGCATCAGCAGCGAGATCGCGGCGACCGTCAGTCCCGACAGCGGGCCGCGCCCGCCGCTGGAGAAATTGAGGATCGAGCGGCTGACCGAGATGCAGCCAGCGTAGCCGGCCAGCGCGCCGGTCAGGATATTGGCGAAGCGGCGATGTTGAGCTCGC
Source organism: Bradyrhizobium viridifuturi (assembly GCF_001238275.1). GTDB lineage: Bacteria > Pseudomonadota > Alphaproteobacteria > Rhizobiales > Xanthobacteraceae > Bradyrhizobium > Bradyrhizobium viridifuturi. The sequence goes on from NZ_LGTB01000024.1 coordinate 87,771, forward strand.
GCTCGAGATTGGCCTCGCGATGCACCGCGACCTCGATGCCGGTGGTGTTGAACAGCGTGCTCGCCGCCGTGACGAACACGACCGCGATCATGTTGCCGAGCAGGTCCGGCACCGCCGACCACGGATACTGCGCGAGGTCGGCGGCATGCCACGGCAGCATGAAGGTCGACGCCGGCGGCGGCTCGAAGGTCCAGCCGGTGAGGTGAGCTTCCTCGGGCGTGAGGCCGATGATCCAGAACACAAGGTGCGCCACGATCACGCCGCCAACCAGGATGATCGGCAGGCCAAACGGGGTGCGGGAGCGATGCCAGGTCAGGTACAGCACCAGCGCCATCGCGCAGGCGGCACTGAGTTCGGAGATCGTGATCATATTGGTGAAGTGGAACAGGGTGCCGAGCTGCACCGGGTAGCCGGTGATCACCCGGATTGCGCCCAGCACGATCAACAGGCCGGTTGCCCCGAGAAAGCCGCCAACCACGGGGTAAGGCACGTAGCGGATGGCGCGGCCGAACCGTGTCAGCCCGAGGCAGCACAGCACGATGCCGGTGACGATGGTCGAGAGCCCCAGCGTGATCAGCACCGGTGCGAGCAGCGGCGCGGTCGGGTTGGCGGCACCGATGCGCTCGACCAGTGCGGCCATCAGGATTCCGGTCACCGCCGCGGTCGAGGTGTCGGGGCCGGCGACCGCAAACGGCAACGAGCTGCCGAGCGCGATGAAGGTTGCGAGCACTGCCGATGAGATGAATGTCGCCGCGACGCCGTATGACAGATAGGGCGACAATGGTCCGGCGAAGATCAGCAGCGCGTAGGACAGGCCGAAGGTGATGCCGAGCACGCTGGCCGCACCGCCGCCGAGAATGTCGTGCATGGCCCGCCGCGCCCGCGAGCCGAAATAGAGCGACCGACTAATCACGTTGAAAAATGTCCTGAACCTATGCCGCCAGTCCTAGACGAGCCCGGCGCAGGACGACAACAGGATTTTTGTGACAACCGGTTCTCAACGCGCGCATTTTTGCCCTCTCGCTGGCAGGGAAGGCCAGGGTGAGCGCCCAAGCGGATCGACTGACGCGATCCGATTGCCTAACCGAGACTGTCCATGAACGCGCGCAACCGCGGCGCCCATTTGTGTGCGTCGCGGCCCGATGCGGAATGGCCGTAGTCGCTGTCGAGCAGGAAATAATCGGCGTCGACGCGGCGGCCTTCAGCGCCGGCATCACCTGCTGCCCGAGCTCCGGGGGAAACAGCCTGTCGGTCCGCGACAGCACATAGAGCACCTTTGCCTTGATCCGTCCGAACTGTGCCGTCACGTCGAAGCCGCGCAGCGCCTTGCCGAGCGTCAGCAACGAGTTGGCGTCGAACCCCCTGGCCCATTCGGTGGCCTCGGCGCGGATCGCGGCCTCGATGTCCGCGGGATCGGTCAGCGTATCGCGCAGCCGTGTTTCAATGCCGTAGGTCTTCAAGGTCGCGGTGCGGATCTGGATCATGCTCTCGAGCACGCCGCCGTGATCGTAGTAATCGCCGCCGTTCCAGTTCGGATCCTGCGACAGCGTCGCCATCAGGCGCGCGACATTGCCCTCGGAGCGTTCGCGTGGCACCAGCGGCGCGGTGACCACAGCAGCGATGCCGCGCATGGCATCGGGATAGCTCACCGCCCATTGCAGTGCCTGGAAGCCGCCATAGGACGGGCCGACGATCGCAACCAGCCGCTGGATGCCGAGACCATCGAGCAGTGCCCGCTGGGTCGCGACGATATCGCCGACGGTGATATCGGGAAAGCGCGGCCCGTAGCGCCGGCCGGTCCGCGGGTCGATGCTCGCCGGGTTGGTCGAACCGTAGGACGAACCCAGCATGTTCGGGCAAATCGCGAAGTAGCGGTTGGTGTCGACGGCCTTGCCGGGACCGACGATCTCGCACCAGCTGCCTTCGCCGGTCGATCCGCAGGGATCGATCATCTGCGGCCCGCTGGTGTTGCCGTGGGTGACCAGCACGACATTGTCACGGTTCGGCGCCAGCGTACCGACGGTGCGGTACGCGATCGTGACTTCCGGCAGCACGCCGCCGTTCGCCAGGCGGACATCTGACGTGGTGAAGGTCTTCAGCTCGGTTGCGATCGGTTGTGTGGGCATTCGTCTGCTTCCGGAATGAGGACGACAGCTCAGCATGGCCGCGTCGGGAACGCAAAGGCCGCCGTCGTCGTGGCCTACCCGTTCCCGTCCCCGTTGCCGAACGCGCCGTGACGGCCGACGCCGGAGGCGAAGCGCGTCGCCCCTGACAAGGTTTCGCCCGAGGCGATCACGTCGAGCCCGCCGCGCATTTCGTTCCTGATGGCCTCGTCCTCGTCGAGGTCCCATTGCCGCAGCGCCGACAGCCGGTCGGCCCGCATGCAGGTCTGCGGGAATTTCGCGATGTCCTTGGCGAGCGCTATGGCGTGCGCGCGCGTTTCGCCCTTCGGCACCAGCCGGTTCGCGAGCCCCATGCGATGCGCCTCGGGCCCGCCGACCGGGCGTCCGGTGAGGATCAGATCGATCGCCTGCGAATGGCCGATCAATCGCGGCAGGCGGATGGTGCCGAGGTCGATCAGCGGCACGCCGAAGCGGCGGCAGAACACGCCGAAGGTCGCGTCCTCGGCGACCACGCGCATGTCGGCCCACAGCGCAAGCTCCATGCCGCCGGCGACCGCAAAGCCCTCGATCGCGGCAATGACGGGCTTCGAGAGCCGCAGCCGGCTTGGTCCCATCGGCGCGATCGTGTTGTGCCCGCCGACCTCGCGCTTCTTGTTGGGATCGCCGGCCGCGACCGCTTTCAAATCGGCGCCCGCGCAGAAGTAACCGCCGGTACCGGTGAACACCGCGACCGATGCGCTGGCGTCGGCGTCGAAGGCGAGGAATGCGTCATACAGCTTGTGCGCGGTGGCGCGTCGACGGCGTTGCGGTTGTGCGGGCGGTTGATCGAGATGATGGTGACGGGACCATCGCGCTCGACGAGCACGGTATCGGCATCGGACATGGGTCGCTCCCTGAGTTTGTTGGTTGGAGCCAGCCTAGAGCATGATCCGGAAAAGTGCGAAGCGGTTTTCCGAAGAGATCATACTCAAACAATGAGCCGGAGCGCGATGACGATTCATCCCAATCTCATCGCGCTCTAGCGTCGCCCGTCAGGCAATGCCATCGCGAACGAAGGCGACGCGAATGGTCGGGTCGCCGATCGCCTCATGTGCATCCTCGAAGCGGACGCGGCGCGTGATCACATGCTCCGGGTGGTAATGGCCCGCCGCAACATGGGCGACGCATTCGGGCAAATCGGCGCGGACATTGACACGCGAGACCTTCAACGTGATGCCGACGCCGTACATGTGCCGAAGCGGCACCGGCGTGGTCTCGGCGAAGTCGCCATACATGCGCTGGCAGATGCCGTTCGGTTCCGTCGCGCGGAATGCCAGCAGGATGCTGGCGTCAGTCGCGGCCGCATCGATCACGATTGGAAACAGGCCGGGCGGCTCCATCATGAGCCCGGCCGGCGCTTCGACGATGTCGGCGCCGAGCGACTTCGCCTTGGCGAGGCGCGGCGCATGATCGTCGAGATAGACGACGCGGCCCGCGCCGCGCGCCACCGCCGCCTGCACCGCGAACATCGCGAGTGATTGCGCGAAGCCGCCGATCACCAGCACATCCGCGCCGGGCCGCTGCTGGAGCCAGCGCGCCACCGCGCTGAAGCCGTCAGTCGCGCCGTCGGCCAACCCCGCGGTTTGCGAGAGGGGATGACCTTCGGGCTGGCGAACCAGCATGTGATCGGCGAACGGCACGCGGATCAGGTCGGACAGGCCGCCGCCATATTCGACGCCGCAGACCGGCTTCAATCCGTAAGACGACCGGAACGGCACGGCGGTGCAGGCATTTGTGTAGCCGCGCCGGCAGCGGTCGCAGACACCGCAGCTGATCTGGAACGGAACGATGACGAGATCGCCGGGCGCGAAATTCCTCACCGCGCCGCCGATGTCGACGATGCGGCCTGCGGTCTCATGTCCGAGCGCAAACGGGCCAGCGAGGCCTGATCGGCCGTGGACGATCGCAAGGTCGAGATCGCAGCGCGTCACCGCCAGCGGCTGCACCAGCGCGTCGCGGTCATCTTGCAGGCGGGGTGCGGGAACGTCCCACCATTCGATCTTGTTGCCGCCGATATAAGTCAACTGTCGCATCGCGTGCTCTCCGCTTTGGGCGGAGAGTGCAGGGAGGCAGGGGCGGCGACAAAAGGTTTGTCTTCAACAAGGGTGAATGGAATTCACCTCTGCCTCGGTCTGCATTGTTAAACCTTCAGCTCGGTCCCCGTGACGCGGCGATACGCTTCCAGATACCGCTTGCTCGTCGCATCCACCACGCTCGCGGGCAGCGGCGGGGCGGGGGCGTCGCCGTTCCAGCGGCCGGCGCGGCGCTCGACGTCGAGATAGTCGCGCAGCGGCTGCTTGTCGAAGCTCGGCTGCGGCTGACCGGGCTTGTAGGAATCGACCGCCCAGAACCGCGAGGAATCCGGCGTCATCACCTCGTCGATCAGGATGATGCGGCCGTCCTTGTCTCGCCCGAACTCGAATTTCGTATCGGCGATGATGATGCCGCGGGCGCGGCTGGTCTGCTCGCCGTAGCCATAGACATCGCGCGCCATCTTCTCCAGCGTCGCGGCGACGTCGGCGCCCACGATCTCGCGCACGCGCGCAACCGTGATGTTCTCGTCATGGCCGGCCTCGGCCTTGGTGGCCGGGCTGAAGATCGCGGGCTCGAGCTTCTGGCTCTCGACCAGGCCCGCCGGCAGCTTCTCGCCTGCGAGCGTGCCCTCGGCGGCGTATTCCTTCCAGGCCGAGCCTGAGATATAGCCGCGGATCACGCATTCGATCGGAAACACCGTGGTGCGCTTGCACAGCATCGCGCGTCCCAAAATGTCGGCGCGATGGTCCTTCAATTCAGGCACCGCGCGGATGATCTCGTCGGCATCGGCGCTGATCATGTGATGCGGCACGGTGCCCTCGAGCTGCCGGAACCACCAGGCGCTGATCTGGGTCAGCACCGCGCCCTTCATCGGAATGGTTTCCGCCATCACCACGTCGAATGCCGAGATGCGGTCGGTCGTGAGCAGCAGCACGCGATCGTCGCCGACGGCATAGATGTCGCGCACCTTGCCGCGGCCGATCCGGGGCAGGGGCAAATCGCTGGAGAGCATCGCGGTCATGGGCGTGATCTTTCGAAAGCAAGGCGCCCGCACGCGGCGTGCGGGCTGCCAAGGATATCAAGGGATATCACAGCAAATAGCTCACTCCGGCAGCGGAATGAACTCGTGTTCCTGCGGAACCTGGGCGAAACGGCCGGTTTTCCAGTCCTGTTTGGCCTGTTCGATCCGCTCCTTCGAGGACGAGACGAAATTCCACCAGATGTGGCGCGGCCCTTCCAGCGCGTCGCCGCCGAGGAACATCATGCGGGTCGCCGCAGCGTCTTCACGGTGATACGGTCGCCCGGCCGGAAGATCAGGAGCCGCGGCCCCTCATGGCGATCGCCGGCGATCTCAACCTCGCCGTCGACGATGTAGATCGCGCGCTCCTCATGGTCAGGATCGAGCGGCACGCTGGTGCCGGCCTGCGCGGTCACTTCGGTATAGAACCAGGGCGAGACCATGCTGACCGGCGAGCTGATGCCGAACGCCGAGCCGGCGATCACCCGGGCGGTGAAGTCGCGCTCGGAGATCATCGGCAGGTCGCCCGCACCATAATGCTGGAACGAGGGCGCGATCTCTTCCTTTCCGGCCGGCAGCGCGATCCAGCTTTGCAGGCCCAGCATCTTCTGGCCGTCGCGGCGCTGCACGTCGGGGGTGCGCTCGGAATGCGCGATACCGCGGCCCGCCGTCATCAGGTTCATGGCGCCGGGCTGGATCTCCTGGATGTTGCCCTCGCTGTCGCGATGCATGATGCTGCCGTCGAACAGATAGGTGACCGTGGCGAGCCCGATATGCGGATGCGGCCGCACGTCCATGCCCTTGCCGGCGAGATACTGCACCGGGCCGAAATGGTCGAAGAAGATGAACGGCCCGACCATCTGTCGCTTGCCGTGCGGTAGCGCGCGGCGCACGGCAAAGCCGTCGCCGAGATCGCGGGTGCGCGGCACGATGATCAGATCCAGCGCGTCGCAGGTTTGGGGATCGCCGAGTTCGGGATCGGTCGAGGGCTGCCAGCTCATCGCAATACTCCTTTGTACTTTATTCCGATCATACTCCGTTCGTCGTCCCGGCCAAGCGAAGCGCGAGCCGGGACCCATAACCACAAATGCTTATGTTACGAAGGCTGGGGCCCCTGCCCTGCGGACCAACTAAACTCAGTGGTTATGGGTCCCTGCTTTCGCAGGGACGACGCAGTACTTCTGGCGCGTGCGGGCGCGTGATAACAGCATAATCTTGGAAACCGGAGGCGATGATGGTTTCTCTGATCAAGCCCGATGCTAAGCTGTTGCGTGTCGATGGTCCCGTGATCGAGACCGCACGCTCATCCTGCGGCCATGGCGCGCATCCGATATCGCCGAGAATACGCGGATGCTGTCCGATCCCGAGACGGCGCGCTTCATCACGCCGGATCATCAGCCGGTCACATCGGAGCTGAAGGGCTGGCGCAATGCCGCGGTCATCTCGGGCCATTGGGCGCTGCACGGCTTCGGCATGTTCGCGGTGGAGGAGAAATCCTCCAGCCGCTACATCGGCCGCGTCGGGCCGTATTGTCCGCCGGAATGGCCAGGCTTCGAGGTCGGCTGGGGCATTGCCCGGGAGTATCGCGGCAAGGGCTATGCGGTGGAGGCGGCGCGCGCTGCGATCGACTTTGTTTTCGACAATTTCACGCTCGACCGCATCATCCACTGCATCGATCCGGCCAATGTCGCGTCCCAGGCGGTGGCGCGGCGGCTCGGCGCTGACAACGAGGGGCCGGGCAAGCTCGAGGGCGATATCGTCGATATCTGGGTCACGACGCGCCAGCGCTGGCGCCGCGATCCGGCTTGAAAAACGCCGCCTGAGCGACGATTGTTCGGCTGACCCGGAGATCCTTTCGACCGATGACATTGGCCGCAACCGAACTCTGCCTGCGCGCCGCCGCCGTGACGCTGCTGCTGGTGCTTGCGGCCTCGATGTTCGCGGATTTCCGCAACGTGCTGGCGGGGCAGCTCGTGATCGCCTTCGCGCTCGGCACGGCCGCGCATGCGATCACCGCGTCGATCGGCGCCGGGCCGGCGATCTCGGTCTGGCACGCGCCGCTGATCGCGCTTTCGACCGGCGACATCGTGGTGTTCTGGCTGTTCACCCGCGCGCTGTTCGATGACGCCTTCGTCCTGCGCTGGTGGCACGGTCTGATCTGGACCGCGGTGGTGACGTTCAGTTTCGTCAATTGCATGTGGATCGCGCCGAGCGGCCACGCGCAAGCGGCGATCACCACGGTCAATCTGCTGTCGGTCGTCTTCATCGTGCTTGCCGTGGCGCAGACCATCGGATCATGGTCGGCGGATCTGGTCGAACGCCGCCGCCGTGTCCGTGTCTTCATCGTCGCGGCCTCGGCGCTGTATGGCGGAATGAACGCCCTGCTGCAGATCGCGTATGCCGGCAGCCGCGTGACCGTGGAGTGGGCCAACCTGCTCAACGCGGGCGTGCTCGCCGGCATCGTCGCTGGCATCACCTGGGCAATGATGCGCGTCGATGGCGCCGATCTGTTCGCGACGCCGGTCGAGCCCGTCATTGCCAATGCGCCGCCGGCCGCGATCGAGGAGATAGCCGACCAGAAGCTGGTCAATGCCCTGATGCGCCTGATGGCGGACGAGCGGATCTACCGCCAGGACAACGTCACCATCGGCACGCTGGCGACCCGGCTGAAGATTCCCGAATACCGGCTGCGGCGGCTGATCAATCAGCGGCTCGGCTATCGCAATTTCAACGTCTTTCTCAACAACCACCGGATCGAGGAGGCCAAGGCCGCGCTCGCCGATCCCGCACAGGCCGAAGTCCCGGTGATCACCATTGCGATGGATGCCGGCTTCCAGTCGCTCGGTCCCTTCAACCGCGCCTTCAAGGCGACGACAGGCGTAACCCCGACCGAGTACCGGAAACTGAAGGCGACGGCGGCGTAAGGGGCCGCTGCCGTGAGGGACGCACCGGCGGCAGGGTTCTCGCCCGGGGCCACCCGTCTCCCCAGCCCTCCCCCGCAAGGGGGAGGGAGCCCGACCTTCCTGCTCACCTCACGAAGGGGCGTGGCGATTCCAGGATGTCGCTGTAATCACAGGAGAATTCCAGAATCGATCAGTCGCCCCCAGTCTTCGACTAGCGCGATTTCCAAATCCGGCGAGCCCATCCGCGCCCGCTCCGGCTTCCTTCCACCACGCATTCTCACATGCCGGAGGACACAAGTGACCCGTCGAAAGCTCATCTTCATTCTCGCCGCCAGCACCGCCCTCGGCGCGCTGGGCTGGTCTGCCGCCCGCGCCCGCGACGTGCCGAAGGTGGCGACCGGCTTTGTCGCCAGCACCATCTGTTCCGAAACATTCGTCAGCAGGCTCGACCCGAAGCGGAACTTCACCGAGACCACGGATGCGATGCCGGGCACCGGCCTGATCACCTGGGCGATGGACACCGAGGTCGACGTCGACCGCAGGGACGTCACCGTGACGCTGTTCGGGTTCGGCCGCAGCCACGCGGTCTATCGTGAAGGCGTCGGCTGCACCCTCGAACATGGAGAGGCGCTGGCCGACATCGCGCTGCCGCCCGCGCGGCCACAGGCGGCGCTACTGCCCGAGATCGCCGGCCCGGCGCTTGTCGCGCCGCAGAGCCCACAGCTCGCAGCCGCACTCGATCGCGCCTTTGCCGAACCGGCCGAGCCGCCATTCCGCCGCACCCGCGCGGTTGTCGTGATGAAGGATGGCCGCATCGTCGCCGAGCGCTACGCCGACGGCATCGGCACCGACACGCCGCTGCTCGGCTTCTCCGCGACCAAATCGATGACCTCGGCGCTGATCGGAATCCTGGTGCGCGACGGCAAGCTTGCGGTCGATCGCCCGGTGCCGATCGCGGCCTGGCGGGACCCGAAGGATCCCAGGCACGCGATCACGGTCGATCAGCTGTTGCGTCACACTGCGGGCCTTGCGCTCGGCAGTTCGTTGCAGGCCTCGCTCGCCTCCACGCTCGAACCGGTCAACCGGATGAAGTACATGGAGTCGGATATGGCCAGCTATGCCGAGAGCATTCCGCTCGAAACGGCACCGGGCCAGGTCTGGAATTATCACGACGGCAATTACGTCATCCTCTCGCATCTGATCCGCGACGCGGCCGGCGGCCATGCCGCCGACGTGCTGCGCTTCGCGCGGACTGAGTTGTTCGATCCGCTCGGCATGCACAACGTCGTCATGCAGTTCGATGCGATGGGCACGCCGGAAGGATCAGGCGCCATGATGGCGAGCGCACGCGATTGGGCGCGGTTTGGCCAACTCTATCTCGATGACGGCGTGGCCGGCGGCCGGCGCATCCTGCCTGCGGGCTGGGTGAAATACTCGGCATCGCCGACGCCGAACGCCTGGGTCGGCATCGGCGCGGGCTTCTGGACCAATCTCGGCGACAGCTTCGGCGCCAAGTATCGCGTCGAGCACGGCTGGCCGCGCGACGCCTTCTTCGCCAAAGGCACGATCGGGCAGTATGTGATTATCGTGCCGTCACAGCGACTGGTCATCGTGCGGCTCGGCCGTTCGCCGAACGCGCCGCCCAAGGCGGACGGTGTGTTTGACCTCGTTAGCGATGTCGTCGCGGCGACCGCGACAGGCGCGCGGCTCGCGGGCAGCAATTGACCGGTACGTCACACACCGCCCGCGCGATCGTGAATTGAATCTCGGCGTGAGGAATTTTCTGATGCAGTGGCGCATCTCGCAGGAGGTGCGCCACGGTTCCTTGAAACGCGCGTCAGGCGGAGACCATCATGCCGAAAGCCTACTGGATCGTGCACGTTACGGTGCACGATGAAGCCCGTTACCCCGAATACCTCGCTGCCGCGATGCCGGTATTCGAGAAATACGGCGCCAATTTCATCGTGCGCAACGGCCGCTACGAGGTAATGGAAGGCGCGACGCGCCAGCGCAATTTCGTCATCGAGTTCAAGGATCGTGCCACCGCGATGGAATGCTACACCTGCGCGGACTATCAGGCTGCGAAGGCGATCCGGCAAAAATATTCGGACGGGGATTTTGTGATTATTGATGGGCCGGAGTAGTAGCTGATGACATTAAGGTCAGCACGCTTCTCTGCTTGACCTACTGAAAGCGCAGCAAACTCACTGTCTCCTGCTTTCGCAGGGACGACAGTGGTATTTGTCGCTTCGACCGTGCGCCGCCGCCCCTACTGCCGCCCCAGCTGCGTCGCCTGCTCGACGCGATCGAAGCGCTCCAGCGTGAGGATCGCATCCGCGAGCTGGTCGGCGCGCTTGTCGAGCACCGGGCGGGCCAGCGTCAGGAACTTCTGCTGCATCGCCTGCGCGTCGGGGAACGAGGTCGGCTCGCCGGAGGGATCGGCGTAGAGGCGCTCATGCACGCCGTCATCGGTCGTGATCGAGACGCGGGCGCCGAACGGATGGGTGCGGCCGACTTCAAGCCGGTCGTCCTGCACCACGTCGAACTTGTCGGCGAGCGCGTCGATCGCCTTGTCGCCCAGCCGGTCGTAATCATCCCAGCCGAAATGGCCCTGGTCGAGCGCGATCGCGCCGGTGAAGAACATCGAGAACTGGCCGCCGACCACCGAGGTCGGGTGGCGCTTGGTGGCGGCGTCGCCGGTCAGCGTGATGCCGTTGCGGTGCAATCCGATCTCGACCTTCCTGATCTGGTCCGGGGTCAGATTGTGCTCGCGCCGCATCGCGATCAGCGCGTCGATCGCGGCGTGAGTGTAGCGGCAGCTCGGATACGGCTTCACGCCGATCTTCAGCGTCTCGTAGGTGCTGCCGAGCCCGGCCACCGCCTTGTCCGGATGCGGGTCATCGGTATAGCCGACCAAAAGGCCATGCTTGCCCTCGACCGAGTCGCTCGAACCGATGAAGTCGTTGCGCGCCAAGGTCGCCGCAATCACGCCGTTCATTGCGGCGGCGCCGACCTGGTAGCGCTTGTTCCAGGCGCCGTTGACCAGGAATTGCAGCGAGCCCGCGGCCTGGCTGCCGGAGACGCCGAAAGCCGAGATGATCTGTTCCTTCGACAGTCCGAACAGTTTGGCCGCCGCCGCCGCGGCGCCGTAGGTACCGGCCGTCGCAGTCGGGTGGAAACCCCGGGCATAATGCGAGGTCGGGTCGAGCGCGTTGCCGAGCCGGCAGCAAACTTCATAGCCGGCGACGATCGCCGTCAGCACGTCGCGGCCGGAGGCGCCGACCATCTCACCGACCGCGAACGCGGCGGGCACCACCGGCGCGCTCGGATGCAGCGAGGAATCGGCGTGGGTGTCGTCGAAATCGAGCGAATGGCCGAGCGCGCCATTGAGCAGCGCAGCGACCGCCGGCGTCCAGGTCTTGCTGTCGCCGAACACGGTGGCCTCGCCCTTGCCGTCCAGCGCCAGCGCTTCCAGCATCTTCATCAGCGAGGGGGTCGATTCCGCATCGCGGCGGGCGCGGATGGTGCTGCCCAGGAAATCCAGCGTCAAAACCTTGGCGCGCTCCAGCACCTGCGGCGGGATGTCGGCAAATTTCAGGTCGGCGACGTAGGCGGCGAGCGTTGCGGTTTCGTGGGCCATCGTGTTTCCTCAATCTTGCGGCGCAGGGTAGGCGGGCAGGTTTGGCCTTTCAAGCCACCTTACCGCCGCGGGCAGCAGCCATGCTCGACGTCCTTTAACATAGGCCTTTCCATTGATTGCGGATCAGGGTGCATGAGGACCTTCGCAAAACGCATGTTCGACCAGCTCTGGACCCGCAAGACGCAGCTGGCGCTGGCGGTCCGGATCGCGTCCGCCGGCGTGGCGGCCTATGCCATCGCGCTGGCGCTGCATCTCCTGCTACCGCTCTGGGCGGTGCTGACCTCGCTGATCGTCACGCAAATGAGCGTCGGCCGCTCCTTGAAGGCAACCCGCGACTACATGCTCGGCACCATCGGCGGCGCCATCTATGGCGGCGCGATCGCGGTCTTGATCCCGCATTCCGGCGAAGGCAGCCTGCTGGCGCTGCTGGTGCTGGCGATCGTGCCGCTGGCCTTCATCGCCGCGCTCAATCCGAGCCTGAACTCGGCGACGGTGACCGCGGTGATCGTGCTGCTGCTGCCGACGATGCATCATTCCAACCCGCTGGATTCCGCGATCGACCGCGTTCTCGAGGTGACGGTCGGCGCGCTCACGGGCCTCGTGATCTCATTCCTGGTGCTGCCGTCGCGGGCGGTCAGCCAGATCAGGGTCAATGCATCGAAGCTGCTGGAACTCCTTTCGGCGGCATTCGCCGAATTGCTCGCCGGCCTGACCCGCGGGCTCGACAACGACGCGCTGCACCGGATCCAGGACGGTATCGGCACCGCCGTGACCAATCTGCACGCGACGGGCATGGAGGCCGAGCGCGAGCGCTCCATGCATCTTTCATCGGGGCCTGACACCGGCCCGTTGCTGCGGACCATCCAGCGGCTGCGGCATGACGTCGTGATGATCGGACGGGCCTGCGTCGTGCCGTTGCCGGCCGATATCCAGGCCCGGCTGGCGCGGCCACTGGCCGAGGTCAGCAAGGCGATCGTGACTTACATGGTGGCGGTCGCGACCGCCTTGCGCGCCGGCAGCGGCCCGGCCGACATGGCGCCGGTCGATGCCGCGCTGCATGCCTATAGCGAGGAGGTCGCCGCAGTCCGCAGGGACGGCCTGATCCGCGGCCTGCCGGTCGACGCCGCCGAACGCTTCTACGCGCTCGGCTTCTCGCTCGACCAGATGCGGCAGAACCTGAACGACCTCAAGCGCTGCCACGGCAATTGGTGCACCAACGAGGATGCTTCGGAGAAGGTCGTCGCCGACGCGCCGGAGAAGAGCGCGGCATGATCTCCGGCTAGACTTTGCGGCGCGTCAGCCCCTTGCTTTCCATGCGCCAGATCAGGAGGTCGATACGGTCCTGACCGAAGAAGGGCTCGCCGGCGAATACGAAGGTCGGCACGCCCCAATGGCCGGACGCGGCGTGCGCCTCCTCATTGCCCTTGATGACCTGCTCATAGCGATCGGGATCGGCGGCGATGGCCGCGTCCATCGCGGCGAGATCGAAGCCGGCGGCATCAGCCGCCTTCGCCAGATGATCGCCCTCGTTCCAGCCCTGCACCGAGCCGTCCCACAGCACGCGGCTGATCGCGGCAGTGAAGGCAAGCGACCGCCCCTCGAGCTGGGCCGCGGCGCCGAGCCGGGTCAGCCGGTGGATGTAAGGCTGGTGTTCGGCGACGTCGAGCGTCGTCATGTCCTGCACGATCGGATCCGGACGCGGAAAGCGGAACGGGATGTTCTCGTGCTTGGCGACGCGGCTGGAATCGAGCACGACGTAGCGGGCGAATTGCGGATTGGTCTTCTTGAAGAAGCCGGGTACGCGCACCGCGAGCGGATAGACCGGCCGCAGGTTCACTGCGACATCGTAGTCGGCGACCATCTTCAACGTCTTCGGCAGCGCGAGGTAGCTGTAGGGGCTGCGGAACGAGAAGAACAGGTCGACCGGCAGAGTCATGCGTTAGCCCCCGGCCTTGCGCAGCATCGCCGGCACGATCAGGCGGTGGAACGGCATGATCGCCGCGAGATAGGTGCGGCCGAGCCAGTTGTGGGTCAGCACCAGCGTGGTGGCGGTGATGTTGCGCGCGGCGCCGGTGCTGGTGACGTCGACCACCAGGCGGAAGTCGAGATGCCTGTCGTTGAAGCCGGCGACCAGTCGCTCGGGCGTCTCGCTGATGACGGGGAATAGCCCGATCATATCGCGTCCCACGCCGTCGGACGCGCCCGAGGTCTTCAGGCCGAGAGGCGTGACCAGAACGTTTCGCAAGGCAATCAGCCATTTGGCCCAGCGCGGCTGCTGGCCCAACATCGTCTCGGTGGCGTGCCGCGCATCGAGATCCGGTTGCGTGGTCGCGATCCGGAACGCGTCGATGAATTGCGCGCCGGTTAGCAGCGCGTCGGAATCCACGTTCGGCGTGACCTCGTCGACCTTCATCCCGCCAGTCTGCGTGCCAGCAGGCGGAAACGCAAGATCAGGAGGGTCGCATAAACCGCGGTGCCGAGCGACAATCCGATCCAGACGCCGGGGGCATTGAGCTTGGCCGAAAAGGCGAGGGCGGAGGCCGACGCGAAGCCGACCAGCCAATAGCTGATGACGGCGAACAGCAGCGGCACCTGGGTGTCGTTCATGCCGCGCAACGCGCCGGCGCTGGTGGTCTGGACGCCGTCGGCGATGAAAAACGTCGCGCCGATCAGCAGCAGCATCGCGGTAAGCTGCGCGGTGGCGTCTGAGGCTTCGCCGAGGAACAGCGCCGCGATCTCGAAGCGCGCCAGGATCACCGCGAGCGTCATCACACTCATGAAGACGCCGGAGAGCGCGACCGCGACGAAGCCGGCGCGCTGCACCGCGTCGGTGTCGCGGCGGCCGACCGCCTGGCCGACCCGCACCGTGGCGGCCATGCTGACGCCGAACGGCACCATGAACAGGATCGCCGCGATCTGCAGCGCGATCTGGTGCGCCGCCAGCGCCGTGGTGCTGATCAGCCCCATCAGGAGGCCGGCGGCGCCGAACAGGCCGTATTCCAGCAGAAAGGCGATCGAGATCGGCGCGCCGACGGCGACCAGCTTGCCCATCAAGGGCCAGTCGATGCGCCAGACGCGGCTGAATACATGGTACTTGCGGAACGGACGCCGCCGCGCCGCGAACCACGCGCCGGCGAGGAAGGTGCCGAGATTGACGATCGTGGTCGCAAGTCCGGCGCCGAACATGCCGAGTTCGGGCATGCCCCATTTGCCATAGAGCAGAAGATAGACCATCAGCGCGTTGGCCGGAATCGCCGCAAGCGTGATCCAGAGCACCGGCTCTGGCCGGTTCACCGCGCTCATGAAGCCGCGGATCGCGATGAACCACAGCGCCGGCAAAATGCCCCAGCCGAGTCCGAACAGATATTGCTGCGCCAGATGCGCGGTCGCCTGGGTCTGGCCAAGCGCGAGCAGGATGCGCTCGCCGTGGAACGGCAGCGCCATCAGCGGCAGCACCATGAAGAAGCCGGCCCACAGACCGACGCGGAGCGCGCGCCGCATCACGCGCGGGTCGCGTGCGCCGAACGCCTGCGCGGCCAGCGGCGAGACCGCGGACATCATGCCCATACCGATGGTGAAGCTGACGAAATACACGGTATGCGCCAGCGCCGCGGCGGCGATGCTCTCGCTGCCGAGCCGGCCGATGAAGGCGAGATCGGTCGTCATCATCGCGATCTGGCCGAGCTGCGTCAGCGCAAGCGGCACCGCGAGCTTCAGCGTTTCCGCGAGCTCGGCCGTGAGCAGCTTGCGAGAGGGCACGACGGCCGCGCGTGGCGCGGCCGGGTCGATCTTGTCGATGCAGGTCATGACGGCACGTCTAGCACGGCAAACCGGCCGGAAGGATGGCCAAGCTGCCGCAGGGGGTTATGTTCGCGCGGGTATCCGCTTGATCTTGGCGCCGAGCGCATTGAGCCGTTCGTCGATCCGCTCATAGCCGCGCTCGATCTGGTCGGCGTTGTTGATGGTGGAGGTGCCGTTAGCGCACACCGCAGCCAGCAGCATCGCCATACCGGCGCGGATGTCGGGCGAATTCATCGGCGCGCCGCGCAGCCGGCTCGGGCCGGCCACGATCGCGCGGTGCGGGTCGCACAGCACGATGCGGCCACCCATCGCGATCAGATTGTCGACGAAGAACATCCGCGACTCGAACATCTTCTCGTGCATCAGGATGACGCCGTCGCATTGCGTCGCGGTGACGATCGCGATCGACATCAGGTCGGCGGGGAACGCCGGCCAGGGCTGGTCCTCGAGTTTCGGCACGTGACCGCCGAAATCGTCGTGGATCTTCATGGTCTGGTTCGACGGCACGACGAGGTCGTCGCCCTCCACGCCGCAGACGATGCCGAGCCGCTCAAAGCCCATCCGGATCGAGCGCAGATGCTCGACGCCGGCGCGGGCGATGCGCAGCGGAGATCGGGTCACCGCGGCAAGCCCGATCAGCGATCCGACTTCGATATGGTCGGGCTGGATCGCGAAAGTGGTACTGCCGAGCGTCGCGGGCCCGTGCACGATGATGGTGTTGGTGCCGACACCTTCGATCCTGGCGCCGAGCGCGATCAGGAAATTCGCGAGGTCCTGCACGTGCGGCTCGGAGGCCGCGTTGCGCAGATAGGTGGTGCCGCGGGCGGCGACGGCAGCGACCAGCGCGTTTTCCGTTGCGGTCACGCTGGGCTCGTCGAGGAACACGTCCGCGCCCTTCAGCTTCGAGGCGCGGAATTCCAGCCGGTGCGTCGCGGTTACCGTGGCGCCGAGCTGCTCGAAGGCGAGGAAGTGCGTGTCAAGCCGGCGGCGGCCGATCACGTCGCCGCCGGGCGGCGGCAGTGCGACCTCGCCGCAGCGGGCCAGCAGCGGGCCTGCCAAGAGGATCGAGGCGCGGATGCGCGCGCACAGCGCCGGATCGAGATCGGCGGCGCGGATTTCCTTGGCGTGGATCTGCAGCGTGTTGCGCTCGGTCCATTCGGCGGTGGCGCCGACCGAGCGGCAGAGCTCGACCAGGGTTTCGGTGTCGCGAATGCGCGGCACGTTGGTCAGCGTAACCGGGTGCTCGGTGAGCAGGGCGGCTGCGATGATCGGCAGCGCGGAGTTCTTATTGCCCGACGGCTCGATGGTGCCCGAGAGGCGGCGGCCGCCTTCGACGATGTATTGGATCGGCGGCACGCGGAATGTCCCCTAACGCATTATCCAGACTGGCCCATTCGAAATTCCGCAATGGAATCAATGGCTGTCCGGCACCGTAACACAATTCCCAGCGCGGCATCCACACGAAAGGTAGCGGCGCAACAGCGCCGAGTGCGCTGTCACGGATATGTCACCCGCCCACCGTTGCTCGGTAGCGACATCCAGCACCGTTGGTGGCGGAAGGCCCCGCGGCTTGCCAGCCGGCGCGGCCGTTCGATCTCGCCCAGTTCGGCGAGTTCGTCAGCAGGTTCTGACTCGATGAACAGGTCGCTGCCGCCGGTGCGCCGGATACCGCTGAAGACGGCTGCCCTTCGGAAATTGCTGTCGGTTTGACGCAAGCCGAGAAAGTGCACCCGGTTTGATCTGGCGCAATGAACAGGAATGAGGCGCACGTCAGATGAGAGCATTCCGCAGGCCACGTCCTTCAGACGGATCGTGTTGCCTGGGCTGAAGGGTGGCGTTTGTCGACATGCCCGTCGGCAGGCCCGCGCTTCCTGGCTAACCTCTATGCCGAAGACTGGGATTGATATGAGAAAAGACTATTCCGACCTCTGCAAGCATATTTCCGGTAACCTCGGCGACTTGCGCCGCGATATTCCGGAAACGATGCGCGCGTTCTCGGCCCTGGCGCAGGCGGCAACGAAAGATGGTGCTCTGGACACCAGGACAAAAGAATTGATCGCGCTTGCTCTCGGCGTCGCCGCCCACTGCGACGGATGCATCGGTTTCCATGCCGAAGCGCTGGTCAAACTCAAGGTCAGCCGCAAGCAGGTCGAGGAGACGCTCGCAATGGCGATCTACATGGGCGGTGGGCCGTCCCTGATGTATGCCGCCGACGCGCTGGAGGCGTATGATCAGTTCCAGGAGCGCGCGATCGTTCCCGAACCGGCGATGGACTGATCCGCAAAGAGCCTGCCTAGGGAGCCTTGTCGTTAGGTGTCTTCGTGAAGCGCTCAGAACATGCAAAGCCGCAGCCGAAGCGATGTGAGCGCGATGCTGCCGTGGATTTGCGGCCGTCGAGAAGACCGGCCGAGAATGCTGCGGGGTCAGCGCGGAAGAAACCACAGGACGACGCGACCTATTGGGAGGCCCGCGCTGAGCGGACGAGGCGTCAGGCCGGTCGATATCGGGACCAGGCCACTCGCGAGCACTTCATGAAGATCGCGGCCGGATATGAGGCGTTGGCAGCATCGGCTCGCAGCGTGGGGCGAGGACCGGGGTAGCTCGCGCGGAATGCCGCTGCGGGTTGAATGGAGAACCCACGGCAAGGCGACTTGGATTTCCGATAACGTTCACAGATCGAGCCCGGCTTGAGGTCTTTGCAATTTTGATGGACACGAACTTCACTCTTGCCGCGTTGCGATCGCGGCTCAATCGTCTCGAGACTGGCACCGTTCTGAAAATCTCCGAACATGATTATGAACGGCTGTTTGGGATCAACGAGATAGCCGCCGCGAACGTTGCGGAATTTGCCAAGATGCATCATTGCGTAAGCATCCCGGGAGCGCATGCCGTGTATTTCCGAAAGTGGGACGCGGACACGCGCCGCTCTCCCCAGCTTGTTCCGGACGACAGCACGATATCAAGTTGAACAAAATCCGTTCGACGGGCCTTCAGTCCAGGATTCGTTTGAAGATCGTTCCGGCGCCGGCTCACAGCCGCTGAACAAGGAAGATGTCCATGGCGACGATGCACGAGAGGCGCTTATGAGAACCTATTACTTCGACATGAAGGATGGTGTTCCTGCCCGTGATCGCGTCGGGCTCGCGTTCGCAAGCGATGCCGACGCGATCAGGCACAGCGAGCTAATGGCCAAACAAATTCGAGATCGACAACCGATCGGTGATGTTGACCGTCATATTGTGATTGTGGACGATTTGGGCAAGGAGATCCACCGGCAGGCGATCTATCCTGGAGGGGTCTAGCACGCCGATGGCGCGCCTACCCGAACCCATATGCCTACGGCGGTTGATGGTTCATCGTCGTAGGGTGCACGGGCGCCGGCAAGATCGTCAACGAACGCAGTTTCGGATTGGCGATTCCGGAGGGCGCGATCGTCGACAATCGGTCGCGCCGCTCCGAATAGTAACCCGCATTCCGAGACTCTCGCCGGGAAGGCCTGCAACAACCTCAACCCACCAAAATCCGATTGCAGTTCGCGCGCCTGCGCAGTTCGACCCGGCGCGAGGTCGGAAGGGAGATTACGCCGGTCTGCTCGAGCTGGGTAAAGGTGCGCGACACCGTTTCGATCGTCAGGCCCAGATAGTCGGCGATATCCTGCCGCGACATCGGAAGCTCGATGGCGGCGTTCTTGACGGTGCGGCGCGCCATCTCGTGCAGGAAGCCAACGACCCGCTCCTCCGCACTGCAGATCAGGAGCATCAGGTGTTCCTGAAACCGGCGCAATTCCTGGGCCGTCGCGTCCCAGAGTTGGCGCGCCAGATCCTTTTCATGACCCGCACGGACCATGAGCGCGGAGCGCTTGACCACGATGACCCGCGTCTCGCAGATCGCCTCGGCCGAGGAGATATGGGTTTCGCCGGCCTCGAAGCCGAAGATATCACCGGGCAGATAGAATGCGCCGATCTGGCGGCGTCCGTCATCCAGGATCCTGTAGGTCCGGACGGCGCCGGAGACGATCTGATAAAGATATTCCGCGGCTTCGTCCTCGCCGTAGATCTCGCTGTTGCGTGCGAACCGCATCGGGGTCCCGATCATGCCAAAGGGCCCTTCGGCACGAGCCTGCCGGTCAAGGATGCTGGTCGGATGATGGCTAATTGCGGAGGAAACAACGGTCTGGGTCAACACGGCGACGCTCCATTGAAGGGAAGATCGATGGAGGCACATTGACCGGAACTAACGGGCGCGGAAATTTGGATATTTCACCTAAGTAGAAACCACTTACGTATATGTACGTAGGTCCGAAATCTGGGGGCAAGGCAAACTCGCGCGCGCTGCGAGAAGCCGGCTTCCGGGACGCGCGTATCAACAGCCGGATCAGGCGATGTGCTTGTCGGGAAAGGAGGCGCGTATGCTGGATCGATCCTCGTCCTTCTCCAGACGCTGCCAGCGCGTCGTGCTGTGATCAGTCAGGGCGAGCACCAGCGCAAAAGACGAGAAGATGAGGCCGACGACCGAGACGATGAACAGCGTATCCATTGCCATCTTTAGGTCTCCTCATATCTGATCAGCCGGCAGCCTTGATGTCCTCCGGCGATTCGACGTAGTAGCCGGAGTAGCCGTCGACGAAGCAAAGATGATCGTGCACTTCCTTGACGCCCGAGGTGTTTTCCGCGAGCACCATCGCTGCCTGGCGGGCGCGGTCGTCGAAGATCAGGCCATGCAGGTGTACGGCGCCATTGCGTACCCAGACCTGGAAGCCGGCAGGTCGCCAGCCGGTCGCGTTGATCTCGCGCATGATCCGTTCACGGATGTGAGTGTCATCGGCCGTCGGGTCCGGAACCTCGCGGGCCAGCGACGCGACGGCCTGCAAGATGTCTGCTCGAGTGACGATCCCGACCATGGTCTTTCCGTTCACCACCGGCACGCGCTTCACGCCGTGCTTGTGCATCAGATGCACGATCTCATCGAGCGGCGTCTGCTCTCCGACGGTGATTGGATTCGTGGTCATGACGTCCTCGACCTTGCGGCCGCGCTCGTGCACGAAATCGGTCGCAGCGCGACCGACGCCCGTGAACAGTTCCAGCCAAGCCGAGCGCTTGTGTCCTGTTCCGATCTCGGCGCGCTGCAGGAAATCTCCCTCCGACACCATACCCTTGAGCGTGCCGTCCTCGTCCATCACCGGCAGCCCGCTGAGGTGACATCGCAGCATGATGTTGGCAGCATCCATGATCTTCGTGTGCGGGCTGACCGCGATGATATGCTTGGTCATGACCTGATGCGCGCGCATGTGGACCTCCGGGTTAAAAATTGAATTCTAAGACCTTTGCTCACACGGCATGTTGACCTGCCTCAACGGTTAGCTTTGCCGGTCTCCAGCGACTTCAAGAACAGGATGAAGTCGTTGACTTGGTCTGGTTCGAAGCTGAACTGGGGCATGGTTGGGTGCCCCGTCACAATTCCCTCCGCCAGCGCTTCCTGCAGCATCTCGACCGGATAGCGCTCGTGCAGGGTTCGGAACGGCGGCGCGATCTTCAATGGGCTCGGGCTGACCTTGTCGATTGCGTGGCAACGGGCGCAGTAGAGCTGTGCAAGGCGCCGGCCTTGTTCCTGATCCGCTACCGCCGGAGCGGGCACGGCGCAGATCATGCTGATGGCGACGGCGCCGTAACCGGCGCAATGGAGGAGTGTCCTGGCGGGATATCTCACGATCCGACTCGCGTTCAATGGGACATCAGGACCGGAACGGTCATCGCGCGAAGCATGTCGCGCGTCACGCCGCCGAGCAGGGTCTCCTGCAGCCGGGAGTGGCCGTATCCGCCCATCACCAAGAGGTCGAGGCCCTCATCCGCCGCGATCGACAGCAGGATCGACTGGACTTCCGATCGGGACGCGGGCAGCGACGTGACCTTGGCCGGAAGACCTGCCTTGGCAAGGTATCGCACCAGATGATCCGTGGAGCTCTCCTCGGGCATCGGGTCCGGGCCGTCGATGGTGACGATGATGAGGGCGTCGGCCGCGCGCAGCAGCGGCATCGCGTCATGCAACGCCCGAGCGGCAAGCCGGCTGCCATCCCAGCAGATTCCGATCCGCTTGGCGGAGAATGCGCCGTGGAACGTGTAGGGCATGAATAGGACCGGCCCCCCGGCTTCAAACAGGAGCTCCCGCGGGATGACGTTGTCGTAGCTGTCGTGCTCACGCTGCGGCTGGACCACCACAGTCAGGTCGTGCAGTCGCGCGCTCGCGCAGACGATCTCGCGGGCATCGATCGGAATGGCAGCCGCGGCGCGGGTGGTGTACGAGATTCCCGCATTCCGGGCCTCAATATCGAAGACGCGCAACGCCGCTTCCGCGCGTTCGAGCGCCTGTGCACGCTCGACCTCGAAGAGGGAGGCGACGGCCGCACCGCCTTCGGTGACGAACGGGATGCTGGACGTCTCGTAGCCGATCGCAACTGCATCGAGATGCGCGCCCGTATCGAGTGCGAGCGAAACCGATCCGTCCACCGCGGGACGCGGCGACAGTTCCGTGGGAATGTGGACCAGGATGTT
The DNA here is from genome assembly GCF_001238275.1 of Bradyrhizobium viridifuturi. Classification (GTDB taxonomy): domain Bacteria; phylum Pseudomonadota; class Alphaproteobacteria; order Rhizobiales; family Xanthobacteraceae; genus Bradyrhizobium; species Bradyrhizobium viridifuturi. Next base: position 109,877 of record NZ_LGTB01000024.1, read on the forward strand.
CTTGAACATGAGCCGTTCTCCTGAAGCGTGGAAGCGATAGGTCCATCAAAGCACAGGCCCGCACGGCACAGTTTGATCTGCCTCATACGCGCTTGTTGCCCCCGTTTGAGCGAGATCAATCCGCCGGATGCGAATTTCGCCCATTTGTCTTGCCGAGACGTTGGAGGAGCGGGCATGGCACGCGTCGCATTGGTAACGGGGTGGGAGCCGGGGAATTGGCGCTGCAATTTCGCGGGCCCTCGCCGGGGCGGGATATCAGGTGGCGGCCAGCTACGCAGGGAATACCGAGGCCGCGCGTCAGTTTCATGATCAGACCGGAATCGGCGTCTTCCAGTGGGACGTCGCGAGCTTCGAAGCCTGTGCGGCGGGTGTCCGCAAGGTGGAAGCGTCTCTCGGGCCGATCGACATTCTGGTCAACAACGCCGGCATCGTGCGCGACGCCACGCTGCATCGAATGACCAAGCCGCAATGGGATGCGGTGATCCGGACCGATCTGGATTCACTGTTCAATATGTGCAGGCCGCTCATCGAGGGTATGCGGGCGCGCAAGTTCGGGCGGATCATCAACATCTCGTCCATCAACGGACAGAAGGGCCAGATCGGCCAGACGAATTATGCCGCGGCGAAAGCCGCCGAGCTCGGCTTCACCCGTGCGCTTGCCCTCGAAAGTGCGCGGTCGGGGATTACGGTCAACGCGATCTGTCCGGGCTACATCAACACCGAGATGCTCGCTGCCGTGCCGACAGACGTCATGCAGGGCGCGATCCTCCCGCAGATTCCGGTCGGGCGGTTGGGCGAGCCGGAAGAGATCGCCCGAGCCGTCGTCTTCCTTGCCGCAGATGAAGCGGGGTTCATTACCGGATCGACGCTTTCGATCAATGGCGGCCAGCATATGTGCTGAATGGGAGGAGCGACAATGCTTGCAACCGATGTGATGCGCAGTTCGTTCGCGACGATCAAGCCCACTGCTGCCGTACTCGATGCCGTCCAGCTGCTGCTCGAAACCGATCAGCGCGGCCTGCCGGTCATCAACGATGACGGTGATCTCGTCGGCATGATCTCAGAGGGCGACTTCCTTCATCGCGATGAGCTTGGCGTCAACCCACCATCCGGAAACTGGTTGGAATCGCTGCTCGGAATCGCGGAGAACACGCCGGAGCGCGAACGTATGCGCTCGTTGCGTGTCGCGACGATCATGAGCCCTGCGCCGATCACCGTCGATGTGGAAGCCTCGATCGGCGACGTCGTCGCTCAGATGGATATCTACGACGTGTCACAGGTTCCGGTGATTTGCGCCGGAGTTGTCGTCGGCATTGTCAGCCGCAGGGAACTGCTTGCGGCCCTGGCGTTGCGATTGAGAGAGAACGCAGAGAAAGCAGGCACTGGAGGTCATTCATGAGCGAGATCACCGTTCAAACGCATACACGCGCGGTCGTCTGGATCGATCACCTCGTTGCGAAGATATTCGGTGTGGGGCTTACGGGCGTCAGTGCGGCTGCCGTGCATGCTCATTTGCCGTCGCAGCATCTTCATCATAAGGCGAACACGATTGGCGATGGTCGCGTCCAGGTTGACCCGACATTTCTCGCCAGGGTTGTAGAGGCCTTGGGCAGTTGCACCGACCTGCTGATCATCGGCCCGGGTACCGAGAAGACGGAGTTGGTGCACTACCTGAAGGCGGAAAGGCCTGATCTCAATCTGCATGTCGAGGCGAGCGATCATCCGACCGACTGCGAGATCGTGGCGCTGGGTCGGCAGCGGTTCCGTCTCAGCTAAGCAAGCGATGTTTGGTGCCGGAGTGGTTCCGGTGGCCGGGCAGTATGAGGTTCGTGCTGATCGGGCGCGAGCAAGGAGGCGAGCGGTGACAGTCAATGCAATTCTCGACCAATCGGCGGCCCCTGCCAATGACGATTCGGTTGCGGCCGGAGGGTCGGCTCCCGTGCTGTCCGAGCGCGAGGCGGTGACCAACGCCCGATCGATCGACCATTTGGTCCATGCGGCGATGGCGCAGTGGACCGGCGGACTTTCTCCCGCCAGCCTCGCGCTTGCCTTCGCCGATTGGCAGTTGCATCTCGCCGCGTCGCCAGGCAAGCGGCTTGAGCTTGCCCTCAAGGCATTGGGCGACGGTTCGCGTTTCGCGCGCATGATATCGACGCCGCATGCTGCGTGGCAGCCCTGGTTCATGGTCAGTCCTCAGCCGGGAGACAACCGGTTTTCCGGCGCGGACTGGGCATTGCCGGCCTTCAATGTCATGGCCCAGGCGTTCCTGCTCGGCGAGCAGTGGTGGCATTCGGCAGCAAGCGGATTGCATGGCGTTTCGAAAGGAAACGCAGCGATCGTGGATTTCGTTGTCCGCCAGTGTCTCGACGCCGCAGCGCCGTCCAATTTCGCGCTCAGCAACCCCGAAGTACTGCGCCAGATGATGGATTCGGGTGGCGGCAACTTCGTATCGGGTTGGCACAACTGGCTGGATGATTGCAGAAAGTGGTTCGGAGGCCAATCGTCCGAGCCCCTTCAGTTCGTAGTCGGCAAGGACGTCGCCACGACCGAGGGCAAGGTCGTCTACCGAAACGAACTGATCGAGCTCATACAATACGCGCCCGTGACCGCGGATGTCTGCCCGGAGCCCGTGCTGATCGTACCGGCCTGGATCATGAAATATTACATACTCGACCTCTCCCCGCAGAATTCCCTGATACGCTTCATGGTCGAACGCGGCTTCACCGTGTTTGCGATCTCGTGGCGTAATCCCGGGCCAGCCGACCGTGATCTTGGTTTCGATCATTATCGCAAGCTCGGGGTCGAAGCGGCAATCGAGGCGATCAATCAGATCGCTCCCGGGCGCGCGATTCACGCCACGGGTTATTGCCTCGGCGGTACGCTGCTCGCGATCGCCGCGGCCCGCCTGCAGGAGGAGCGGCCCGGCTGCTTGCGATCAGTGACGCTGCTGGCTGCTCAGGTCGATTTCACTGAGGCGGGTGAGCTGACGCTGTTCATCAACGAGAGCCAGGTTGCGTTCCTCGAAGACATGATGTGGCGACGGGGCGTGCTCGAGGCGGCGCAGATGGCTGGTGCGTTCCAACTGCTACGGTCGAACGACATGATCTGGTCGCGCCTGGTCCGCGACTATCTGATGGGCGAGCGAACCGCTCCGAGCGACCTGATGTCGTGGAATGCTGACGCCACGCGGATGCCTTACCGGATGCATGCGGACTATCTGCGCAAGCTGTTTCTCGACAATGACCTCGCCGAGGGGCGCTATGCGGTGGACGGGCATCCGGTCGCGCTGTCCGATCTCCGTGCTCCGATGTTCGTGGTCGGCACGGTGCGCGATCATGTGGCGCCGTGGCGGTCAGTTCACAAGATCCATCTGCTCGCGGACGCCGATATCACTTTCGCGCTGGCGAGCGGTGGCCACAATGCCGGCATAGTGGCCCCGCCTTCGGAGCCGGGGCACACCTATCAGGTCCTGGAGAAGAAGAGGGATCAGCCCTATGTCGGCCCCGACGAGTGGCTCGCAAAGGCGGCGCATCGCGAGGGATCTTGGTGGCTGGAATGGGTTCGCTTCCTCACGGCGCATTCAGACGCCTGGATACCGGCGCAGCCGTCGCTTCATGCGCCAGAAGGCGGACCGCCGCTCGAGGATGCACCCGGACAGTATGTTCTGCAGCATTGATCCGTCGCAATTCCTCGCTGGCGAGAACCACTACCAAGCCTATGAGATGGGCGGCGCCATGGTCGTCGGCGCCAGGCCCCCGCGGCTCCCAGGAGGAAGTCATGAGTCTGATCCTTCGTATTTTTCTTGCCTTCGCGGGACTCATCACCGCGTTGTTAGTCGCTCGTGACTCTCTGAAGTTCGACATCGTGCAAATGTTCGTGGCTATCTTGCTCGTGACCGGGGTCTTGCTGATCGGCAGTCTCTGGAGCCTATGGCGACGACAAGCCTGACAACCTGCCGTTTCGGGAGGTTTGGATGCGCCGTTCACCACGCACAGATTCATGACGCGTGTCCGCATCGTCCCGTCGCATGTACCCGGACATGCAGCGCGGCATCGTTCGATCGACTGGAGTCAAGGGCATCCACCGGTCGTCGTCACGACACGATCGGATCGATGTGGATTCAAGATGATCCATCCGAGCAATTTTCGCGACGATCCAATAGCCAAAGGCCGGCTCTAGGCCGGCCCTTGGAGAGTCGATGGCGAATGCCGCGAGCGCTTTTGAAAGGAAGCGTCTAGCGCCCTTCGAGCTTTGTAGGGCGCTTGCTGACGCTCATCAGCATCAATGCCACTGCGGATGCCGCAGCAACAAATGCCGCAGTCCACCTGACTGCGGAGACAGCAAATGCGGCATCCAGCCGCCAGCCATGGACTGTCGGCTCGGTCGTGGCAAGCGGCATCACGTCCGGGAAGTACCAGTTGCAGAACAAAGCGAGTGCGACCGCGAGGATCGCACTGCCGACGAAGATAAGGGTCAATCGGCGTTTCATGGAAATCCTCCTGTTGGCGGAGGAATGGTGCCAGACGCGACGGCATCAACCAATTCAGGAGTTTCCCTTAGGTAGTCGAGCGCCAATTCGCGCCGTGAAACCGTTCATAGACGGGACTTGCTGCGTTCAAGCGTGGTCGCCGGTGTACCGGACGCGTCGACAGCGCTCCAACCAATAGATCCAGTCTCGATGTTCTCCTGAAGCAGGACGACGTCGGCGTTCGCGTCCGAGGCATCGTGTCGCCGCGATGTCACGCGATGCAGCCGTGTGGCAAGATCCGCGGTCAGGAACATGCCGTGGAATTCGACCTGAGCGTTGCGGGCGACGACTTCCGCGGCATCACGCTCGGCCCGGTTCAGGAATGCCGCATCGAGGGTTACCGAGACCCCTTGGGCCAGCGTTTTCGCGGCTTGCTCCAGCATAACCTGATAGACGCGATCGGAAGCCTTGGGGGTATAGTCGCCGCGGGCAGCGCCGTGTGCTCGCTCACGTTATGAAGCTGCTTGCGAATGACGTCTGATCGCAAGACCAGCGCGCCAGGTGGCGGCCCGATCAAGGGAGCCATGTCACGTGCCAGCACACTCTTGCCTGTGCCTGATCTTCCACCAATCGCGAGAAGGGTCGGGCGCCGAGGTGCGATGAGCTGCAGTGCGAGGTCGAAATATCTGGTCGCGATCGTGGCGATTGTTCGGTCGTGCGGATGTTGCTGCTGTTTGGTGAAGAGCACGTTGGCACGAATTGCAGCGCGAATTGAGAGAAACAGTGGCAGCAGGGACAGCGCGGTTGACTGTGCGGCCCAGGCGGCCTGCATGTAGCTGTTGAATAGTCTGTTGGCGACAGCATCGCGCCCAAACGCGAGCAGATCCATCAGAGGGAACGCGAAATCGTACAGAACATCCGTCGTCGCGATATTCGCGTCAAACTCGATCGCGTCGAACAGCACCGGCCTGCCGTCAATCATGACGATGTTGCCGAGGTGTGCGTCGCCGTGGCAGTGCCGCACCTGCCCCGACGCCGCACGGGCACGCAAGAGCTCGCGATTTCGTGCCATTTCGCGATGACTTAGCTCGTGCAGTTTGTCGATTCGTTCGCGGACGAGGCCTGGTATGCTGCGGAACTGTTCCGTGTTGCGACCAACGATCACGGGAAGCGAGGCAAGCCAGCTCGATCCCTCGCTGATGACAGCAGCCCGATGAGAATCGAGCAGCACGGCGGCCAAGTCGTCGCCGAGCTCGGGTTCAAGGACACCCGTCGCAAGGCGGTCGAGGGCCTTGCTTTCGTCAAAACGAGCCATTTCAACCGCCCATTCAACGACGGGGCCCGCCCCTCCGATCGCCAGGCCATTGCGCTCACGCGTGATCGGGACGACCCCACGATAGATTGACGGTGCATGGCGCTTGTTGACGGTGATTTCGCTTTCGCAAGCACGCCGGCGCTTCTCCAGCGTCGAGAAGTCCAGATATGGGAGCTTGACCGCGCGCTTGATCTTCAGGGCGCGCGATGGCTCGAGGAAAATGATCGAACAATGCGTATCGATCCGCTGCACGGCCTCGTTCGACCGGCCCGATCCGGCCAGGAACGTCAACACGGCAGCTTGGTCAAGTTCGTCCGCGCTCAGGTCGGCTGATGGCGCCGGCGTCGTCATGGCTTCAGGACGGCCGCGCCGACAAGCTGGCCGTCACGCAGGAGCGAGAGCGCTTCGTTCGCCTGATCCAGTGGGAAAACGGTGACGTGTGTTCGAACGCCGGCCTTTGCTGCACTCTTGAGAAAGTCGGTGCCGTCCTGCCGGGTGAGATTGGCGACCGACACGATCTGCCGCTCGCCCCAGAGAATGCTGTATGGAAAGCTTGGAATATCCGACATGTGGATGCCGGCGCAGACCACCCGTCCGCCTTTGCGCAGCGCACGCAAAGCAAGCGGGACGAGGGGGCCGGCCGGCGCGTAGATGATTGCGGCGTCAAGCTCCACCGGCGGCGATCCTCGGAGGCGCCGGCCCAACATGCGCCGAGCGACAATGCCAAACGCTGAGCCTCGACGTCGCCTGTGCGGGTGAAGGCGTAGACATCTCGCTCTTGCCAGCGAGCCATCTGCGCTGCGATGTGCCCCGCCGCGCCAAAGCCGTAAATGCCGAGCTTGCGGCCGCGACCGGCCATCACAAGCGAGCGCCAGCCGATCAGGCCTGCGCACAGCAGGGGCGCCAGCTCGACATCTTCACCGTGCTCGCCGAGCGGAAAGCAGTAGCGCGCGTCCGCCACCAGGTGGGTCGCAAAGCCGCCGTCCCGGGTGTAGCCGGTGAAGATGGGATTGTCGCAGAGGTTTTCCTTGCCCTCTCGGCAGTACGGACAGTGTCCGCAGGTTGAACCGAGCCAGGGAACGCCGACGCGCGTACCGAGAAGCGCTTCGCTTATGCCGTGACCCAGCGCGTCGATGCGGCCGACCACTTCATGGCCGGGGACGATCGGATAAGCGATGTTGGGCAGCTCTCCGTCGACCACATGAAGGTCGGTGCGGCAAACTCCACAGGCGCTGATCTTGATGCGCACTTCGCCCGGGCCGGGAACGGGATCCGGCCGTTCCACATATTGCAGCCTTTCGCCGCGTGCGGGCAGGATCATCGCGTGCATGACGGGACTCGCTGAGGTTCGTGACCTCTCTTTGATCACGTCGCATTGGTCCTGTTTTGATCCTCGTCAACGCCGATCGGGCGTTCCCGTCTAGGTTTGCCTCGCGACTGAGACTCAACAGGAGGCACCGATGATCAAAGATCTAGTTCCCGTTGGAACCGAGCGAGCCGTGGCACGGCGCGAAACCAACCCCTTCACAGTCCTGCAACAGGAAATCGACCGGCTGTTCGATGGCTTCGGCCGCAATTTTTCGACGTTCGCCGCGCCGGCGGCGATGATGCCGCGCATGGACGTCAGCGAGACCGACAAGACGGTCGAGATTTCTGCCGAGCTGCCCGGCTTGGAGACCAAAGACGTTCAGCTCAACCTCGCCGACAACATGCTCACGATCCGTGGTGAGAAGAAGAGTGAGCGTGAGGAAAAGGACAAGGACTATCATCTGATCGAGCGCAGCTTCGGCTCGTTCGCGCGGTCGGTTGCCTTGCCCGACGGCGTCAAGGCTGAGGACGTGAGCGCGGAAATCGCCAAGGGCGTGCTCAAGGTCACGGTCAAGAAGCCGGCTCCCAAGCAGAGCAAGCAGATCGACATCAAGACGGCGGCGTGAGCGCGTCGCGGACGCGTTGCTCCTTAGATGGCGACGCGTCCGCCGGATGTCGTAAGCCCAAAGGGATCAATCATGTACGAATTCCTCCAGGAAACCGTCGCGAACAACATGACGAAGTCGGTGCGAAGCGTCGCTCCCGAAATGACCGTAGGCGATCTGTACCGCCTGTTCGCACAGGAAGATTATGACGCCTATCCCGTCTTGCGTGATGATGCCGTGGTCGGGTTCGTCACCAAGCTCGATGCGCTGAAGGTGTTCACCTGCACGACTGATCACATACTGCCGCACTACGACGATCGCATGGGAACGACAGTCGACGAGATCATGTCGTCCGACGTGATCTCGGTCGAACCGGACACCAATCTGCAGCGCGTTCTGCAACTGATGGTCACCCATCGTCTCAAAAGCCTGCCCGTGATCGACAAATATCACCATCTGCTCGGTATCATTGCTCGCGAGGATGTCATGCGAGCCTTGGCGCGCTGCACGAAGCGGCAGACGCCTCCGCTCGTTCCCTGCGAGACTGTTCGATGTCTACGTTTGGTCTAGAGCGGGTTTTTTCGCCTCGGACTATCGCGGTGGTTGGTGGCAGTTCGCGTCCAGCGTCGCTTGGCTTGGCCGTGCTCATGAACCTCAAGGCGAGCGGCTTCGCCGGTCGGATCGCCGTGGTCAACCCAAACTACGCCATGATCGACGGCGAGGAGACCGTTCCGAACATAAAATCGCTTCCATTCGTTCCAGATATTATCGTCATAACCGCGCCTGCTGCGGCGATCCCCGGGATTATCTCGGATGGCGCCGCGGTCGGCATCGCTGGTGCGGTGATTCTGTCGACAGGCCTTGGCCATGGCCCGGGCTCGGTTGCCGAGACGATTTCGCGGATCGCGCGCATGCACGGCGTTCGCTTGATTGGACCAAATTGCATGGGGGTAATGATACCCCGCGCCAAGCTCAATGCCAGCTTTGCGGCCGATCACCCGTCCGACGGTCGAGTGGCTCTGATCTCGCAATCCGGCGCTATTGCGGCGGCGATGATCGAGTGGGCGGCCGAACGGCGGCTTGGCTTTTCAGGCATCGTGTCGATCGGCGATCAGCTCGATGTCGACGTCGCCGACTTGCTCGACTATTTCGCACAGGACGACCATACCAAAGCGATCCTGCTCTACATTGAGAGCGTCAAGGATGCGCGCAAGTTCATGTCGGCGGCGCGCGCCGCTGCGCGGCTGAAGCCGGTGATCGTCGTCAAATCGGGGCGGATGGCGGTGGGTGCCAAGGCTGCGGCCACCCATACCGGCGCGCTGGCCGGATCGGATGCCGTGTACGACGCAGCCTTTCGCCGCGCCGGCATGCTTCGCGTGTACGACCTGCGTGAGCTGTTCGATTGCGCCGAGCTCCTCGGACGCGGCTTTGTCCCGCGCGGCAACCGCCTCACGCTTCTGACCAATGGTGGCGGGATCGGCATCCTTGCGATCGACCGGCTCGCGGAGCTGGGTGGTGAGGCCGCCAGCTTGTCCGCGGACACGGTTGCGTCGCTCGACAAGGTGCTGCCGCCCAGCTGGTCGCGCGGCAATCCCGTCGACATTGCCGGCGATGCGAATGCTGCGCGCTACATCGCGGCACTTGACGGGCTGCTCGAGGACGCCAATGGCGATGCCATTCTGGTCATGAATGTGGAAACGGCTGTCGCGTCGGCTGAGAGCATCGCCGAAGCCGTGGCACGGCGTGTCGGTGACCGCCGGGCCAAAAGCGGTGCGGTCGCCCCGTTGGTGCTTGCCGCGTGGGCCGGCACCGATAAACGTACCAGTGCGACCTTCGAGGCTGCCGGTATTCCGCATTTTCCGACTGAGGATGATGCGGTGCGTGCCTTCATGTATCTGGTGCGCTATCACGAAGCGTCTCTCGCGCTTGCCGCAACCCCGCCCAGCGTTACCTCGGCATTCACGCCGAACACGGCGGCAGCGAAGCGCGTGATCGGGCAGGTGTTATCGGACGGACGCCAATGGCTCGATCCGGTCGAAATCGTCGCGCTGTTCGAAGCGTATGGTATTCCGATTGTGCCCACGGTCGCTGCCTGCGACGCCGACGATGCGGCAGACAAGGCTGAACCGTTCCTGGCAAAGGGGCTGGCGGTCGCCGTCAAACTGTTCTCGCGCGACATCACGCACAAGTCGGATATCGGCGGCGTCATCCTCGGTCTACGGACCCGCGAAAGTGTCGCCGAGGCAGCAAGGACGGTGCTGGCGCGCGCCCGGAGCGCTCGCCCGGATGCCAGCCTGCAGGGGGTGACGATCCAGCCGATGATCGTGCGGCGTGCGGCTCGGGAACTGATCCTCGGAATTGCCGACGATCCCACCTTCGGCCCGGTGATCGTGTTTGGTCGCGGCGGGACGGCGGTCGAAGTGATCAACGACAAGGCGCTGGCGCTGCCGCCGCTCGACATGAACCTGGCCCGTGACCTGGTCGGGCGGACGCGGGTCTCGCGACTGCTGGCAGCCTATCGCGATGTGCCCGCGGTTCCTGCCGACGTCGTGCCGCTTACGCTCGTCAAACTGGCGCAGATGGCTGCCGATATTCCAGAGATTGCCGAGCTCGACATCAATCCATTGCTGGCGGACGAAACGGGCGTGCTGGCGCTTGACGCGCGCGTGGCGGTCCGCAAGCCGGTGCGGCTGTTTGCCGGTCAGACCCGGCTCGCCGTGCGGCCCTACCCATCGCAATGGGAAGGCGAGCTCAGCCTGCGAGATGGTTCACGTGTCGCGGTTCGGCCGATGCGGCCGGAAGACGAGCCCATGGTCGAATCCTTTTTCAAGCGCGTGACCATCGAGGACCTCAGGCTGCGCTTCTTCCATGCGGTGAAGAAGTTCTCCCATTCGTTCATTGCGCGCCTGACCCAGCTCGACTATGCCCGCGCGATGGCTTTCGTCGCGCTGGACTCGCAGACCGGCGAGATGCTGGGCACGGTCCAGCTTCACTCGGATTCACTCTACCAGACCGCCGAGTACGCGATCCTGCTGCAGTCCGACCTCAAGGGCAAAGGCCTTGGATGGGCGCTCATGCAGCTCCTGATCCGCTATGCGAGGTCGGAAGGACTGAAGCGGTTGTCCGGTGGAGTGCTGACTGAGAACACGACCATGCTGAGCATGTGTCACGAGCTCGGATTCTCTGCCGCGAGGGAGCCGCACGATCGCGGGGTCGTCAATGTCGTCCTCGACCTTTCCCTTCCGGTGGCGGATGCCGTAGGGACCGACATCCTAATCAGGCACGGGCCGATCAAAGCGGTGTGACGGCGACGACACGATAGGGATGCATGCCGTCCGCCTCGCGGACAGAGACATATTCGCCGAGCGTGAAGCGCTCGTCCCCGAAATGATGTCCCGCTTCGTCGGCGGCCGTGCCGGTCACGTCATAGTGGAAGCGCCAGCTGCCGCCCGGACCATGCACGAGGTGGCCGAGCTGATCGTCCTCGGCGGGCCGTTGGCGAACGACGCGGCAGGCCTCGCGATAGGCCTTCCAGGTCTCGACATCGATCTGCGACGCGGCGTCGAGCGGAGCAACGATAACATAGCCGATCGCAGGTTCGCCCTCGGGATGATCGTGTTCACGCGCGCGTTCCAGGCGGATCATCCTGAACGAGTGCGGCAATGCTGTATTCTGCAGGGGCCTGAAGGCTGGACGGTTCATTGCAATCTCCCTAACGGGCCCTTGCTGCCGGGCCAATCCGGCAACAAATAATCCTGTGGCTCAACAAGCCGTTGATTTGCATCAAGGACGGCTCCGAGCCGCGAGCCAATTGCGTTGGGTCAAACTCTGCCGGCTTCGGCCTCCTATACTTGACCTTCTAAGTCGGAGGCGGCCTGTTGCTCAACGTACCGGTATTGACAGCGAATGAAGACGATCCGCGCGTGCTTGCGGCAGGCGGGGCCTGGAACGTTGCCAATGTCGAGGTGTTGGAGCGGGTGTGTGCGCGCGCGGCGGGGGCGGACATCGGAGCGATCGATCTAAGCCGCGTCACTGCGCTCGACACCGTCGGGGCCTGGCTGCTTGAAAGGCTGGCCCGCGGCGGCACGACCAGAGCCGCACTGACTGGCGCGGACGGTGCGTATGGCGATCTGCTGGATGAGGTGCGAGGGCTAAACCGTTCCGAGCCCACCGACCACGGATCGGTCAATCCTCTACTGGAAAAGCTCGATCAACTCGGCCGCGGGAGCAGGCGGCTTGTGACCGATTCGGCTGGCTTCCTGCACATGCTTGGTGCGTTCAGCGCGGCGTTATTCGGCGTTGTCAAGCATCCCCGGTCGTTTCGACTGACGTCGACCGTGTATCAGCTCGGTCGGGTGGGATGGCAAGCCGTGCCGATCATGGCGCTGATCACGTTCCTGATCGGCGCCATCATCGCTCAGCAGGGGATCTTCCATTTCCGCCGTTTCGGCGCCGAATCCTATGTCGTCGACATGGTCGGCATCCTGGTGTTGCGCGAAATCGGCGTGCTGATCGTCGCCATCATGGTGGCGGGACGATCGGGCAGTGCGTACACGGCCGAGATCGGTGCAATGAAGATGCGCGAGGAGATCGACGCGCTGAGCACCATGGGGCTCGATCCGATCGCGGTGCTAATCCTGCCGCGGGTACTGGCGCTCGTCGTGGCGCTGCCTGTCCTTGCCTTTATCGGCTCGCTCGCGGCCCTCTATGGCGGCGGACTTATCGCTTGGCTCTACGGCGGCATGAGTCCCGCCATCTTCATCGCACGCCTCCATGAGGCGGTTTCCGTCACGCATTTCGAGGTCGGCATCATCAAGGCGCCATTCATGGCGCTGGTGATCGGACTCGTCGCGGCGATGGAGGGCTTGAGTGTCAAGGGAAGCGCGGAGTCGCTGGGGCAGCAGACGACTGCATCGGTCGTGAAATCGATCTTCCTGGTCATCGTGCTCGACGGGCTGTTCGCCGTCTTCTTTGCCTCGATCGGGATGTAGTCATGACCGGCTCGACCGCGATTCATATCCGCAATCTGGTGGTTGGCTTCGGCAACAAGACGATCCTCAACCATCTCAATCTCGACGTGAGGGAAGGGGAGATCCTCGGCCTCGTCGGTGCGTCGGGCGGCGGCAAATCCGTGCTGATGCGAACCCTGGTCGGGCTGCTGCCGAGGCGCGGCGGACAGATCGACTTCGCAAATGTCAGGAAGGGCGAGCGCAGCTGGGGAATCCTGTTCCAGCAAGGGGCGCTCTTCTCCGCCTTGACGGCGCGACAGAATGTTCAGTTTCCTCTGCGTGAGAATGCGCACCTTTCGCCACGGCTGCTCGATGAGATCGCAGATGCGAAGCTGGAGATGGTGGGCCTCTCCCGAGCGGATGGCGACAAGTTTCCTTCCGAACTTTCCGGCGGAATGACCAAGCGGGTCGCGCTCGCCCGGGCGCTCGCGTTGGATCCTGCCCTGCTGTTCCTGGACGAGCCGACTTCGGGCCTCGATCCAATCGCGGCGGGCGAGTTCGACGCCCTGATTCGAACATTGCACCGTACGCTGCGCTTCACCGTATTCATGGTCACGCACGACCTCAACAGTTTGCAGGCTATTTGCGATCGGGTCGCCGCACTCGCCGACGGGCGGATCGTAACGGTCGGGCCGCTGTCATCAGTGCTCGAATCCGACCATCCCTGGGTCAAGGCTTACTTTCACGGTGCCCGGGCCCAGACGCTTGGCTTTGGCACCTAGGCAAGAGAGATAGATATGGAAATTCGCGCGCCCTATATTGTCGTCGGTGCATTCGTATTGTCGGCGATCGTCGCCGTGTTTGGCTTCGTCTACTGGCTGAACAACGTCGGAGGTATCGGCAAGCGGGAGAGCTACCACCTCGTCTTCACGGATCCCGTGCCCGGGCTTCTCGTGGGTGCAGGCGTGCTCTTCAACGGCATCCGTGTTGGCGAGGTGACTGCGCTCGAACTGGTGCCGGAACGCCCTCGCGAGGTTCACGCCACGATCGCCGTCGCCGAGCGCACGCCGGTGCATAGCGACACGCGCGTCGGTGTTGATTTTCAAGGCCTGACCGGCGTTCCGGTGATCGCGCTCGAGGGAGGTGACGATCCCGCGGCACCGCCGGCGCGCGCACCGCTGGTGGCCGAAAAGGGCGCCGGGCGGAGCATGACGCAGGCGGCGCGCGATGCGCTACGCCGGGTCGATGCCGTGCTGTCGGAGAATTCCGCGCCGCTGCACAGCACTATTGAGAACCTCGGCACTTTCGCCGAAGGCCTGGCACGCAACACCCCGAAGCTCGACGGCATCGTGGCGGGGCTGGAGCGCATGACGAGCGGAGCCGTCGCGCCCCGCAAGGTTGTCTACGATCTTCACGCCGTTGCGGAATTCGGTCCGCAGCACGGCGGATCGTTGCCTTCCCCCATGGCGATGGCGGAGCCGACCGCGATCGCGCGCCTGCAAACGCAGCGCTTCCTGTTTACGCCCGACGAGGACGTCGCCGGCTTCGCGGACGCACAATGGAGCGACAGCTTGCCGGTGCTGCTGCAGGCGCGCCTCCAGCAGAGCTTTGAAAATTATGACATTTCTCACGCGCCGTTGCGCGCCGACAGCTCTGTTGAAGGCGTCCCGCGCCTGCTGATCGACCTGCGGCGCTTCGAGATCGCGCTCGGGCCGCAGCCGAAGGCGGTTATGGCGCTGTCGGCGAAAATCGTGGGCCCCGACGGGCAGATCAAGGCGGCACAATTGTTCGAGGAAAGCGCCCCCCTCGCGGCTCTCTCGCCCGAGAGTGCCGCGACCGCCTTCGATAATGCTTTCGGTGCATTGGCGCGCAAGCTCGTCACGTGGACATCGTCGGCGGCATGAGTGCCAGGGTACGTCGCATTGGACGCGGGAACTAAGTACTTTCCCTTAAGTGATAAACGCATTCAGCTGCGCTACGTCGGCGCTGGCGCCGCTGCATCATGATGACATGCCGGCGGCCGACAGCCGGGACGCTCCCGGCCCGATTACGCCGAGGGGAGCAATGGCACAGAATGACCGGGACAGTTTCAGGCAAGTAAACGAGCAAATCAAATTGCGGGAGCAGATCGCGGACATCCTAGAAACCTTCTCAGTCGATGAGCTTCGCCAGCTCCTCGCCGAGATCGACCGCATCATGCAGGAATCCGGAGCCTGAGCGAGTGGAAGCCGGCGGCTCGTGGCGGCGCCGCGGGGAAGCCGGGTGAGAGGTTAGAGGCCAGCAACAAGCAATCGGCGGCAGTGCCGCGCAATGCTCGCCTCCTCGTTGGTCGGAACGACCAACACGTCCACCCGGCTGCCTGGAGCCGTGATGCGCACCGCTCCCTTCGCATTTGCCGCCGGATCGAGCCGGACACCGAGCCAGGCAAGGCGGTCGCAGATTTGCTGCCTGATCTCGGCCGCGTGTTCGCCGATGCCGCCGGTGAATGTCAAGCCGTCGAGGCCGGCCATCGTG
This sequence comes from Bradyrhizobium viridifuturi, assembly GCF_001238275.1. Classification (GTDB taxonomy): domain Bacteria; phylum Pseudomonadota; class Alphaproteobacteria; order Rhizobiales; family Xanthobacteraceae; genus Bradyrhizobium; species Bradyrhizobium viridifuturi. The sequence goes on from NZ_LGTB01000024.1 coordinate 125,036, forward strand.
TTTGCCATTACGGCGGCTTCGGCGGCAACACGGAAGGTGAAAAGCTCGATGGCTTCGCGCGCGGCAGGCTCGCGGCTTGTCAGCAGGGTGCGCATGTCGGCCGACACCCCTGAGACACCGAGCAGGCCCGAGCCTTCGTACAGCAGGTGCTGCACCGCATCGACCGACATCTTCTCTTCCTGCATCAGGTAGAGCAGAATCCCAGGATCGATGGTTCCGCAGCGCGTCCCCATTACAAGGCCGTCGAGTGGGGTTAGACCCATCGTGGTGTCGACGCTCCTGCCATGGTGCAGGGCGCAGAGGCTGGCGCCGTTGCCGAGATGCGCGACCACCGTACGTGTCTGCGTCGGCGCGAGCGTTGCGAGGCGTCTGCGACATATTCGAAGGAAAGTCCGTGGAATCCGTAGCGGCGGATACCGCGCTCTTCGAGGTTCCGAGGAACGGCGAAGCGGCTGGCAGGCGGCACCAAGCATGATGAAAGGCGGTGTCAAAGCAGGCGATCTGCGTTAGTCCGGGCCGCAAGGATTGCACTGCCCGGACCGGGGCGAGACAGCGTGGCTGATGCAGCGGCGCCAGCGGCGTCAGCACGTCGAGCGCCGTGATGGTTCGTTCGTCAAGCACGACGGGACCGGAAAACTCGCGCCCGCCATGCACGATACGATGGCCCGCGGCGACGAGTTGTTCGGTTCCGCGATAATCATCGAGCCAGCTGAAGATATCGGCGAGCAGGCCGTGATCGGTCATTTCGTCGCCGGAGCGGCGTTTCTCGAACAACTGCTTGCCCGATGGGTCGGTCACCACGATGCGCGGCGCCTTCTCCTGCTCGTCGAGCAAGCCCTTGCACCTCAGCTCCGGGTCGGCCGCTCCGATGTCGAACAGGCCGAACTTGATGCTGGATGAACCGGCGTTGAGAACCAGGACATTGTCCGACATCGGCGGCCTTCCTCGCGCTTACTGCGACGCTTCGCCGTCTGCGCGGCCCGGCCAAACCCAGTCGCGGATCTCCGGCATGTCCTCGCCATGTTCGCGCACATAGCGCGTGTGCTCGATGAGCTTGTCGCGGAATTGTTGTTTCACGTGGGCGGCAGCAATGTCGAGGCCCGGCACCCGCTCGATCGCTTCGATCGCGAGATGGAAACGATCGAGCTGGTTCAAGACCACCATGTCGAACGGCGTCGTGGTGGTGCCTTCCTCGGCGAAGCCGCGCACATGCATGCCGGCATGGTTGGCGCGGTTGTAGGTCAGGCGATGGATCAGATAGGGGTAGCCGTGATAGGCGAAGATCACCGGCTTGTCCCGCGTGAACAGGCCGTCGAAGTCGCGATCGGACAGGCCGTGAGGATGCTGCTCCTGCGGTTGCAGCGTCATCAGGTCGACGACATTGACCACGCGGATCCTGAGATCAGGCAGCGCCTTGCGCATGAGATCGACAGCGGCGAGCGTTTCCAGTGTGGGAACGTCGCCGGCGCAGGCCATCACCACGTCGGGCTCGCGATTCGGCGCCTCGGTGCCGGCCCATTTCCAGATGCCGATGCCGGCCTCGCAATGGGTGATCGCTTCGCGCATCGGAAGCCATTGCGGCGACGGCTGCTTGCCGGCGACAATGACATTGATGCGGTCATAGGTGCGCAGGCAGTGATCGGCGACCCAGAGCAGGGTATTTGCGTCGGGCGGGAAATAGACACGCACGATGTCGGCCTTCTTGTTGGTGACGAGATCGACGAAGCCCGGATCCTGGTGGCTGAAACCGTTGTGATCCTGCCGCCAGACATGCGAGGTGAGGAGGTAGTTGAGCGAGGCGATCGGACGCCGCCATGGCAGCGCGCGTGACACTTTCAGCCATTTGGCGTGCTGGTTGAACATCGAATCCACGATGTGGATGAAGGCCTCGTAGCAGGAGAAGAAGCCGTGACGCCCGGTGAGCAGATAGCCCTCAAGCCAGCCTTGGCAGAGATGTTCGCTCAATACTTCCATCACACGCCCGTCATGCGCGAGGTGAACGTCGTAAGGCTCGATCCCTTCCATCCAGACCCGGTCGGTGACCTCGAAGACCGCATCGAGCCGGTTGGAGGCGGTTTCATCGGGACCCATGATGCGAAAATTGCGTGCGCCCGCATTGAGCGTGACCACTTCGCGCAGGAGCTTGCCGAGCTCGCGGGTCGCTTCGGCGACGACCCCGCCGGGACGCGGAACGTCGACGGCATGGGTGCGGAAATCCGGCAGTTTGAGCTCGCGCTTGAGCAGTCCGCCATTGGCATGTGGATTGGCACCCATCCGGCGGTCGCCCAGCGGCGCGAGTTGTTGCAGCTGCGGTACAAGCCGTCCGTCGGCGTCGAACAATTGGTCCGGCTCGTAGCTCCGCATCCAGTGTTCGAGCAATTTCAGATGCTCAGGAATGCCTCGCGGGTCGGCGATCGGCACCTGGTGCGCGCGCCAGAATCCCTCCACCTTCAATCCGTCGACTTCCTTCGGTCCGGTCCAGCCCTTCGGGCTTCGCAGCACGATCATCGGCCATTTCGGGCGCTGCAAGCCCGAAGCTGTTTGGCGTGCTGGTTGCTGGATCGCACGGATGCTCGCGAGCGCGCTGTCGAGCGTGTCGGCCATCAGCCGATGCATCGCATGCGGGTCCTCGCCTTCGACAAACAACGGCGCGTAGCCATAACCGGCGAACAGGCTGCGGACTTCCTCGTCGGTCATCCGGCCCAATATTGTCGGATTGGCAATCTTGTAGCCGTTGAGGTGGAGGATCGGCAGCACCGCGCCGTCATTTACCGGATTGAGGAACTTGTTGGAATGCCAGGACGCAGCGAGCGGGCCGGTCTCGGCCTCGCCGTCGCCGACCACGCAGGCGACGATCAGGTCAGGGTTGTCGAGTGCCGCACCAAAAGCATGGACCAGTGCATAGCCGAGCTCGCCACCCTCATGGATTGATCCGGGCGTTTCCGGCGCGGCGTGGCTGGGGATGCCGCCGGGGAAGGAAAACTGACGGAACAGCTTTCGCAGGCCATCCGTGTCGCGCGTCACCTCCGGATAGATTTCCGTGTAGGTGCCTTCGAGATAGGTGTTGGCGACCATGCCGGGGCCGCCATGGCCGGGCCCGCAGACGTAGATGACGTTGAGATCGGAGCCGCGGATCACGCGATTGAGATGAGCATAGATGAAGTTGAGCCCCGGCGTCGTGCCCCAATGTCCAAGGAGACGCGGCTTGATGTGCTCGGGTTTCAGCGGTTCCCTCAGCAGGGGGTTGGCAAGCAGGTAGATCTGGCCGACGGAAAGGTAGTTGGCGGCCCGCCAGTAGCGGTCGAGCAACTCAAGATCATCCGTACGTGCTTGTTCGTTTGGAGCCGTCGTCAATTGCATGTCGCTCTCCCGAGGAGTTCAGGGATGACCTCGAACGCCGTCCATCCGTTCCATCTTAAGGAGCCAATATGACCGGGATGGCTTGAGCCAGCGCAAAGATGCGTACCAATCCGGGCCATCGGGCGGCGTCACGCGAAAGTGGACCCCGGCTATGTCAAAACCACGTCGCTGGCGCAGTAATCCAAAAAAGAAGCCCGGCCGAAGCGGCCGGGCATCGAGTATCGAGATAACCCCTGGGGAAGATGGGTCGCTCGTCCTAACAAGAGCATTCGAGCATGTCGGGCGCTCTTGCGATTTGAGCCAGCGCAACTTCGTGGAAATGTGCTGGTTTTCTGGATGCTGTCAGACAGCCCGGCTGTGCGTGGCCACAGCCCGTCCCAGATGAGCGTCGAACGCGGACGCAACGCTGCGGACCAGGAATTCCGCGCCGCCGCTCACGAATATCCGGTCGTCGTCCATGGTGATCGCGCCGTCCGCGATCAAGCTCTCGAGCCGCTTTCGATCGACGATTGCGCTCTGCGGATCGCGGCCGTGCGATCGAGCGATTTCCGACAGGTCGACGGCCATATTGCACATGATGCGCTCGATGATGTCGGCTCTGAAGCGATCGTCCTCCGTGAACGCGTAGCCCTTGACGGTGGCGAGCCGATCTTCGGCGACGCGAGCCAGATAATCGCGCGTCGCAACGACGTTCTGCACGAAGCCATGTGGCGTGCGGCCGATGGCGCTGGCGCCGAGGCCGATCAGCGTTTCGGCGCAATCGTCCGTGTAACCCTGGAAGTTGCGGCGCAGCCGGCCGTCCCGCTTTGCCACGGCAAGACTGTCATCTGGAAGAGCGAAGTGATCGAGACCGATCCGCACATAGCCGGCGCTGACGAGGGCATCCGCAATCGCTGCTGACTGCAGATGGCGGTCGGCGCTGCCAGGCAGCGTGCTTTCATCGATCGCGCGCTGATGCTTCTTGAACGACGGGATGTGCGCGTAGCCGAACACCGAGAAGCGGTCGGGACGGAGTTTGATGCATCTGGCGACCGTATCCAGGCACGAATCCACGGTCTGGAGCGGCAGCCCATAGAGGAGATCGAAGTTGAGCTTGTCGATGCCGGCCCGCCGTAACCGTTCGACACATGTTGCGGTCTGCTCGAAGCTTTGCATGCGGTTGATGGCGCGTTGGACATCGGGATCGAAGCTCTGCACGCCGAGGCTTGTGCGGTTGACGCCGCTGAAGCCGAGCGCCTCGGCCATCGGCTCTGTGAGGGTGCGCGGATCGATCTCGACCGCAATCTCGGCATCAGGCAGCACGAAGTAGGAGTAGCGCAACGCGCCGACGAGATCGGCGAAGGTTTCCGGCGCCATGATCGTCGGCGTGCCGCCGCCGAAGTGGATGTGCGAGACCGGAAGGCGCTGGCCGACGGCTTCGGCGACCAGGTGTGCCTCGGTGCGCAAGCCGGAAGCATAAAGAGCGATTGGATCATCTCGCCTTGTCACCGAGGTGTGGCAGCCGCAGTACCAGCACATGGATCGGCAGAATGGTACGTGCAGGTAGATCGAGGCGGGGAGCCGCGTGGGAATGGATCTGAGCCATCTCCGATAATCTGCAACACCGATCGCGGAGCCGAAGTGCGGCGCGGTCGGATAGCTCGTATAGCGGGGCAGCCGATCCTGTCCGTAGGCAATTGCTAAGTCCGGTCGCATTCACCATCCCTCCGCATCTGGGTTGGCTATCCCGGTTTCGGCGCTCCGGCTTTGCGCTATCTCAATTGCCAGGCAAGCAGTGCCAGCTCCCTCCCGACGATGCTGAATCGTTGCCGCCGCAGGCGAGTCTTACTTGCGTGGTTCCGACAGCCGAATCCGGCTCCTCCGGCCCGCCGTGACCCGACCGTCGACCTAACCGCCGGTTGGATCGAATACGGTGTGGGTGCGCAAGCGGGGAATTCTACTTCCTCTCCTCTTCTTGTCACGTAGTGCGACATACATCATGGCCGTCATCAGAGCGTCATTGAAGGCGTCGTGCTGGTCAAGCTGCGGGATGTCGAGGTCCTTGAGGATTGAAGCAAACGCGAGATCGATGGAAGTGTTCTGCGGCGCGTCGCCGTACTTCCGTTCGTAGTAAAGCTCGGAGACCTCAATGCGGGGATTCGGCAGTTCGATGCCAAGAAAGGGTAGGATATACTTGTTCAGCATCGCAATGTCGAAGTCCAGGTAGTAACCGACGAGGGGGCGGCCACCGACAAAGTGCAGGAAGCGCGGCAGCAACTTCCGGATTGGATGTCCCATTGCAACGTCGGCCAGGCGGAGGCGATGTACCCGGATTGCATCGGCCTGCATGCCTGCATCGGGCTGCACGACCTCCTCGAAGCGCTCACTGGTCAGGATCGTGTTGCCCCTGATCTTGATTGCAGCGACGCTTACGATCTCGGCCGAACGAATGCTCAAGCCGGTCGTTTCGCAATCGATCGCGACGACCTCATCCGTGGTGTCACGCTCGAACATGAACCGATAGGACTGGTCACCTATCGAAGCCTGGTGAAACAGACGTTTGATCGCGCGAGGGATCACGTCAAAACATACCAAGGTTAAAATGACGGCTAATTTGGTCGCGAAACTCTTTAACGATATGGAACGCATCGCGCAGGAGGTCACGCTCCATGCTCGACAACGATGATGGCCGCACCAGCGTGCCGGAGGCGCCGGCCGATGCCGCCAGCTGCCCATCGAGCCTCAGCATCAGCATGAATCGAAAGGCCTGGGTGAGCTCGCGAGCGAAGTCGTCGCGCAAGACGCCCATATCGCGCAGCCGCGCGATGCGCCTGTCAGTGGCGGTTTCCATCAAGCCGTGCTCGAGGGCGAGACTGCGAACGCCGTGGACGACCGGGAAAATGCCGCCCTTCTTGAGATCAAGCGCGTCGCCATTGGCCTCGGACGTGATCAAGTTCTTGAACAGGCCTATCGGTGTGGCGAACAGGTCGATCGCGCGGGCGAAGTGCGCGAGGAATGCCTGCTCGCCGCGTACCAGCTCAATCAGACTTGTCTTGGCTTCCGCCAGCAGCGCAGGATCGCCCGCGACGCATCGCGCATCATAAAAGATCGCAAGGTTCAAATGAGATGTCGCGTCGGGTAGCGCGAGCCAGCTGCGAAAGTCCGCCAGATACTCCGAGAGCGGCTTCGACCAGGTGGGGTTACTCACCATGACCTGTCCGGGGCACGGTGGGAAGCCAAATTCGGCCAACGCACCGGAGAACTGGGATCGGAACGTATTCAATTGCGCTTGATCGACGGAATTGCGCAGGATGATGCCATTGTCCTGGTCTGTGCGTATTGTTTGCTCGCCGCGTCCTTCGCTGCCCATAACGATGAGGCAGCCGCTGCTGCGAAACTCTGCCGGGGCGAGCATCTCGAATAGCTTGGAAAACAGCCGTTGATTCAGGTCGGATATGATTTCGCCGATCAATTCGACAGCGACGCCTTGACGACGCAGGGTACGTACCTGGGCCGCGGTTTCGCGCGCCGCGACCAGTAGATCGTCGCGAGACGCGGCGCGCTCGATGCGTCCAGCCAGAAGCTGCGCGCTGCCGGCAAGGAATCCGAGTACGTCGATATCTTCCAGGATTCCAATGAAGCGGTCACCCTCGCGAATCGCAATGCGCCGCTTGTTCAGTTTGGTCATCAAGACGAGTGCGGTGGATACGAGGTCGTCAGACTTCAGTGTGACCAGATCAAAATGCGCGAGGTCACGCACGGGGGCTCGAATCGACTGGCGACGGAGAACCACGGCTTTCGATAGGTTCATGCCGGTGACGATGCCTGTGCGTTCCCCATCACGAACGAGCAATGCATTGCTGTCGGCGTCATGCATCACATGGCCCGCGGTCTCGATGGTATCCTCCGCATCGATAAAGGTGGCAGGGCGCATGAACAGCTCGGAGATGCGCGCCCGCATCGTTGATCCGTAGCGCTGCTCCTCCTGGTCTTTGACGAAGTTGTCGAGTTTCAGCGAGATGTCGCGGTAGAAGAATGAAGCAAATCGCGGGTTGCTCTGAATCAGGTCAAGGATAGTGGCTTTTGGAACGGCATAGCACAGAGTTTCGTCGCGACTGACGAACGCGTGACCGCTCCTTCCATGAACGAGTGCTCGGCTGTCAAAACTATCCTTGGGGCCGAGCAGGGCCAGCAGATCTCCGCCGTCTCGCACTTCAATTGTGCCCTTGATGACGACGAAGAGGGATTCAGCCGGAGTATTCTGCCCGATAATCAGTTCGTCAGGGCTAAAGTATATGATGTCCAACGCCGCACGAAGTGTTTCCACTTCGTGCAGCGTCAGACGATCGAACGGTGGATTTGCAGCATCGAAAGCCTTGGGCATTCACCATGGTGCCTTTGCGCTTGCGCGATGCATCAACTCGCCGGTCCGTATCTCAGTGCGTGGTGGCGTCGGCTGCACCAATGCCGGTCTGGCTCCGTACAAACTGCGCGTCAAAGCCCCTGCGGTCCGCGCCGGCTCGCATGCTGCGGTCCAGGATCGAGACCAGCCAGATCGTGACAAACGCAATGGACATCGAGAACAAGGCTGGATTGTCCAACTTGATCGGCGCCGATCCCTTGGCGAATCCGAATGTCGCCTCCCAGACTGCGGGCGACAACAGCACGCCGACGACCGCGCTCGTCAGGCCGAGGAAACCGCCGACCAATGCGCCTCTGGTCGTGAGATCCTTCCAGAAGATCGACATCACCAGGACCGGGAAATTGCAGGACGCCGCGATGGCGAAGGCCAAGCCGACCATGAAGGCGACGTTCTGGTTCTCGAAGATTATGCCAAGAATGATCGCCAGCACGCCCAGGAACAGCGTCGCGATCTTTGAGACGCGAACCTCGTCTTGCTCATTGGCGTGGCCTCCCTTGATCACCATCGCGTAGATGTCATGACTGATGGAGGATGCGCCGGCGAGAGCCAACCCCGAGACCACCGCGAGAATGGTCGCGAATGCGACTGCAGAAATGAACCCGAGGAACATGTTGCCGCCAACGGCATCGGCAAGGTGGATGGCGGCCATATTCGATCCACCCTTGATGGCGGCAATGCCGCTCTTGGTCTTCTCAAGAATACCCGCATCGAGGAATGTTAGATCGGTCGAGACCAGCGTAATGGCGCCGAAGCCGATAATGAAAGTCAGAATGTAGAAATAGCCGATGAAGCCAGTCGCATAGAACACCGATTTTCGCGCGGCTTGAGCATCTTTCACAGTGAAGAAACGCATCAGAATATGCGGAAGACCGGCGGTTCCGAACATGAGGCGATGCCAAGCGAGATCGCCGACAATGGATTCGAAATCAGGCTTCCCGGCTCCATGATGGCGACCTTCTTCGGATGCACCACGGTTGCCTTGGCAAACAGCGCTTCCGGGCTGAATCCGAACCTGTAGAGTACGGCGCCGGCCATGAACGTCGCGCCGAACAAGAGCAGTATCGCCTTGGTGATCTGCACCCAGGTCGTGGCTTTCATGCCGCCAAAGGTCACGTAGATCATCATGAGGCCGCCGACCAGGATGACGGCGATCCAGTAGTCCAGTCCGAAAAGCAGCTGGATCAACTTGCCGGCGCGACCATCTGCGCGATCAGGTAGAAGGCGACGGTGACCAGCGAGCCGCATGCAGCAAGGATCCGGATTCGCGTCTGTCCGAGTCGAAACGAGGCGACGTCAGCAAATGTGAACTTGCCAAGGTTGCGCAATTGTTCGGCGATCAGGAACGTGACCACGGGCCAGCCAACCAGCCAACCCACGGAGTAGATCAGGCCGTCGTACCCTGACGTGTAGACAAGGCCCGAAATGCCGAGGAACGAAGCCGCGGACATATAGTCACCGGCAATCGCGAGACCATTCTGTCCAGCCGAGATGCCGCCGCCGGCAGAGTAGAAGTCGGCAGCCGACACCGTCCGTTTTGACGCCCAGTAGGTGATCGCAAGCGTCAAGGAGACGAAGCCGATGAACATGCCGATGGCAGCCCAATTGACGGCTTGCTTGGTGCCGCCATCGATGGTCCCGGCCGCCAGCGCGAGCGAAGGAAAGCAGACCGATAGAGCGACGAACAGGTGAGTGAGCTTCTTCATGAGCGGCGCGCCCCGACGATCTGGCGGATCAGTGAGTCATATTTGGAGTTGGCCTGGTTGACGTAAATGCCGGTCAGGAGAAAGGCCGAAAGGATAACCAGGAGGCCGATCGGGATGCCGATGGTCGTCACGCCGGCGCCGATTGGGGTGCCGAGGAATTTTGGCGCGTACGCGACGAGGAGGATGAAGCCGAAGTATATGATCAACATGATCAGAGACAACGTCCATCCAAGCGAAGAACGTCGGCGAACCAGTTCCTGATAGTTTGGGTCTTGCTCTATCGTTTTGTAGCTGCTCACTTCACGGTCCCTCAGCGTTGTAGAAGAATGTCGAATCCGCGCGTAGCGGACTGATATTCCTGCATGGTGAAAGTCGGGCACATGTGATCGTGAAGCGATCTCGCTCACGACAAGGCGCTATTGAAGCGGAACTACGTATGTACGACGGGACCGGGAAGGTCTTGATGCAGGTCAAAAATGCGGAATGGTTGGCGTCGGTAGCAGTGCAACGAGGAGCTGTCCCGCAGCTGCTTTTTGACGGGGATCAAACTGGCGCCGAGCGCATGAGGTATTGGGTCGCCCTCAGGGAGGCTGTCTTATGAAAAAGAACTACGCAGAGCCCGTTGTACTGGAAACGACATATGACGTGTCGGCCGACTGGGCCAAGCGCGCTTATGTCAACGACGCCAAATATCGCGAGATGTACGCGCACTCGGTCAAGGACCCGAACGGCTTCTGGGCCGAGCACGGCAAGCGGATCGACTGGATCAAGCCCTACACCAAGGTCGAGAAT
>NZ_LGTB01000025.1 GCF_001238275.1 Bradyrhizobium viridifuturi
CGGGTGCTTTTTTTAAAGAACTGGATTCTACGCCGTAACCATCGCTCCGCTCCTCCGCAATCCGACATATTGCAGCTCGGCGAACACGCCGGTGGCGATTGCCTGGGCGAGGATCACGATCGTGCCGAAGAGGTTCGGCGACAGCGCGCCCGAGAGCAGCAGCGCGATGCTGGCGAGCGTCCAGGCCGCGTTGCCGGCGACCACGAGGATCACGGGGCCTTTCGGCAGCGAGGTCCTTGCGCCGAGCCAGCCGACCAGCGCGGTGTAGGCGATCAGGAACAGCCCGGTCTCGCGCAGCAGCACTTCCGGCAGGCCGAGCAGCGAGGCCAGCGTGCTGGTGTCGAGCACCATTGCGACCGCAGATACGCCGCTGAACACGGCATCGGCAAGCAAAGCGCGGCGCAGCAGCGGGGACGAATGGATCATGGCAGCATCTCCTTGGGTTGGGACGGGGTTGGTCAGAGGAACAGGGACTGCAGCTGACGCCACAGCCGAGGCGGGCACAGCGCCTTGCCGACTCTCATCTCGACCGCGTAGACCTGCGCGAACACGCACAGGCCGGTCGCGTGCACGAGCGGCTGGGGCAGGTTGAGCGAGCGCGCGACCAGCCAGGTGGCCAGATGGACCAGCCACGGGAGCAGGGCGGCGAAGGCGCGGAAAAGGGACAGCATCAGCATGGTCATCTCCTGTGCCGTGGAAGATGAGCCGCCCTGCACGCCAATTCGATTACCTCAGGCGTAATGGAACGGGCGAATTCCGCATGGTAGGTTTTGCACCATGAACGCACATGCATCCCTGGCGCGGGCCGAGCCCGCAAAACCCGTCCTGATCGGCGAGCACCTGCGCGAGTGGCGGCAGCGCCGCCATCTCAGCCAGCTCGACCTTGCCGTCGATGCCGAGATCTCGGCGCGGCATCTGAGCTTCGTCGAGACCGGCCGCTCGGCGCCGTCGCGCGACATGGTCCTCAAACTGGCGGAGCGCCTCGACGTGCCCTTACGCGAACGCAACGTGCTGCTGGTCGCCGCGGGTTTCGCGCCCGCATTCCCGCAACGTTCGCTGGAGGATCCGGCGCTGAAATCGGCGCGCGAGGCGATCAACCTGGTGCTGAAGGCGCACGAGCCCAATCCGGCGCTGGCCTATGACCGGCACTGGAATCTGGTCTCGGCCAACCGCATGGTGGCGCCGCTGCTCGAGGGCGTGCCGCAGCGGCTGCTCGGCCAGCCCTTCAACATCCTGCGGCTGGCGTTCCACCCGGAGGGCCTCGCGCCGCGCACCGTCAACCTCGCCGAATGGGCCGCGCATCTTCTGGAGCGGCTGCACCGGCAATGCGAGGCCACGGCCGACCCGGAGCTGCTCAAGCTCTACCAGGACCTGAAGTCCTATCCGATCCCGGCGCGCTCGGCGCCGATCACCACCGACAACAATGTCGCGCTGCCGTTCAAGCTGCGACTCAATGGCGAGATCCTGAGCTTCATCTCGACCACCATGGTGTTCGGCACCCCGGTCGACATCACGCTGCAGGAACTGGCGCTGGAGACGTTTTTCCCGGCCGACGAACTGACCGCCGAGCGGATGCGGCAGATGGCAGCCAGTATGAAATAGCGGCTTGTCTCGGGGCGCTTTCTGCCTACCTTTGGGGTTCCATTTCCGCCGGGAACCCCTGCCATGAGCGATCTGAAGCCGCTTCGCCTCGACATCGTCTCCGACGTCGTCTGCCCCTGGTGCTACATCGGCAAGCATCGCATCGAGGACGCGCTCAAGCTGGTGCCCGACGTGCCGGTTGAGGTGCACTGGCGGCCGTTCTTCCTCAACAATTGGGTGCCGCGCGAGGGCATCAGCCGCGACGAATATCTGACCGCCAAGTTCGGCTCGGTCGAGGCCTACAAGGGCATCGCCGGCCGCGTGGTCGCCGCCGCCAATGAGGAGGGGCTGACCTACCATCCCGAGCTCGTCAAACGCCAGCCCAACACGATCGACTGCCACCGCCTGATCCACTGGGCCGAGGCCAGGGGCAAGGCGGCCGAGATGAAGCAGCGGCTGATGGAATTGTACTTCCGCGACGGCGGTGATCTCACCGATGTCAACGTGCTGGTGCAGGCGGCCGCCGATGTCGGTCTCGACGCCGACGATGTGCGCAGGCGTCTAGCCACCGACGAGGATGTCGCCCTCGTCTCGGCGCAGGCCCAGGAGGCTGCCGAGAAGGGCATCTCCGGCGTGCCGACTTTCGTGTTCGCGCAGAAATATGCGGTCTCCGGCGCCCAGCCGGCCGAGCAGCTCGCCCGCGCCATCCGCCAGGTCTCGGCCGAGATCAACGCACAGGCAGCGGAGTAGTCCGCGAGCACCATCGAAAGCCCGGCTCGCGCCGGGCTTTTTCATTTGCCTACATCGTCCATCGGAAACAATCAGGGAGACAACCATGATCTATGAGCTGCGCACCTACACGGTCCGTCCTGGAGCCGTCGGTGAGATGGTGAAGGCGGCGAGCACGATCTCGCGCGATATCCGCGGCGATAATTTCGGCAAGCTGGAAGGCTACTGGATCACCGAGATCGGACCGCTCAATCAGGTCATGCACATGTGGAGCTACGCCGATCTCAACGAGCGGACCCGGCTGCGCGCCGAGCTTTCGAAGAATCCGCGCTGGACCGGCGAATACATTCCGGCGATCCGTCCGCTCTTGGTGCGTCAGGAGGTTCGGCTGCTCAATGCAATCATTCCGCCGGTGGCGCCTGCCACCAAGGGCAACATCTACGAATTCCGCAACTACCGCGCCAAGCCGCTCGGCGGCGTCAAGCAATGGCTCGACCTGATCACCGGCGTGATGCCGGAGCGCGAGAAATATTCCAAGATCGTCGGCCTCTGGCACACCGATTCCGGACAGCCCAACGAGGTCTGCCACATCTGGGCCTATCCCGATCTCAACGCCCGCGCTGCTGCGCGCGGCGCCGCGCTGAAGGATCCGGCCTGGCAGGAATTCCTGGGCAAGGGCACGCTGCTGCTCGAGGAGATGCACTCGACCATCATGCTGCCGGCGCCGCACTCGCCGTTGCAGTAAGGGACACCGGCGCAGAAAGCCTCACCCGACGTTTCCATCGGATGAGGCTTTCCAGGCAAGGGCATGCGCCGCCTGAGAAACAGCACATCGCGACGCTAAAAGGGCCGGCTGACACCAACCTGACGGCGGAGCCGATCGTTTCTTGATGTGTCTGCATGGCTACGAAAGGGTAAACCATGCGGCGCCTGGGCATTACGAAAGCCAGGATGGCGTCAGGCAGCGTGATGCCGCCGCATCCAGCACGGCAAATGGCTCCGCGCCGTCCTCGAACGCCGTGACCAGTTCGGCCAGCCGGTCGAGCTCGGCAAGCGCGCCGACCTTCAGGACCTTGCCGCCCGGCGGGGCGTCGCGCCAGCCATCCCAGGCGGAGATTTGCCGGTTCGTGAGCGACAGCAGGTCGCGGTAGACGTTGACGTGAAGAAACCACAGGCCGGTGGTCGGGGCATGGCCGAAGGCACCGGCCGCAACCGCGTTGCTCCTCGCCAGTCGCCAGGCCTGCGACGCCGTCAGAAATGCATCGCTCGGCAGGTTCGCACAGTCGAACGTGATTTGCTGTTGGTCGATCTGAAGCGCATCGAGCTGCGCGTCGGCCTGCCGCCAGCGCTTGTCGGCCGGTGACCAGTATTCGCAGATCCAGTGGTCGTGATAGATGTCGTCGCCGATGTAGGTGGCAAAGCCGCAGCGCACCCGCGCCGCGATCGACCGGCTTCGCAGCATGCTGCACAGCAGGAGCGCGTAGTCGCGACAGGTACCGAACGTGCGACTGCGCGGCGGCCGTGCCGCGGTGAGCGATCCGGCGAACGACGCCTGGATCGATTTCAAGCGATCCGCGACCGGCTGGGTTTGCCTGACCATCGGCGTGTCAGGCGGGATGCCGTACCGCTCAGCCAACGCGACATGAACGATCAGCCCCGAGACAACCTCGCGTAGTCCAGAGATCGTCTCCGGCAAATCGTCATATGCGCCGGCGAACTCGCCAGGGTCGGTCAACGTGTCCTGTCGGACGTAGCATTGCTGGATCGTCACATTCACGCCCGATCACGACGCCATCGGCTCAAGGCCGTTGTCTGCAGCCTACCGGTCCGCGCGGGGTTGTGTAAGAGGGGGTGTGCTAGCCGGGCTTGCCGCGCCGGCTGCGGATGAAGCGGACGGTGCTCCGCGCGGCCTCGTAGGCGACATTGTTCAGGGTCAGCGCGGCATGAATGGCGCCGACCAGCGGATCGCGGCGCCGCAGCGGCAGCAGCACGTCGCCGATCGCGAAGCGGCCGCGCCAGATCGGGTCGATCATGGGATGGCCGGGCGCCGCGGTGGAATCGGCCGAGTTGATCGCCGGATCGGCGCAGAGATGGCGTGTGAGTTCCAGCGTCAACTGCGTGCCGGGCGAATGCTTCGCAAAGCGCTCGTCGATGCCGATCTTGAAGAAGAACGCACGGTCCTGATGGCGCACCACGATGCCGGCTGCGACCGCCGTGCCGCCCGCATGCAGCGTGATGATCTCGCAGCACCCGGCCTCGGCCATCGCCGCCATTGCGCGGCGGATGAAGGCCGCATCGCCGGCATGCTGGCTGAGCGCGGTACCGCGCTGGCCCTTCCAGCCGCCGGCTTCGAGCGCAAGGAACGTCTCGAGCGCCACTGCAACGGCGCGCGGCGTACGCGCGACGTCGAAGCGCACCGCGCCATGGTCGGACAGGCGATGGCGCTGGCGCCGCAGCTCCTTCAGCTTCTTCGGCCCGAGCGCGTCGCGCAGCAATTCGTCGGCATCACGCGTCGCATCGAGCTGCGCGCGCTGATAGGTGCTCAGCAGGCGCGGCTGCAAACCATCCCTTGCGAGCACCGTGCGGATCGCCGCCATGGCTGGGCCGTCGAGCGACATCGTGCGCAGGATCAGTGCATGCGCGCCCGCGTTGCGCGCCTGCTGCAACAACTGGCCGACGGCCTGCTCAGCGACATCGCGATCCAGCAGCGGCGTGCACAGCGTGCCGTAGGGTTCGGCCCCGACCAGTGCGGGGAAGGGGATCCGATAGATTCGGCGAAATGGCACGACCGGCAGCAGCCCGATCAATTGCCCGGCATCGCCGGCGGCGCTGAGCAGCGATGCGCCGGTGCGGCCGCGCGCGGAGGCATCGACCGCCAATTCCCAGTCCGCCTGATAGTAGCCGTTGGGCTCGATCGCGCGCTCGGCAAGTGCGCGCCATGCACCGACCGACGCCGCAGACAACGGCGGCAACGCGCGATCGTCCGTGGCATCCTTGCGCGATGCACGGCGGATCACTGCCTGGTCAGCAATATCGGCCACGTCCCATGTTTCCCCGGTCCGCGAGGCTGATCGGCCTTGCGTTCATCGGGGGCAACGCTAGCGGAAAGAAATGGAAAATGCCGTTGAGGTCATCCGGCAATTCGAGCGGTAATGTTAACGGGGCGTTCAGCATATGCGGGCCGGCGATCGCACCATCGCGGCGACCGAGCCGCCCGCAGTCGCACGAAAAGGATGGTCCTGCGAGAAACCACCCGCAACGCCTGTCGTCCGGATCATTCTTGCACCACCGGTGTGCGCATGTCCGCACTGAGCGGCCGGTGCGGGCGCGCCTAGCTGCAGGGTCTCCGGACGATCCGGGTGCGCAACGCAAAGGAACTGACATGTCGAGATTGGAAGGCAAGGTCGCGGTGATCAGCGGCGGCAACAGCGGCATTGGGCTCGCCATCGCGCAACGCTTCGCAAAGGAAGGCGCGGATGTGTTCATCTTCGGCCGCCGCCAGGACGCGCTCGACACGGCGGCAAAGTTGATCGGCGGCGGCGTCACCGCGATCCAGGCGGATGCGTCCAGGCTCGATGATCTCGACCGTGTCGCCGGGACGGTTCGCAAGGCGAGGGGCAGGGTAGACGTGGTCGTATCCAACGCCGGCTTCACCGAACAAGTGCCGCTGCGTGAGATCACGGAGGAGCACTACGACCGCACGTTCAACCTGATGGCCAAGGGCCGTTGTTCCTGGTGCAGAAGATGCTGCCGATGATGGCCGGCGAGGATCGATCATCCTGGTGTCCTCGGCCATGCATTATATGGGCTTGGCGAACCACTCGACCTATGCCGCCACCAAGGCGGCGGTGCGCTCCTACGTGCGGACCTGGGCGGCCGAGTTCAAGGACAGCGGCATCCGCGCCAACCTGCTGAGCCCGGGGCCGGTCGACACGCCGATCATGGACTCCCAGGCGTCGACGCCCGAGCAAGCCGCCGCGATCCGCAAGATGTATTCCAACTACACGCCGATGCTCCGGATCGGCCGTCCCGAGGAATTGGCGGCAGCAGCGGTCTTCCTGGCCTCGGACGAGAGCTCGTTCATGACCGGCTCCGACATGGTGGTCGACGGCGGCGTCAGCAACGTCTGACCTGCGTTGCGAACGGAGTTTCGTGCGACGATCGACATGGGCCCGCACGACATGCGCGATCAGGCTTGGCCGGCGCATGCCGACGTCTCAGACTAGGGTTTGGCGCTTCGTTGCGCGTCTGCCGTAACGGCGCCCTCGACCGGCTCGTATGTCTCGGTCACGCAATTGTCGTCGGCTTCCACCTGCCGGCGATCGAAGATCGCGCCCTCACTGATGAAGACGCGATAGGTCTGCGTCCCCAGCGGTTTGCCGATCACAGATGTCAGTTCGGCGCGCACGCAGGCGGTCCAGCCGGTGCCGCGCGGGTCGTGCAGCGGAGCGGAGACCCGCACATGGGACGGCTGCGAGCCCGCGGTGAACACCGAGTCCAGTTTGCCCGCGACCAGCCGCTTGACATCCGGAGGGGTCTCGAGCGGCGCCGGCTCGCTCGACTTGACCTTCAACATCTCCGGCCACACCGCGTGGCTATCCGCGAGCCCACAGCCACTCAACATGAAGGCGGCGCCGGCCAGCAGCGCCGCCAGTTTTACTGGTCCCTGTCCCATCCGGCGAATTTAATGTACCGCCGTCAAGATTGCGCCCCCCTGGTGGGGCTGAATTCGCATCGCGCGACGCTTTGTCGATCAACAAATGTCGAGCGACAAGTTATCCTGGGGTAGGGGTGTTGCCGGATGTTTCTACGGCTGCGGGGGAGAGAGACTGACATGAAACGCTTCACGGTTGCTGCCGTCATTCTGGCGCTGATCGCGACACCGACCCTGGCCCAGGGCCGGCGAGGCGGCGGAGGCGACGACAGGAAGACGGAGCAGAAGCCCAAGATCGACGAGAAGGCCTACAAGGCCGCGCTCGATCGGATTCCCGAGCCCAAGCAGAAATACGATCCCTGGGGCGTCACCAAGCCGGCCACCGATCCGGCGAAGAAACCGAAATAGTCAGCCGAACAGCCGGCGCTCGTCGAGGGCGCATCGGGTTCCTGCGACGTCTCGACACAATCATCGAAGTCGGCGGCAGCACATTGCCGCACGGCATGAACCTTCACCTGACGGCTTTCGACCCATCTCCGACGTCATTTGTCGGAGGCCGCCATGTTGCGCCGTTCGCTCCTCAGCCTGCTCGTTCCGGCCGCGATCCTGTTCGGTGCGGCGCCGGCATCGGCGGAAAGCCGCCTGGCGCTGGTGATCGGGCAGTCCGCCTACAAGTCGGTGCCCGCGCTGCCCAATCCGGCCAACGACGCCAAGGCCATGTCGCAGATGCTGACCGATGCCGGATTTGCGGTGACCGCGGCATCGGATCTGTCCCAGGATGAGATGCGCGCACGGATCAGCGATTTCGCCGGTCAGGTGGCGGCGAAGGGCGCCGACACCGTAGCGCTGGTGTTCTATGCCGGACATGGCCTGCAGATCGATGGCGAGAACTATCTGGTGCCGGTCGATGTCGATCCGAAGCGTGAGGCCGACATTCCGATCCAGGCGGTTCTCTCAACGACATCCTGAATACGCTGACCTCGGTGCCGAGCCGGATGCGCATCGTGCTGCTCGATGCCTGCCGCAACAATCCGTTCCCGGAACTCAGCAAGACCGCGGGGCACGGGCTTGCCATCGTCGACGCCAGGATCGGTGCGCCCGGCACCTTCGTGTCATTCTCGACGTCACCGGGCGCCGAGGCCGAGGACGGCAGCGGCGCCAACAGCCCGTACACGACCGCGTTGCTGGCTTCAGCGAAGGAGCCGGGGATCCCGATCGAGGATACGTTCAAGCGTGTCCGTCTTGCCGTGAACAAGGCGACCGATGGCCGCCAGACACCGTGGGACTCCTCGTCGCTCACCGACGACTTCCGCTTCATGGCAGGTCCCTCAGCAACGCCAGCAGCGGCACCGGCACCGGCGCCGGCCGCGGCCAAGCGCACCGTCGACGAATGGAAGCGCGACTTGCAGGGCAAGCCGATCGAGGCTGCCAACGAACTGATCGTGGTTGACGGTACCGACGAAGCCTATGAAGCCTTTGCCGCTGTTTTCGCCGGCACGCCGCGCGGCCTGCAGGCGCGCGACTGGCTCGACCGGCATCGCCGCATGGTGGCGTGGAACGACGCCGTACTCGCCAACACGGCGGCGGCCTATCGCAGCTTCCTCGTGCTGTATCCCGACAGCGATCTCACGGCCACCGCGCGCAAGATGATCGAACGGTTGCGCTACCGTCCCGACCTGACGCCGGCCACCGCGCTCAGCGTGCCCGCGACCAATGTCGCGCTGGCGGCGCCGACCTGTCCCTGCAACGCCGCGCCGCCGGAGCAGCAGAAGGCCGCGGCGCCGGCTAAGAAGCGCGTCGCTCCCGATCCGCCGCCGCGGCGCGCAGGCAAGCGGCCGCCGCGCGTCGTGGTCGAGGACGACGTCGTGGTGGTGCGCCGGCCGCCGCCGGCCGTGGTCTACGAGCCTGTCGGACCACCGATCGGAATCGGGATTGGCATCCGCGGCGGTTATCGCGGCAATTATGGCGGCGGCTACCACAGGGGTGGATACTGAGCCGCCAATCGCGTAAAGGCTTTCCCGCATGAGATGCGGCGTCCGATGATCGCATCTTGCGGGAGGACGCAATGCGGTCCCTGTTTCGCCTGCTCGCCGCTCTGGTGCTTTGCATCCAACCGGCGCTCGCCTGGGAGTATTGGGGCGGCGATCGCGGGGGACAACGCTTCTCGCCGCTGACGCAGATCACGGCGGACAATGTCGGCACGCTGGTACGCGGCTGGGAATTCCGCACCGGCGATCTCGATGCTCGCCCGCCCGAGGTCATGAAGCGCACCAAGTTCGAGGTGACGCCGCTGTTCGTCGAGGACAGCCTGATCTTCTGCTCCGCGTTCAACGAAGTGATCGCGCTCGATCCCGGCACCGGTGCGCAGAAATGGCGTTTCGATCCGAAGATCAGCATGGCGCAGCGGCCGGCCAACCGCTTCGTCTGCCGCGGCGTCGCGCACTGGACGGATGATCGTGCGGCCGAAGGTGCGGCCTGCAAGTCACGCATCTTCACCGGCACCAACGACGCCCGCCTGATCGCGCTCGATGCCAGGACCGGCAAGCCCTGCGCCGATTTCGGCAATGCCGGCGAGATCAAGATCGACGCCGGGATGAAGCTCGCATGGCCGGGCGAATTTCAGATCACGTCGGCGCCGGTGACAGGCCACGGCGTGGTCGTGGTCGGGTCCGCGATCGGCGACAACCGCAGGGTCGACGCGCCGATCGGCGCGGTGCGGGCTTTCGATGCACGGACCGGCCAGCCGCGCTGGACCTTCGATCCGCTGGTGCACAGCGGCATAGAGGCCGGCCACAGCAACGTCTGGGCGCCGATGTCGGTGGACGAGGAGCGGGGACTGGTATTCCTGCCGACGACATCGCCCAGTCCCGATTTCTGGGGCGGCAAGCGCCCCGGCAATGACGAGCACGCCAATTCCGTCGTCGCGCTGCGGATCGAGACCGGCGAACTGGTATGGGCATTCCAGACCGTGCATCACGACGTCTGGGACTACGACCTGCCGGCGCAGCCGACCTTGGCGCGGATCGACACCGGCAACGGCATGCGCGACGTCGTGATCCAGCCGACGAAGCAGGGCTTCGTGTTCGTGCTCGATCGCGACACCGGCAAGCCGATGTGGCCGGTCGAGGAGCGCGCGGTGCCGCAGAACGGCGCCGAGGGCGAGCAGCTCTCGCCGACGCAGCCGTTCCCGACCCACGTGCCGCCGCTGCTGACGCAGCGCATGACCGCGGATGACATCGGCGGCCTGCTGCCGGGCGTCCGGAGTTCGACTTGCACGAAGTTGCTTGCACAATCCCGCAACGAGGGACTTTACACGCCGCCGTCGACGCAAGGCACGATCGTCTATCCGATGACCGGCGGCGGCGTGAACTGGGGCAGCGCCGCGTTCGATCCGGTCAACCAGATCCTGTTCGCCAATGTCAGTCATGCCGCGCACGTCATCACGTTGATTCCGCGCGATCAGGCCAGGGGCTTCAATCCGCCGCCCGGCCATGATTTCGGCCAGCAGGAGGGGGCGCCGTTTGCGATGTCGCGGGCGCTGGCGATGACGGCGATCGGGACGCCGTGCAACAAGCCGCCATGGGGCGAGACCGTGGCGGTTGACCTGAAGGCCGGCAAGATCCTCTGGCACTCGCCGGTCGGCACCAGCGAGGATGTCGCGCCGCTCGGCATCGCGCTCAATACCGGCACGCCGCTGGTCAACGGCGTCGCGATCACCGCGGGCGGCGTGCTGTTCACCGGTGCGATGGATGCGTATCTGCGCGCGTTCGATGTCAAGTCGGGAAAGCAGCTGTGGCTCGGCCGGCTTCCGGTGCCGGGCGTCGCCAATCCGATGACCTATCTGTGGAAGGGCGAGCAGTATGTCGTGATCGGCGCGGGCGGCCATTCCGAGGGCGGCACATCGATCGGCGACAGCGTGGTTGCGTTTCGCCTGCCGCGTCAGGGCGAGAGCGCGTCGCTGTGGACGCGTCTGATCGATCGTCCCGGTGGACGGTTTACCGCGAAGGCACTCGCGGCCGGTGTGGTGCTGATCGTGCTGATCGGGTTGCTCTGGCGTTGGCGCAGGAAGCGTCGCGTCGCTGCGGCGTAGTGCGGCAGCGCGCATGTTGCGCGCTGCATGACAAATCAGCGACATCGGTTCTCAATGCGTGCACCGAAACGACGTGAGCACGCGCGCGCACGATGTCATGCTTGCGCTCGCCGCGACGCTTCGCTTACGAGGTCGCGAGCGGACGCGCCGGGTGCCCGGCGGCCTGTTCATTTCAGATCATTTTGCCCATGGAGATTGCGATGAAGATCACTGCCTCGATCATGCTTGCCGCCGCGCTCGCGCTGTCGTCCGCGCCGGCCAACGCCACCGTCCTCGATCTCTCGACCATGACCTGCAAGCAATTCGTCGAAGGCGGCGACGACACCATCAAGATGGTGCTAGTCTGGATGGACGGCTGGTACAAGGGCGATTCCGACGAGGCGATCATCGACACCGACGTGTTCACCGAGAACGCCAAGAAGTTCGGCACCTATTGCGGAAAGAATCCGACCATCAGCATCGTCAACGCCGCCGAGGCCGTGCTCGGCAAGTAGTTATCCCGGCAGCATCGCGAACGCGCTCGACACCATCGCCACCGGCTTGTTGTCGGTGGCGGAGGATAGCGTGACGCGGCCGAAGCTCATGGTGCGGCCGAGCCGCACCACGCGCGCGTCGGCCAGTACGTCGGAGGCGGTCACGGCGCGCATGAAATGGGTGGTCTGGTCGACCGTCGTCATCGGACGGTAGCCCTTGTTGGCCGCGAGGTTGGCGAGCACCATCGCGGTGTCGGCGAACGCCATCAGCGCCTGGCCGCAGACGATGCCGCCATTGCGGCACAGCCGTTCCGAGAACGGCATGCGCAGGATGGCGCCGGGCTGCCAATCGGCAGCGTTGCCGGGCGGCGGCGTGAACTCGAACTGTTCGATCGACAGATTGAGATCCTGCACCCACGGCGCAAAGACGTCGCCAAGCACCCGTCGCGCCTCGTCGATCCCGAATTCACCGGCCTGCTGCATGACGTCCCGTTTCCCCTGTTGATTTATCGTTCTCTAATCTATCGCCTAATCGCGCGTGACATGCACGCCAGGCCGCTTGCCGTCATTCCACTTGCCGTCGATCGCCCGCTCGATCTGGGCGGCGAGCTGCAGCAGGAGGCCGTCATCGGCCTGCTTTCCGATCGCCTGGATGCCGAGCGGCAGGCCGTGCTCGTTGGTCGCGAGCGGCAGCGAGATCGCCGGGATGCCGCAGAGATTGGCGAGCGGCGTGAAGGCGAAGTTGCGCCAGAGATTGCCGAACCAGTCCAGCACCGACGGGTTATCGCTGATGGTGAGATATTCCGTGGTGCCGATCTTCGGCGTCGGCAGCGCCGTGATCGGCGTCAGGATGATGTCCCAGTCCTCGAAGAAGGCGCCGAAGCCGCGCGCCGTCGTGTTGAATACGGCCTGCATGCGGGCGCGGTCGGCGAAGCTGGTGTCGCGGCCGTGCTCCCAGATCCGGATATTGATCGGCTCGATCAGCTCCGCCGGCGGCCGCGTCAGGCCGCGCGCCGCGAGCATGTTGCCGATCACCACGGCGAAATTGCTGATGTAGCAGGTGGTCTGCGCCGCGAAGGCTTCCGCGTAGTCGAGCGACGGCAGCGCGTAATCGACCTGATGGCCGAGGCCTTCGAGGAAGCGTCCGACCCGCTCGAGCTCGGCGGTGATATGCGGCGTCGCGCGATAGTCGCCCCAGGTGTGCGACAGCGCGATCTTGAGCCGGCCGGGGTCGCGCGCGATCATCGCTGTATACGGCTCCGGCGATGTCCAGAACGGCATGAACTCGCCGGGCGCAGGTCCGCGGCAGGCGTCGACGAAGGCCGCGGTGTCGCGCACCGTGCGGGACTGGCAGCCCTGGATCGAGACGAGGCCAGTGAGGTCGGACAGATGCGGCGCGAGCGAGAACACGCCGCGCGACACTTTCAGTCCGATATTGCCGTTGACGCCGGCGGGAATCCGGATCGAGCCGCCGCCGTCGGTGGCATGCGCGATCGGGACGGCGCCGGCGGCGACCATCGCCGCGCTGCCCGCCGACGAGCCGCAGGTGGTGTAGTCGGTGTTCCAGGGATTGCGCGTGACATAGACCGCGGGATTCTCGGCGGAGCTGCAGACCCCGAACTCCGGCGTGGTGGTGCGGCCGATCAGATTGAGGCCGGCCTTGCGCAGCTTCGCGGTCAGGAAGGTGTCGGCTGCGGCGCGGTTGCCGCGCATCATCAGCGAGCCCATCTCCTGCAACCGTCCCTTCAAGGTCGGGCCGAGATCCTTCATCAGGAAGGGCAGGCCGGCGAACGGGCCGTTGAGATCGGCGCCGTCGCGCGCGGGATCGGCGATCACGTCGTCGAACAGCTCGACCACGCCGGAGAGCGCCGGATCGACCTTGGCGACCGCGGCGGCTGCCTGCGCCGCCAGCTCCCGGGGCGTCAGCTCGCCGCTCCGGACGCGCGCGGCGAGCGCCGTTCCGTCGTGCCGCGTCCATTCGTCCCAGCTCATCGCCAAAGTCATGTCGTCGATTCCTTTTCTGCTTTGTTGCGCACTGTAATTTGCCGAGCCGCCCGGTCAAACCGTCGCGCGTCCGCTGCGCTCCGATGCGCTCCGAGGCGTTTGCGCCGCGCTGCAAGCGCCGTGCCCGGCTTGAAAATGCCCCAGTTTTGGCGCCCAATTCGCCCTCGTCAGTGGCGGGGGCGTACATGTTCCGCAGGTTGGTGCTGCTGGGTGGGGTGCTTGCGATCGGACTTGCGCTTGGCGGATGCACGCGATGCGGTCCGATCTGGGACGACTGGATGCAGTCGCCGAAATCCTGCAAGTCGGATCACCTCTAGGGCAGGGACGGGCGCGCTTGGCCAGACACGCTTGGCGACCGGTTTCTTGCGGTGATATACCGCTGGCGAAAATGCAGGGAGCCTTGTGATGAGAGTTTTGTGCGCAGTTGCGGTCGCGGCGCTGCTGTCGGCACCGGCCTATGCGCAAATGCCGAACGTCAATCTGATGCCCGAGGTCAAGACCAAGACCCAGGACGAGAAGGATCAGGACGCGGTCAGAGACCGGGCCTACAAGGACTCGTTGAGCAAGATCCCGGATGCCAAGGGATCGTCCGATCCTTGGGGCGCGGTGCGCAGCGATGCGCCGAAGGCGGCCACCCACCCGGCCAAGCCGAAGACCAAGACCGGTAGCTCCGCGCAGCCTGCAGGCTCCGCGCAGCGCAGCCAGTAAGCCCCGTTCGGGCCGGCTTCGCCGGTTGCCGCAGACTCGGATTCTCTCGGCGCCGCCCCTATATTGGGGGCGTCGTCAGTTGGTCCGGAGTTGCGGCAATGGTGTTTCGTCCGCGCGATCTCGCCAGCCGGATGGCCGCGCGGCGTCGGCCGGATGACGGCTATCTGCGCGAGACCTTCAGCCTGCCGCGTGATCAGGCCCGCCTGCGTGCGCGCGCCTTTCTCAAGCGCTATCCGAAGGCCGCCTATATGAGCGCGGTCGAGAGCTGGCGCGAGCTGCCCGGCGGGGAGATCGAGTTCACGATGCGGCGGCTGGCCAGCGCGGACTGAAGCGCGGCCTGTTGGCCGGCGCAGCGGAGCCAATCCAGCCGGCGCCTCAATCCTGATCGCTTTGCCCGCGGGGCCGTCCCAGCCCGAGATTGTTCAGCTCGCGGTCGATCCGCAGCTGCACGCGGCGGATCGCCAGCAGGTCGAGTTTCGCTTCGGTCTTGCCGGTGTAGACCCGATCGCCGATCTGGAAACGCCATTTCCAGACGCCGGCCGTGACCTGCGTGACGCTGAATTCGACGCCCTTGTGAATCATCTGGAACGGTTCCGCGAAGGAATGGCGGTCGTCGATATTTAAACTAAAGGTTGTAGCAATGATTAGCACCCGTACAACGATGTTGTGAACTGCGACGCCCGTCTGGGCGTCGTCATGGATCCCGAAGGAGATCCATCTGCCGGCGGCACGCCGTGTCTGGCGGTGCGGCCCGGCGAGCCAATGTCACGAACACTGGCGGAACCCGAGTCTTCCCGTGAAGGCTACGTAGTTTTTTTGGGGGTCAGGAGGGGTACCAAGGTAGTATGCAGATTGTGCCAAACACACGTCGCATCGCCAAATCCGCTGGTAACTCGTTGATAATCCGGGGCAGTTGGGGCGGGGGCGGATCCGCCTGTTCGCGGAACTTTGTTCTGGCCCGGAGAACTACGGATTACGCCAGCCGCTCCGGAAATGAGCCCGTTCTGCGTTCGCGATTGCGGACCTTTTCACGCGATCGGATGCCCGACAGCACAACGCCGCCCGCTTGAAAAAGATGCGGACGGCGCTGGCCCTAGCCCCAGGAAGGTGTGCAAAATCCTGATACCGCGAAGCCTATACAATCTGTGCCAAAGGGCATGTCCCAAATTGGCTATCACGGACGATGTTCTGAGCGACTGACCTTCGCGCATCACCTCTTCGCCCGCGCTGGCGCGACGCCTTTCAGGTTGGCCCAAAGCGATGAGCGCCGAGCGGCAAGAACGGATGGCGCCCCATGGAAAATGATGGGGCCAGAACATTTACTATGCCGCCTCGGTAGTCTTACTGAGAACATCGGCCGGGCGATGACGTCGGTTGGTTCCATCGGAGGCCAGAGCGCGTCCGACATCAAGCCGAGCCGCGTTCACACGCCGGCGTGCTGGAAAAGGAACGAGCGCAGCACGCTCCGGGTTATCGCTTGTTCGGGTGCTGTTCCTGCCGGGCAGCATCGGGACGACCAAAGTGCAACTCGGCCCCGGTCAGTGCCCACTCGCTGGGGCCGCTTCTTGACGCCATCGATCCGGAGGCCGCCGCGGCCTGGGCCAGTACAATCCTGGTCACGTCCTGTCAGGTTTCAACGTCGAGGACCACGCACGCGATGCCGTGCGTCTGCCATTCCCGGAGTTCGGCCACGGTCACTAGCGCGCGGCTTCCGTGTTGTGGAGGCGGCTTGCGGGCGTGGGGTTTGACCAGCCTGGGCATGCCGTCATCCTGGATTGGGGCAAGTCAGGATTCAAACTTGGCGGGTGGTCGCGTTTTGTTCCGGAGGACCGCGAACAGATTGCGCACCATCGAAATTTATATGCCCAGAACCGTGCATAATACGGCGTGCGTGGCACAAACTGCATATCGATTGATGGCCGTTCGCTTAATCCGAATGAGGACACTCCCGGTTCTAGCTCAGGACACCGGGGCCTGGGTCCGGCCAGGCGCGCAATCTCGGTACGGCCGAAACAGGCCAACCGCCATTTCAGAACCGGTCACTCTTTAGGAACGATTCAGTGTCGGGAAAATTAGGCAATTGGCGAGGGCGAAATCCTGCCCCCACGGTCCGCCGTCGCCTTCAGTCCCAGCGCTCTTCCCCGGGGCGCTGGGACTTATTTTTGAGGCTACTCGCAAAACCAAAACCGGCCACTCGCGCCGGGCGGGCGGTGAGCCATAACCCGCAAGACTATCTCAAGCTCGTCGCGAGCGGCGTGATTGATGAGACGATGCTGGAAGCGCTTGAGGACGACTTGAAACGACAGCAGAAGCGGTTGGAGCGGGACGCGAAAGCGGCCGCCAATTGAGGCGGCCTTGCTTCATCGCATAAAGAGCCAGGCAAGGCTGGCAATCAAGCCCGCAAGGGACACGGCCGCAGTACAGGCAAAGGCGATTTCTACGCTATCGATATGATGGTGGCGTGCATGCATGACGGCACCTCTTAAGCAGAGCCAGGAACGCGCAGCCATTCGGTCATGCTCGCCCCAGCTTCAGCTTGGCGGGCGAGCTTCAATAGCGCGTCTTTCTCGATACCTGGGAGTAGAGCTGCGGCCTGATCGCGTAGCTCTCGAGCGCGCTCCAGGAGCCGCGCTTCGAGCAAATCTGCCTGCGGGGCATAACGGCGGCGCTTCTTCGGTCCCATGCATTCACCCCTTGCTCTAGGTTCCTGTCCGGAACGCGAACTCTAATCGTCAGCCTCGCGTAAGGTTCCTATTTCGACTCGTTCATTGTGCGCTCGACCTCATTGGCAAGTGTGCGATGATGTGCTGCTAGCTTTGCGAACAGTTCTTTCTTGATTGGGTTGGTCGCCAGCTTGCTGATCAGCTCGCACTCTTCCGCCTCGACGCGAAGCTTCTCCAAGTGCGCTTTCATGTCCTTCATCGGTGTCCCCCTATCCGGGGATCCAAGTTTATCGTGCGCAAATCGAGATAGGAACTCCGTTCACCCAACTGAGAGCTCCGGGCCATTCCTTACGGAGAACCACGTAGGGAACGAGTTTGCCGCCCCATAGAAATTGTTATGGGCATACCGGTCAGTGGTCCTACTGAGATCGCGGCCCAACCAATTCAGGCTACTGTGATTTTCAAACTAGCTACCAGCGTCGGAAACAGGGCAGTCGCGAGAACAAACTGGGACACTACGTGCTTTTCCGGAATTGCTGCGGATGCGAAGCGATCTAGGATTTTGAAGCCGGGGCAGGTTTTCAGTTCAGATGATTTTCAGATTTGCCCGGTCGGGCCGTTCGCGTGACGCGGCCCTCTCGTTTGAACTGGCCCCCTCGCTGGGGCCGTTTCTTTAGGCTGCTGATCTGGACGACAGGAGCCGTGCGAACCGGCCCGCTTCTCTCTCTGACGGCTTACTGCTGTTACTTCGGCAGGGCTGTAGCGGCGCGCGGCTTCCTTCACAGCCTCGATAGAGAGATTCTTGCCGATCAAGACGGCGATGAAGAGCCTGATTTCATGCAATGAAAGAGGCCGCCAACTGAGGCGGCCTTACTTCATCCGGCCCTGTTCTAGCGCTTCGAGGACCCTGGCACATCGATCTAGAACGGACGCACTGTTAGCAAGTGCGCGATAGCTATTGGCAAGCTTCTCAAGCTGGTAACGGTCGTGCGGATCGCGCAGCATCTCGATCAGCCGCTCGTACTTGGCTGCTAGCTCCTCGTATTCTTGAAGAGTCATCATGCCGGGCAACGATACGAATTTCAGTTTACCCCGCCTTCTGCGTTGGATTTTGCTTGTGCCACTCGGCTAGCTTGGCTTCTTCCTCGGCCCGCAGTTTGCGTAGCATCGCGATCTTGGTCGGGTCCGTTTCCGTCGACAGCAGTTGATCGTAATGGGCAATGTTCGCCGTGAAAATAAAGTCCGCCATGGCTCACTCCCCGAACTGCTCAATAAAGCCAAGCAGTATTTTGCCACAACCAGCGCGAGCCCAACATATGCCACTGGGTAACATTTGATCCGTGAAACTACGGGGAGATGGCGTAGGCAATAGCTGATGGCCTTACGGAGAACCACGTAGGGAACGAATTTGCCGCCCTATAGAAACTCGTTATGCCCAAGACCGTGCATCGGGCTCAGCAGTCCTGCCGAGAACGGCCCAAACATTCCGGCTAAACGATTTAGGACACTCTAGGATTCGAATTAGGATCGGGGGCTCAAATACGGACAGTACCGAAATCTCGGTGCTGGCCTAGTTAGGACAGTCGCAAGAACAAACTAGGACACCTGCATTCGCTCGCGCCGGTCGTCCCTCTCGAGACGACCGGCGATGAGCTGGGCCGGGCGTCCCGTGCTGAGTGAGATAGCCGACCCGGAATCGCTGGTAGCACGTACCGTCGTTTCGAAGTCGGGAAAAAGTGGCAATTTCTGTGGATGGATGGAACCGCGGTGTGCTAGGCATCAATCATCGGGGCTTGTCCCGGTATTTTAGTTGATGCATAGGAAAAAACTCCCGCCCCCGGCCTTAAAAGCCGGGGGATTTTTCGTAAATACCGAAGAGCCATCTGAGATCCGAACGCATGAACAATTTGGCGCGCGGCGCGCCCGTTCATAAAGAACGCTACCCGCTATCGGAAATTAGGACACAGTGAGGGGTACCCCGGGATCGCTATCGCCGATTGCCACTTTTTCCCGGTACCGTGTAGAGCGCGCTCTGCACGGGCGTGTCTGAACGGCTCCGGTGCGTTGGCCCCGTGCCCACAGGGACATTGCCGGAGCCGTTCACCTAGGTCCCTCGCTGGGGCCGTTTCTTTGGGGCAGAATCAGGATAGTGGGTTAGTGCTCCACGTTGCTTTGAATGTGCATGTCAAAGCGGCGTAGGCTGCCAACTGAGGCGGCCTTACCTGCGGGCTAAAGCGGCAGTTTGCTCGGCGCGTGCCCTAATGATAGCACCTTCGCAGATGCTTGATTATCTCGCGGTACGCCTCCATCGTCTCCTCGAACTCCTCGCGAAGCGTCGGAGAGCGGATCGCGCTGACGTCGCGCTGCATTTCTTTGAGCTTTGCTTCTGCATCAGCTAGGGCCATCGCAACCTCATCGAGAACGATCATTGCTGCTGCCTTCCACCAATGGCGAGGGCGGCCCCGGAGTGCCTAGGAGTCCGGGGCCATAACCGCAACGACGGGCTGGAAATCGTTTTTGGCTACGGTCTTACCTATGCACTGAAACAGTCAGACGCAGCCTTGATTAGCGTCAAAGATTTCGCAGGCAATTCTGTTCACCCACGGATAACCCTAGGGCGGGAACTGGCACAAACTGCATAGTAAATCTTATGACCGTATAACATCCGGGGATAGGCAGAACATTCGGTGATCGCTGCCTGGTGGTCCTACCGAGAGCGTCAGATAAGTCATGGTTTCCGTTCGCTTAATCCGAACTAGGACACTTTCAAATTCAATCTAGGACACTGGGGCTTAAATACGGACAGTACCCGAAAGCTCTGAAAGAACATATTGCGAACATAGAACAAACGTGGTACGAGATTCCTATCAACAACGCTTTTCTGCCGATCTCATCCGCCCGTTTGTCCCGCTAGCGAATCCTCGCCATAAGGAGCACATCCCAAATGTCCGCCACCGCACTGCGTATCGTCGAAGGATCCTCCATGGACAAGTCCAAGGCCCTCTCAGCCGCGCTCTCCCAGATCGAGCGCCAGTTCGGCAAGGGCTCGGTGATGAAGCTCGGCAAGAACGACCGTTCGATGGATGTCGAGACGGTGTCGTCGGGATCGCTCGGGCTCGACATCGCGCTCGGCGTCGGCGGCCTGCCGAAGGGACGCATCGTCGAGATCTACGGGCCCGAATCCTCGGGCAAGACCACGCTGGCGCTGCACACGGTGGCCGAAGGCCAGAAGAAGGGCGGCATCTGCGCCTTCATCGACGCTGAACACGCGCTCGATCCGGTCTATGCGCGCAAGCTCGGCGTCAACATCGACGAGCTCCTGATCTCGCAGCCCGATACCGGCGAGCAGGCGCTGGAAATCTGCGACACGCTGGTGCGCTCCGGTGCGGTCGACGTGCTGGTGGTCGATTCGGTCGCCGCGCTGGTGCCGAAGGCCGAACTCGAGGGCGAGATGGGCGATGCGCTGCCGGGCCTGCAGGCGCGCCTGATGAGCCAGGCGCTGCGCAAGCTCACCGCCTCGATCAACAAGTCGAACACGATGGTGATCTTCATCAACCAGATACGCATGAAGATCGGTGTGATGTACGGCTCGCCGGAAACCACCACCGGCGGTAACGCGCTGAAGTTCTATGCCTCGGTCCGCCTCGACATCCGCCGCATCGGCGCGATCAAGGAGCGCGACGAGGTGGTCGGCAACACCACCCGCGTCAAGGTGGTGAAGAACAAGCTGGCGCCGCCCTTCAAGCAGGTCGAGTTCGACATCATGTACGGCGAGGGCGTCTCCAAGATGGGCGAGATCCTCGACCTCGGCGTCAAGGCCGGCCTCGTCGAGAAGTCCGGCGCGTGGTTCTCCTATGACAGCCAGCGGCTCGGCCAGGGACGCGAGAATTCCAAGGCGTTCCTGCGCGCCAACCCTGACATCACCACCAAGATCGAAGCCGCGATCCGGCAGAACTCCGGCCTGATCTCCGAACAGATCCTCGCCGGCACGCCGGAGCGCGACGCCGACGGCGAGGAGCCGACGGAAGAGTAAGGCTCAATCATTTCGCTGCAAACGGGCGCTGAGGACGTTGAGTTGCCGACGTCATCGGCGCCCGTTTTGTTTTGTGTTGCGTTCGGCGAGGTCTGGACGATGAAGCGTTTGATTCTGACTGGTTCCGGTATCCGTCTCGCGCGCTCGGGTCTGGCAGAAGCGGTCATTGAATTTCGCTTTCGCTTCGTTTGGGGGCCGTTGCCCCCGGTAGAAGAGTTCGAAGATTATTTTGGCGCGCGTTCCAGCCAGGGCCCGGGTCGTCATTGGTCGGATTGGTGTTCATGGAGATTGTTCTCCGATGAAGTCCGGGCTCGCAGGCACCTTTCGCTCGTCGAGTATTGCGAACCGTATGACGTTGTCGAGCTCTGGTTCGAACAATATCCGAACGATCAGCTGCAGCTGGTCTTCCTTCTGGCTTTTTTCAGATATCATCCCGAGACAGCGGCCAGGTTGAAGTTGCGTCTTGTTGATTTCGATCTGACGGTGCCGGCTGAAGAGATGCCCGAACCAGAGGATGTTTTGACGGTCGACGTCGGCCCGGTCGAACTCAACACCGGAAGTGCGATCTGGTCGGCTTATTGCGCAGTCACCCCAATGCCCTTTCTGGATTGCCTGCAGAGTGACCTTAGCTCACTGCCATTTCTGAGGTCGGCGCAGCTTGCCTTGGTTGCAGAATTGCCCTCCCGCGCGACGGGGCTTGGCGCAACTGAAATGCGACTTCTTGAGCTGATCGCACGTTACGACGGCTTTTCAGCGCTTGGACTACTTCATCGTCTCTGGCGCCCCGGAAATGTGTTCGGAGAACTCGAACTTTTCTCATTGCTCGACGGCCTCACGGATGGTCCGTCGCCTGCAGTGACTGATCTCGAACGACCGCAGAGCAAAAGGAGCTGGCACGCGCGCTACGCCGCAAGCTATCCGCGGCTGACCGAGTTCGGCGAAGCGATCATCGCGCACCAGGAAGACTTCAGCAGCCATAACCCGATCGATCGCTGGTGGGGCGGCACGCACCTCACCAACGACAATCTCTGGCGCATTGCTCCGACGCTGACCAAGCCGTAGTCAATTCAACCCGGCACCAGCGCCTTCTCCCGGCTCGCGACCAGCGCCCGCAGGTCGTCCGTCACCGCGACCGATTGATGGGTCGTCTGGTCGGTCGCGACCCAGATGATCTCGCCGGTTGCGCGTAGGTCGTCGGAGCCCTTGGCGAAGATCGCGAGCGCCAGGTTGATCGAGGAGCGGCCGATCCGCGCGACCCGGACGCAGACCTCGATGTCCTCGTCGAACCGGATCGGCGCCTTGTATTCGACCACCGACTTCACGGTGTGGAAGTCGATCCCGGTCCGCGCCACCTCGCCGAGATAGTCGTAGCCGAGCGCGCGGAAATACTCCGTGATAGCGGTGTCGAAATAGGTCAAATAGTGGGCGTTGAACACCACGGCCTGCGCGTCGACCTCGGAATAGCGGACGCGAAACGGGAAGTGAAACCAGAATTCCTCGCGCATGTCTCCTCCTGCCGCGGCGTCGGTCGCTCCCGCGCATTCCCTGCCATAGCCGAATCGCGGACCCGTTGGCTCTACCCGTCCTACCCACTGGATCTAGTGCCCGCGGATGACCAGTCGCCCCAATCCCTACTGTGCATGGGGTTGTTTTCGACGTTTTGACCTGGACCTCGTGGCAACCATCCCCGGTGGATGTTGCACGACATCCCGCAACAGAGGCCGCGCTACTCCGCGGCCTCCGCGTAAGCCTCGATCGCCGGGCACGAGCACACCAGGTTGCGATCGCCGTAGACATTGTCGACGCGCCCGACCGGGCTCCAGTATTTGTCGGACCGCGACACGCCGGCCGGGAAGCAGCCCTCGGTGCGGGTGTAGGCTCTGTTCCAGGCATCATCGGCGATGTCGTGGACGGTGTGCGGCGCGTGACGCAGCGGCGAGGCCTCGACCTTCCAGCGGCCGTTCTCGATCTCCGCGATCTCGCTGCGGATCGCGATCATGGCGTCGCAGAAGCGGTCGATCTCGAACTTCGATTCCGATTCCGTCGGCTCGATCATCAGCGTGCCCGCCACCGGGAAGCTCATGGTCGGCGCGTGGAAGCCGTAGTCGATCAGCCGCTTGGCGATGTCGTCGACGGTGACGCCGCTGGTCGTCTTCAGCGCCCGCGGGTCGACGATGCACTCATGCGCGACGCGGCCGCGCTCGTTGCGGTACAGCACCGGGAAGTGCGGCTGCAGCCGTGCGGCAATGTAGTTGGCGTTGAGGATCGCCACTTCGGTGGCGCGCGTCAGCCCTTCGCCGCCCATCATCAGGATGTAGATGTAGGAGATGGTCAGGATCGACGCCGAGCCGAACGGCGCCGCCGATACCGGGCCGATGGCGTGCGCGGTCGCCCCATCGGTTGCGGGATGACCCGGCAGATAGGGCGCAAGATGCGCCTTGACGCCGATCGGGCCCATGCCGGGGCCGCCGCCGCCATGCGGGATGCAGAAGGTCTTGTGCAAATTGAGATGGCTGACATCGGCGCCGTAATCGCCGGGCCGCGAGAGGCCAACCTGCGCATTCATGTTGGCGCCGTCGAGATAGACCTGGCCGCCATGCGCATGCACGATGTCGCAGATCTCGCTGATATGCTCCTCGAATACGCCGTGGGTCGACGGATAGGTGATCATCACGGCGGCGAGATTGGCCGAATGCTTCTCCGCCTTGGCACGGAGATCGTTGACGTCGACGTCGCCGCGCGCATCGCAGGCGACCACCACGACCTCCATGCCGACCATCGCGGCCGAGGCCGGGTTGGTGCCGTGCGCGGAGGAGGGGATCAGGCACACCTTGCGGTGCGGCTCGCCGCGCGCGAGGTGATAGCCACGGATGGCAAGGAGGCCGGCATATTCGCCCTGCGCGCCGGAATTCGGCTGCAGCGACACCGCGTCATAGCCGGTGATGTCGCACAGCCATTGCTCCAGCCGCTTGAACAGCGCGTGATAGCCCTTGGCCTGATCGGCTGGCGCGAACGGATGCAGATTGCCGAACGCCGGCCAGGTCAGCGGGATCATCTCGGTCGTGGCATTCAGCTTCATCGTGCAGGAGCCGAGCGGGATCATCGCGCGGTCGAGCGCGAGGTCGCGGTCGCTGAGCTTGCGCATGTAGCGCAAGAGTTCGGTCTCCGAGCGATGCGTGTTGAACACCGGATGGGTGAGGAAGGCGCTGCTGCGCCGCAACTCCTTCGGCAGCGCCTCGCGCGCGGCCGCCTCGATCTCGGCAAAGCTGAGCTTGCCACCGAACACCCGCCACACCGCCTCGACAGTTTCCGGCGTGGTGGTCTCGTCGAGCGCGATGCCGAGCGTGGTCGCGCCGATGCGCAGATTGATCCGCTCCGCCTGCGCGCGCGTGACGATCTCGATCTGCTTCGCGCCAGCCTCGACGGTCACGGTATCGAAGAATGCCTCGCTGGTCGGCGCAAAGCCGAGCTTGCGCAGGCCGGCGGCGAGCACGGTGGCGCGGCGGTGCACGCCGCGCGCGATATGGGTGAGGCCTTCGGGGCCGTGATAGACCGCATACATCGAGGCGATCACGGCGAGCAGCACCTGCGCGGTGCAGATGTTGGAGGTCGCCTTCTCGCGGCGGATGTGCTGCTCGCGGGTCTGCAATGCTAGCCTATAGGCCGGTGCGCCGCGCGAATCCACCGAGAGGCCGACGATGCGGCCGGGCAGCGAGCGCTTCAGCGTGTCGCGCACCGCCATATAGGCGGCGTGCGGTCCGCCATAGCCCATCGGCACGCCGAACCGCTGCGCCGAGCCGATCGCGATGTCGGCGCCGAGCTCGCCGGGCGAGGTCAGCAGCGTCAGCGACAAGAGGTCCGCGGCAACGATCGCAAGCGCGCCCTTGGCGTGCAGCGATGCGATCGCCGGCCGGAGATCGCGTACCGCGCCCGTGGTGCCCGGATATTGCAGCAGCGCGCCGAGCACGTCGGCCTTGTCGAGCTCGGTGAGGGGATCGCCGACCAGCAGCGCCCAGCCCAGCGGGGCGGCACGCGTGCGCATCACGGCGAGCGTCTGCGGATGCACCTCCTTGTCGACGAAGAACACCTTCGCCTTGACCTGCGAGTGGCGCTCGGCGAGCGCCATCGCTTCGGCGGCCGCAGTTGCCTCGTCGAGCAGCGAGGCATTGGCAACGTCGAGCCCGGTGAGGTCGCAGATCATGGTCTGGAAGTTGAACAGGGCTTCGAGCCGGCCCTGGCTGATCTCCGGCTGATACGGCGTATACGCCGTGTACCAGCCGGGTTCTCCAGGATGTTGCGCTGGATCACGGCGGGCAGGATGGTGCCGGAATAGCCTTGGCCGATCAGCGAGGTGAACACCTGGTTCTGCGCGGCGAGCTCGCTCATATGCGCGAGCGCCTCGGTCTCGCTCAGCGCACGGCCGAGATCGAGCGGCGCCTTCTGACGGATCGATCCCGGCAGCGTCTCGTTCATCAGCGCCTGCAGGCTCGCGGCGCCGACCGTTTCCAGCATCGCGTTGACGTCGCGCGGCGACGGTCCGATGTGGCGGCGGACGAAATCGGTGGCGGCTTCGTTGATCGGCTTGAAGGGCGCGTTCATGGGCTGATCCTCGGGTGATCCTTTAGGCGGTGTGCGCGGCGTAGGCGGCCTCGTCCATCAGGCCGCCGAGCTCGCCCTTGTCGGCAATCTTGAGCTTGAAGAACCAGGCCTTGCCGGCGGCGTCCGAATTGACCAGCGCGGGCTCGGCGGCGAGCGCCTCGTTGACCTCGATCACCTCGCCGGTGATCGGCGCATAGACGTCGGAGGCGGCCTTGACGGATTCGACGACAGCGGCGGCTTCGGCCTTCTTCAGGCTGCGGCCGACCTTGGGCAGCTCGACGAACACGACGTCGCCGAGCTGCGACTGCGCGTAGTCGGTGATCCCGATCGTGGCGACGTCGCCCTCGATGCGGAGCCATTCGTGGTCGGACGTGTACAGCGTCGTCATGGGGTCGATCCTTCAGCGTTTAGCGTTTGTAGGTATTGGGGACGAAGGGCGTGGCGGCGACTTTCAGCGGTAGCCGCTGACCGCGCACCTCGGCGAAAACGGTGGTGCCGGCGGCGGAGAGGGCGGTCGGCAGATAGCCCATCGCAACCGGCGCATTGAGGCTCGGGCCGAAGCCGCCCGAGGTCACCTTGCCGATCTGTTCGGTCGAGGCGGCATCGGCGAACAGCAAGGCGCCTTCGCGCACCGGCGCGCGGCCGTCCGGCCTCAGGCCGACGCGGCGGCGCGATGCGCCTTGTGCGAATTGGGTGAGGATCTTGTCGGCGCCCGGAAAACCGCCGGCGCGGGCGCCGCCGCTGCGGCGAACCTTCTGCACCGACCATTCCAGCGCGCCTTCGACCGGCGTCGTCGTGGTGTCGATGTCATGGCCGTAGAGGCAGAGCCCGGCTTCCAGCCGCAGGCTGTCGCGCGCGCCGAGGCCGATCGGCAGCACGTCGGGATTGTCGAGCAGTGCGGTGACCAGGGCTTCGGCCTTGTCGGCCGGAACGGAGATTTCAAAGCCGTCCTCGCCGGTGTAGCCGGAGCGTGAGACGAAGCAGTCGATGTCGGCGACGCGGCGTGGGCCGGCGTCCATGAATTTCATCGAACTGACATCTGCACAAAGTTTCGCCAGCGCCGATTCGGCTTTCGGCCCCTGCAGCGCGATCAGCGCGCGGTCGGCCAGCGACACGATCTCGCAGGTATCGGAGAGATGGGCGCGCAGATGCGCCTCGTCCTCGTCCTTGCAGGCGGCGTTGACCACCAGGAACAAATGATCGCCGAAATTCGCGACCATCAGGTCGTCGAGCAGGCGCCGTCGTCGTTGGTGAACTGCGCGTAGCGCTGCCGTCCCGGCGCGATGCCGACGATGTCCTGCGGCACCAGCTTCTCCAGCGCGAGCGCCGCGTCGCCGACCTTGCCGGATTTGGCCTTCAGCGCGAGCTGACCCATGTGGGACACGTCGAACAGACCGGCGTCCTTGCGGGTGTGCAGATGCTCCTTGAGCACGCCGGCCGTGTATTGCACCGGCATGTCGTAGCCGGCGAACGGCACCATCTTGGCGCCGCGCGCCAGATGCAGGGCGTGCAGCGGGGTCTGTTTCAGCGGGGAGTTTTCGTGCGCAAGCATCACAGGGCCCTCGCGGTTCCCGCGGGGACCCATTTCCCCTTGAGAAACCTGCAGAAAGCCCCATCTGTCGCTGTGCCTGAGAGTATTATCCCGTCGGCGGACGCATCGGGGAGAACCCCTGCGCCTCTTTCCAGATGTCAGACGTCACGCGGTCCTTTTGCCTGAGAGTTTCCGGGGCGGTTGCTCCTTCGGCGCCGGCCCAAAGCAGGACCGGTCTCTCCCGACGTGACGGGTAACAGGTAGGTAGAAAACACGGCGCCACCAAGACTGTCAACGCAGCTGCAGCAACTATCCCACGGGCTTTGTGCTGCCGCGGCAAGCCCATGATCCGCCTGCACAGTTTCTGGACACCGCAGCTGGCAATGTCTAAAAGCGTTCGGCCGGAAAATGACGCCTTTTTGCGGCTGGCCGGCCCCTTTTTCCGATTGGATGAACATGAGCAGCGTCAACGACATCAGGTCGACATTTCTGAACTTCTTCAAGGAGAACGGCCACGAGATCGTGGCGTCGTCGCCGCTGGTGCCGCGCAACGACCCGACCCTGATGTTCACCAATGCCGGCATGGTGCAGTTCAAGAACGTCTTCACCGGCGTCGAGAAGCGCGGCTATCAGCGCGCCACGACGTCGCAGAAATGCGTGCGCGCCGGCGGCAAGCATAACGACCTCGACAATGTCGGCTACACCGCGCGCCATCTCACCTTCTTCGAGATGCTCGGCAACTTCTCGTTCGGCGACTACTTCAAGGAGCGCGCGATCGAGCTCGCCTGGAATCTGATCACCAGGGATTTCGGGCTGAAGAAGGACAAGCTGCTCGTCACCGTCTACCACACCGACGACGAGGCGGCCGGCTACTGGAAGAAGATTGCGGGCTTCTCGGACGACCGCATCATCCGCATCCCGACCTCGGATAATTTCTGGGCGATGGGCGACACCGGTCCGTGCGGTCCGTGCTCCGAGATCTTCATCGACCGCGGCGAGCACATCTGGGGCGGACCTCCGGGCAGCCCGGAGGAGGACGGCGATCGCTTCCTCGAATTCTGGAACCTGGTGTTCATGCAGTACGAGCAGGTGACGAAGGAGGAGCGCGTGGCGCTGCCGCGTCCCTCGATCGACACCGGCATGGGCCTGGAGCGCATGGCGTGCATCCTGCAGGGCGTCGAGAGCGTGTTCGAGACCGATCTGTTCCGCCATCTGATCGATGCGGCCTCGTCGGCGCTCGGCCACGGGCCGAATGCGCAGAACGTCGCGTCGTATCGCGTCATCGCCGACCATCTGCGCTCGTCGGCGTTCCTGATCGCCGACGGCGTGCTGCCGTCGAACGAGGGCCGCGGCTACGTGCTGCGCCGGATCATGCGCCGCGCGATGCGCCACGCGCAGCTGCTGGGCGCGAGCGAGCCGCTGATGCATCGCCTCGTCTGGGCGTTGGTCCGCGAGATGGGCCAGGCCTATCCGGATCTGGTGCGCGCGGAGAAGCTGATCGAGGAGACGCTGCAGCTGGAAGAGACCCGCTTCCGCAAGACGCTGGTGCGCGGCCTGTCGATCCTCGACGAGAAGAGCGCCGGCCTCAAGAAGGGCGACATGTTCGACGGCGACACCGCGTTCACGCTGTACGACACCTACGGATTCCCGCTCGACCTGACGCAGGACGCGCTGAAGTCGCGCGGCATCAGCGTCGATCAGGCATCGTTCACCGACGCGATGAACCGCCAGCGCGAGAAGGCGCGTGCCTCGTGGGCAGGGAGCGGCGAGGCGGCGACCGAGACCATCTGGTTTCCGCTGCGCGAGAAGCTCGGCGCAACCGAATTCCTCGGCTACGAGACCGAGAGCGCGGAAGGCGCGGTGACGGCGCTGGTCAAGGACGGCGCCGAGGTCGATAGCCTCAAGGCCGGCGAGAGCGGCGCGATCGTGCTGAACCAGACGCCGTTCTATGCGGAGTCGGGCGGCCAGGTCGGCGATATCGGCGTGCTCACGGGCGAGGGCGTCAAGTTCCGCGTCACCGACATGCAGAAGAAGGCCGGCGATCTGTTCGTCCATGTCGGCACGGTGGAGCAGGGCACGTTGAAGGCCGGCACCGCGCTGCAGCTCGAGGTCGACCACGCCAGGCGTTCGTCGATCCGCGCCAACCATTCCGCGACGCATCTGCTGCACGAGGCGCTGCGCCAGGTGCTTGGCGATCACATCGCCCAGCGCGGCTCGCTGGTCGCGCCCGATCGCCTGCGTTTCGATTTCGTGCATCCGAAGCCGATCACGCCGGAAGAACTCGCCCGGGTCGAGGACATCGCCAACGATGTCGTGCTCGAGAATGACGAGGTGACGACCCGCGTCATGGCTGTCGACGACGCCCGCGAGGCCGGTGCACGCGCACTGTTCGGCGAGAAATACGGCGACGAGGTCCGCGTCGTCTCGATGGGCAAGAGCGCCCGCGAGCATGGCCAGAACGCGCTCGGCTGGTCGGTCGAGCTCTGCGGCGGCACCCATGTCCGCCGCACCGGCGACATCGGCCTGATCTCGGTGACCAGCGAGAGCGCTGTCGCCTCCGGCGTCCGCCGCATCGAGGCGCTGACCGGGCGTCACGCACGCAAGCACGCCAACGACACCATGGCGCTGGCGAAGACCGCGGCGGCCGAGCTGCGCACCACGATCGAAGACGTCCCGGCGCGCATCACCGCCCTGATGGAAGAGCGCAAGAAGCTCGAGCGCGATTTGTCTGACGCCCGCAAGAAGCTCGCGATGGGCGGCGGTAGTGGTGCGTCGAACGGCGCGGCCTCCGGCGTTCGCGAGGTCGGCAACGTCAAGCTGTTGGCGCGTGCGGTCGAAGGCGTCGAGACCAAGGATCTGAAGAGCCTGGTCGACGACGGCAAGAAGCAGATTGGCTCGGGCGTGGTCGCGATCGTCGGCGTCACCGAGGACGGCAAGGCCGGCATCGTGGTCGGCGTCACCGCCGATCTGACCTCGCGCTTCAACGCGGTCGAGCTGGTCCGCAAGGGCTCCGAGGTGCTCGGCGGCAAGGGCGGCGGCGGCCGCCCCGACATGGCGCAGGCCGGCGGGCCCGACGGCGCCAAGGCGGACGCCGCGCTGTCGGCGATCGAACAGGCCATGACTCAACAAGCATCGGCCGGCGCCTGACGGAGAGGCTGATCGTGGCGACGGCTCCGCTCAAGCCCACGATCAGCGCCTCCCGGCTGCGCGATCGCCTCTACGAGCTGCTCGAGCGCAATGATCTGCCGCATTCGGGCGGCGCGCGGTTTGCCGGGATCATCGTCGCCATCATCGCGGTCGATGTGCTGGCGGCGATCCTGGCCTCCGTGCCCGAGATCGACGCGCAGTTCGGCTGGCTGCTCACGACTGTCGAGATCGCGGCGGTGGCCGCCTTCGCGCTGGAATATGCCGCCCGGCTCTGGAGCGTGGTTGGCCATTCCCTGCGTGACGTGACGCCGCTACAGGCGCGGCTCGACTACGCCTTCTCGACACTCGGCGTGATCGATCTGCTCGCGTTCCTGCCGTCGGCCATTGCGCTTGCGATCGGCGACAAGACCGCGCTGGTGCTGTTCGGCATGCTGCCGTTCCTCAAGCTGGTGCGCTATTCGACCGCGATGCGCTCGCTGCTGGCGGCGCTGCATGCCGAGCGGCGCACGCTGTTCGGCTGCGTGGTGATCCTGACCGGCGCAGTGCTGCTGTTCGCCTCGCTGCTCTATGCCATCGAGCACAAGGTGCAGCCGGACAAGTTCGGCACCATGCCGCAGGCGATGTGGTGGGCGATCGTGACGCTCGGTACCGTCGGTTATGGCGACGTCGTTCCGGTCACGCCGCTCGGCCGGATCGTCACCGTGATCGCGATCGTGGTTGGCTTTGCGATGATCGCGCTGCCGGTTGCGATCATCTCGACCGCGTTCGCCGACGAGGTCCGGCGCCGCGACTTCGTCGTGACCTGGGGCATGCTGGCGCGGGTGCCGCTGTTCTCGCATCTCAACGCCGCCGACATCGCCGACATCATGCGGCTGTTGCGATCGCAGGCCATCGAGGCCGGCGAGGTCTTGGTGCGGCGCGGCGACGTGGCGTCGTCGATGTATTTCATCACCGCCGGCGAGGTCGAGATCGACCTGCCGAACCAGCGGGTGCGGTTGTCTGACGGCGCATTCTTCGGCGAGATCGCGCTGCTCAGGCGGACCAGCCGCTCCGGCACGGTGACGGCGACGCGCAAGACCAAGCTGCTGCTGCTCGATGCACAGGACTTCCATGCCCTGATCGAGCGTATGCCGGCGCTCGCCGCGCATGTCCGAGAGACGGCAGAGGCGCGGCTCGCCGATCCGCTTACGGCCGGTGGTGACCTTGCCGCCGCGGAGATCGGCCAGGCGCCGCACGAGACCGATGGCGGCTTCCGTGATTAGTCTTGACGCGTTTTCTTCACGCGAACCGGTACCCGCTTCGCTCGAAAACGCCTTGGATCAATCGCGGCGCAGGAATACGTAATCCGCCGAATACGCCGCGCCCTTCAGCGCGCCGGCCTTGTCGCAGGCGCCGCTGAGTTCGCCGCCCGAGGTGTTGATCCGCTGCACGGTGGCAACGCTCGAGAGCACGCCATTGCCGCGGTGGGAAATCACTTCGAGCTTCAACCAGGCGATGTCGGCGGGAGTCGCGCCGGGCGCGCTGCCGGCGGTGCGGGCGGTCACGGCGCTGCCGTCGATATGCTCCCAGTTCGGGCCGGCATAGTGCCGGCCGACTGTGCGGCCATTGGCGATCAAGGTGGCGACCGGTTCGCGGAACGACCAGGCGAGCTTGCCGTCGGTGACGGGCTTGCACTCGTAGACCTGAACGCCCTCGGCGTGGACTGACAGGACCGGGATTTCGCCGGGCGCCGCGACGGCGTCTGGCAGGGGATCGGCAGCTGATGCCGCCGACCCTGATAGCACGAATGATGCGAGCACGACGGCTCTGATGAGGGCCTCGGTCATGCTCGCACCTGTCATTCCAGGACGGCAGCCTTTAGGCCGCCATCGCCTTCGCGAGATTGTCGGACACCTTGTCGAGGAATCCGGTGGTCGAGAGCCAGCGCTGGTCGGCGCCGACCAGGAGCGCGAGGTCCTTGGTCATGTAGCCTTCCTCGACGGTCGACACGCAGACCTTCTCCAGAGTGGTGGCGAACTTCGCCAGCTCCGGGTTATTGTCTAGCTTGGCGCGATGGGCGAGGCCACGGGTCCAGGCGAAGATCGAGGCGATCGAGTTGGTCGAGGTTTCCTTGCCCTTCTGGTGCTCGCGGTAGTGCCGGGTCACCGTGCCGTGGGCAGCTTCGGCTTCCACCGTCTTGCCGTCAGGGGTGAGCAGCACCGAGGTCATCAGGCCGAGCGAGCCGTAGCCCTGGGCCACGGTGTCGGACTGCACGTCGCCGTCGTAGTTCTTACAGGCCCAGACATAGCCGCCGGACCATTTCAGCGCCGAGGCCACCATGTCGTCGATCAGACGGTGCTCGTAGGTCAGGCCCTTGGCCTCGAATTCCTTCTTGAACTCGCGGTCGTAGATGTCCTGGAAGATGTCCTTGAAGCGGCCGTCATAGACCTTGAGGATGGTGTTCTTGGTCGAGAGGTAGACCGGGTAGTTGCGCAGCAGGCCGTAGTTCAGCGAGGCGCGGGCGAAATCGATGATGGAGTCGTCGAGATTGTACATCTCCATCGCGACGCCGGCGCCGGGCGCCTTGAACACTTCGCGCTCGATCACGGTGCCGTCCTCGCCGACGAACTTCAGCGACAGCGTGCCCTTGCCGGGGAACTTGATGTCGGTGGCGCGGTACTGGTCGCCATAGGCGTGGCGGCCGATGATGATCGGCTTGGTCCAGCCGGGAACCAGGCGTGGCACGTTCTTGCAGATGATCGGCTCGCGGAAGATCACGCCGCCGAGGATGTTGCGGATGGTGCCGTTCGGCGACTTCCACATCTGCTTCAGGCCGAACTCCTTCACCCGGGCCTCGTCGGGGGTGATGGTGGCGCATTTGACGCCGACGCCGACCTTCTTGATGGCTTCGGCGGCGTCGATGGTCACCTGGTCGTTGGTTTCATCGCGGTATTCCATGCCCAGATCGAAATACAGCAGTTCGACATCCAGGAACGGGTTGATCAGCTTGTCCTTGATGTACTGCCAGATGATCCGGGTCATCTCGTCGCCATCGAGCTCGACGACGGGGTTGGATACCTTGATTTTTGCCATGACGGGGAGGCCCTTTTGGGAACGGCGCGCTTTTGACGGCGGGTTGGAAAATACGCCTGCGCTATAGCACCGCCCGGGGACGGGCGAAAGCGCACCGGTTATGCACTTTCAGCCCATCATTTCACCTAAAATGGGACCTGAGTGGCGGTCCCGGCCACGATGTACCAGGTCACGAACAGGCCCGCGATCAGGGCCCCCGGCAGGCTCGATCCGGTCCGCCGCCAGGTGAAGGTCGCGATCACGGCCACGATCGCCAGCAGCGGCACGAACTGGATCGCGACGATGGTCGAGAGCGGCACGAAACCGGGGTCGGGGACCGGGTTGAACAGTTTTCCGGTGAGCCACATCGTGCCGTATTGCAGCACCAGCAACACGATGAAACCGAGCGTCAGGGCCAGGATGTTGGTGAGGTAGAGCGCCCCGCGTGGCGCATCCATGGTCGAGAAATTCCGGTGCAGCACGTGCAGCGCCACGACGAAAAACGCCGTGAACGGAATCAGATAGATCAGGAAGATGAGGAATTGCTTTGCGCTCATCAATTTGAGCGCGACGATCCAGAACCTGAAGTCGATCTTGAACGCGAGGTCGGCGAGCCAGAGCGCGGCATAACCCACCGCAACCGCGGCCAGCGCGATCACGACGGATTGACCGATCAGGCCGGCCCGGCTGGCGCGCTTCGGGGCGAACCGCATCAGGGCCAGCGTGATCAGCAGGTTGATGATGGCCCAGACCAGGATCTGGTTGGTGATGCCCTGCGGCAGGACCGCGCTCGGGGTGACGAAGGTGCCGCCGAGCGCAAAGGCCGGGTAATAGGTCAGCGCCGGGATGAAGGCGGACAGGATGAACGCCGTGGTCCAGCGCCGGCCGCTCGCCGCCTGGTGCGGCGGCATGGTGCCGTCGGCGACCGCCGGCAGCCGCAGGCGGGAGAACATCTGGGCCTCCAGCAGCCCGTCGAACGTCCCGATGACGAGAGCAACGAAACCGATCAGGGCGATGAGTGTGCCGATCTCCTTGCGGAACCAGATCTGGTCGTCGACCGGGCGCGGGGTGCCGCCCTTCAGGGTCTTGGCGAACCAGTCGAGGCTGTAGCCGATCGCCTCATGCGAGATGTGCTCGGCCGGATGGGTCATCGCGGGGGTGTAGAGCACCCGCGCCGTGCCGGCCGCCGGATCGCCATAGACCTTGCCGGGCTCGACCGCGGCCTGCGTGCTGAACAGCGCCCAGAGCTTCGGGCTCGTGGTGACGTCGCGGGCAAGTTGGACGCCCCACATCAGGTCAGGGAATTCCTCGTATTTTGCGAACACCAGCGCGGTGTTGCGCGGCCAGCTCG
This sequence comes from Bradyrhizobium viridifuturi, assembly GCF_001238275.1. Classification (GTDB taxonomy): domain Bacteria; phylum Pseudomonadota; class Alphaproteobacteria; order Rhizobiales; family Xanthobacteraceae; genus Bradyrhizobium; species Bradyrhizobium viridifuturi. Next base: position 34,615 of record NZ_LGTB01000025.1, read on the forward strand.
CGGTGCCCTCGGCGGCGAACGGCTTGCCGGTGGACGAGCCCTCCAGCACCATCGACTTGTAGTCGTTGGGCATGGCGGCGGCAGCAGCCAGCACGGTCCAGCCGCCCATCGAATGGCCCTCGAGCCCGATGTTCTCCTTGTCGACGAAGGGCAGGCTGCGGAGATAGGCGAGGCCGTCAGGTCCGCCAAAGCCGTTGGCGAAGGAGGGCGGGTCGCTGTAGCCGTGGCCGGTCTGGTCGAGCGCCAGCACGACATAGCCGCGGCGGGCGAACTCGATGGCGAAGCCGTCCTGGGTCTCGCGCGAATTGATGTAGCCGTGAACGGCGAGGATGCCGGGCGCCGGGATTTGTGTCGTCGCATTCGGCGGGATGTAGAGCAGGGCGCTCATGGTGTTGCCCTTGGCGCCCTTGAACCTGACATCCTCGATCCGGATGCCGCCGGCGGTTTGCGTGAAGTGGGCGAGCAGGCCCCCCGCCACGATCAAGATCAGGCCCACAATCGCCAGCGTCCATCTGCCCCGCATCGTCGTCTCCCCCAAAAGTGCTTTGAACCAAGTGCCTCGCCGTTCAACCGGCGTCTCAAGCGTGCCTTTACAGCTTCGCTTTGGTTGTGGTTGATAGCCTATCCGAAGGCGAAGTGCGCGCAAGCGGCGACCCTCGCGTTGTGCGATCGGGATTCCGATTGAGGATTCGCAATCGCGGCTAACCCTGTTATCTGCTTGGAGAAATTGGTCCCGCGCAAAACCGGTGCAAAGCTGGTTTCGGGGACCTGTATGAGACTTTGAATCAGCCGCTTCGGAAGCTGAATCAAAATATTCAGATCTTGAATCAGAAAGTGAAGTGAGATGTCCGGCACCGACAAGACCAAGGCAGGGCACGACCTTGCCGGTCCCGTCGTCATCCTGGTCGAGCCGCAGCTTGGCGAGAACATCGGCATGGCCGCGCGCGCGATGGGCAACTTCGCGCTGTCGCGGATGCGCATCGTCAACCCGCGCGACGGCTGGCCGAACATCGCCGCCCAGCGTGCCGCAGCCGGCGCCGACCACATCACCGATTCCGTCGAACTGTTCGACACCGTTGAGCAGGCGATCGCCGACCTCACGCTGGTGTTTGCGACCACCGCGCGCGCCCACGACCAGGCCAAGCCGGTGGTCGGGCCGGAAGGGGCGGCCAGCGAGATCGTCCGCCATGTCGCGTCCGGCGGCGGCGCCGGCATCCTGTTCGGGCGGGAGCGCTCCGGCCTGACCAACGACGAGGTCGCGCTCGCCAATCGCATCATCACCTTCCCGGTCAACCCCGGCTTCGCCTCGCTCAACCTGGCGCAAGCGGTGCTGCTGATGGGCTATGAATGGTTCAAGCTCTCGACCGCGGGTGCGCTGCCGTTCGCGATGCCGGAGCGGTCCGAGCCGGCCTCCCAGCACCAGATGCAGGCGTTCTTCGACAATCTGGTCGCCGAGCTCGACAAGGTCGAGTTCCTGCGTCCGGCCGAGAAGCGCGACACCATGCTGGTGAACCTGCGCAACATCTTCACCCGGATGGACCCGACCAAGCAGGACATGCACACGCTGCACGGCGTGGTGATGGCGATCGCGGAAGGCCGCAAGGGCCCGGCCAAGGGCGGCGTGCTCGACGGCGCCCAGGCAACGAGGCTTCGGGCGCTGCTCGCCGAACAGGGCGGGGGCGGCGCGACCGCTGACAATTCCAGCACGGTGCGCGGGCTTGCCCGGCTGCTCCGCCGCAACCCGACGGACGCCGAGCGGATCCTGTGGCAGGCGCTGACGCGGGACCGCCGCTTCGCTGGCCAGTTCAAGCGCCAGACCCCGGTCGGCCGCCACATCCCCGACTTCGTCTCCTTCGTGCACCGGACCGCGATCGAGCTGGTCAACGCGAACGAGAGCGAGGCCATCGCCGCAGACCGCGCCAAGCGCCGCGCCTGGCTCGAGGCGCGCGACTACCGGGTGGTCGACATCAAGGTGGATGATGTCGAGCGTGATCTCGATGGTGAGTTGCTGCGGCTGGAGGCGGGGCTTCAGCAGGGGAAGTGAAGCGCCACGTTCGGTGTCATCACCAGCGCGTCGAGTCGGGCGATGACAGCGGAGTGAGTACACAATTCTCCCCACTTGTCTCCCTGCCTAGTGCGCAATTGCGCACTAGGCAGGGACGACACCGAGTAGGATAGGGACGACACCGAGTAGGCTGCGCGGCCGGCGAGTCACGCATCCGTCGCTATTCCGAGCTAGCTGTCAGCTGCATCGTCAGCAATCTCTCTGCAACGACGACAATCGCTCTGGGGCAGCGGCAGGGCCGGTTCGCTAGACATCTCTCCATTCACCGCAACCGCGCCCCACGCGGCGTGGTCGGTCAGCAGGAGACGATCATGAACCAACACAACCCCTTAGAGGCCGTCGGGTCGAAGCCCGAAGAGCTGGTTCCGTCGCGCTACGCGCTGCGGATCGGCGAGATTGACGTGCTCGTGGTCAGCGACGGCGTGCTGCCGCTGCCGTCCAAAATGCTTGCGCACAACGCCGATCCCGCGGTCCGCGCGGCCTGGCTGCACGACATGTTCCTGCCGGCGGATGCGTTCGACTGGGCGCTGAACGTGGTGATGGTCCGCAGCGGCGGAAAGACCATCCTGATCGACGCCGGGCTGGGGTCGGATCCTGACCTGCACCTTCCGCGCGCCGGTCAGACGATCAAGCGGCTGGAAGCTGCCGGCATCGACCTTGCGTCGGTGACCGATGTGGTGCTGACCCACATGCACATGGACCACGTCGGCGGGCTGCTCGTCGATGGCGTCAAGGAAAGGCTGCGTCCGGACCTGCGGATCCATGTTGCTGCCGCCGAAGTCAAGTTCTGGGAGGCGCCGGATTTCACCCGCACCGACATGCCGCAGGGATTCCCGGACGCGCTGCGGGCGACCGCCAAGCGGTTCGCGAACGAGTACCGCAACAATCTGTGGACCTTTGATGAGCAGCACGAGGTGGCGCCGGGCGTGGTCGTTCGTCGCACCGGCGGCCACACCCCCGGACACAGCGTGGTCCGCATGGCGTCCGGCGGCGAGGCGCTGACCTTCGCTGGCGACGCCGTGTTCACGGTCGGATTCGACCAGCCCGAATGGCACAACGGCTTCGAGCACGACCCCGACGAGGCGGCGCGCGTTCGCATCCGCCTGTTGCGGGAGCTGGCCGAGAGCGGCGAACTGCTGGTGGCGACGCATATGCCGTTCCCGTCGATCGGCCATGTCGCGGTCGCCGGCGAGGCCTTTCGTTGGGTCCCGGCGTTCTGGGACTACTGACCGCTTGTCGGGTTAGAGCTGAACCGGGGCGCGGGCTCGTCATGTTGACGAGTGCGCGCCCTGGGCCGAGCCGGCGCTATGCGACACCAGCGACCGCCGCGTGGATGGCCCTGCAGTGCTTCGCCAGTGCGTCGTGCGCGACCACGAATGCCTTCAACGGCGTGTCGATGTCGTAGAAGTAGATGTTGGCCACGAAGCCATAGATGCCGGCGTCGATGGACGTCGGCGTGTTGCCGTGCACATAGCCTTGCGGCGGGATCAGGCTCGCCAGTGCGGCGAGATCGGCGAGCCCGCGGGCCATCGCGGCATCGGGCTCGAAGCGGCCGATGCCCTGGTAATGGTAGCGCTGCGCGTTGAACTCCCTGGCCTTCATCAAGCCGTCGTCGGTGAGGTCGGGATGCTCACGCTTGAGCGCGTCGCGAAATTTCGGCCAGTAGCGCTCGTCCTTCCAGCGCGAGTAGGACATCACCCAGTAGAGATCGTCGAGCGTGCGCGTGACGAGGAGATCGGTGGTGCGTTGCGCCGGCGTCAGCGCGGCATCCAGCGTCACGCCGTATTTTTCGGTGACGTAGCGGAGAATGGTCTCGCTGTCGCCGACGGTGTCATCGCCATCGACGATGTAGGGCAATTGCTGGCGCGGCGCCTTCGACGCATCAAAAATGTGCTCGTGCCGGAACGGTACGCCGGCGAGCTTCAGAAAAGCGAACACCTTCAGGCCATAGCCATTGTTGTCGGCGACGCCGAACAACGGCGGATAGGAATAGAGCGTGAGCATGGCGGCTCGTCACGTTCAGGATGGATGAGGCTACCTCAAGAATGATCGGTTGGAAACGCTAGCCCACCGCGCCGTGCTCGGGCGGATGACGATTGGTCGGCGAGGCGTTGATCCTGATGTCTCGCGCCCCGAATTTCGGCGGAGTCATGTTGGCTTCTCAAGCACGGAAAATCTGCTAGATTTTGTCTGGCCAGCCCTCGGCAGTCACGCGCCGAAAGAAAGGGCGGCGATCGTACCATTGATCCGCGCGCTCGTTTTTCTTGCGCGTCGGCTATCTCGATTTACGCACGGCCTTCGCAGCGTCGGCACTCGTGCGCGCATTTCGTTGACGGACCTTCTTGAAGTCAGAAATCGATCTGAGTTCTATCGGCATATTTCAATTGATTGGAGGCGTCGTCATGATCCGTATCGGATCGTTAGCGCTCGTTATCGGCGCGGTATTGACCAGCCCGGCCGGCGCACAATCGGACCTAGTCGAGCGCGGCAATTATCTGGTCAATGGCATCCTGACCTGCGGCAACTGCCATACCCCGAAGGGACCATCGGGCGAGATCCGGGATAAGGCTTTTTCCGGCGGCCTGTCATGGGATGAGCCGCCGTTCAAGGTCACGGCCCCGAATATCACGCAAGACAAGGAAACCGGCATCGGCAATTACACTGACGCAGAGCTCAAGCAACTGATACGTAAGGGCATCAAGCGCAACGGCGCGCACGTCGCCATGATCATGCCAAGCGGCTTCTACGAGATCATGACCGATCGCGATCTCGATGCAGTGATCGCTTATCTGCACACCATCCAGCCGATCAGGAATGCGGTGCCGGAGCCAGTCTACAAGATGCCGCAAGGACATCCTGTTCCCCCAGGTGGTGAAAGCCCGTACACCGAAGCGATGTTGGGCGACAAGGTGCAGCAAGGATTCTACCTCGTCACGATTGCACACTGTATGGAGTGCCACACGCCGATGGGGCCGCAAGGGCGAGAATTTGCGACCAGCATGGGCGCCGGCGGCGGCAAGTTTCCGGGACCTTGGGGCGTCTCGGTTTCGCGGAACATTAGCTCCAGCAAGACGAAAGGCATTGGCGGCTGGACTGATGACGAGATCAAGCGCGCCATCACTCAGGGCGTCAGCAAGGACGGCAGCAAGCTCAATCCGCCCATGGGCTTCCATTACTACGCCACTCTGGCAGCTGCCGACCTCGACGCCATCGTCGCCTATTTGCGTACGGTGCCGGCAAAAGAATAGTCTGAAAGCCGCTTTTGGCAGGCAATGACGATGGAGAGGCGCAGACCAGGTGAGGGTCCGCGCTTCGCATATCGCCTGCTGCCTTCACGCCTTCGAGATGCCGCCGTCGATCACCGGTCCCATCGCCTCGTAGCGTTCGCCGCTGAAGCGCGTCAGCTGCAGTTGCTCGAGCGGATAGTAGTCGGTCGACGAGGTGTTGATCCTGATGCCCGGCAGCAGCATGTCGGATTCGACATTCTTCAAATTCGCCGCCTGCTTGATGATGTTTTCGGACGAGACGTCATCGCCGCACTGCTTGAGCACCTGAACCAGGATCTGGCTGGTGAGATAGCCTGTCACCGCGTAGATGTCGTTCTTGGCGGCGGCCGGATCGTATTTGTCGAGGAAGGCGCGCCATTTCTGGATCGCGGGATCGCTGTCCCAGGCCGCGTCGACGGGATCCTTCAAATAGGCGCTCGAGATGATCCCCTTCGATACGTCGAACCCCGCGGCCTTCAGCGTCGATCCGGCGGACGAGGCGTTGTTGCCGATGTAATGCGCCGGCTGCCAGCCGAGCTCGGCGATCTTCTTGATGCCCTGTGCTGCGAATTTCGGCGTGGTCATGCTCATGAACACGTTGGCGCCGGCGGATTTGCAGCGCACCACCTGGCTGTCGATGGTCGGGTCCGCGGTCTCATACGACAGCTCGGCCACGATTGCGGAGGTCTTGGCGCCAAGTCCGTCCTTGAAGCCTTTCAGCACGTCGCGGCCGAAATCGTCGTTCTGGTAGACGATGCCGATCTTGGGGTCGGCCTGGGTCGCGAGCACGTGTTGCGCGAAGGCGCGCCCTTCGATCTGGTAGCAGGGCTGGAAACCCATGGTGTAGGGGAAATTCTTGTAGTCGCCGAACTTGGTCGCGCCCGAGGCGATGAAGAGGTGCGGGACCTTCTTCTGGTTCATGTACTTCATGATCGCCGCATTGGTGGGCGCACCGAGCGGCGCAAACAGGACGTCGATCTCGTCGCCTTCGACGAGCTTGCGCGCCTGCTCGACGGTCTTGGCCGGGCTGTAGGCGTCGTCATAGGTGATGTACTTGATCATGCGGCCGTTGATGCCGCCTTGCTCGTTGATCATCTTGAAATAGCCGCCGGGCGTGCGGCCGATCGACGAATAGACCGCAGCCGGTCCTGAATAGGCGTCGATGTTGCCGATCACGATCTCGGCTTTGCCCTTGGCGATCGCGGGCCTGCCGAGCAGCAGCGTGGCCGACGTGGCGGCTGCGCCCTTGATGAGATGACGGCGAGTTGGTTGGATCGAACGGTTCCAAGGCATTGCAGTCCTCCGCTTCTTCTTGTTGGCCGTTTTGGCATTGTTGGCCGTTTGGCAGCCTCTGACGGGCGTGCCGGCTCGAATACCACGCAGGGCTCAAGCCGGATCAAATCAATCTATGTGAGGAGCGCGGCAGAACTTGTGTGTAGTCGCTGCCATCATGAATATTGGCGCGGTGTCAGGGTGCGGAGCGGCGCGGCGGATCTGATAATCCGAGCCGCGCCGCGTATCGCAGCCGATCAGGCCGGCAGCGCCCGGCCCGCCGCGCGACCGTGGGCCTTCAACGGGCGCACGGGGAAGACGCGATCGTAGGCGATGTTGAACACGAACGCGTAGACCAGATAGAACGCGACGATCGAGATATCCATCATCAGCGCGGCCCACAGCGAGACGCGAGATACCAGGCGACGAACGGGATCAGCAGCACGATCAGTCCGGCCTCGAACAGCATCGCGTGCGCAACGCGGATCGGCATCGTCTTGACGACGCGGCCGGTGAAGCGGACCAGCGCATGGTCGAAGCCGAGATTGAACAGCAAGTTCCAGATCGTCGCCACCGTCGCCGAGACGACGCCGATGACGCCCATATGGGCGACCGGCTGATTGAACAGCCAAGCGGCTGCCGGCGTGAAGATGGCGATACCGATCAATTCGAACAGGACTGCGTGCCTGATCCGGTCGGAGAAGGAACGCATGGACATTTGGAAACCCTTTCTTGTCGTTGTGATCGGGTTTCTATCTGATATTGTGGGATTACAAAGTTAGATAATATCTGGAAAAGAGATAGATGGCCATTTCCATGGACCAGCTCGAATCGTTCGTGGCGGCCGCCGAGCAGGGCTCGTTCTCGGGCGCGGCGCGGCTGCTGAAGAAGGCGCAATCGGCCGTCAGCACGCATGTCGCCAATTTGGAAACCGACCTCGGCATTGCGCTGTTCGACCGGGCCGGGCGCAACCCGGTGCTGACCGAAGCGGGGGCGCGGCTGTTGCCGGAAGCGAAGCTGATCCTCGATCGCCGCGAGCACCTGATCGGCGTTGCCAGCAGCTTCGAGGCGCATGTCGAGAAGCGCCTGGTGGTGGCGATCGACGAGCTCTATCCGGAGAGCGCGGTCGGCGAACTGTTCGCGGAATTCGCCACGCGCTTTCCTCATGTCGAGCTTGAGCTGCTGTTTCCGATCATGGAGGACGTCAGCCGCCTCGTGCTCGACGGCAAGGCCGATGTCGGCGTGATGTGGCGGCAGGAGCAGCTGCCGCCCGAGCTCGGCTTCAAGACCATCGGCTGGGTGCCGCTGCAGCTGGTGTGCGGCAAGAACCATCCGCTCGCGCATGGAAAGGTGGACTGGGAGGAGCTGAAGCGGCATCGCCAGATCATGGTCACGGTGCGCAACGAAGGAACCGAGCGGCACCGGCTGCGCGTCGCGGCGGAGGTGTGGTGGGTCGAGAGCCATTGGGTGATCCTGCAGATCCTCAAGCACGGCGTTGGCTGGGCGTTGATCCCGGCGCACATCATGGCGAGCTCGCAGGTCGCCGAGGAACTGGCGGTTCCCGAACTCGACTTCGACGAGGGTGCGCATCCCGTCGCGCTCGAAGTGGTCTGGCACAAGCAGCGGCCGGCTGGACCGGCGGCAAAATGGCTGCGCCGCCGTTTCGCCACGCGGCCGCCGATGCTCCGCCTGTGAGCGCCGGACGCGCGCGTCGTGCATCGCATGGCAGCTGACAGCGCGACCGCGATGTGTTGCCATGCCTGTCGCACTGACCTGACAGGGTGGAGACGATGGCGAAGCAATTGGAAGGCAAGGTCGCGGCCGTGACCGGGGCGGCGTCCGGCATCGGACTTGCGAGCAGCGAGGCGATGCTGGCAGTCGGCGCGCGCGTGGTGATGGTCGACCGCGACGCCGCCGCGCTCGCGGCGCTCGCCGGCAGGCACGGCGATGCGGTGATCCCGCTGGTCATCGACCTGCTCGATCCCGCGGCCTGCGCGACGCTGCTGCCGCGCGTGCTGGAGAAGGCGGGCCAGCTCGACATCCTGCACGCCAATGCCGGCATCTATGTCGGCGGCGACCTCGTCGATGCCGACAGCGCCGCGATCGACCGGATGCTGAACCTCAACGTCAATGTCGTGATGAAGAACGTGCACGACGTGTTGCCGCACATGATCGCCCGGGGGACCGGCGACATCATCGTCACGAGCTCGCTCGCCGCGCATTTTCCGACGCCCTGGGAGCCGGTCTACGCGTCGTCGAAATGGGCGATCAACTGCTTCGTCCAGACGGTGCGCCGCCAGGTGTTCAAGCACGGCATCCGCGTCGGCTCGATCTCGCCGGGGCCGGTGATCAGCGCGCTGCTCGCCGACTGGCCGGCGGAGAAGCTCGCGGAAGCCAAAGCGTCGGGCAGTCTGCTTGAGGCAAGCGAAGTCGCCGAGGTCGTGCTGTTCATGCTGACTAGGCCGCGCGGCATGACGATCCGCGACGTCGTCATGCTGCCGACGAATTTCGATCTGTAAGGCGGGGGCCCGCGCGGGCTCCGAATTTTGTCCGGCGCAGCGGGATTATTCCGCGCCTGCGAGGGTTCAATAGGGCGCACAACAACATCTCTCAGGGAGGCTTTTTCATGCGTCGTGTCAGTCTGTCTTTGTTCCAATCCATCACCATCCTCGCCGCCACGCCTGCGCTGGCGCAGGCACCGTTGGTCGAGAAGAACGTCTCGATGGCGATGTCGCTGGCGATCATGCAGGCGGCGATCGATCAGTGCACCAAGGACGGCTACAAGGTGTCGGTCGTGATCGTCGACAAGGGCGGCAATGTCGCGGCCTCGGTTCGCGGCGACGGCACCGGCCCGCACACCATGGAATTCGCGCGAATGAAAGCCTACACGGCGCGCACCCGCAGCCAGACCTCGCTCGCGACGATGAAGCAGATGGAAGATCCCGCTAACGCCTTCCTCAAGCAGATCCCGAATGTTGTCGGCGTCGGCGGCGGCGTTCCGATCAAGGCCGGCAGCGAGGTGATCGGGGCTGTCGGCGTCTCGGGCGCGCCCGGCGGCGAGAAGGATGAGGTCTGCGCCAATGCCGGCATTGCGAAGGTGGCGGACGCGCTGAAATAGCGCCGAGAGACGATATGATGACAAGGCGGTGGGCGTTGCGGATCGCGCGGCGCCCCCCGCTGCTAAAGCATGATCCGGAAAAGTGCTTGGCGGTCTTCCGAAAAGATCATGCTCAAACAATGAACTAAAGCGCGATGACAATTCAACCCAATCTCATCGCGCTTTAGACCGCGAGTAGCTCTTCCACGGCGCTGCCGGCGCGCTTCGCCTTCTTCGCCCTGGCCGGTGCGAACAGGTTGCCTGCGGCGAGGCCTGCGGTATCGGCGACGGCCGGATCACCCGACACCATGGCGGCGACGATGGCGCCGTCGATCAACAGCGCGAGCTGATGCGCCAGCACGGCCGGCTCGGTCGCGCCCATCTCGGCGGCGAGCTTCTCGATATGCGCCAGCACCACCTTCTTGTGCTTCAGTGCGATGTTGCGGAACTGCTTGGCATCCTTGTCGTGCTCGGCGACCGCATTGATGAAGGGGCAGCCGTAGAAGCGTTCCTCGGCGAACCAGGATTTCAGGGCAGGGAAGATCCGCGACAGCTTCGTCTGCGGATCGCCGCCGCCGGCCTCGATCGCGCCGATGAACCATTCGCGCCACTGCCGGCCTTCGCTCTCGAGCACCGCATGCACGAGGTTGGTTTTCGAGCCGAACAGTTTGTAGAGCGTGGTCTTCGCGGTTCCAGCCTCGTCGATGATCGCATCGATCCCGGTGGCGTTGATGCCGTTCTTGCAGAACAGATGCGTCGCCGCATTGAGCAGGCGTCCGCGCGCCGATTCATCGTCGCCGGCGCTGAACGCCGCGGCTGGTTTTTTCTTCGCAATCGATTTGGCCATGCGCGGCAGTAAATCGGAGCGCGGCGAAATCATCAAGCCGCATCTTCATGCGCGCCTTCCTGCGCTGAAAATAATCGCAGGCCCGCGGCATCTGCTTGGCGATTGAGCAAGACGGCGCTGATCAATCCGCAGGCAGACCCCCTTAAGCGCCTGCGGAATTTCGCCTTTTGATCTGGGGCCGGACTGGCACGCTTCGTGCAGGAAACAGACCGTTCGGTATCCTGACCAATTCCATCGCTCCCAGGGAGAAAACTGATGACCGCTGTCGCCCAGAAAACCGCACTGACCGGCTGCCTCGCGCCGATCGACAGAGGCGGGCTCGAGCAGCTCATTGCCAACGGCAAGGCCAACCCGAAGGTCGTCAAGACCTTGAAGTGCAAGACGGTGGCCGAGGGCAAGTTCCGCCACGCCAACTACATCCGCAACCTCGCGCCCTACATCGTCGACGAGCCGCCGGGCCTGCTTGGTGACGACACTGCGCCCAATCCCTCCGAAGCCTCGCTCGCCGCGCTCGGCTCCTGCCTTGCAGTCGGCCTGCACGCCAACGCCGTGCATCGCGGCTGGATCGTCAACAAGCTCGAGCTCGAGCTCGAGGGCGACCTCAACATCACGGCGGTGTGGGGCACCGGCGACGTCAGCGAGAAGCCGGTCGGCTTCACCGACGTCCGCGTCAAGGTCGACATGGAGTGTGAAGGCATCGCGCAGGGCGAGATCGACGCGCTGGTGGCGCATGTGAAGAAGTGGTCGCCGGTCGCCAACACCTTCACCCGCCCCGTCAATCTCGAGGTCAGCGCTTAGGCGCCAATCGGCAATTCAAGGTGCGGAGATCACCCATGGGTTCACTGGCTTTGTCGCGGGTCGCAGCTCAAGATCCCGCACCGACCATCACGGACGAGGTCGCGCGCCTCGCCCGCCAGGAGCTGGCACCAATCGCATCCGCGATCGATGCCGGCTCAATCTATCCCGGCGAATTCCTGCGCCGGCTCGGCGAGGTCGGGGCGTGGAGCAGCCATGTGCCGCAGGAGGGCCCCGCCGACCTGCGCTGGGCCATCCAGTCGATGGCCGCGATCGGCGAGGTCTGTGGCGCCACCGCCTTCATGGCCTGGTGCCAGAACACGCTGGTCTGGTACGTCGCCAATTCCACCAATGTGAAGCTCGCCGCGCGCTTCGGCGACTGCTTCTCCCGCGGGCGCGTGCTGGGCGGCACCGGGCTTTCCAACCCCATGAAGAGCTTCTTCGGCATCGAGCGGCTGAAGCTCAGGGGTCGCAAGGTCGACGGCGGCTACATCGTCCGCGGCGCGCTGCCCTGGGTGTCGAACCTCGGGCCCGGCCATTACTTCGGCACCATCTTCGAGCGCGAGGAGGAGGACGGCGGCACGGTCATGTTCCTGGCCGATTGCTCCGATCCCGCGATCACGCTGACGCCGTGCAAGCCGTTCCTGGCGATGGACGGCACCGGCACCTACGGCGTTCAGTTCCGCGACGTGTTCGTGCCGGATGAATTGATCCTCGCCGAGCCCGCCGCTCCCTTCGTCAGGAAGATCCGCGCCGGATTCATCCTGCTGCAGGCCGGCATCGGCCTCGGGCTGATGCGGGACTGCATCAACATCATGGACGAGGTCCACGCGCCGCTCGGTCACGTCAACCGCTATCTGCCGCAGCAGCCGCTGCAATTCCGCGAGCTCTATGCCGAGTTCGAGAAGGAGGCGATGACGCTGGCGGGCGATCCCTACAACGCCGACGATAGCTACTGGCGCCGCGTCGTCGCGCTCCGCTTGCGTATCGGCGATGCCAGCGTCGCGGTCGCGCATGCGGCGATGCTCCATTGCGGCGCGCGCGGCTACCTGATGAGCCACCGCGCCCAGCGCCGGCTGCGCGAAGCCTATTTCGTCGCCATCGTCACGCCCGCCACCAAGCAGCTGCGCAAGATGCTGGCGGACGGCTGAAGCATGATCCGGAAAAGTGGGGACCGGTTTTCCGAAGAGATCATGCTCAAACAAGTTCGGGACCACCACGACTGCAACCGCAAACAGGAGAGAGCCATGACGGACGTTCTGATCACCGCCGGCGAACTAGCCGAGCTCGTCACAAAGGAGCCGTGTGTCGTCATCGACACGCGCAATCCGGATGCCTATGCGGCGGGACATCTGCCCGGCGCGGTCAATGTGCATGACATCTTCACCTATCTTGCGACTTCGACGCCGGAGGGCATGCACGCGCTGAAGACCAAGTTCGCCGACGCCTTCGGCGCCGCCGGCCTCTCCGGCAAGGAGACTGCCGTGATCTACGAGCAGTCGATGAATTCCGGTTTCGGCCAGTCCTGCCGCGGTTACTACCTGCTGGCGATGCTGGGCTATCCCAAGATCAAGGTGCTGCACGGCGGCTTCGATGCCTGGAAGGCGGCGGACCTGCCGGTCACGACTGACGTTGCGGTGCCGGCGAAGGCCGGATTCGCCATCGTGCCGGAGGCCGGCGACATCATGATCGATGCCAAGGCGATGCTGGCGGCGGTCGGCAAGCCGGGTGTCGCGATCCTCGACGTGCGCGACGTCGACGAGTGGATCGGCGAGAGCTCGTCGCCTTACGGGAAGGATTTCTGCCCGCGCAAGGGTCGCATCCCCGGCGCGGTCTGGCTCGAATGGTATCGGATGATGAAGCCGACCGGCGAGGGGCCGCGCTTCAAGTCAAAGGACGAGATCCTCGCCGAATGCGCGACCGTCGGCATCTCGCAGACCACGCCGGTCTATCTCTACTGCTTCAAGGGGGCACGTGCCTCGAACACCTTCCTGGCGCTGAAGAACGCCGGCGTAAAGGACGTGCGGATGTACTTCGGCTCCTGGAACGAATGGTCGCGCGATCCGGCACTGCCGATCGACGAAGGCTTGCCGACCGCTGCCGTCGTAACAGGCAAAGCGGCATAAAATCTGCATGTTTGTCGGCGTCCGGCGGCATAAGATGCGGCCGGACGCTGATCAATGCCGGCGTCGTTACTGCGTGCCGGTCCCCACGGAGGAAGCCTCATGAAACGCGAAGACCTCACCGAAAAGCTGCTCGACATCAAGCGCGAGAAGGGCTGGAGCTGGAAGCATATCTGCGAGAAGATCGGCGGCTATTCCGAGGTCTTGATCGTTGGCGCGATCCTCGGCCAGATGAAATTGACAAAACCGCAGGCGGCCAATGCCGGCGAGCTGTTCGGCCTGTCGAAGGCCGAGACCGCGATGCTCAACGAGGTGCCGATGCGCGGCACCGGCACGCCGATGCCGCCGACCGATCCCCTGATCTACCGCTTCTACGAGATGGTGATGGTCAACGGCCCGGCGTGGAAGGCGTTGATCGAGGAGGAGTTCGGCGACGGCATCATGTCGGCGATCGACTTCGACATGGCGATGGAGCGCGTCGCCAATCCGAAGGGCGATCGCGTCAAGATCACCATGAGCGGCAAGTTCCTGCCCTACAAATATTATGGTGCCAGCGGCAACGTGCCGGAATACGGCTTCAAGGAAGGGTGAGGGCGGCGCGGAGCGGCGATCCGGAACATAAGGATTCCGGGTTTGGTCCCCTTGGATCATCCCGGAACGACAGGGTGAGGCCCGTCGCTCAAACTCCGTTCGCACCTTCTCAATCGATACTATTTCCGGGATACATAAGGCGTCGCTTTCTGCGCGCCTTTCCGAATGGAGCGCGCTATCGCAAATACAAGTAGCTGCTGACTCGTCCTGCAACCTCATGCTATCTCACTTGACTGTCGGTCGGGGCGGGAAGTCACGTGAAACGAAGTACATGCGGCCTATTTGCAGGTGCGATGGCGGTGTTGGCAACGAGTCTATCGTTGCCAGGCGTCAGAGCGAATTCCACCGAGGACTGGGCAAAGTGCCTGAGTATCGAGAAAATTCCACCTTCGGAGCGGATTTCAGGTTGCACTGCCGCGCTGGCCTCGAGATCTGATAGCTGGGCTTACAGCAGGGCTTACTATCTTCGCGGCCAAGCGCATTTTGATGAGCAGAATTTTGAGGCCGCCGTCGCCGACGTCTCACAGTTTCTTCATTCCTACCCCAACAACGTGCAGGGACTCCAGGTACGTGCAGCCGCATATTTCAGGCAGCGCAACTTCGACCCTGCGATTGCAGACTACACCCGTGTGATCGAGATCGAGCCAAAGGGCTCGTTTGCCTATATCTATCGCGGGGACGCGTATCGAGCGAAGGGTGAGCTTGATCATGGTATCGCTGATTACAGCAAAGCGATCGAGATCAATCCTACGTTCGCATTCGCGTATTTTGGTCGCGCTATGATCCATTGGCAGCGCGGGTCCCTTTCCCAGTCTTTGGCGGATTTTGACGAGGCAGGTCGGCTCAATCCGAAAAGCGCTTATGCGGCCTTGTGGCGCGACATCATTGCCCGGCGCAGTGATCAACCGAGCCGGTTGGCAGACGTGGCAACGCATCTCGACATGACGAAGTGGCCCGCCCCGATCGTCAACCTCTTTCTGGGCACGTTGACATCGCAGCAAGTGCTCGACGCTGCCGATGATTCCAATCCAGAAAAGAAGAGAAGCAAAGTCTGCGAGGCGAACTTCTATGTTGCGGAGCTTGCCTTGCAGCGCGGCGCCAGGGATGACGCGAGGCGGTCGCTTGAGTTGGCCGCAGCCGATTGTCCGAAGCCCTTTGTCGAAGGCTGGGCTGCCGCCATCGAACTCAAAACGTTGCGCGCTAGTCCGTGACCGCCCGAACGGGGACCCACGATGGGGCCCTTTGACTCTGTCCGTTACTCGCAATTCACTGCAGGATCGCCCGCGGCGCGTAGCGGTTTCAGCCGTCGTTGCTACGAGCGAGCGGAGAAGTTGCAAGGCACTTTGTGGACGAAACAAATCCGTCCCACTGCGCGTTGCGCGATGGATGCTTCGCTGGGCTTGTTATCGGGCGCGCGTTGGCGCGATCCGTCGACTCGCCGTGATGATGGTCATCAAGGTGCCGCTGACCCCGCAACGAACGCTTCGCGCACCTCCTTCACCGGTGCCATGTCGCGGACGAAGGTGAACGCGCCATTGTCCTTCATTTCCCGGGCACATCGCAGGAATGCAGCCAGCGCGTGGCGCTCCATCGCGCCACCAACGCTGATGCGCTTGACGCCGGCGGCCGACAACTGCTCGACGGTCAGGGTCGGATCGGCAAAACCCATCACGAGATTGAACGGCCGCTTCAGTGCCGAGACCACGGTCTTGATGGTGCCGAGGTCGTACAGACCCGGTGAATAGAGCACGTCGGCGCCGACCGCCTCGAAGGCCTGCAGGCGCTTGATGGTGTCGTCGAGATCCTGGCGCCCCCAGAGGAAGTTTTCCGCCCGCGCCGTCAGCGTGAACGGGAACGGCAGGGCCCGTGCCGCTTCGACCGCCGCCTGCACCCGCTCGACCGCGAGCGAGAAGTCGTAGATCGGGTGCTCGCGATTGCCGGTCGAATCCTCAATCGAGCCGCCGACGACGCCGGCTTCGGCGCGCGCGCGATCGCCTTTGCCGCGGTCGTCGGGTCGTCGGCGCCGCAATTCTCGAGGTCGGCATTGACCGGCAGGTCGGTGGCCTCCGCTATCACCCGGCAGTTCTCGATGATGGCATCGAGGCTGATGGTGGACTGGCCGAGCGTGTTGGCGACCCCGAGGCTGGTGGTCGCGAGTGCCTCGAAGCCCATCGCCGCGAGCAGCTTCGCCGTGCCGGCGTCCCACGGATTTGGAATGATGAAGGCACCGCTCCGCTGATGCAGCTCGCGAAACCGTGCTGCCTTGTCTGCCTGGGTGCGCATGTGAACTCCTGATGGTTGGAAGAAAGCGACTGGCAGTAGCGATAGGGCGGTTTCGACTATCAGACAAATTTGTTATTTCTCTCGATATCATCAGCTTTTTGCATGAGGCGGCAATGGATAGCGACGCGCTCAACACGTTCCTGGTGGTGCATCGGCGCGGCGGGATCTCGAATGCCGCCAAGGCGCTGCATCGCTCGCAGCCTGCGATATCGAGGCGCATCGCGCTGCTCGAGCAGGAGCTCGGTGTGCCGTTGTTCGAGCGCATCGGAGGCAAGACGCGGCTCAGCGATGCCGGACGGGTGATGGTGCCCTATGCCGAACGCGCGGTGGCGGCGGCGCAGGATGCCGAGAACGCGGTGCGCGCGCTGCTGCGCGACAATTCCGGTCCGGTGGCGCTGGCGGTGACGGGCACACTTGCGGGCGAGCGGCTCTCGAAGGTGCTGAAGCGCTTCGCCCGCCGGCATCCCGATGTCGCGCTGACGCTGCGCACTGCGACCAGCGCGGAGGTCAGCGATTTGATCCGGCGCGGCGAGGCGACCATCGGGCTGCGCTACGATCGCGACCGCTCAGCTGACCTCGATTGCGAGGTGCTGTTCGCCGAGCCGCTCGGGGTGGTCTGTGCGCCGGACCATCCGCTGGCCGGACGCCGGGTCGGCAGGCTCGCCGATCTGAGGGACGAGCGATGGATCGCGTTTCCCGAGGTGCCGGGACGGCGGGAGATCGCCGCCTCGCACGTGTTCGCCCTGTTCCTGACCCACGGGCTCGGCGAGATCGACTGGACGCCGGTCGACAGCCTCACGGCGCAGAAGCGGCTGGTCGAGGCCGGACTCGGGATCGCGCTCTTGTCACAAAGCAATGCGGCGGAGGAGCTGCGCGCCTCGACGATCGCGACGATTCGCGTCGGCAATCTCAGCGCAAGCCACGAGGTCGTCGCGGTGACGCGGCATGGCGGCTTCCTCAGCGCCGCGTCGCGCCGTCTGCTCGACATCATCCGCGCTGAGTTCACCAGGGCGAGGGGTACAAACGCGTCGCGCCGGAACAATGTCCGGCGCGCGTAGCAGATGACGGGAGCGTAGCCGGGCGTGAACCTAGGTCCCCGCTTTCACCTGGGCCACGGCCACGGCCAGCAGCTCGTCCATCTTGGCGCGGATATCGCGCTCGGTGGCGGGCTGGCCCTTGGCGGTGAGGTCCTTCAGCACCTTGTGCAGGACGTCATTGTCGCCGGCTTCCGCGAAGTCGGCGGCCACCACGTCCTTGGCATAGGCGTTGGCCGCGTCGCCCGTGATGCCGAGCTTCTCGGCGGCCCACAGGCCCAGCAGCTTGTTCCGGCGCGCTTCCGCCTTGAACTTCTGCTCCTCGTCGAGGGCGAACTTCTTCTCGAAACCTTCCTCGCGCTTGTCGAATTCGCTCATGGCCGAAGTTCCAATCCCCTGCTGAATGCGGGCCGCAGCTCCGTTGCGGCAGCCCCGATGCCTGCCTAGATAGGTGGGAGGAATCGGCAAGACAACGAGCCGTTAAGCCGCAGGCAAAACAGGCGGAATCGGCCCTTTTCGATAGGGCGGTATAAGTACCCGCAAGGGGGCACTATCGATTGTGCTGAATGGGCCAATCGGATAGGTTGCCAACAGGTGTGGTTCTTGTTCTGTTTCCAGTTGGATAGCTCAGGTTCCAGGCCTCCGCGGCAGCTCCGTCGTGGGTCGTAACCCCAAGTCATCCGGAGCACCCAAATTCATGGATTTCAACAAAACACGGTACATCCCAATGAGCCGTCGACGCCGCATTTATGAAGGCAAGGCCAAGGTGCTTTACGAAGGCCCCGAGCCGGGAACCCTGATCCAGCACTTCAAGGACGACGCGACTGCGTTCAATGCCAAGAAACACCAGGTGATCGAGGGCAAGGGCGTCCTCAACAACCGGATTTCGGAGTACCTGTTTCAGCACCTCAACGACATCGGGGTGCCGACCCACTTCATCCGCCGCCTCAACATGCGCGAACAGCTGATTCGCGAGGTCGAGATCGTGCCGCTCGAGGTGGTGGTGCGGAACGTCGCCGCCGGCTCGCTGTCGCAGCGGCTCGGGATCGAGGAGGGCACCCAGCTGCCGCGCTCGATCATCGAGTTCTATTACAAGAACGACCAGCTCAACGACCCGATGGTGTCGGAAGAGCACATCACCGCGTTCGGCTGGGCGACGCCGCAGGAGATCGACGACATCATGGCGCTGGCCATCCGTGTCAACGACTTCCTGACTGGTCTTTTCCTCGGCATCGGCATCCGCCTCGTCGATTTCAAGATGGAGTGCGGTCGGCTGTTCGAGAACGAGATGATGCGGATCATCGTCGCTGACGAGATCTCGCCGGACTCCTGCCGGCTGTGGGACATCAAGTCGAACGAGAAGCTCGACAAGGACCGTTTCCGCCGCGATCTCGGCGGTCTGCTGGAAGCCTATACCGAGGTGGCAAAACGGCTCGGCATCCTGATCGAAAACGAGCGTCCGGCCGGCAGCGGCCCGGTGCTGGTGAAGAGCTAAGTTTAAGGGGCAATCGTGAAGGCACGCGTCACTGTCACATTGAAGTCGGGCATCCTCGATCCGCAGGGCAAGGCGATCGAGGGCGCGCTGAAGTCGCTCGGCGTCGATGGCATCGCCAGCGTTCGGCAGGGCAAGGTGTTCGACATCGAGCTCGCCGCGACCGACAAGGCCAAGGCGGAGGCGGCGCTGAAGGCCGCCGCCGACAAGCTGCTGGCGAACACCGTGATCGAGAACTACCGGGTCGAGGTCCTGAGCTAGCCGGGCGAGCCAGATGACAACAGCCACCCTCGCTGCTGGCGGTGACCGTATCGTCGTCCGATCGTTGTTGGCTGCCCTGCTGACGGTTGCTGGAAGCGGCGGTGTCTCGGCGCAATCGGCGCCGCCGCCACCTTCCGCCGCGACGCAGGCGCCGCCGTTCACGGTCAGCGGATGGAGCTACGAGCGCCGCGGCTCAGATGTGCACATGTTCCGCTGCGCGCAGTCGTCCTGCGGCGCGGGCTCCAAGGTGAGCTACCGGTATTATACCGGCGGAAAGCAGATGACGCTCGACCAGTTCCGTGCAGGGCAGGAGCAGATCATCAAGGCGCTGGAGCAGCGGACGCCCGGACAGCGGATTACGCTGCTCGGCGTTGACGGCGACAAGGGCACGGCGACGCCGCGCATGTTCAAGGCACGGCGTCTGACCGTGACGGCCGATGGCGCAAGCGAGTATCAAGTCAGCGGCTTGCTGATCGGCGGACAAGGCTCTGCCAGCCTGATCAGTTCGGCGCGCGACGAGAAGGCCAGCAACGACAATTACGCAAAGTTTGCCGCCGCAGCGAAGCTCGTGCTGGCGCCCAAAACCAGGTGATCCGATGAAATCAGCCGTCCTCGTCTTCCCCGGCATCAATCGCGAGCGTGACATGGCGCGCGCGCTCAAGCTCGCATCCGGTAACGAGACCGCGATGGTCTGGCACGCCGAGACCGCGCTGCCCAGGGGTACCGACCTCGTGGTGGTGCCCGGCGGCTTCTCCTACGGCGACTATCTGCGCTGCGGCGCGATCGCAGCGCGCGCGCCCGTGATGGACGCGGTGCGCGACTTCGCCGCCAAGGGCGGGCTGGTGCTCGGTGTCTGCAACGGTTTCCAGATCCTCTGCGAGTCCGGCCTGCTGCCCGGCGTCTTGATGCGCAATGCCGGGCTGAAATTCGTCTGCCGTGACGTGCACATGAAGGTCGAGCGCTCCGACACGCCGTTCACCCGCGGCTACAATGCCGGCCAGGTGATCCGCGTGCCGGTGGCGCATGGCGAGGGCAATTACGAAGCGGACGAGGAAACGCTGAAGCGGCTCGAGGGCGAGGGGCGGGTGCTCTACCGCTATTGCTCGACCGATGGCGTGGTCGACGAGGCCTCCAACTTCAACGGCGCCGCGCATTCGATCGCCGGCATCGTCAACGAGCGCGGCAACGTGCTCGGCATGATGCCGCATCCGGAAAATCACGTCGAAGAGATCATGGGCTGCACCGACGGCCGTGGCCTGTTCGCCGGGCTGGTCCAGCAGTTCGAGAAGGCGGCATAACGGAAATGCTGGGGCGGTGGTGCCTTGCCGCTGCTGCGGCACTCGTTTTTGCGTCGGCAGTCAACGCCCAGGATCTCCCAAAGCAGGTCTTTCCCAAGCGCCCGATCACGATGATCGTGCCGTTCACCGCCGGCGGCACCTCGGACGTGATTGCGCGCGCGGTCGCCGACCAGATGAGCGCGGCGCTCGGCCAGAGCATCATCATCGAGAATGTCGGCGGCGCTGGCGGCTCGACCGCGCTGACCCGCGCCGCGCGCGCCGAGCCGGACGGCTACACGATCGCGATCGGCAATGCCGGCACCAATGCCGCGACCTACACGATCTATCCAAAACTGTCGTTCACGCCCGATTCCTTCGCGCCGATCGCCGTGGTGGCGAAGACCTTCGGCATCGTCGCGCTGCGCAAGGATTTCCCGGCCAAGGACCTCAAGGACTTCATCGACTACGCCAAGAAGAATCCGGGCAAGGTCAATCTCGGCCACGCCGGCGTCGGCTCGTCGAACTACCTGATCTGCAAGAGCTTCGTGCATGCTGCCGGGATCGACGTGCAGCTGGTCGGCTATCGCGGCGCCGCGCTCGCGCTGACGGATGCGATCGGCAGCCAGATCGACGGGGTCTGCGATGCCGCGGCCTCGGTGTCGCAGGCGATCGACGACAAGCTGGTGAAGGCGGTCGTGGTCGGCTCGACGGTGCGGCTCGCCTCGCTGCCGGAGCTGCCGACCTCGAGCGAGGCCGGGCTGCCCGAGTTCGAGGCGCAGGGCTGGAACGGCCTGTTCGCGCCGAAGGGCACGCCGCCCGAGATCGTCGCCAAGCTCAACGCCGCCGCGCGCACCGCGGTCGCAAGCGAAGCGGTGAAGAAGCGCTTCGTCGACCTGTCGACGGTTGCGCCCGACGCCGATGAGCTCGCACCCGAGGCGTTGCAGCAACTGGTGACGCGCGACGTCGCGAAATACCGCACGCTGCTCGCGGACGACAAGAAGTAGTGCCTCCGCGGCGCGCAACTCCCTATTGTAAACACAGTCTACGGCAAGCCTGCATTCAGGTCTGATCGGGGATGCGGCCATGCGCCGTGTTGTCTTGCGCTGCTGCGCCGGCATGGCGCTCGCTTGGCTCGTTGCCGGTGCCGCGGCCGGAGGAAATGCAGGCGAGATCAGAGCAGGCAAAGCGTGCTGAACAGGAGCGTAAGGCCGGCTGCGAAGCGCGATAGCTATCGCATGCTCGTCTCAACCGCTGCCGCCGGCGCCGCGGCTTGCGGTCGCGAACAAGCCATCTTCACTGTGATCGTAGTCGCAGCCAGCGCTTCACCGCGTCTGCCGGCACCGTCATCGCGGCGACGCCGAACATGACCAACACCAGACCGAGCGCCAGGTTCGACGGCACGGATTCCCCGAGCAGGATCACCGACAATGCGACGCCGATCGGGATGCGCAGATAGCCTTGCGCGTTCGTCGTCAGCGTGCCGAGCCGCGTCAGGCACATGTAGAACAGCATCAACCCGAATGCGCTGGAGAAGATGCCCATCACGACGGTGGCGACCAGCGCTTGCGGCGTCGGGTGCAGCGTCCAGGGATGGTCGACGATCAGGGCGACGGGCAACAGCACGGTGCCGCCGAACAGCAGCGAGCCGGCGGCAACCACCATCGGATCATAATCGGAGAGTCGCAGCCCGAAGATTGTCGCGCAGGCAAACGAGATGGTGGCGAGCAGGATCGCGATCTCGGCGAATATTTCCTTGCCGAAGCCCGAGAGCGCGTCGAGGCCGATGATCGCGACCGTGCCGGCGAGGCCGAGGATGGCGCCGACCAGCTTGAGCAGCGAGGCCGGCTCGTGCCGCGTGATCGCCCAGGTGATCAGGAAGGCGAAGATCGGCGTGGTCGAGGCCAGCACCACGGTGTTGGACGCCGGCACGTAGAGCTGCGCCCAGGTGATCACCAAAAACGGGATCGTCGAGTTGATGGTCTGCTGGAAGGCGAACAGCTTCCACGCCTTGATGTCGGTCGGGATGCGGATGCCGCGGATCCGCAGCACCACGAGCAGGAAAGCTGCGGCCACCAGCGAGCGCGCCGAGATGAAGGTGACCGGCGGGATCGAGCCGAGCCCGATCTTGGTCAGCGGATAGGTCGAGCTCCAGCAGCAGGCCAGCGCCAGCAGCAGCGCATAGTCGCGCCAGCCGCGCGCGCCCGGCGCCGATGTCGACGCCGTGGGTGTGATCGCGGGAGCCGTCACGCCGCCCGCTCTAGCTGTGCTCTTCGGCACCTTGATTGGCTCCCTGCCAGGAGACTGATACTTCGGGACTGCAGCTTAGGCCAGCGGAGAGTCTTCGGCGCCTCACACGATCATCTCGCTGCGGCACAGGTCCGGCGGGCGATCGACAAGCCGGTTTACGGTATGGAGGAATTCTACGGTATGCGGCAGCGTGGCGTGTAAATCGAATGCTGCTTCATCGGTCCAAATCGAGTGAATGACGAAGCGGGCACTGTCGCGGCTGCCGCGGAAGACGTGGAAATCCCTGCATCCGGTCTCTGCGAGCGAGGGCGCCGCGACCTGGCGCAGCGCGGCTTCGACGGCGCGTTCCTGTCCCGGAGCAGCGTGAAACTGTGCGAAAAAGTAGAATGGCATCGGCTCACTCGCAATTCTGCCCTGCGGCATATTCGAAACGACGCGTGCATGCGGCAGTATCAATCAGGCCGCGAGACTTTCGCAACCGCGCTCTCGCCATTCGCGGTGTCGGCCTGTAGCCCCTCTTCAGCGGTTGCTTCCCACCATTCGCCGAGGGCATCGATCAGCGGCACCAGCCGATGCCCGGCCGACGTGAGCTCGTACTCGACACGCAAGGGGTATCCTTGGAATTCCATACGCTCGACGATGCCGGCGTCCTCGAGCTTGCGCAGCTCCAGGGTCAGCATCTTGTGCGAGATGGTCGGGTTGTCGCGGCGCAGGTCGCTGAAGCGCTTGGTGCCCTGCTTCAGATAATAGATCAGCAGCGTCGGCCAGCGGCCACTCAGGATCTGCATCACTTCTTCGATCGGGCAGCGGGAGACGAGAGATTTCATGGCGGCTCGTGGTTACAAAAAGGTGCGTAATTTACATCCCGGATGTGGCGAATAGGGTCCGGCTCCGCTGCGCAGCGTGATCGTCAGATCATCACCGGAGACCACATCATGGAACCTATCCTTATCTATGGCTTCCCGCTCGGAAGCTCCATGGGGCTCGTTGCAGCCCTCGAATGGCTGCGCAAGCCCTACCGCCTTTGCCGCGTCGACATGCTCGGCGAAATGCGCGATCCCTCCTATGCGCGGATCAATCCGCGGCACGAGACGCCGGCCTTCGTCACCGACCAGGGCAGGGTGCTCACCGAGAACATGGCGATCGCAAGCTGGCTCGCGGCGCGCGATACCGAGCGCCGCATCAGCTTCGAGCCGTTGTCGCCCGAGGTCGACCGGATGCGTTTGCTGATTGCGTTCGTGAACACCGGCTTCACCGCGGCGTTCAGCCCGTTGTGGGCGGCGCTGGAGATGCAATCGCCGGCCCCGACGATGCAGTCGGCGCTGCGTCAGTGGGGGAAGGGCAATGTCGTGCAGCGGCACGACAGGCTCGAGGAACTGATCGGGGATGCGCCGTTTCTGCTCGGCGACCATCCGACATTGGCGGATGGGCTGCTGATCGGTGTCGCGCGCTGGCTCGAATTCCACGCCGTCGCCGACCGCAATCGCTGGCCGAAACTGGCCGCCCTTCGCGCACGCCTGGAGGCCGATCCGGCCGTGATTTACGCGACAGCGCTGGAGAACGGTGACAGCAGTCCGGGAACGGGCGCTTGCCTCGGTCACGTTGCGCTTGCCGAGGTGATCGAGCGGTTCGGCACGCCGCGCGCGTGAGTGATTCCCGGAGGCGGGATTGCGAGGCGGTGGACGCGGCTTGGCGTCCACCGCCAGGAATTTGCCGAAAGGATGCTAGCGCAGCACCTCGTTCAGCACCTCGCCATCGACCTGGTGCGGCGTGGTGCCGAGCATCCGCATGATGGTCGGCGCGACGTCGATGTTGCGCATGTGCCGTACCACGGTGTCCTTCCGGATCTGCGGCCCCGCGGCGATGAACGTCGCGCTCATCACCGGAAGCTCGGGATCGTGTCCATGGGCGCCGTAGAAGTTCGGTATCGACAGCGCGGTGGTGGCCGAATTGAACGGCGCATCGCCCTGGCGCGCGACGCCGGGGTTCTGGATACCGTCGAAATTGTAGCCGGGCGCCATCAGCGCGAACACGTCGCCATAGTCCTGGCCGACGGTCTTGCTGGTGCACTGTCCGGTGCCGGCGTCGCATTGCAGCGGCCGGGTCTCGACGACGGTGAAGATGCGCTGATCCCTCAGCGAATAGTTGAAGCGCGCATTGGGATCGACCGCGTTCTTCACCGCATCGGTGATCTGCGCCACCAGGGCGCGGTAGGTCGCTAGATCCACGGTGCCGCCGAGCTCGCGGTTCTGCAGGTTGACGTAGATGTCGGCGGCGGGACCCGAGGTGCGGATGCCGACCTTGCTGGTGTCGATACCCGCATTGCGCAGGATGTTGGTGAGATTGACCGAGGTGTGGAACGGCGCGAAGCCGTGGTCCGACACCACGACGACGTTGCTGTCATGGCCCGCGGCCTCGGCAATCTGCCTCACGGCCTTGTCGGCGGTCTGGTAGGCGAAGCGGATGTAGGAGGCGTAGCGCTTGACCTTGGCTGGATCCTGGTTGGCGCCGATCGAGTTCGGATCGGTCGGGCTGGTGCCCTGGCGCGGATCGGTGAGCAGGAACTGGTGCTCGGAGCCATCCGGCTGCTCGATATAGACCATGACGAGGTCGGCATCCGGATGCGCCTTGATCGCGCGCTCGCCGATATTGGCCTGGTAGCGCACGAAGGTCTTCACCATGTCCTCGAACATCGTCTCGATCTCGAGGTCGGGGAAGCCCGTGAAGCCCGGGCTCAGGCGCTCCGGAATGCGGAAGTCGGCCTGCGGACGCCAGAACCCGATATTGTTGTTGATGTCGTCGACATCGGCGAGGACAGGCGTGTTGCGCGGAATGTAGTTGGCGCCGTAGCGGGCGAAGCGCACGACCGAGAGGTCCGGCGACAGCGCCGAGACGAAGTACGCGGCGCCGACCTTGGCGCCGCTGCCTTCGAAGAAGAACGGCGCGTTCTCGCCGCCGAACTTGACATAGGCCGGTCCGGTCGAGGGCGCGTGGAACGGCCCTGCGGTGATGCCGCGGTTCTCGTCGAAGAACACCAGCGTGTCGTAATTCACCTTGCGGTCATTTGTCGTGTCGATCGCGGCGACACGGATCGAATATTTCACGTCGAGCGTCGACGCATTGGTGCAGGTCGCGGTTGCCGCGGCCGAGCACGAGAACGTCTCGACCGGCGCCGAGGTCACCAGCACCGGGCTGAACGAGAAATGACCGGCCGCCTGCAGCGCCGCCACGATGCCCGGATCGGCGGTGAAGTCGCTGCGCGACAGCGTAAAGCCCTGGGCGCCGATGCCGCCGAACGCGCCGAACGGCACCGTGAAGTCGGTGACGCGGGTCGGCTGCGCCGGCTGCACCACGGTCTTGTTGATGGAGATGTCGGCGCCGTCGCCGCCGGGCCAGGTCGCGGTGACGACCTTCTTGCCCTGCTGGCGCAGCTGAACCCACAACGCTGCGCCGTCGGGTTTGCCGTCGGCCCGAGCGGACTTTCGCTGTAGCCGCCGATCGGCGCCGCAAAACCGCTGATGCTGCTGGAGATCGGCCCGACGATCGGCTGGAACGTGTTCGAGGGGATATCGTTATGAACCGCCGTCGAACCGGTCGCGATCGCGATGTGCGACACCGCCGTGAGCGACGGCGACGCCGTTACGTTCTGCAACGCCACCGCGCCGTGGCGGCTGAGCCGGGCGAGACCGCCGTCGCGCGGCAGCACACCTTCCTCGATGAATTTCTGGATGAAATCGGGTTTTGCGCCGTCGAGCGAGATCAACACCACGCGCGACTTGCGGCCATGATGACCGCCGTCATGATCTTGGTCCTGATCCTGATCGTGACCGCGGGAATCGCTGCCGCGATCGCCATTATCGCCGTCCTGTCCGGCGCGCGCCGGAGTTGCGATCCACGCCAGCGATGCGACAAGCGTCATCGCCGTCGTGGCGGAAACCAACGTTTTCAATTTCATGAGAATGCCCCAAGCTCGCTGCGCGAATGCACAAACGGAAACCGTTCGGCAATCTACGGACGCTTGGCTGACGGCCATGTGACGCATGCGCGACGACGCAACGACAGCGCATTTGCGCGTCACAACTGCAGTGTGCATTGCTTTACGCGAAGATCGCGCGTGAACGCAACGCGCTAGCGCTCTGCTTTCTAGTCAGTGCGTGTCGATGTAACGGTTGGATGACGGCGCGTGGTCACGGACCTGAAGCGTTCTCGCACGAAGCGGTGACGCGCGCGCTTACGCTGTCGGCTCCGCAGGCGCCTTGCGCTTCACCCGCTTGATGGTGCCGGAGAAGGTGAACAGCGGCCGCCCGGCCGATGTCAGCATGCCGCGCACGAAGATCAGCGACATGCCGGCGCGGGTGACTTCCCCGGTGCATTCGATCAAATCGCCCTCGCGGGCGGCGTCGAGGAATTCCGAGGCGAACGAGACCGTGACGCCGGGGCCCTGGAGCACGGAACCGGCGAGCGCGAACAGGCAGTAGTCCGCGAAGGTCATGAAGCAGCCGCCATGGACGTTGCCGGAGCCGTTGAGGTGCTTCTTGGCGACCCGGAACGCGCAGGAGATGCGGCCGTTCTCGTCCATGCGGTGGTAAAACGGGCCGGTATGGGTCTCGAAATTGTCCCGAGTCCAGGTTCGCCAGCCGGCGAATTCGCCCTCGGTTTCGACATGCAGGTCGGGGCGGCGGTTGAATGCGGTGTTGAGTGCGGTCGGGGCGAGTTCGTTCACGAAATCTGGGCCTTCAATTATCGGGTTCGGGTCCTTAA
This sequence comes from Bradyrhizobium viridifuturi, assembly GCF_001238275.1. Taxonomy (GTDB): domain Bacteria; phylum Pseudomonadota; class Alphaproteobacteria; order Rhizobiales; family Xanthobacteraceae; genus Bradyrhizobium; species Bradyrhizobium viridifuturi. Next base: position 62,026 of record NZ_LGTB01000025.1, read on the forward strand.
ATCCGATCCATCCCCATTGTGCAAATCCCGGGTGCCGACCCCAAGCCGCGCCCAACCGCCGCAAAGCTCTGGACAGGCCGGAAATGGGCCGTAAAAGGCCTTTTCGCCCCCGTTCGATCTACCTATTAAGGGTCCCATGACCGCGCCCAAGAATGATCCGAAGAACGAGCCCCAGATCACCCCCGAACTCGTCGCCGCCCACGGGCTGAAGCCGGACGAGTACGAGCGCATCCTCAAGCTGATCGGGCGAGTTCCGACCTTCACCGAGCTCGGCATCTTCTCGGCGATGTGGAACGAGCATTGCTCGTACAAGTCGTCCCGCATCCATCTGCGCGGGCTGCCGACCAAGGCGCCCTGGGTGATCCAGGGCCCCGGCGAGAATGCCGGCGTGATCGACATCGGCGACGGCCAGGCCGTGGTCTTCAAGATGGAGAGCCACAACCACCCGAGCTATATCGAGCCGTACCAGGGCGCGACCACCGGCGTCGGCGGCATCCTGCGCGACGTCTTCACCATGGGCGCGCGACCGATCGCCTGCCTGAACGCGCTGAGCTTCGGCGCGCCGGAGCACCCCAAGACCCGGCACCTGGTGTCCGGCGTGGTCGCGGGCGTCGGCGGCTACGGTAATTCGTTCGGCGTGCCGACGGTCGGCGGCCAGGTCCGCTTCCACACCCGCTATGACGGCAACATCCTGGTCAACGCGATGGCGGTGGGCCTCGCCGATGCCGACAAGATCTTCTACGCGGCGGCCTCCGGCGTGAACATGCCGATCGTCTATCTCGGCTCGAAGACCGGCCGCGACGGCATCCATGGCGCCTCGATGGCCTCGGCGGAATTCGACGACGCGTCCGAGGAGAAGCGCCCGACCGTGCAGGTCGGTGATCCCTTCGCCGAAAAGCTGCTGCTGGAAGCCTGCCTCGAGATCATGGCGGCCGATTGCGTCGTCGCGATCCAGGACATGGGGGCGGCGGGTCTGACCTGCTCGGCGGTCGAGATGGGCGCCAAGGGCGATCTCGGCGTCGACCTCCACCTCGACGCGGTGCCGACCCGCGAGACCGGCATGAGCGCCTATGAGATGATGCTCTCGGAGAGCCAGGAGCGCATGCTCATGGTGCTCAGGCCCGAGAAGGAGCAAGAGGCCGAGGCGATCTTCCGCAAATGGGGGCTCGATTTCGCCATCGTCGGCTACACCACGCCGACCAAGCGCTTCGTCGTCAAGCATGGCGGCGACGTGATGGCCGATCTGCCGATCAAGGAGCTCGGCGACGAGGCGCCGGTCTATGATCGTCCGCATGTCGCCTCGAACGCGCTGCCGGTGATCCGCGCCCAGGACGTCAAGCCGCCGCTCGGCATTGCAGACGCGCTGACCAAGCTGATCTGTACCCCCGAACTGTGCTCGAAGCGGTGGGTCTGGGAGCAGTACGACCACGTCATCCTCGGCAACACCGTGCAGCGTCCCGGCGGCGATGCCGCAGTGGTCCGCGTCGAGGACGGGCCGAAAGGGCTTGCGCTCACCGTCGACGTCACGCCGCGCTATTGCGAGGCCGATCCGTTCGAGGGCGGCAAGCAGGCGGTCGCCGAAGCCTGGCGCAACATCACCGCGGTCGGCGGCCGGCCGCTCGCGATCACCGACAATCTCAATTTCGGCAACCCGGAGCGGCCCGAGATCATGGGCCAGTTCGTCGGCTGCCTGAAGGGCATCTCGGAGGCCTGCCGCGCGCTGGACTTCCCGGTCGTGTCCGGCAACGTCTCGCTCTACAACGAGACCAACGGCCGCGGCATCCTGCCGACCCCCTCGATCGGCGGTGTCGGCGTGCTCGACGACTTCACCAAGTCCGCGACGCTGGCGTTCAAGGCGGCGGGCGAGGCGATCCTCTTGATCGGCGATACCCAGGGCTGGCTCGGCCAGTCGGTCTACCTGCGCGATGTCTGTGGCCGCGAGGAGGGCGCTCCGCCGCCGGTCGATCTCGCCACCGAGAAGCGCAACGGCGACGTGGTGCGCGGCATGATCCGCGCCGGCACCGCGACCGCGGTGCATGACGTCTCCGACGGCGGGCTCCTGATTGCGCTCGCCGAGATGGCGATCGCGAGCAGCATCGGCGCGCAGCTCCTGGCGGCGCCGTCCTCGATCGTGCCGCATGCCTATTGGTACGGCGAGGATCAGGCCCGCTACATCGTCACCGTGCCCGCTGCCGACGCCGGTCTCGTGCTGGCCAAGATGAAGGGCGCCGGCGTGCCCTGCGCGCGGATCGGCACCACCGGGGGTGATGCGATCGCGGTCGCCGGCGAGCCGCCGGTGACCGTCGACAGCCTCTCTCGCGCCTTCGAGCACTGGCTGCCGAATTACATGCGCAGCACTGCGGCCTGATCAGGCGCTGCCGCACAAGCCCTCAATGATGGCGCGATGAATTGATCATCGCGCCATTGTCTTGTTCGGACGCAAGCCGAAGCGACCGGACGCTAGGTCGCGCCGCGGATCGCGCGCCATGCGAAAATGATGATGCAGGCGCCGATGAATCCGGCGATCAGATAGCTGAGCCATCCGCCGCCGAGCGACACGCCGAGCAGACCCAGCAGCCAGTTCGCCAACGCCGCGCCGACGATGCCGAGGATGATGTTCATGAAGATGCCGGTGCCGGACTTCATGATCATCTCGGCAAGCCAGCCGGCCAATCCGCCGACGATGATCGCGGCGATCCATCCAACTTGAGGGTCGTTCATCTCAGGACTCCCTAGGGTCAAGCAGTCCGGCCAGCATAACCGAGAATCACTCGACGGGATGTGACCAATGGCAGGTTGTGCGCAACTTGTCGGTCGCGATTTGCCGTCAAGCCTGCCGCTTCGCGCCGTTGCTCCATCCCGACGCTGCGGCGAGCCGTTTCGTCATCGGCAGCAACGTGGTGATCGGTACGCTGTTCGTGCTGCCGACCTCTACATCATGATCGCCCGCGCCCCCCGCGCCGCGAAGCGCGGCGGCGAGGAGCGTGATCAAAGCACGTATTTCGAGCCCGGAATCTTGCGTAGCACGGCGGTGGCTGCCCAACTCAGCGCAATGGTGGCGAAGAATGCGATCGCGGCCTTGGCGATCGCCGGCAACTCCATGTCGAACAGCCAGTACTGCAGCCACAGCACGATCGGATAGTGCACCAGGAACATGCCGTAGGCATCGCCTTGCATGCGATCGAGCAGTGTCGGGCCCGCCGCCTTCGATTGCAGGAAGTAGGCCAGGATCGCGAACAGGATCGAGGCGCTGAACAGCACGTAGAAGCTGCCGTAGATCGCAAGGTACCAGCCCGGCAGCGGATCGGGGTTACCGATGATCTCGCGCTTGATGTAGATCATCACCCACATCAACGCATAGGGGATCAGCGTGATGCCGGTCCAGAACCAGCGCCTCTCGGTCAGCCGTCCGTGCGCGCTGAGCAGCCCGTTCTCGAAGTTCGCCGAGCCGATCCCCGCACCGATGAAGAAGTAGCACGCATACAGCAGCACCCGGCTGGCCTGCACCGAGAACGGTCCGAGCTCGAACCAGTAGTTCTGGCCATAACGCACCAGCATCGGCAAATAGAAGGCGGCACTGACGACCACGATGAACAGCCAGAACTTCGAGGGACGTTGAAATCCCTTGACCGAAAGGCGGTTGATCGGTTCGAGCAGGCGCGACGACACCCGGTACAGCACGCTTGCCGTCAGGTCCAAGGCCATCAGAACCCAGACGAACCAGATCGGGCCGCTCGGCCAGGGCCCGTAGATCATGGTCCTCCACCAGAATTCGGAGAAGGTCAGCTCCGGCGTCGCACGCAGCGCGATCGCGTAATAGGCGATCGGAATCACGGTGAAGGCGCAGATCACGAAGGGCAGGCCGAGCCGCAGCAGCCGGTCGCGCAGGAAGATCAGCCACGGCTTGTGGCCGAGCCCGGGCCACACGAACAGCCCCGACAGGAAGAAGAACATCGCCATGAAGAAGCTGTCGGTAGCGAGCACCACGCAATCGAAGCCGATCCACGAGGTCGGGTCGGTATGCCCGAAATGGGTGTAGGGGATCACCGCATGGTGCAGCAGCACGACCAGCGTCAGGAAGGTGCGCGCACGATCGAGGGCGACGTTGCGTTTGTGGAGCTTCGGAGCTGCCTGGACGTCGACGGCCGGAGCCGCGTGAGCAATCGATTTCATGGTGCCCCCAGCCGGGTCTGCACCCTGATGTTGCAATCGGGAACCCGATTCAGCAAGAGCGAATTGTCCCGATTCGGTGGTGTCGAGGTCGGCCATCTCAGCGCGTCTGTTTCGTTTTGGAACTGGAATATTTAGCGGGCGTTGTCGGTAAGGCTGGCGGGCGCAGCGGGCGCTCGCGGCTCTGAGGAGCACGCAATGACTTTGCTGAAATGGGCGTTGATCTTCCTTGTTGTCTCGATCATCGCGGGCTTGCTCGGCTTCACCGGCATTTCAGCGGCTTCCGCCGATATCGCACGCTTCCTGTTCTACGTGTTCGTCGTGATCTTCCTGGTGCTGCTGATCCTCGGGCTCACGATATTCAGGGCCTAGCGGCGATCCGGCCGCACACCTTCCGTCATCATGCCCGGGTCCGGCCCGGGCATTTTGGCTCTCGGTGGCTCGGTGTTGCGGCAGGCGAGGCGGCCTAGGCGACTTCCTCGATCTTCACCTTGTCCGGATAGAACGCGAGGTGGCCGGCGATCTCGGTCATGGCCGGGAAGGGCTCCTCATAGGTCCAGATCGCATTGTCCAGCGTCTTGCCGTTGGCCTTAATGCTGAAATAGCTCGCATCCCCCTTGTAGGGGCAATGCGTGGTCCGCTCGGTGCGGGTCAGCAGCGTCATGTTGGCGTCCTGTCGGGGCACGTATTGCACCGCCGGATAGCTCGCTTCCTTCAGCGTCAGCGCATGGGTCGTCTCGGCGATGACGACGCCGTCGGCTGTGACGCGGACGCGCTTGGCATTGGGTGTGATCGTGATCGGATGGTCGGGGCCGGGGAGCTTCATGATTCTGCGCCTCTTCTGGTCATTTCGGCGTGATGGCTTGTGACCGATTGATGCAGGTTTAATTCGCTGGGAATGGGAATATAGTGTGCGGCAGGATGACCTAGAAGACCTCAAGAACTAGGTTTTATCCGGGCCGAATCGGCCCTGATTCGAACGACTTGACGGAGGTGGACTGGGATGCCGATGGACGCCCGTGATATCGAATCGATGATCAAGGCAGCTATCCCGGACGCCGAGGTGACGATCCGCGACTTGGCAGGCGACGGCGACCACTACGCGGCCACTGTCGTTTCCGAGTCATTCCGCGGCAAGTCCCGCGTCCAGCAGCACCAGATCGTCTACCAGTCGCTGAAAGGCCAGATGGGTGGCGTGCTGCATGCGCTCGCCCTGCAGACCGGGGTGCCGGAAGGCTAGGCCCCGGCCAGCGGGCGGGGGCCTCGAGCGATGGCAGACAATCCGCGTGGCGCGATGTTTCGCGTCATCGTGCCGAACCAGCACAGCCGCGTCACCAATGCCGAGCTGTTCTTCGACCTGGTCTTCGTTTTCGCCGTCACGCAGCTGTCGCATACGCTGCTGCACCACTTCACCCCGCTGGGCGCGGTGCAGGTCACGCTGCTGTTCCTCGCGGTGTGGTGGGTGTGGGTCTACACCACCTGGGTCACCAACTGGCTCAATCCCGATCTGACGCCGGTCCGCCTGCTGCTGTTCGTCCTGATGCTAGGCGGGCTGTTGCTGTCGACCTCGATCCCGACCGCCTTCGAGGGCCGCGGGCTGTGGTTTGCCGGGACCTATGCGGCGATGCAGGTCGGCCGCACGGCGTTCTGGCTGCTGGCGACGCCGCGGCGCCGCACCGCGGTGCGCCACAATGCGATCCGGATCCTGACCTGGCTCAGCTGCTCGGCGGTGCTGTGGATCCTCGGCGGCTTCGCCGAGCACGAGACGCGGATGTGGCTCTGGATCGCGGCGCTCGCGATCGAATATGTCGCGCCGGCCCTGCGGTTCTGGACCCCCGGGCTCGGCTTCTCCTCGATGGAGGCCTGGTCGGTCGAGGGCGGCCACATGGCGGAGCGCTGCGCCGGCTTCATCATCATCGCACTCGGCGAGGCCATCGTGGTCGACGGCGCGACCTTTGCCGAGCTGACCTGGACTCCGGAGAATGTCACAGCCTTCATCTCGGCGCTGGTCGGCAGCATCGCGATGTGGTGGATCTATTTCCACAAGGGCGCCGAGGCCGGCTCGGACATGATCTCGAAATCCGAGGAATCCGGCCGCGTGGCACGGATCGCCTACACCTACCTGCACATGCCGATCGTCGGCGGCATCATCCTCACCGCGGTCGCCGACGAACTGGTGCTGAAGCATCCCGCCGGCCATTCCGACCTGAAGACGATCGTCAGCTCGGTCGGCGGTCCCGCGCTGTTCCTGGTCGGAACAATCCTGTTCAAATACGTGATCCGCGGCTTCCTGCAGCTCTCGCATGGCGTCGGCATCATCGCGCTGGCGGTCGCGGCGTATTTCGCCGGCGGGATGTCCCCGCTGATGCTTTCGATCGTCACCACCGCGATCATGATCGTGGTGGCGGCGTGGGAGTCGATCTCGCTAAGGTCGACGGGAGAGGAAGAATAGGGAAGGTCGTTACGTGCGACGGGCAGTCGCCACGCGATGCTGCCAATAGACGAACAGGGGCGCGCCGATCGCTTCGAGCAGGGTGAAGCCCACGAAGGGCAGCGGCGGTGCGCCGACCATCACGATCGACAGCAGCCTGCCGATCCCGCCGAGGAAGATGCCGCCCCAGACCACGCGGAACAGAACGCTCTCGCTTTCGATGCGCGGCACCAGCCAGAGCAGCGCAAGGCCGAGACCGAGCCAGACCCCGCCGAAGAAGCGCAGATTGCTGTCGAGCACCGGCAGCGCCGGCACGCCCGACGCGGCATAGAGCGGGTCGCTCACGCCGAGCATGGTGATGATGCCGGTCAGGATCGGGACAAGGGCGAGCACCACTGTGGCGACCTGCAGCGCGCGCCGGCCCATCATCGTGCCCCCGTCCCTCGCGTTCATAGCGTTTTCGAGCGAAGTGGGTACCGGTTCGCGTGAAGAAAACGCGTCAATCTAATAATGTCGCTAGTCCGCCACGAGAGCGTGCACCGAGAACATCGTGTTGGCGTCGGTCCAACTGTTGCGCACCGTCCACCCCGCGCTGCGGGCGAGCGCGGTGAAACGCTCGAGCGAGTATTTGTAGCTGTTCTCGGTGTGAATGCTCTCGCCGGGGCGGAACGCGAAGGTGTTGCCGAGGATGCGCACGGTCTGCGCCTTGCGGCTGATCAGGTGCATCTCGATGCGATGGCGGTCGCGGTTGTAGATCGAGCGGTGGGTGAAGCCCGACAGGTCGAAATTGCCGCCGAGCTCGCGGTTGATCCGCACCAGCACATTGAGGTTGAAGCGCGCGGTGACGCCGGCCGCGTCGTTATAGGCGTCGTACAGCACGCGCTCGTCCTTCTCGAGGTCGACGCCGATGATCATCTGCGCGCCATGACCTAGGATCTTGCGCGCGCTGCGCAGGAAGGCCAAGGCCTCGCTCGGCTCGAAATTGCCGAGCGTCGAGCCGGGGAAGAAGCCGACCTTCGGCATCGCGGCGACCGCCTCGGGCAGCGCGAACGGCGTGGTGAAATCGGCCGCCACCGGATAGATGCCGAGACCCGGGAAATCCTTCCGCAGGCCGTCGGCCTGCGCTTTCAGGAAATCGCCTGATATATCGACCGGGACATAGGCTGCGAACTCGCAATGCTCGAGTAGCAGGCGCACCTTGGTGGTCGCGCCGGCGCCGAACTCGACCAGCGCCGCGCCGTCGGGGATGATCGCCGATATCTCGTCGCCGCGGTCGCGCAGGATGCCAAGTTCAGTGCGCGTCGGATAGTATTCCGGCAGCACCGTGATCTGCTCGAACAGCTCCGAGCCGGTGGCGTCGTAGAAATATTTCGGCGACAGCCGTTTCGGGTGACGGGCGAGATCGCCGATCACGTCGCCGGCAAACGCCGAGGTCGCTTCGTCGAATGGATACGCTTTGGCCAAAGCGGCGGCATGCACATTCATGATACTCTCCTGAACGCGCTTACCGGCGCGCACTTGATGTCAACTGGAATCAATCAGGCGTAGTCGGCGAGGCGTAACCCCGTGAATTGCCAGCGATGGTGGGGATAGAAGAAGTTGCGATAGGTGACACGGCTGTGACCGCGTGGGGTCGCCAGCGACGAGCCGCGCAGCACCAGCTGGTTGACCATGAACTTGCCGTTGTACTCACCGAGCGCGCCCTCGATCGCACGGTAGCCCGGATAGGGTGAGTAGGCGCTGCGGGTCCATTGCCAGACGATGCCATAGGCGTCGTTCAGCAGGCCGGCACGTGCCGCGACCTCCCATTCCATCTCGGTCGGCAGATGCTTGCCGGCCCAGCGGGCGAAGGCGTCGGCTTCGTAGTAGCTGACATGGCAGACCGGCGCCTGCGGATCGATGGCCTGCAGGCCGCCCAACGTCATGATCTTCCATTCGCCGTCGATCTCGCGCCAGTGACCCGGCGCCTGCCAGCCCTCGTTGCTGACGGTGCCGAAGCCGTCCATCAGCCACAGCGTCGCGGTGGAATAGCCGCCGTCCTTGATGAAGGCGAGCCAGTCGGCGTTGCTGACGAGGTTCTTGGCGAGCTTCACCGGGCCGACCAAGGCGCGATGCGCGGGCTTCTCATTGTCGAAATGGAAGCTGTCGTCGCCGTGGCCGACGGTGTGGATGCCTTCGTTGAGCGTGACCCATTCCTGCGGCCCGTGCTGCGATGCCGGGAAGCGCCACGCCGGATCGTAGGCCGGCGGGATCGGGTTCTGCGCGAAGGCATGCAGGATGTCGGTGTACATCAGCTCCTGATGCTGCTGCTCATGATTGAGGCCGACCTCGACGAGCGGCACCAGGGCCTCGAGCGTGTCCTGCGTCGCGGTCCGGAAGAATTTCACCACCTCGGCGTCGACATGGCGACGATAGGCGGTGACTTCGTCGGCGGTCGGGCGGGTCAGATGGCCGCGCTGGTGGCGGGCGTGCCGCGGGCCGGCGCTGATGTAATAGGAATTGAACAGATAGGCGTAGTCCGGATGGAACGGCGTGTAGCCCTTGACGTGCTCGCCGAGCAGAAATTGCTCGAAGAACCAGGTGGTATGGGCGCGGTGCCACTTGGCAGGACTCGCATCCGGCATCGATTGGATCAGCTGGTCTTCCGCCGACAGCGGGGCGGCCCGGCGCTCGGTCTCGTCGCGGACCGCGCGATAGGCGTCCGCCAGCCGCTGTGCGAGCGGGGCGGATTCGGAGGAAAGTGACGGGGTGGCGGCGGAATTGGTGGCCGCGGCAGAGGCTGGTTTCGTCACATGGGTCTCCGATTCCAGGGGGAGAACGTTGCTTCGGCAATCTGGTTCCTGACGGACAGTTCGTCCTAGATAGGGGCTCCGTTACGGGAAAAAAGCCTCCCCCATGATGATATTGGGCCCGTCAGATAATCCCGGCGCTTTTGGGGGTGCCGTCCGGCCCCCGCCGCATGCCAGATTTCCGCCATTTTACTTTGGATGCACAATGGTTTGAGCTACATATATAGCCAGTCACGGGTTAGAAGGGTGGGCCGGCCCGTCAAGGCCTGAGAGCGCCGCCCCCGAAGGAAGCGAAAATGAGCATCGAGCAATTCATCGACAACGAAGTGAAGTCGAACGACGTCGTGCTGTTCATGAAGGGCACGCCGCAATTCCCGCAGTGTGGGTTTTCCGGTCAGGTCGTTCAGATCCTCGACCACATCGGTGTCGGCTACAAAGGCCTCAACGTTCTCGAATCGGCCGAGCTGCGCAACGGCATCAAGGTCTATTCGAATTGGCCGACGATTCCGCAGCTCTATGTGAAGGGCGAGTTCGTCGGCGGTTGCGACATCATCCGCGAGATGTTCCAGGCCGGTGAATTGCAGCAGCTGTTTGCCGACAAGGGCATCCCGGTCGACGTAGCTGCCTGACCTTGACCGCGCGCCAGATCGGCAAGGCGCGGCTCGACGTCATCGTCACCGACATCACGACCCTGCGCGTTGACGCCATAGTCAACGCGGCCAACTCATCGCTGCTCGGTGGCGGCGGTGTCGACGGCGCGATCCATCGTGCCGCTGGACCCGATCTGGTCGCCGAATGCCGTATGCTTCACGGCTGCGAGACTGGCCAGGCCAAGATCACCAGAGGCTATAGGCTTCCCGCCAGGCACGTCATCCATACGGTCGGCCCGGTGTGGAATGGCGGCAAGCTCGATGAGGACAGGCTGCTGGCATCCTGCTATCAGCGCTCGATCGAGCTCTGCGAAAAGCATGGGCTTGCGTCGGTCGCTTTCCCTGCAATCTCGACCGGCATCTATCGTTTCCCCGCAGATCGCGCCGCCCAGATTGCGGTCGAAACCGTCGTCGATGCCCTGCTATCCGCCCCCGGTGTCACACAGGTGATCTTTTGCTGCTTCTCGGCCCCAAGCGGCGAGCTGCATCAGGCGGTCCTGGACGCCTTTGGGAGCCCTTGTGCCTGATGATACCGCCGCTACACTTCCCCGTGATATGCGGGGAGAGGGATAGATCAAATGATTTCATTCGGATTTTGGCGCACGGCTGCGGCCGCCGCAGTGCTGCTGGCGGCTTCGCCCGCGTACACGCACACCGAGGGCACTTACGAGATTCCGGCTGGCGCGCATTTCAATCCGGAGAAGCTCGCCAAAATCTCGGAATTCTTTAGGGAACAGGTGGCGACTGGCAAGATCCCCGGCGCGATCGTCCTAATCCAGCAGCACGGCAAGCCGGTCTACCACGAATCCTTCGGCGTCCAGGACGTGGTGAGCAAGGCGCCGATCACCGACAAGACCATCTTCCGCCTGGCCTCGATGTCGAAGTCGATCTCCGCCGTGGTGTCGATGCAACTGCTGCAAGAGGGCAAGTACAAGCTCGACGATCCCGTCTCGAAGTACATTCCGTCATTTGCCGATGTAAAGGTAGGCGTCGAGAAGAAGGCCGAGGACGGCACCAAGACACTCGAATTGGTGCCGCCGAACCGGGCGGTCACGATCCACGATTTGATGACGCATACGTCGGGCGTCACCTACGGCTTCTATGGCGACAGCCTGGTCCGCAAGGCCTACAAGGAAGCCAACATTTATGGAGGCGATTTCGACCTCGCCGAGTTCGCCGAGCGGATCGCCAAGTTGCCGCTGCACAACCAGCCCGGCGCGCTCTGGCAGTACGGCCATTCCACCGACATTCTGGCGCGTGTGATGGAGGTGGCCACTGGCGAGAAGTTCTCGACGATCGAGCGCGAAAGGCTGCTCGACCCGCTCGGCATGACGGACACCGGCTTCTTCGTCACTGATCCCGAGAAGCAGAAGCTGATGGCCGAACCGATGCCGAACGACAGCGACTTCCGGGTCGGCCGGGTCAATGATCCGACCAAGGTCAAGAAGTGGGAATCCGCCAGCGGCGGCATGGTCTCGACCATGGCTGATTATTCGCGCTTCGCTCAGATGCTGCTCAATGGCGGCACTTTCGACGGGAAGACCATTCTGAAGCCCGAAACGTTCAAGGAATTGACGACAGACCAGGTCGGCCCGGGCTCCGGCGTCGCGCGCGACGCATTCTATTTCCCCGGCGACGGCTTCGGTTTCGGGCTCGGCATCGCGGTCCGCACCGATCCCGGCAATGCGAAGCCGCCGCCGCCCGGCGACCTGGGTGAACTGAAGTGGGACGGCGCAAGCGGCTGCTATTACGTGATCGACCGCAAGCAGGACATGTTCTTCATCCTGCTCGAGCAATCACCGAGCCAGCGCCAGCCCATCCAGGTGAAGCTGAAGCAGTTGATCTATGAAGCGCTGGAGAATTGAGATGCGCGTGCGCCGCGCTCTGATCGCGGCGCTCATGCTCCTGCTCGGTGCGGTCGAGGCGAGGGCGAGCTCCGTCGCGCGTTTCTCGCCGGAGGGGCTCGTCAAGGTCTCCGATTACATCAGGAACGAGATCGCGACCGGCAAGATTCCCGGCGCGATCCTGCTGCTGCAGCAGCACGGCAAGCCGGTTTACTTCCAGAATTTCGGGGTTCGCGACGTCGCCACCGAATTGTCGATGAGCCCGGATACCATCTTCCGCCTCTATTCGATGTCGAAGCCGATCACCACGGTCGTCGCCATGATGCTGGTGGAGGAAGGCAAGCTCGCGCTCAGCGACCCCGTGTCGAAATACATCCCGGCCTTTGCCGGCATGAAGGTCGGCGTGGAGAAGCGCGGCGACGAGGGCAAGACGACGATGACGCTGGAGCCGCTCAAGCGCCCCGTCACCATCGAAGATCTGATGCGCCATACCGCAGGTCTGCCTTACGGCTATTACGGCGGCGGGATCGTGAACAAGGACTACGCCGATGCCGGCCTGTTCAACAACGATCCCGACAATGCCGAATTCGTGGCGCGGCTGACGGCGCTGCCGCTCGCCGAACAACCCGGCAGGCAATGGGATTACGGCCATTCCACCGATGTGCTCGGCCGCATCATCGAGGTGATCTCGGGGAAATCCCTGTTTCAGGTCGAGAAGGAGCGGCTGCTCGGCCCGCTCGGAATGAACGAGACGGCGTTCTACGTCACCGACCCTGCGAAATGGCCGCTGATCGCCGAGCCGATGCCGAAGGATCGCACCATCAGTCCGGTCGCCGACATCCGCGATCCGCGCAAGCTGCTGCGATGGGAATCCGGCGGCGGCGGCATGGTCGGCACCATCGGCGACTATGCGCGCTTCTCGCAGATGCTGCTGAACGGCGGCCTCTATGAGGGAAAGCGCTACCTGAAGCCGGAAACCATCGCGCTGATGGCGAAGGACCATATCGGTCCCGAGACCGGGGTCGTGCGCGACAAGAACTATTATCCCGGTCCGAACTCCGGCTTCGGCCTCGGCTTTGCCGTGCGCACCTCGGCGCCGGAGAACACGAATTGGCCATTGGGCGAGTATCGCTGGGACGGCGTCGGGGGCACGTTCTTCTTCATCGATCCCGCCGACGATCTGTTCGGCATCTTCATGGTGCAGACGCCGTCACAGCGCGGCCGGATCCAGCAGGAGCTGAAGACGCTGATCTATCAGGCGATGGGGCGGTAGTTCGGGTAAGACCTTCCTCTCGTCATTGCGAGGAGCTCGCGACAAAATTGCAAAGCAATTTTGCGCTGAAGCGACGAAGCAATCCATCGCCCCGCGCACACGGACAGATGGGTTGCTTCGCTTCGCTCGCAATGACGAGCGGATACTACGCCGCGCGGACGAGGTCCCTGACGTGGCCGACGGCTTCCTCGATCATTGCGGCCGAGACGTCGAGATGCGTGCAGGCCCTGATCCGGCCGTCCATCATCGCCAGCATCACGCCGCGTTTGCGCAGCTCGGCGACCATCTTGTCACCTGATACGCCGGCGCCGTCGGGCTTGAAGAAGACCAGGTTGGTCTCGGGCGTCTGCACTGCGATGCCGTTGATCTGCGACAGTCCGCGCGCCAGCGCCCGCGCATTGGCGTGGTCGTCGGCGAGGCGGTCGACATGATGATCGAGCGCGTGGATGCAGGCGGCGGCACAGACGCCGGACTGCCGCATCGAGCCGCCCAGCCGCTGCTTCCAGCGCCAGACGTCGTCGATGAACGCTCTGGTGCCGGCGATGACGCCGCCGATCGGCGCGCCGAGGCCCTTGGAGAAATCGATCCAGGCCGAATCCCAGCCCGCCGTCATGTCGCGCGGCGAGATACCGGAGGCGACGGTCGCGTTCAGCAACCGCGCGCCGTCCATGTGGGTCACGAGCCCGTGGGCTTTGGCGATGCGCACGACCTCATCCAGCGCGGCCTTCTTCCAGATCGTGCCGCCGCCGATATTGGCGGTCTGCTCGACGCTGACCAGCACCTGCGGTGGCTGGTAGCGGGTGCGCGGATGCAGCGCGGCGCGGAACGTCTCCGGCGTGAATTGGCCATCGTCGCCCGGCAGCTGGGTGATCTGGAAGCCGCCGAGCGCGGCATGCGCGCCGCCCTCGCGCGCGATGATATGCGCGGTGGCATGTGCCAGGATCTCGTCGCCCGGCCGGCAGTAGGCCAGCGTCGCCGCGACGTTGCACATCGTGCCCGACGGCATGAATACGGCGGCCTCCTTGCCGAGCAGATCGGCAACGCGGGCGCAGAGCTCGTTGGTGGTCGGGTCGTCGCCGACCTGCTCGTCACCGACCTCCGCCCTGGCCATCGCCTCGCGCATCGCCGGCGTCGGCTTGGTCTGGGTGTCCGACAGCAGGTTGATGCGGACGGCGGGCGCCTTCGGATCGGGGCGGGCAGGGGTGTAGTGCATGGCTTACCTCATCGGTCCGCGCCGGGGCGCGGATTCACCGGTCAGTTTTGGGGTGATCGGACCGCATGGCGAAACCACATAACGATAATCCCGGCCGGCGTCACGCGACAATCCATGCGGTCGTGCCGCCGATCCGCTGGGATCGAATTCTGGTGTTCCCCGCGGAGATGGATTTTTCTTCCGACCAGACGAGATGTCGGCCATCCGCGGCTCAGTGGTTGATGGCCCCTACCGCGGCAATTTCATTCGGAGAGATCGCGACTGATCCTGGGCATCAATTCGGCAATGTCGGTAAAAATATCAGCCTGCCGACGCAGTTCGTCTTCGATCAACGGCGACTGACGGGCCGCGCTCGAAACCACCGTCACTTGCACGCCGCGTCGCTGCACTGCTTCTACGAGCCGCCGGAAATCTCCATCGCCGGAGACCAGCACCAGCTGATCGATGCGATCGGCGAGCTCCATGGCGTTGACAGCAAGCTCGATGTTCGCATTGCGTGTGACTCTACGGCGGCCGTTTCCGTCGACGTATGCTTTGGTCGTCTTGGTGACTACGGTGTATCCATTATAGCTCAGCCAATTGATCAAGGGCCGCATCGAGGAGGATCCTTGGTCCTCTAGGGGGGTGTAGTAGTACGCGCGCAGGAGTCTCCCGCGGCTTTGAAATTCGCTCAGGAGACGCTTGTAGTCGATATCGAAGCCGAGCGCCTTCGCCGTCGCGTGCAGACTAGCGCCGTCTATGAATAATGCGATCCTGCTCGTGCTGGACGATGACATAGGCAAACTCAATCGCGAGCCGATTCGACTCACATTCGGGATGTTGCAAGGGGAAGCCTCGATCGGGCCTTATCGAAGTACGGCACCATCCCGCGCGTTTCATGAGTTGACGACGCGGTTCGCCACCACAAGCAACAGCAACACGCCAAGGTGTCGTTCCGCTTGCGAGATTGACCCGCACCAAGTTGCTTCCAATGCGGCGGGTCTTCAGGTTGAGCGGAAATCTATGTCGAATGACTAAAATTTCAAACTTTGGTGGCGTGACGAGAAGTCGCACGTCGGAGCTCTGATTGCGCCAGTCGGGTCACCGATTGTCGGTCAGGCTCTCTGATTCAGAGATCACGGTGCCAAGGTCCTCCAGCAACTCGGAAAGCTGACCTGCCAAATGCTGCACATTGGTTGCGGTCCAGCCCTCACGGATGCAGACGACAGCTCGGCGAGCCGCCAGCACTGGCAAATAGGAGTCCCTGGAGATGACGAGCTGGCGGCACGAATACTGATGGCATGGCCGTCACGCCGAGCCCCGCTCTGAGAGCGCTGGCGCGTACTGCCGAGTCAGAGCTTCGAAGCACGACCTGGTAAGCAACCTTCATTCGCTCCAGCGGCTCGATGATCCAATTGTCTTCGGGAAGCGTGATGATCGGAATCGGAGCGCCGGGTCGCGTGACAAAATCCCGGGCCTTGACCCAGCTGGTTTCGAATTTGAATTCGTCGACGATCAGGTCCTCGATTTCGTGCCCGTCGGCTTCATGCATGAACAAACAAGCGACGTCGATGAATCGCTCAACGAGACCTCGCCGAATTTCGCTCGAGTGCTCGCCAATCACGAAGATGTCGGAAAGGCCAGCCTTGCCGATCATGTCAAACAGAGGCTCGGCAAAGAATTGGCTCACTCCCAGCCTGCACACGGAGGGCCGCTCTGATCCGCCGAGTCTGAGAACCTGATCGTTGGCGTCGATGATCCGGCGTGCCTGCTGAAGCACCAGCTTGCCCAGCTCGGTGGGATTTGTGCCGCTTGCGGTACGGATGAACAACTCGCCGCCGATGTATCGCTGAAGGCGCTTTACTTGCGCGCTGATCGCGGGCTGGCTGAGGTTCAGCACGTCGGCCGCCTTCGACATGGAGCCGGCCTCGGCAATGGCAATGACCGTCCGGAACATCTCCGTCGGAATATTTGTCGCCCGTCGCAGCATCCAACATCCCTATCGAATGCGACATTGTACGAGCCGATCTGCCTTGAATTTGATCTAGCTCAATCCGGACGTGATCTGCGAAAATTGGTCGCAGGGGACGTTGCTCGCGAGCAGCTGCCGATTATGGTCACACAGCTGACCGTGTGCTGGTCGACGCACTGCAATAGTCCGCAGGCCAAACAAAAAGGCCCCGGCAAAACCGGGGCCTTTCGAATCTCGCAACGGTGAACCGATCAGCGCGAATAGAATTCGACGATCAGATGCGGCTCCATCTGCACCGGGAACGGCACGTCCGAGAGGCCGGGGGTGCGCGCGTACTTCGCCGTCATCTTGGAGTGATCGACTTCGATGAAGTCGGGCACGTCGCGCTCGGGGAGCTGGCTCGCTTCCAGCACCGGGGTGAGCTGCTTGGAGGATTCCTTGACCTCGACGACGTCGCCGACCTTCAGCTTGTAGCTGCCGATGTTGACCTTGCGGCCGTTCACCTTGACATGGCCGTGGTTGATGAACTGGCGCGCGGCGAACATCGTGGAGACGAACTTGGCGCGATACACCACGGTGTCTAGACGGCGCTCGAGCAGGCCGATCAGGTTCTCGCCGGTGTCGCCCTTCAGGCGGCTGGCTTCGACATAGATGCCGTGGAACTGGCGCTCGGAAATGTTGGCGTAGTAGCCCTTGAGCTTCTGCTTGGCGCGGAGCTGCACGCCGAAGTCGGAGAGCTTGCCCTTGCGGCGCTGGCCGTGCTGGCCGGGACCGTATTCGCGGCGGTTCACGGGGCTCTTCGGGCGGCCCCAGATATTCTGGCCCATGCGGCGATCGATCTTGTACTTCGCCTCACTGCGCTTTGTCATCGCGTCCTCTTTGCATAGCCTTCGCACGAAGCGACCGGCGTTTTGTCAGTCTAGGGTTTGAGGAGACGCGCCCTCCTGTGTACCGGCCAAAAGGCCTGTACCGACAGGTTCGCCTCGAAAGCTCGGGGAGAACCACGGGTCGCGAAACGCATCGCGGGCCGAAACCGGCCCGCGAGCAAGGGTGGTCTTAAGGAGAAAGTCCGCTCCTGTCAAACAAAACAGGGGGCATTTTGGGTCGAATCGGCGTCAAAATCGGCCGATTTCGTCGCTCAAAGGCGGTTTCCGGCCGCCCGGACCGGCCGGGCGTCGGCATGCGGCCGGATCGCGGCCAATTCCGCGGCGATTTCGCCGGCCAGCACCCGCTCGAGCCGGGTCAGGGTCTGGGCGATCAGGGCGGCGTCGCAGACCAGATGGTCCCAGCGCAGCACCACATCGACGGTGTTATCCGGCTTGATAACGCCGTAGCTCAGCAGGAAAGGCCCCGGGCTCAGCGCGTGCAACTCGCCGGGGCCATAGGCCGCAACCGAGGTGACGCCGAAGCTGCCGCAGAAATTGGCGCGCTGCCGGCCGAAATTCAGCCCGATCGCCCAGGCCAGCCGGCGCAGCGGAAGCGGCAGGCGCGTCACGCTGAGGGTTTTGCGGAACGACGGGATCTCGTGCAGCGGCGCGGTCTTGGCGCGCCGGATCAGCGCGTCGACATCGCTGAGTGCCATCTCGTCGGCGGCGCAGACGCGCTCGAACAATACGCAGTCCTCGCCTTTCTCACGCGCGCAATGGCCACCATGCCAACGCTGCGCGGCAGCTCGTAGAGGCAGGGCCACGGCAATTTGACGTGCAGCGTGCGCAGGGTCGGCTCGGTCTTGGCGACCAGCGCGAATGCCTTGACGAAGATGGCGGCCCAGCCCGGTGCCTGCGCGGCGCGTGCCCGGGCCTCGACGACAGCACGAACGTTCAGCGAGCGCGTCAGGGAGACGAACGGCACATCTGCCGATGCGTGCATCAGATCGGCGACGAGACGGCGCGGCAATGAAATCCGACGAAACTTACCGCGCATCTGTTCGGTTCAAATCCCTGCAATCAGGCAAAACATCGAAGGTCCGGCGAACTCAAATTGTCGCTCGCCGCACCTGAAGCTGACATGAACCAACCGGCCGGAGGCCAATCGGTTCGGGTTCACGGTGCTGGTTTCGCCAGGGGCTCGCCGGCCTTGACCACGTAGACGCCGAGCACCTTCAGCGGCTTGTCGCCGGAGGTCTTGGCGTCGTGCACCGCGCCTTCCGGAATCTGGTAGGAATCGCCCGTCTTCAGCTTCAGCGGCGGCTTGCCGTCGATCACAAGCTCCAGCTCGCCTTCGAGCACATAGCCGGTTTCCGCACCCGGATGGCTGTGACGCCCCGACGCACCCCCGGCTGGAACCTCGGCGATCGCGGTGACCGTGTTGTAGCCCGCCGGAAAATCGACCTTCTGCAGCGGCGTTCGCTTGATACCGCTCTGCTGCGCCAAGGCAACGCCAATATCGACAAAGGCAGCGCCGGCGCCGGCAAACGCAATCACGGTGAGGCCAAGCAGCAATTTCCTGAACATGCAATTTCCTCCCAACCCACGAAACTCTAGCAGCGCGGAATCGCGGCGAAAAGCAGGCACTGTGTGATGTACGCTTTCGACATTGGGATTAGTCCGTTCATCCAATCGCGCCGGCCGTCCTGGCATTATCCGCGGTCGAGCTTACAGAAGGCTGACATGGCAGCGCCCGCGTTCAGTTGATCGCAGCGCGTGCAGTCGCGCTGCGGTTCCTGTGTGACATCATTGGAACCTGCTTACCGCCTGATCCCGGCGAAGGCGGCGGCGATGCCGCGCTGGAACAGCGACCAGTCGAAGCCGAGCGCCAGCGCCAGATAGCCGCGGTCGATCATCGCATTGGCCTGCTCTGCGGTGCGCGCGACGCCGCCGATCGGCACGCCGCTCTTCAAGATGCCTTCCTCGGCGCGCTGCATCAGCGCGATCGCTTCGGGATCGTCGGGCAGCCCGCGCTTGTTGATCGAGGTGGCGAGATCGCCGGGGCCGATCACCGCGAGGTCGATGCCGGGCGTCGCCATGATCTCGTCGATGCGGTTCACTGCATCGACATGCTCGATCGTGATCATGCAGATCATGTCGTCGTCGGCGGTCGCCATGTAGTCGTTCATCGAGACGCCCCAGCGGAACGGCGCATGGAACGGGCCCCAGAGCCGGTCACCTTTCGGCGGATAGCGCACGCTGCGCGCGGCCTTCTCGGCCTCGTTGCGGTTGCAGATCATCGGGAAGTTGATGCCGAGCGCGCCGATGTCCATCGGCGCCTTGGCGAGGTGCGGCTCGTTGGCTGATATCCGCACCATCGGCACGCATGGCGTCCCCGAGGTCGCCACGATCATCGCATGCGCTGTGCCGAGATCGATCGGGCCGTGCTCGAGATCGACGATGATCCAGTCCAGCGACTGCGCCATGATCTGCACGGTCTGGATGCTTGGAATGGTCGCGATCGCGCCGAAGGTCGGGCGCTTGTCGCGCCACTGCTTGCGCAGGCGGTTGAGCGGCGTCAGCGGTGCTGAGGTCAATGCGGTGCTCCCTCGGTGAGGCGAGGGGAAACTAGCAGCACGCTGTGACGACGGGAAGGATCAGGCGGGGACGCGGCCGCCGAAGAACGGCGTCAGCGCCGCTGCCAGCGTGTGCGGGCGCTTCGAGGTGAAGATCATCTCGGCGCCGGCCTCGTCGCTCCCCGTGCCGGCGGGGCCGAGCAGGTCGGCGACGCGGCGTGCGATCGCCGGCGCGGATCGATCCAGTCGACCGGCCAGGGCGCGAGCCTGGTCAGGCGTTCCAGCAGCAGCGGATAATGCGTGCAGGCGAGCACGACGGTGTCGGTGCGGGCCGGGTCGTCGGGGCCGGCGCCGACGAAGCAGGGCGCGAGCTCGGCCGCGATGTCCTCATCGCGCACGCTCTGGCCGCTGAGCGCGGCTTCCGCCAGCGAGGCGAGCTCGCCGGAGCCGACTAGGGTCACCTCGCAGCCCTGCGCGAAATCCGAAATCAGCTTGCGGGTATATTCCCGCTTCACGGTGCCCCTGGTGCCGAGCACCGAGACGCGCTGCGTCTTCGACGAGGCGCAGGCCGGCTTGATCGCCGGCACCGTGCCGACGAAGGGCAAAGGATAGGCGTCGCGCAGATGCGACATGACCAGGGTCGACGCCGTGTTGCAGGCGATCACGACCAGGTCGGGCCGATGAGCCCGGATCAGCTCGCCGACCAGCGGCACCACGCGGGCGATGATCTCGTCCTCGGTGTGGTGGCCATAGGGGAAGAACGCATCGTCGGCGACATAGACAAAGTGTGCGCCGGGCCGGGCGCGGACGATCTCGCGCAGCACGGTGAGGCCGCCGAGGCCGGAATCGAACACAAGGATGGTCGGGGGAGTGGACACGGTGAAGAGTCTATCCGAAGCAGGGTTACCATTCAGTTGTTTTTGCCTGCCCGGCCTTTGGGGCCGACAAAAGGCGGTGAAGCCGGGAATTTCATATGGCCTTGGCCGATACCTGCAAGTATCACGGCAAACTATTGCTGTGACGTGTGAAATCCAGACGGGCCGCCGGGGACCATTCGACCATGATCCGCAATACGACCGCGAGCTGGGGCTCGCTCGCCCGAGCGTTCCACTGGGTGCTCGGCATCGCCATCATCGGCATGCTGGCCTATGGCTGGTGGATGAACCACATCCCGGCGCGGGCGGACAAGTTCTTCTACCGGTCGATCCACGCCGATATCGGCTACCTGGTGCTGCTGCTCACGGTGCTCAGGCTGCTGTGGCGCGGGGTCAACCCGACGCCGGCGCTGCCGGCCGTCATGCCCAGCTGGCAAAGGATCGCCGCCCGCGTCAGCCACGGCGCGCTCTATGCCGTCACCATCATGGTCGCGATGCTGGGCTGGGCGCATTCCGGATCCCGCGCGCAGGACTATTCGAGCTTCTTCGGCCTGTTCCACGTTCCCCAGATCACCTCGCCCGACAAGGCGGCGGCGGATGCCTATGAGGGGCGCCACATCTTCTTCGCCTATGTGCTGCTGGCACTGATCGTGCTGCATCTCGCCGCAGTCGCCTTCCATCATTTCGTCAAGCGCGACCGCGTCGCGGCGCGCATGATCGGGGCGAGTGAGGCCGACCCCGCGCGTAAACGCCTCACCGAGCGACTTGGGCGGCCAGGCCCAGCGCGAGCGGATCACCGTCAGGTCGTGGCGTCGGGTTGGCGACGGCGCTAATCTGGCGTTGAAGCCGGGAGGGCCATCGCGGCCGGGATCTCGTGGACGATATTGCGCGGGACAATGCGAACTGGCGGATGCCGGACGAGGGCGCGCCGCATGCCGCGACCTGGATGGCGTTCGGCGCCAGCGCGGCGATCTGGGGCGGCAAGCTGCTTCCCGTCGCGCGGGAAAATCTCGCCGGCATCGCCAAGGCGATTGCGGCCTACGAACGCGTCAACATGCTGGTGCGCGACGAGGACCGCGAGATAGCCGCGCGGCTCTGCGGCCCCTCGGTCAGCCTCGTCATTCGAGCGATCGATGACGTGTGGATGCGCGACACCGGTCCGGTGTTTGTGCGCGACAATTCGGGACAGCTTGGCGCGATCGGTTTCAACTTCAACGGCTGGGGCAACAAGCAGCGCCATGCGCTTGATGCCGAGATCGCAGGGCACGTGGCCCGTGCGGCGAACGCGACGTTCGTCAAGGCCGGACTGGTGCTGGAAGGCGGCGGGATCGAAGTCGATGGTGAGGGGACTGCGATCATCACCGAGAGCTGTGTGCTCAACCCCAATCGCAATCCTGGTGTCTCCAGGGAGAAATGCGAGGCCGAATTATCGCGCCTGCTCGGGCTCGACAAGGTGATCTGGCTGCCCGGCATCGCCGGCAAGGACATCACCGACGGACATACCGATTTCTACGCACGATTTGCCGGTCCAGGCGTCGTCGTGGCCGGCCTCGAGCCAGATCCGTCGTCGTTCGATCACGCGGTGACCAGGCGGCACCTCGATCTGCTGCGCGGCGCGGTCGACGCGAAGGGCCGGCATCTCGACATCGTGGTGTTGCAGGGCCCGTCGACAGTGCGCCCCAAGCACGGCACGAAGGACTTCGCTGCCGGATACATCAATTTCTACGTCTGCAACGGCGCCGTGATCGCCCCGGAATTCGGCGATGCGGCTGCCGACCGCAATGCGCGCGATATCCTGCGGGAGCTGTTTGCGGACAGGGAAATCATTCAGCTCAACATCGACGGCATCGCCGCCGGCGGCGGCGGCATTCACTGCACCACGCAACAGCAGCCGCGTTCATGACGTGAATGGCCCGGCCGCGATGGATCGCGGCCGGGCCATTCGCCGTTCATCAACTGTACAAGCGGCGCTAGCCCGCCGGCATCTGCTTCTCGACCAGGCGCACCCAGTAGGAGGCGCCGTGGCCGAGGATGTTGTCGTTGAACTTGTAGGCCGGGTGGTGGCACATCGGGCCGTCGCCCATGCCGAGGAAGACGAACGCGCCGGGGCGCGCTTCCAGCATGAACGCGAAATCCTCGGCGCCCATGACCGGCACCAGATTGTCATTGACGCGGTCGGCGCCGACCACGTCGCGGGCGATCTCGGCGGCGATGCCGGCCTGATGCGCATGGTTCAGCGTCACCGGATACATGCGCCCATAGTCTGTCTCGGCCGATCCGCCATAGGCCTTGGCGATGCTGGAGGCGACCTCGCCGATCCGGCGCTCGACCATGTCGCGCACGCCGGGATCGAGCGTGCGCACGGTGCCACCCAGCGTGACGATCTCGGGGATCACGTTGAATGCATTTGCGGCCTCGAACATCGTGATCGAGATCACCGCGGACTTCAGCGGGTCGAGATTGCGCGACACGATCGATTGCAGCGCACTGATGATCTGGGCGCCGATCAGGACGCTGTCGATCGCCTCGTGCGGCGCGGCGCCGGCGTGGCCGCCCTTGCCGCGCACGACGATCTTCAAGGTGTCCGACGAGGCGAGCATCGGGCCCGGGGTGGTCGCGAAATAGCCCTCGGGCAGGCCGGGCATGTTGTGCAGGCCGTAGACCTCCTGGATGCCCCAGCGGGTCATCAGCCCGTCGTCGACCATCGCCTTGCCGCCGGCGCCGCCTTCCTCGGCGGGCTGGAAGATCACGATCGCGGTGCCGTCGAAATTGCGCGTCTCGGTCAGGTATTTCGCAGCGCCCAAGAGCATCGCGGTGTGGCCGTCATGGCCGCAGGCGTGCATCTTGCCGGGGACCTTCGAGGCGTAGGGCACGTCGGCGGCCTCCACGATCGGCAGCGCGTCCATGTCGGCGCGCAGCCCGATGGTCTTGCCCGAGCCGTTCTTGCGGCCGCGGATCACGCCGACCACGCCGGTGCGCCCGATCCCCGTCACCACCTCGTCGCAGCCGAACTCGCGCAGCTTGTCGGCGACAATGCCCGCGGTGCGGTGCACCTCGTAGAGCAATTCGGGGTTCTCGTGGAAGTCATGGCGCCAGGCGGCCATTTCATCCGAGAGGGCGGCAACGCGATTGACGATGGGCATGGGAAGCGTCCGTTTCTTGTGATTGCGTAGGGCGGGTCAGCGTAGCGCAACCCGCCGCGATGTCACGTGGGAATGGCGGCCTCGCTCAGGCCTCGCCGAACACCCGCTTGAAGATCGTGTCGACATGCTTGAGGTGATAGCCGAGGTCGAACTTCTCCTCGATCTCGGCATCGGTCATGTATTTCTTCACGTCGGGGTCGTTCTTCAGCAGCGTCTGGAAGTCGCCTTCGCCGCGCCACACCGGCATCGCATTGCGCTGCACGAATTTGTAGGCGTCCTCGCGGCTGGCGCCCTTCTGGGTCAGCGCGATCAGCACGCGCTGCGAATGCACCAGGCCGCCGAGCCGGTCGAGGTTCTTCTGCATGTTCTGCGGATAGACCAGGAGCTTCTCGATCAGGCCGGCGAGCCGGACCAGCGCGAAGTCGAGCGTGACGGTGGCATCGGGGCCCATCATGCGCTCGGCGGAGGAATGCGAGATGTCGCGCTCGTGCCAGAGCGCGACGTTCTCCAGCGCCGGCGTCACATAGGCGCGCACCATGCGCGACAGGCCGGAGAGGTTTTCCGACAGCACCGGATTGCGCTTGTGCGGCATCGCCGACGAGCCCTTCTGGCCCTCGGAGAAGAACTCCTCGGCTTCCAGCACCTCGGTGCGCTGCAGATGGCGCACCTCCACCGCGAGCCGTTCGACCGAGGCGGCGATCACGCCGAGCGTGGCAAAATACATCGCGTGGCGGTCGCGCGGGATCACCTGGGTCGAGACCGGCTCGGGCCGCAGGCCCATCGCTTTCGCAACGTGCTCTTCGACCCGCGGATCGATCTGCGCAAAGGTGCCGACCGCGCCCGAAATCGCGCAGGTCGAAATCTCGTCGCGCGCGGCGACCAGGCGGGCGCGGGCGCGGGCGAACTCGGCATGGGCATAGGCGAGCTTGAGGCCGAAGGTGACCGGCTCGGCATGGATGCCGTGGGAGCGGCCGATGGTCGGCGTCATCTTGTGCTCGAAGGCGCGGGTCTTCAGCGCCGCCAGCACCCGGTCGAGATCGGCGATCAGGAGATCGGCGGCGCGCTTGAGCTGGACATTGAGGCAGGTGTCGAGCACGTCGGAGGAGGTCATGCCCTGGTGCACGAAGCGCGCCTCGGGGCCGACGATCTCGGCGAGATGGGTCAGGAAGGCGATGACGTCGTGCTTGGTCTCACGCTCGATCTCGTCGATCCGCGCCACGTCGAAGGTGGCATCCTTGCCCTTGGCCCAGATCGTCCTGGCGGCTTCCTTTGGGATCACGCCGAGCTCGGCCAGCGCGTCGGCGGCATGCGCCTCGATCTCGAACCAGATCTTGAAACGCGTCTGGGGCTCCCAGATGGAGGCCATTTCCGGGCGGGTATAGCGGGGGATCATCGAGAACTCCGAATCGGACGGGGCGGGGCGCGCAGAACGCGCTCCGGCCAATTTGTTTTTACGCTGCGCTTTAGCAAATCGGGCCGGGCGAAGCCACCTTTTCGGGGCATTTGGCGGGGAAAACCGGCCGAAATCGGCGGTCCGTAGCCCCGGCCTTGCTTCGCCTCGCCCCGCTTGCGGGGAGAGGCCGGAACGCATCGCCAGATGCGTTCCGGGTGAGGGGGAGCCTCCGCGAACTCGGCTGTCAGCGTCTTCGCGGAGATAGCCCCTCACCACAACCCTTTCCCCGTAAGAACGGGGGGAGGGAGCGGTTAGAGGTTCGCCAGGCCGCATTCGACGGCGAGGCGGACCAGCTGGGCGTCGGTCCGCAGGCCGGTCTTGGCCTTGATCAGATAGTGGTAGTTCTGCACGGTCTTGGTGCTGAGGTTGAGGTTGGCGGCGATCTGCTCCTTGGTGCTGCCCGCCGCGAACTGCCGGAGAATTTCGATCTCTCGCTCGCCGAGCTGGTCGAGCGCCGATTTGGTCGGCACCAGGCTCTCCAGCGCGAGCACCCGCGCGACGTCGTCGCTCATCGCGTGCTCGCCGCGCGCCACCGAGCGGATCGCCGCGATCAGCTCGGCCGGCTCGCTGCCCTTGGTGACGAAGCCGGAGGCGCCGGCAGCGAACGCCGCCTTCACCTGGGCCGCCTCGCTGTGCATGCTGAAGACCAGGATGCGGGCGTCGGCATCGCGCGCGCGGATGTTGCGGATCGCCTCCAGCCCGCTCGCGCCCGGCATCGAGATGTCCATCACCACCACGTCAGGCCCGTGCGACTTGAACGCGCGATAGGCATTGGCGGCGTTGTCGGCCTCGGCGACCACGCTGAAATCGTCCTGATGCTCGAGCACGCGCCGGTAGCCCTGACGGACCACGGGATGGTCGTCCACCAGCAGGATCGAGATTCCCCGAGTCTTCACGACTGTCATCTTCGCGGTCGTCATCTCAGGCGGCGAGCGGGATCGTGGCGGCGACGGAGAGGCCGCGGCTGGCGCGCGCGATCGACAGCGAACCGCCGAGTGCGGCGACGCGCTCGCTGACGCCGGTGAGGCCGAAGCCTGCCGACTGCGCCACCTTGGCGGCATCGCCGCCGCCGTCGTCCTCGACCCGCACCAGCAGCGCGTTCTCGGTTCCGGTTCGTCGTTCGATCCGCAGCACGATCTCGCGCGCGTCGCTGTGGCGCAGCGCATTGGTCAGGCATTCCTGCGCCACCCGATAGGCCGTTACGGCTACCGTGCCGCTGATGTCGGCGAGGTCGCCCTGCAAATCGAGCTGGATCATCGGCTGCGTCGCGCGCGACCGCCAGCTGTCGACGAGATCGACCAGGCTTGCCTCCAGCCCGAGCTCCTCCGCCGGCGGATGGCGCAGCCGGTTCAACGTGTCGCGCAGGCAGGCGATGATGCGGCGCGTCGCCTGCGAGATCATCCGCGCGTCCTGCGCGATTTCCGTACCGGCGGCGTATTTGTCCCCAGAGCTCGCCTCGATCGTGTTGGCGAACGCCAGGATCGCGGTGAGGTTCTGGCCGAACTCGTCGTGCAGCTCGCGGGCCAGCGCGCGGCGTTCGTCGCTCCGGATTTCGAGCAGGCGCCGCGTCAGCATCGTGCGCTCCTCCTCGGCCTGCGCCAGGCGATCGCCGAGATCGCCGACAGCGCGCCCGATCATCGCAAGCTCCATCGAGCGGACGCGCGGCAACGGCGTGCGGTACTCGCCGTCGGCCATGCGGCGCAGCGCCGACACGATCGAGTGGGCGGGCGCCAGCGTATGCGCGATGGCGAGCGAAGCGAGCAGCGCGATGGCGAGCGCCATCAAGAGCGCGACATGGATGTTGTCAAGGATGTGCTGCCAGGCGAGCGCGATCGCGGCGTCCGGATCGGAGATGGCACGGACGGTTCCCGCGGTCGCGGCACGGGCGCTGATCGGCCGCTCGACGGTGGCGTGCTCGCCGAGCACGGTCTGCACGGTTGCCGCGAACCAGCGCGGCGGCGCCTTGCCGATCCCCTTGCTCTGGCCGCAGAGCGGCTTCTCGAAGGCGCCGGCCGGTTCGAACTGCACGCAGATCCCGGGGGCGATCAGGCCCATGGTCTCGATGGTGCGCCAGTCCGGCGCTGGCAGCAGTTGTTCGCGCATCCGGTTGCTGCGCAGCAGCAATTCACGCCAGTACAGCGCCTCCAATGCCTGCGAGACCCGGCCGGCGGACGCCTCGGTGGCGCGATCGACGCTGCGATAGGCGTCGATCGTGGCCCAGACGGTGGCGGCGCCAAGGCACAGCGCGACGATGACGAGCAGGCGGGCGACCAGTTGAAGCACGAGGCGCATGCGATCACTCCACGGCCGGAGCATGAGCCGACCAAGCGTGATGCGGCCTCATGCTGAAATGGGCGGCGCGATGCTAACAGCACCGCTGTTCCCCGCCAATCGCAAGCGTGCCAGGCTGTGCAGGTCGGGAAATTTGCCCGACGAAACTTGGGCAGAAGTCTTTGGACGGCGCCTGCCGGCTCTGCTCTAACCATCAGCGGGGTTCTCACGCGGGCCTCGCGGAACAACCGTTACAGGGAGCTAGCGCAGCATGGACGCCAAGGTCGAGGCTGCGGCCGCACCGGCCGGCACGGACGCGGCGGAGCGCAGCGTCCTGCTGCTCTGGATGATCTTCACCGGCCTTTCGCTCTTCGCTGCCTTCCTGCTGTGGCGCTACGGGCTGATCCGCCTGATGGTCAGTTCCGACCGCACCTACATTTCCAGCGTCATCGCCGTTCTCTACGTCGTGACCTGCATCCATTGCTTCTGGCGGACGCGGGCGATCGCGCGGGAAGGCGAGGTGGCGCGGTCCTGCCGCACGATCCTCGCCGCGCCCGACGGCACGAAGGCGCTTCTGTCGGATGCGCGCGGCTTGCCGCGTGGCCTCGTCACCGATCACATCAAGAGCCTGGTGCAGAAGGCCGACGCGCAGGCCAAAGGCCGTATCGACCAGACGCTGCTGCTGCGGACGCTGGCCGACCGCCTGCGCGGCTCCAACGGCTTCGGCGCCTTCGTCTCCGACACGCTGATGAAGCTCGGCCTGCTCGGCACCATCATCGGTTTCATCATCATGCTGGCGCCGATCGCCTCGCTCGATGCCGCCGACAAGGTGGCGATGAAATCGTCGATGGGCCTGATGAGCGACGGCATGGCGGTCGCGATGTACACGACGCTGGCCGGGCTGATCGGGTCTATCCTGGTCCGCATCCAGTATTACATGCTGGATTCCGCGACCCAGCGGGTGTTCTCCGACGCCGTCGTGCTGACCGAGACCCACGTCACGCCGGCCCTCGAACGTCGCCTTGATACGTCCCTTGGTACGCCGCCATGATGGACGAGTTCGGTCTCTATCCGCGCGAGGAGCCGTTCGATCCGCTCGGCGTCATGCTGTTCAAGGCGCTGCAGGTGATCGCCTTCCTGTTCTTCCTGGCGCTGCTTGCGGTGTCGCCGGACTCCAAGGACGGCAAGATCGAATCCAAGGCGGAGTTCATCATCACGATGGACTGGCCCGACAACCACCCCGACGATCTCGACCTGTTCGTGCAGGATCCGGCCGGCAACATCGCCTGGTACCGGCATCGCGAGGCCGGTTTTCTGACGCTCGACCGCGACGACCGCGGCGGCGCCAACGACTTCATCGTGGTCAACGGCAAGAAGATCGCGTCGCCGATCCGCGAGGAGATCGTCACCCTGCGCGGCGTCGTCGCCGGCGAATACACCGTCAACGTCTCGCATTTCCAGGCGACGACCGGCGAGCCGGTGCAGGCCAATGTGAAGGTGCAGAAGCTCAATCCGACGGCGCAGGTGATCTTCGACGACAAGCTGACCGTCGACCACACCGGCGACGAGAAGACGGCGGTGCGGTTTCGTCTCGACGCGGAGGGCAAGGTGATCAACGTCGACCGGCGGCCGAAATCGCTGCTCGAGACCTTCCGCAGCAGTTGGCGCAACGGCGCCGACCTCGATCCGAACACCGGCGTCCCAAGATCCGGCGTGAGGGTGCTCCGTCGTGATTAGTCTGCAATCAATCATCCTCACGCTTGCGGTCGCCTACGCCGTGGTAGGGGCGCTGCTCTTGATCGTGCTGGTCTATGCGCGGCTGCACTGGTCGCTGAAGGCGGTCGTCATCGTCGTGACCAGCGCCTTCTACTTCGTCAGCTTCGGCGGGATGCGCGGCCTGCTCGGCTGGGCCTCTGCGGAGAAGCTGCCGGCGAACTTCAAGCTGCTGTCGACACGGATCGTGGAGCCGCATTCGCTGGAGGGCGATCCGGGCTCGATCTATCTGTGGGTCGAGGAGCTCGACGAGGACAACCGGCCGAGCGCGGTGCCGCGCGCCTTCCGCATTCCCTACAGCGACGCCTTGGCCGAGCAGACCCATACCGCCGACAACGAGATCAAGGCCGGGCACCCGCAGGGCGGGCGGGCGGCGGATTTCGGCGGCGGCGACGGGACCATCATGGACTTCGTCAGGGAGTACATCACGCCGAAGACGATCGTGGAGACCACTGGCGGCGATTCCACGACGGGGACGTTCGTGGCCCCGCCGGCCGGTGCGCAGGGATCGGTCTTCACGCCTCTGCCGCCGCCCCGGATGCCCCCCAAGGACGAGCAGCGCTAGGACGGGGCGTCCCAACCAGGATGGCATAAAAGTAGGGATCGCCAATAATCGGTCAGCGGGGTGGACAGTAGTGATCCGGAATCCCGCCAACGGTCAGCTCGGTGTAATCTAACTTCTAACCGGGGCTAGATTTTATCCCGAAGCCATTTTCCCGGCAAAGGGGCCGCTGCGTGAAGCGGCCCCTTTCGATTCCGCTCCCAGTTCCCATCGGAATTTTCCAGCGAGGCCGCGCTCCGTGCATGGCTGTCATCTCACACCGTCTCGCTGACAGATATTGAAATCTGTCAGCGAGATGGTGTATATACTCACCAGCCCAAGGGAGGAGGGCGCCCAGTGGCTGTTCCGGCGTTTGGCCGGGGAAGCCGTACTTAATTTGACTACCTCGAAGGACTACCTCCATGACGATAGAAATCTTTCAATTGACCGCCCAGATTCAACAGTGGCTCAACCTTCGCGTCGCCCGCCATTTGGCAGCCCAGGCCGCCAAGTTCACCCGCGGGCAGGACAGCGATAACCAGACGGTAAACGCATGAACGAGGCGGTGGTTTTGACACCCGAGCGGATCCTCGAGGCAACTGAGGATGTCTTGAGACGCTACGGGTTGACCAAGGCCACCGTTGTCGACGTGGCCCGCGCGCTGGATGTCAGCCACGGCAGCGTCTACCGCCATTTTCCCAGCAAGGCCTCGCTGCGCGACGCAGTGGCAAAACGCTGGCTGGACCGCGCCAACGAGCCGCTGTGCAAGCTCGCAGCGGCCGACGGCCCGGCGCCGGAGCGGCTGGAGAAATGGCTGCGCACCGCCTTCACCATCAAGCAGAAGAAGGTCTGTGACGATCCGGAGATGTTCGCGACCTACCTGGCGCTGGCGCAGGACGCGCGCGAGGTGGTGGAAGCCTACAAGGACAAGCAGGTCGACCTGATCGCGAAAATCCTGTCCGACGGTATCGCGCAGGGGGAATTCGAGATCGACAACGTCAAGGCGACGGCGCGCGCCGTGTTCGACGCGACCGTCCGCTACCATCACCCGGCGCATGCCGAGGAATGGGCCAAGCCGGAATGCCCGTCCCGGATCGACGCCCTGATCGCCCTGCTGCTGCGGGGCGTGCGGGTGTGCAAGCACTAGCTCATGGTTCCGGCGACCGGCGAAGAGCGCGGTCATGCTGGCAACCGGCCTGAAGTGGCACGATGAGCGATGTGATCAAATCCCTCGATCTGACCGATGGTCGTGTCGTCCTGTTCGACGGCGCAGCGGATGCCTATCGCGCGGAAAATCTCGCATGCTTTGACCCTGACGGTTCGTTGCGCTGGCGAGCCGCGCTACCTCACCACACCGGCCCGGACCGATTTGTCGACGTTGTGCTGGGCGGGGGTTGTATGCGCGCCAGCACGTGGAGCGGATGGGCGATTTGGCTTGATTCCGTTAGCGGCGCCACCATCAAGTCCGAATTCAGCAAATAGTGCCCCGTTGCGGCCTCCGGGCCGCGCGTGCTTGATGTCCGTCAAGATCAGGTTCGCCTTTCCGGGCTCGACTGCCAACAACCATGCGCCTCGCACTCTTTGCCGATATTCATGCCAACCGGCAGGCCTTCGCCGCCTGCCTGGATGCCGCGCGGGCGCGCGGTGCCGAGCGGCTGATCTGCCTCGGCGACATCGTCGGCTATGGCGCCGATCCCGAATGGGCCGTCGACACGGTGATGGACCTCGTCGGCAAGGGCGCAGTCGCAGTGCGGGGCAATCATGACAATGCGATCGGCGTGCCCAGCGACAGCATGAATGCCGATGCGCAGGCCGCCATCGACTGGACCCGCGGCCGGCTCAGCGCCGAGCAGAAGGCCTTCCTCGCCGGCTTGCCGATCCTGCGCGAGGAGGACAACCGTCTCTATGTGCATTCCGAGGCCTCCGACCCGGCGAAATGGCGCTATATCCGCGACACGTCAGATGCCGCCCGGAGCATGATGGCGACCGAATTGCAGATCACCTTCTGCGGCCACATCCATCGTCCCGGCCTCTACTCGATGTCCTCGACGGCGAAGATGACGAGCTTCGTCCCGACTTCGGGCATGCCCGTACAGCTTCTGACCGGGCGACGTTGGCTTGCGGTGCTCGGCTCGGTCGGCCAGCCGCGCGACGGCGATCCGGCCGCATCGTTCGCGATGTTCGACACGACAAGCCGCGAGATCACCTATCATCGCGTGCCCTACGACGTCGCGACCGCCGCGGCGCGGATCAAGGCGAACGGCCTGCCGCTGTGGCTGGCCGATCGCCTGCCGCTCGGCAGGTGACGCGGTGGCGGCGCTGACCATGCAGCCGGGCGCCGAGCTCGATGGCTTCACCATCGGCGAGCGCGTGCACCGCGGTGGCATGGCGACGCTGTGGACCGTCACCCATCCGGGCATCAACGTGCCGCTGCTGATGAAGGTGCCGCTCACCTCGGAAGGTGAGGATCCGGCCGCGATCGTCAGCTTCGAAATGGAGCAGATGATCCTGCCGCGGCTGTCGGGGCCGCACGTGCCGGCCTGTTTCGGCACCGGCGATTTCGAGCGCCAGGCCTATGTGGTGATGGAGCGCATCCCGGGCCAAACCCTCTACAAGCAGATCGACAAGCTGCCGTTGCCGTATGACGAGGTAAGGGTGATCTGCGGCAAGGTCGCCGCCGCGCTCGCCAGCCTGCACCGGCAGAACGTCATCCATCACGACATCAAGCCGAGCAGCGTCATGTTCCGCGAACGCGGCGAGGCGGTGCTGATCGACTTCGGCCTCTCGCATCACCAGCATCTGCCCGACCTGCTGCAGGAGGAGTTTCGGCTGCCTTACGGCACCGCGCCCTACATGGCGCCGGAGCGCCTGCTCGGGGTGCGCGACGATCCGCGCAGCGACCTGTTTTCGCTCGGCGTGCTGCTCTATTTCTTCACCACCGGCGTCCGCCCGTTCGGCGAGAGCGAGACCCTGCGCGGCATGCGCCGGCGGCTGTGGCGCGATCCGCATCCGCCGCGCGAGCTCAGGCCGGACTATCCGCTGTGGCTGCAGGAGATCGTGCTGCGCTGTCTGGAGATCGACCCCGTCGCGCGCTATCCCACCGCGGCGCAGCTTGCGTTCGATCTCGGCCATCCCGAGCAGGTCAAGCTGACGGCGCGGGCACAGCGGCTCAAGCGCGATCCGCTGAGCACGGTGTGGCGCCGCCGTTTCAATCTCGGCGCGGCGCCGCCGCAGCCGAAGTCCGACGTCGCGGTGCAGCTCGCATCGAGCCCGATCGTTGCCGTCGCGCTCGATCTCGGCGAGGAGACCGAGGCGCTGAACGAGACCATCCGCGTCACCGCCGAGCAGGTGCTGTCGACCTCGCCGTCGGCGCGGCTCGCCTGCGTCAACGTGCTGAAGCTCAATCGCCTGGCGATCGACCGCAGCCATGACGAGCAGGGCCAGAACAAGCATGTCGACCGGCTGGTCGCGTTGCAGCATTGGGCGCGGCCGTTCCGGCTCGCCGAGGGGCGGCTGACCGTGCATGTGCTGGAGGCGATCGATCCGGCCGCCGCCATCCTGGAATTCGCCGCGGTCAATCTGGTCGATCACATCATCATCGGCGCGCGGCAGAACTCGATGCGGCGAGCACTGCTCGGCAGCGTGTCTGCCCAGGTCGCCGGGGAAGCGCCGTGCACGGTGACGGTGGTGCGGCCGTCGCGGCTGACGCCGGCGACGGATGCGGGCGACGCCGCGGCGGATGCCGCGCCGCCGCCGCCCGCTTTGTTCTAGATCGCTTCGCCGCGCGCGTCGGCCGCGGCATTGCGGATCGCGGCGATGTTGGTCTTGTAGGCCTCGAGCGTGCCGCCCTTGAACACCGCGGAACCCGCGACGAAGGCGTTGGCGCCGGCGGCGGCGAGCTGGCCCGCGACGTCGGGCGCGACACCGCCATCGACCTCGATGTCGATCGGGCGGCCCGCGACCATCGCCCTGACGTCGGAGATCTTGCCGATCGCCGAGCGGATGAAGGCCTGGCCGCCGAAGCCGGGATTGACCGACATCACCAGCACGAGGTCGATCAGGTCGAGCACATATTCGATCGCGCTCGCCGGCGTCGCCGGATTGATCGAGACGCCGGCCTTCTTGCCGAGCGCGCGGATCGCCTGCAGCGAGCGATGCAGATGCGGGCCGGCCTCGGCATGCACCGTGATGTGGTCGCAGCCCGCCTTGGCGAAGGCTCCAGATAGGGGTCGCAGGGCGAGATCATCAGATGGGCGTCGAACACCTTCTTGGTGTGCGGCCGCATCGCCTTGATGACGTCGGGGCCATACGAGATGTTGGGGACAAAATGCCCGTCCATCACGTCGAGATGGATCCAGTCGGCGCCGGCCTGGTCGACGGCGCGGACCTCCTCGCCGAGCTTTGAGAAATCCGACGCCAGGATCGACGGAGCGATGACGAGGGGACGCGGGGTGAATGACTGAGTCATAGCGCAGTTCCGAAAGACTTCAGGGGGCGACGGGTGATCCCGCCTAACATGCGCAGGCGTGGCGGGCAATGCGAGCGGACGGCGGCCGGAAGCCGGAAAATTCTGCCGCCGGTGGCAGGTCTTGCCGGGTACGCGGAACCTGCAGCGGTGCGCGAAGGCCTGGTTTTATTGGGTTTTTGCCATGGCACGCCCCTTGCTCCGCCAATGGCAGCGTTTGAGCCGCCAGGCGCGGCCTTGTTGGAGTATTGCCATGTTATTTGCCATTGGCGCTGCGTCATCCGCCGTCGACCTTTTGAGCTCGCTGATGTCGTCGAAATCGACGACGCAGACCGGCAGCTCCACTCAGGGAAATCAGACCGCCGGGCTGTTCGACCTTTCGACCATGACATCGACGTCGAGCAGCAGCACCAGCGCCGGATCGGGCGCCGGCACCCCGCAGATTTCGCCGCAGACCATGAGCGCGCTGCTCGACGCGCAGAGCCAGGCGACCGCTTCAACCGGCGCGGCTTCAACCGGCACGACTTCAACCAGCACAACGCCGACCAGCCGGTCGGATGCGCTGAAGGACCTGTTCTCGCTGATCGACGCCGACGGCAACGGCCAGATCACCAAGACCGAATTCGAGAACGCGCTCGGCGCCGGCGGCACCAACGTCGCGCAGGCCGACGACGTGTTCTCCAAGCTCGACAAGAATGGCGACGGCAGCGTCAGCCTCGGCGAGATGTCGCAGGCGCTGCAGGGCCACAAGGGCGGCGGCCATCATCACCATCACATGGAGAGCGGCTCCACCGATGGATCCGGCTCCAGCAGCGGCTCGGGCGGATCGAGCTCCGATCCCCTGATGCAGGCGCTGAACGGTGCCACCTCGACCTCGGTGACCAACAGCGACGGCTCGACCACGACGACGACGACCTATGCCGACGGCTCCAAGGTGTCGATGACCACCCCAGCCTCGGCGTCCACCACCGGCAGCACGAATTCGTCCTCCGCCGGCAGCAATGCGACGTCGTCCTACAATTTCATCGAGCAGCTGATCCAGCGCCAGTCGCAGGCGATCTCGGCACAGGCTTCGTCATCGGTTTCGGTCAGCGCGTAACTGAGGCGGTACGACCGCGAGCGCCACGCCTCTCCCCGTAAGAACGGGCGAGGGAGCACACTGCCTTCGCGGCCCTAGCCGAACCGGTCCCGCCAGCTCGGCAACGCGCCGGGGAAGGGCAGGGCGGTCGCTGAATGGACGCCGCGGGCGATCGCGCGCGCCACCGTATTGGCGGCGATCGCGCCGAGTTTGGTCAGCCCGAACAGTGGATCGATCGGCTTGGCGCCGGTGGCGGCGGCAAACACCACATCGCCATCGAGCGGGGCGTGCACCGGGTAGATCGCGCGCGCCATGCCGGTCTGTGCGATCATCGCCAGCCGCCGCGCCTGCGGTTTCGTCAATTGCGCGTCGGTCACGACAACGACGAGCGTGGTGTTCTCGGCCGCGGTGGCGTCCGCGCCGCCCTTCAGCCGCGGCTTCAGCATGTCCTGTGTGAACGATGGCGGCAGGCCGCGCCCGCCGAACTCGCCGTCGACTTCGAACGGCGCCGCCCAGAACCACGGGCCGCTGCCGACCGTGACGCTGCCGACCGCGTTGACCACCGCAAGCGCCGCGACCTTCACGCCGTCGTCGGTCGTGGCCGACGCCGAGCCGAGGCCACCCTTGAGGTTGGCTGTTGTCGCGCCCATGCCGGCGCCGACGCTGCCGAGTTCGAAGTCGTCGGAGGCGGCATTAGCAGCCGCATAACCGAGGTCGCGATAGGGCGGGAAGCGCCCCCATGCCTTGTTGCCGCCGTTGAGCAGGTCGAAGCAGATCGCGCCGGGCACGATCGGGATCACCGCATCGCGGATGCGAAAGCCGCGGCCGCGCTCGGCAAGCCAGGCCTGCACGCCGCCGGCCGCATCGAGCCCGAGCGCGGAGCCGCCGGACAGCGTGATGGCGTCGATCGCCTCGACGACATTATGCGGGGCAAGCAGCGCGTCCTCGCGGGTGCCGGGACCGCCGCCGCGGACATCGATCGAGGCCACCGCCGGCCGCTCGAACAGGATCGCGGTGACGCCGGAGGCAATCACGGTGTCGTCGGCGTGGCCGACGGCAACGCCGGCAATATCGGTGAGAAGGTTTTCACGATGCGTCCGTCCGCCTGCTGTCCGATCGATCCGGTATAGCAGCCGCGGCGGATGCATCAACCGTCGCGCGTAGGTGAGCGGCGACTTGCGGTAACACTTGCAGCTCCCTGGTCAAAAAAACGCCCCGGCGAACCGGGGCGTTTCGTGTCTCTGATCGGATCAGGCGTGAGAGGCTCAGGAGCCCTTCGGGTTGATCTCGGTGTAGTTGCCCTTGGCGTCCCACTTGTAGACGACGTAGTCGATCGCCTTGATGTCGCCCTTGGCGTCGAAGCCCATCTTGCCGAGCACGGTGTCCCAATCGCCGGCCTTGATGGTCTCCATCACCTTCTTGGCGTCGGTAGTGCCGGCCTTGGCGACGGCCTGCGTCCACACCTGCATCGCGGCGTAGGTGTAGAGCGTGTAGCCTTCGGGGTCGATGTTCTTGCTCTTGAACTTCTCGACGATCGCCTTTGCGGTCGGCTTGTTGCGCGGATCGGGACCGAAGGTGAACAGCGTGCCCTCGGCGGCCGGGCCGGTGATCGAGGCGAACTCCTTGTCGTTCATGGCGTCGCCCGCCATCAGAATGGTCTGCAGGCCCTGGTCGCGCATCTGGCGCAGGATCAAGCCGGCTTCCTGATGGTAGCCGCCGACATAGACCAGATCGATGTTGTCGCGCTTCAGGCGCGAGACGATCGAGTTGAAGTCCTTGTCGCCCTTGTTGTAGGACTCGAACATCTTCTCCTGGAATCCGGCCTTGTTCAGCGCCTTCTTGGTCTCGTCGGCGAGGCCTTTGCCGTAGGTGGTCTTGTCATTCAGGATCGCGACGTTCTTGCCCTTGAAGTTCTTCATGATGTAGTCGGCGGCGACCAGGCCCTGCTGGTCGTCACGACCGCAGACGCGCGCCACGTTCCAGAGCTTGCGCTCGGTGAACAGCGGGTTGGTCGAGGCCGGGGTGATCTGCAGGACGTTGGCGTCGGCATAGGCCTCGGAGGCCGGGATCGACGACGACGAGCAGAAATGGCCGGCCACGAACGGGATCTTCGAGGAGCCGATCTTCTCCGCGATCGAGCGCGCCTGCTTCGGATCGCAGGCATCGTCGTCGGCTTCCAGCGCGAGCTTCTTGCCGAGCACGCCGCCGGCGGCGTTGATGTCGGCGACCGCCTGCTCGGCGCCGTTCTTCATCTGCCGGCCGAAAGCGGATTCGGAGCCCGTCATCGGGCCCGCGACTGCGATAGTGATATCTTGCGCGAATGCGCTCGCCGACAATGCGAACGAAGCGCCCAATGCCAGGCCGATCAGCTTCAGTGATTTCATGAGACGTCCCTCGTGGTCGTTGCCTCTTGCGGAGGGGCCCGGCACGCCGGGCCCCAAAACCGCGGGCATTCTCGGCTGGTTTCGCGGCGAAGTCACCGGCAATTTTCAGGCAAATCGACGCTACATCAGCTGCAACGGCGGCACGGAACGTGCAGCTAGCCGTGGCGGCCGCCTTCCAGATAGGCGGCGCGGATTTCCGGGCGCTGCAGCAATTCGCCGCCGGTTCCGGACAGCGTGATCAGGCCGTTGACCATGACATAGCCGCGATGGGCGAGCTTCAGCGCATGGTTGGCGTTCTGCTCGACGATCAGCACGGTGAGGCCGTCCTGCCGGTTCAGCGTGCGGATGGCGTCGAAGATCTGCCGCGCGATCAGCGGCGCCAGGCCGAGCGAGGGCTCGTCCAGCATCAACAGGCGGGGCCGGCTCATCAAGGCGCGGCCGATTGCCAGCATCTGCTGCTCGCCGCCGGACAGCGTGCCGCCGCGCTGCGCGATGCGCTCCTTCAGGCGCGGAAACAGCGCGAACACGCGCTCCAGCCCGGCCTCGCGCTCGGCCTCGCTGCATTCGGTGGCGTCGGCGCCCATCTGCAGGTTTTCCGCGACGCTCATCCGCGGAAAGATCCGCCGGCCTTCCGGCGATTGCGCGATGCGCAGCCGCGCGATCTCGTGGGTCGACACGCCGGTGATGTCGCGGCCGTCATACTCGATGGTGCCGGCGCGGGCGCGCGGCCGGCCGAAGATCGTCATCATCAGCGTCGACTTGCCGGCGCCGTTGGCGCCGATCAGCGCGACGATCTCCCCTCGATTGATCTCGATGTCGACGCCCTTCAGCGCCTCGATCTTGCCATATGCCGCACGCACGCCGCGCACCGCGAGCAGGGGAGTGGTTGCCGCTGTCGCGCTCACGTACCGCTCTCCATCACGGCGATCGCCTCTTCCTCGTCGGCGCCGAGATAGGCGGCGATCACCTTGGGGTCGTCGCGCACCGCCTGCGGCGAGCCTTCGGCGATCTTGACGCCGTAGTCCATCACCACGACGTGGTCGGAGATCTCCATCACGACCGACATGTCATGCTCGATCAAGAGGATCGAGGTGCCCTGTTCGTTGCGGATCGACAGCAGCAGCTCGTTGAGCCCGCCGCTCTCGCGCGCGTTGAGGCCAGCCGCCGGCTCGTCGAGGCAGAGCAGCACGGGCTCGGTGCACATTGCGCGTGCGATTTCGAGCCGACGCTGGTCGCCATAGGCGAGATTGCCGGCGGCATCGTCGGCGCGTGAGAGCAGGCCGACACGATCGAGCCAGGTCCGCGCCAGTTCTATGGCGCGCTCCTCGGCCGCACGCCAGGACGGCGCGCCGATCAGGCCGAGCAAGGTCAGGCCCGAGGCGCGCATCAGCGCGTTGTGCTGGGCGACCATCAGGTTTTCCAGCGCGGTCATGCCGGGGAACAGGCGGATGTTCTGAAAGGTGCGCGCCACCTTGGCCTGCTTGGTGATGCGGAAATCGCCGAGCCGCTCGAGCTGCATGGTGCGGCCGTCGTCATTGGTGAGGCGGATCGCGCCGCCGCTCGGCCGGTAGAAGCCGGTGATGCAGTTGAACACCGTGGTCTTGCCGGCGCCGTTCGGGCCGATCAGCGCAGTGATCTTGCGCCGCTCGGCGGTAAAGGAGAGCTCGTTGACCGCGACGATGCCGCCGAAGCGCATCATCAGGCGGTCGACGGTGAGGATGGGGTCGCCGCTCATCCGTGGCCCTCCTTGACGAGGTCGGACGAGATCGCCTGGTTGCGCTCCAGGAACACGGTCGGCGCGCGATGGCCGATCAGCCCGCGCGGCCGCCAGATCATCAACAGTACCATCGCGATGCCGAACACCAGCATGCGATACTGATCGAAACCACGGAACAGCTCGAAGCCGCCGATCATGGTCAGCGCCGCCAGCGCGACGCCGAGCTGCGAGCCCATGCCACCGAGCACGACGATGGCAAGCACCAGCGCCGATTCCTGGAAGGTGAAGGATTCCGGGCTGATGAAGCCCTGCCGCGTGGCGAAGAAGGCGCCGGCGAAGCCGCCGAACATCGCACCGGTCGCGAACGCGGTGAGCTTGGTCGTGGTGACGTTGATGCCGAGCGCGCGACAGGCCACCTCGTCCTCGCGTAGCGCCTCCCAGGCGCGGCCGATCGGCAGCCGGCGCAGCCGGATCGTCACCCAGTTGGTGAGCAGCGCCATCGCCAGGATCAGGTAGAACAGGAAGACGATGCGGTGGGTGGGCGAGAAATCTATGCCGAGCTTGGCGGCAAGCCCGTCATCGCTGTTGTCGAGCGGGATGCCGAACAGGGTCGGGCGCGGGATGCCGGAGACGCCGTTGGGGCCGCCGGTCAGGCTCTGCCAGTTGATTATGACGAGACGGATGATCTCGCCGAAGGCGAGCGTGACGATCGCGAGATAGTCGCCGCGCAGCCGCAGCACCGGGAAGCCGAGCAGCACGCCCCAGAACGCCGCCAGGATGCCGGCGAGCGGCAGGCAGACCCAGAACGACAATCCGAAATTGGTGGCCAGCAGCGCGTAGGAATAGGCGCCGACCGCATAGAAGGCGACATAGCCGAGGTCGAGCAGGCCGGCGAGCCCGACCACGACGTTCAGTCCCCAGCCGAGCATCACATAGGTCAGGACCAGGATCGACAGGTCGAGAATGTAACGCTGATTGTAGAAGATCACGGGCACCAGGAAGGCGAACACCAGGAGCGCCGGTGCCAGCCAGCGCCCGGCGAACGACATCGCGGCCTGCACCGGCTTTGGGACAATGTGTTCCTTGTCGACCGGTCCCCACCATTGCCGCAGCAGCTCGATGATGATGCTGCCGCCGAACACGGTGCCGACGAGGGCGGCGAGGTCGCCGAACCGCGTCCAGTAGATCAGGCCGCCCTGCGGCCCGGCCTCGGTGCGGATGCCGATCATCAGCGAGAACAGCACCAGCGCGACGGCGGCGCTGATCAGGGCTTTCTTGAGAATGAAGGCGCTGCCCGAAGGCTGCGCGGCGTGCGAGGGGCGGGCTGAGGTCGCGCTCACGAAGTGCCTGTCAGACTTTTTCGACTTCGGGACGGCCAAGCAGGCCGGTCGGCATGAAGATCAGCACCACGATCAGGATCGAGAACGCGGCGACGTCCTTGTACTCCACCGAGAAATAGGCCGACCAGAACGTCTCGATCAGGCCGATCGCGAGCCCGCCGAGCATCGCGCCCGGTAACGAGCCGATGCCGCCGAGCACCGCGGCGGTGAACGCCTTGATGCCGGCGACGAAGCCCATGAAGAAATCGACCAGCCCGTAATACAGCAGGTACATCATGCCGGCGACGGCGGCGAGCGCGGCGCCGATCACGAAGGTCATCGAGATGGTACGGTCGACGTCGACGCCGAGCAGTGCGGCCATGGTCTGGTCCTGCTCGCAGGCGCGCATGTCGCGCCCGAGCCGGGTGCGCGAGACCAGCCAGGTGAACAGCGCGAGCAGTACGATGGTCGCGAGCACGACCACGATCTGGATGTTGGAGAGCTGGACGGCGAAGCCTTCGGAGCCTTCATGCAGCGTGTAGCCGCCGGTGATGATCGGCGGCACCGGCTTGACCCTCGCGCCCTGCGACACCTGCGAAAAATTGGTCAGCACGAACGACATGCCGATCGCCGACAGCATCGGCGCGAGGCGGAACGAGTGGCGCAGCGGCCGGTAGGCGATGCGTTCGATGGTCCAGCCATAGAGCGCGGTGATCACCATCGAGACCAGCAGCACGATCAGCAGGATCAGCGGGATCGCGGTGAGGCCGAGCGACACCAGCACCAGGAACGAGATCATCGCGATGAAGCCGCCGATCATGAAGATGTCGCCATGGGCGAAGTTGATCATGCCGACGATGCCGTAGACCATCGTGTAGCCGATGGCGATCAGGCCGTAGATCGAACCGAGCACGAGGCCGTTGATCAGTTGCTGGGCGAAATAATCCATGCGCTGCCGTCAGAGCCTGTTCGGTTGAGAACCGAACGGGCTCTCGGTTTGATTTGGACGCGTTGTCTTCACGCGAACCGGTCTCCACTTCGCTCGAAAACGCTACGTCGCGGTTGACGCGGCGAGGGCCCCCGGCAGCCTGGTCCGTCGCGTCGCGGTATTTTCTAACAGCGGAACCCCGGCGGCGGCAACAGCATGGCAGCAGCAGAAAGGGCCTTGTACATAACTACTTTGGCGGGTGCGCTTCCGATGTCACAGGGGCCGAGACCCAGTTGCTTTGCAATGATCGCGCCGGAACCCGTGTTCCCGGAGCAGCTGCGGTCCCGATGCACGTGTTGTCCCCAGCTTGATAAGAGAATGAGCAAGCAGAGCCCGGGTCGGAAGCTCAGCGCCGCAGGATCCGGGCCGGTGTGAGCAGCTGGGCAATTGAGCAGTTGCAACAAAAAGGGTCTCGCCGCGCGGCGAGGCCCAGTCGATTTGTTTCTGCCGCTGTCGTTCAGGCCAATTGATCGGCGAAGCGGCCGCGGAAGGCGTATGAGCCGAAATGCGTCAGCTCGCTGCGCAGGTCGAGCCAGATCTCGCCGCCGAGGTCGATCCAGCGCCGGCAGAATGCGTAGTCTTCGGACAGATATTCGCCGGTCGTCTTGTCGATCATGCATTCGAACAGCGACACGCGGTCGAGGTCGGCGCGAACCAGATTGCCGGTGTTCAGATCGTTGCTCTTGTGGTTCGCCCGATATTTCAGTTCGGGGTGAGCGTCGCACAGCCGGACGAGGGCAGATCGTTTCATCATCAGGAAGCCGGTTCCCGCATATCGGACTTTGGCAAAGCCATCGCCGCGCGCCGTGATCTGGTCGCCCGCCCATGTGACGACGTAGTCCAGCGAGGATGAGGCGAGGTTCTTGCGCTTGGCGTCCGCAGCCCGCTGCACCTTTTCCCAATCGATGTGCTTGAGCGGATAGGCCGCGGCCGAGACGTCGGCGCCGCAGTCGAGCAGCCGGAACACGGACTCGGGCTCGAACCCGATATCGGCATCGACGAACAGGAGATGGCTGGCGCCGGAGGCGAGGAATTGGTGGGCCAGCTCGTTCCGGGCGCGCACGATCAGCGATTCGTTTCCGATCAGATGGAACACGATGTCGATGCCCCGGGCCGTGGCCGCAGCCTGAAGCTTCAGGACTGACAACACATAGGCCATCTTCAGATCGCCGCCGAAGCAGGGCGTTGCGACGAAAACACGGGTTCTTTCAGTCATTTTACCCCCATTATGCTGGCCGGCGCGGATATTGGCCGTGCCCGATCGCATCGATCCCGGACCATCGCACCGCGCTTAACCTTAACAAAGGGTTTAAATTGCTGCCGGCAATCGATCGGCGTTACCTCGCACGCTGAACCGTCGCCAATCCAAACGGCGCTGGAACCACGGGAAGCGGCAATGTCGAACAACTGGCGGATCAGCTC
Source organism: Bradyrhizobium viridifuturi (assembly GCF_001238275.1). Taxonomy (GTDB): domain Bacteria; phylum Pseudomonadota; class Alphaproteobacteria; order Rhizobiales; family Xanthobacteraceae; genus Bradyrhizobium; species Bradyrhizobium viridifuturi. The sequence continues at coordinate 105,218 of NZ_LGTB01000025.1, forward strand.
CTTCAACGGCGCCCTGCTTGCGGCCTATTTCATTCCGGTCTGGACCATCATCGCGTTCAGCATCATGGTGTCGCCGATCCACGGCCTCTATGAGCGGCCGAGCGTGTCGATCGCGCTGTATGCGAGCGACTATTTGCACCTCGGCAAGATGGCGACGGTGCGGCTCGCATGGCTGTTGGCGCTGGCGCGGATCACGGTGGTGGCGTTCTTCGCGGTGTTCCTCGCGATGGCCGCGTTCTCGCCGCTGCGCAGAAACAGCAGCGGCGCCGACGAGGCGCTTGCGGTCGCGCTCTGCCTCGGCAGCGTGCTGAGCTTCGCCAGCATGATGATGGCCTCCAAGGTCGGCGAGATCGAAGCGATGCGGATGCATGCATCCGAGCTTCTGATGCTGCTCGGCACCGCGATCGTGATGCTGTTCGAGACCTCGCCGAAGCGAGCTGCCGTGACTCCTGCCGTCGAGGCGGGGGCGCCGGCGAGCGGGCTATCCCTTCAGCAGCCCTAGCTCGGCAATGATCGCGCCGGCTTCCTTGACGGCGTGATTAGCCGCGGGCACGCCGCAATAGATCGCCTGCTGCAGCAGGATCTCCTTGATGTCGTCGGGCGTGAAGTCGCCTTCGCTGAGTGCGGCGCGCACATGCAGGCGGAATTCGTCCCACTGGCCGAGCGCGACCATGGTGCCGATCACGAGCACGCGGCGGGTGCGGTGATCGAAATGCGGCCGGGTCCAGATGTCACCCCAGGCGTAGCGCGTGATCAGGTCCTGGAAGTCGGTGTTGAACGCATTGCGGTTCTTGATCGACTTGTCGACCCATTCATTGCCCAGCACCTTGCGGCGCTGGGTCATGCCGTCGTTGCGGCGCTGATTATCGTCCATTGAAGTTCCTCCTCGTCATTGCGACCGAAGCAATCCATTTCGCCGCTGGCGGAGACGTGGATTGCTTCGTCGCTTCGCTCCTCGCAATGACGCTCTTTGCGGTTACCGTTGCGTCAGGAAGCCGACCACGGCTTCGGTGAAGGCGTGCGACTGCTCGACATTGGAGATGTGCGCGGCATCGAGCAGCGTCATGCTGGCGCCGGGAATGCCGCTGCGGATCATTTCACCCGCCGACACCGGCGTCGCCATGTCCTGCTTGCCCGCGATCACCAGCGTCGGGCTCTTGATCCCAGGCAGCAGGGCGCGCTGGTCGAGCGTCGACAGCGCCTCGCAGCAGGCGAGATAGCCCTCGACGGGAGAGGCGAGCAGCATCGCCTTCATGCGCGCCGTGGTTTCCGGTTCGCGCTCGCGGAAGTCAGCGGTCAGCCAGCCCGCGATCACGGTGTCGGCGACCGCGGCGATGCCGCCTTCCTTCACCGCCTTGATGCGGTTCAGCCAGTTGGTCGGATCGGGATAATAGCAGGCGGTGTTGGCGAGGATGAACTTGCTGAATCTTTCAGGAGCGTTGGCGCCGAGCCATTGCCCGACCATGCCGCCCATCGACAGGCCGCACCAATGCACCTTCTCGATGTTGAGGTCGTCGAGGATCGCCAGCACGTCGCGGCCGAACCGCTCCATCGAGTAGGGGCCGGCCGGCACGCCGGATTTGCCGTGGCCGCGGCGGTCGTAGCGGATGACGCGGAACATCTGCGTCAGCGCCTTCATCTGCGGCTCCCACATCTGCAAGGTGCAGCCGAGCGAGTTCGACAGCATCACGGTCGGTCCGCCGTCGCGGCCATCGACCTGGACGTTGAGCAGGCATCCGTCGGCGTTGATCATCGGCATTATGTTGTCCCCCTCGTCATGTGCGGCGAAGCGCGTCGTTGCTTCACGCCGTCGCTACTTGTCATCCAGTGAAGCCAGCAGCCGGTCGATCAGCGCCTGCGAGGCGCCCTGATAGGCCATCGGCTTGAACAATTCTGCGATTCGCTTGTCGTCGAGATGCGCCGTGACCTTGGCATCCACCGACAGCACGTCGCGCAGATGCTTCTTCTCCGCGACCGCTTTCTTGCTGGCAGCCTCGATCAGATGATGGGCGTCGCTCTTGCCGATCTTGTCGGCAAGGGCAAAGGTGACGGCTTCCGCCATGATCAGCCCATGCGTCGCATCGAGGTTGACGCGCATCCGCGCCGCATCGACTTCCAATCCTTCGGCGAGATCGACGGTCGCGGCGAGCGCGCCCGAGGTCACCAGCATCAGGCCCGGCAAGGTCGGCCATTCCGCATGCCAGGGACCGGCGCTGCGCTCATGGTCCTGCACCTGCGCGGCGAAGATCGTGGCAGCGAGGTTCGGCGCCATGGTCGCGGCGCCCAGCGCGCTTGCGGCCGCCACCGGATTGCGCTTGTGCGGCATGGTGGAGGAGCCGCCGCGGCCGGCGCCGGCAGGCTCGAAGGCCTCGCCGACATCGGTCTGCATCATCAGCGAAATGTCGCGCGCGATCTTGCCGCAGCTGCCGGCGAGGATTGCGAACACGGACGCCGCCTCCGCGATGCGGTCGCGATGGGTGTGCCAGGGCGCGTCGGGCAGGGGCAGGTCGAGCTCTTTCGCGAGGGCTGCCGCGACCGCGAGGCCCTTGTCGCCGAGCGCGGCGAGCGTGCCTGCGGCGCCGCCGAATTGCAGGGCCAGCGTCTCGCGGCGCAGCCGTTGAAGCCGCTTGCGCGAGCGATGCAGCGCCGCGGCATATTCGGCGAGCTTGAGGCCGAACGGCATCGGCAGCGCGTGCTGCAGCCAGGTCCGTGCCACCATTGCGGTGTCGCGGTTGGCGCGTGCGAGCCCGGCAAAGCCTGCAACGGCGCGGTCGAGGTCGGCAAGCAGCGCATCGATGCCGGCGCGCAGCGACAGCATGGTCGCCGTGTCGATGACGTCCTGGCTGGTCGCGCCCCAATGCACATAGCGCGCCGCCTCGGCATCCGCCTTGGCGACGTCAGCGGTCAGGGTCTTGACCAGCGGGATCGCCAGATTGCCCGATCGCGTCGCGGCATCGGCCAGCGCGGCGAGGTCGAATGATTCGGCCTTGCAGACCGCGGCAATCGGTCCCGCGCTGGCTGCGGGAATCACGCCGCAGGCCACCTCGGCGCGGGCCAGCGCCGCCTCGAAATCCAGCATGTTCTGCAGGGTGGCGGCGTCGTCGCACACCGCGCGCATCGCGGCGCTCGACAGCATCGGCGCAAGCAGGGGGGAGAGGGCTGTGCTCATTGCGCGCGACCTAACCACTCCTGCGCGTCGCTGCCAATGCCCCTGCGCTGCCGTCATATTCGGCAAGCGGACCGCGCGATTTCGTGAACGATGCGCTTGGCTTGCTGCGGTTGCGAATATGCATCGCTCATCCTCCCAAGGTGGCCTTTCCTTTGCGCCCGGGCTGCTTTACTTGGGAGAAAAGGTTTCTTGCGATCGAGGAGGTCCCCCATGGCCATGACGATGACCGGCGAAGTCCAGCTTGCAGCGCCGCGCCAGGCTGTGTGGGACAAGCTCAACGATCCCGAAGTGTTGAAGGCCTGCATTCCCGGCTGCGAAGAGCTGGAGAAGACCGACGAGGGCGGCTTCCGCGCCACCGCGAAAATGAAGGTCGGCCCGGTGTCGGCCCGCTTCAAGGGCAAGGTCACCTTGAGCGATCTCGATCCGCCGAACGGCTACAAGATCTCGGGTGAAGGCGAGGGCGGGGTCGCCGGCTTCGCCAAGGGCGGCGCCACCGTCGGCCTCGCCGACAAGGATGGCGGCACGCTTCTGAGCTACAACGTGGAGGCGCAGATTGGCGGCAAGCTCGCCCAGCTCGGCCAGCGCCTGATCAACGGCGCCGCCAAGAAGCTGGCCGATGAATTCTTTGCAAATTTTGCAAAGGCGGTGCAGGGTTAGGCCTGCTTTCCGGTTGGACTATCTGGGTCCGGCCAAGGCTTCCCGCTATGTCCTGGATGGGTGGCTCCAAAGGTTGCCCATCGCGGGGCGCGCCCATATTATGCCGTCTGGAATGATTTTAAACCGCCTGCTTCGCCGATATGCGGTGGCGCAGATAAGAGAGTGCTGATGGCCAAGATTTCAATGATCGTGAACGGCAACCCCGTGACGCCAATGTCGACCCCCGTACCCTTCTGGTCCAGTTTTTGCGCGAAAACCTGCGCCTGACGGGCACCCATGTCGGCTGCGACACCTCGCAGTGCGGCGCCTGCGTCGTGCACCTGGACGGCAAGGCGGTGAAGTCCTGCACCACGCTCGCGGTGATGGCCGACGGTCATGAGGTCAAGACCATCGAGGGCTTGGCGGCCGACGGCGCACCGCTGCATCCGATGCAGGAAGCCTTCCGCGAGCATCACGGCCTGCAGTGCGGCTTCTGCACGCCGGGCATGATCATGACTGCGGTCGACCTGGTCCATCGCAAGGGCCACGAGCTCAGCGATGAAGTGATCCGCGAGGAGCTGGAAGGCAATCTGTGCCGCTGCACCGGCTACCAGAACATCGTGGCCTCGATCGCCGCCGGCGCCAAGGCGATGGCCAAGTCGGACCTCGCCTAACAAGTCGACCAGGCTAGTCAGCAATTCATCGCGACCGCGATCAGGACATTCCCAGGAATTTCGCCAATGTACGAATTCAAGTATCACCGTCCCGGCACCGTACGGCAGGCCGCCAACCTGCTGGTGAAGAACGAGGACGCCAAGCTGATCGCCGGCGGTCACACGCTGGTGCCGGTCATGAAGCAGCGGCTCGCGAGCCCGCCGCATCTGGTCGACCTCTCCCATATCGAAGGTCTCGACACGATCGAGATGAAGGGCCGCTCGCTGGTGATCGGCGCCACCGCCAAGCACGCCGAGGTCGCGAACTCCGCGATCGTCGGCGAGGCGATCCCGGCGCTGGCCGAACTGGCCGGCCTGATCGGCGATCCCGCTGTCCGCCACCGCGGCACCATCGGCGGCTCGCTCGCCAACAACGACCCGACCGCGGACTATCCGGCGGCGGTGCTGGCGCTGGGCGCGACCATCGTCACCAACAAGCGCCGCCTGAAGGCCGAGGAGTATTTCCAGGGCCTGTTCTCGACCGCGCTCGAGGCCGACGAGATCATCACCAAGGTGATGTTCCCGGTGCCGAAGAAGGCGGCCTACATCAAGTTCCGCAACCAGGCCTCGCGCTATGCGTTGGTCGGTGTGTTCGTGGCCAAGCGTCCGTCCGACGTCCGCGTCGCGGTCACCGGCGCGGGCTCCGACGGCGTGTTCCGCGCCACCGCGTTCGAGGAGGCCTTGAAGAAGCGCTTCTCGCACAAGGTGCTCGACGGCATCGCGGTTCCCGCCGAAGGGCTGAACAGCGACCTGCACGGCAGTGCGGAATACCGCGCCCACCTGATCGGCGTCTTGACGCGCCGGGCGGTGGAAGCCGCCAACGCCAAGGACTAAATCCAAGGACTAGATCCAAGGGACTAGATCGGAACTGGATCCCAAGGACTAGATTTCACGCGTGACCTTGCTGACCTCCGTTCGAAGACTGGCTGTTCCATGAGTGCATCGGCGTTACCCACTTCCGTCGATGCGCTCGAGGAGCTGTTGACCTCGCGCGGCTATCTCGCCGAGCGGTCGCTCGCGACCGTCACCTATCTCGCGCTGCGCATGGGCCGGCCGCTGTTCCTCGAAGGCGAGGCCGGCGTCGGCAAGACCGAGATCGCCAAGGTGCTGTCGGCGGCGCTCGGCCGCAAGCTGATCCGCCTGCAATGCTACGAGGGCCTCGACGTCGCCTCCGCCGTCTATGAGTGGAGCAGCGCGGCGCAGATGATCGCGATCCGCCTGGCGGAAGCCTCCGGCGATACCGATCGCGACCAGCTCGCCAGCGACATCTTCGCCGAGCGCTTCCTGATCAAGCGGCCGCTGTTGCAGGCGCTCGAGCCCGATGTCGCCGGCCCGCCGGTGCTCTTGATCGACGAGCTCGACCGCGCCGACGAGGCGTTCGAGGCGTATCTGTTGGAGATCCTCAGCGACTTCCAGGTCACCATCCCCGAGCTCGGCACCGTGAAGGCGCCGGCGCCGCCGATCGTGATCATCACCTCGAACCGCACGCGCGAGATCCACGACGCGCTGAAGCGGCGCTGTCTCTATCACTGGGTGGACTATCCCACAGCCGAGCGCGAGCTCGCGATCGTCAAGTCGCGGGTGCCGAACATCTCCGCAAAACTGTCGCAGCAGGTCGTGCGCTTCGTGCAGGCGCTGCGTAGCCAGGATTTCTACAAGTCGCCTGGCGTCGCCGAGACCATCGACTGGGCCACCGCGCTGTCCGAGCTCGACGCCCGCTCGCTGACGCCGCAGGTGGTCGGCGACACGTTGGGCGCGCTGCTCAAGTACCAGGACGACATCGCGCGCATGCAGGGCGATGCGTTGCAGAAGACATTGAAGGAAGCGACGAGCGAGACGTAAGCCGCGCGCGTCGTAACAGCATTCGTCATTCCGGGGCGATGCGCGGCATCGAACCAGGAATCCATCGGGCCGCGTTGACGCTGAAGAATGGATTCTCAGATGCGCAATTGCGCATCATAGCTCTCGCTTCGCGATCCCCGGAATGACGGGAGTGGATAGTTCGATGCCGATCAACCACCTCAATCCCCCGACCGGCCACATGGCCGACAACGTGATCGGCTTCGCCCGCGCGCTGCGGGCAGCCGGGCTCCCCGTCGGGCCGGGCTCGGTGATCGATGCGCTCGATGCGCTGCAGCTGATCGAGGTCGGCAATCGCCTCGATTTCTACGCCACGCTGGAGGCGATCTTCGTCAAGCGCCATGAGCACGCGCTGATTTTCCGCCAGGCTTTCATGCTGTTCTTCCGCGCCGCCGAGGAGTGGAAGAGCATGCTGGACTCGGTGCCGCTGCCGGACCACGCCAAGAAGAAGCCGCCGCCGGCCTCGCGCCGGGTCCAGGAGGCGATGGCGCAGCCGGCGCGAAACGAGGAGCGCCCGCAGGCCCAGGAGCAGGAGCTGAAGCTCTCGGTCTCCGACAAGGAGATCCTGCAGAAGAAGGATTTTGCGCAGATGACCGCGGCCGAGATCGCCGAGGTGACGCGCGAGATCGCCAAGATGCGTCTGCCGCAGGCCGAGTTGGTCACCCGCCGCTATCAGCCCGACGCGCGCGGCCTGCGGCTCGACATGCGCCGCACCGTGCGCAATTCGCTGCGCACCGGCGGCGAGATCATCGATATCAGGAAGCTCGGCCGGATCGAGAAGCCGGCGCCGATCGTGGCGCTGCTCGATATCTCGGGCTCGATGAGCGAGTACACCCGCCTGTTCCTGCACTTCCTGCATGCCATCACCGATGCCCGCAAGCGGGTCTCGGTGTTCCTGTTCGGCACCCGCCTGACCAATGTGACGCGCGCGTTACGGGCGCGTGACCCCGACGAGGCGCTGGCGAGTTGCTCGTCCTCGGTCGAGGACTGGGCCGGCGGGACCCGGATCGCGACCTCGCTGCACACCTTCAATCAGCTCTGGGGCCGCCGGGTGCTCGGGCAGGGCGCCATCGTCCTCCTTATATCCGATGGACTAGAACGGGAGGCGGATGCCAAACTGGCCTTCGAAATGGACCGTTTGCACCGCTCCTGCCGCCGCCTGATCTGGCTCAACCCGCTGCTGCGCTACTCCGGCTTCGAGGCCAAGGCGCAGGGCATCAAAATGATGTTGCCCCACGTTGACGAATTTCGCCCGGTGCATAACTTGACGTCCATCAAGGGCTTGATCGGGGCGCTGTCATCCCCGCCGCCGGCGCACCACCGCAGCCTGATCCGTTCTGTAGCCTAAGAAGCCTGACCCGATAGCAGGAGGCCACCATGCTCAACCGAGACGAAGACATCCTTCAGGCCGCCGAGACCTGGCAGAAGCAGGGCCATGGCGTGGCGCTCGCTACCGTGGTCGAGACCTGGGGCTCGGCGCCGCGCCCGGCCGGCTCCAGCCTCGTCATCAATGACGACGGCACGTTCCTAGGGTCAGTCTCCGGCGGCTGCGTCGAGGGCGCCGTCGTCACCGAGGCGCTCGATGTGATCGCGAGCGGCCAGCCCAAGATGCTCGAATTCGGCGTCGCCGACGAGACCGCCTGGAATGTCGGCCTGTCGTGCGGCGGCACCATCCGCGTCTTCGTCGAGAAGGTCGCTAGCCGTGAAGCTCGAGATATTGAAAGAACTCAACGCCGAGCGCGCCGCGCGCCGCCCGGTCATCATCGTCACCGACACCGCCAATGGCGAGCAGCGCCTGGTCAAGGCCGCGGACATCGCCGCCGATCCGCTGCGCGCCGAGCTCGCCAAGCAGCTTCGAATGGGCAAGAGCGGCAATGTCGAGGTCGCAGGCAAGAAGCTGTTCCTCAACGTCTACGCGCCGACCGCAAAGCTCGTGATCATCGGCGCGGTCCATATCAGCCAGGCCCTGGCGCCGCTGGCGCGCTCGCTCGACTATGACGTGACGGTGGTCGATCCGCGCACGGCGTTCGCAAGCCCCGAGCGCTTCCCCGACGTGCCGCTGGTCGCCGAATGGCCCGACGTCGCGCTGCCGCCGCTCAATGTCGATCACTACACCGCGTTCGTCGCGGTGACGCATGATCCGAAGATCGACGATCCGGCGTTGCTGCACGCCTTCGACCGCGACTGCTTCTATATCGGCGCGCTGGGCTCGCGGAAGACCCATGCCAAGCGTGCCGAGCGGCTGCGTGCGCAGGGCGCCAAGGACAGCGACATCGCGCGCATCCACGCGCCGATCGGGCTCGACATCGGCGCCGTGTCGCCGTCGGAGATCGCGGTCGCGATCATGGCCGAGATCACCGCGCAGCTGCGTTTGCCTCCCAAAGAAAAAGAAGAAGCGGCATGAAATTCGGTCCCGCCAATCCGGCCGACGCGATTGGCGGCGTCACCGTGCATACGCTCCGCCAGGGTTCGCTGGTGCTCAAGAAGGGCACCACGATCGGCCCTGAGGAAGTCGATGCGCTGACCAGGGCCGGCGTCAAGGACGTTGTCGTGGTGCGGCTCGAGGACGGCGACGTCTCCGAAGACGTCGCCGCTGCCAGCATCGCGCAGGCGGTGGCGGGCGAGGGCGTCAATGTCGAGCGTGCTTTCACCGGCCGCGCCAATCTGTTCGCGGCGCGTCCCGGCGTGCTGGTGGTCGACCGTGCCGCGGTCGATCGCATCAATGGCGTCGACGAAGCGATCACCTTCGCGACGCTTTCGGCGTTCAAGCCGGTGGTCGAAGGCGAGATGATCGCGACCGTCAAGCTGATCCCGTTCGGCGTCGAGGGGCGGCTGCGCGACGCCGCCGTCGCGGTGGCCGGCAAGGATACGCTGCGGATCGCGCCCTACGTGATCAAGAAGGTCGGCGTGGTCTCGACCTTGCTGCCGGGCCTCGCGCCGAAGGTGATCGACAAGACGCTGCGCGTCACCGCCGAGCGCCTCGCACCGGCCGGCGCCACCATCATCGCCGAGCGCCGCGTGCCGCATGACGAGACCGTGCTCGCCGCGTCGATCAAGGAATTGCTTGGGCTCGGCGCCGAGCTCGTCATCGTGTTCGGCGCATCCGCAATCGCCGACCGCCGCGACGTCATCCCGGCCGCGATCACGGAGATCGGCGGCGCCGTCGAGCATTTCGGCATGCCGGTCGATCCCGGCAATCTGCTGCTGATCGGCAGCGCCGGCGGCGTGCCGGTGCTGGGTGCGCCGGGCTGCGCGCGCTCGCCGGTCGAGAATGGTTTCGACTGGGTGCTGATGCGGCTGCTCGCCGGTATCAAGGTGACGCGGTCGGATCTCACCGGCATGGGCGTCGGCGGGCTGTTGATGGAGATCGTGACGCGGCCGCAGCCGCGCACCGTGCCGGACACCGAAGGCAACCGCCACGTCGCGGCGATCGTGCTCGCCGCCGGCCGCTCGACCCGGATGGGTGGACCCAACAAGCTGCTTGCCGAGCTCGACGGCAAGAAGCTCGCGCGCATCGTCGCCGAGCAGGCGCTGGCCTCGAAGGCTCGGAGGTGATCGTCGTCACCGGGCATCAGGCTGACCTGGTCGAGCAGGCGCTCGATGGACTTAAGGTCAAGTTCGTGCGCAACCCGGATTTCGCCGGTGGGCTCGCGAGCTCCGTGAAGGCGGGCATCTCCGCGGTATCAGACAGCGCCGACGGCGCGATCGTCTGCCTCGGCGACATGCCGCTGATCGATGCACAATTGATCGACCGCCTGATCGAAACCTTCGCGCCGGACCGCGGCCATCTGATCGCGGTGCCGGTCAGCGAGGGCCGCCGCGGCAATCCGGTGCTGTGGTCACGGCGCTTCTTCAAGGAGCTGATGACGCTCGACGGCGACATCGGCGCCCGTCATCTGATCGCCAAGCATGCCGAAGTGGTCGCCGAAGTCCCGGTCGAAGGCAACAGCGCCTTCCTCGACATCGACACGCCGCAGGCGCTGGAAGCCGCGCGGCAGGGCTAGGATTATCCGCGTCGTCCCGGCCAAGCGAAGCGCGAGCCGGGACCCATAACCACAAATGCGGATTGTCTTGCGCGGCTGGGGCCGCTGCTTCGCCCACAACAGCGTTCGGTGGTTATGGGCCTTCGCCGGGACGACGAACGGATTGAGCGGCGTCCTGCCATCAACCCATCATTCACCATCTGGCAACGACCCCTGCGTAAAGTCCGCGCCGGACTTTGGGGGATTTCCACTTGATCATTTCGACCGCCGCCGCGCAGCGCCGCGCGCTGACGATACTTGTCCTGACATTGCTGCTCGGGGCCACGCGTTTCTCCGTGGAAAGCTTCATCCCCAAGGCGCGCGCGGCCGGCGCGTTCGCGGTCGGAAAGTGCGGGGCCTATGGCCAAGCCTACGATTATCCCGCGGAAGGCGCGGCGCGCGCCGCGGCGCTGAAGCAGTGCAAGGGCGATTGCACCACCGTCACCATGAAACGCGCCTGCGCCGCGCTCTCGATCGACATGAAGAATCCCTGCGGCGCCCATGGCTATGCGGTGGCGCCGAAGATCTCGAGCTCGCTCAACGCCGCGACCAGGAAGTGCTACGAGTTTGGCGGCAAGGAATGCGTGATCCGCGCCTGGGCCTGCGACGCCAAGGGCTAGGGCGGGCTACAAGAATAGCGGCGATGGTTGGCCGCGCATAAGCCTTGCAGGAAACGAACGTTGGCGTCTGACGGGCAGGCGAGGGATGCGCCGTCAGGGCTGGTGTTGGCTATCGGCCTGCGGATAGATTTACCGCCATGCAGTTCGACACCAAGATCGCGGTCGTGATCCGCACCGACCTGGAAGTCTGGCAGAAGCTCAACGTGGCGTCGTTTCTTGCCGGTGGCATCGCCGCTTCCTTCCCCGAATGCATCGGCGAGAACTACGAGGACGGCTCGGGGACGCAATATCTCTCTTTGATCGGCCAGCCGATCCTGATCTACGGCGCCGACCGCGCGCAGCTGTCGCGGGCGCTGGAGCGCGCGCTGGCGCGCGACGTGAAGCCGGCGCTCTACACCGAGGACATGTTCAAGACCACGCATGATGCGGCCAACCGCGAGGTCGTGAAGGCGGTGGCGCGCACCGACCTCAATTTGGTCGGTCTCGCTTTTCGCGCCGAGCGCAAGGTGGTCGACAAGATCCTCGACGGGCTGAAGTTTCACACGTAGCGCGACACCGCTTCCCGCCGTCATTCCGGGGCGACGCGCAGCGTCGAGCCCGGAATCCATTCATCCAGGAGTTCTGCGGCTCAATGGGATTTCGGGCTCTCGCTTCGCGAGCCGCGGAATGACGAAGAACGTGCGGTGATTTGATCGCGCTCAAGCCGGCGAACAGCAACCTTTCGTAAGGGAACGCGTTACCTCATATCGGATTGACAATGACTGACCAGTCAGTCATATTGTGGCCATGACAGAGCGCACCGGAAACACGACCCGCACCCAGCCGACCAAACGCCGGACCACAATCCGGGCCGCCGCGGCGAGGGCCCCGAAGGTGACCTCGGCAAAACTGCCCGAGGTCAAGCCCGCCTCGAACCGTGCCGAGAAATCGGCGGAGCGGCGCGCTGCGATCATCGAGGCGGCGATGGATGAGTTCATCGCCCGCGGCTTTGCCGCGACCCGGCTCGACGATGTCGCCAAGCGGGCGGGCGTCGCCAAGGGCACGCTCTATCTCTACTTCAAGGACAAGGAGACGATGTTCGAGGAGTTGATCCGCACCGCACTGGTGCCGCTGATCAGCCGCATGACGGCGCTGCCGACCATCACCGGTCCGGTGCGCGATGCGGTGGAGGGGTTTGCCGAGACCTTCATCCGCGAGGTCGTCTCCACCCGGCGCGGCGACATCATCCGCCTGATCGTCTCCGAGGGACCGCGCTTTCCGGCGATCGCCGATTTTTATTTCCGCGAGGTGGTGTCGAAAGGCCTGACCGGCATGAAGGCGCTGGTCCAGCTCGCAATCACGCGCGGCGAGATCAAGCACCGCGAGCTCGGCGATTTCCCGCAGCTGGTGGTGGCGCCCGCGATCGTCGCGGTGATCTGGCACAGCCTGTTCGCGCGGCACGCGCCGCTCGACGGGCTCGCGATGTTCAAGGTTCATCTCGATCTGATTTTCGGCGAACGGAGGAAGACATGACCGCGTCGCGCATGATGAAGCTCGTGGCCGTCGTCGCGCTGGCGGCGGCGCTGGCCGGGTGCAAGGAGAAGCGCGATCCCGGCTTCCAGGGCTGGGTCGAGGCCGACATGATCTTCGTCAGCCCCGATGAGTCCGGCCGCGTCATCAAGCTCAACGTGCGAGAGGGCGACGAGGTCAAGCCCGGCGAACTGCTTTATTCGGTCGACGACGATCTGCAGCGCGCCGATCTCAACCAGAACAACGCGACCCTGGCCAATGCCAAGCAGAGCTACGACCGCGCCGCCTCGCTGCGCGGCACCGGCGCCGGCACCCAGGCCAACCTCGATTCCGCGGTCTCGGCGCTGCGGGTTGCGGAGGCACGCGTCGTGACCTCGCAGACGCGGCTCGACCGCCGCAAGGGCTTTGCGCCGATTGCGGGCTCGATCCAGCAGATCTATTTTCGCGAGGGCGAGATGGTGCAGGCGCAGCGGCCGGTGCTGTCGATCATGCCGCCCGGCAACATGAAGCTGCGCTTCTTCGTGCCGGAGACCGAGCTGCCGAAGCTCGCGCTCGGCGACGAGGTGCGGGTGACGTGCGACAATTGCGCCGCCGATCTCACCGCCAAGATCTATTTCATCGCCACCACCGCGGAGTACACGCCGCCGGTCATCTACAGCCTCGATGAGCGCAACAAGCTGGTCTACCTGATCCAGGCGCGGCCGAGCCGGCCCGATAGTTTACGCGTCGGCCAGCCGATCAGCATCTACCTCAACCCCAAGACGCCGATGGCGGCGGCGGACCGCAGATGAAAGGCGATTCGACCAGTGCGCGGTCCGACGCATCGTCCATCGCCATCGATGTGAAGGGCCTGACCAAGTCGTTTGGTGGACGCGAGGTGGTCCACGACCTGTCGATGCAGGTCAAGCGCGGCGAGATCTACGGCTTCCTCGGTCCCAACGGCAGCGGCAAGACCACCACCATCCGCATCCTGTGCGGCCTGCTGACGCCCGACAGCGGCGAGGGCACCTGCCTCGGCTACGACATCCGGCGCGATGCGGACAAGATCAAGCGCAAGGTCGGCTACATGACGCAGCGCTTCAGCCTCTACCAGGATCTCTCGGTGCGCGAGAATCTGGAGTTCGTCGGGCGGCTCTATGGCATGCCGGACGCGCGCCGCGCCGCAGCCGACATGATCGCGCGGATCGGGCTGAAGGGCCGCGAGGAACAACTCGCCGGCGAGCTGTCCGGCGGCTGGAAGCAGCGGCTCGCGCTCGGCGCCTGCACGCTGCCCAATCCGCAATTGCTGCTGCTCGACGAGCCGACCGCCGGCGTCGATCCCAAGGCGCGGCGCGATTTCTGGAACGAGATCCACGCGCTTGCCGCCGAGGGCCTCACCGTGCTGGTCTCGACCCACTACATGGACGAGGCCGAGCGCTGCCACGAGATCGCCTACATCGCCTATGGCCATCTGCTGGCGCATGGCACCGTGGACCAGGTGATCGCGAAGTCCGGGCTGTCGACCTGGACGGTCACCGGCGAGGATTTCAACGGCCTGATGGCCGAGCTGACCGGCAAGCCCGGCGTCGACATGGTGGCGCCGTTCGGCACCAGCCTGCACGTTTCCGGCCGCGACAAGGCGGCGCTCGAAGCCGCGATTGCGCCCTATCGCGACAATTCAAAGTGGCGCTGGCAGCCGAGCGAGCCGTCGCTCGAGGATGTTTTCATCGATCTGATGGGACGCTCCAAGGACAACTTCCAAGGATAATCGTCAGGGATAAGTGCCATGAGTGCGACGGATACGATCCGGAATGGCGAGGAGAGGGAGCCGGCGTTCGGCTTCTGGCGCCGCAGCTACGCGATGCTGGTCAAGGAGTTCATCCAGCTTCGCCGCGACCGCGTGTCATTCGCCATGATCATCATCATTCCGGTCATGCAGCTCCTGTTGTTCGGCTTCGCCATCAACACCACGCCGCGGCATCTGCCGACCGCGGTGCTGCTACAGGAAGATTCCGACCTCGGACGCTCGATCCTGAAGGCGATGGAGAACACCGCCTATTTCCGCTTCACGCGCGAGGTGCACACCGTCGAGCAGCTCGACGAGCTGCTGCAGTCCGGCAAGGTGCTGTTCGGCGTTGAGATCCCGCGCGGCTTTGAGCGCGCGGTGCGGCGCGGCGACAAGCCGGCGCTCCTGGTGGCAGCGGATGCCACCGACCCGGTCGCGGCGGGCTCGGCGCTCGGCGCGCTCGGGCCACTGGTGCAGGGCGCGCTGGCACACGACCTGCACATCGGTGATCCGCCCGAAATGCCGTTCGAGATCCGCGCCCATGCCCGCTACAATCCGGCGGCGGAATCGCGCCTCAACATCGTGCCCGGCCTGGTCGGGACCATTCTCACCATGACCATGCTGATCTTCACCGCGCTGTCGGTGACACGCGAGATCGAGCGCGGCACCATGGAAAGCCTGTTGTCGATGCCGATCAAGCCGGTCGAGGTGATGTTCGGCAAGATCATCCCCTACGTGATGGTCGGCTTCATCCAGGCCGGGCTGATCATCGGCATCGGCGTGCTGCTGTTCGGCGTGCCGGTGCTCGGCAGCCTCACATTGCTGGGGCTGCTCACCACGCTGTTCATCACCACCAATCTGTCGATCGGCTATACATTCTCGACCATCGTGCAGAACCAGCTGCAGGCGATGCAGCTCTCGATGATGTTCTTCCTGCCGAGCATCCTGCTCTCCGGCTTCATGTTTCCGTTCGCCGGCATGCCGGTCTGGGCCCAATATATCGGCGAGGTCCTGCCGCTGACCCATTTCATCCGCATCGTCCGCGCCATCATGCTGAAGGGGGCGGCGATGCCGAACCTGCAATATGACACGATTGCGCTGGCTGCCCTGATGCTGTTCGCCATGACCGTCGCCGTGACGCGCTTCCGCCGCACGCTCGATTGAGGCTAGTATGAGCAAGGAGTCATTCTGGCATGGTGACCGGGGCGATGACGATGGCTGGCTGGCGGGGCGGCGATAAGACGACGCAGGACACGACGGTCTCCGCCGACTTTCATCACGCCCTGATGCAGGAGGTGATGACCACCGAGCTGCTGCGCATCAAGGTGCTGATCGGCATCGCCGTGGCGTTCTCGGTGATCACCTCGACGATCTACGTCGCGGCTCCCGAGGCGCTGGCCCGGGTGTGGCACGGCAATTTCAAGCCGTCCTATATCTACTCCGTCATGGTGCCGTTCATCCTGTTCGAATTGTGGGTGCACAGCGCGATCATCAGGCACCAGAAGCAGGGGCGCGACCTGCCGATCATCAGGCGCTATGTCGGCGCGCTGATCGAGACGTCGATGCCGACGGTCGCGCTCGCCCTGCATATCGACAGCATGGGCCCCGTCGCGGCGCTCGGCTGGGTCGCGCCGCTGGTCTATTTCATCTTCATCATCGCCTCGACCTTGCGGCTGGATTTCTGGCTGTCGACCTTCACCGGCTTCGTTGCGGCCTCCGAGCTGTTCTGGATGGCGATGTATTATCGTCCCGACGGGACGCTCGATCCCGCGCCGGATTTCTTCTATCACGCCGCGCGCAGTGTGGTGATCCTGGTCTCGGGCGTGCTGGCGGGCACCGTCGGCATGCAGCTGCGGCGTCAGTTCGGCGCCAGCATCATGGCCGCCACCGCGCGCGACCGCATCACCAACCTGTTCGGCCAGCACGTCTCGCCGCAGGTGGTCGAACGTCTGATGGCGGAGGGCGCTTCTACCGGAAGCGACGTCCGCCGCGTCGCGGTGATGTTCGTCGATTTCCGCAGCTTCACCGCGGGGGCGAGTACGCGCTCGCCGCAGGAGGTGGTGGACAGGCTCGACGGCGCCTTCGCGGTGCTGGTCGACATCCTCGATCGCCACGGCGGCATCGTGAACAAGTTTCTCGGCGACGGCTTTCTCGCGCTGTTCGGTGCGCCGTTCGAGACCGGCGACGCCGCGCATCAGGCGGTCGCCGCCGCGCGCGAGATGCTGGCCGCCAATGAGCGCACCAATGCATCGTCGAGCTGGCCGCTGCGGATCGGCATCGGCATTCATATTGGTGAGGTCGTCGCCGGCAATATCGGCTCGCCGCGGCGCAAGGAGTACACAGTGATCGGCGACACCGTGAATTTTGCCGCGCGGCTCGAGGCGCTCAACAAGGAGCTCGGCTCGCAATTCCTGATCTCGTCTGCCGTGCATGATGCGCTCGGCGACGACTGCACGGACGCCGTGTCGCGCGGCGAGATCCCGGTGCGGGGCTACGAGCGCCCGGTGCCGGTCTGGCAATTGGGGTAGGCCACGCTTTGAGCGCCTAAGGTATCAGGGTAGCGATTGACTCGATATCATCTACTCATATAGATGACTAGATGACTTCAGCTCTCGATGACCGCCTGCCGCGCTACCAGCGTCTCCGCGACGATCTCGCGGCGCGCATCAATCGCAATGAATGGCGTCCGGGGGATCTGATCCCCTCGGAGGCCGAGCTCGGCGCGCATTACGGCGTCGCGATCGGCACCGTGCGCAAGGCGATCGACCAGCTGGTCAGCGACGGCGTGCTGGAGCGCCAGCAGGGCCGCGGCACCTTCGTTCGCCGTGCGCGCTTCAACTCCTCGCTGTTCCGTTTCTTCCGCTTCCAGTCTGAAAGCGGCGAGCGCCGCGTGCCGCAAAGCCGCATCCTGCGGCGCAAGGCGATGCCGGCGCCAACGGCGGTGGCCTCCGCGCTGCGCATCTCAGTCGGCGAGCCCGTGATCAGCCTGTCGCGTCTGCGGCTGATCGACGACGTGCCGCTGCTCGCCGAGGAGATCTGGCTCGAGAGGTCGCGCTTCGAGGCGATCCTGTCGCTCGAGACCGCCGAGTTCGGCGATCTCCTGTATCCGCTCTACGAGGACCGCTGCGGCCAGGTCGTGGTCTCCGCCGATGAAATCCTCACCGTCGAGATCGCGACCGAGATGCAATCGCGCCTGCTGCGGCTCGAGGCCAACGCGCCGCTGATCGTGATCGAGCGCCTTGCGTTCGATCTGGAGCGGCGGCCGATCGAATGGCGCCGCTCGCGCGGGCCGGCGGACCGCTTCCGCTACCACGCCGAGATCAGATGAGCGCGGCAAGCAAATAAAACAACACAAGACATTTCAGGGAGGAATATTGGTGAACTGGTACAGCGAATGCTCGCCGCTCGAGCGGCGCACCTTCTGGGCAAGTTTCGGCGGCTGGGGCCTCGACGCGCTCGACGTCCAGATGTTCAGCCTCGCCATTCCGGCGCTGATCACCGCATTCGGGATCAGCAAGGCCGATGCGGGGTTGCTCGGCTCGGTCACGCTGTTCTTCGGCGCGTTCGGCGGCTGGCTCGGCGGCGCGCTCGGCGACCGCTTCGGGCGCGTGAAAGCGCTGCAGATCACGGTCGCGACCTTTGCGCTGGCGACCTTCGCCTCGGCCTTCGCGATGAACTACAGCCAGCTCGTGGTCCTGAAGGCCATTCAGGGCGTCGGCTTCGGCGCCGAATGGGCCTGCGGCGCGGTGCTGATGGCGGAGATCATTCGGCCCGAACATCGCGGCAAGGCGCTCGGCGCGGTGCAGAGCGCCTGGGCGGTCGGCTGGGGCGCGGCAGTGCTGCTCTCGGCCCTGGTGTTCACCTATGCGCCGGCCGATATCGCCTGGCGCGTCCTGTTCGCGGTCGGCCTGATCCCGGCGCTGCTGATCCTCTACATCCGGCGTGGATTGAAGGAGCCGCCGCGCGTCGCATCGCGCCAAGCCGACCCGCCGTTCTTCGCGACGCTCGCCGGAATCTTCCACCGCGACGTGCTGCGGTCGACCTTGATCGGCGGCCTGTTCGGCATCGGCGCCCATGGCGGCTATGCGGCGCTGACGACGTTCCTGCCGACATATTTGCGCGAAGTGCGGCATCTCTCCGTGCTCGGCTCCAGCGCCTATCTCGCCGTGATCATCGTCGCCTTCTTCTGCGGCTGCGTGGCCTCCGGGATCATCAGCGACCGGATCGGTCGGCGCGCCAACGTGACGCTGTTCGCCGCCGCCTGCGTCGTGACCGTGCTGGTCTATATCTTCGCGCCGCTGTCCAACTCGCAGATGCTGGTGCTCGGCTTCCCGCTCGGCTTCTTCTCGGCGGGCATTCCCGCCAGCATGGCGGCGCTGTTCAGCGAGCTCTATCCGGCCGGCGTGCGCGGCACCGGCGTCGGCTTCTGCTACAATTTCGGCCGCATCGTCTCCGCCGCATTTCCCTTCCTGGTCGGCTATCTCAGCGATCACATCGGGCTTGGGGCTGCGATAGGAATCGACGCGGCCTTCGCCTATTCGCTGGTGCTGGTCGCGGTGCTGATGCTGCCGGAAACCCGCGGCAAGGTTTTCGAGCAGGCCACCGCTGCGCGCGCGTGATGATGAGGAATGATCATGACATCGGACCAACATGGCTTGACGCGGCGCCGGTTTGCCGCGGGGATGGTTGCCGCGTTGTCGGCAGGCGGTTTGACGCGCAGAGTGAGGGCTGAGGTGCCGCAACCGGCGATCGATACCCACGCCCACGTCTTCCATCGCGGCCTGAAACTCGCGCCGGGCCGGCGCTACGCGCCCGACTACGACGCGCCGCTCGCGCTCTATCTGCAGCAGCTCGACCAGAACGGCATGACCAACGGCGTATTGGTGCAGCCAAGCTTTCTCGGCACCGACAATTCCTATCTGGTCGAATGCCTGAAGGCGACCAATGGCCGGCTGCGCGGCATCGCGGTGGTCGATCCCGCCGTCGCGGCGGACGAGCTTCGCGCACTCGATCGCGCCGGCGTGGCCGGCATCCGTCTCAATCTGGTCGGCCAGCAGCTGCCGGATCTGACGTCGGCGGAGTGGACGGCGCTGCTGGCAGAGATCAGGACGCTCGACTGGCAGGTCGAGATCCAGCGCAACGCGACGGACCTCGCGATGCTCGCGCCACGGCTGCTCGACCAGGGTGTGAAGGTCGTGCTCGATCACTTCGCCTTGCCCGATCCGAAACTCGGCGTCGACGATTCCGGTTTCCAGTCGGTGCTCAAGCTCGGCACGACGGGCAATGTCTGGGTCAAGATATCGGCGCCGTACCGCAATGGTCCGAGCGGCGAGGCATTCGCGAAGCAAGCCTATCCGCTGCTGCGCAACGCCTACGGCGTCGACCGGCTGTTGTGGGGCAGCGACTGGCCGCACACGCAGTTCGAAACGACGCAGAATTATGCGAAGAACCGCAAATTCCTCGACGAACTCGTCACTGATGCCGATGAACGCGCGCGTGTCCTGGCATCGCCGCGCGAGCTGTTTCGCTTCTAGCTCGCGCGCGATTGTACCGAGTGCTCTGATGGGCGTCATTGCAGCCGTGCTACGATGATGCCAGCGGTCGCGGATGACCGGAGCACAAGGACAAGCACGATGCAGCGGCGCTATATCACTGTCGACGTTTTCACCGACCGCGCCTTCGGCGGCAACCCGCTCGCCGTGGTGCTCGACGCCGAGGGACTGTCGACCGCGCAGATGCAGGCGATCGCGACCGAGTTCAACTACTCCGAGACGACCTTCGTGCTGCCGCCGCAGGATGCGGCCAATGACGCCAACGTTCGCATCTTCACGCCGGTCAGGGAGCTGCCGTTCGCCGGGCATCCCAATGTCGGTACCGCCTTCGTGCTGGCGCAGCTTGCGAAGGAGCCGAAGCCGCGTCTGGTGTTCGAGGAGAAGGCGGGGCTGGTGCCGGTCGACATCACACGAGACGGCGGCAGGGTCGTTGCCACCGAGCTGACCGCGCCGCAGCCGCTGTCGCGGCTGGCGCAATTCTCCGCCGGCGAGGTCGCGAGCCTGATCTCGCTCACGGCAGACGACGTCAGGACGGATCGCCAGGCACCGCAGGTGGTTGGCGTCGGAACTCCATTTCTGGTCTTTGAAGTCGCATCGCGCGATGCGGTGCGACGGGCAAAGCCGGATGCGGCGGCGTTTGGCCGCTTCTTTCCGCGCGACGGCGCATTCTCCGCGTATTTCTACACCCGCGACGTCCCGGCCGCGGAGGCGCCGTGCGATCTGCAGGCACGGATGTTCTTCTCGGGATCAAGCGGCCTGATCGAGGACCCGGCCACAGGCAGCGCCACGGTCGCCGCGGCCGCGCTGCTGGCCGCGCTCGATCCGCTACGTGACGGCGTCCTGAAGCTGACGGTCGGCCAGGGCTTTGACATGGGCCGGCCGAGCCTGCTGCTGACCCGCGTGCGCAAGCAGGCCGGCGCAAACATATCGGCGCATGTCGGCGGCGCTGTGTGCAGATGATGCAGGGGACGTTGCGCCTGGAGGGAGAAGGGTAGGGCGGGATGCGTTTTGGTTGAATCCGCCCGGCGCGGTCTCGTTTCACCTCCCCCCGTTGGGGATCGGTCGGATTGCGAAGCAATCCGCGTGAGGGCTTTTGTTCCCTCCATGGACCGTAACCCCTCACCCGATTTACTGCGCAAATCGACCTCTCCTGAGGGAGAGGTGAACCATAGACGCCGCTCCAGCTCAACCCAATCTCATCACGCTCTGGAACGTGTACTCATTCAAGCACGCTAATTTCGTCGCCATGACTCGATCAACGCCGCGAGCTTGCCGTCGAGCACCTCATCGCCCTCTGCCAAGCCTGCTTGGTATCGAAGCCAATAATTGCCCGCCAGCGCGTGGGTTGTGCAGAGTTTCTCGCTGTTGGCGCCACAGATGACAAGCCGCGTGAGCTGTCCGTTCGAGTTCAGACGAGCGAAGTAATGTCCGACCGACGGGTGGCCATCAGACCGCGTAAAGCTCAAGTCGAATGATTGATACCCGTTGCGGTCCGGGCCAGGACTCATCTGAGATCGGTACTCGCGCCATGATCTTAGATCGGGATCAGCATCACTGTTCTCGCTGGGTAAAACATGGACGCTCTGAATATAGCCGCAGCCTACGTCGGTTCGCCCCCCGAGATTGGAAAAACAGAGGCTCGCAGAGAAGCCAACCTCCTTCGGCATTTTGTCAACGGGCACCCCAGGACTGGTCGGCACGTACTTCCAGGGCACCAAAAAGACTTCCTGGCCGACATGCCGCTCGAAATATTCCGGTCCAGGTTTCACAAACAAACGAGCAGCCGGAATGCCGGCAATAGTGATACTCCAAGTCACAACCACCAACGCGGACGCGGTGGCTCGGAAATCCAAAGCAAGCGCGATTGAGGACGCAACCGCGGCAAACGCGACGGAAGCAAGAAATATCCAGGAAGCATTATTGTCGTACGCATCAAATGGGACCTGCGGGCTTGCGGGGAAATAGGTTAGACTGATAGCCGTAACCGCGACAACCAAAAGGCAAATCGGGATCGACACCACGAAAAGAAGCCAGCCGATGACGACAAACGTGCCGGCGCGGCTCCGAAGAATTCTTTCGACCTGCACCAAATCATCCAAAAGTTGCGGACCAATCGTCGACAACCTTTAGCGGAAGACGCCGGCAATGACTAATGTTATCGCGGCAATTTCGCACGGTGCGATTCTGCTTCGGGTCAAAACGGGCAATGCTCTGACTGAGCAGAAAGCTTTCTGCTAGACCTGCGGCGCGGCCAAATTCTCGATCTTGACGCCGTCGCGCTCTTCGATGATCTCGGCGATCCAGCGGCGGTGGCAGTGCTCGTGGTCGCGCTCGTAGCAGAGGATGCAGACCGGGCCGGACTTCTTCACCAGCGCCGACAGCTCGTCGAGCTCTTCCTTCGCCTGCACCGTCTTGAGGTGCGCCGAATAGATCTTGTGCAGCAGCGCATATTGCCCGCTGCGCGCCGCCTCCCGTCCGCTCTTCGGCGTGCCGAGGCCGCGCAGATGGACGTAGCCGATGCCGCGCTCGTCGAGACCCGCGGCGAGCTGGCTCTTGGAGAAGCCGGGCCGGCGCGAGGAGGCGACCGCGCGAACGTCGACCAGGAGCTTGACGCCGGCCTGCTCTAGCTCGTCGAGCACGGCTTTCGACGGCGTCTGCTCGTAGCCGATGGTGAACAGCCGCTTCGCCTTCGCCATCGCTAAAGCCTTCACTTCACCCGTTCGATCAGTTCCATCGCGCCCGCGGGCGCGCGCACCTTGCCCTCGTGGATCACGTAGGCGAACACGTCGCGCGGCGCCTTCTTCGGCGCTGTCTTGTCGACCTTCGGCAGGTCGTCCGGCTCGCCGCCGCCGGCCCAGTCCTGAAAGCGCTTGGCCCAGGCGTCGAGCTGCTTCGGCGGATAGCAGGTCTTCAATTCGTCATTGCCCTTCTGCAGCCGCGCATAGACGAAGTCGCTGGCGACGTCGGCGATCGCCGGATACTTGCCGTGCTCGGCAAACACCACCGGCACCTCGTGCTCGCGAATGAGGGCGACGAACTCGGGCACGCAAAAGCTGTCGTGGCGCACTTCGACGACATGGCGCAGCGCGCGGCCGTCGAGCTTGCGCGGCAGCAGCTCGAGGAACTTGCCGAAATCGGCGCCGTCGAACTTCTTGGTCGGCGCGAACTGCCAGAGCACCGGGCCGAGCCGGTCCTTCAGCTCGAGCACGCCCGAATCGTAGAATCGCTTCACGGAATCGCCGGCCTCGGCGAGCACGCGGCGGTTGGTGGCGAAGCGCGGCCCCTTCAGCGAGAAGATGAAGCCGTCGGGTACTTCGCCGGCCCATTTGCGAAAGCTCTCCGGCTTCTGCGAGCCGTAATAGGTGCCGTTGATCTCGATCGAGGTCAGCTTCGAGGCGGCGTAGGACAGCTCCTTCGCCTGGGTGAGCTTGTCCGGATAGAACACCCCGCGCCACGGTTCGAAGGTCCAGCCGCCGACGCCGATATAGATGTTGCCTGCGTCCGTCTTGGTCGTCTTGTTGTTCGTCTTGGCGTCGGTCTTGGTCGCCTTGGTGGGAGCTTTGGCCACGACTGCACTCATCGTGAGGAGGGAAGGGAATAGAGAGTAGTCAAAATAATCGTGATTGGCCAGTTTGCCAGATTGGCGCGGCGGTGCTTATCGTGATCGCAAGCGTTGGCTAGGATGCCGAAAAACGGGAGAACAACGCATGCGTATGCTGCTGGCGGCCGCCCTCTTGATCACATCGTCAGCCGCGATGGCCGACGAGGTCGACGACGCGCACAAGCTCGCGATCACCGGCCGCGACGCCTACTGGAATTGTCTCGCCCGCGAATATCCCCGCGACAGCAACAAGGCGATGTCCGATCAGGAGTTCACCTCGCTGATCGCCAATGTCTGTCCCTCGGAGCGGCAGAACTTCCGGGTCTCGCTGATCGACTTCCTGACGCTGCAATTTCCCAAGCAGGATGCGGACGCCAATCTGACCACCGCCAACCGCGCGATCGAGCTGGCGCAGAAGGACATCGTGACCGCCTTCACCCGCCGGAAGGCCGCGGCGAAATAGGTTCCCGAATCCTGTTGCGGCCGGCCGATTTTTGATATCAATCCGCGCAGGCGAGGGGATGATCGGGATGCGCTCACAATCGACGGCAGGCTTCTTGGGCGCAGTGGTCGCAGCCATCGCGCTGGCGGCGGCGTTCATCTACGGGCCGTCGCCGAGCCAGCTCCGTCACCCGACCCAGCCTGCCGCGGCGCAGCC
>NZ_LGTB01000026.1 GCF_001238275.1 Bradyrhizobium viridifuturi
CGCCGCCGCCGCCACCGCCGCCTCTGGCAAGAGCCGCGGGTGCGAGCGCAACGCTGACAGCGAGTGTCGCCGCCGTGAGACACGTGAGAAGTCTGCTCTTCATCAAATCCTCCCTGATTGGGACCGCGGCGAACCTCGCATCGCCGCACGCGAGCATGATCAGAAGACGCAGGCGGGCGGCCAACTTCAACTGACAAATGCGCCAGATTCTGACACCGGGTTTAGGATTGGCGAGCGCGTCGGCATGCGCAGCAAATGACCGGATCGCGGGCCGCAACCGCGTTGGCCGAGATCGACGGACATTTGGCTGGAATCAGCGGGTAGCGCGCGTTGAATCGATCCCCCCGATTTCTTAACCTTAGGCTTATCCAGGAAACGACGTCGTCGCGGCGGGATTTCAGATCCGGTTCACAATTTGTCGATCACCGGGCCTCCTCATCGCGCCGGCCGTAACGCAATCGTCTTTCACCGGCTTCCCTCAGAGCCGGGACGACGAGTGCCGACTTCCAGCAAGGAGCTTTCGATGAGCGACGAGACCAAGAGACCGTTCCTGACCCACGCTTCCGGCGCGCCCGTTGCCGACAATGTGAACATCATGACGGCGGGGCCGCGCGGGCCGGCGCTTTTGCAGGATGTCTGGCTGATCGAAAAGCTCGCGCATTTTCACCGCGAGGTGATCCCTGAGCGACGCATGCACGCCAAGGGCGCCGGCGCGCACGGCACCTTCACCGCCACCCACGACATCACGCACTATACCAAGGCCAGCATCTTCTCGGCGATCGGCAAGCAGACGCCGATGTTCGCGCGGTTCTCGACGGTGGCCGGCGAGCGCGGCGCGGCGGACGCCGAGCGCGACATCCGCGGCTTCGCGCTGAAATTCTACACCGACGAAGGCAATTGGGACGTGGTCGGCAACAACACGCCGGTGTTCTTCTTCCGCGATCCCCTGCGCTTCATCGACCTCAACCACGCGATCAAGCGGCATCCGCGCACGGGCGTGCGCGATCCCGACATGAACTGGGATTTCTGGACGCTGCTGCCGGAAGCGCTGCATCAGGTCACCATCGTGATGAGCGAGCGCGGTATCCCCAGGAGCTTCCGTCACCAGCACGGCTTCGGCAGCCACACCTACAGCATGATCAACGCCAACAACGAGCGCGTCTGGGTGAAATTCCATTTCCGCACCCGGCAGGGCGTCGAGAACCTGAGCGATGCCGAGGCCGAGGCGCTGGTCGGCAAGGACCGCGAAAGTCATCAGCGCGATCTGTTCAACAGCATCGAGCGCGGCGATTTCCCGCGCTGGACGCTGTTCATCCAGGTGATGACGGACGCGCAGGCCAAGGCATTCCCGTTCAACCCGTTCGATCTGACCAAGGTGTGGCCAAAGGCGGACTACCCTCTGATCGAGGTCGGATACTTCGAGCTCAACCGCAACCCGGAGAACTTCTTCGCCGAGGTCGAGCAGGCGGCGTTCACGCCCGCCAATGTCGTACCCGGCATCGGCTACTCGCCGGACAAGATGCTGCAAGCCCGCCTGTTCTCATACGGCGACGCGCAGCGCTATCGGCTCGGCGTCAACCACCATCAGATCCCGGTGAACGCGCCGAAATGCCCGTTCCACAGCTATCACCGCGACGGCGCCATGCGCACCGACGGCAATCTCGGCGCGACGCTGACTTACTGGCCGAACAGTCACGGCGAGTGGACCGACCAGCCGCAGCTGAACGAGCCGCTGCTCGAAATCTCAGGCGCGGCCGCACATTGGGATCATCGCGTGGATGAGGACCACTGGCGGCAGCCGGGTGACCTGTTCCGCAAGATGAACGCTGCACAGAGGCAGGCGCTGTTCGACAACACCGCGCGCCAGGTCGGCCAGGCGTCGAAGCACATCCAGGAACGGCATGTTGCGAACTGCAGCAAGGCCGATCCGGCCTACGGCCAGGGCGTCGCGGCTGCGCTCGCCCGGTTCGCGGCCGGAAAGCTGTAACGGAAATGAGGGGCGACGAGTACGGCTCGCCGCCCTGGTCTGCTCTCAGGTCGGCTTGCCGCGCCCGCTTTTCTCGGCGGCGCGGCGCAGCGCGTCGGCGAGCGCGCCGCCGCCAGACTGCTCCTGCGGACGGCGCGGAGCAGACGATGTCATCTTGGCCGAGCCGCGCGAAAAATCGCGTGACGGTCCCGCGTTGTCCTTCTTCGGTCCGACCTCGTCGTCGAGCCGCAGCGTCAGCGCGATGCGCTTGCGTGCGACCTCGACGTCCAGAACCTTGACCTTGACGATGTCGCCCGGCTTCACCACTTCGCGGGGGTCCTTGATGAAATTCCGCGACATCGCCGAGATGTGCACCAGCCCGTCCTGGTGCACGCCGATATCGACAAAGGCGCCGAACGCGGCGACGTTGGTCACGGTGCCTTCGAGGATCATGCCCTGCTTGAGGTCCTTGACCTCCTCGACACCGTCCTTGAACACCGCCGCCTTGAACGCGGGACGTGGATCGCGGCCAGGCTTCTCCAGTTCGCGCAGGATGTCGGTGACGGTGGGCAATCCGAACGTGTCGTCGACGAAGGATTGCGGCTTGAGCCCGCGTACGACATCGGCGTTGCCGATCAGCGCCTTGATATCGCTCTTGGTCGCCTCGAGAATGCGGCGCACCACCGGATAGCTTCCGGATGCACGCCCGATGAATCGAGCGGATCCTCGCCATTGCTGATGCGCAGGAAGCCGGCGCACTGCTCGAAGGCCTTCGGCCCGAGCCGCGGCACGTCCTTCAGTGCCTTGCGCGACTTGAACGGGCCGTTGGCATCGCGATGCTGCACGATGCTCTGCGCTAGCCCCTGGCCGATGCCCGACACCCGCGAGAGCAGCGGCACCGAGGCGGTGTTGGCATCGACGCCGACCGCGTTCACGCAGTCTTCCACCACGGCATCGAGCGAGCGCGCCAGCTTGGCTTCGCCGAGATCGTGCTGGTACTGGCCGACGCCGATCGCCTTCGGATCGATCTTGACCAGTTCGGCCAGCGGGTCCTGCAGGCGCCGCGCGATCGAGACCGCGCCGCGAATGGTGACGTCGAGATCGGGCAGTTCGTTCGATGCGAAGGCGGAGGCCGAATAGACCGACGCGCCGGCTTCGGAGACCACGATTTTGGTCATCTTGCGCTCGGGCAGCCGCTTCACGAGCTCGGTCGCGAGCTTGTCGGTCTCGCGCGAGGCCGTGCCGTTGCCGATCGCGATCAGCTCGACGCCATGCTCGATCGCGAGCTTGCCGAGGATGGCCAGCGATTCGTCCCAACGCCGCTGCGGCTCGTGCGGGAAGATCGCAGTGTGGGCCACCACCTTGCCGGTCGCATCGATCACCGCGACCTTGACGCCGGTGCGATAGCCGGGATCGAGCCCCATGGTGGCGCGCGGGCCGGCCGGGGCCGCCAGCAGCAGATCGCGCAGGTTCGAGGCGAACACACGCACCGCCTCGGTCTCGGCCGCGGTCCACAGCCGCATCCGCAAATCGATGTTGAGATGGATCTGGATCTTGGTGCGCCAAGCCCAGCGGACGGTCTCGGTCAGCCATTTGTCGCCCTTGCGGCCCTGGCTCGAGATCGCAAAGCGATTCATGATCCGCAGCTCATAGAGGCCGGGCTGGCCGATCACCGGCTCCTGCGCTTCCGGCTTGATCGCAAGGTCGAGGATCTCTTCCTTCTCGCCGCGGAACAGCGCCAGGATGCGGTGCGACGGCAGCTTCGGCAGCGGCTCGGAGAAGTCGAAATAGTCCTTGAACTTCTCGCCATCGGTCTTCTTGCCGGTGCGGACGGTCGAGGCCATGATGCCGTTCGACCACATCTCCTCACGCAGCGCGCCGATCAGGTCGGCATCCTCGGCGAAGCGCTCGACCAGGATTGCGCGCGCGCCGTCCAGCGCCGCGGCGACGTCGGCGACCTGCTTTTCGGCATTGACGAAGGGCGCAGCGGTGGCGTTCGGTTCGTTCTCGGGCTTCGTCAACAGGAGGTCGGCGAGCGGCTCGAGCCCGGCCTCCTTGGCGATCTCGGCCTTGGTGCGGCGCTTCGGCTTGTACGGCAGGTAGATGTCTTCCAGACGACCCTTGCTGTCGGCGGCCAAGATCTGGGCTTCGAGCGCGGCATCGAGCTTGCCCTGCTCGCGGATCGAATTGAGCACCGCGGTGCGGCGCTCCTCGAGCTCGCGCAAATAGGTCAGCCGCTCTTCCAGGGTGCGCAGCTGCGCGTCATCGAGCGCGCCGGTGAGCTCCTTGCGGTATCGCGCGATGAACGGCACGGTGGCGCCGCCGTCGAGCAGCGTCACCGCCGCCTCGACCTGCTCGTCGCGAACTCCCAGCTCCTGCGCAATCTGATGATGAATCTTGGCCACGCTATTCTCTCTCACCCCGTTGCGCCGCGGATCACCGACGGCGCGGACGCCGCTTATGAACCATCCCGGATTGATTCATCAAGGCGCGCTGTGGATCAAATGAGGCGCAGGCGGCAATCTATTTCCGGGATGCCGGCCGTCCGCGGCTTGACAAATAGATGCGCGCAGCATTGCCGCCAAAAATCGCAGCCTTCGCGTCACTTGACAAATCAGCCAGCAGGCTCTCCGCGGCGGCGAACCATTGCGCATAGCCGCCGGCGAGATTGACGACGGGCCAGTCGCTGCCCCACAGCATCCGCTGCGGCCCGAAGCATGCGAGTGCATGAACGACGGCCTCGCGCAGATCCTTGACCTGCCAGTTCGCCGCCGCCTCGGTTGCCAACCCGGACAGCTTGCAGACGACGTTGGATCGGGTTGCCAGGTTTGCGATGTCGTCCTTCCAGCCAGCGATGTCGCCGGTGGCGAGCTGCGGCTTGCCGAAATGATCGAGCACGAATTGCAGGTCGGGATGGCGATCGACCACTTGGACGAGCCGCGGCAGATGGCGTGGCAGCACCAGTGCATCGAAGACGAGGTCGTGCCGCACCATGGCCTCGAGCGGCGCCGCCAGTTCCGGGCGCAGCAGCCAGTCATCGTCGGCGATGTCCTGCACCATCGGCCGCAGCCCGACCAGGAGCTCGCGCCCGGCGATCGCATAGATCCGGCCCGCGGCATCGGACGCATCGAAGTCGATCCAGCCGACCACGCCGCGCACCTGCTCGGCCCCCTTGGCGACGTCGAGCAGGAATGCCGTCTCGGCCTCGGTCGGCGCGGCCTGCACCAGGATCGTGCCTTCGATCCCGGCTGCCGCGAGATGCGGCATCAGGTCAGCCAGACCGAAGTCGCGATAGATCGGCCCGCGTTCGGGCGTCAGCCAGCCGTAGTCGGCGCGCGCCAAAGTCCACACATGGTGATGAGCGTCGATCCGCATCATGCCGGCACCGGCGCATGCTGGTCGAGCAGCCCCTCGGTTTTCAGGTCATGCCACAGCGCGGCGGGTACCGGAGCCGAGAGCGCCGCGGCGTTGCGCTCGACTTCCTGCGGCGTCTGCGCGCCGAGCACGACGCTTGCGACCGCCGGATGGCCGAGCGCGAAATGCAGCGCGGCAGTCGGCAGCGCCACCCCGTGGGCGCGGCAGACGCGCTCGATCGCCGCCACCTTCTGCATCACGTCCGCCGGCGCGTCCTTGTAATTGTACTTGGCGCCGGCCACCGCGCCGGTCGCCAGGATGCCGGAATTGAACACGCCGCCGAGCATCAAGCCGATGCCCTGCTTCTCCGCCAGCGGCATGAATTCGGCGAGCGCCGGCTGCTCGAGCAGCGAGTAGCGGCCGGCGAGCAGCATGGTGTCGAACGTTCCGGCTTTGGCGAATCGCACGCACATCTCGGCCTCGTTGACGCCGATGCCGATGCCCTTGACCACGCGCTCGGCGCGCAGCCTGTCGAGCGCAACATAGGCGCCCTCCATCGCCTCGCGGAACCTGGCTTCGATCGCCTCAGTGCCATGGGTCCAGACGTCGACGTCGTGGATCAGGAGCAGGTCGATATGATCGGTGCCGAGCCGCAGCAGCGACTGCTCGACCGAGCGCATGGTGCCGTCATAGGAATAATCGACCACCGCGCGATGCGGCTGGCCGCCGACGAAATTGGAGCCGTCACCGCGGCCGTGGAACGGGTCCATCCAGCGCCCGACCTTGGTGCATACGACGATGTCGTCCCGCGCCACGCGCCGCAGCGCAGTGCCGCAGCGATGCTCGGCTAGGCCATGGCCGTAGAGCGGCGAGGAATCGAGCAGGTTCACGCCCAGCGCAAACGCCCGCTCCATCGCGGCGATCGCGGCGGTGTCGTCGAGCCGCGCGAAGAGATCACCGAGCGGCGCGGTGCCGAAGCCGAGAATGGAGACATCGAGCCCGGTGCGACCGAGCCTGCGGCGGGGCAGCGCTGGATGTGAAGATGGAGTTTGGTTCACCGTGACGGCTCCCTGCAGTCTTCTTGCTTGCAGGGAGACTAGCCTCGCGGACTGGCCGAGCACAAGCGCATGCGCGCCGCGTGCCATATGCGGACAGTTAGCCGCCAAGCGGGCCGAAAGTTCCGTACCATTGTCAACCCGAGGTGACGACGCCTTCCTAGCCGTCGGAGACGACCCGATCGGCAACGTTGTCGACCACCACGGGACTCTCGAAATAGGTCACCGTCGGATCGGCGCCGTACTTCTCGCGGGCGCGGGCGCGCCACGCATCGGTGTACAGCGCTTCGGCCTCGCTCCTCGAGTTCCAGAAATAGATACCGCCGGCCGTCATGCCGTCCTCGGACAGCAGATAGGTTTTCCGGAGCAGCCCCTGTACGCCGCGATAGATCGGCGCGGTGCTAAGGAAGATGGCGCGCGCTTGCTCGCGCGTGATCGGCTTGGGCAGACTGAACGACGTGACGGCGGTAATCATCGCGAACTCCTGAGACAATCATTCTTGACACAATTGTCAATCTTGACGATGATGTCAAGAATGATCCCACGGAGCGAGTCGCATGGCAGGTGTACGTCAGTTCAACGAGGACGAGGTGATTGCGACCGCGCTCGACGTGTTCTGGCGCAAGGGCCTGCGCGACGCGACGATGCAGGACCTTGCCGCGGCCACCGGCGTGCAGCGCGGCAGCCTCTACAACGCCTATGGCGACAAGGAAGCGATCTTCCTGCGCGCCTTCGACCAATATACCGGGCAATTCCTGGAAGCGGCCGGTTATGCTCTCGATCACGCCGACGCAGCGACCGCTTTGCGAAATTTCTTCGACATGATCATCGTCAACATGACCGACGGTTCGCCGGCGCGCGGATGCCTGACGACGCGTACCGCGCTCGATGCGGCGATCTCGAGCACCGAGGTACGGCAGCGCGTGCAGGACGTGCTGGGCCGGCTCGAACAACTGATCGGCAAGACCCTCAGCGCGGCTCACGGCAGGCGGCGCGGGGCGGACGCCAACCGATTGGCGCGGGTCATCGTGACCTTCACGCGCGGCCTCGCCGTGATGGAGCGCGCCGGCTACAGCCGCAAGCAGCTAAGGGAATCGGCTGCGACCTTCGTCGACGCGGTGGCGGGTGTCTGAGCCGGATTTGTCGGGCCGGGATTTAAGAGGGAACATCATGCAGGATCGAAGCGGCGGCTGCCAATGCGGCGCGGTGCGCTATGTGCTCAAGGCCGAACCACGCGGGATCGCGATCTGTCACTGCACGCATTGCCGGCGGCTGAGCGGCAGCCTGTTTTCGTTCAACCTCGTGGTCCGCGAGACCGACTATCAGCAGTCCGGCAAGACCGCGGTCTTCATCGACAACGGCGACAGCGGCCACCCGGTCGAGCGTCACTTCTGCAGCGGCTGCGGCTCGCCAATCCTGTCCAGGACCGCGCTGATGCCGGGCAAGGTCGTGGTCAAGGCCGGCACGCTCGACAGCATGGACGGCTTGCGGCCGCAGATCGAAATCTACACCGACCACGCCGCGACATGGCTCGCGCCGGTCGCGGGCACCACGCGCTTTGCGCAGAATGTCTGACGGCGCCGCGGTGATCAGTCCGGCGGCTTGCGCGACCAGGCGCCGACGAAGGTCGGCAGCGCGAAGACGCCCTGCATGCCAACCACCTCGGCACGCAGGCGTTCGGCAAAGCTGTCCAGCGCCAGCTCAGCTTCGGTGGCGACGCCGAGCTTGACGATATGCGGCTGGTTGCTGCGCAGGCCGCTCGCCATGTAGTCATAGCCGTCGAAATCCGCGCCGCCGCCGGCGGGCGCGAACAAGCTCATGCGCGGCGCGGGAAGCCCGGCGGCGACGAAGGCGCCGTGCAGCGCAAAGCCCATCCGATTGTTGAGCCCGGCCCGGCGGAACATCTCCTTCACAGTGCCCCATGCCTGTGACAGCAGCGGCGACGGTGGATTGGCGATCGGCCCCTCGCCCCAGTCGAGATCCTGGAACGCCACGATGCCGCCGGGCTTGACGTGGGCAAGCAAGCGTCGAACCAGCGCCGCGGGATCCCCGACATAGATCAGCACCAGCCGGCCGACCACCGCATCGAAATCCCGTTCCAGCTCGATCGTGTTGATGTCGCCGGCCCTGAACGACACCTGGCGCAGGCCGAGCGAGCGCGCCGTAGCCGCAGCCTCCGCGACGATGGCGGGATTGCTGTCGACGCCGACGACCGCGCCGCTCTCGCCGACCAGGCCCGCGGCGATGAAGGACACGTTGCCCGCGCCGCTTCCGACATCGAGCACCTTCATGCCCGGCGAAAGCCCGGCCTCCTTCAGGAGTTGCCATGTCGACGAATCGTAGAGCTGTGACTGGCGCTTGAGCCGGTCAGTCTCCGCGGTCGAGCGCCCCATCACATAGTAGGGATCGTAGCCGGACGTCTCTTGCATGGATGGTCCCACCTTCGGTTCGTGAATCAGAGGTGCCAATTGCGGCCGTGCTCACTGCGACGGCAGGCGCGCCAGAAACGCTTGCAGATCGGCCGCAAAGCGCTGCTCGAACGCGATGGCGCGGTGGGGTGAATGGCCGCAACCTTCATAGCGAACGATGCCGGCGCGCGGATTGTCGCGCGCGAAGCGGACCTCGTGGCCCTCCAGCAACGCTGCCCCGCATCTCGGATCGGCCTGGACAATCTGGACGGGACACAGGAATTCCCGCCCGGTCGCGATCGCCGCAAGAACCGAGCCCGCAACGTTTCCGCCCGCCCAGCATCGCCCGTCCTGCCGCTGCAGCGCAGAGGCATGGCTCAACAGATGACGAGGGTTGAAGTGATCGCCGCCGATCCCGCCCATCGGCGTCGGTGAGTCCGCAACGAACGCAAGGTATGTGCCGAGCGGTGCACGCGCTTGCTGCCATGTCGCCTGACGCGCGCTGACGATCGAAAACAGTTTTGGGAAGACCGATGTCTCCCACTCCCCCGGCTGCCCCAGATACCACGGCGGATCCTCGAGAAAGGCGGCACGCACATTGGCATCGCCGCCTTGCGCCAGCACGCCTGCAACGCAGCCGCCGAGCGAGTGACCGACAATCACCGCCGGGCGTCCGATCGCGGCGAGCGCCGCCTCTGCATCGGAAACATAGCCGGCGAGCGCATAGCTTGCGGCCCGGTCCGAGTGCCCGTGGCCGCGGAAATCCAAGGTCCAGACCCGATATCGATCCTTCAGCCGACCGCCGATCTCCTGCCATGTGTCCCGGCTCAACGACAGGCCGTGCAGGAACAGAAGCGGTTCGCCGTCCGTCGGGCCATCAACAGAAGCGGCAAGCCCGACGCCGCGGTTATCGAGCGTGATATCGGTCAACGAACATCTCCGTTACGAAACGCGATCGACACCGGGCGGCGGGCAACTCAGCACGACACCCGCCGGTCTCAACGCCCGATCTGCCGGAACTTGTCGGTGAGGCCGTCGAGATAGCCGACCCAGGTCGAATTGATCGGCTGGTTCTCGATCAGCGCGTGGAAGCGGATCATCATGCAGATCAGGAACAGCGGCTGGATGAACGCCGCACGGATCGTCACCGCCAGCAAAGCCGCGATGAACACGGTGACCACTGCGCCGTACTCCCTGACCGCCTCCGGCAACCAGACCGTCACCAGCCCGGCGGGGACCAGCAGCAGCAGGCAAAGCAGGATGCTCAGGATGCGCTCGACGATAACCATCCAAACCGACGTGGTCAGGATCGGCCGGGCGTTCTGGCAATAATAGACCAGGCCGTCCTGGATGTTGCGGCTGGGATGATCGCCGCCGCGCGCCAGATCGTAGGACAGCACCACCTTGTCGAGATAGCGCGTCGCCGCTGCCAGGATGGTGTTGAGCAGGCCGACGATCGCCTTCATGCCGGGTGCCGGCAGCCAATCGCCGAGACTATCGAGCGCATTGTGAAACGCGCGCAGCACGGCGCGGATCAGCGCGTTGAGCCCGAACAGGACCGCGACCTCGCCGAACCGGTCCATCACGATCCGGCGGCCATAGGCAAACTGCCCTTCGGTGCCGTTGCCGATGCGGCCATGCGTGATCAGCTCGGTCAGCACGGCGACGTGGCCGCAGGCGATCATGTGCAGCGTGTAGCGCAGGACGGCGCCCCAGATCCATCCGCCGAGCAGCAGCGTGCCAAGCAGCCAGCAATAGCCGAACACGCTGGCGACATGGGTGCCGAGCCAGACCGCGCCGCCTACGACGACAAAGGCGAACACGGCGCACGCCGCGGCAAAGCCCAGCAGCACGCCCCATCGCGCCAGCGCATAAGGCAGCGTCTCGAGCAACAGTTTCAGCGCGGTGCCAAGCCCGTGATCGCGCACCAGCAGCGGATAGGAATGCGATGGCCCTTGCGACGATCCTTGAGACGACCCTTGGGACTCCCCCGCGGCACGCCATTCGCCAGAACGACCGCCGCCATTGCTCAGACTCATGTCAGACACGTGTTGCTCTCTTCCGTTGCCGTCGAACGACGTCCGGCGATGGCAGTCGTTGGGTAAATCAGTTGGTAGCGTTGCCGCCTGGCGTCACAGCGCCAACACCTCCGGGGCTGGCTGAGGGTTGGTCCGTTGGCGCTGTGAGCCGGCACAGCCGCGACATCGATCAGGGAGATGAGCCGATGTCGCGGCCAGCGATCATTGACCGGCGGCCGGCAGCTCGGCATAGTTGCCGTCCTTGTCGCGGCGGTACACGACATAGTCGATCAGCGTGATGTCGCCCTTCGGCGTGTAGCTGATATTGCCGAGCACGGTGTCCCAGCTTCCGGCCTTGATGGCGGCTGCGACCTTCTTGGCGTCCGTGGTCTGGGCGCGGGTGGCTGCCTGGCTCCAGATCTGGAACGCGGCATAGCTGTAGAGCGTATAGCCGTCCGGATCGATGCCCTTGTCCTTGAACTTCTTCAAGGTCGCGGCCGCGGTCACCTTCTTGCGCGGATCCGGCGAGAAGGTGAACAGCGAGCCCTCGGCAAGCGGACCCGCGATCGCCGCGAACTGCTTGTCGACCAAGGCGTCGCCACCCATCAGCACGGCATTGACGCCCTGCTCGCGCATCTGACGCAGGATCAGCGCCGCTTCGGCGTAGTAGCCGCCGACATAGACGAAATCGATCTGCTCCTTCTTGAAGCGGGACACCAGCGCGGCAAAATCCTTGTCGCCCTTGGTGTAGGCTTCATAGAGCTTTTCCTTCACGCCCGCCGCGTTGATGGCGTTCTTGGTTTCGTCGCAAGGCCTTTGCCGTAGGTCGTCTTGTCGTGGATGATCGCGATGTTCTTGGTCTTGTAGTTCTTGATGATATAGGCGGCCGCGACCATGCCCTGCTGGTCATCCCGGCCGCAGACGCGGAACGTGTTCCACAGCCCGCGTTCGGTGAACAGCGGGTTGGTCGAGCCCGGCGTAATCTGCAGGACATTGCCCTCGGCATACGCGTCAGAGGCGGGAATCGACGTCGACGAGCAGAAGTGCCCGACGACGAACGGAATCTTCGCGCTCGCCATCTTCTCGGCAACCGACACTGCCTGCTTCGGATCGCAGGCGTCGTCGCCGACTTCCAGCTTCAGCTTCTTGCCGAGCACGCCGCCGGCCGCATTGATGTCGGCAATCGCGAGATCGGCGCCGTTCTTGAACTGCTGGCCGAAGCTCGCCTCCGAACCGGTCATCGGCCCGACCACTGCAACACTGATATCCTGCGCCATGGCTGCGCCGGACAAGGCCAGGCTCGCGCCAAGCGCAAGAAAGTATCCTCGAAGTGCAAACTTCATCACATTCTCCTCGATGGTCTCAAGTCGCCTCAATGCATCGCAATCGACTGGAATCGCCGGGTGCGACGATCACCGGGGGCTGCCTTGTATGCGCGCGGCAGCCCGCAGGCTCGGACTGGGGCGACGGGGGATTGGACATATGCGACATCGGGCAACAATGTGAAACACGTTGCCGTGCATTGGTGCTCGAATCGTACAAGAAGCCACCTTGTGTGCGTGACAGCACATCACGGCCGCACCAGCGGCTCTGACTCTTCCGGCTTGACGCCGGCTCCGACCGGTGCGGCCGCCTCGACGGCGCCCTTCAACTCGATCTCGTAATAGCCGCCGATCTTGATCGCGCCCCATTGCGTCGAGACCGCCAGATTGATGCGTTGTCGCGCCGGCAGATCGGCATCGGTATGCCGGCGCGCGATGATGCCCTGAGACAGCACTTCGATGTGGGACAGCCGAACGCCGTCCGCGTTCGAGAAGTCGAAGTTGAGATGCTGCGGCAGCGGACGGCCGAACACGCCCATCTCCTTGAAGGCGAGTTCGACATCGACATGGCCCGGCCCCGCCATGAACGTGTAGTAATGGCCACGGACATCATTGGTGATGTTGGCGCGATTGATCCCGACGCCGAGCACGACCGGATGACGCGGATCGGTGGACTGCGCCGATGCCGGGGCAATCAACGCGCCAATCCAGAGAAGCAGGCAGAGCGCCGGCTTCACGACCGCCTCAAGTCCACGGGCGATCGACCGTTCACTGAGCGGCTGACAGGGAGCATGCATCACCGCGGTCATCCGAGAACAGCAGGGGTGTCGACCGCATGTCCGCGCCGAGATGCGCTTGACCTGCCATCTGATAGTTGGCTGGCGCCAATGCCAGGTGCTGGACAGCAGCATGGACGTCGCGCACGCAGCGTTCGAGCCCGCAACTCACGTCGAGCGAGGCCGAGCCGCCGGCGCCGAACATCAACTCGGTGGCCTGCTTGGCCGCGTTGGCCGCATGGGTCGATGCCAGCCACAGCGTGGCGCGCTCGGCAACGCTGAGTGCCTTGCCGGCACTGATCGCCTGCCATGCTTCTCCCAGCGTGCTGTAGAGAAAAGCCCGACCCGAGCCCAGCAAGGCCTCGGCACGTCCGAGATCCGCCTGGACCAATGCATCCTCGGTGAGCAGCTTGCGCGAGCGCGCCGCGATCTTACGTCCGACAAGCCCGACCAGGATGTCGATGGCGTGGCGGGCGATCCCGAGCGGCACGGCCGCGAGCGCCGCCCCGAACAGCGCAATGGTCGGAAACGCATAGAGCGGCCCCTGCTCCACCGGCGGCTCGCGAAACGAGAGCGAGCGCACGGATGGCACGAAAGCATCCGCGATCCCATAGTCATGGCTGCCGGTGCCGCGCAGCCCGATACTGTGCCAAGTGTCGAAGATCTCGCATTGCGCGGTCGGAAACATCATGAAGCGCATCACCGGGGTGCCGTCAGGATGCAAGCGCGGTTGATCGCCGTCGAATATCCGGCAGTTTCCGATCATCCAGCCGGAGTGTTGGCAGCCGCTTCCGAGCGGCCAGCGGCCCGTGACGCGATAACCGCCGTCAATGACCTTCGCGATGCCGAACGGCCGCAAGGCTCCCGCGGTTCGAACCAACGGGTCGCTGCCGTAGATTTCTCGTGCGGCATCCTTCGCGAGATAACCGCCGAACACGCCGTAGACGCCGCCGATGGCCATGCACCAGCCTGCGGCACCATCGGCGCGCGAGATTTCCTCGACCACACGAACGAGCGTCGCCGGGTCGGCCTGCTCGCCACCGATGGCGCGCGGAATCCAGAGCCGGAAGAGCCCGGCCTGCGCCATCGCTTCAACCAGCGGGACGGCCAGCCGCCGCGAACGCTCACTCTCCTGCGCGGATGCCTGAACCAGCGGCGCGAGCGCCGCGGCAGCATCGACGAAGGAAGATCGGATGGTGTCAATCATAGCTGCCTCGCAGCATCGCTGTCGATCGCCCGCACAAGGTGATCCACCGGAGCCGCCCTTTTAATCGCCTCGGCGATGCAAGGCTCGGACGGAGGCGACGGCGATCGGGACGCATGCGACATCACTCAGCAATGTTCGCCTTCATTGCATGCTCCTTGCCTGCCTAATTCGGATTCGGAACGAAGATCACAATCTTCAGATCTCGCGACGGCGTGAAGTTCGTGTGCCGGACTTCGAAGCGGGTCGGTCCGGTCTTCTTGACGCCTTCGGCGCAGAAGCTGACGAAATTGGCGGGCTCGCCCTTGTCCACGGTAAGATGGAAATCCCCGATCGGCGCCGCCCAGTTGGCGCCGGTCGAGAGCACATAGGCAATCGACCGTTCGCTGAACGGCGGATAGGGAGCGCGTCTCGTCGCACGCGCGCGCTCGATCGAGTGGACCAGATCGTCGTCGATGCAATACGACGCCAGGAAGCTCTTGGCTTCCGGATTGCTGCGCCAGTTGTCGGCGCCGATAATGGTCTGCACGGAGCCACCGACGCTCGGACGATAGGTCTGCTCGAAGGTGATCTCCCTGCCGGCGGGAAAGGTCTGCGTCCAGGTATAGGCCGAGCGCAACGTCCAGGTCGGCACCAGATGATCCTGCATCGGGCCACCCGACCCATAGGTCTCGATCGCGCCGACGCCGAGCTTGACGAGTTCCGGCCAGTTCGATTTCGGCACTTTGTCGAGCAGATCGCCGGCAGGCCCCCTGATCGGCATCAACGGAATGCCGAGCTTCCGCAGCAGCGCGGTCTGATCCACATCGTTCGCGAGCGCGGTCTGTTCGAGATGCGGCGCAGCCGCCTTGCCGTCGACCGTGACGTGGAAATCAAAGATGTTCTCGGGATTATCGGTCGGCAGTCCGATATTCTCGTCGCCCTCGGTGCCGGCGATATCGGGCATCGGGAACGCGATCATGATCGTCTTGTCGGTGGCCGCGGTGTTGAAGAACCGGTAGACGATCCGGATCTCCTTCTCGGAAATGAACAGGTCCTCGGAGCGCATCACGATGTCGGGGTCCTGCTTGAAACGCAGCCCCCCGGTTTCCAGTGCAGCCGACGTGTCGTTCGCCCGCGCGCACCAGGGCATCAGCATGGCAAGCAGGACTGGAAAAGCCCCTTTGGCTATCGGAGGCATGGTCATTCCTTCTCTCTTGATTGGGGGAGCAAACTCCCGGTCATCAGTCGCATCCATCCTTGACCGGGAAGAAATCGGATACGTCGACGTGCGTCGTCTCGATCGGCAGCACGACCCAACTGTCCATCTCGAGATGACCGCACAGCTTTACGACAGCGATCGATTTCCGGCCCTGCCAGGCAGTTGCCATGAATCCGATCGGCACAGCACTGCGCTCGAAAACATGCAGCTTGGCAATGCCGGCGGCAGCGCCGGCCGCAAGCGAGATCGTGATTTCGCCGGCGCTGGTGCCACCAGGCCGGATCGGCGATCGCCGCGGTGGTCCAAACGAGAGTTCGCTCCCGGGTGAGACCGCGACGGTCTGTTGGAACCCGTTTTCGATCCTGAGCACAGGTTTCGCACCGGCGGCCTCGGTGGCGATCGGCGCTATTCCCGCTAGAATGCAGACCATCATCGATGCTGATCGAATGAACGAAACCGACATGAGCGCAATCCCACCTGAATGAGTGCGCGCAAGGCCGAGCCGGTTCGCTGAGTCGTGATCTTTCTCCGAATCCGGTATCGATGCACGCGCACGCGCGCCGTCGCTGCGAACGATATTGAATGGCAAGGACTCTTCCTGTCGCGATCAGACGGAAGCTACCTTTTATGTGCTTCGCGGACGTGCGGCACGGACCGATGCGACACTGACTTGGACATATGCGACATCGGTCCACGAGTTGAATCGAACTTGTCTCCGCCCGTCGTATGGTCGTCCGACGGCAATGTTGTAGGCAGGCAGGCTGCCCGTTAATGATCGCCCGCCTCGGACGCTCCTGTTTCGTCGACGACCCTCATAAGGATGGACAAGCGGCATGCGCGGATCATATCGGCGGATATCCCGATCGCTCCTGTTGATCGGAGCAGCACTGATCGTGATGGCCGCTTCGACGCTCACATCCGAAGTCGCGATCCGCTGGGACGCTAAAAATGCCTACCGCAAATGCGACGGCGCGATCGACGGCACCATCGCCTGGCCCTCCGAGCCGGAGGCTGCATGCGTCGCCATGCTGATGTGCGCGAATGAGAGCGTGCTGTCCGCTGAGCGGCAGCAGCGATTGATCGAACAGATCCGGCGGGTGCCGGGCTGCGGCGAGCCGTAGGCAATGGCCACAACCACAGCCCGAGGCGTGCGTTCCGTCAGAAACGGCGCGGCGCGATGCGGATGTCCGACGGCGTCGCGTTGTAGCGCCGGCGAAACGCGCGGTTGAAGTAGGACAAGTCGCCGAACCCCGCCTCGAATGCGATGGTGCTGATGCTGCGGCCGGTGCGGCGTGGATCGACCAGCAAGCCATGTGCGCGCGCCAGCCGCTGGTCGAGCACAAATTCCGAGAACGTCGTCCCATCCGAAGCGTTTGGCATCATCGATTCTCTTGGTGCCGCGGCACAGCGCTCGCGATCCGCGGCTGACTTGTGGCGGCTCCGCAACGCCGGGCTCGATTGTGCACGATGTCGTCTCCGTCCAAATGCATGTCGCATCAGTCCATGCATCGCGTTTCAGAGACGCCTAAGGGTCGGCCGGCAAGTTGCCAAGCACACACGGCTTAGGAATTTTCGGGCATGGGACAAGGGATGGCATCGAGTTCACCAAACGGAGGAGCAATGCTCGCATCAAATCTCTTGCGTATCAGCGTCGTACTTTTTGTCGTCGGGATCGGCTTCGGCATCGGCATGGGTGTGGCCGAGGATTTCACGCTGGCGCCCGCCCACGCTCATCTCAACCTGCTCGGATTCGTCGGATTGTTCCTTGCCGGGCTTTACTACCATGCGTTTCCAGCCGCAGCCACCGGTCCGCTTGCCAGGATTCAGGCCTGGCTCTCCGTGATCGGGGCCGTCATCTTTCCAATCGGGATTGCGGCCATCCGGATCGGTGGCCCGACTTACCGGCCCGTCGTCGTGGTCGGTTCGCTCGTCGTGTTCGTGGGAGCTGCCCTGTTTGCCTTCATCGTTTTCCGCAACGGGGCGGGACGCGATGAGTTGCAATCGAAGATCGACGTCGGTTAGCGCATTCGCGGCACTGCGCGGATATCCGACGGCGTTGCGCCGTAGTGCCGGCGGAAGGTGCGGTTGAAGTAAGAGAGATCGCCGAACCCGACTTCGAACGCAATCGTGCCGATGGTGGTGCCGCTGTGGCGTGGATCGGTCAGCAGATGATGCGCGCGCGCCAAGCGCTGGCCGAGCACGAATTCCGAGAAGGTCGAACCTGCGCTTTCGAACAGCCTCTGGATATGGCGCGGCGTGAGCTTCAGCCGGGCCGCCACCGCGGGCAAAGTGAGATCGCCATAGCCGAGATTGTCATTGATGTCGGCCTTGACCGCGGCAAGCCGCGCGGCCGCCAGCCCGCCGTCTTCGGCGGCAACCGCTGCATCCCGGTTCGCGCCGATGATCAGCGCGCCGAGATCGACCAGATGCTTGACGACGGCACCGCGCAGTTCGGGAGTTGCCAACTGATAGCTGTCTTCGAGCTCCCGGACATAGAGCGCGAGCAGGCGCATGGCTTCGGTGTTCGCCGGCAACGGACGGATCAACATATCCT
This sequence comes from Bradyrhizobium viridifuturi, assembly GCF_001238275.1. Taxonomy (GTDB): domain Bacteria; phylum Pseudomonadota; class Alphaproteobacteria; order Rhizobiales; family Xanthobacteraceae; genus Bradyrhizobium; species Bradyrhizobium viridifuturi. Next base: position 17,859 of record NZ_LGTB01000026.1, read on the forward strand.
CGGGATCGTGAACCAGCGATGCGAGCGCCTTGCGCGGCAACCTGAGGCCGACGAAACGGCTCGGCGACATCGGGACCAACATATCGCCGGCCTCCGCGCTCGACTGCAGCACGGCCTGTCCCAGGCTGAGCTCGATGTCGCGGCCGCGCTGCGAGGCGCGGGTGTTGCCGCTGGTGATGATCGTCAGCACCAGGTCGTCGGTGCCGTCGAGCAGTTCGCGCGGTCTTGCGATCTTGAGATTGCTGCACGCCCAGGATCCGATGCCGAGCCCGGACAATTCGCGCACGTGCGCTTCCGCATGAAACGCCCCGTCGTCGAGCGGCTCTGGATCGAGCTTGACGATCATCCGCCCGATCTGCTCGCGAAACACCGGCAAGCGATCTCGCTCGCCGAAATGCGCAGTCGAGAACCGAAACCCCGCGATATCGCCCGACTGCATTGTCATAGGCCTGCCCTCATGGCGGCGGACGTCGCCGTTGATATGCGGCTGATTTGTGGCGGCGCTCACGCGGCATGGGGGCCATGCGGCGTGCCCGCAAACGTGAACCTTTCGCGGGTTCCGCCGATGCCTCGATCTGACAACTGTCAAGCGTCTCTGCATAAGCATCGCAAATACGCGGTGCTGGCACGGCGCACGAAATTGTTCCGATCTTGATGGGTTGTCGGTCCGAAATTCGTCGGCCGGGACTAAAATTGTCCCCGCTCCGATCAGCCCGAAGACCCTGTCCGCATCGGAGCGCGGAGAATTATAATTGACTGACCGGACGGTCAATAGTAATCCAGTCGCAGGTCATGCGATCTCAATCATCAAAAGCCGAGAACGGGAGGTAATCATGGTCAGCGATCTGGTGTTGACCGATATCCGCGCGGGATATCGCGTCCTGACGCTCAACAGACCCGACCGCCTGAATTCGTTCAGCGCCGATCTGCATACCGCATTGATGGCCGCGCTGATCGCGGCAGAACAGGACAAATCCTGCCGCGCGCTGATCCTGACCGGAGCGGGACGCGGCTTTTGCGCCGGGCAGGATCTCTCGGACGGCGTCTTCACCCCCGGCGAGACGCCCGATCTCGCAGCGCCGATCGAAAAATACTACAACCCGCTGGTGCGCAAGTTGCGCAGCATTCCGATGCCGGTCGTGTGCGCGGTCAACGGCGTGGCCGCCGGCGCCGGCGCGAACGTGGCGCTTGCCTGTGATATCGTGATCGCCGCACGGTCGGCCAAGTTCATTCAGGCTTTTGCGAAGCTCGGCCTCGTCCCCGATTCCGGCGGCACCTGGTTCTTGCCGCGGCTGGTCGGCGGAGCGCGGGCGCGAGCGCTGGCCCTGCTGGCCGAGCCGATCTCCGCCGAACGGGCGGAAGCGTGGGGCATGATCTGGAAGATGGTCGAGGATTCCGAGCTGGCCACGGAGGCCCACGCCCTCGCCGCCTCGCTCGCGACGCAGCCGACCGACGGCCTTGCGTTGATCAAGCAGGCGCTCGATGCCTCCGAGACCAACACGCTCGATGCGCAACTCGAACTCGAGCGCGACCTGCAGGGCCGCGCCGGACGATCGGCGGACTATGCCGAAGGCGTCACCGCCTTCCTCGACAAGCGCGCACCGCGTTTCGCCGGAAGAGCCTGACACCGATTGAACGTTCCGCCCGCAAGGCAAGACGCAACATTGATCACAAGTCAGAGGATTCGACTTCGATGACACAGCCCCAATCCAGCGGCGCTCGGGCGTCCGACAACGTCATGAAACTCGACAGCTTCGTTCGCGGCAAGTGGTCCGGCGCGGGCGATCCGGCCGCCGAGATTCACAGCGCCGTCACCGGCGACGTGGTGGCGCTCGCGACCAGGAGCGATCTCGACATGCGCGAGATCCTCGCCTATGGCCGCGCGGTCGGCGGCAAGAATCTCCGCAAGCTGTCGTTCCACCAGCGTGCGGGCCTGCTGAAGGCGCTGGCCGACTATCTGAGCCAGCACAAGGACCGGCTCTACAAGCTGTCGCTCCATGCGGGCGCCACCCGCACCGACGCCATGATCGACGTCGATGGCGGTATCGGCACGCTGTTCGCCTATGCCAGCAAGGGACGCCGCGAGCTTCCGAACACGAGATATCTGCTCGACGGCAATGTCGAAGGGCTCTCCAAGGGCGGCGCGTTTGCCGGTCAGCACATCGTGACGTCGTTGCACGGTGTCGCCCTGCACATCAACGCGTTCAACTTCCCGTGCTGGGGCATGCTGGAAAAGCTGGCGCCCGCGCTGCTCGCCGGCGTTCCCGTCGTCACCAAGCCCGCGACGGTCACCGCCTACGTCGCCTACGAGCTCGTGCGGATGATCACCGAATCCGGTGCACTGCCGGAAGGCGCGCTCCAGTTCATCGTCGGATCGACCGGCGACCTGTTCGACCATCTCACCTGCCAGGACGTGGTGTCGTTCACGGGCTCGGCCGACACCTCCCAGAAGCTGCAACGGCATCCGGTCGTTGCGCGCGAAGCTGTCCGGTTCATCGCCGAGCGCGACTCCCTGAATGCAGCGATCCTTGCTCCGGACGCCGAGCCGGGAAGCCCGGAGTTCGATCTCTTCATCAAGGAAGTGGCAAAGGAGATGACGGTCAAGGCCGGGCAGAAATGCACCGCGATCCGCCGCGCGCTGGCGCCGTCAGCGCAGCTCGACGCCGTGATCACGGCCTTGCGCGACCGCCTGGCGAAGGTCGTGATCGGCAATCCCGAAAGCGACAAGGTCAGGATGGGACCGCTGGTCGGACTCGGCCAGCGCAGCGACGTGCTCGCCCATGTCACGAAGCTGCGCACGGAGGCGGAGCTGGTGGCCGGCGATCCCGACAATTTCCCCCTCGTCGATGCCGACGCCAGGCGCGGCGCCTTCGTCCCGCCGCTGCTGCTGCATTGTGCCAAGCCGGTCGCGGCAACCGCGGTGCACGAGATCGAGGCCTTCGGACCAGTCTGCACCGTGATGGGGTATGACGAGCTGGACCAAGCCATCGCGCTGACCAATCGCGGCGGCGGCAGCCTCGTCGCATCGGTCTACACCCACGACATCCAGGCCGCGGCCGAGCTCACCTTCGGCATCGGCAGCTTCCACGGCCGTGTCGCGATCATCGACCGCGACTGCGCGACCGAGCACACCGGGCACGGTTCGCCGATGCCGCAGATGGTCCACGGCGGCCGGGCCGCGCCGGCGGCGGCGAGGAGCTGGGCGGTGTCCGCAGCCTGCAACACTACATGCAGCGCACCGCGTTGCAGGGTTCCCCTCGCATGCTGAGCGGTGTCACCGGCCGCTGGCTCAAGGGCAGCCCGGTGCTCGAGGGCGACCTGCACCCGTTCCGCTATCACTACGACGATCTCGAGATCGGCCGCACGCTGGTCTCGAAGTCGCGGCAGATCACCCTCGACGACATCGAGCACTTCGCGCATTTCACCGGCGATACCTTCTACGCCCACATGGACGAGGAAGCGACCAAGGGGCATCCGTTCTTCCCGGGCCGCGTCGCGCATGGCTATCTGCTGCTGTCGTTCGCGGCCGGCCTGTTCGTCGATCCCGACTATGGTCCGGTGCTGGCGAATTACGGCCTCGACTCCCTGCGCTTCGTGAAGCCGGTGCAACCGGGCGAACAGATCCAGGTACGGCTGACCGCCAAGGAGAAGACACCGCGCAACAAGCAGTATGGCGAGGTGCGCTGGGACGTCGAGATCACGACCGGCACCGGCGAGACCGCGGCGACCTACGAACTGCTGACGATGAATGCGATGCGGGGCTAGAGGCCCGCTTCAGAGCAATTCCGCCTGCCGGCTGCGGCCGGCCGGCTTTGCCTTGCTGCGCGGCCGGGCGGCGGCGGCATCCGCGGCACCGGCCAGCACCAGTTGCGCGACAAAGTCGGCATATTCGGCGCGGGTCATCGGCCCGCCCTCGCGAAACCACATATAGTGCCAGTTCAGCATGCCGAAGACGCTCATCGTCAGCGGCTTGAGCACGCGCTTCTGCTTCGCCGCCGGCACCGCCGCGGCGAGCGCATCCGACATGATCCCGACCAGGATCCGCTCGCTCGCAAGCAGCGGCTGCTGCTTGTCCTTCGGCAGCAGCTTGAGACTTGCGATCTGGACCTGATGCTCGGCGTCGGCATGCCGGTAGAGCTCGAGCAGGGTGCCAACGATTGTCCTGAAGCGCTCGATGGGATCGCCGGCCGACGCGCTCGCCTTGCGAACCGCCGCCAGCAGCGTCTCGAGATGCGACGACAGGATATCGAACAGGATCGCCTGCTTGTCCGGGTAATAGTGGTAGAGCAGCGCCTTCGAGACACCGCACGCATCCGCGATCGTGTTCATCGACGTGCCGACATATCCCGATGCGGCAAACAGCTCGGCCGAGCGATGCAGCATCGAGAGGCGCTTGTCGTCGTAGTCCTTGGCGCGCGATCGGGCCATGTCGTTCCGTTCCATCGGCCGCCGTCCGGCCTTCGTCAGAGGATGTCGCTCAACGGCAAGGTTCCGGAACACCGGCCGGGCTGGGCCGCATCCGAACCATCATTTATTGACCATCCGGTCAGGCAATTCCATGGCTGAATTGGAATGGCGCCCTGTCGTGCGGACACGCGGTGCTGCCATCCGGGACGTCAGTCGAGCTTGAACGGCTCCGATCCCGGATAGGAATGCGCGACGAACTCGCAGAAGGCGCGGGCCGCCGGCGAAAGCGTCGCGTTGCCCTTCCAAGCCAATCCGACATCCATGGTGTGGACATCGTCGTCAAGCGTCTTGAGATCGATGCGATGTCCCTCGAGCGACCAGGGACGGTAGACCATGTCCGACAGGATCGTGATCCCCATCCCGGTCGCAACCATGCTGCGCACGGCCTCCACCGACAGGGTGCGGAAGATGACGTTGGGAACGTACGCCGTGTGCTGCCAGTAGCGCATCGCGGAGCGTTCGGCCTCATCGACGGTCAGCATCAGATACGGCTCGCTCGCGAGATCCGCCAGCTTGACGCTGTCCTTGCGCAGCAGCGGATGATTGACGCAGGTCCACAAGCGCCGCGGCGAGCGCAACAGCAACCGCGAGCGAATCGAGTGCCGGTCGTGCAGGTTCGCGATCAGCATGATCGCCGCATCGACGCTGCCGCTGATCAGGCTCTGCTCGATCGCATCGCGTTGAAACTCGTGCAGCCGGACCGTGATGCCCGGAAAGGTTCGCCAGAACCGCGTCAGCAGCGGCGGCAGGAAATATCCGGCAACGGTGTAGCTCACCGCCACGTCGACCGTGCCGTCGACCTGCGTTCCCCAGCGATGCGGCCCCCGTGTCGCATCCGACACGCTCGCCTCGATCGCGCGGGCGCGCTGCAGGAATTCGTGGCCGTCGAAGGTCAGCGTCACGCCGTTGGAATGGCGGTCGAACAATTTGCGGCCGAGCTCGGCCTCGAGCGCCTTGATCGACGAGGTGACCGCCGACTGCGTCACGTTCAAGGCCGCCGCGGCCGCGGACACGCGGCCGCTCTCCGCCGTCGCGATGAAATGCCGGACTTGACGGAACGTCAGAGACATAAAAATTTCCGATATCAGCGAACGATATTTCGAATTTTACAATCCCGCGACGGAACGGAAAAATCAATCCGTCGGTTCCGGGTGAGAAGGCGTTGGGATGATGTCCGATGGTTTGGAATTGGTCGCTCGCAGTGTCAGCGTCCAGTTCGAAGGCCTGAAAGCGCTGTCCGACGTTACACTGGCCGTGCCGCGCGGGCGTATCGTCGGACTGATTGGGCCCAATGGCGCCGGCAAGACCACTCTTATTAATGTGTTGACCGGCTTCCAGCCGGTCGGCACCGGCACCGTCGAGCTGGAAGGCGAAACGCTGAACGGCATTGCAGCGCACATGCTGCGACGCAAAGGCGTGGCGAGAACCTTTCAGTCAGGCCGACTTTTCCGCGACCTGCCGGTCATGGACAACCTGGAAGTGACCGGCGTCGGCCTCGGCCAAGGCCGGCCCGACGCGATCAGCGAGGCCGAACGGGTCCTGGCCTGGCTCGGCATTTCGCATCTCGCCAACACCATCGCCGGCGCGCTGCCCTATACGGACGAACGCCGTGTCGCGATCGGCCGCGCCATCATGTGCACGCCGCGCTATCTGCTGCTCGACGAGCCCGCCGCCGGCATGTCGGAGCATGAGAGCCACGAGCTTGCCGCGATCATTCGCCGCATCGCGGGCGAGCTCAATGTCGGCGTGCTGTTGATCGAGCACAATATCGGGCTGGTGCTCGAGCTCTGCGAACGCATCTTCGTGCTCGACTCCGGCGAAATCATCGAGGTCGGCACGCCGCCCCAGATCCGCGACAGCGATGCGGTGCGACACGCCTATATGGGCACGCAGCGCGACGAATTGCTTGCACCGCTCCCGGCCGACGCGGCCGTCGCGTCATGACCGCGCTCGTCGTCAACGACATCACGGTCAGCTATGGCCGCCTCACGGCACTCCGCGGCGTGACGTTGACGGTCGACGAAGGCGAGATCCTGTTCGTGACCGGCCCGAACGGCGCCGGCAAGTCGACGCTGCTGAGCGCCATCGCGGGCGTCGTGCCGCCGGCCTCCGGCTCCATCATGATCGATGGCGTGGGGATTGCCGGCGCCGCGCCCGAAGACATCGCCCGGCGCGGATTTTCGCTGGTGCCGGAGGGACGCAACGTCTTCGGCGCGCTGACGATCGAAGAGAACCTGAAGGTCGGCACCGGCATGCGCGCCGACCGCAGGACAATCGCCGACGACCTCGATCAGATCTACGAAGAATTCCCAATGCTGGCCGAGCGCCGCCACACCCCGGCGGGCATGCTCTCCGGCGGCCAGCAGCAGATGCTGGTGATCGGCCGCGCGCTGATGGCCGCGCCCCGCATCATGGCCATTGACGAGCCGTCGCTCGGCCTTGCGCCGAAGATCATCGACCAGGTCTACGAAATCCTGCTGCGGCTGCGGGCACTGCGCAAGCTCACCCTCCTGATCGTCGAGCAGAGTTCGACGCGCGCCATGATGACGGGCGGGCGGATGGTCCTGATCCGGGGCGGGCGCATCGTGCTGGAGGGCTCCGCCGCCGACATGGTCAGGGACGATCGCCTGAAGCAGAGCTATTTCGGCTTCGGAGATCACTGAGATGCGTGAGTTGCTCCAGATCATCTTCGACGCGCTGAGCCTCGGCAGCCTCTATGCGCTGGGAGCGCTCGGCATCGCCCTGATCTTCGGCGTCATGCGGCTGGTCAACTTCGCCCATGGCGATTTCATCGCCTTTTGCGTGTTCGCCATGCTGTGGCCGTCGATCGATGCGGCGGCGGTGGTCTTTGCCGGCCAGCTGCCGTTCTATCTTCTGATCCCGCTGCTGCTCCTGACCGGCGCCGCGCTGTCGATCCTGTCGGAGATCGTCGTCTTCCGGCGCTTCCGCAACACCAATCCGGCGACGATGATGATCGCGTCCTTCGCGCTCGGCTTCGTCATCCGACATCTCCTGCTGATGCTGTTCTCCAGCCGGCCGAAGTCGATCACGCTGTGGCCGAGCCTCGGCCTGCCAGTCGAATTCCTCGGCGCCCACATCCCGATGCTCCAAGTCGTGACCATCATCATCACGCTGGCGGTGCTGGTGATCCTCGTCCTGTTCCTCAAGCGCACACGCTACGGGCTCGAGATGCGCGCGGCCGCCGATAATTTCACCATGGCGCGCATGCTCGGGGTCCGCGCCAATGGCGTGATCCTGCTGGCCTTCGCCATCAGCGGCATGCTGGCGGCGGCGATCGGGCTGATCCTGGCGACGAATTCCGGCACCGCCGACATCGGCATGGGCGCCAACGTGATGCTGATCGCGTTCATCGCGACCGTAATCGGCGGCCTCGGCAGCATTCCCGGCGCGGTTGCCGCCGGCTTCCTGATCGGTGCGGCCAGCGTCGTGTTCCAGGCGACCCTGCCGCACGACGCCCGCGTGTTCCGCGACGCGTTCGTCTACGGCGCCGTCATCGTCGTCCTTCTGGTGCGGCCGCAGGGCCTGTTCGCACCGAAATCCGCCAAGCAGAGGGTCTGATCGATGTCGCAGCGGCCGTCCGTCATCCGGCAAACGATCATCACGCCGATCGTGCTGATCGTGGCGCTGCTCATCATGGCTGCCCTCTCCTATCAATTCGGCAGCCGGGCCTTCAACCGCACCGTGGTCGAGATGTTCATCAACATCATGGTGGTGGTTGGCCTCTACGTGTTCGTCGGCAATTCGGGCCTGCTGTCGTTCGGCCATATCAGCTTCATGTGCCTGGGCGCCTACATGACCGCATGGCTCACCATTCCGCCGGTCATGAAATCGATCACGCTCAAGGGCCTTCCGGCGTGGCTGCTCCATGCACAGCTGCCGATGTGGGTGGCGACACCGATCTCCGGGATATTTGCCGCCCTGTTCGCGCTGATCGTCGGGCGCGTCATCATGCGCCTGTCGGGCATCGCCGCCTCGATCGCGACCTTCGGCCTGCTCGGCGTCATCAACAACGTCTATTCGAACTGGGACTCGGTGACCGGCGGGCAAGGCTCGATCGTCGGCATTCCACCCACCATGAACGTCTGGACCGGATGGATCGGCGGCGCCGTGGCGATCGCGATCGCCTATCTGTATTCGATCTCCCGCTCGGGCCTCGCGCTGCGCGCCACCCGCGACGAAGCGGTCGCAGCCAGCGCCTCCGGCATCGACATCGTCCGCGAGCGGCTGATCGCCTTCGTCGTCAGCGCCTTCATCATCGGGCTCGCCGGCGCGCTGTACGCGCACTTCCTGAGCATCGTCAATCCCGGCGCATTCTATCTGCGGACCACCTTCATCACGCTGTCGATGCTGGTGGTCGGCGGCATGTACAGCCTCAGCGGCGCCGTCTCCGGCGTGGTCGCGATCTCGGTCCTGATCGAGCTGTTCCGCGATCTCGAGAAGGGCATCAGCATCGGCGGGCATACCGTCGGTTTGCCGAACGGTGCCCAGGAGATCGCGATCGGCATCATCACCATCGTGATCCTGATGTACCTGCCGAGCGGGTTGACCCGCAACCGGGAGTTCTCCTGGCGCCGATGGCCGTTGCAGCGGCGCCTGGCCCGTCCGGTCCAGACCGCATTGAAGGAACTGCACTGACGCCCGTTTTGTACAATTGGAGGAGTGGCATATGCGCTTGACGACATTACTCGGAATTCTGGCCGGAGCATCCACGCTCTGGTTCACGCCGGCCCAGGCGGCCGACGAGATCGTTGTTGGCTTTGCGACCGCGGCATCCGGATTCATGCAGGCCTATGACAAGCCGGCGCAGGACGCGGCGCTGATCCGGATCGACGAGATCAACAAGGCCGGCGGCCTGCTCGGCAAGAAGCTCAAGCCGGTGTTTGCCGACACCAAGACCGATCAGGCCGAAGGCGCCAAGGCCGGCCTTGCGGTGCTCGACCAGGGCGCCGACCTCGTGATCGTCTCCTGCGACTACGATTTCGGCGCGCCCGCGGCGCTGCAGGCGCAGGCCGCCGGCAAGGTTTCGTTCTTCCTCTGCGCCGAATCGATCAAGGCCGGAATTCCCGGCGTCGGCCCGTTCTCGTTCTCGGCCTCCGTGCTGGCACCGGTGCAGGGCGCAACCATGTCGGAATGGGCGTACACCAAGAAGAACGCGCGCAGCTTCTATCGGCTGCTCGACAGCTGGACCGTCTATAACAAGGGCATCTGCGACGGCTTCGACTGGATGCTGCCGCGCCTGAAGGAAGCCAAGCTGGTCGGCAGCGACACCTTCAAGAACGACGACGCCTCGATCGCCTCGCAGATCACCCGGATCAAGAGCCTGCCGAAGGAACCTGACGCCATCATGCTGTGCACGATGATGCCGGGCGCCGTCTCCGCCATCAAGCAGATCCGCGCCGCCGGCATCAAGTCGATGATCCTCAACGGTTCGGGCGTCGACGGCAGCTACTGGATGAACGCCGTTCCCGACCTCTCGAACTTCTATGTTCCGGTACAGGGCTCGGTCTATGGCGACGACCCGAACCCGAAGGTCAACGAGTTCAACAAGAAGTACAAGGAAGTCACCGGCGGCGACCCGTCGAGCCAGTACGTCTATCCGGGCTACGTCCTGATCGACGTCTGGGCCAAGGCGGTCGAACGCGCCAAGTCGACCGATGCGGCGGCCGTCGTGGCCGAGCTCGAGAAGATGAACAACGAACCCACGCTGTTCGGGCCGCGCACCTTCACCAAGGACATCCACCACCAGAACCAGGGCCGTTACCTGATCGTCGACACCGAGGCCGGCAAGCCGAAGGTCATCGACCAGTGGACGATCTCGGAAAAGATCCCGCTCGACTATCTGGTGTCCAAGTAATCGGCAACGCGCCGCCCTGGGTGCGCCAGACGTACGCAGGGCGGCCTCGCTGCCGGTCCTCTACGAAGCCTGTTGGAAGGAAATCAGGAGATGGTCGTGATCAACTGCGACATGGGCGAGGCCTACGGCCTCTACAAGATGGGCGACGACAGGGCGTTGATGCCCCATATCGACGTCGCCAACGTCGCCTGCGGCTTTCATGCCTCAGACTTCAATCACATGCGCAAGACCGTGCAGCTCGCGAGGGAGTTCGGCGTCAAGGTCGGCGCGCATCCCTCGCTGCCGGATTTGCAGGGATTTGGCCGCAGGGAGATGAAGATCAGCCGCGAGGAATTGTCCAACTGCCTGCTCTACCAGATCGGCGCGCTCAAGGCGTTCCTGGACGCCGAAGGCATGCCGCTCAACCACATCAAGCCGCACGGCGCGCTGTACGGCATGGCGTCGCGCAACGAGGACATTGCGGAGGCCGTAGCTGATGCCGCTGACGTCTACAAGGTGCCGCTGCTCGGCATGAAGGGAACGCTGCACCAGCAGGTCTATGAGCGCCGCGGTCACGCCTTCGTCGCCGAGTATTATGCCGACCTCGACTACAATGCCGACGGCAGCCTGATCATCACGCGCGAGCACGAGGCGAAGGACCCGGCCGACGCCGCGACCCGATGCGCGAGAGCCGTCAACGAGGGCAAGACCCGCACGGTCGCGGGAAACGACATCGTGGTCGGCGCCGATTCGATCTGTATTCACTCCGACACGCCGAACGCCGTCGCCATCGCGGAGGCCGTCCGCGAAGCGGTCCGCCCCTACCTCACCGCGCGCTGAGCCGTCGCGGCAAAGAAACCAATTACGTACGAGGAAACAATGGCAACGCAGCAGATCTTCTCGCCGCTCCCGGGCATCTTTTACCGCAAGCCCGCCCCCGACAAGCCGGTCTACAAGAACGACGGCGACGTCGTCGTGGAGAGCGACACGATCGGGCTCATCGAGGTGATGAAATCGTTCAACGAGGTGAAGGCGGGCGCCGCCGGCAAGATCGTTCGCTTCCTGGCCGAGAACGAGGATGCCGTGATGGCCGGCCAGCCGATCGCCGAAATCGACGTTTGAACCCCAACCAGCCATGGCGATCAGAAAACTCCTCATAGCCAATCGCGGCGAGATCGCGGTGCGCATCATTCGCGCCGCGCGCGATCTCGGCATTGCGACCGTTCAGGTCCACAGCAAGGCCGACAAGGACTCGCTCGCGGTTCGGCTCGCCGACGAAGCGGTCGATATCGGTCCGCCGCAGGCGGCGAAATCCTATCTCAACCAGGCTGCGATCCTCGCCGCGGCGCAGAGCACCGGTGCCGATGCGATCCATCCCGGCTATGGCTTCCTCGCGGAGAACGCCGAGTTCGCGGCCGCCGTCGAAGCGGCCGGAATGATCTTCGTCGGCCCGACCGCGCAATCGATCCGGCTGATGGGCGACAAGGTTGCCGCCCGCGAGGCCGCCGCCTCGGCCGGGGTGCCGACCGTCCCCGGCAGCCAGGGGCGGCTGGAGTCTGCGGAAGCGGCCTTTGCGCTGGTCGAGAAAACCGGCTTCCCTGTCATGATCAAGGCCGCTGCCGGCGGCGGCGGACGCGGCATTCGCATCGCACGGTCCGCCGAGGAATTTCATCACCTGATGCCGCAGGCCCAGGCTGAGGCGCTGGCTGCATTTGGCGATGGCGGGCTCTATGTCGAGAAACTCGTCGAAGGCGCACGGCACATTGAGGTCCAGGTGCTCGGCGACGGACGCGACGTGATCCATTGCTTCGAGCGTGAGTGCTCGTTGCAGCGGCGCCGCCAGAAAGTGTGGGAAGAGGCGCCCTCGCCGTCGCTGACCCAGGCTGTGCGTGAAAAGCTATGCACATCGGCCGTGGCGCTGGCCAAGGCGGTCAACTACCGCGGCGCCGGGACGCTCGAATATCTCTACGACGATAGAACCGGCGAATTCTACTTCCTGGAGATGAACACCCGGATCCAGGTCGAGCATCCCGTCACCGAAATGGTCACCGGCATCGACCTCGTGCGCGAGATGATCCGTATCGCCGGCGGCGAACCCTTGCGCATCCGCCAGGACGAGGTGCGCGTCAGCGGCCATTCGATCGAGGTCCGTATCAATGCCGAGGATCCCGCCAGGAATTTCCTGCCCAATCCGGGCACGGTGAACGCGCTCGGCGTACCCGGCGGTGACGGCGTGCGCTTCGACAGCATGCTCTATCAGGGCTACACGGTGCCGCCGTTCTACGACAGCCTGCTCGGCAAGCTGATCGTGCACGACAAGGATCGGCCGAGCGCCATCAGGCGGCTCGAACGCGCGCTGGCCGAGCTCAGCGTCGAGGGCATTTTCACGACAAAGCCCCTGCACCAGGCGCTGGCGCGCGACGCCGACGTGCAGGCCGGACGCTTCCATACGGCGTGGCTCGAGCCATGGCTGGAGTCCCATGCCGCAGCCCTCGCCACCGCTCAGCCACCATCGGCCGTCAAGGTCGCACCATGATGACGAAACAACCGCTCCGTCAGCAACAGGAGGCCGCTAGTCATGCAAACTCGATTTTCCTTCGGCGGCGACGAGCACATCTTCGCCGAGGTCGGCGAGGCAATGTCGCTCGAGGCTTTTTTCAAGAGCCTCTTCATCACCAACGCGGTGCGCGACGCAAAGATCAGGGGCGTCACCGAGATCTGTCCGGCCAACGCGTCCTATCAGGTCAAGTTCGATCCCGATCAGATCAAGCCGGACGATCTCCTCACCGAGTTGAAGCGGCTGGATTCCGCATCGGAGAAATCGGAGCCGGTGATCAAGACGCGGATCATCGAGATTCCCGTGCTCTACAACGATCCCTGGACGCATGAAACGCTGATGCGCTTCCGCGAACGTCATCAGGACCCAAACGGAACCGACCTCGAATACGCCGCCCGCATCAATGGCCTCGACAGCGTCGACGCCTTCATCAAGGCGCATTCCAGCGCACCCTGGTTCGTCTCGATGGTCGGCTTCGTCGCCGGACTGCCCTTCCTCTACCAGATGGTCGAGCGCAAGCGGCAGCTGCAGGCCCCGAAATACCTGCGTCCGCGCACCGACACGCCGAAACTCACCGTCGGGCATGGCGGCTGCTTCAGCTGCATCTACTCGGTGCGCGGCGCCGGCGGCTACCAGATGTTCGGCATCACGCCGATGCCGATCTATGACCCCAACCAGAGCATCAGCTATTTGCGCGACTTCATGTGCCTGTTCAAACCGGGCGACATCGTGAAGTGGAAGCCGATCGACCGGGCGGCCTATGACGCTGCGGTCGCCGACGTCGACGCCGGGCGCTTTGCTCCGATCATCCGTGATGTCTCGTTCTCCCTGACCGAGTTCAACCGCGACGTTGATGCCTACAACGCCAAGCTCGATGGAGTTCTCCATGGCCGTTAAGGTTTTGAAGCCGGGTCTTGCGACCACCGTGCAGGATCTCGGACGTCCGGGCTATTATCACATCGGCATTCCGCTCTCCGGGGGCATGGACCGTCACGCGCTCGCGGCTGCCAATCTGCTGGTCGGCAACGAGGCCGGCGCGGCCGTGCTCGAAGCCGTGTTCATGGGACCCGAGCTCGAATTCACCGAGGACGCCGTCGTCGCAGTCACCGGCGCGGAACTGCCGCCGAAACTAGACGGCGCGCCGCGCGAGACCTGGACCAGCTTCAAGGTGAAGCGCGGCCAGATCCTCTCCTTCGACTTCCTCAAGCAGGGGGCGCGCGGCTACATCGCGGTTGCCGGCGGCATCGACGTGCCCGTCGTTCTCGGCTCGCGTTCGACCTACGCGCTCGGCGCGCTCGGCGGCTTCAAGGGCCGCAAGCTCGAGGCCGGCGACGAACTGCCGATCGGCCATGCCGCCGCGACAGGCAAGGAAGGACGCAGCGTCGCCAGGGATTTGCGCGGACAACCGGCGGGAATGCCGACCGAGCTGCGCGCGATGCCTGGTCTTTACTGGCACCGCATCACCGAGGCGGCCGGCAACGGATTCTTCTCCGACACCTGGAAGGTTGCGCCGGAGGCGGATCGGATCGGCTATCGCTTCAAGGGCGGCAAGCCGCTCGAATTCGTTCCACGTGAACCGCCGTTCGGCGCCGGCTCTGACCCGTCCAACATCACCGATGCCTGCTATCCCTACGGCTCGATCCAGGTTCCCGGCGGCACCGAACCGATCGTGCTGCATCGTGATGCAGTCTCCGGCGGCGGTTACTTCATGGTCGGGACCGTCATCGCCGCAGACATGGACCTGATCGGCCAGCTGCAGCCCAACACACCGGTGAAGTTCGTCAAGGTCGATATGAAGGAGGCGCTCGCGGCGCGCAAAAGCCGCTCGGAGTTGCTCGGCAGGCTGCACAGCGCATTGGCATAGTCGCCGGCAAGCTGCCCTGCCCGCCAAGACCGCGGTCACCGATCCGGTGACCGCGTGATCACGTCCTGCGGTTCAGGCCGTCGGTTGCGGCCTCTCAGGTCCGGAATCGGCGCCGCCGCGCGCTCTCGGCTTGTCGGCACGAGAGTTGCAAAGAATACCGCCGGGCTGAGAAACACCGCTCACGAGTTAGGCAACATCGGAACAACCGCGATGTCCGTTTCTCTGAAACAGATCCGTTACTTCGTCGCCGCCGCCGAGACCGGGCGCATCAGCCAGGCGGCGATCGACCTCAACGTCTCGCAATCCGCGGTCACCGCGGCGATTCAGCAGCTCGAAGCGACCGTCTGCGCCCGCCTGCTGGAGCGCGCGCCGAACGGCGTGACCGTTACGATGGAGGGCAGCCGATTCCTGTCGCAGGGTCGCCAGATCCTCGCTGCCGTCGCCGAGGCGGTGCGCAACACACAGATATCGGCGGGACCGCTGTTCGGCACGATCCGCATCGGCGTCACCTATACCGTGTCCGGTTATTTCCTGCCGCGCCACCAGAAGCGCTTCCAGGCAAGCTTTCCCGGCATCACGATCGAACTGTTCGAGGCACCGCGCGACGTGCTGGAACGCGCGCTCGTCGACGGTGCGCTCGATCTCGCTGTGATGCTGGTCTCGAACCTGCGCGACAACGCCATGCTGACGAGCGAGACGCTGCTGCGGTCGCCGCGCCGCCTGTGGCTTGCGCCCGAACATCCGCTGACCCGCGCCGAGCGGGTCCATCTCGCCGACATCGCAACCTATCCCTACGTCATGCTCACCGTCGACGAGGCCAAGCACACCTCGATGCGCTATTGGAGCAATGCCTCGCTCGAGCCGAACACGATCTTCCGCACCTCGTCGGTCGAGGCCGTGCGCTCGATGGTCGCAGGCGGCATGGGCATCGCCATCCTCTCCGACCTGATCTACCGGCCCTGGTCGCTGGAGGGACAGCGGATCGAGACCCGCGTCATCGAGGACGAGGTGCCCAGCATGGATATTGGTCTTGCCTGGCGGCGCGACACCAGGCCGTCGGAAGCGGCGATGGCGTTCCGCGATTTCATGCGCTTTGCGGTTGCCGGCGTCGGCCCGGGGCGCCCCCCCGTCAGCATGGATCCCCGGCACCAGGCCGAGGAGGCGATCGAAATCTAGAATATCTGTTTCCGTTTTATTCGACTTGACGCCGTGCGGCTGTCCTCGCCAAACTTTGTCCGGGGACACGACGACCGGAGGTACAGCCGGCGGCGGGGAGTGAGACATGCAAGTCACCTACACGACCAATGACATCCCGTTGCAGAGCCGCCGCCAGTACTGGCAGGAGGTCGTCTCGAAGACTTATTACTCGCTCGACCTGCGTTTCCCGAGCACGCGCGAATTCGACGCCCGCCTCGGCGCCTGGTCGATGGGTCCCCTCTCGGTCTCGCGAAACATCGCCAATGGCCTGCTGTACAAGCGCCATGAGCGGCATCTCCTGAGCGAGCGGGAGGAATCCTTCCTGATCACGGTGCCCGAGCTTGCGGAAATCCGCTTCGAGCAGGACGGCAAGGTGGTGCACTGCCGGCCCGGCGCATTCCTGATCGAGCGCAGCCATCTGCCCTACGAGTTCAGCCATCAGGACCCGACGGCGTTGTGGTGCTTGAAGATCCCGAGCGCGGTGCTGCGCGCACGTATTTCCCGGCCGGAGCGCCTCGCTACGCTGCAATTCGACGCCAGCCGCAGCGTCGGCGCGCTGTTCGTCGACACGCTGCGCCTCTCCGGCGAACGCATCGAGGAGATGGACGACACCGCCCGCACGATCATGGGCAAGCACCTGATCGAGCTGCTTGCGATGGCCATCGAATCCGACGACCGCGTGCTGACCGGCCACTCGTCCTCGGTGCGCAACGGGCATCTATTGCGCTGCGAACAGTTCATCCGTGCCCGGCTCGATGACATGCGGCTCACGCCGCAGATGATCGCCGACGGCTGCGGCATCTCGCTGCGCTATCTGCACCAGATCTTCGAAGGCGAGGGTCTGACCGTCTGCGCCTATATCCGCAACCAGCGGCTGGCGATGTGCGACGCCCTGCTGCGCGATGCGAGCTGCCGCAAGAGCATCTCGGAAATCGCCTATCAATGGGGCTTTGCCGACCAGGCGCAATTCAGCCGCAACTATCGCGGCCGGTTCGGCTGCACCCCGAGCGAAGCGCGCGCCACCTCGCGCGCCGCCAACGCCTGACGACGGCACCACTACCGCACCGCCCCTGATCGTTTGTTGGGCAGCCCGCCGCCGGTTCGGGCAGGCATGGTCTGCCAAGCGGTTCGCTCTCTCGCACAAGTCTTCCTGCGCTCAGCGTCAAGAAGGCGGGCCGCCGCTCTGCCTAAGATCAGCGAAACGCTTGTTCGAAAGGAAGACGCATGGTGCAGGACCTTCGTGTGGCTGTCGATGTCGGCGGCACATTCACCGACATCTGCATTATGGACGAGACGACTGGTCTCATCCGCATCGAGAAGACCTCCTCCACGCGCGATCCGATCGAAGGGATCATGGGCGGCGTGTCCAAGGCCGGGATCGATCTGTCCAGGGTGGCGCTGTTCTCGCACGGCACGACCGTCGCCACGAACGCGTTGATCACGCGCCGCCTGCCCCGCACCGCCGTGGTGACGACCAAGGGGTTCCGCGACGTCATCGAGATCCGGCGCGCCAACAAGGAAGACCTCTGGGACACCTACAAGGACGTCGTGCGGCCCTATGTGCCGCGGCGCGATCGCCTGACCGTGCCCGAGCGCGTCGATGCCGGCGGCAAGGTGATCGAGCCGCTCGACGTCGAGGCGGCGCGCGAGGTGGCACGCATCCTCAAGCGCCGTGGCGTCGCCGCCGTCGCGGTCTGCTTCATGAACGCCTATCTCAACGGAGCAAATGAGCGCGCGATGCGCGACATCCTGCTGGCGGAGATGCCCGATATTCCGGTGTCGATCTCCTCGCAGGTGCTTCCCGAAATCTTCGAGCATGAGCGGTTCTCGACCACGGTTGCCAACGCCGTCGTAAGCCCGGTCGTCGTCAACTACACGAGCCGGCTCGGTGAGCGCCTCGCCCGCGAGGGATACACCCGCGATCTCCTGCTGCTGCACACCGGCGGCGGGGTGATGACGCCGGCGAGCGTCAAGGACTTTGCCGCCCGCCTCGCCGGCTCCGGCATCGCCGCCGGCGCGATCGCCAGCCGCTATATCGCCGGCCTCTGCGGCTTCCCCAACTCGATCGGACTCGACATGGGCGGTACCTCCACCGACGTCTCGCTGGCTTATGAAGGCCACTCGCGCGTCACCAAGGACTGGCACATCGAATTCGGCTATCCGATCCGCTTCGCCTCGATTGAGGTGCTTACCATCGGTGCCGGCGGCGGCTCGCTGGCGTGGACGGATCCGGCCGGCTCCCTGCGCAACGGCCCGCAATCGGCCGGCGCCCACCCGGGACCTGCCTGCTATGGTAACGGCAATACGCAGCCAACCAACACCGACGCCAATGTGACGCTGGGCCGGCTCGGCACCGATCTTGCCGGCGGCAAGGTCAAGCTCGATCCGGCATTGGCCGAGCAGGCGGTCGAAGACGGCGTCGCAAAACCGTTCGGCCTCGGCCTGCACGAAGCCGCGGACGCGATCGTCAAGGTTGCCAATGCCAACATGTCGGATGCGGTGCGGCTGATCTCGATCAGCCGCGGCTACGATCCGCGCGACTTCGCGCTGGTGGCGTTCGGTGGCGCCGGCGCTGCACGGGGTCGACGTCGCGCGCGAGCTGTCGATTCCGGTCGTGATCGTGCCGCCCAATCCCGGCGTGACCTCCGCGCTCGGATGCCTGCTCGTCGACATGCAGCACGATTTCTCGCAGAGCTGCATGGTCGACGCGGTCGACGCCGACGCCACCGAGATCGAAGCACAGTTCGCCGAGCTCGAGAAAGCCGCGCTCGCGCGCCTCATCCATGAGGGCGTCGCGCAGAACGACATCGTGCTGCAGCGCTCGATCGACATGATGTATCGCGGCCAGTGGCGTTCGCTCGCGGTGAACGCGCCGCAGCCGATCGGCGCGATCGCCAACCTGGTGCAGAGCTTCCACGCCGAGCACCAGCGCGAATACAATTTCCGCCGCGACACCGCACCTGTCAGCTTCTTCCGCCTCAACCTGAAGGCCGTCGGTGTGGTTCCGAAGGCCGAATTTGCCGTTCACAAGCCGACTGGCGCTAGCCCCGGGCCGGTCAGCCGCCGCAGGGTGTGGTTCGAGGGCAGCGGGCTCGATACGCCCGTCTATCAGCGCGACGACCTGCCCTGCGGCTTCTCCTTTCAAGGCCCCGCGATCATCGAGCAGCTCGATGCGACGACTGTCGTGCCGCCCGGCGCCAGCGCCGAGGTCGACAAATATCTCAACATCATCATCCGCGTGAAGGAGTGAACCATGGACACGGCTCTCCCGCTCGATCCCGTGACCTTCGAGGTCCTGAAGAACTCCTTCATCACCAGCGTCGACCAGATGGGCGAGCAGGTCTTGAGGACCTGCTACTCCTTCGTGATCTACAACCGCGACTTCTCGAGCGCGCTGCACGACGCCAACGGCGAATGCGCGGCGCAAGGCAACCAGGACATCGCCGTCCACGTCGGCACACTGCATTTCACCTGCAAGGACGTGATGCGCCATTTCGAAGGCGACATGCATGAGGGTGACGTCTTCGCGATCAACGATCCCTATGCCGGCGGCACGCACTTTTCCGACGTGCGGCTGATCCGCCCGATCTTCGCCGACGGCAAGATCATCGCCTTCAGCCAGTCCAACGGACACTGGTCGGACGTCGGCGGCAGCGTGCCGGGATCGTTCGACGTCGCCGCCCGCGAGATGTTCCGCGAGGGCCTGCGCATTACACCAGTCCGCCTGTTCGACAAGAACGGCCTGCGCAAGGACGTCGCGCATCTGATCGCCTCCAACACCCGCGACCCGGCTTCGATCATCGGCGACATCCAGGCGCAGGCCGAAGCTACCGCGGTCTGCGAACGCGAGATCCTGCGCCTGGTCGGCAAATACGGCCGCGACACGGTCGAGACCGGGCTTGCCGCGGTCCAGGACTATGTCGAGCGCTCGGCGCGGCAGCGCATCGCAGCGCTGCCCGACGGCGAATGGGAAACCGTCGACTTCATCGACCGCGATCCGGCCGGCGGCGAAGGCATGATCCCGATCCGCATCAAGCTGACGATCAAGGGTGACCGCGCGATCTACGACTTCACCGGCAGCCATCCGACCATCGGCTCGATCTACAACTCGGCGTTCGGCGCCACCTTCTCGGCGGTTGCGGCCGGCACGAAGACCTTCTTCCCCGACCTGCCGCTCAATTCCGGTTTCTACCGCTGCTTCGAGATCATCGCCCCCGAAGGCTCGATCGTCGATGCCAAATGGCCGATCGCGGTGACCGGCTTCCTGATGCCGTTCGAGAAGATCATGAACTCGATCTACGAAATGTGGTCGAAGTTGATGCCGGAGCGCGCGCTCGCCTGCGCCTTCAATCTCGAATATCTGCTGACCGGCGGGCTCGACGCCCGCAGCTCCGACAAGCCGATCTTCATGTTCTACGACTGGCTGCCCGGCGGCTGGGGCGGACGCAACGGCAAGGACGGCAGCAATGTCACGACCGCCTGCTTCGGCACCGGGCTGATGTCGCAGCCGGTCGAAGGCCAGGAGCGCGCCAACCCGATCCTGACCACCGAATGCGAGATCCTCACGGACTCGCCCGGCCCCGGCAAATGGCGCGGTGGCGCCGGCGTCATGAAGACGTCGCGGATGCTGCAGGCCGAGAAGACCGTGATCTCCTATATCTGCGACCGCGAGCGCGCCATCGTGTGGGGCATTGAGGGCGGCCTGCCGTCGATGCCGCACGGCCTGACCCTGAAGCGCGCCGGCAGCGCGGCCGAGGAGCGGCTCGGCTCGATCTTCTCGGACGTGCCGATCGGCGAGGGCGACGTCTTCTCGCGTCCGACCGCCGGCGGCGGCGGGTTCGGCGATCCGCTGGAGCGCGATCCGAACCTCGTGATCGAAGACATCAAGGACGACTACGTCTCGGTGGAGCGCGCCGCCAAGGACTATGGCGTCGTGGTGCACACGATCGATGCCGAGCTCTGCAATTACGAGGTCGACAAGGTCGCGACCGCGGCGCTCCGCGCCAGGATCCGCTCCGAACGCGTCGCCAATGTCCGACTCGATCCGGAGACGGTGGCGCAGCGTTACCGCAACGGAGAGCTCAACACGTTCGACGTGATCCGCAAGCACGCGGTGATCCTCGACTGGGGCACCGGCGCGCTGCTTGCCGAATCCACCCGCCAGTTCCGCGAAGCGTTCGAGCGGCGCTCGGTCGCGATGTGGAAGGCGGGCTGATCGTCATCGACGGCCCGCGCCGCCAGCAGACGGCGCGGCCCATCTAGCGAAAGAGGACGAGAAGCCGCCGCCCTGCAGTTTCATTCGAACCATGAGGATTGCGCTATGACGATCTCGACGTGCCTTTCTTCCAACCGGCTGAGGCCGATCCGCTCCGTGCTCGGCATCGCCGCCGCTCTTGCTCTTGCCAGCGCCGCCACTCCGGCGGCGGCGGGGACCGAGACGCCATGGTTTCCGATGAGGGTCTACGATGCGTCATCCGGCACGCCGAAGCCCGCCGACTACACGCCGCTGCCGAAGGCCGAGAAGCCCTACAAACTGTGCGTGCTGTTTCCCCACATGAAGGACAGTTTCTGGGTCGCCGTCGCCTACGGCATCGTGAAGCAAGCTGAGGCGATGAACGTCAACATGAACCTCTACGAGGCCGGCGGTTACGAGAATCTGCCCAAGCAGCTGTCGCAGTTCGACGACTGCATGGCAAGCGGACCGGATGCGATCATCGTCGGCGCCATCTCCGGCGCGGGCCTCAGCAAGAAATTCGAGGAAGCCAAGGCCAAGGGCGTGCCGGTGGTCGGCGTCACCAATCCGCTGCCGCCCAACGCGCTGCCCGCGGCCAATTATGTCGACTTCGTCGCGATGGGCGAGGTCACCGGCGACGGTCTGCTGGCGCAGGCAAAGCCCGGCGATAAGCTCAATATCGTTACGTTCCCCGGTCCGGCCGGCTCAGGCTGGGCAGAGTCGTTCAACGAGGGCTTCAAGAAGGCGATCGCCAAGAACCCGAACGCCAAGATCCTGGCCGAGAAGTTCGGCGACTCCGGCGTCGCCGTGCAGCTTCAGCTCATCCAGGACGCGCTGCAGGCCTATCCCGCCATGAACGTGATCTGGGGCACCGCCCCCACCGCCGAAGCCGCCATCGGCGCGGTTGCCGAGGCCGGCAGAAGCGACCTGAAGATCGTATCGTCCTACGAGAACCAGGCCATGCTCGATGCGCTGAACCGCGGCGACATCCTCGCCTTCGCAACGCAATATCCCGTCGGCGAAGGCGCGATCGCAATCGACCAGGCGGTGCGTCTGATCGAGAAGAAGCCGGTCATGAGCCTCGTCCAGCCGGTGGCCACCGTCATCGACAAGACCACCGTGCCGAAATTGCAGATGGATCTCGTGCTGGCACCTGCAAGCTGGACACCGGTCTATTCGGTCAAGGCCAAGTAGGCCGAACGATCGGGGCGGGAGCACGACTCCCGCCTGCCCGCTCACGGCCACGGAGACGCGGATGAACGTCGAGATCGATCCGAAGCCGGCCGCGCCCCTACTTCAGTTGCGCGGCATATCGAAGCGGTTCACCGGTGTCCGGGCGCTCGACCGCGTCGACCTCGATGTCCGTGCCGGCGAACTACACGTCCTGTTTGGCGAAAACGGCGCCGGCAAGTCGACCCTGATCAATATCGTCTCGGGCACCTTTCCACCCGACGAGGGCACCTTTCATTTCGGCGGCGAGGAGATCCACCATCTGACGCCGCAGCGCGCGCGAGAGATCGGCATCAGCCCGGTGTTTCAGGAATTTTCTCTGATCCCGAGCCTCACAGTTGAAGAGAACCTGTTCCTTGGCCGCGAGATCACGCGCGGCGGCGTGCTGCATTCGCGCCAGATGCGCAAGCGCGCCAGCGCGCTGATCGACGAGCTCGGCTTCGACCTCGATCCCGCGCGACGGATCGACGACCTGTCCCGCGCGCATCAGCAGATGGCCGAGATCGCCAAGGCCCTGCTCGGCCGCGTCCGCCTTTTGATCCTCGACGAACCGACCGCGTCATTGACCGAACGCGAGACCGGACGGCTGTTCGAACTGATCGCGCGCCTGAAGGACCAGAATGTCGGGCTGATCTACGTCTCACATCGCATGCGCGAAATCCGCGCGCTGGCCGACCGCGTGACGGTGCTGCGCGACGGCCGTCACATCCGGACCCTCGACGCCGCGACCTCGACCGACAGTGAGCTGGTGGAGTTGATGACCGGCCGCACCATCGACCTGCTGTTCCCCGCCATCGCCCACCAGCCGGACAAGGTGATGGTAGAGGTCGAGAACCTGACGCTCGCCGACGGAAGCGTTACAGGCGTCAATTTCCATGCCCGAGCCGGCGAGATCACCGGCATCGCGGGCCTCGTCGGGTGCGGCAAGTCGGAGCTGATCCGCGCGATCTACGGCATCGAGCGCGCGTCGACCGGCACGATCCGGATCGGCGGTGCGCCTTACGAATTTCCAACCCCGAGGCACAGCCTCAAGCGCGGCGTCGCCTACTTTCCCGCCAACCGGATCGCCGAAGGGCTCGCGCTGTCCCGTCCGATCCGCGAGAACGCGTCGATGACCGGGCTAGACCTGCCGGCCTTCGCCCGCTTCGGCATTTTGCGGCAGGCCGCCGAACGCGTGAAGATCGCGGGCATCATGGGACAGCTGCAGCTCAGGCCGCCGAACATCGAACGGAGCGCCGGCGCATTGTCCGGCGGCAATCGTCAAAAGGTGATGCTGGGACGCGCGCTGACGCGCGAGCTCACCGTGTTCCTGTTCGACGAGCCGAGCGTCGGCATCGATGTCGGCGCCAAGCTCGAGGTCTACGAGTTCATGAAGCGCCTCGTCGACGCGGGCGCCGCCGTGATCGTGGTGTCGTCCGAACTGCCCGAGGTGCTGGCGCTGTCGAACCGGCTCTACGTCATGCATCAGGGCCGTGTCGCCGCCGAGCTGACCGGCACTGAGAAGACCGAACAGAATGTGCTCTCGAGCTTCTTCCGCGAGCATCTGACCGCGGAGGTCGCATGAACACGGCCCTCGTCGTCGCCGCGCCACGGCGCTCGGTCAGCCTCCGGTCAATCGCAGGCCGAATCGGGTTGCTGCCGGCCCTGCTTGTGCTGCTGGTGGCCGGCATGTCGGCGATCGATGCGCAGTTCTACGGCCTCATCAACGTCCTCAACATCCTGCGCAATGCCTCGCTGCTGGCGATCGTCGCCTGCGGCCAGGCGCTGGTCATCATCGCCGGCGGCTTCGATCTTTCGGTCGGTGCGCTCGTGGCGCTGGCGAGCGTCGTCACCGCAAAGACCATGGCGGTCACGGCGGCCGCCTTTCCCGGCTCCAACGGCCTCATCATCGCCAGCGGGGTCGCGGCCGGGCTCGGTTGCGGCGTGGTGGTCGGGCTCGTCAATGGCTTCTGCGTGGCACGGCTCAAGGTCTCCGGCTTCGTGGTGACGCTGGGCACGATGTCGGCGACCACCGGTGTCGGCCTCATGATTACGAACGGCATCCCGGTTTACGGCATGCCCGAGATCTTCGTGAAAGGCTTCGGCCGCGCGCGGGCGCTCGGACTGCCGACGGCCGCCCATGTCGCGCTGATCGTGATCCTGGTGATGGTGTTTGCACAGCGGCGCACGCTGTTCGGCCGCTACGTCTACGCGATCGGCGGCAATGTCGATGCGGCGGTGGTGTCGGGCGTGACGATCCAGCGTCATATCGTCGGCACCTACGTCGTCTCGAGCGTGCTTGCGGCATTGACCGGCATTCTGCTGACGGCGCAGGTCGGCTCCGGCCAGGCCAGCTTCGGCGGCGACCGGATGATGCTGCAATCGATCGCCGCCGCGGTGATCGGCGGCGTCAGCCTGCGCGGCGGCGTCGGGCGCATCGAGATCGTCGCCGTCAGCGCATTGTTCCTGACCATCCTCGGCAACGCGCTCAACCTCCTGCACGTCGACTCGCGGCTTCAGCCGGTCTTCCTCGGCATCATCATGGTCGCCGCCGTGGCGCTCGACGAACTCAGCCGACGGAGCAAGCCGCGTGTCTGACCTCGAATTGACCGTTGCCGCCAAGGACACCGACCGCCCGAAGCTGACGCTTGGCCGCCGGCTCTGGAGCGCGGTGCTGCCGGTCGCATTGGCGGTGCTGTTGCTCGGCTTCGCCACCGTGGACCACGGCGTGCTGTCGCCGGCCAATTTGCTCAACATCGCGCAGCAGACCAGCTATCTGGCGCTGTTCGCGATGGCGCAGACCGTCGTCATCCTGACCCGCGGCTTCGATCTCGCCCTTGGCCCGACCGTATCGATGGTGAGCGTCGGCACTGCGCTCGCGATGGCCAGCGCCACCGCGTCGGGCCATGGCCCGGCTGCCGTGCTGCTCGCCGGGCTCGCGGCCGGCTTCGCGCTCGGCATCGCATGCGGCCTGTTCAACGGCGTGGTCGTCGCGTTGCTCGGCGTCAATCCGTTCGTCGCGACCCTGGGCAGCTACAACATCGCGATCGGGATTGCGACCACGCTTTCGTCGGGACGGCCTGTCCAGGGCGTGCCGGCTCCGTTCTCGCAGATCTTCTACAGCGGCAGCATCTTCGGTGTGCCGGCAGCGATTGCGATCACCTTAGCAGTCGGCGTCGGACTGCATTTGCTGCTGGCCCGCACCGTGTTCGGCCGCTCGCTCTATTTGATCGGCACCAATCCGCGTGCCGCGGCGGTCGCCGGCCTGCCGGTCAAGCGCATTCTGGTCACGACCTATGTGCTGTGCTCGGGGCTTGCCGCGCTGGGTGCGATCATGATGACGGCGCGGACTGGATCAGGTGAACCTAACCTCGGCGGCGCGCTCTCGCTGCAGGCGATCGCCGGCGCCGTGGTCGGCGGAACGAGCCTGGCCGGCGGACGCGGCGGGGTCGGCACCGCGGTGCTCGGCGCGCTGTTCATCACGATCCTGTCCAACGGCATGAACCTCACCCGGATCGACGGATACGTCCAGATGGTCGTGCTCGGCGCGATCGTCATCATCGGCGTCCTGCTGGATCGCCTGCGGCAGGAGCGGAGCGCATGATGGCAGGCACACCGATCCGGAACATCCCGGTCGCGGCGCGCGATACACCGACATCGATCTATATCGCACCCTCGCTCACCGCCGCCCTCGATGCGCTGAACGACTGCGGAGCCGCAGGTTCTCCCCTGGCCGGCGGCACATGGATCATGCGATCTCCGATCCGGCACGAGCCGCTCAGGCCCCACTATGTCGCGATCGGAAGGATCGCCGAGCTGACCGCAATCCGGATCGGCAGCGACGCAGTCGAGATCGGTGCGGCAGTCACGCACGCGGCGCTAGCGGCAGCCTTGGCCGACCTTCCGGAATTTGCCGGCCTCGCCGCGGCCGCCGGACGCTCCGCCAACCCCGCGATCCGCGCGATGGCGACGATCGGCGGCAATCTCGCGGCATCGGACTTCGCCGCGGCGGATTGCGTGCCGGCGCTGCTGTGTCTCGACGCCGAGGTCGAGATCTCGGGCCGCGACGGTTGCGAGCGCATCAGCCTGGCGCACTTCCTCGAGGTCCGGTCAACCCTCGCCTCCGGCCGGCTGCTGACACGGATCATCGTGGCGCGGGCGGAACGCAGGACCGCCCATATCCGACTGCCTCTGCGCAGGTCGGGCGACTATCCGGTCGCCATCGTCAGCCTTTCAGTCCGCGTCGATGCGGCGAACCGGATCAATGTGGCGCGGATCGCGGTCGGATCGGTCGAATCAAGCGCGCGCCGCTGGCCGCGGCTTGAAGCAGCACTTCTCGGACGTCCACTCGACGCCGCAGAAGCGGCACGGATTGCCGCCGAGCTCAGCGACGAATTCACCGGCCGCGACAGCGTCGATGCGCCGGCTTGGTATCGTGTCAGCGTGCTGCCCGGCCTCGTCCGCCGTGCAGCGATCGCTGCGCTCGGCTCATGAACGCGCGGGGATGACATGGGATTCAATCTGACCGTGAACGGCGATCGCCTCTCCTCCGCGGCCGACCCTGCCACCCCGCTGGTCGATGTGCTGCGCGAGGAGATGCACCTGACCGGTGCGAAGCCGGTCTGTCGCGAGGGCTTTTGCGGTGCCTGCATGGTGCTGGTCGATGGCGAGCCCATGCCGTCATGTCTGCTGCCCACGGCGCTGGCCAACGGCCGCGAGATCGAGACAGTCGAAGGCCTTGCGCCGCACGGCCAATTGAATCGCATCCAGGCTGCGCTTGAGGCCGGCGATGCCGTGCAATGCGGCATGTGCTTTCCCGGCATGGTGGTGAGCCTGACACACCTGCTGACGACCCGGCCGGATGCAACCCGTGACGATATCCGCGCGGCGCTGACCGGGAACATCTGCCGCTGCACCGGCTATGAACGCATCGTCGAGGCGACATTGCTCGCCTTGGCCACGAGATGATCGGGGAGGTGCAGGAATGTCCGACGTTTCCGCAACGATGGATCTGCGCCGGCGTGACGCCGCCGACAAGCTGCGCGGCCGCACGCGCTACACCATCGATCGGTATCTGCCGGGCATGCTGCATGCCGCGGTGCTGCGCGCCAGCGTACCGGCCGGGCGGCTCATTCGTCTCGATACCTCCAGGGCAGCCCGCATGCCGGGGGTGCGCGCCATCGTAACGGCGGCCGATGCGCCCGGAATGATCGGGATCGGCATCGCCGATCACCCGCTGTTCGCCCGCGACGTCATCCGCTACGACGGCGAACCACTGGCCGCAGTCGCAGCCGTCACGCTGGCGCAGGCGCAAGCCGCGCTCGCGGCGATTGACGTCGAGATCGAGCCGTTTCCCGCCGTCTTGACCATGGCCGATGCGCTGGCGCCGGATGCACGTCTGGTTCATCCGGACTGGCGCGACTACGAGGTCCTGCTCGAAGGCAGCACACGTGGCGGCAACGTCGCCTGGGAGGCGACCGTCGTTCGCGGCGATGTCGATGCCGCCTTTGCCCGGCCTGACGTCGAGATCGTCGAAAGCTGCTTTCGCGTCGGCCGGCAGAACCACGTCGCCTTCGAGCCGCGTGCGGTGGTCGCGAGCTACGAGGACGGGCGCTTCCACATCGAGACGTCGACGCAGGTTCCCTGGAGCATCCGCAATGCGACCGCGCGCCTGCTCGGCGTGCCGGCGTCACAGGTCCGTGTCACCGTGCCGCCGGTCGGCGGCGGCTTCGGCCTCAAATTCGATCTGGCGGTGGAACCGTTCGCCGCCCTGCTCGCCCGCGCCAGCGGCCGGCCGGTACGCCTGGTCAATTCGCGCGAGGAGGAGATGCTCACCTGCTTGTTCCGCGAGAACGCCGATATCCGCATCCGCTCGGCCGTGACCCGCGAGGGCGACATCGTTGGGCGCGAGGCGGTGGTCCTGATGGACTGCGGCGCCTATGGCGGCGAGCAGATCTTCCTGACCACCATGACCGCGCACACGCTCGGCGGCAACTACCGGCTCGGAAGCGTGCGCATGGTCTCACGCGCGGTCTACACCAACACGGCGCCGAACGGCGCGTTCCGCTGCTGCAACGGAGTCTACAACACCTTTGCGCTGGAGCGGCACACCGACGAGATCGCGGCAAGGATCGGAATGGATCCGCTCGCCCTCCGCCGCCGCAATGTGCTCGGCGACCGGGATCTCGGCGCCACCGGCCAGATATTCGAAGGCAACGTGCTCGGCCCGATGCTCGAGCGGATGGATACGCTGCGCGATGCGGCCGCGCCGCCGCCGGCGCGCGGCGACGGCCGGCTCTATGGACGGGCGACCACCGTCGGCACCTGGTTCGTCTTCGTCGGCCCGTCGGCCGCGACGGTGAACATGAACGCCGACGGCACAGCGACGCTGGTCACGTCTGGCGTCGAAATTGGGTCCGGCTCGATGATGCAGAGCCTGCCGCAGATCGTCGCCAGTACGCTCGGCATCGCGCCCGAGCATGTGATCGTGCGCGCCGCCGATACCGATGCGGCCGGCTATGACGTCGCGTCGGCGGTGGCCGCACCACCGTCTCGCTCGGCGCGGCCAGCCTGTCGGCAGCGCAGGAGGTGCGCACCAAGCTCCTGAAGGTCGCTTCCGAGATGATCGAGGCTGCGCCCGATGATCTTGTCATGCGCGAGGGCCGGATCGAAATCGCCGGCGTGCCGGGCTCCGGCCGCACCGTCACGGAGGTCGCAACCCGCGCCCAGGCGCTCGGTGGCCCGGTCTCCGGCACCGGCGCCTTCACCGGCGCCGGCGTGCCCGCGATGCCCGGCTGCGTCGCCGGACATTTCATCGACGCGATCGACATTCCCGTCTTCGCGGTCCATGACTGCGAGGTCGCCGTCGATCCGGAAACCGGACATGTCGAGGTGCTGAGCTATCGCGTGGTGCAGGACGTCGGCCGCGCGCTGAACCCGCGCGCGATCCACGGCCAGATCCAGGGCGGTGTCGTGCAGGGGCTGGGTTATGCGTTGCACGAGGAGGTCACGATCGGCGGCAACGGCCGGGTCTGCCAGAACGGCTTCGAAACCTATCGTGTGCCGCTGGCGCTCGATGTCGTGCCGGTCGAAATCAGTCTCTACGAGGGGGCGCCGTCAATCGGACCGCTCGGCACCAAGGGGGCCGGCGAGGTGCCGATCCTCAACGTCGGAGCGACCGTCGCCTGCGCCGTTGCAAACGCCACGGGCAAGCGCGTCCAGACGCTTCCATTAACCCCGCCGCGGGTGCTCGAGTTGCTGCTCGACCGCACGCAGGATCTGGCCCTGCCCCACATACCCGATGCGTGGACCGACAATCTGATCCGTTCGCATCAGACAGCTTACGACAAATAGCAGCGCAACCCGCGCCCGTCCGGCGCGTCAACGCGGTCAATTGAACCGCTAGACCCAGCCGCCGTCGACGATATGGCTCTGGTTGGTGCAGGCGCCGCTGTCGTCGGCGGCGAAGAACAGGACGACGCGGGCGATGTCGTCAGGCACAAGCTTGCGCTTGAGGCATTGCCGCTGCATCAGTTCAGTGACGCCCTCGGGCGTCAGCCACAGATCCTGCTGCCGCTGGGTCATGATCCATCCGGGCAGGATGGAGTTGACCCGCACGTTGTACGGTCCGAGATCGCGGGCCAGCGCGCGGGTGAGGCCCTGCACCGCGGATTTGGCCGTGGTGTAGCAGGGCATGTTGCCCTGTCCGATCACCCAGCTCACCGATCCGATGTTGATGATCGCACCGCCGCCCGCCAGCTTCATGTCGGGTGCGACCGCCTGGGCGCTGAAGAACTGATGCTTGAGGTTGACCGCGATCCGCTCGTCCCAGAATTCCGGGGTGACGTCCTCGATCGCATGACGATCATCGCGCGCTGCGTTGTTGACCAGGATGGTGATCGGCCCGAGCGCTTCGCGAATGCCGTCGACCGCGCGGCGCAGCGCGCCGATGTCGCGCAGATCGGCGTGTTCGAAGTGCACGCGCGCTTGCGCTCCCAGATCGGACAGCAGTTGCTCCGAGGACGTCAGATCGATGTCGATGAAACCGACTCGCGCGCCCTGGTTGATGAACTGGCGGACGATGGCCTCGCCAATGCCGGAACCGCCACCGGTGACCAGAACGGTCCGGTCCTTGAGGCTTGGATAGACGGCACCCTGCATTGGCATTCTCTCGATTTGGCGCCTGAAGCGCGTCGGTTGCTCTGCTGCGGCTCAAGCGGAGAGCCACAGCTCCCGAGATTCACTCGGTCGATTCCATGTGGCTTCGGTCCACGACCCGCAGCGTCCGCCGCACCATACCGTCGACGATCGTCGCCGACTCGCTGGGACGCACATGGATCGCCGTCGACTTGAGCAGCCACGGCAGCACCGCCTGCTCGAGCCGCTCTTCATAGGCGGTGCGCATCATGTCGAACGCCTCCAGGCCGGGACCTGCGAGGATCAAATGATGCGGGCGCAACACCGATATCGTCGTGGCGACCGCTTCGGCGAGCGCGTGGCCCGCCTGGCGGAATAGCTGCTCGAGACGGGGATCGCCGGCGCGTGCCCGCGCGCGCAGCAGCGCCATCTGCGCCTCGGACGGTTGCTGCGACACCGCCGGCGGCAGGTCGAGGAAGGTACGGGCGTCGCGGTAGAGCGCATAGTCGGCGAGATGGGCCTCGATGCAGCCGCGCTGACCACAGCGACATTGCGGGCCATTCGGCGTCAACTTGACATGGCCGATCTCGCTGCCCGCACCGGCACCCCAGCGCGCTTCACCGTCGACAACGATGCCCATGCCGATGCCGTGACCGACCATGAGCGTGGCCGTGAGGCCCTGCGCCAGTGCCGGCTCGGCCGCGACGAGCGCGAGCGCCACCGCGACCGCATCGTTCGCCATCACGACTTCGACGCCGAATTCCTCGCGGATCGGTTTTGCCAGGTCGACGTCGGTGATCGACAGCGCGGGGCTCCACAGATGCCGGCCGGCGTCGGCGTCGACGATGCCTTGCAGCGCAATCCCGATTCCCAGCAGCCGGTCTCGCGGCGTGCCGGTCGCTTCGAGCATGGCCTCGATCTGCGCGATCACGAGATCGCGCAACGCGTCTGCATCGAGGCCCCGCGTCGTCAGTTCGAGCCGCGACTGCGCCATGGCCGAGCCGCTGAAATCGGCGATCAACGTCTCGATCAAATTCATGCGCAGCGAGACGGCAATGATGCGACCGAATTCAGGATTCAAGGTGAGCAGGACGGCCGGACGGCCGCGGCGGCGGCCGTTCAGCCCATCCGTATCCTCGTCTTCGGTATCGTCCGGCCACGACGTCGCGGCATCCGTCTCGGCCTCAACCAGCAGGTCTTCCGCCATCAGCTTCGACGTAATGGCCGAAATGGCCGGGAAGCTCAGCCCGGTGCTGCGCGCCAGTTCGACGCGCGGCAACGGCCCCTGGCGCCGCAAGACTTCGACGAGACGGTCGCGGTTCGATCCGCGGGCCAGACTTGAAGCGCGTCTCAGCGGTTCGGGCTGCTCATTCATGCCGGCTTTTTTAATTCGCTTGATAAAATTATTCAACGGATACGCCTCAAATATTGGCCAGAAAGCGTCGATAGCGGCCGAAATACATCACCTTCCTACTATTCTTGCTTGCAAGGTATGGACTCGAACATCCTTGACTGGACATTTTGTCGCGCTAATTTATTAGTTACGTGAATAAAATAAGGCGTGAAAAGCGCCGGGTGTGAAATCCCCTCACCGGGGGTGTCGACAGGGAGGTGCATATGAATGACTCAACAAGAAGATTGATCGTGCCGTTGTTGGCGGGCGCAGCCGCGCTCGCGATGGCCACGGGGATAGCACAGGCGCAGCAAAAAAAGACCATCGCGCTGGTGACCAACGTCGCGGCCGACTTCTGGACCATCGCGGGCCGCGGGCTCGAGAAGGCGCAGAAAGAGCACTCCGACTACAATATCGAGCTGATCGTCACCAACGAAGGCACTGCGGCCGGCCAAAGGCGCGAGCTGGACGACCTGCTGGTGCGCGGCGTCGCCGGCATCTCGATCTCCGTCGACGATGCACCGCATGCGACCGAAGAACTCAACAAGGTTGCGGCCAAGACCGTGCTGATCACGACCGACAGCGACGCGCCGCAGAGCAATCGCCTCGCCTATATCGGCACCGACAACGTCGCGGCCGGACGGCAGGCCGGCGAGGAGATCAAGAAGGCGCTGCCGAACGGCGGCAAGATCGCGCTGTTCGTCGGAACGATGGACGCCGATAACGCCCGCGAGCGCGTGCAGGGCATCAAGGAATCGATCGCCGGCACCAAGGTCGAGCTGGTCGACGTGTTCACCGACCAGGTGGACTTCGCCAAGGCCAAGGCGAACATGGAGAACGTGCTCGTCAAATACCCCGACATCGCGCTGCTGTCCGGCCTGTGGAGCTACGAGACCCCGCTGATCTATGACGCGGTGAAGGCCGCGGGCAAGGCCGGCAAGGTGAAGATCGTCGGCTTCGACGAGGATCAGCGCACGCTACGCGGCATCTCCGACGGCACGATCGAATCCACCGTCGTGCAGCAGCCCTACGAGTTCGGCTACCTCTCCGCCACCAACATCATCAAGACGCTGAATGGCGACAAGTCCTGGATCCCGAAGGACAGCAAGCTGATCGTGCCGACCAAGGTGATCACCAAGGCCAACGTCGCGGAGTTCGCCGCCCATCTGAAAGAGCTGCTGAAGAAGTAACTTCAGTCGGCTTCATCGCCCGGCCGCGACAGGCCGGGCGATGCGCAGGAGGATATGCCGAATGGCGGAGACGCTGCTCGAACTCAGCGGAATCAGTAAGACCTATCCCGGCGTCAGGGCGCTCGACGACGTCAATCTGCGCGTCGGCCGCGGCGAGGTGCTGGGCCTGATCGGCGAGAACGGCGCCGGCAAATCGACGCTGATGCGCGTGCTGGCCGGCGTGATCGCGCCAAGCGCGGGCGCGATCCGCATCGGTGGCACCGAGCACGCCCGGATGACGGTGAACGAGGCGACGCTCGCCGGCATCGCCTTTGTGCACCAGGAGCTGAACCTGTTCGAGAATCTCGACGTCGCAGCTAACGTCTTCATCGGGCGCGAGAAGCTTGTCGGCGGCCCACTGAAGCTGGTCGACAATGCGGAGATGCGCGCCCGCGTGACGCCGCTGCTGGAACGGCTGGGCGCCGATTTCACGCCGGGCACGCTGGTCGACAATCTGTCGATCGCGGAGCGCCAGATGGTGGAGATCGCCAAGCGCTCTCCATCGACGCCCGCGTGATCATCATGGACGAGCCGACCTCGAGCCTGACGATTTCGGAGACGGAACGGCTGCTCGAGGTGATCGCCGACCTGAAGGCGCACGGCATCTCGGTGATCTACATCTCGCATCGGCTCGGCGAGATCATGAGCTGCGCCGATCGCGTCGTCGTGCTGCGCGACGGGCGCACCGTGGGCGAGCTGGCGCGGAACGAGCTGAGCCATGCTGCCATGATCCGCCTGATGATCGGCCGCGACCTGAAGGCGCTTTATACGCCGCCGGCGCATTCGCCGCAGCCGGGCGGCTGCGACATCGCCGGCGTGGTGACGACGGCGTTTCCCGATCGGCAGATCGACCTTTCGGTGCGGCGCGGCGAAATCCTCGGCCTCGCCGGACTCGTGGGCGCCGGCCGCACCTCGCTGGCCCGCGCGGTGTTCGGCATCGATCCGGTGCTGGGCGGCGAGATCAGGATCGACAACGCGCCGGTCGATGTCACCTCGCCGCGCGAGGCGATCAGGCAGGGAATCTACCTGGTGCCGGAGGATCGCAAGAAATCCGGGCTGGTTCTGGAACTGCCGATCCGCGAAAACGTGACGCTCGCGAGCCTGCTGGACCACGCGCGGATGTGGCTGGTCAACGGCACGGCCGAGCGCAAGGTCGCAAAGGACCAGGCGAGGCGCCTGTCGATCAAGGCGCCGAGCATCGACATCGAAGCGGTGACGCTCTCCGGCGGCAACCAGCAGAAAGTGGTGCTGGGCAAGTGGCTCTCGATGCAGCCCCGCGTGATGTTCTTCGATGAGCCGACCCGCGGCATCGACGTCGGCGCCAAGAGCGAGATCTACGCGCTGATGCGCAGCCTCGCCGACCAGGGTGTCGCGATCGTGATGATCTCCTCCGACATGGAAGAGGTCATCGGCGTCTCCGACCGCGTCGCGGTGATGCATGAAGGTAGCGTCAGCGGCGTGCTCGAGCGTGATCAGTTCAGCGAATACAACGTGTTGCGGCTGGCGGTCGGCCAAGCGCTCGAAACCGTGGAGGCCGCAACGCCATGATGAAGAAAGAACTCGGCCTGTTCTTGCTGCTGGCGGTGATCTCCGCCATCACCGGCGCGATCAACCCGGCCTTTCTGTCGTTCGTGAACCTGTTGAACATGGCCAATCTGATCGGCCTGTTCGGTGTGTTCGCGCTGGGTGAAGGGCTCGTCATTATCACCGGAGGCATCGATCTTTCGCTCGGCTCGATGTTCGCGCTGCTCGGCGTCGTCTTCATCGACCTGCTGACGACCTATCAGGTGCCCTGGCCGTTCGCGCTGCTGCTGGTCCTGATGGGTGGGCTTGCGCTGGGCGGTATCCAGGGTTTCCTGATCACCCGGCTGAGGATGCAGCCCTTCATCGTGACGCTGTGCGGGCTTTTGATCTATCGCGGCGCCGCGCGCTACTACACCAGCGATTCCACACGCGGCTTCGGCTACGGCGACGAGGCCAGCACGCTGAGCAACATCGCTTCCGGCAATGTTGCCGGTATTCCGAACACCTTCATCTTCCTGATCATCCTGGCGGTGATCCTCGGCGTGCTGCTGCACCGTTCGGTCTACGGGCGCTGGCTCTATGCCGTAGGCAAGAACGAGGAAGCGGCGCGCTACTCCGGCATCAGGACTAACCTCGTGATCGCGACCGCCTATGTCATCAGCGGCGGCCTTGCCGGCGTCTCGACCGTCCTGTTCGTCTTCTACACCAACTCGGTCTCGCCGAGTTCCTTCGGCAATTTCTACGAACTCTATGCGATTGCGGCGGCCGTCCTCGGCGGCTGCAGCCTGCGCGGCGGTGAAGGCTCCATTCTCGGCATAGTGCTCGGGACGGCGCTGCTGCAGGTGCTGCAGAACCTCGTCAACATCCTCGGCATTCCGAACTCGCTGAACTTCGCGGTGATGGGCACCGTGATTCTGATCGGCGTGCTGGCGGATCAGCAATTGCAGGCCCGGCGGCGGCGCAAGGCCGCGCTGGCCGGCCTCGCCCGCACGGCACCCAAATCGAAGGAACCCACGATTAGGCAGAGCGCGTCCGCACACGGCGCGGCCGCGTTGCCGACGAGCGCGGGTGATCAGGCGTGAAAACACGATACCGAGAGCCGCGATCGGGAATATGAGCGCGGTGACGCAGGTAGAGGACCAAGGGGAGAAGTTCGATGCGCATGACCGATGAAGCACACGGCGCTCGCGTGCAGGTCGGCGCTGCGGCCCGAGGGCGGCCGCAGCTCGGGCTCACCGCCGCCTCGAAGGCTTTGGTGTGCTTGAGTTTTCTATCTAACGTTGAAAGTTCCATGCACTGAACGGAGCGCGTTCCGGCTGAAGGGCTTTGGGCGGGGACGCGACACGAAAATCGACAAAGCCGGGGACGCTGGGAGTGCAGAAAATGTCACTTTGGTCTGAAAGCACCGCGCGGGCGTGCGGCGTGGGGATCGCCTTGTTATCTCTGTTCGGCGGCGGCGCACATGCTGCCGATCTGTTAACGAAGGCTCCGCCTGTGCCTTACACGGAAACCGATGATTTCTGGACGAGACCGTATCTGTTCGGCGATCTCGGCAGAACGCAGCTCAAGGAATGGGGCATCTCGCTGGCCCTGACGTTGGGCGATGAAGCGGTAGGCAATCTTTCGGGCGGCAACAAGAATGTCGGGGCTAACGCCGGACAGCTGTTCTTCCAGGCAAAGTTTGACATGGCGAAGCTCGCCGGCATCCAGGGCGGCACCGTCGGCCTCACGTTGGTCGACCGCTTCGGCCACAATCTGAACGACGACGCAGGCATTCCGGCCTTGCAGCTGACTAACGAAGTGTTCGGCCGCGGCAATATCCTGCGCCTCACAGAACTCTACTACTCGCAAAAGCTGTTCGATGACCGCCTCGAACTAAAGGGCGGCCGTCTGCCGGTCGGCTCCGACTTCTTCTTCGGCCTGTGCGAGTTCATCAACCTGACCTTCTGCGGCGGCCAGCCCGGCAACATCCAGGGTGGCTACATCTACAATTGGCCGGTGAGCCAATGGGCCGGTGTGGCCCACTACAACTTCGCCAAGGAATGGCAGCTGTCGGTCGGCGTCTACGACGCCAATCCGAATTATCTGACGACGTCGGATTCCGCGACCTACTTCCTGCCGGGCGTCCCCGGCTCGAGCCGGGCCTCCGGCGTGCTGGTGCCGGTCGAGGTGGTCTGGGCGCCGAGCGGTCCCTTGAACGGAACCTGGAGATTCGGCGGCTGGTATGACAGCGCTTCGACGATTGACGGCGGCCTGCCGGGCATCATTGCGGCTATCCCCGGCGTCGATGGTGTCCCGGGCCAGAATCTCGGAGATCAGCGCGGCCGCTATGGCGTTTATGAGTCGATCCTGCAGCGGCTGACCGTCGACGGTGCAAAGGCACAGGGTTGGTACATGTTCCTCAATACGACGGTCGCCGATCATCGGACGTCGTATCAGGACTACCAGGTCGCCCTGGGCGTCAGGCACACCGGAACGTTCTCCTGGCGCCCTGAAGACGAAGTCGGCTTCGCAGTGGGTACGACCCACGTGAATTCGGCCGCGCTCACCCCGAATGCCGGCGGCAATGAAGTGCCGATCGAGGCCTGGTACGGCTGGCAGGCGACCGGCTGGATGAACCTCAAGTTCGACGCCCAGTATGTGATCAATCCTGGCGGACGCGGCTACAACGCTGCAGGCGTCAAGACCGAGAACGCCTGGGTGCTTGGTCTGCGCACGCTGGTGCACTTCTGAGCCGAAGGTGTTGCCAGCATGCCTGAGCGAGGCCAGCCATGGTGACCCCTCACGACGCCGGGCTGGCAGTCCTGGAGCTGAAGGGTATTGGCAAGGAGTTCGGCGCCATTCGTGCTTTGCATGGCGTCGACCTGCGTATCTCTCCCGGCGAAGTTGTCGGCCTGATGGGCGACAACGGCGCCGGCAAGTCGACGCTGGTCAAGATCATCGCCGGCAACTTCCCGCCAAGCCACGGCGAGATCCGCTTCGACGGCAAGCCGGTGCAATTCGCCCGTCCGATCGATGCCCGCGCGGTCGGGATCGAAGTGGTCTATCAGGACCTCGCGCTCGCCGACAATCTCACGGCAGCGGCCAACGTATTCCTCGGCCGTGAGCTCAAGCGCAAGCTTGGTCCGTTCGCGCTTCTCGACCACAAGGCGATGGCCGCGCGTGCGCTGGAGCTGTTCGGCGAGCTGCGCTCGGAAACCCGGCCGCACGATCTCGTCAAGCAGATGTCGGGCGGCCAGCGCCAGGCGGTCGCGATCGCGCGGACCCGGCTCTCCAACGCCAAGCTCGTCATGATGGACGAGCCGACGGCCGCAATCTCGGTCCGCCAGGTCGAGCAGGTCCTGGGCCTGATCCATCGCCTGAAGGAACAGGGCGTCGCCGTCATGCTGATCTCGCACCGCATGCCCGACGTGTTCGCGGTCTGCGATCGCGTCGTCGTCATGCGGCGCGGCGAGAAGCGCGCCGACAAGTCGATCGGCGACACCAGCCCCGAGGAAGTCACCTCCCTGATCACGGGAGCGAAGGAGGCTGCGTGATGGCCACGCCCGTGGAATCTCCCCTCACCTTCACCAATGTCGGCAAGACCCAATGGTGGCGAAGCGGCTTCTTCGCCTCGCAGACCGGCTACGTCCTGCTGACGCTGGTGGCGCTGTTCGTGGTGATGAACTTCGCCAGCCCTTACTTCCTCACCCAAGGTAATCTGCAGAATGTGGCGAAGAACTTTTCCTTCATCGCCATCGCCACGCTCGGCGTAACCCTCGTCATCATCACGGGTGGCATTGACCTCTCGGTGGGCTCGGTGATGTGCTTCTCCGCGATGATCACTCGATGGTCATGACGTCCATCTCGACGCCGGGCATGCCGGGCGCGGACTGGTTCGTGCATCTTGCGCCTGACGGCAAGACCGTGATCGCCAACATGCCCGGGCTGATCCTGCTGGTCTCGA
Organism: Bradyrhizobium viridifuturi; assembly: GCF_001238275.1. GTDB lineage: Bacteria > Pseudomonadota > Alphaproteobacteria > Rhizobiales > Xanthobacteraceae > Bradyrhizobium > Bradyrhizobium viridifuturi. The sequence continues at coordinate 56,468 of NZ_LGTB01000026.1, forward strand.
TCCTGGCAGGGCTAGGCGTTGCGCTCGTGGTCGGCCTTGTCAATGGCTTCTGCATCGCAGCGCTCGGACTGTCGCCCTTCGTCACCACGCTCGGCATGCTCTCGATCGTACGCGGCCTTGGCTACGTCGTCTCCAACGGCCGGGGCAGCTTTCCCAGCGGGCCCGACGCCGATTCCTTCTACAAGCTGACATCGGGCGTCGTGTTCGGTATGCCCGCGCCCTTCATCTACCTCGTGGTGCTCGCCGCGGCGATGGCGGTCGTGCTGCATCACACCGGCTTCGGCCGCCACGTCTTTGCCCTCGGCGGCAACGAGAAGGCGGCGGCGTTGACCGGCATTTCGGTGGTGCGCGTCAAGATCGAGGTCTACGTGATCTGCGCTCTCGCGGCCGGCCTGCAGGGCATCATCGTCTGCGGCTGGCTCGGATCCGCGCCGGCCAACATGGCGACCTCCTACGAGCTCAACGTCATCGCGGCCGCCGTGATCGGCGGCGCCAATCTTGCCGGCGGCGCCGGTGGCCCGCTCGGGGCCATCGTCGGCTGCGTGCTGCTGGAGGTGATCCGCAACGGCCTCGTGCTGGCACAGGTCAACTCCTACTGGCAGCAGACCCTGGTGGGCGTGATCATCATCGCGGCGGTGCTGGTCGATCGCCTTCGCTCGCGCATGGCCTGACAAATTCGTCCTGGAGGATCGTCAATGTCCGCCTATCCGCCTCCCGGAGCCGACGCCTGAACGGATAGGCACATAAGAATGCGGAGGGAAAGAATGAGGAAGGCACTTCTTGCCGCCGCGGTGCTCGCCATGATGGCGACGCCCGGCTTTGCGCAGAGCTACAAATTCGTGATCGTGCCGAAAGCGATGAACAATCCGTTCTTCGACTTCGCGCGCGACGGCTGCCAGAAGCGAGCCAAGGAGCTCGGCAACATCGAATGCATCTACAAAGGTCCCGTCGAGCACGAGCCGGCGACGCAAGCTCAGATCATCCAGGACTTCATCACCCAGAAAGTTGACGGCCTCGCCATCTCGGTCGCCGACGTTGCCGCCATGACCAAGTCGATCGAGGCGGCAACCGCCGCCGGCATTGCCGTCATCACATTCGACTCCGACGCACCTGGCTCGAAACGGATTGCCTATATCGGCACCGACAACAAGGAGTTCGGCACAGCGCTCGGCAAGCAGTTGTTGAAGCTTCGGCCCGACGGCGGCAAATACGCGATGATCTCCGGCGGACCGGGTGCGGCGAACCTCGCTGAGCGCGTCGACGGCGTTCGAGAGGCACTCAAGGGCTCGAAGTGGACCGAGGTCGGCGGATCGCCGACCTTCTGTAATGACGACCCCGCGCTGGGCGTCCAGCAGATGACCGATCTGCGCACCGCAACACCCGACCTTGCGGCGATCATCCCGGTCGGTGGCTGGCCGATGTTCGCGCCGGAAGGCTTCAAGGCATTCGCCAGCAAGAGCAAGAAGGACATCGACGCCGGAAAATTCACGCTCGTCGTCGCCGATACCCTCAAGATGCAGCTGGAACTCCTGAACGAAGGCTATGCCAATGCGCTGATCGGCCAGCGGCCGTTCGAGATGGGCGAGAAGGCGATGGACACGCTTCTTGCCATCAAGAAGGGCCAGAAGGTGCCGGAGATCATCCACACCGGCCTCGACGTGGTAACAAAGGACAACGTCGCGGCGATGCTGAAGTAGCGGCTGGGCGGCGCTTTGATGGTTCGCCGCGCTCGTTATCGAGAGCAGCTCATCAAGCGCCGCACTTCGCTCGCCGAGATTGCCTCGGTGCGCTCATCCAGCACCAACTTCTCCACGGCATATCCGACGTCTCGCCCGTAGAGCACGTTGGTGATGTTCGGCAGCGCGACCACGACGAAGCGGCCGACGTGGTCTGCAAGGCCGGCTTCGATGCGCTGCCTGATCTCAGAAAACGAGAACGGATTCTTTTCGTCGGTTCCGTGTGTATCGCGCACGGCCACGCATACTTGTCCAACACGCCGGATGCCTTCCTCAATCAGTCGGCGGTGGCCTGCATGGAACGGTTGGTAACGCCCGATGAAGAGTGCGGTCGGCTTCCGTGGATCGAACGGTGGACGTAATCTGGCAAGGACCTGCTCTGCCCAGAATTGCGGCGTCCCATTTCCGTTCACGCGGAGATCGCAGTCGCCGGGAACAACGAACATGCGGTTGGTATCTTCGAAGCGCCCGGCATCGATGCGATCGACCCAGATGACAAATGCGCTTCCAAAAGCCGCTCGCGTCTCTTCTGTCGGACAGACGAAATCAGCAATCACCGTACCACCCGCCTCGACCACGCGATCGCACATCCATCCCATCCGCCTGGCGTGCTCCACGCGGTCATCGTGACTAAAGCCGAGATCGCGTGACAGGTTCTCCCGCACGGCGTCCGCATTGAACACGACGGCATTGAGCAGTGGTGCAAGGGCTTTTGCCAGTGTGGTCTTGCCCGCGCCGGGCAGTCCCATGATCAATATCTTGCGCATCTCGTTCCTCTTGGAAGATACAGAACCGTAGCCGGATGCTGATCGGTGGCCCGCTTCACGAGGCACCCATCCTGACGTTCGTCTGTCGCGGCAGGCTGTCAAAGGCGCCAAGCCAGGGTTCATATCGTTGCCACCGAGAGACCGAAGTCCGATAGATCGGCTGCCGCGCCTGCCACAGGCTTGCGGTCTTGATCACGCGCTGGTTCCGCTCCGGCCGCAGACAGGCGTCGTTCCATTGCAGGCCACAAAAATCAATGATCCGTCGTATGACAGGCTCGGGAGCCGCGACCACATCCTCATAGTTGATCTCCATTAGAAATGCCGGCGGCAGCACGTTCCGCCAATGCTCGGTCAGCCGGGCATATTGCTGGTAATAGTCGACAATCCATTGCCGATCGAACGAGAAGTCCATGCCATTCGCAAAGTTGTTGAAGTAGACCGAAAGGCAGGTATCGATGGGATCGCGGCGACAATGGATGACGCGTGCCCTGGGGAAGGTTGCATACAGCAGTCCGACGTTGTGGACGTTCTGCGGCAGCTTGTCGGTGATCCTCTGCGCTGTGACAGAGATTTGCTTCAGCCTCGTCTGATATGCTGCTTGCGTTTCCCGGATCCAGGCCGGATCGATCCTGCCTTCACGGTCCACTCCGAATTCTGCCGCACGATCGGGCCAAAAGCTCAGCTCGCCACCCGCGATGACTTCGGGATGGCTCGACAGTATCTGTTCGACCAAGGTCGTGCCGGAGCGTGGCATTCCGACGATCAGCACCGGCGCGTCCCACTCGTGCGCGGCGTCCTGGTTGCCGGCAAAGAATTGTGGCGTGAAACGCCGGATCAACCGGTCGACGAGCTCGCCGTGCGCGGCGGGATTGTAGTGCTTGTTCTTGACGCGCTTTTTCAGCGCGTTCGCTTTGTCGAAATGCTCGATGGCACGACCGTAGTCACCGATATCGTCATAGCCCTTGCCCAACGCGAAATGGACCAGCGCCGCCTCGTGTCCGGTGATAGCCGGATTTCCTAACTTGCGCTCCAGCTGGCCGATCAAGGGGCGATCGGCATCGGAGAGCCGCTTCACCTCGACCAGGCCAACAGGCCCCAGTATGTCGTGAGCGTTCAGCGCGCTCGCCAGGTCGAATGATGCGGACGCTTCATCGAAGCGACCCTGCTGCATCAGGATTGTACCGAGCATGGCATGCGCATCGCTCTTGCGCGGTTCGAGCGAGATCGCCCGTCTGACAAGTTCCTCCGACGCCGAATCATCGCCCTCGAAGCCAAGTATCCTGGCCTCGCACAGCAACGCGAAGGCAGTGCCGGGTCTGAGCGCAGCAGCGGCACGCAGGCATTCGATGGCACGTTTGCGGTAGCCCTCCTCCTCCAGCAACAGACCGAGCTTGAAGTGTGCTTCCACGAGATTCGGCCGCAACCGGGCGGCTTCTCGATACCGTTCCATCGCAGCGGGCAGCGACCCTAGTGCCTCCAGTGCAAGCCCCATGTTGTAGTGTGTTAACCCGGACGATGGATTGATCCGCAGGGCCTCGGTGAAGCAATCGATGGCTCGCTCGAACTGGCTCTCCGCCAGATGGACGAGTCCACGGTCGTTATGCGCTTCGGCGCTATCAGGCTGAAGTCCCAGTGCGAGATCGAGCTCGTTGGCCGCTCCGGCAAGATCACCGTCCTCGCGAAGCAGGTTAGCCAGTTGAACATGGGCCGACGCAAGGTTCGGATGCAATGATGCAGCGCGCTTCGCGATTCGAAGCGCGAACGGCAATCGGCCGGTTTGTCCGGCCACGGCAGTCAGTATCTGCAGACCGGCAAGGTGGTCTGGCTGCTGGACCAGGATCTCGCGAGCCCGTCGCTCGGCATCATCCCCTCGACCATCGGTGTACGCCTCAATCGCATCCTTCAGCAGGACTTGAATATCGTTGGACGATGGAGCGGTCGCTGGCGTCTCCTCGATCCACATGGCGAATTCGTCACTCATGCCGGGTCAACGCCGTGAATAGGGGATCGAGGTGCTTCTCATAATTCCGCCACCGCCCGACTGAGCTCTGATAAAGCGGTTGCCGAACCTGCCAGTAGCTCAGGGTCGACACCGGCCGCTCGGTCAAGTGAAAGTTCATGCAGGCCGGCTCCCAGTCCAAGCCGAGAAACCTGATCAGGCGTCGGCTTTGACCTTCGAGATCCTCGGTCAAGGTTTCGTAGTTCATTTCGATCATCCGATCGGGCAACAGACCGATCCAGTGCCGGGCCAGACGCCTGATCAGCCGCGCCCTGTGGCCGCAGTCCGCAAGGTCGTAGGAAAAATGCTGCGCACCAGGCGCGAACATCTGAAAATAGCAGGACAATGCGGTGTCGCGATCATCACGGCTGCACAGGACGATTCGAGCCCGGGGATACAGCTGCGCGACAAGACCCACGTGAAGAATGTTGTCCGGCATTTTATCGACGACGCGATGAGCACCTTTCGCATCACCGTACAGCTTGACGATATGCTCCTTCGCAAGCTTCCGTGCTGTGTCATGAAAGGCTTGCGTGGCGCCGGCAATATCGGAGCGGCTCAAGACGCCGTCCATCCGGATGACATCACCGAGTTCACCCGCACCGAATACACGCGAATGGCTGGCGCAGATCTGCTCCACCAGCGTCGTGCCCGACCTCGGCATGCCGACGACGAATACCGGCAATTCCGACATGTTGCTGAAGTCCGTCGCTTCGATGCAGGATCGATCGCGATAGCGTTCGATCAATTGCTCGACGCGGGCGGCGAAGGCGTCCTTGTCGAACAAATCCGCCATCTTGGGCCAAATCCCGCGAACCAGGCCGTTTGCAGCTGAATACCGCGCGAACGCCTCATCGTATCGTCCGCTCTTGTCCAGCAGACGTCCGAGGCCGAACCCTGCGGTGATCCGCCCGTCTATGCTTGTGTCGGGCTGCTCCAGCGCATCGGCAAGGCGTTGCTCGTCTTCCATCTCGAGCGCGGAGCCCTCGCTGGATACGTGCTTGTATGACCGCAAATCGCCCGGATTGAGTGCGCGAACCTTGCCGGAATAGCTGTCAGCCTCTTCGAACCGGCCGAGCGATCGCAGTGCCCAGCCGATTCCAGCCAGGGCGTCAGGCAGGCCAGGCGAGATGGTCTCGGCGCGCTGGAAACACACCAGCGCCTCGTCGGCCTGGTTCAGATAGATCAGCGTGGCACCTTTGGCGCACAAGAATTCCGGAATGTCCGGCTTCAAGGACAGCGCCTTGTTGTGACAGCGCAATGCCTCCGGCAATTGCCCCATATCTCGAAACTGGCTTCCCAGAACGTAGTACGATTCCGCCCGGTTCGGGGACAGAGCTATGATCTTGGACCAGCGACGCGTGGCGTCTTGCAATCGCCCGGCGGATCTTAGCGTGATGGCAAGGTGAATCTGCGCCGGCATGGAAGTGGGGGCGATTGCGACCGCCGCCTCACAGTAGGACACCGCCGCTTCATAGCGACCGATGTCCGACAACAACCTCGCAAGTTCAGTATATGCCAGGACCATGTCCTGCTTGAGCCTAATAGCGTGCTGATACGCACCGATCGCCTCGTCATTCTCATGGATCGTCCGCAAGGCGCTGCCGAGATTGACCCATGCCTCGGGATGGCCGGGATGAACCTTGATCGAGCGCCGGATCAGGTCGATTGCGCGTCGGACGTCGCCGCGTTGCAGTTCGATGGCGCCCAGCATGTGCAGCGCCTGGGGATGGTCGGGCAGTCTTGCCAGGACGTTGCGATATCCCGCCTCGGCCTCGGCCAGGTCTCCCGATTTGTGAGCAGCGACCGCAGCCGAGAGAACGTCGACGATCTCCGTCATCTGGCTGCGGAAACCCTCGTTCTCGTCGAACAACCTGGCAAGTCTCGCACGGAATTCTTCGGCGGGACCAAGCGCCGCGCCTGTCATGGCTGCCCCTGGTGAGGCCCCACTCATCGCTCGCGCAAGCTCTCATGTCTGTAGCGCATGATCGGCGACAGCACATACTCAATCACGCGCCGCTGCCCGGTCTTGATCTCCGCCGTCACCCCCATGCCGGGCCCCAGCTGCATTTCCCCCTGTTCCGTACCGATCGTGGTCTCCTTCAGCGCAATGCGAACCATGTAGGAGGATTCCCGCTCGGAAGGACTCCCTGCACCCTGCTGTTTCGCCGCAAACGGATCTTTGTCAGATGGATCGGAAGACGAGCGCGTGTAGCGCAAGGCGTCACGGCCGACGAGCCGGACATTGCCGTGGAGGAGACCGTAACGCGTGTAGTTGAAGGTCTCGACCTTGATCTCGGCTTGCTGCCCCACTTCGACGAACCCCACCTCGCGGTTCGGAAGAGTCGCTTCGACCTCCAGCTTCGAGCCACGAGGAACCACGACCATCAGCGTCTGGGCCGGCGTTACGACGCCGCCGACCGTGTGGACCGACAGCTGTTCTACCGTTCCATCAACCGGTGACCTGAGGGTCTGCAACCCGCTGCGTTGCCGGGCCTTGATGCTGTCCTGTGACAGCTGGGCCGCAGTCTGGTTCGCCTTCGCCAGCTCCTTGATGTCCTGATCCCGCAACTCCTCTTCCGTTTGCTTCCGCTGCTGGATCAACGCGGCGATCTGCGCAACCGTCGCTTCGACGTGGTGCTCGGTCGCAATCCGGGTATGCTTTGCCTCAACCAACTGCCGCTCGGACTCCAGCAGGTTGACCTTTGACGTCAGGCTCTTTTCCAGGAGCTCCCGGTACATCCGCACCTTCTCGTCGAGCAGGGGCAGCGTCGCGTCGATCTTGGCAATGGTTGCCTTCGACTCGTCCCGCTCCGCCACCTTGGCCAGGACTTGCTGATCGATCCCGTCGAGCTTGGCGTGGTGCTGTGCCAACTCGGTCAACATTTGACGCTTCTGCGCATTGACCAGCGCCGGGTCCGCGTCCGTTGGCGCAACGAAGGCCTCAGCGTCTCCGGCGAGTTGTGCGGACAACCGTACCGCATCCAACCTCGCCTGCATCTGATCCCGTGCAATCCGGTCGACATCCGCAGCGGTGGCGGTCGGATCGAGCTCGACCAACACATCGCCACGGCGGACAACATCGCCTTCGCTGATCGCGATCCGCTTCACCACTCCGATTTCGAGCGGCTGGATCAGCTTCACCTCTCCGGCCGGGATCAACCGTCCGTTCGCCACTGCAATGATGTCCACCTTGCCAAGGCAGGCCCAGATCACCGCCACCGTCACCAGCAAGACGATCGTTCCGATCATCAGATGACCGGCCGGTGACGCCGGGGTTTCGATCACCTCGAGTGCACTGGGCAGGAACTCCCGCTCAGAGGCCCGGCGCTGCGCCGAGCGGCGCTGAAAGAGCACCACCTCACCGGCCTTGTGATCAGCAGCCGAGGCTCCGTTAGACCGCATTGGAGATCCCCGACTGGAGCCGATAGAGATGGGCGTAGCGTCCCGACCGACGGAGCAGCTCTTCGTGCGTGCCTTCTTCCACCTTTCGTCCGTGGTCGAGCGTGATCAGACTGTCGGCACCGCGGACGGTCGAGAGCCGATGGGCGATGACAAGCACCGTCCGGCCAGCTGCGATGCGACGCATGTTCTCCTGGATGACACGCTCGCTTTCATAATCCAGCGCGCTGGTTGCTTCGTCGAAGATCAGGATCCGCGGATTTGCCATCAGCGCGCGGGCGATCGCAATGCGTTGCCGCTGACCGCCCGACAAGGATGCGCCGCGTTCGCCGATCGTCGTGTCGTAGCCTTGCGGCAGCTCGACGATGAAATCATGCGCTCCCGACAAGGTCGCGGCGCGAATGATCTGCTCGATCGGCGCGCCCGGATCGGCCAGCGCGATATTCTCGCGCACCGAGCGGTTGAACAGAACGTTGTCCTGCAGCACGATGCCGATTTGGTGACGTAACCAGGCAGTATCGACCATGCTGAGGTCGACCCCGTCGATCAGCACGCGACCGGACTCCGGCGTATAGAGGCGCTGCACCAGCTTGGCGAGTGTGGATTTTCCCGATCCCGATGGCCCGACGATGCCGATGACCTGCCCCGGTGCCACATGTAGCGAGACATCGGAGAGCACTGCTGGCCCGTTCGCCACGTAGCGGAACGTAACATGCTCGAACCGGACCTCGCCCCTGATCGCCGGTAGCGAGGCCGCACCCGTCTGGGCAGGCTCGCGCTGCGTATTCAGAATATCGCCCAAGCGAGCGATCGAGAGCCTGGTCTGCTGGAAATCCTGCCATAGCTGCGCAATGCGTAACACCGGCTGGGCGACTCGCCCGGCCAGCATGTTGAAGGCGACGAGTTCGCCCACGGTAAGGTCACCCACCATCACCGCCTTTGCGCCCAGGTAGAGCGTGGCGACGATGGTGAACTTGTTGATGAACTGGACGATCTGACCGCCGATATTTCCCAAGGTCTGTGCGCGGAAGCTGGCGCGGACATAGCCCGACAGTTGATCTTCCCATCGTCGCAGCATCTGCGGCTCGACGGCCATCGCCTTGATGGTTTCGGCGCCGCTGACCGACTCGACCAGAAAGGCCTGATTGTCGGCACCACGGGCGAATTTCTCATCGAGACGGCGACGCAGCACCGGCGTCAGGATCACGCTGATGATCAGATATGCCGGCAGCGAGGCAATGACGATCCACGTCAATAGCGGACTGTAGAGGTACATGACCGCGAGGAAGATGAAGGTGAAGAACAGGTCGATCGACAGCGTCAGCGCGGAACCCGTGATGAAATTGCGGATATTCTCCAGTTCACGCACGCGTGCGACGGAGTCGCCGACACGGCGATTGGCGAAGTAGGAAAGCGGCAGGCCGAGAAGATGATCGAACAGCCGCGCGCCCAGTTCGACATCGATGCGGTTCGTGGTGTGACTGAAGATATAGGTACGCAACGCACCCAGCGTCACTTCGAACACCGACACAAATGCCAGGCCGATCATCAATACGTCGAGCGTCGACAGCCCGCGATGCACCAGCACCTTGTCCACCACCACCTGGAAGAACAGCGGCGAGACCAGGCCGAGCAGTTGCAGGAAGAATGACGCGATCAGCACCTCGGTAAGCGCATATCGATACCGATGCACCGCCGACAGAAACCACCTGATATCAAAACGATTGGCCAGCATCGCTGGCGAAAGCCGTCTGCTCAGCAGGATCAGCTCACCCGTCCAGACCGTGTCCAGATCCGAGCGTTCCAGCAGATTCGGGTGCGCCGTCCCCGCGGCGTGCACGGCGGCGCGACCGTCAATGACCCGGCTGACGATGGCGAACTGGTCGTTCCCGTTGACCAGAATTGCCGGAAGCGGCGTCTTCTCGAGCCGGTCCCAGTTGGTCTTCACCAGCCGCGCGCGCAATCCGAGACGCCGCGCGATACGGATCAGATCCTCCTTGCCCGCGATCGTGCCCGCCACCAGGTGGTGGCGCCCCAAGGTCACCGGGTTTGCCGGAATCCCCAGATGTCGCGCGATCTGACAGAGCGCCACAAGCCCTGTATCAGTCCTGGGTGGGACTGATACAGGCTCCGGTTTTCCATCGTTGACGGTGTCCACAGCGCTAAGCCGTAAATCGCAGCGATGGTTATACGGTCTGAGTCACGGTCTGTTGCCCGAACCCGTTCAAGGCGAACGTCTTGTTGTAGATCGGCGGGAACGTGCCGAGCTGCACAGTCGTACCGGCCTTGAACGCGGTGAACGAGCCGATGTGACTGACGGAAAGCGCGAGCGCAGTGATCGAGGCGTTCATCGTGGCGCCAAGGGAGGTGTTGTTCGTCAAGGTTGCCGTCGGCACCAGACCAAGGCCGAACTCGATCTTCCCGTCGTGGTTGAAGTCGTGACTTGACGCATTCGGAATCGTCAGCGGCGTGCCGAACGACAACGGTTCGACCGTCCCATCTTCCAGGACCAGTGCAGGCACCAACCCGGAGGAGTTAAGATCGAACTTCTGCACCACATTCAGACCGATCCCGAGAATCAGATCGAGGACATCGATCGACAACGGACCGATGTTGATGTCGGTCACGTCGGTGCCGAAGATGATGTTGCTGGCGATCGCGACGAGGTCGCCCGACAGGTTCACGATATCGTTGCTGGTCCCCGTGCCGGAGATCGTGCCGGGGCCGGCGTTGCTGCCATTGGTGTTCACATTGGGGAATGCCAGGGTCAGCTGTGCGCCGCCGGGCAGGTCGATCGTCGTGCTGAGCTGGCTGCTCTTCAGGCTGAAGCCCAACACCGGCTTGGTGAACGACCCGACGCTCACATGTGTGCTCGGGCCGGTGCCGAAGACGGTGGCGTGGGCGCCGGCCGTAAGGCCAAGATCCAGCCCAAAGGTGAATGAGCCGCTTGGCCCATGCGCGGTGAAGTGTCCACCGCCGAGTTGCACATCGGTCGCCATGATCTGCATCGTGTCGGTGGTCTTGTTATAGGTGGAGTCCAGCCCGACGTTGAACGGTAGCGTGGCGCTGATGTCGCCTGCGGTGATCTTCAGGTCCGCCTGAACGCCGGCCCTGACGTGCAGGTTGGCACCGGCGCTGGCGATCGTCGTGGAGACACCAAGGGTTCCGATCACGGCTTTCTTCGACGTGCTGTAGTTCTTGTCGAGACCGAGGAATCCGGTGTTGAAGTCCTTGCTGAAAGCTGCCCCGGTATCCCAGATGCTTTGGCCGGTGGTCTGGAACGTCAGATCGGTCGAGGATTGGGCGTTGTCGATCACGATCGATTGGCTCGTGCTGGTCGAAGCGGATACAGTCGGGCTTTCGGTCTCGGCTGCGGTCGCGGTGATCCCCAGGGAGTCGACGATGGACGTGTCCGCTGGCATCAGGATGTCGACTTCGTCCTGGAAACTGCCCTGGTTGGACGGGTCGAGATTGATGGTATTGCCTGACAGCAATCCGAGCTTGTCTATGATGGACGTTGCGCCCGTCGTTCCGGTCAAGTTCAGCGCGATGCTCTGAATGAAATCCGAGCCCTGGTTCACGGTCCCAAAGTCACCCGATTGGGAGGTGATTTCCAGACGGACTTCGTTGATCGGGTCGCCCGGTTGCATCGGGAGCACAGTCACGTTCACGGTGGGCGCGTCCGCGACCGGCGTTTCGTTCACGGTAACCAGCGTTACCGCGTTGTTACCCGCACCATCGGATGAGTAAACCTGGAAGACATCCTGATCTCCGGTCGGAATCCCGTTGACGAAATCGTCGAGCGTCGTCGGCGTGTATGTGAGGCTCTGTCCGTCCGGCGCGATGGTGACCGTGCCGTATTTCGGTCCGAGCGGCCCTGGAGCAACCCCCGTAATGCTCATATTGGCGCCGCCGACCAGATTGCCGATCGGGATCGTGATCGCCGTATCTTCGAGCGTGGTTTCGGTATCGGCGGTAATCGTCTGGGTGATGGTCGTGGACGCGGTGGCCGGGGAGCCGGTGTTTTCGACTTCGGCATTGGTCCCGGTCAGCGACAGGGTGTCGCTGAACGTCGATCCGGCCGGCAATGAGACCAGCAGTTCGTCCGTGAACTGCCCCTGGTTCGCAGGAGGCGTAATCAGGTTACCGGACAACAGGCCGTCACTGTCAGTCACCGTGATGCCGATGGTGTTGGTGCCGGTCAACGAAAGGCTCAAGCTCTTGATGTAGTCCGACATCTGGTTGATCGTCGCGAAATCACCCGATGTGACGGTGACGTCGAACCGCACCAGCGTCGCGGCGTCGCCGGCATGCGGCGCGGCAATTTGATCAACAACCTTCGGTGGGTCTGCCACAGGCGTGGCGTTCACAGTGACGAAGCTTGTCACCTCGCCGCCGAAACTGTCGGTCACACAAACCTGGAACGCGTCCTCGTTGCCGGTCAGAATGCCGTCGACGTAATAGTCAAGCGTCGTCGGCGTATAGATCAGGCTCTTTCCGTCGGGCGCAATGGTCACCGTGCCATACTGCGGTCCCTCGGGGCCGGTGCCGATTTCGCCAATACTCAGGATCGCGCCGCTGTTCTTGTCAGTCGCGAGCGCGCTGACCGGAATGGTGATTGATTGATCCTCCAGCGTCGTCACCGTGTCGGGCGTGGCCGTCGGTGCAAAGGGCGCGACCGTCTCGAGTTTCTGGCCGACACTGAGCGTCCTGACGCCGACGATTCCGGTTTCACCGGTCGGGTGAAGGTCATCGATCGACAAATCGTGCGCAGCGTCGCTCAGGACGAAGCTGGTTGAGTGGATGTCGAGATGATTGCTGCCGATACCAGCCAGCCCGAACTCCATCCCGACGTCGAACGCCGGCACCTTGGCGCCGTTCATGTTGACGCCATTCTTCAGGTTGATCACGCTCCCGGCCCCGGTCACGAACTGCGTGATGTCGGGATCGCCGGTGACCCGGAGGCTGGACAGCTTTCCGTTGGTGAAATCAAAGAACAGACCCGACAGATCGGCCTTCGGCCCCTGCATCGTCACCGTGAAATCAAGGTTGCCGCCATCTTCGACAACTGTGACTTCTGCTCCGGGTGAGCCCGGCACTGTGAAACTGATGCTCCGGGGGCATACGACTTCGCTCTTGGGCGGTGAAGTCGGATCGGTGGGAAGGAATACTCCGTCTACATTTCCGTAGAGCGCGGCAGGGAAGGTAGCGTCTAAGGGATTTCCATCGGACCAGTACCAGAAGCCGTCCTTGTTCTTGAGGACCAACGCCATCACAGCCTCCCTCGATCATTGATGAAAAATCAATTGCTACAATGCACTTCTCCTCGCGAACTCTCCTGCGTGAGATGGTTCGCGGTACTGCCAATAGAGAATTGACTGACGAAAACGATATTGGGTAAGCGACGAAACTATTGCACGATCGCGTTGTCGCCACAACGCTTATCGTTTCAACTTTTAACTAATACATCTTTAGATAGTACGATCGCGCAGCAAGAGAGCCGACAATTGGATCGATGATCTCTGGTCGAAGCTGATGAATGCGCTCGACGATTTAGGCAGCGGCGAAAGCGCATCGAGGCGTGCGTGCTGCCTTACGCATCCGCGGACTGCGGCAGAAATTTCGCGATAGACCAGCCGCCATCGACCGGAAGCACGACACCGTTGATGAAGCTTGCGGCGTCCGACGCGAGGAAGGCACAGGCCTCACCGATCTCTTCGGGTTGGCCGACCCGACCGAGCGGGCAGCCCTCGATCATCATGCGATGCCACCACGCGTTGTTCTTGATGCGGTCGTCGGTGCCGGGACTCCAGATCAGGCCGGGCGCCACTGCGTTGACGCGAATGCCGTCCTTGCCGAACTCGGTCGCCAGCATTTTGGTGATGCCGACGACGGCGAATTTGGTCGGCACATAGGCAGCACTGCCCGCCGCCCCGATCATCCCGAACACCGATGCAATGTTGACGATGGCGCCATGGCTTTGCTTCAAGGCCGGAAGCGCGAGGCGACAGAGTCGCAGCACCGGCCGGACATTGATCGAGTAATAGCGCTCGTAATCGTCGTCGGTCGTCTCCATGAAGCCGCGCGCGTTGCCGAGGCCGGCATTGTTGACGAGTGCATCAAGCCTGCCGAAGCGGCGGACGCACTCGGTGACGGCCTGCTCGCAGGCGTTGCCGTCACGAAGGTCGGCGGTGACATGCGCGTAGCTGCTCTCTGTTGCGACCATCTCGCTCGCCGGCTTCTGGTCAACGCCGAACACCTGCCAGCCATGTTTGAGGAACACTTTTGCGATCCCCAGGCCAACGCCCTGGGACGAGCCCGTCACCATCACCGTGCGCGTCATATCGATCTCCTTATCTATTCAGTTGGTGAGTTTGTCTCGCTTGATCCGGATACCGGCTTTCTCACGATCCCAGGTGTCCGCCGTCACGGCCTGCTGCCGCAGCACGTATTTCTCGACCTTCTGTGTCGGGGTGCGCGGCAACTCGGCGACGATGCGCACATATCGCGGGATCATGAAGTACGCGAGCCGGGCTTGCAGGAACGCAAGCAATTCCTCCGGCTTCACCACCGCGCCGGGCGCCGGTGCCACGATCGCAAGCACATCGTCCTCGGCAAGCTCGTTCGGCACCGCGACCACGGCGCATTCGCGGATGGCCGGATGCGCAAGGATCTCGGCCTCGACCTCGAACGAGGAGATGTTCTCGCCGCGGCGGCGGATCGCGTCCTTGATGCGATCGACAAAGAAGAAATTGCCGTCGACGTCCCTGCGAAATGCATCGCCGGTGTGGAACCAGCCGTTGCGCCAGGCATGCGCCGTAGCCTCCGGATTCTTGAAGTAACCGGAGTTCAACGCCCACGGGGCGTCGCTGCGAATGATCAATTCGCCGATCTCGCCGGGCGCGACCTCGCGATCACGATCATCGACAATGCGAAGCGCGTTGCCCGGCCGCGCCTTGCCACAGGTGCCGGGCGTCGGCGGGTTGCGCTCCGACACGATCGGGGTGTTGAGCTCGGTCATGTTGAACAGCGTCCAGACGTCGACGCCGAACCGCTCCGCGAACGCCCGGGAGTCGCCGGGCAGCGGGATCATCGTCACCTTCCTCAGCGTGTGCTTGCGGTCGGCGTCTGACGGCGGCAGCTTGGCGATGAAGCTCGACATCACGCCGAGCAGGATCGTGTAGGTTGCCTGCGTGGCATGAACCGCCGGCCAGAACCGGTCGGTGGTGAAATCGCCGCCCAGCCCGACCGCGCCGCCGCGATTGAGCATCGCCGATACCGGTAGCGTCCCGCCGATATGGAAGAAGGGCAGGAAGCACAGCACGCTGTCGGTCTCGTCGAGCATCGGATAGGCAGCCGGACCGCACATGTGCCACATATGCGCGTAGGAGCTGACCACGCCCTTTGACCGGCCGGTCGTCCCCGAAGTGTAGACGATCGATTGCGGATCCCACGGCTCGATCGGCCGCACCAGGGGTGGAAGATCGGCGGGATCAAGGTCGAGCGCCTCGAGCGGGATCTGCCTCATCCCATCGATGTCACCGCATGGCTCGCCGGCGACGACGATCGTCTCGATCGTGCCGCAGTCGATCTCCCGCAGCCGGTCGACGAGGCCGCTATTCGCCAGCAGCACCGTAGCGCCGCCATTGATCAGGACATGCGATAGCAGGCTGCCGCGATAGGCGGTGTTGATCGGCACGTAGACCGCACCGAGCCAGTTGATCGCAAACCAGGCCCGCACGATATCGACGGTGTTCGGCAGCCAGACATTGACCGTATCGCCCTGCTTCACGCCGATGAAGGCAAGACCCGCGGCGAGGCGCTGCACCGATAGGAGAAATGCGCCATAGCTCGTCACCGTACCGTCGGGAAAACGCAGGAACGGCCGTTCGGGATGGCTCGCGGCGCGGCGCTCCAGCACGTAGCGCAGGACGGCTTCGTGGCGCTCGGGAACGCGCCGCGCATCGGCCTCCGCCGCGGCAGCGTCGTGCCGCTCATTCGGGATTGCCCCGATCATTGACGTCCTCCCCTTTGTTCTTTGCGATCAGGCTGCCTTGAACTCCTCCATGCGAGGCTGCTTCAGATCGGCCTCGAACCGTCCGTAAGACCATGGCCATGAGACGACCTTGCCCTGCTTGTCGAAATACCAGCTGGTGCACCCACCGGTGACCCAGACGGTATGCTTGATCGCCTGCTCGACCTCGGCGTTGAAGGATTCCGTCGCCTCCTGTGTCGGCTCGATCTCGCGATGCATCCCGTCGGCCAGCATCTCCACGAGCCTGGTCACGTATCCGATCTGGACCTCGGCAGTACGCAGGAATGAAAAGTTGCCGATCGGGCTGTTCGGACCGCCGATGAAGAACAGGTTGGGGAAGCCCGGCACCGCGACCGAGCGATAGGCCTGGCAGGACTCCTTCCAGCGCTCATTCAGGCTGACGCCATCCCTGCCGACGATGACCGCGGGACGGAAGAATGCGAACGGGTCGAAGCCCGTTGCATAGACGATCACATCGAGCTCGTGCAGCAGACCGTCCGCGGTCCTGATGCCGGCAGGCTCGATTTGCGTGATCTTGGCATCGACCAAATGGGCGTTCGGGCGCTGGATCGCCGGATAGAATTTGTCGGACACGATCAGGCGCTTGCACCCGGCCTGGTAGGACGGCGTCAGGCGGCGCCGAAGATCGGGATCGTGGACATTGTCTTCGAGATTCTGCCGGCAGGCCCGCGCCATTTCGGCAAGACCGGCATCGTTCTCGCCGACCAGAGATGCCGCAAACCGCTGGTTGAACAAGTTGTTGAGATGGTCGTAGAGCTCCGCCATCTTCTGCGGCTCGTCCCGAAACGCCCTCTTCTTCTCTTCGGGAAACGGGTTGTTCGGAACGTTGACGATCCATTGCGGCGTCCGCTGAAAGAGCGACACGGAGGCCACCTCGTCGACGATCGCCGGCAGGATCTGCGTGGCGGTCGAGCCAGTGCCGATGATGCCGACCCGCTTGTTTGCCAGCGAGACCTCGTGGTTCCACCGCGAACTGTGGAAGAACGTGCCGGCAAAGCTATCTCGCCCTTCGATGTCGGGCAGGACGAGCTTGTGCAGCACGCCGGTCGCTGCGATGACGGCATTGAACAGGCCCTCATCGCCCTGCGTGGTCGTGATGCGCCACATACCGTCACCCACGAACTCCGCCCTGGTGACCTCGCTGGACAAGCGGACCTTGTCGATGATCCCAAGCCTCTCCGCGACGCCCCGGAAGTAAGCGTGGATCTCCGCGGCAGGCGAGTATTCGTGGCTCCATTCAGCGTTCGGAGCGAACGAATAGCGGTAGAGGTGCGAGGGAACGTCGCAGGAAAGTCCGGGATAGGTGTTGTCGCGCCACGTACCGCCGACGTCGCCGGCACGTTCGAAAATCGTGAAGGCGACACCCGCGCGCTGCAGATAGACCGCGGTCGCGATGCCGGAAGCGCCGGCCCCGATGACCGCCACCCTGAAAGAGGCCTTGTTCGCGCTGGTCATCCCTGACGTCTCCCGTATCTGCCTCGAATATTCTTATTGATATAAAAATATACTAAGCAGTATATGTCAAGTACCGATCGCGTTCGTGTTGCACGCCTTGCGGCATGGCTGCATTGCGGACGCGACAAGGACGTCGGGAACGGCTCCGATCGGAAGCGCGCCTGACCGTTCCCGCGCGCTCACTTACCATTTGCTTTCCTGGTACTACTACTTTATGTTCTTCAAAAATACCAACTAGTATATAAAATGTTTTGGAGGAAACATGCGCTATCTTTCTGGTACGATCCTGCTGACGTTGTCATTGATATTGGCCACCGATGTTGTGCGGGCCGAGGAGCCAGCGTTGAAGGTCGGCGTCATCGAGGACATGTCGGGCCCCTACGCCGATCTGTCCGGCCAAGGCTCGGTCATCTCGGCGCGGTTGGCGGTTGAGGATTTCGGCCCGGTGCTGAACCGAAAGGTCGAGATCGTTTCCGCCGATCACATGAACAAGGCCGATGCCGGCGTTGCGATTGCAAAGCGCTGGATCGAAGCCGACGGCGTCGAAATGATAACAGGCCTCAGCAACTCCGCGGTCGCCCTTGCGGTCCGCAACGTGGCCGTCTCCAGTCGAAAGATTGACATCGTCGTCAGCGCCGGCACCGGCGACCTCAGCGGGAAGGCCTGCAGCCCGACCTCGTTCCACTGGGTGTACGACAGCTACGGGCTGGCCAAGACGGTCGGCATGGCGACGATCCGCTCGGGGGCGGACACTTTCTACCAGGTGCTCGTCGACTACGCATTCGCCACCGCCATGGCGCGCGATGGATCACGCTTCGCGGAAGCGGCGGGCGGCAAGGCCGTCGGCAGCGTCCGCGTTCCGCTCAACACCGCGGACTACAGTTCCTTCATCCTCCAGGCGCAGGCCTCGAAGGCAAAGGCGATCCTACTCGCGCTTGCCGGCGCTGACTTCATCAACTTCGTGAAGCAGGCCCAGGAGTTCGGCATCGTCGATGGCGGGCAGAAGCTGGCATCTTTCATCACCTTCGTGAACGACATCCATTCCCTCGGCCCAAAGACGGCGCAGGGGCTGCTCTCGTCGGAAGCATTCTATTGGGATCTCGACGACAAGACGCGGGCTTATTCCAAGCGCTTCTTCGCGATCGCCAAGAAGATGCCGAACAGCATGCAGGCCGGCATCTACAGCGCAGTGACCCACTATCTGAAGGCTGTTCAGGCCGCGGGAACGACCGATGCCATCAAGGTCGCCGCGAAGATGCGGGAGTTGCCGGTCAACGACTTCATGACCGAGAACGGCAAAGTCCGTGAGGACGGCCGGCTGCCGCGACCGATGTACCTGTTCCAGGCCAAGTCACCGAAGGAATCGACGTCGGACTGGGACGTCCTGAAGCCGATCCAGAAGCTCTCCGCCGAGGAAGCAACTCGCCCGCTCTCCGAAAGCGAATGTCCGCTGGTCAGGGAAGCACAAGCAAGCAAGTGAGGCGGCGTAACGCAAATCCGGATGCGCTCACGCCTGGGCGCATCCGACCAAATTCAGGGCAAGGTCGCTCAATCTCGTTGCCAATTCCGAGGCGGAAAGCCGTCCCTGAGGCGAGTACCAGCGGTGGGTCCACCGGACCATACCGCTGATGGCCAACGATGCGATCATGGGGTCGCTCACCCGAAACTGGCCGGCCTCCACGCCTTCTTCGATGAGACGCGCGAGCTTGGTGTCGAAGTCGCGTTGCTTGCGCCTGATGTCGCTGATCTTCTTTGAGCTGAGGTTCTTTTCCTCCTCGAGCATGATGGCAGTAAACCTTTGCCGCTCGATGTTCTTCTCGACATACACTGTGATGAGTTGCCGGAGGCGGTCCTTTGGAGATCCCTGCTTGCTGTTCAGGACCTTGAGTACGTCAACATACAACTCCTCAAATGACTGATCGAACAGCTGCTCGAGGATCGCGTATTTGTTCTCGAAGTACGTATAGATGAATGGCTTGGTGACGCCGAGCGCCGCGCCGATGTCGTCGATGGTCGTCTTCTGGAAGCCCTTCTCGTAAAACAGCTTCGCCGCAGCGTCCAAGATCAGCTCCCGCTTGTACTCCTTAATCTGTTGCTTGACGTTCATTTACGGACCTTCCCTGCCAATCACGTCCAGAGCTGCTGACTATCGGCACCGATTCGCCAACGCGTGCTATGCCACCGAAATTGCAGGCGCGCCACAGCCCAGCCATTTCATCATAGCATAATCGTTGGACAACCAAAAATACTATCCAGTATATTGCCTCCGGACAACCTGGTGTCCGCCGGGCATTGGCCGATGCCGGCCGAAGAGGTGATGCGATTGCCATACCGTAGCGAAACAGCAGCTCTCCTGAGTGAAAGCGCGACCCGGCTCTTTGGAGCTGTGAACGATGGCGAGCTCAGAAAGGCCGAGCTTGGCGGGTGGTCTGAAACGAGCTGGCGGGAGGTCGCCGAGGCTGGTTTTCCGCTGGCTTTCGTCAGCGAGGCAGGCGGCGGATTCGGCGTCGCCCCTGCCGAAGCCATCGAGCTCGTGCGCATTGCGGGCTATCACGCGGCGCCCGTGCCGCTCGCCGAAGCGATGCTCGCCAATCGGCTGCTGACCGAGGCGGGCTTCGCGCCGGTAGACAGACCCGCGACGATTGCGCCGGTCACCGGCTGCACGGCGTTCTCGCTCCAGCGGGAGGGAGCCGGATGGCGCATCCGAGGTCGAGCCGTAGGCGTGCCGTGGGCACGCCACGCCGGCACGATCGTCGCGCTGGCAGATCATGACGGAAGTCCGTTCGTGGTCGCGCTGAACCGGACTATCGCGGAATTGGAGCAACGCGCATCGTTGGCCGGCGTACCGTCCGATGCACTGACGATAGACGCCCTGTTGTCGAACGACGATGTGCGGCCGGCGCCAACGCGATGGAACTGCGAAACACTGAGGGCGGCTGGTGCGGCGCTGCGCGTCGCCGAGATGGCCGGCGCGCTTGAGCGGGTGCTCGAGCTGACGGTCACCTACGCCAACGAGCGCGTGCAGTTCGGCAAGCCGATCGGCAAGCAGCAAGCGGTTCAGCAATCGCTCGCGGTCCTCGCCGGGCAGGTTGCGGCATGCGGCGGCGCAGCCGCGATCGCCGGCGCGGCCTTCGATGGCCTCGACATCCCGTCGATCGCCGCCGCCAAGGCGCGGGCCGGAGAAGCTGTGAGTGTGGCGGCGCCGATCGCGCATCAGGTGCACGGCGCAATCGGCTTCACCGAGGAGCACCGGCTGCATTTCTTCACCAGGCGACTGTGGGCCTGGCGGGACGAATTCGGCTCGGAACGGCATTGGAGCGCCATCCTGGGCGGACAGGCGCTCGCGGCCGGAGCCGAAGGCCTTTGGCCCTTCGTGACGGCGTTCGGCGCGCCGCAGGAGGCACGATGACCTACTTCACCTTCCCCAACGCACCGCCGCTGCCCGAAGCCGAGAAACTGCGCGGCGAAGTGCGTGCTTTCCTCGCCGAGGAGCTGCGCAACGTGCCGGCGCATGTGCGCGCGGCCTCCTGGAGCGGCTTCGACGCGCAGTTCTCGCGTCGGATGGGCGAGCGCGGCTGGATCGGAATGACGTGGCCGAAGCAATATGGCGGCCATGAGCGGAGCAGCCTCGAACGCTATGTCGTGCTCGAGGAGATGCTGGCCGTCGGCGCCCCGGTTGCCGCGCACTGGATCGCGGATCGGCAGAGTGGCCCGCTGCTGCTACGCTTCGGCACCGAGGAGCAACGGCAAAACGTGCTGCCGAAGATCGCGGCCGGCGAACTGTTCTGCTGCATCGGCATGAGCGAGCCGGATTCCGGCTCCGACCTTGCCGCGGTCCGCACCCGCGCCGAGCCCGTCGACGGCGGCTTCCGTGTCAACGGCACCAAGCTGTGGACCACCTACGGCCACCGCGCGCACTACATGCTGCTGTTCTGCAGGACCAGTGGAGGTCCCGCCGACCGGCACAAGGGCACCAGCCAGTTGCTGGTCGACTTGACGCTGCCGGGCATCACGATCCGTCCGATCGCAGATCTGTCGGGAGCCAAGCACTTCAACGAGGTGGTGTTCGAGAACGTCTTTGTTCCGGGCTCGGCGCTGATCGGCGAAGAGGGCAATGGCTGGCACCAGGTGACCAGCGAGCTCGCCTATGAACGGTCGGGCCCGGAGCGCTTCCTCTCCTCTTTCGTCCTGTTTGCCGAACTAATCCGCGTGCTCCAGCGCAATCCGTCGGACCATGCCACGATTGCAGTGGGCCGGCTGATCTCGCATTTCGTCGTGCTACGGCAATTGTCCCGCGGTGTTGCCTGGCTGCTGCAGAATGGCGAGAACCCGGCGCTGGAAGCGGCGGTCGTCAAGGATCTCGGCGCGCTGGTCGAACAGGAGATACCCGACGTGGTGAGAAGCCTCGTCGAGATCGACCCCGATTCGGAGCAAACGCGCGAGCTCGCCCGCACCCTGCACTACATCGTGCAGGCGGCGCCATCCTTCTCGCTGCGCGGGGGAACACGCGAAATTCTCCGCGGCATCATCGCGCGCGGCCTCGGCCTGCGCTGACCAACGGAGATTGCGGCGATGCGCACATCGGGTGGCGGAAATGAGGACCGATCATGACATTGCATACACGCCCTGACCAGGCACGCGCACTGACGTTCCCGTTCGAGACACCGCCCGCCTCCGGCGAAGTGCTCGAGGTCGCGCCCGGCCTGCGCTGGCTACGGGTGCCGCTTCCCTACCGCCTCGATCATGTGAACATCTATCTGTTGGAGGATGACGGCGGCTGGGCGATCTTCGACACCGGCATCCGAACGGCGGAAGCGCAGGCGGTCTGGGACAAGCTTTTCGCTGGTCCCCTCGCCGGCATTCGCATCACCCGGGTTATCGTCTCGCACTTTCACCCCGATCACATCGGGTTGGCCGGCTGGCTCTGCGCGCGCTTCGACGTACCGCTGCTGACCAGCTACTCCACTTACGCTGCATGCAAGATGCTCTCGCTCGACCCGCATTCGACAGCTTCGGAGCAGAACAGGTCATTCTACCTGCGCTACGGCATGACGGCCGAGACGGCGTCCATCGTCGCGACCCATGGCCTCGACTACCTGCGCGAGGTGACGGCGCTGCCCGAGACCTTCTACCGGCTATTGATGGGCGACACGCTGAACATCGGAAGCCGCCGCTTTCGCGTGCTGAGCGCCGACGGACATGCGCCTGAACAAGTCCTGCTCTACTGCCCCGAGGAGTCGCTGCTGCTCGCCGCCGACCAGGTGCTCGAGAAGATCACGCCCAACATCAGCGTGTGGGCGGAGGAGCCGAACGGCGATCCGCTCGGCCACTATATGCGCACACTGCGCGGCATGACGTCGGAGATTCCTGATGACGTGCTCGTCCTGCCCGGCCACCGGCGGCCATTCTTCGGCCTGCACCGGCGCTGCGCGGAGATCCTGGCCCATCACGAAGAACGCTGCAGCCGCGCCATCGAAGCCTGCCGCCAGGGACCGAAATCGGTCGACGAACTCGTCCCTGCGCTGTTCCATTCACGCAATCTCACCGCACATGAGATGAGCTTCGCCTTCACCGAAACGCTGGCGCATGTGAACCGCCTGATCCGGCGCGGCGACCTCGCCTGGAGCGTTGACGCTGACCGCCCGGTCTGCCGGTTGCCGTGATCACGGCGGGCGCAAGCGGTGGTGAAGCTTCTAGCGCAGTCGGATGACGCGTCGGCGATATCGAAACGACGCGAAGCCGCGGCGCCCTCATGTGGCGATCAAGGCGAACTCATCGAACGCCGCGAGCGCCGCGGCACCATAGACCGTCGCGGGCCCTCCGCCCATTTCGACCGCGACCGCAATGGTCTCGGCGACTTCCTCGCGCGCGGCGCCGTGACGCCTGGCGGCGTCGACATGATGGACGATGCAACCCTCGCAGCGCGTTGCGATCGCGATGGCGAGCGCGATCAGTTCCTTGTGCCGGACGGACAGTACCCCATCCTTCGTGGCGACACTGACAAGCGACTGAAAGGCCTTCATCGGCTCGGGCGCCGCCTTGTAGAGCCGCGCAGCGTTGGCCCTGACGTCCTGCAGCTTCGCCCTGTATTGTCCATCCGCCATTGCCGCCTCCTGATGCTGTCGGTCAATCCTGTCGATAGGAGCGTTCCCGTCGCTCAAGCGCCATCATGGAACCGAACGACCTCCGACGGCAATGCGCGTCCCGTCCGGAAGCCGTTGGCGGGATAGCTCGGGTCGGCATAGCCGAACGAGATCGCGCACACCGTTCAGCCCCGGGCATAGAAAGACGCTCCGGGCTCTTGGCTCTACATACCAATTGGTATATATATCGACGAATTGGTATTTTTGCCGTCAATTTAGTAGACGACGGTCGAAATGGTCGAGCTGACAACGATCAGCGGCTTCCCTTCCTGCTGCTTGGCGCCAAACCGGCGTCGGCGACGAAAGGCCAGCCCAAGTAACAAGCCAACGAATGTGGCCAGGGAGCGAAACACATGTCTGCAGCAGCGTCGAGATTTGGCGACCTGCCCCGTACCGCGGCGCAGCGCTGGGGCAATGAGACGGCGATCAGCTTTCGCGACGTTCGATTGAGCTTCACCGAGCTCAACTCCGAGATAGACCGCGCCGCATGCGCGCTGCTCGCGCGCGGAATCAGAAAGGGCGATGTCGTCGGCCTGTGGGTCACGAACCGGATCGAGTTCACGATCGCCCTGTACGCAATCTTGCGGATCGGCGCCATCGCCGCCCCGATGAACACCCGCTACCGCGAGCACGACGTCGCCTACGCCCTCAAGCTTGCGGAGTGCAAGCTGCTGTTCATCGTCGAACGGTCCGGACCGATCGGGTATCTCGAGATCCTGAAGGCGGTTCTCCCTGGGTTCGACGGCGAGCAATTCGAGCGCGTGGAAGCCTTTCCGCACCTCACCGACATCGTCGTGATGAGTGACAGCTCCGATCGGGGATCGCTGTCCTGGGAAGGCTTCCTCGCTGACGCGGATCGCGTCTTACCCGATGCCCTGGAGAAGGCGGTCGACGATGTCAGGATCGACGACATCGCACTGATCGTCTTTACATCTGGAACGACCGGTAATCCCAAGGGGGTGATGCATGATCACACGCTGCTGCGAAGCATCTGCGAGCGACACGATCGTTGGCCGTTGAGGGAAGGCAGCGTGATCCTGAACTTTCTGCCGATGTTCCATTTGTTCGGCATGTCCGAGATGGTGTTCGGCTGCATGCATACGGGCGCCCGGCAGGTGGTGATGGACGCGTGGGACGCCGAACAAGCGACCCAGCTGATCGAGAGCGAACGGGTTACGGCACTGTTTGGCTTTGAAACCCATTACGCCGACATTCTGCGGGTCCAGGCGCAGTCGAAGGCCGATCTGTCCAGCCTTCGGTTCGGTGGCCTGCCTGCGGGCATGGAGAACTCCAACGCCGTCGCCAAGCAGGTCCAAGCCGAATTGTGTCCGACAGTGAGCGGCTGGGGCATGTCGGAAGCGGGCTGCTATGTTTGCGTCAGCACGCTCAACGACACCGAAGAACAGCGCTGCACCACCTCCGGTCGCCCCTTGAGTGGACTCGACGTGAAGATCGTCGAGCCGGGCAGCGGCAAGGAGCAGCCTGCCGGCGTCGAGGGAGAGATCCTCTGGCATGGCTACACCACGATGCGCGGTTATTTCCGCGATCCGGAGGCCACCGCCGCGACCATAAGGGATGGCTGGCTATGCACCGGCGACCGCGGCTTTCTGCGGCCCGACGGGTTCCTGCAATTCCTCGGCCGCTACAAGGAAATGCTGAAGGTGGGCGGTGAGAACGTGTCGCCGGCCGCGCTGGAGACGGAGCTGCTGGCGCTGGTGCCCGCCATCGAGCAGGTCGCGGTGGTCGGCGTGCCCCATCCACGGCTGGCGGAAGTGCCTTGCGCTTACATCGTGCTCAAGCCGGGAACGACCTGCACAATCGAGGACGTGAAGACGCGCTGCAAGGGCAAGATCGCCAGCTTCAAGATCCCGCACTACCTGGTCACGGTCGACGCGCTGCCCATGACGGCATCCGGCAAGGTTCAGCGCGTTCTCCTTCGCGATCGGGCGAAGCAGGACCTCGGCGTGGACGTGTAAGGCAACGGAATTCTTTCAAGTCGATGCTTCTACGGATGCTCTCATGCAACCCGGAGCACCGAATGGTTGCGGCCAGTGATCGCTGCAGGGATCAAGAGCAGTCATCAGGATTGCGCTGAAAAACGGAGAAGATCAGATGACCAAGGGGACTCAGGACCGCCCGCGCGATTGGATGCGTCATTCCCGTCTGAAGGGCCTTGTCGCGATCGTCGTGGGCGCGGGCAGCGGCATCGGCGAGGAGACCGCACGCATCATTGCCGCCAATGAGGGCATGGTGGTGGTCGCCGATATTCGCGAACAGGCCACGCGCGACGTTGCGTCCGCGATTGTCGCGGATGGCGGCAAAGCCGTCGCTGTGGCGCTCGACGTTGGAAATCAGGCACACATTGACGCCGCCGTTGCACGAACCATCCGGGAGTTCGGTCAACTCGATATCGTGGTCAACGCCGCCGCAGTGGTGAAGGCCAGTCCGTTGGAGACGTCCGACCTCGAGGATTGGAAGCTGTCTTTCCGAATCAATGTCGAGGGCGCGATCATGCTGGCGCGCACCTGTCTGCCGCATCTGCGCAAGAGCACCCACGCATCGATCGTACAGGTCGCCTCGCTGGCTGGCATCGGCGCCTATCCCAACGGCGGGGCCTACGGCGTCACCAAGGCGGCGCTGATCGCCCTGACCAAGACGATGGCAATGGAGTGGGTCACGGACGGTGTTCGCGTCAATGTCGTCAGCCCGGGCACCGTCGAGACGCCGCTGATGCGCGCGGTTCTGACGCCAGAGGTCGTCCAGCAGCGCGCGGCGCGTATCCCGATGGAGCGATTGGGGCAGCCTTCGGAGCTGGCCGACACGATCGTCTTTCTTGCCTCGCCGATGGCCTCTTTCATCACCGGCCAGAATCTCAACTGCGACGGCGGGCTGTCTCAAGCGCTAATGGTGCAGAAGTTCAATCCGGACTTGTAGCGCATCGCCGTCGACGCCAAAGCCGTTGCCGCTTGACGGCCTTCCCCGGGAAACGGCTCATCCAAACAGCGTCAAAGGTGTGTCGGGAAAGATGGTAGCGGGAGACCGCTACATCGCTAGACCCACTATTTCTGAAGCTCTGTTTTCTTACCAGAAGGCAGCCTAACTCACGACGTGGACCCTTGGTAGTTCGTCGAAAGCCGCCGTTCGTACGCAATCCATCGCCGGCGAGAAATGGTCCGAGAGTAGGGTCGAGTATGCGCCGCGGCTTGCGGCTGATGATCGGCACGGTCGTGACGACACCAAACTTGTGCTGCCGCTGCTCCTGCTGGTCATGAGGCTCGTCGACGACACGTACCCTGGATCGCAGATGCTTGCGCCGGCGGCTGTCGACCCGGAAATCGCTCAGCCAGCCGTCGACGTCGGCATGGTTTTTCTGGCTGAACTTCGAAACCAGCGTGGAAACGACTCAGTTCACGGCGAAACATCATGATCCAAGACCTGTTCCTTCGCCGTTACCCTCAACTGATCTATTGGGCCGATCGCCCGACTGAGGTAGCACGGGCTGGGCACAACCGCTGAGAATTGCGGCGCGGCCGCGCCTCTCTCCCATCGCCGGAAAGACACCAGGCTTTTGCGAGGCGGATCGAAGCGGCACCTGGGCTGGCGCGAGATCGAGCATCGCGGCAAGCCGATCGCCTACATGGGGCAAACCGGCCTGGCCAAGACGTACTTCAATGGTCGGAGATCTGCGCCGCAGTGATTACTGCTCGGAACCGTCTCGGATAGGGAAGGATCATCGCGAGCATGGCCCGGGACGAGCCGGTCGTGGAGGGGCCGCCGATACGTCTGTTCTATATAGCCGCGACCGTGATCCACACGGTGCATGTAGTGCACGCCCGACGGACAGGTGGTCATGCATGACAGGCACGATAGACAGCGGTCGATGTGCTTGACGACGGGCGTGGTCGCCGGTGTGCTGCCCTCCAGCATGTCCTTGATCTGGTAGATCCGGCCGCGAGGATTGTCGAGCTCGTCACCAAGCAGCAGATATATTGGACAGGTATGCACTCCAATCGGAACGCTGCGGATCGGAGTGCGTTTGCCGTCTGCTTTTGCCCTAACACCAGCGCCAAAGCGGGCATCGCCTGAGGTGCGATTCAAAAGCGACTTGCTTTGCCAAGTCAGAGGTATGAGCTCAACGATCAAGGGCGTCATCCGCTAGGGATCGATCCATGGACGTCCGAAGTCGAACGACATTACCGCCCGCTCGCTTACCGTCGTTAGTGACAGCATTGAGCGTTCGCAGGACTTGCTCCAGATCTGGCGGTTGAGCGCTCAGCCAGTTTAACCCGGCCTGCGCATTGATTGTCGTCGCTGTGAGCGCGTCTACGGCGGCACTATAGGTGCGCACAAATTCCGCTGAGGTCTGCAAAGACGCTTCGTCTTTCGCATCGCCCAGATTTCCTTCTGGTTCGCTCACGCAGGTGCGATTCACCCTACGTAGCCTTAGATACTGAACGGCCTTTGCAGCTTTGCGGATCACATCGAACACGGGGGCAGGCTGGCACAGTCATTTAGATCAGACAAATGAGCGAAACTGCTCTGTTGTAGCTGATGGAACTAAGCCGTTTCATTTCTTAGCGAGCCGCCTGGTTTTGTCCCGGGCCATCAAATTGAGTTCAAGTGCGAGCAGCGAGATTGATTTTCCGACTGTCGACGATTTGCCCGAGCGGGTCCGCGATTAGTTCGAAATCCTGAAGGGCGACTGGTGTTTGTCGGGACGCTCGCCGCCTCTTAAATCAGGCCTACGGTCCCGTCCTTGGCGACACGTCAACCGATCCAATGCTGAACTTCGGCTCGATATCGGACAGGCGCATCTCCACGCTGCCCGGCTTCGATCGTGGGTTTCGCATCCCGGAGTCATATGGAATAGCGTTTCCGAATCCTTTCCGTTATTGAGCGCCATCAATGGGCCAGGATTTTGCTCTCCCCCTGGTGCGGTGCCAGCGCCGTCCGCATGTATTTTCAGCGGGTGGCGCTGTGCCGTTGTGGCTTATACACCGCTTGGCATGGCGACGGCCCCAGCTATTGTATCGCCACGTCCGGATACTCAATCACGCGAACCGCGCTACTACCATTTCAAGGGGGAGGCGAGCCCCAAACCATGTGGCAGCATGATAGCACGTCCGATACTCTGCTAGCGGTCCGAGCTTCGGCTCACAGAATAAGAATGGGAAGATCGTTCAAGTCCAGTACATGGGCGAAGACCGATCAGCTTATTGGAGCGAAACGGCTGAAGAAGCCCTCAAACTCAAGCATGCTTATCGGGTTAGCGCACACACCCACTACACCTGGCGAGGGGCTTTGAATGACCTGTATCGTCGCCTTGTCGACAAAGGCCAAGTTTTTATCGGCGGGGATAGCGCTGGCGTCAGCGCAGGGCGTCTTTCGCTTATGGTTCGCAATGACCGCAAGGTTTTTCGCAATGGCGATTTCGTGATGGGCTTCACGTCGTCGTTCCGCATGGGCCAGCTTCTCGCGTTCAATTTTCATCCGCCGACACCGCGCGTCGGTATCGACGTGATGACCTATATGGTCACTGACTTTATCGACGCCGCCCGCGCGCGGATGAAAGAGGGCGGATTTGCGCGCATTAGAGAGGGGGCAGAGGAAGGCGGCAGCTTTTTGGTGGGGTATTCTGGCCGCCTTTTCCATATTTCGGATGACTTTCAAGTCGGGGAGTCGTCACACGGCTTTGACGCCTGCGGCTGCGGCGACCTGATCGCGCTCGGCTCGCTTCGCTCAACTCGCGAATGGACCGAACCATCCGCGCGCGTGAAAGAGGCGCTCGAATGTGCCGAAGCATTCAGCGCGGGCGTGCGCGCGCCCTTCTTTCTCGAGAATACCGCCGCCAAAGTGGACGAAAGGAGCGCAGCATGACAAATACAAGATGTAGTAGGTCATGGGCATCTGTGTGTCGCAACCGGATAAGCATGAACTCAAGGACGCCAAGTCGAAGAAGCCTATTCGATTTGCCGACGAAGCATCCGCCTTCGTGGCGAGGCCAAAGGCCGGCCCACAGGTGCACAAAATGACGCGTTGCTGAAACGCGCTCGACAGGCTGAGACCGCCGCTCGTATGAGCGAATGGCTCAGGTCACCTGGACACCTCAGGCCCCGGACTGACGGCTTCCGCGGCTTCACAACGCTAAGCCGCTCAACTCTCTTCTTCACCGTTGGCTCGCCTGCGGTGCTTTCCGTTGAGGTAAGCTGGACGACATGGCATTGCGTCACTTGAAACTGTGATGACCGTTCAACATCGCATTTGTTCTGTTATGCAACCATCGTTGCCTTCCATCCGCATCCGCTCGGCCAACGCTCTGCGTACCCGCAGAGCTTACTCAGGCGATTGCCAAACTGCATGGCGATGGACCGATGGTAGCTTGGACGAGGCAGATGACGTGCCCACCAAGACGCTCGCGCAACTCGAATGGCAATACTTGCCGATGTTCGAGCACTCGCCGCGCAAGGCGAAGGCAATCATGTCAGAGCTCGCGATCAACCCTGATCTCTTCGTCCAATTGATCACGGCGATCTTTCGGCCCAGCCAGGATAGCGGCGTGGTCGATCCGCCCGTGGAGAACGAGGAACATGCCCGCACGATTGCGAACCAGGCTTATCGGCTGCTGCGGCTGTGGGATGTGATCCCGGGCACGGCCGCCGATGGATCGATCGATGGCGCCAAGCTTGAGGCGTGGATCAGGGAGGCGCGCAAGCTCGCCCACGGCAAGGGCCGCGGTCTGATAGCCGACCAGAAGATCGGCGAGCTGCTCTCAGCCTCCAAGATTGACGCAGACGGCATCTGGCCCGCCGCGCCGGTCCGCGAGGTGATTGAGGCGATCCGCAGCCGCGATCTCGAAACGGAGGTGATGATCGGGAAATCCAACCGCCGTGGTGTAACCTCACGAGCATACGGTGATGGCGGCAATCTGGAACGTCAGCTGGCGAAGCAATACCGGGATTGGTCCGAGGCCACGGCCTTTGACTGGCCCCGCACCTCAGGAATCCTGGAAAACCTTGCCAAGAACTATGACCATCAGGCCAAGGCTCACGACGAGGATGCCGAACGCCTTGATTGGCGGTGAACATATGTGCCGACGCGACGGATCGAATGAGCATAACGTGCAGGAAGTCTCTACCGAGCCCGACCAAACGTGTTTCGCGGGCGAATGTCTGCCAATCACGCAAACCGATCTGGCTGAGCCTGTATGTGTCTCCAACCTTCATCGCGAGCTTGATCTTCCGCGGGTCAACGTCGTCGTAAGGCAAGATGCTGGCGATGTCGTAAAGCGGCGCAAGCCGTACGGCCGGCCCATTTGCCAGAAGGAGCGAATAATTCTTGGCGTGCGCATCCGTACCGGCAATGAGCCAGTTGAAGCCAAGGGCATCGACAAATGTGTCAACATCGGTCTCGCGGTCGGTCGACGTACTGCGCAGGAGTTCGATGATATCGATAGGCGTCGGACCGCCCTCATTCTGATACTTCTTTGTCGGCAGAACGCCCATCGCCTGACAGATATCCTCCTGATGAACCCGGATGATGTTGTTGCCACTGATCACTCGGTCGTAGCGTTCGATGACGATGGCGATTTCCTTGTCGAACCGCATCACTCTTGTTTCCGCAACCGGCAGGCCGAGAGCCTGGGCAAGGCGGAGGCAGATATGCTCATTTTCGGCGTGGCCGTCGAAATGGCCCGTCGGCGGCTTCAGGATGTGGGTGGTCGGAATACGTCCGGACGGAACGCCCCACCGATCGTTTTGGAGAAGAAAGGCAGTCTTCGGTTGGGCGCCGGCGAGGCTGAACTGTCCCGTATCGCGTGGCAGGCGCCAGGCGGCGTGATCCTCGCGCAGGGTTTGGAGGCGCCTTGCGATTGCTGCCACGTCGAGCCACTCGACCTTGTCGTCCTTGCCAGCCTTCAGGGCTTCCAGACGATCCGGCGTAACGAACTGAACGGCGCCGGCGCAATCCTCGCCGACATGAGAGATAAGGGCAAAGACGTTGCGCGCCGATACCTGAAACTTCCTGGCCCAGCGATCAAGCACGCGCTCGTTGTCCGGAAGAAGGCCCCACAGGAAGGCCTTGACAGCGGCGGGACCATGCTCTGCGGCGGCAAGCGGCATGGAAAGCGACAGGGGGTACGCGCCCGGTGTGCCGCGCCAATTGTTGTCGTAGACAAACGTCAGCCGGCCCCGCGCATCGTTGCGCACGCGGCCAGCTTCGGTTCCATCCAGGAGGGCTATGAGTTCGCTGGTCATAGCCTGGCCTTTCTGGCCTTCGCCACGATGGCATTGATATCGACGGCGGCTTTCGTGGAGCCGCGGCTTTTTGCGGGATCGCCGACATCCAGGCGAATGCCCAAAGCATCGAGGGCGCGGAGCACGAGGCCGAGTTCGGCACGCGGGTGATCATGCTCGACCTCGATCACCCATTGACGACTGACGCCGATGCGCTTGGCGAGCGTCGACTGATCGAGCTTGAGGCGTTTGCGCTTGTCGCGAATGATGGCGCCGAGGTCGGCTGAAGTGCGTATGAGCATGGCGGATTCCAAATGTCACCGTTCGCTCACATTACCGTATGTCAGCGTTCGCCCGAGCGCTTCACATTGGCTTTTTCCAGAAGGACCACGCGCGCGGCCGGATTGCGGCGCTTGGCCTTGTACGCGGCCATGGGGCCGGCTGTGCCGCCGCCGATCACCAGCACGTCGCAGCTCACCTCGGCCAGCCCCTCTTTGATCTCGTCCAACATGCTGACCTCAGCTCGCCTGCTGTTCGGCGAGTTCGCGCAAATACGACCAGGGATAGATGCCCCGGTCATGTCCGTCCGAAAATGACAGGCGCAAGGCGTAAGTGCCGACCGGCTCGACCGCGGCTACGTAAAGTCCGGGCGCGATTGACAGCTCAACGCCGTCAAACTGTCGCCGGATCTCGGTTGCGGCGCGGCTCGCGCGCCGCAACGCCTCCGCGCCGAGCCGAAGGGTCCCACAGCCCGGCCAAGTCAGCGCAAGCGCTGTGGAGTTATCGACCAGTTCAACCTGAATGGACTGCATGTTTGGCTCGCGTCGTCGTTGCAGCGCAATTTAGGCCGACCTCGATCCGCAAGGCTTGCAATAAATTGCTTTCGCGAGGAGTCGTGGTGCGAGAGGGCAGTCCGGAATTGGATGCCGCCTTTAGCGCGACCTTCTCGGCGCCATACCAAGGGAACAGCCGACGCACGGCGCGTTCGAGCGGGCAATCGGCCGAAGGCACCACCGCATCGAGCACAATCAGCCCCGCGAACACCCGATCGACAGAAAAAATCTGCTACGACATCTGAATCAGGTAGCCGCCCCCGCAAGCCGCGCCGACGATCACCGCGAGGAGCAAGGCCACCGCGAGGGTTACACGGAACCAAGCGATGATGAGGGGCGTAGCGCCGAAAATGACGATGAAGCCGAAATTGCGCTAACCGCTCATGCCAGGACTGGCCTCCGCCCGTCCGAACAGCGGATTGGTGTCAGTACAGCGATTTATGGTGCCGATCCTGAGCGTCACCTCGTGGCGACACAACATCACAGTACATCTCGAAACGACGCGAACGACATTTCGAACCGTCTTTGGGCCAATAATGCCTTTGCACGGTCGGCCTCCTCAATCGAAATGACGCCTGCTCGAACTGCGAGCAAGAAGATGCCTGGGGTGGTCAATATGCGGCGTTCGCCCAATCGCTTGATTGCTTCGCGCCGAAAGACCCTCTTTTCGTCACATGCAATATCAATGTTTCGCGCGACGGCCACAGCGAGTGACGCAGCTTCTCCCTTGCCCATGATCGCGGATAATTCGGCGAACAAGCTGAGACTCTGAAGGTCTTCGAGACGTTCTCGATGTGCCCAGCCGCTCGAAAAGGCCGCTGTCAAGGCCGCCGCCTGCTCGGGAACGGTGATTTCGGCAACGACCTCCTCAAGCACAAGGAACTCGTACCCATCAATTGATCCAAGCAGGCGCAGCGCGTCTGAATGGATCAGATTGATCAGCACGTTCGCATCCGTGACAACGATGCGACGCGGGACCGGCGGCAATACTACCCCCCAGGAATGGAAACGCCGGTTGGCTTCTCTCGCTCAATCAATTGAAACTCATCCAGCGAGATAGCCGACTTCGGCTGCTTCAGCACGGCCGCGAAGAGCTCTTCAACCTTCGAACGGCTGATCGCTTCACGCTCATAGGCTTCGAGCGCTAAACTCAGGAAGCGATAGTGAAAGCGATATCGCTCTTCATTGTGGGCGGGCTTTGGCAGTCGCATCAATCGCTCTAGGTCGCGTCCTCTCCCTTCGCGCTCTTGCGCCAGAAGCACTTGCAGTTCACGGTCTGAAAGGATGTGCAGGTTACGAAGCCGGTACAACGCGACGGTCCGACTAACGCCAAAGCGGTGGGCCAACAAGACCACGTCGTGGAGGCGCACGTCCTGAGAGCCCGTTCCACGTGCCTCAATCCCGATCGCACTCTCGTCGCCCGTTGGAGTCTCGGCAAACAGGCGTGCCTGTCCGCCCTTTCCCAAGGTCGAAAGGAACTCGCGAACTCCACCCTCCGGCATCAAAAAGTTTGCAGCGAAAGAATTGGCTCGAACCTCCATGAGTTCGGTATTCTGACTATTTCGGCTAATGGTGCCCTTGACATCCGAGTCGAGAAGCACGTGTGCGTACTCGTGAGCAAACGAGAAGGTCCGCCGGAGAATATGCTCTTCGCAGTTCACAGCCACGAACGGACCAATATCAGGATCGAGGAGCGTTAAGCCGGAAACGTCCTCAGGAAGGCTAACCATCGCCGTCCGCACGCCCTGCGCTTGGAGGAGCTCGTTGATATCTTCAATCGGAGCGTCGCCCATTGCCAGACGACGCCGCTCCTGTTCGGCCACTGAGCTCCCTTGCCTAATTGCGTCGTAGCGAGAGCGCGGACTGGGAATTCCATAACGGACCATCGACGCCAGGTCACGATTGGCTCCCACCAGTTTTTCGAGATGCGTAAGCTCTCGACTGACAGACATGCAGTCGCGAAGCGCATCGGCGGCATTTTCATCAGCTAATGCCTCGGCAAGCCGAAAGGCAACCAGAGCAGTCTCCTGACGGAAGTCCTCCGAGAAGAACTCGCGAATGTCCCGCCCGTAGAGCCGCGCCAGTTGGTCAAGCTCCAGGCTCCCAACGGCACGGTTGCCAAGCTCGATCTGTGCGATCGCCGAGCGCGAAACATCAAGGTGGTCGGCAACTTGGTCTTGGGTAAACGACACGGCTTCGCGGGCGTCCCTTAGACGCCGTCCTAACTCCTGCTGCGTAAGGGGCATGCTCTCTCCCGGTTGGCTCCGGCGGAGGATGCTGGGGGATGTCCCCCAGCATCCTCCGCCGGAGCCGGCCAACTGCCTTTACCCGATTCACACCTATTCGTCAATTTTGACCTAGAACGTTCGAAATTCGAACATTCCGCTTGAAATTTGTCGTAGCAGCGTTATTGTCCTCTCTCAGGTAATAGGCCGATTTTGCGGGAAACTCTGCGGAATACGGGGAGATCGGTCGAACGCCACGTTCCCAAACCCGAACGCGGCTATGCCAAAAACGGAACCCGAAGTTAGAATTTCGACATCCAAATCCGGCTGATACTGCAATCCGATAACGAAGTTGCCTGCCTGCAGGATCGGCAAGAAAGGCGAATTGATATGGAACAGGAATCCAAACTGGAAATTGTGGTCGCCTACCCGGCTGCGCGGGATGACCTGAAACAGACCGGCGTGAGCCGGGAAGAAACGCTGGCTCAGCTGAAGGCTCGCGTGCTGATCGCGTTCGAGCTTACGGAGGGGACCGGCCCGGACGGAACGGTTACCACCTACGTCTTCTACCATGAGAAGACCAAGCTCGAGGATCTCAATCGGACCTTGGGGCAAATCGCTGGCCGAGAGGACATCCTTCGGCTGAAGCTGGCGCAGCAGGTCGTCTATGGCTGACGAGCCACGCCGGAAGTCTCTGGCGATCCTGAACTTCGAGGATGATCTAAAGGCCGCGTCCGAGGCACGAGGCGCGGAACGATGGAAATTCGACCGGCGCGGCGATCTCGAGCTCTGGGTGACCGTCGCGCGGCCGGCAACGAGGCCGATCTCTACATCGCGCGGCTATTCTGGCTGGACTACCCAGGCGAAAAACCACCTTCCGTGAAATTCGTAGATCCATCGACAGGGCGGCTCGACATCGCGAAGGCTTGGCCGATGGCTAACGGGTTTCGTCCCGGGAGCTTCGATATTTGCGCCAACTGGACTGCCGAGGGCTTCGTCACGCATCCCGAATGGGCCACGACCGACAATCGCTGGAACCGCTCAGGCAATATCGTTCTCAGAGTGATGCGCCTTCTTCAGCAAGAGCTCGACTAGCCGCTATCGACGCCGCGTGACCGATCTGCCGCTCTCGGGGGCGGATCGTCCAGCTCTTGGTAATCGCCCGCCGCTTTCGCTGTGGCGCGGTTCTATGCGGGCGCCAAATCTTCACCGAGCGCTTCGCCGAAGGCGTACTGGCGCCATCGGCGCGACGTACGGCAAGCCTGGACTCCATCGTCCATCACCTCGGTCTGGCGCTTGGCGGTCGACCTGCAGCAGGCTTTGCAAAGCGGCTGATGCTGCCGGTGAGCAAAGATACGCTTCTTCGGGTAGTTCGGCGCCGTAGCCGTCGTCCAACTGACCCGCTCAAGGTTATCGGCATTGATGATTGGGCCTGGCGGCGCAATCACCGATACGCCAGCATCATCTGCAACCTGGAAAGGCGCCGGGTGGTCACCCTGCTGCCGGATCGTGAACCGGCAACTGCCCAAGCGTGGCTCTCTGCTCATCCCACGATCGCAATCGTCGCCCGTGATCGTGGCGGCGGATATGGCGAAGCGGCAGCCAAGGCTCTACCGCCTGCAGTACAGGTCGCCGATCGTTGGCATCTGATGGAGAACGCCAGTCGGGCTTTCCTCGACGCCGTACGCAAATCGATGCGCCAGATACGCACCGTCACCGGCGCCACCACAATCAATCCCAAGCTGCTCACGGCCGCCGAACGCCTTCAGTATGAGGGTTATCTGCGCCGCGAGGAGACTAACGCGGCCATCTTAGCACTGTCGAAGAACGGCATACCTATCAAGCAGATTGTGCGTATCGTCGCTTGCAGCATCGCCTGCAGGCCGCTTAAACTCTAACCCCTGATGACTCAGAGCCTCCCTTCGCAAAACGCTGATCAGTCTCAAATCATCTGACGACGGACAATGGCCGGTCCCGTCAATGTTCGATCGCTTGATGTGCTCGGCCGAAGTACGCCGTACAAGGTCCACCGCTTGAGGCGGCGGCCCGCTCGGTGGCGTCCACGATGTGTAGCGCGCGAACCAGAAGTCGGTAGAGCAGGAGATCACTGGGTATCACAAAGCGGGCCGTGCGAAAACTGCTCATGCACTTGGCATGCCGGTTTTAGCAGCCGCCGTGGGCACCAAGGGAGGACATTCACCACTTGAAATTCCTCTCAAGTCGCATCTCGCCGGCGCTCCAATAAGAGCCTGGCGTGTTAAATAAGTCGCCGCCAAGCCATTCCAGGATTTCGCAACACGAAACCAGTTCTCCTTTCGAGCTGGCAATAGTTGTAGCTTCCTTTGCGCCTTGCGCGCAGCCGCAAACCTTCCGTCGCGTTCAGCCTGTTTCAGAGTCTTGATCAGCAACTCCTCGGTTTGTTTCCATCCGTCGTTTGCAATTCGCCCCTCGGCAAAGTACCCGAAGACGACTCGGAAGGTCAGAGCACGACCTGCGGCGGCCCGCGAATCCAACTTTGGTTCAGTCAGCCATCGTTGAAGAGTTTCGAGCTGGTCCGGCGTACCAAGCGTGAGAACGGCACGTTCCCCGAAGAGCAGGAATGTCGCGAATGCAGCGACCTCCAGTTGCGTATCCAAATCCTGGTCATCCAGCCAACGGGCGATTGCTTCTAATGGAGACATAGTTCGGCTCTCCTGCCTTTCAGTCCCGGTTCGAGCGTTGCGACCGGCATAAGGTGGTATGTGAGAGCGATTCGGCCCAGAGAACGCCACGCTGGTCAACTACAAGAACTTGCGGGTTCAAATCCCTATAATTGTCGGACACAATCAAACTACAAATAACCGGAAAAGACCTGATGTTGGCGCTATGACCACCTTGGTTATCGATCGCCACTGAAAACGCGGTACCGACTTGGCTACATCGCATGCGTCGGTCGGTTTTGGAACATATAGTCATCATCGGCCGATGAGCACGAAACGGACATGGCTACGACACACTTGGTATGTTTCCTTTAATCAATCGAAGGGGCCAAATCGATATCCCATTCGAGAAACCAGAACCTTTCCGAGTGAAGCTGACGCAAAGAAGTTTGCGGGCGAACTTCTGAATAGTCCTCCTGCAAGTTTGACTACGATGTTAGCTGGAACGATAAACCCGTATTATCCAAGACGCGTAATTGGATCGAGCGACATAGTGCTTTGGATTCGTGGTCGCAACTGAGCCCCATATAGCTGAGCGGGACACGCCGCTGGGAACGGTCGGCGAAAGTACTCATAGAACGCGCCCATCACAATGTCGCCGTTGTCGCTTTCGGAAACAAGCGAGCCTGGATATAACCTGGGCGGTGCTGAGAAACGGAGTGCGGTTTACGGATATTAGCCCATGGCGGCTTAGAAGGCTTGGCGGTCCAGCCAAGTGTCGAGCTGTCGCGGATATTTGCGAGAGTGACGACGAGATGGCCTGTCAATCGAACGGTGCTTCGGAAACCTGGTCAAAAAAGATGGCGGCTCAACGCCGGACGTCACGGCGGGACCGCCTCTGCCGCGATCGGCGCCTTGCTGAGTCACGCTAGTTCAAAGAACTTGCGCCTACCGTGCGCCCACCACGCGCAGGCTCGATGATCGGTCCTGCTTTGCGGTTGGCCTCGTATAGCTTGCTGAACGCGGTATAGGCTCACCCTGCATCAGTCCGGCGTATAGCGCGACATTTATGGAACGGCCCGCGGGCGCAAGAGCTTTCTCAATCGACTTCACACATGGGAGCGGTGCGGTCATGTATACGGCCTGTAAAGCGCGGCGCATGACCGCTGGCCTCGATGAAGTCCGCGACACAAGGGGCTAAATCAATCAGACGCGCTTGAAGCGCATTGTCGCACACTCGTGTCGGGATTTCGTCCCGTGGGTTCATCGCCTGTTATTGCTCCTTGCCCTCTGCCGGCCCGCGCCGGTCAGATCTCTTTGACAACTGCTGTATTCATCGAGCGGCAGCCGTAGTCGTCGCTAGCGTCTCCCGATGCCGATAAATCCCGCCCCTGTTCAAGAGCGCCCAGGCAATTCGCGCTGTCTTGTTGGCCAGCGCGACCGCTGCCACCTTGTACGGACGTCTGGCGAGCAGCGCCTTCAACCATGGCCGCGTTCGATCGGCCTTCCGGGCAATTCGCAGGACGGATGTCGCCCCAAGAACGAGGAGGCTCCGAAGTTCGGGGTTTCCCATCTTCGAGATGCGTCCCATCCGCTCCTTGCCCCCCACTCGAATGCCGTCGCGGCGTCAGTCTCAGCCAGGCAGCAAAGTGACGAGAGGATTTGAAGCCGCCGGGATCTGGCACCAGCGCCTTGATGGTCGCTGCTGTAATGGCTCCAATGCCGGGGATCGTAGTCAGTCGGCGCATGTCCTTGTCGGTCTTTGCCGCAGCAACAATGGCTCGCTCGAGCTTGTCAATCTCGTCCGCCTGAGCCTCGATTTGATCGGCAACTGCCGTCAGGGCGACGCGCGCTGCCGTAGGCAAGCGGATATCTGCTACATCCCGTACGATTGCAACCAACGCCTCGACCTTTGTTCGGCCGGCGCCGGCAATGATGCCCAACTCGGCCAGATGCGAGCGCAGGGCGTTGATCGTCTGCGTTTGCTGTTTGACCAGAGGTGCGCGACTCTTCAGGAACATCATTGCGGCTTTTTGCTCAGCCGTTTTGATCGGAACGAAGCGCGTGGTCTTGCGAGTCACAGCCTCGCTGATGGCCTCGGCATCCGCCGCATCCGTTTTTCCACGCTTCACAAACGGTTTGACGTAAGCTGGTGGGATCAGCCGCACTTCATGGCCGAGAGTTGCAATCTCTCGTGCCCAATAATGAGCGCTGCCACAGGCTCCTATTCCCACAAGGCAGGCTGGCTGCTTCGAGAAGAAATGCAGCACTTCGCTGCGCCGTAGTCTCCGGTTGAACACCGGTGAGCCATCGCCACCCGCGCCGTTAACTTGAATAATGTGCTTCGCCAAATCCAATCCGATGGTGCTAACCTGTTTCATGGAACGGTCCCTCCTTGTGGCGTTCGAACAACGACCACGTCTTAGCACGATGATGCTGCCGGAGCGGGCCGTTCCACCGCATCAATCAGGATGAGAGCGAGTCTCACCCTGATCGCCGCCGCGCACCGGCGTAGCCCGCGAGAGTTTGCTCCGGATGAGCGGCGAACAGCGGGTTTTGGCCGCCAGGTTCGGCGCGGGCAAATGTCCTTGCGGGCCCTTCGCGGAGGGCTGCGGTCTTGCCCGTAAAGCCAGTCAGATCCGGCATCTCGCGCTTGACGCTGAACTCGCGTCATGGATGACGAGGATCGGTCCCTATGTCGCCGTTACGCGCCCGGGCCTAGTCTCGAAATGACCGCTGATGTTCTCGATGTCGAAGGGGCAGCCTATCAAAACCCGGCTTCGAAAGACACTCAATCGTCGCGGCGAGCATCCGACGGCTTTCGGCCAGGACGCGCAGAATTTTGACGCCGTCGTTGTCGCGTTCAGCCCGTGTTAGGCTGCTGACATAGTGTTTGCAACTCGACGCTGAGCATCGAGGCTCGCACCAGCGAGGCACACCTTTTCTATCGCCATTGAGCATTCACTGCGCAATCTTCGTTGGCACGCCCGTTGCTTATTAGCTCGCAGCTCCGGGAGCTATCAACCTGGCAAAGAGCTTCAGACGTCAGGCCGATCTGC
Source organism: Bradyrhizobium viridifuturi (assembly GCF_001238275.1). Lineage (GTDB taxonomy): Bacteria > Pseudomonadota > Alphaproteobacteria > Rhizobiales > Xanthobacteraceae > Bradyrhizobium > Bradyrhizobium viridifuturi. The sequence continues at coordinate 97,013 of NZ_LGTB01000026.1, forward strand.
GCAAGCTCTTTTCGAGGAAGCGAATAAGACCAGCACCATGACCGCTCATCCGTGCCCGGAGAACGCGTTCGCGGCAGCGGGCGGACGCCAGCCAAGCGCGGTACTTGTCATTAGGCGTGCGGGGCTGCTGCGTGGCCTCGCCAACGCTCACCAGAAGGACAATAACAATCATGGGTTTCTATCAGACGGAGCCGTTTAAGACGGCAAAAGCCAGCTTCATCTACGGACCTGACGGATTCGGGCTATTTCTGGTCGAGGTTCAGGGTGACGCGCCAAACTTCACTACGGGAATTACCCTGGTGCGCGACCCGCATTGGGTCGGCGGCCTGAAGATTGACGTGATGGGCTGGACGGGACCGCTCGGTGATGGGTCAACGCCCTACACGGTTAAGGGCAGCTTCCCCGGCCACTACGTGCCGCAAATCGTCGTGTCCGGCAGCAATAGCACGCGACTGATTCCGGTGAAGGCGATCCCGGCGGAAGAAGCTGACGACTACGTGCGGCAGTCGGCCAAATGATCGCGGCTGATCAGCCGATCAATCCTCTAAAATGGGAAGGGATAGTTCTATGCCGGATACGACAACCAAAGACCGGGTCGGATTGTTTCATGCCAGCTATCAGATTGGCGAAAGCCGCCCCGGAGGATAATCTTCAAGCTGGATCTGGTCGTCGACACGCCGAACAGGCGGGTCCAGGGTTTGGGCAGCATCACCCAAGCCGTTAATCCGCCGCTCGATGTCGCCACCTCCCTGCAAGGCAGTTACAGCCAGTTGCCGACGCTCCCGCCGACGCCAGCGCTACTTCTAGTACTCCTTACGGGCTACCCGCCGATCCACTGGCCGCACCATGCCGGGCTGGGACCGGTGATTCTGCCCAATGTCGATCTGCGCATGAGCCTGATCCCGAGCTGGCAATCAGGGATAGCTTCCTACCGTTATCGCAGCGGCCCCGACAGTGATTGGCAGGAGGTCGAGGCTGCGCCGGTCAAGCTGGTGTCTCCGGCCGTCGCGTCATGAAACATCAAGGTGGCGGCCGGTAGCGCTCCTGCACGACAATCGACACCGGGCTGCTCGTTCAGATACAGTAATAGTCGTCTTTGTGGAGATCCAAGCTCCATGGTCAGTTGCGGTCGAAAAGACAAGGTCGATTCGATGGCGGTGCTGAGCGCGGAGCGGGCGGATGCTTTGGCGCAGTTCGTCACACGTTCCGGACTGAGATGTGCTTGAGCCTATATCGAGAAAAAGTATCGGGCAGTTGAATCAAAACGTCGAGAACGAAGCCATTGTGATCGACAGCGCGCCAGAGCCAATGTTGTCCGCCCGCGATCGAGACAACGATCTCCTCCAGATGCCATTTGTCGCTGCGAGCGGGAGCGCGCTGGCGGATGCGGTCGGAGAACACGTTGCCGAATTTCCGCCCGCCAATGGCGCATGGCTTCACATGGCTTCATAGGTCACCTCCTTACCATCTTCGATCATGGACAAAGGGAAAACTGAAACACAACCAAACTGCGCGATGAGGGGATCCCGGACGTCCTGCCTGCCGTCATCTAACCATCGACCGCTTCAATCGTCAGAACCTTTTCTAGGTCATGCGAGAGCGCTGGCTGTGTCGACGAAACGAGCGCAGCCAAGCCCGGCAGACCTCGGCGCGGAGCATGCCCCGCCGCTCCAGGTTTCCCGGGATCGCTTGGTAGTTCAGGTATAGGTATCCCTGCATGACGCGAAGGAGCCAAGCGCCGATCTCACCCGATAGCCGCACGGCCGCCCCGGAGCAGCAGAGGTCCTGCTTGCCAGCCTCCTCGATCATGCCACCGCAACGCGGACGTGAAGCGCGGCACTTAGTCTTGGTCGGAATGACCGACTATGACTGGACGCGTTCGATGTCCACTCCTTTCCGGACAGCCACGCAAGAGCGGACATGCCAGAGCGCTTAGTCCGGGACGCGAGCAGCGCGCAAGTGACCTTGCGGCTGGGGATTGTTGGCGGGATTAGTATCGTATTTGGATAGGCGCGTGATAAGCCCGCTCGTGGCGAGCGGTTGCAAGTCCGCCTCCAGCGCGTCAGCAATCTCCTTGGCATAGACCTCACGGTCGTCCACGTGGAGCGTAAAGGACTTCAAATACTTTTCCTTCTTCGCCGGATTCTCGATCGCCGCCTTCGTCCAATGGTGGAGCGGATAATTTTCGACGCCATGCTCTTCTGCTGCGGCGACATACTCCGCAAAGACGTCGAACTGGCATTTCGGCGCAGCGCCACGCTTGGCGAGGATATCGAACAGCCGCGCCAGTGTCGGACCTCGATGTTGTCGACGCAACGCTTCCGCCGCGGCAGAATCATTCACATCGAACCTAACCTGATACTGCCACTGACTAGTCATACTATTCTCGCCATCTGGTCGCACCCGATTTGTCTTTTACGACCGCAAGACGCTGCCGCTCCCTCAGAGCAGGTCCGGTACCCGTTGTGTCAACGCTGACGGCAATGTCAGGCCGACCACTGTGTTACAAGGTCCTCTTTTTCGCAAGGGGCTCGCTGAACGAACGAAGATCGATCTGAGGCGGCCGATCTCCTCTCTGCCGTCGCTGGCCGACACCGTGAAGCCAACTCGTGTTACCTTGACATTGACTACCTTAGTCGTCGCTCACACCTCGTAGCCTGTAAGTGTAGCGGCGAAGTGGCGGCATCTATCTGCTGCAGTGCTGACCCTGCTTTCATCTGAATCCAAGAACGGGCTGATGACGTTGAGCGAGGCTGTGAGCAGAGTCGGCGCGGGCGTCGCAAGCACTTGCCGCATAAGGCGTCGTCGAATCGATCGTGAGGCTGACGTAAGCGCATCGGCAGGCCTTCCAATCTTAAGAGTGGACCTACCAAATTGAGCAGTCGTCTACTCTGGCCGAAATGCCTTACCCTTCAAAGTCGGACGATCGGCAACCTGCAAGCACGACTGTGACAAATATCCGCTAACGGATCCGTCGGAGTAGTCGCAAAATGGAGGTCACAGATGTGAGGTATAGCGATGCGATCGCCGTTCGCCGTCGCTACCGGTGCCGCGGGGCACGATCGATAACGATGCGGTGCGCGTCGATCCCGTCCTGATCTGGATCGACGCGTTCGCTGGTCACACTTTCATCTTCGATTAAGAGAAAACTCGCGACTTGATTGCATTTTGTCAGGAGCGTCGAAGGCATGCAGTACGTACTGGTCGACAGCGTGGCTAATCGCAATTTGGCAGCATCTCACCATTTGGACGCCAACTTAATGACCGACAACACCACCGCTGTGGACGCTGCCACCACGAACTTTGCGTCGCCTCCGACTAATCTAACGGGGGTCCAGATGACCGCGGTGCAGTTAGCCGCGCACTTCAGGAAGTCGCCAGCGACGATCGTCCGTTGGGCACAAGAGCCCGATTTTCCGCGTGCAACGGCTCTAAATGGAGAAGTGCATTGGCCGACAAGCGCGGTGCACGATTGGCGCCGCCGACGCCAAAGGGCAAGAGGCAGCTGTAGAGGCGGACGTCGAGAAGGCACGGCTCCGCCAGAATTTAATCGCCGCGTTTGCTCGCCCCTATCTGTCACAGATCCGGCGATCGACGGTTCCACCGCGTGGCGCGCCTCTCTCTCGACCCATGATCGTCCAGGCGGATGGCTCGCTTGCGCCCGCGTCGCTCGATGACAACCGGAATTGCTCTCGCGGATGAGCAGTGTCCCATGTATGCATCTGCTGCTGGTCGGCCACGGCGCTTCAGCAATGATGCACGTGATCTTGGTTGCGAGGGGCGAACGAACAGCCGATGGATCGGTTGGGCACACTTGAGGCAGATGCGAACTGCGGTATCACTGCTGGTAGGGCCACTTTAGAGATGTACGTTCACGGGTAAGTGCCGGAGCACTCAATGAAGGAATTTGCGGGGTTTGTCGCCTTTTGTTTGGTGATCTTAGCTTCGGCATTTGAGGGTGCGCAAGCAGAGAATTCGTCGAGCGCGGAGGCGCGCTTGAGAGAGAAGAACATCACACTGCCGGCTGAGGCCGCGCCGGTCGGCAGCTACGTCAACGCGGTTCAAGTGGGCAATCTCCTGTTCATGGCGGGCAGTGTCGCAAGCGAGCCGAAGGGTAAGCTCGGCCGGGATCTGACCGTCGAACGAGGCTATGAGGCTGCCCGGCAAGCAGTCTTGATCACGCTGGCAAAGGTGCGAGCGGCGCTGGGTAGCCTCGATTGGGTGAAACGCGTTGTCAAAGTGGTCGGCATGGTGAACTCGGTCGATGACTTCGATGACCAAGCCAAGGTGATCAATGGATACTGCGACCTAATGATCAAGGTGTTCGGCGAATCGAAAGGTTGACATGCTCGCTCCTCACTGGGCGTGGCGGCTCTTCCGCGCCATGCCGCGGTCGAAGTCGAAATGATCCTTGAGGAACAGTAGCTTTGGTGTTGATCGCAATCTTTCCGCTTGGAAAGGCTTTGACGCGAAGGTTGAAGATAGCCGCTGTGCCGACGTGCTCTGCTGTTTCTTTGGTCGGAACGAAACGTTGACGCACGCGTCACGGCACGGACGAAACTGCGTTTAGCGTTGCCGCGAAATAGCGCGGCAAATCACGAGGCCGGAATGTCAAAAAGGCGTTCAGTTGCTAGTCTAGGAGGTTACCATGGAACGACGCGCGACTAATCTAAGGATATCAGCTCTGATATGTCTCACTGTTGCTGCCCCGATCAGCGATGCCTTCGCCCAACAGACACAGCGCGTATCCTACAAAGCGGGCGCGGAAAATGCCAAATACACACAACAGCAGTTTCTCGACGTCGGCGACGTTGCGGGCCATCAGGTGCGATCATATGAAATTCATCGCACCTTTCCGACAAACCCTCCTGTCGTCAATGGTTTGAAGATCAAGGAAACGTGGACGCGCGGCGTTTCCGATTACGTCGACAATAATGGTTATGCCGACACATTAGAAACGGGGCGACTAAGTGATTGATATTGCTCCCAAGTGTTCCCGAAGAATGGGGCGATTTGGACAATAAGAACGGATCGATCAGGCTACTTTTACTTTAGAAGCAGATCGACTTCCATAAGCCATTGAAATTGCTTGCATCGATCGACCGGGCAATCGAGACTTCCACATGGGAAGTCATGCCGGAAGTCGCAATAGGGTTTTCCGAGGAAAAGTTTGCCGCCGCGATCGCCAGCGAGCTCGCGGCGCCCGGCGTCACGCCGTTGGCTGCAGCTTCGAGATACCTTTCAGAATGCCTGCTCCGGTGTTTGACCGCGGCACTGGGGCATCGGCTGGTCAAGGAGCATGCATCAGCAACGGCACTTGGCCGGCGCCATATGAAACTCTGGCGGGGCTGGCGGTTACCGGCGCCGAGGTCTGGTATCCGGAACTTCGCTTCGCGACCCGGCCGGAGGACGTCTTAGACGATGTCGTCATCAAGTCGTCTGGCATCTTGCTTGAGCCGATCGAATACGGCTTCGGTGTCGAGCGGCTGTACCGATTGAAGATCAGGCGGCTGAAGCGGCAATCCAATCACGAATTGCGCCTGAACCATGTCGTGCTCCCGGCCTCGCTATTCTCTCGGATCGCCGACATCTTGCAGGCCGGACCACCGACCTTCACCGTCGAGAACGCCGGTAGCAAGGTCTACGGCCTCAAGGCCATTGGTGGCGACGCTTTGGACCAGACCTTCCGCGAGCACAAGGCGACGAAGGCTAAGCGCGGCAAGACCGTCAACGAGATCATGGAGGAACGGATCGAGTGGAATCATCGGCGCCAAATTAAGCAATCTTACGTGTGTAACGTTCATCATTGGGCCGCACTGGAATTGGGGGCAGTCTCTCCCATGCTCAAAGACGGCACTTACACGCCTCACTCACACCAAGTTCGCTTTGCAGGCTGCCCGGAATTGCACCGAGCCGGGACGACGACATGGATGATATCGAGGAGCGCGGCCTTCGCTGCGGGTACGACCGAGTTGCATCACGCCGTAGCCAGCCAAAACGCCGGTGTGCAGTTTGACTGGCAGGCCGCACTCACCGGCCTTTCCGACGCAATAGCGGAACAGATAATCTTGCAGCGCCTTGAGGTCATCAGGCCCGAGAGCGTGTAATGCGCCGAACTGGCGATCCCGGTTCGGCAGCGTGACGAAGCGCGGCGGCTTGACGCCGTCGTTCCAGACCTGGATGCAGCTTGCGTCGATCGGGTCCCATTTGATCGTCACCCAGCAGCGTGCGCTGCCGACTGGCGAACTGGACTGGTCGCGACGTTTGGCATTCCTGGAAAGGTCGTCGAGGAGCTTGGACGTCTTTTGCTGGTCATGGAAATCCATGTGCTTGAACCGGATGCCGCGGCGCGTCAGACGCACCCTCGCCATCCGCCCGAGCAGATGGTCGAGCGCGTTGATGTCGGAGATAACATCCCTGCTCTTCAGCCTCCGCTTCCAAACTTCTGCCGGGATGTCGTCGATTCCGGTATGAAATTCGTCGTGGTAGCCGACGATGGCTTCGTGGATGATTTCGTCGAGCGAACCGAGGCTGATCACGGCGTCCTCGCGCGGCTTGACGTCGATCAGGCGCATCTCGGTCGGACCGGCGGGAACGCCGCCCGGCATCTTGTGGAAGAGGCGATCGTTGAGGTTCTTGAAGAAGCGTTCGCCCACCGATTTGTATTGCGGCGTCCGGACGGGGGACCAGATGATCTCGGTGCCGAGATCGCGTAGCGCGTCCTGCAGCGACGGGCTCTTGAATTCCCATGCGGAATCAACGAGTAGCGTCTTCGGTAGGCCCCAGGCGTCCCAGATTCCTTCGATCTCGGGGAACAGCTTGGACATGTAGTTTTTGTTGCGGTTGACACGCTTGAGCGTCGTCAGGACCGAATGAAGGCTGGCCGGTTCGAACGAGATCAGATAGCCAAGAATCATTCTCGTCGCGACGTCGATCGCGACCGTGAGCGTCGGGCGGCCGAGCGGAAGTAAGAACTCGTTGTCAAACACGACGAAGGTGTCGATTACCGTGTGGTCCATGATGACGAGTTCGAGCGGTTCTCGAGCGTAAAGACTGTCCTTTACGCCTTCGAACTTGAGCGTGGCCTCGCGGGGAGAATACTTGCGAGCCCAATTGTTCTGGTTGATCGTGCGGTTGATCCGTCGGCGCAATGTCTCCATGCGACGAGGAAACTCCTCTGGGGGGACGCCCGCGTTTGTCATGAGGTCGCGGAAGAATGCGTGCGCATCCGTGTGCGTTCTAGGCCGCAGGCTCCAATAGAAGTCGACCGCCTGGTCGAGCGCCTCTTCGAGGACCTTGCGGAAACGCTTCCTCCCCATCTTCCCGCGCAACGTCCGGAATACACGAAGCGGCCGATTGCCGGGTTCGCCGCAATTGACGATCGCGTTGTAAAGTGCGGTCGGGTTCACAGGGTGGTTCAGCAGTTTCAGCCGCTCGTCGTGCTTAAAGCTGCCGATGAAGTCTCTGAGTCCCCTGCGGCCGAGGGTCGGGCCCTTCGCATCGTCCCATTGGCGAACAAAGAATTGCAGCGTGCGCGCGCGAATGGCTTCCGGGGAGAATTCCTCACCCGGCGCGAATTCACCGAGGTCGTTGACCGATTTGGGCCGGCCGTCAGACCGTTTGAAGATATCAATCTTCTTCGCCTCACCGGCACCCAACATGTCGACAAGCTGGGTCTCGGACAACGGAAGCCGGACGCCGGTGTTCTTGATGAACCATAGCGTCTCGTCCTCCCATCCTCGAGGAAACGGAAGCGCCCGTCCGGAAAATCGTAGACGTCGCCAGGCTTGAGATTGAGAGTGGTCATGAAACCTCCTGTCAGGACGGCGCCCAGCGCCGCCCCCTTCTTTCCGGCTTTGTCACTGCGCTGTCGCGCGTGATCCTCCTGGTGATGTCGATACCTGCCGAACGCGTGCAGACGAGCGCGTGAAGCACCTTCCGAGCCCGGTTCTCCGGGAGCCCTCCCGCGGCCGCGATCGTCTCAATTGCCTCGCGTGTGCGATCGCACCCTTCGCTTCGAAGGTTTCCTCCATGGCGAGCCGCTCGCGAGTGCCGATGTAGGCGAACTTGTCGGCGAAGATCGACTGCGCGTTCGGAAGAAGCGGATCGATATCCACATCGTCGTCCGCCGTCACGATCCGCAGGGTCAAGCCGACGGCTTCATAGACTCTCGCGGCCTTCGCGATCTTGAAGGCGTAGTCGGGATCAGCGTCGATCTCATCCCGCGACTTCTTGACCTCGATGATCTCGATCGTCCCGTCAGCCATCCTCCGCATCAGGTCGGGGAAGTAGTCCAGTCGACGACGCCCTCCCTCTACTCGGATCTCGAGGCGATGCGGCTGCGCGAGGAAACGCTCGACGGCGGTGTCCGCTTCGGAAATCATCATCAAGTGCCGCTCGCCAAAACCTTCCCATGGCATGGCGCGCCTCGACTTCCGCGAGACCAGACGTCCGACCGGCTTATTGTGGGCCCTTTCCACGAACGTCCGGATCGGATGCCAGTCGGGCGCTTCTACGATCGTCGCCTTAGACACCGCTATCATGGTCGCGCGAGTATGATTATCTACACTACGCATGACTGATCACTCCGCAAGAGACATCCGCACACGGATCGGCCATCCATTCGGCATCGATCTCGACGACAATCGACGACATTCGGCGTTCGCCGATCAGTTAGACAAAGTCTCCGATCGTGACGCGCGCCTGCGAGGACGCGGATTCTGCAATGAGGGCTCCCGTCTCGCGGTCGCGACAGATGACCTGGGAATGCACGACTAGGCGGCTTTCCCGATCGACGACAACCACGATGTCCCAAGCGACCAGCGGCGGTCGCGGAGCGATGAGCGAAAGTGTCCTGGGTTTGGTGCACATAATGCACGTCCTTCCTTTGGGGTGGAGGAGGCGCGGCTTCCGATTGCGATCGACCTCCGGTCGAAATCGTTCACCGTGCCGCGGGCAAAGCTCCGCCGTTCCCACAAACGAGCCGTTTGCGGGGTTTGCTTCGGCATCACCTTCGGGCTATGGACTGCGGTGTTGATACCCCGCGCCCACGCCCCTTCAACGGGTTCAGTGCAAATGCCGAAGGCAGCGCTCCTCACGGCGAAGACCGGGCTCGAAGCCTCCCGGTCGTCCGACGCGAAGGAGCGTCTCGCTTTTTAGCGACGCCCACGACGGTCCGTTCGCCGCGCATGTCAACGCGCGGCTCGATCATGCTCAATAGGGTTTGATGCACTCCCCCCTCGCGCCTCTACACCGCGCGCTTAAGCGCGTGCGAGGCGGCCGGTGGATTAACCAAAATCCGCCTAAGCGCAGCGATGGCCTGAGAGATTGCTCCTCGGGTCAACTTGTGCCCGAACAATCTCCAGCTCGCGTCGCCAGCGTGCGCGGACTTCAGTCGTTGAGGGAAACGGGCGGAGCCACTCCAGACGTATCGCACCGTTGGGAGACGGGATTACGAAGCTGGATCAGCTCCGGATAGGACCACGGGATGTATCACGGGAACTCCTCGGGCCGGCGGATGCCGGAAGTTGGTGCGGACTGGAAAACGCGTCGAGGAGAACTCACCTCGTTCGCCGGCGGATCCTTCCGTATCTCGGCCGACCTAGGCCTTGCGCACGAAGCGCAACGCCCTCGACGCGAGCAAAAAATGTGATCGATTTGGGGATGGACGCTCCCTATACACGCAAGCGCTCTAGACTGCAAGCGCTCTCCATTCGGTTCACTCGACGGCTAAAATTCTACGAAATCTGCCTTCATGAGTTCCTCGCGCGTCTTCTGAAGCAGAGCCCGCACGTGCTGCAGGCACGGATGGGCTCGGACCAGGCACTCGGCGATGCCGGCGGGATCGCCGGTCAGCCGGTTCGTCGCCTCCTGGGCGACGATGCGGTGGTCGCTCACCTCGGCCAGATCCGATTCTCGGCCGTTAGGGGCCCCCGCCCCCGATCATTGCCACTCGGCTACCGCGCGAGTGCCAGCGCGTATCCACACTCAGGATCTTGAGCAATCCGCAGCGGATCAGTAGTGGGCAACCACTGCAAAATCGATACTTGAGCCTCGACGTGGCTGGCGCTGCCTCTGCGCTGTCCGCCCATCTCTTCGATCAATGCGCCAAAGAAGTTCCCTGCCGTTCCGAGATCCTCCGCGCGGCCGCCTATGACCTCTGCGAACAATTCCAGTACAACACTACCGACAACTCCGGGCTCATAGGCCGTCGCAACTTCGGTCACATGCTTCAACGTAGCGGGCTGAATCGCATCAGCGGTCGAGAGCAACTTCTCGATATGGACGCGATGATCCTGCCGCCAGATACGCCTGGGCGGCGGCGATCAAGGTGAGACAATACGAGGTCTCACCTTGATCGCCGCCGCCCAAGATCGCGCCGTAATTGGGCTGCGGCGCTTTCCAAAACCCTCCCCAGCGATCTTTGCAAGCCGAACCGTCGAGATCGCTATCGCGCGGTCAATTACTGTGCGATACGACCATCGAGGCCGGGACCGGCGTACGCAGAAGGACGACGGCTGCCGCCACCGGTCAGTCGGGTCGGCCATGCGCGGCCGAAAGGAAGGGCTGACGCGTGAGCGATCCTTTCGAACTTCAGCGGTTCGTGGACGCCCAGGAGCCGGTCTACCGGCGGGTGGTCCAGAAGTTATCGCGCGGTCGGAAGACCTCGCACTGGATGTGGTTCATTTTCCCGCAGATGGCTGGTCTCGGCTTCAGCACCATGGCGCAGCGCTTCCCAATCGGCTCACACGCCGAAGCTGCCGCCTATCTGCGACATGAGGTGCTGGGACCGCGCCTGACCGAATGCACCCGGCTGGTGCTGGCGGCAAGCGACAGGTCGATTACAGAAATACTCGGATCTCCGGACGACCTTAAGTTCCGCTCGAGCATGACACTCTTCGACGCCGTCTCCACGCAGACGATCTTCGGCGAGGCCATCGCCGCCTTCTATAAGGACGGCAGGATCCCGCGAGGTTGTCGATCCTTGAGCGAGGCTAGACTCGTTGCACCGACTAAACCGTTAGCGTTCCAGGCTTGCGGGCTCCTGAGTTGGATGCCGACAGAGGATCCACCCGTCAGATCGTCAACAAACGCTGCGTGACCCGATCTATCGGAGCGTAGAGGAGACCGTCTGCTCCGATCTGAACCGGTCCCTCGCTGCGGCGCGCCCTCGCGTCAAGGCGCTGGCCGGCCAGCGACCTTCGGATGACATCCGCATCCACACCCACGAACCGGATCGAATACGGCATCGTTTGAGCGAGCGTCCGAGCCTGATCAAGCGGGAACGGCAACACGCCGAGTGGCCCAACTGGTACGCCCAGATAGGTGGCCCGGAGCTCGGAACCGGCGCGGCACTGGTTCTGCCCTTCTGCAACAGCGAGGCCATGCAGCTTCATCTCAACGAGATCGCAAGCAAGGTCAGCCCTGGCTCCCACGCCATCGTCATCCTCGATCAGGCCGGCTGGCACGGAGCGAAGGAGCTGAAGATCCCACACAACATCTCGCTGATGCCGTTGCCGCCGCGTTCGCCCGAGCTGAACAGCCAGGAGAATATCTGGCAGTTATGCGCCACAATTGGCTGTCAAACCGCGCCTTCAAATCCTATGACAACATCGTCGATCACTGCTGTTACGCCCGGAATACTCTCATCGATCAGCCGTGGAAGATCATGTCAATCGCGCTCCGCGATTGGGCCTACATCGGTCCATCAATTTAATTGGTATTAGACGCTGCTTGCCTAGCGCGCTGTCTAGCGAAGCAATTCAAGGACGGAGCCTGAATGCAATTGTATCCATCTTTCCGAAATGCATGATTGTGCTGAACAACGGCTCGCACAACACTATTCGGCGGGGCTCGTGCCGCCTACCAACAGAGGGAGGCAGGCCGCGTTCGTCGTTTCCCGAATGGGTATATTGCCGTAACCGAGAACCATGTGTCACAGCCGTGTCCGCCGACTCAAGGCCGATATAGCGCCGTTCACTGACTCTCTCGCATTTGTGTGAGACGCCTTTCGTAGATACTCAATCGTTTCTCCAATGAGAGACATCGAGAGGCACTCGGTGTCCTTTACAAAAGCGTGCCGGCCAATCCCAGTGGGTACCACTAAGTTGAGCGCGCCATCTCTGTGTTTCTTTGTGGCGTCAAACGCGCTCTCGACCAGTGATCCGTCCAGTTTTTCATGATAGATCGGCAGCCCCGCGTTAGTGAGCAGGTCAACAATGCGCAACGCCTCCCGGTCCTTTATCAACGACATTCGCGACGCCAGAATTGTGCTGAACGCGATGTCAATTGCGACGGCGAAACCGTGGTGTAATTGGTAACCTGTCGCTGCTTCCAATGGATGGCTTAAGGTGTGACCAAAATCGACCGCACGTTCCAATGTCACCGTCTCGAAAGGGTTCTCGCTCAGCTGAGCAAGCATTCCCGAAATCGACCGCCTCAGGACCTTCTTTGCGACAACCTCTGGTTCCTGAAATCGCGTGCGCGTCAGATCGGTGACCGCCGCCTCAACATCCTCGAACAACGCACTATCACACACGCACGCAAGCTTCACGATCTCGGCGATGCCCTGAAGGATGCCATCTCCGCTGAGGGTTCTAAGGAACGTCGGTACGACAGCAACCGCTTTAGGCGGGTAAAAGCATCCGATGTAACTCTTGAGGACGCCAAAATTAACACCGCCCTTGAGCCCGATGCCCGCGTCCACCTGCCCGATTAGGGTGGTCGGAATCCGCACATGAGATATACCCCGACGCAGAAGAGACGCGGCGAGACCAACGATGTCGGAGCACACGCCGCCGCCGATCGAAACAAGAACACCGCGGCGATCGATATCCGCTTCTTCGGCCTGACGACAGACGGCCATGACGGCATCAATAGATTTTGTTGTTTCGTCGCATGCCAGCACGAACACACGCGGCTCGACGTCTAGCACCGACCAACAAGCGCTGAGCTGCTGCGAATAAAGGCGATGAACAGTCGGCGTCATAACGACGAGGATACGATGGTCGCTTAGATGAGTCTCAATCCATCGCGTGAAAGAGACTGAATTAACATCCTCAAAGAGTTCGACTCCAAAACGGCAAGAGCGGCTCGCTTCGAGCCTTAGTTCAAGCTGCTGCACGGTGACGTCGGAATGCTCAGTGGGATGCTCAGTCGGCGAAGCGGCCCGCGATAATTTCATGTCGACCTCCTACTAGTCCCCAAACCTGCGAATTCTTTCGGTCTGTCGCCGAGATGTGAATGCTTTCGGTCTGTCGCCGAGAAATGAGCCTTGTCACCAAGGCTCGTCCGATGGTGGCGCGTCCTGACAGCTGCGAGCGAAGGTACCTTTGGACGCCGGCCGCGAGGCTCGGCACGTGCCGTCGTTCAAACAATCGGCTATGGATCTGACGCGTTCCTGAGTGTTTTCGAACCTCTATGAAGGGCCTAGCACCAGCACCAAGCACACTTCCTTGCGCTTGTTCGTCGACACGCAGAGTGGAGAGGATGTCAGCCATACTGGCGGACCTACTGTGAAACAGCAGTTCCCCACAGCCTGCATGGTATTCCGACAGGAGATCGTACATGTTGGAGGCGTTTGATACCGATGTCCAAAGTCACTCACAATAGACTTCATCTAACCAGACTCCATCTAATCAAGTTTGATCCTCAACGACATGCGGGGGCAACGGAAGCATTTCGCTCGCCGGATAGGCACGCTCTACCACAGAACGGCCAAGCGCTAGCTCGTGCATGGATCCTGCTTCAGTTGACCAGATCTTGAGAGCTTCGGCACCTACAAGTTTTGGTAGACGGAGTCCCAAAGTGGCAGGCGAACCCTATCGCGATTCTTGGTAATGGCATTCGAGCTCTCAGCCGGCCGTCGCTGCTGCTTCGTGATCGGAATCCGATGCCGCGGCGCGGCGAGTGGCCGAAAGCTAAGAACATTAACTAGGCCCCCTGCATCAATTATTGGAGAGCCCCATATGATTTCGATGCGCGGAAAGATTGCGATTGTCACAGGCGGCACGCAGGGGCTTGGTGCGGCGATCGCTAAGCTCTTTGCCGAACGTGACGCGAAAGGCATCGTAACGTGCGGTCGTGACGAGATGATGGGGCGCGCAAGGGCCGATGAGATCGCCAGGGCCACAGGTGTAGCCGTCATGTATGTGCGCGCTGACCTCGCGAAGATTGAGGATTGCGCGAAAGTCGTCGCTGAAGCCGACACGGCCTTCGGGCGCGTCGACGCCCTGGTAAACGCCGCGGGCGATACGAGCCGTGGCACTATCATCGATACAAAGCCCGAACTGTTCGACCGAATATTCGCCGTTAACGCGCGTGCGCCATTTCTTTTGATGCAGGACACGATCAAGCTCATGCGCCGCGACAAAGTGCAGGGCACGATCGTCAATATCTCCTCAATGTCGGCCATGGGTGGTCAGCCCTTCATCGCTGCATATTGCGCTTCGAAGGGCGCGCTCGACACAATGACGCGTAACACTGCTTATGCGTTGCTGCGTAATCGCATCCGCGTAAATGGGCTCAACATCGGTTGGATGGCTTCGGAAGGCGAGCTCAACACGCAGCGGGTTTATCATGGTCAGCTGGAGAACTGGCTCGAAGTAGCTGCCGCGAGACAACCCTTCGCTCGACTGCTCGATCCCACTGAGGTAGCGCGAGTTGTTGCGTTCTTGTCTTGCGATGAGTCGGGAATGATGACGGGAGCAACGATCAACTTCGACCAAAGCATCTGGGGCGCCTACGATACGTCACCGCAACCGAAAACGCCGCTCTGATCACGCAAGACTTTGTCACCCTTCCGTGGCTGCAATCTCATCATCGTAGGCGTAACTCGATCACATAAACCCGGTGGCGTGTCGCCGCCCGCTCGTCATCCGGCAATCACGGCACGCTAACAAGTCGGCCGTGAACAAGGCTCTAAGCGATTGAGCAGGAGTCTGGTTTCGGGTTTTAGAGGCGTTTGAGATTGCAGGGATTTGGGGCTTGAGGCCTCCAAATCCTGCAAATTGGTTTTTGGAGTTCCCTTTTGCTGTGAGCCGTGATTCTGTGGTGCATCGGAGAGGACGATGTGACCGAAGAAGCACAAGACGATGGGGTCAAATGATCTGTTCCGGGCGCGGCTGGACCAGATGATCAACATGAAGCACGAGCTGGTCCCGCTCGTCGGCGAGGTCGACTCGGACTGGATCGACGGCGAGATCGCTCCGCTCTACAGCGAGAACGGCCGGCCCGGCATCGAGACCCGCTTCATGATCGGGCTTTTGCTGCTCAAGCACATTTACGGGCTGTCCGATGAGGGGGTGTGCGAGGCTGGGTCCGCGATCCGTATTTCCAGTTCTTCACCGGCGAAGAGTTCTTCCAGCACACCTTCCCGCACGAGCGCTCGGACCTGAGCCATTGGCGCAAGCGGTCGGCAACAAGCTGGAGCTGCTGCTGGCTGAGAGCCTGCGGGTGGCGCACGCGGCCGGCGCATTGCGCAGCCAGGACCTCAAGCGAGTCAGAGCCGACACGGTGCAGCCGAAGGCCATCACCTTTCCGACCGATGCCAAGCTCTTGCATGCGCACCCTCGGCGCGGCGGGGAGCGACAGCGCGAGCCGCAACCCTTATCCGCTCAAACGCCGCTGTCGGACATCGCAGCTGTCTCAATTGCCGACAAGAGCGCCGCGCGACGATCCTGAGCTGTTGCGCTTCGAGCGTCGCGATAGATCATCAGGCGTGCACTGTGATCGCGCCGTGTCTCTTCCTGGCGGCATCGGCGTGAACGCAGTGGGATCAGCGGCCGTAGCTCTGCGATTGACGGGCGAACGACCCGGCACGGTGGCTATGCCGTCAGCCAACGCATCCGCAAGCGCATCGAGGAGGCATTTGGCTGGATCAAGAAGATCCCCGGGCGAGAGAAGACCAGCTTCCGTGGCCGTGATCGCGTCGCATGGGCCTTTACCTTCGCCGCCACCGCCTGCAATCTGGTGCGGCTGCCCAAGCTGATCCGCGGAGGCCGGCTAATGGCCAAGGTGCCCGGCTTCGCCAAGGCCTTTGTCGGCCGCTGGCGCATCGTCGAGATGGACGTCTGGGACAGCGACGTCCTCGATCTTGTCGAAGAGGCACAACTCACCTTTAAGGCTTTAAGGGCAAGTCCGACGGCAAAATCGCCTTTGGGGCTCTTAAGGGCTTCCTGGACGTGCGTAGTCTGACTGAGTCACAAAACCGCAGGCTTTATGCGGCCGGAATCAGCGATGGTTGAAGCATGGAATGTTCCGGCGCCGCTACGGAGGCCGCTCCTGCGGCCTGGCATATTGGCCATTAAACAGCGGGCTACCAACAATCCGACTTGATCTGGATCAAGGACCGTTACTTTTCAGGTACCGCACTGACCACACGATGGTCGATTGTCCATGTCGGCTCCGGGTCTCTCGAAAACAGACATCCCAGATTCTATGGGTACACGCGCCAATCCGCTCTACGCAGCTTCGATCTCACCCATATTTCAACTTCATGAACAAGATAGCGCCAGCGAGCACCATCGTGATGGCGTTGGCGGCGACCAGCGGGGCGTCGCCAGAGAGCAGGCCGTAGATGAGCCAGAGCGCCAAGCCCAGCACCATGACCAGGAACATGCTGAGCGAGATGTCGCGCGCCGATCGGGTCTTCCAGACCTTGATGAACTGCGGCGCGTAGGCGACGGTGGTGCAGGTGGCGGCAGCAAAGCCGATCAGCTTGATCGCGCAGGGTTCCATGTCCGCTCTATAACATGGATTCGGTGGTGATCATGGCAAGAGCCTTTCTTTTTCGTTCCGATCGGAACGGAAAAGGCTCTAGGCGGTGTGGGCGCTTATCGCATCCATAGGACGATGGCAGCGAGAGTGACTACGGCTCGGTAATTTCTGGCGGTCTTTTCGAAGCGGGTTGCGACGCGACGGAACTGCTTGAGCTTACTGAAGCAGCATTCCACGAGATGGCGCTGGGCATAGAGATGTTTGTCGAGCTGATATTTGAGGGCTCGCGAGGGGTTGTTGGGCCTGATCGGTTGCCATGGATTCGATTGCACAAGTTTTGTGCTGATTTGTCGAAGGTTGCATCTCTCAGTGCTGACGTAATAGCTTTGCTCGATCGGCGGCTTGAGGGCATGGTCTTGGCTGCATTTCGGGTTTAACTTTGCTACCGCACCCGAGCGGTACTGCCCCCCGCTGACGACTCGACAGGCCGCACTGGCTGTTGATGGAAGCAACAACGTCCGCTTGAAGGGGCAAGACGAGAAAGATGACCATGAGCGAATACGAGGCCTGGATCGCTCGCCAAAACATCGAGCTTTCTTACGAGCAGCTAAGGACTTCCCGCGACAAAAACCATCGCGAGATTCTGCGTCGTCTGAAGGCCGAGCGGAGGCAAGACCGGAGCAGATGAACGCGCAATTCGCCGCGTCTCGCGATCACGGGCCAGAGAACCACAACAATGATGCTGCTCGGACGAATTCGTTGGGCCGCTGGGGGCGTATCCATTTTGATGCAAGGAGAAGCCGTATGGCGAATATGATGAAAGCCGCCGTTCTCAACGAGCTCGGCAAGCCCCTGGTGATCGAGGAGGTGCCGGTGCCCGAGCCTGGTCCCGACCAGATACTGGTTCGGATCGCGGCAACCGGAGTCTGTCACACGGATTTGCATGCAGTAAAGGGCGACTGGCCGGTCAAGCCGACACCGCCGTTCATTCCCGGTCACGAAGGCGTCGGCACAGTCGTCGGTATCGGCCGGTCGGTGAAGCGCGTCAGGGAGGGCGACCGCGTCGGCATCCCCTGGCTGCACACGGCCTGCGGCTATTGCCCCCATTGCCGCACAGGTTGGGAAACGCTCTGCGCTTCGCAGAAGAATACCGGCTATTCGGTGAACGGCAGCTTCGCCGAATATGCGCTCGCCGATCCCAACTATGTGGGCCGGTTGCCCGAGGGGCTCCACTGGGGACCGGCGGCGCCCGTGCTCTGTGCCGGCGTCACCGTTTACAAGGGGCTGAAGGAAACCGAGGTCAGGCCCGGAGAGTGGGTCGCGATTTCGGGGATCGGCGGCCTCGGCCACATGGCGGTGCAATATGCCAAAGCGATGGGCATGCATGTCGCTGCAATTGACATTCATCCCGACAAGCTGGCGCTCGCGAAGAAGCTCGGCGCCGAGATCACCATTGACGCACGGGAAACCGACCCGGCGGAACTACAGAAGCGGATCGGCGGCGTCCATGGCGCGCTCGTCACGGCCGTTTCGCCGACTGCCTTTGAGCAGACCTTCGGGGCGCTGCGCTCGCACGGCACGATGGCACTAGTCGGCCTGCCGCCTGGCAGATTCGCCATGCCGATCTTCGAGACGGTGTTGAAGCGCATTACAGTCCGCGGCTCGATCGTCGGCACCCGCCAAGATCTCGACGAGGCGCTGGACTTCGCCGGCGACGGCGCTGTCGCCGCGCACTTCTCGTGGGACAAGCTCGACAACATCAATGCGATCTTCGCCCGCATGGAACAAAGCGGCATCGACGGGCGTATCGTCCTGCAGCTCAATTGAAGATGTCCGGCCGTCAATGCCAGCCGTAAGCAGGCTTCACACGACACCTAGTACCTCTGCACGCTGAATTTGACCGGTTGAATGCTGGATCAGAGTAGGTCCGGCAGCTGGTTGGGATCAACGAGCGGTTCGATGCTGCGGGGTGTCCTCGGCTGCCTTCGGGTGAGGCCTGCCTGTTCGAGCGCCAGCACGATCTAATGAACCGATGGTGGGCTGAAGCGAAAGTATTCCTGCATGTCGGTTTCGGCCGGCGACCGGCGGTGCAACCGCGTGTACAGGTGGATGTAGGCCAGATATTGGCCCTGCTTGGCGGTGAGGGTTTTTCCCGAGCGACTCACGTCGGCATCCGATTCAACTGTGATCCGTGCCTCAACGCGAGGAGGCACGGATGAATGTACGCTATCGGGTCGAACTGAGCCAAAGCGAGCGCGCGGAACTGATGCAGCTTACGTGCGGCGGCAGGCAGGCGGCGCGCAAGCTCAAGCGAGCCCAGATCCTGCTGGCAGCGGACGCCGGGGTAAGCAACGAGGACATCGCCACAAGTGTCGGGGTTGGCGGCTCGACGGACCAAGCAGCGCTTTGTCGAAGGCAACCTGGAACGGGCGCTGAGCGAAGAGCCGCGTCCCGGAGCAGAGCGCAAGCTCAACGGCAAGGAAGAAGCCATGCTGGTGGCGACCGCCTGCTCGAAAGCCTTGGCCTTGAGATCTATTTCAAAGGTTGGAGGTCCTTCGGTTACGCGGAAGCCCAGCGGAAGTCGCCCTTGGCCACTCGGCGGCCGCCGGCCGCGGTGGCCTCGAAGACACCGACCTCGACTGTCGAGGAACCGGCATTGAACGTGAGTAGCAGATCGTCGCTCATAACGACCGCAGTCCCTTCACCGCGCTCGGCTCTGCTACCAGCTTCGCGAGCGCCGCGGACGCGATCCGCGCGGTCAGAGAATCTGCCCGGCTGGTCAGCACGATCGGGACGCGAGCACCAAGCACGAGGCCGGCAGCGGTCGCGCCGGCAAAATAGATCAACTGCTTGGCCAGCATGTTTCCTGCCTCGAGATCGGGCACTAGCAGGATGTCGGCGCGGCCCGCGACCGGCGAGACGATGCCCTTGGTCCGGGCCGCATCGGGGCTGATAGCATTGTCGAAGGCGAGCGGCCCATCGACCTTGGCGCCACTGATCTGGCCGCGCGAGGCCATCACGGTGAGCGCGGCGGCATCGAGTGTTGCCGGCATCTTGAGATTGACCGTTTCGACGGCGGCCAGCACCGCGACCAGCGGCTCTTCCATGCCCAGCGTATGCAGGAGGTCGATGGCGTTCTGGCAGATGTCACGCTTTTCCTCTAGAGTCGGCCGGATGTTGATCGCCGCGTCGGTGACGATGAGCGGCTTCGCATAGGCTGGAACGTCCATGGCATAGACGTGGCTGATCCGCCGCTCGGTCCTTAGCCCAGAACCGGACGCGACGACCGCGCCCAGCAACTCGTCGGTATGCAGGCTGCCCTTCACCAACACCGATACCTTGCCGGCAACCGCGAGTTCGACCGCGCGCGCCGCCGCGGCATGGCTGTGCGCCACTCCCTCGATCGTGATGCCGTCCAACGAGACCTGCGCCATTTCGGCGGCCGCGTGAATCTTCGCCACCGGTCCGATCAACAGCGGCTCGAGCAGCCCCTCATCCCGAACCTCGATGGCAGCGAGGATCGCTTCCGGCGAGCACGGATGCACGATGGCTGCGCTGATCACTGGCCGGCTTCGGGCGTCCTTCACGAACGCCTCGTAGCGGTCGTGCCGCCGGAGCGAGACGTCGGGCAGCCTCGTCCGGGGCCATTCGATTGTGTAGTCAGGAGCAATCACGGTCGCGGTGCCCGTCAGGACCTGATAGCCCGTCTTGTTGGTACAGACGGTGTCGAGCAACACGACGTGATTTTCCGGCCGCTTCTCCCTGACAGTAACCGTTGCGGTGACCGTGTCGCCAGGCGCGACCGGCTTGAGAAATTTCAGATTCTGCTCGAGATAGATCGTGCCGGGACCGGGCAGCTTCGTACCCAGCACCGCCGAGATCAGTGAGCCTGTCCACATCCCGTGTGCAACGATGTGACCGAAAAGATCCGTAGCGGCGAACGTCGCGTCTAGATGCGCCGGGTTCGCGTCACCCGATACGGCTGCAAAAAGATCAATGTCGTCGCGTCCGATGATGCGCACCAGCGAAGCGGTATCGCCCACTTGCAGTTCGTCGAAAGTCCGGTTCTGGAGGAACGCCTCGTCCATACGCATCACCGCTGGAAGATATAGGTGCCGGGCGCTTTCTCGATTGGGACGTTGCCCTTCCCGGCGGCTCCCATCACCGGCGGCAGGACGCGCTCCGGTGCGGAATGGCTGACGAGCCATTCCGCCCAACCCACCCACCATGATCCGTCTTTCGGCACGGTCGCAGCAGCCCATTCGTCCGGGCCGAGACAGGAATCGGTGGTGCGCTTCAGGGCGATGCGAAAGTGTCGCCCGGAGCGGCCGGGCTCGCTAACGATGCCGGCATTGTGCCCGCCGCTCGTCAGCACGAAGGTTACGTCGGTATCGGTGAGATAGTGTATCTTGTAGACGGATCGCCATGGTGCCACATGGTCGCGTTCCGTACCGACGACGAACATCGGCGCACGGATGTTCTGGAGCGCAGCCGGGCGCCCTCCAACCATGAAACGGCCAGCCGCAAGTTCGTTGTCGAGATAAAGCCGCTGTAAATACTCCGCATGCATCTTGTAAGGCATGCGGGTGGAGTCTGCGTTCCAGGCCATGAGATCGATCATCGGCGAGCGCTCGCCCATCAGGTAATCATGGACAAGCCGCGACCAGATGAGATCATTGGTGCGCAAAAGCGAAAAGGCTCCCGCCATCTGATCGGCGGAAAGATAGCCCCTGTTCCACATCATGCTGTCGAGCAAATGCATCTGGCTGTGGTCGACGAAGAGCGCGAGTTCGCCGGGTTCGGTGAAATCCGTCTGGGCGGCGAATAGAGTGATGGACGCCAGTCGTTTATCGTCCGTGCGCGCCATGCCGGCCGCCGCGATCGATAGAAGCGTCCCTCCCAGGCAGTATCCGGTTGCATGGATCTTGCGGTCAGGAACGATGACGTTAACGGCATCGATTGCCGCCATGATCCCCGACCGCCGGTAATCGTCCATCGTGAGATCACGGTCCTCGGCGGTCGGATTGCGCCATGAGATGCAAAAAACTGTATGGCCCCTCCCGACAAGGTAGCGGACGAGTGAATTCTGCGGTGACAGATCGAGGATGTAGTATTTCATGATCCAGGCCGGCACGATCAGTACTGGCTCGGCCAACACTGTCTCCGTCGTCGCTGCATACTGGATCAGCTCAATGAGATGGTTTCGGTAGACGACCTTGCCGGGCGTGACAGCGACATCCCTCCCAGGGAGGAAATCCTCGGTGCCCACAGGCGGCTGCCCCGCGGCAAGTCGGGTTACGTCCTCCAGCCAGTTCTGCCCGCCTTGAACGAAGTTCGCCCCGCCGGTCTCGATCGTCTTCCCGACCACTTCGGGATTAGTGAAGGGATTGTTGGACGGCGAGAATATGTCGAGGAACTGCCGCGCGGAAAAGGACACCACGTCCTCATGATGCGGCATGACACCGGGCACTTCGTGCGTGACGTTGTGCCACCATTGCTGATTGAGCAGAAACGCCTGAGCCCAGAAACTGAAAGGTTGTATCTGCCATCCCTCTGCGCGAAACCGATAATCGCCGAGCAACGGCTCGATGCACGGGGGGGCGTCGGGATGAACGCCCGCTGCGGCGAGATAAGACAGCAGCCGGCTTGCCTTACGCGACGCTTTGTCGACGAGTTCTAGGCGCTTGCCCGGAGCCGATGAGAGGTGAATCGCCCAATCGATGAAAGCGAGGGCAAGCGAAGCCGGCGAAAGTCCCGCTGTCGACTGTGCGGTAAGAGCTTCGCGTATCCGGTCAATCGTTCGGAAAGTTTCGCTGCCAACACTCTCGTCGGCTCGCGCCAGCTCCTTCGACGGGGCAGTCGACCCGGCCCGTGTCGAAATGGAAGGCGTCCGGACCTTTACCGGCTCGAGCGATGTTGCGGTACTCATTAGTAAATCTTTCTACCCCGTCAGCCGCCTATGCCCCTGAGCGACGGGATCTACCTTCATCATCTCCTCGATGACATTTGCGATCAGGCCCTCGAGTTCGCTGCG
Source organism: Bradyrhizobium viridifuturi (assembly GCF_001238275.1). Lineage (GTDB taxonomy): Bacteria > Pseudomonadota > Alphaproteobacteria > Rhizobiales > Xanthobacteraceae > Bradyrhizobium > Bradyrhizobium viridifuturi. The sequence goes on from NZ_LGTB01000026.1 coordinate 119,763, forward strand.
CTCGGCCTTGAACAAGGGTGCGATACGAAGCACATTTCTGAAAATTCTTACCCCGGCCAAGAAGGCCGCGATCAGTGTGGCGCGACTGGCCGCTGGTTGGTCGAGCTTCTCGGCAAGCGGATTGATGAAATCTTTCAGGATGAACTGGCGCACGACCCGCGCCGCGTCCTCGCTTGCAAACGAGCGGACGACAATGTCGAGCGGCCCAATATTGCCGTGGGAACGCGTGGCGTCGCGTGCAAAGACCTGCTGGGCGAGCGAGCAAGCGACCTCTCCCGTGCCGCTTGTAGGTAAATGAACGGGGCGTATTGCGGCCTCGACGGCTTCGGCAAAGAGCCGTTTCTTTGAACCGAAGCAGCGATGTACGTAAGAAACATCAATGCCGACGTCTGCAGCGATGTCTCGTAGTCCGGTCTCCTCATAAGAGCGTCTCGAAAACCGCAGAACCGCAGCATTCAGGATGCGATCGCGCGTAGAGATCTCTGGTTTCTGCACTGCAGATTGACGGCGCATGGGCACCTCCAGAAAGCCCATTGCGATAGCCAAATACATCCACTATCGCATTTTGGTCAACGTATGCTGACTACGATCAATCCCCGACCTCACCGGCGACGCATTGATTACCCTGCTCCGGTCAACAATCGTTGACATAGATCAAAGCGTGGCCGGACACGGCGGATAATTTTTCAATTGTCGAGTGAGACGCGAACCAATGGTGGAACTTCCCGATGGTAGCGGAACAGACGATAATCGACGTACAATCGTGGGTGGCTAATTTCAAGTTTCCATTCCTGGAAAACCCTGAATGGCTAACGTCATTCTCCGAAGGGCCGATGAAGGATTACGCAACCTGCGTGGCTTCTCGCCCCGCCTCACTTGGCAGATGACTTTCATCGAAAGATTCTTCTCTCCGAGGCTGTAATGACTGCAATCGTTCATGATCATGCTCTCGGCGCGCCTCTCATCTGTGTGCAAGCGAGAGCCCTCCATTGGGAGCTTGCGCCAAATTGGAGGAAAGTCCGCTGATAACAAAGTCCAGCAAGCGTTGGCTGATAGCTACGCTCGTCGTAACGCTCGCCGGGGGCGGCTATTATGCCTGGCAGAAACTCGGAAGCCGCAGTCTTCCCGAAGGGATCGCCGCCGGGAATGGCCGCATCGAAGCGATCGAGATTGACGTCTCGACCAAAACTCCCGGACGAATCCGGGAGATTTTAGTCAACGAGGGTGAATTCGTCACTGCGGGACAGGTGCTCGCCCGCATGGACACCGATCAGCTGGAGGCGCAGCGTCGTCAGGCAATGGCGCAACTGCACCGGGCCAGCGTCGGTGTCGATACCGCAAGGAGCCTGGTGACCCAGCGTGAGGCCGAGAGAACAGCGGCGGTCGCCGTCCTGGCGCAGCGCGAAGCACAGTTCGATACCGCGGACAGAAAGCTGGCGCGATCGGAGGTACTGATCAAGACCAACGCCGTTTCCCAGCAGGTCCTCGACGACGATCGTGCGAGCGCGCAAGGAATGAAGGCAGCGGTCGCAGCGGCGCAGGCCCAGGTCGCCGCCTCGGACGCCGCGATCAGCGCTGCCAAGGCACAAGTCATCGACGCTGGGGCTGCGATCGACGCCGCCAAGGCGGCGATCGAAAGCATCACGGTCGAAATCGACGACAGCACTTTGAAATCGCCGCGCGACGGGCGCGTGCAGTACCGCGTCGCCCAGCCCAGCGAAGTGCTTGCCGCCGGAGGGCGCGTTCTCAACCTCGTCGATCTCGGCGACGTCTATATGACGTTTTTTTCTGCCGACTGCCCAGGCTGGCAGCGTTGCGATCGGAGCCGACGTTCGTCTGGTGCTCGACGCCATCCCGCAGTACGTAATTCCAGCCAAGGCCACGTTCGTCGCTGACGTCGCCCAGTTCACGCCGAAAACCGTAGAGACCGAGGAAGAGCGCCAGAAGCTGATGTTCCGCATCAAGGCGCATATTTCTCCGGAGCTGCTGCGGAAATATATCAAGCAAGTCAAAACCGGCCTTCCCGGCATGGCCTATGTCCAGCTCGATCCGAAGGCCAAATGGCCGGCAAGCCTCAAGGGAATGCTCGTGCAATGAGCGATCGTCCTATCGGCGATGCAGCTGCCGTCGTTCCCGTCGTGCGACTGAGCACGGTGGGACTGACATACGGCAAGACGGCCGCGCTCCAAGCCGTCACTCTCGACATGCCGGCGGGCGGCGTGGTCGGATTGATCGGTCCGGATGGCGTCGGCAAGTCAAGCCTGCTGGCGCTGATCGCGGGTGCGCGCGCCGTTCAGACCGGGCATATCGAGGTGCTCGGCGGCGACATCGCCGATGCCGGCCTCCGCAGGCGGATTTGCCCGCGGATCGCCTATATGCCGCAAGGTCTCGGCAAGAACCTTTATCCCACCCTCTCCGTATTCGAGAATGTCGACTTCTTCGGCCGTCTGTTCGGCCATAACAGGCGCGAGCGGGAACGCCGCGTCAAGGCGCTGCTGCAAAGCACGGGGCTCGCCCCGTTCGCGGATCGGCCGGCCGGCAAACTGTCGGGCGGCATGAAGCAGAAGCTTGGCCTGTGCTGCGCGCTGATCCACGACCCTGATCTCTTGATTCTCGACGAGCCCACGACCGGCGTCGATCCGCTGTCGCGCCGCCAGTTCTGGGAATTGATCGCCGATATTCGCAGCGAACGCCCCGGCATGAGCGTCGTCGTCGCTACCGCCTATATGGAGGAAGCCGCCGGCTTCGACTGGCTGGTGGCGATTGATGGGGGGCGCGTGCTCGCCACCGGCGCTCCCGCTGAACTGCTGCAGCAGACCAACGCAACCACCGTCGACGCAGCCTTTGTCGCGTTGCTCCCGGAGGCGAAACGCCGCGGCTATTCGCAGGTGGTGATTCCGCCCCGACCCGGAACGCTCGATGGCAACGTCGCCATCGAAGCCGAACATCTCACTATGCGGTTCGACGACTTCACCGCGGTCGATGACGTCAGCTTCCGCATCGAACGCGGCGAGATCTTCGGCTTCCTTGGCTCGAACGGGTGCGGCAAGACGACAACGATGAAGATGCTCACCGGACTGTTGCCGGCGACTGACGGCACCGCAAAATTGTTCGGACACGAGGTCGATCCGAACGACATGGATGTCCGGCGCCGCGTCGGCTACATGTCACAGGCTTTCTCGCTTTACTCCGAACTCACGGTGCGGCAGAACCTCGAACTACACGCGCGTTTGTTCCGCATGCCTCGCGACGCCATTGCATCCCGGGTCGAGGCGATGGCGCATCGCTTCGACCTCGTCGACGTCATGGACTCCCTTCCCGATCCGCTGCCGCTCGGAATCCGGCAGCGGCTGTCGCTTGCGGTAGCGATGATCCATTCGCCCGACATCCTAATTCTCGACGAGCCGACATCGGGGGTCGATCCGGTGGCGCGCGACGGCTTCTGGCAGATCCTATCCGATCTTTCCCGCAAGGATAACGTCACCATTTTCATTTCGACGCATTTCATGAACGAGGCGCAGCGCTGCGATCGCATCTCGCTCATGCATGCGGGCAAGGTGCTTGCCAGCGACGCGCCGGCGCGGATCATCGAGCGTCGCGGTTCCGCCAGCCTCGAGGAAGCGTTCGTGGCCTATCTGGAGGACGCGATCGGCGAGGTGAAGGCTGCGCCCCTGGTTGCCGGCGCGGCGGTGGCGCCTGCACCGGCGACCGAGCCTGGCGAAAAGGAAGTCGCAGGGCGGGGCGGGGCCAGCCAACTCCTCGATCTCCGGCGCATGCTCGCCTACACGCGGCGAGAGACGCTCGAACTGCGACGCGACCCGATCCGCGCCACGCTCGCGATCGTCGGCAGCGTCATCCTGATGTTCGTGATCGGCTACGGCATCAACCTCGACGTTGAGAACCTGACTTTCGCCGCGCTTGATCGCGACGACACCGCCATCAGCCGCGACTACATCCTGCAGATCGCAGGATCGCGCTATTTCGAGGAAAGGAGTCCGATCCTCGATTACGCGGATCTCGACCGGCGCATGCGCAGCGGCGAAGTCAGCGTGGCGATCGAAATTCCACCCGGCTTCGGGCGCGACGTATCGCGCGGCAAGACCGTCGCGATCGGCGCATGGATCGATGGCGCCATGCCGACGCGCGCAGAGACCGCGCGCGGCTACGTGCAGGCCATGCACGCGAGCTGGCTGACGGGGAAGGCCCGGGAGCTTTACGGCGCGGCCGCAACCGCCGGGAGCTATCAGCTCGAGGTCCGTTATCGCTATAACCCCGGCATCAAGAGCCTGGTCGCCATGGCACCGGCGGTCATCCCGCTGCTGTTGATGATGATCCCGGCCATGCTGGCGGCGCTCAGCGTCGTCCGGGAAAAGGAACTCGGATCGATCATCAATTTATACACGACACCGGTGACGCGGCTCGAATTCCTGATCAGCAAGCAGATTCCCTATGTCGCGCTCGCCATGCTGAACGCCGTTCTGCTGACCGCCTTCGCCATCTTCGCGTTTCAGGTCCCGTTTACCGGCAGCCTGCTCACCTTCGCCTGCGGTGCACTTCTCTACGTTGTGGTAGCGACCGCGATGGGGCTCGTGATCTCGACCTTCATGAGCAGTCAGATCGCGGCCATTTTCGGGACCGCGCTGATCACCTTGATCCCGGCCATTCAATATTCCGGATTGATCGACCCGGTATCCTCGCTCCAGGGCTTCGGTGCCTTCATAGGACGGATTTACCCCGCCACCTATTTCGTCAACATCACCCGCGGCACCTTCTCGAAGGCACTCGGCTTCAGCGATCTGGCGGACTCGTTCCTGCCGCTGCTCATCGCCATCCCGCTCCTGCTCGGGCTTGGCGTGGCGCTCCTCAAGAAACAGGCGAAGTGAGCATGCGTCTGGCCAACGTCCTGCAACTCGGCGTCAAGGAACTGCGCGGCCTGATGCGCGACCCGATGCTGATGGTTCTGATCGTCTACGCCTTCACGCTGTCGGTCTACACGGCGTCAAAAGCGATACCCGAAACTCTGAACCGCGCGGCGATCGCTGTCGTCGACGAGGACCAATCGCCGATATCGTCCCGGATCATCACAGCGTTCAATCCGCCTTATTTTTCGATACCGCGGCTGATCACCCAGAGCGAGATGGACCGCCGCATGGACGCCGGTCTCGACACCTTCGCACTCGACATTCCACCGGATTTTCAGCGCGACCTGCTGGCCAAGCGATCGCCAACCATCCAGCTCAACATCGATGCCACCCGCATGACGCAAGCCTTTACCGGCGGCGGCTATATCCAATCGATCGTATCAGGCGAAGTCGGTGAATTCCTCAATCGCTATCGGGACTCGACCACCGTGCCGGTCGATCTGGCGCTCCGCGCACGATTCAATCCCCAGCTCAACAAGAGCTGGTTCGGCGCGATCAACCAAGTCATCAACTCCATCACCATGCTCTCGATCATTCTGACCGGCGCGGCGCTGATCCGCGAGCGCGAGCACGGCACCATCGAGCATCTGCTGGTGATGCCGGTCACCCCGTTCGAAATCATGGCGAGCAAGATTTGGTCGATGGGCCTCGTCGTGCTCGCGGCTTCCAGCGTAGCCCTGCTGGCGGTGGTCCAGGGTTTTCTCGCGGTTCCGATCGAGGGCTCGATGGTATTATTTCTCCTCGGCGCGACGCTGCATCTTTTCGCCACGACCTGCATGGGCATCTTCCTCGCCACCATGGCGGGCACCATGCCGCAGTTCGGCCTGCTGCTGATGCTTATCTTGTTGCCGTTGCAGGCCTTGTCGGGAGCGACGACGCCGCGGGAGAGCATGCCCGCAATCATCCAGGACATCATGCTCGCCGCACCGAATACGCATTTTGTGATCCTGGCACAGTCCGTCCTGTTCCGCAGCGCCGGCCTCGACGTCGTCTGGCCGCAGCTCCTGTCGCTGCTCGGTATTGGCGCGATACTGTTCGTGTTATCGCTGCGACGATTCAGGCAGTTCCTGAGATAGAGGCTAGATCGAACCTACCTGAAGGTGCAGTCGCGCCATTCGCGGTCAGGAGGATGGATGTCAAACCTTGCGTCGAAGGGTTCGCAGATAGGGGAATCGAGCCCCTATTTGAGCCTTAAGAGGGCCCTGAACCTGAACCGTTAGACGAACGGAGCTTGCGGCTTTCCGAACCTACCAAAGCGGGCTCGTTTTGCTCCCAGTTGGGATGTCTACCGCGGTTAAGTCCTTGAGCCTACATATAATCTGCCATGGCTCCTCCTCCTGCAATGAGGGTCGGCTCGATGCGCCCGAGCAACCCTCGGACGCGCAGTGAGGACGAGCCACCTCACCGGCAGGGGCGCACATACGGTCTTACGCTGAACTGAAGCCCAGTGCTCGAAGTGCGGTCGCCGGGACGGTGGGTCCAGTAAAGCCCGTACGCGATCAGTGGCCGTCATCTGACGAACCACGCGCATCTAGATAGCTCACCGCTCCCTCTGACAGCATGATGTGGCGGCCAGGCGTTGACGACGGACAGAAGTATGGGCTCGCGGGCGTTCACTCGGAAGGCTTGACATCATCGGGCAAAACCAATCCGGGAGGCAGTCACGGCACCCGCCAGGCGGTAAAGCGCGTGCTTCGTAGAGCAAAAATGGCCGTTGCCGAGCCGAGAATCGCCAGCACAGTATGCCGACAATCGGGCTTCCCAAGTTCCACGTCAACCCTCGCGTCTGCAGCAGCGACAGCAGCATGGGGTTGATCAGGTAAATCCCAAAGCTCATACCGGAAATGCTGACAACTAGCCCCGCGATGCCTTCATGCTGAGCCAGAAAATCACGGAACGCCGCGCGAGCACAGGCAAGTGTACGACGCCAAGGATGCCGTAACGACAGTCGGCGTCAAATAATCATACCAAATGTAATGACCCCCCTCGATTTTTCGAGACTTCGATGTGACGGCGGTCGTGCATCTCGCTTGTCGGCGCCTCCTGCGACGGCCTAGGCTGTGGTGGGCTGTCCGCTGACTAAAATTTGGACGCCGGTTGACACATAGCACAGCCTTTCCGCGCAGGAGCCGCTCGAACTGGTCATCATGGACCATACAGTGATCGATATTACTAATGGTTGTCTCCAGTACGGCGGCTCAGCTTCCCGCTGTAACAAGTCATGCTTCGCCGCTTCGGGCCATCAGGTGGCGTTACTTCACAATGGATGGCGATGCGCCCACCGTTCGCGATCAGCACCCGCCCGCCCACGAGTATGAGGTTTTCAATCGCGATTGCGGCCCGGACCGGCAAACGCCACCTGTGAAGCCGTGAGCCAGAACTCCAACTATATTGCTCTCTGTCCGCGATCGACCCGAACATATAATCATTCATTATCATCGCGCCTGCAGGATCTTGTAGTTGACCGGTATAGCATTCTCTGGGTCGAATCGCGGTCAAACCCATCTTTTGCCAGTCGCGAGCACTCAAAGCGCGACTGCAAGGAAGCAGAGCCAAAGCCATGTCTCCTCTAGAAGCAATTAGCCGCTGGCTGGAATCACAAGACTTAGACACCCAGCTCGATTTCGCAGCATACGCCGCACCTTCGATTTTTGAGGGCAGTGACGTTCTCACGCTTGGCGGGCCGGAGCACCTCGACGCGCTTCTGCGCTGGTTGACCGAACCAGAGCTGGATCCAAGGGCCGCCGCAGGTCGTGCGCTGACCTTCCGAATCGTCTTCGAATACTTCGCCCAGAGCAGAATCAGAGGGGATGGATGGAAACGAACCGAGGAAC